>JAUSIK010000004.1 GCA_030648155.1 Nanobdellota archaeon | reverse complement strand
TTACCGACAAAAGTATTGAAAGAATCCACCGGCTCGGCTTTGTACGCCGAAAGGATAAGTTTGATAAATTCTTTTTCTTTGTTTACTCGCTGGATTCTTTTTTCTTCTTCACGCAAATTTTCATTTACACCCAAAAACTTTTCTCGTTCGTATTTTCCGATGTTCAAAATCTCAAAAGCCCGAAAATCCTTGCCGGCTTTCTTTAATCCTCTTTGTACACCAATCATCCGTTTTCGAGTTGTATGAATTGAAAACTTACCAAGATCAGAGCCAATCCATTTGCGACCTAGTTTTTCAGCAACAGCAAGTGTTGTGCCGGAACCGGCAAAAAAGTCTGCGATAACATCCCCTTCGTTTGAGGAGGATTCAATAATTCGACTTAGTAACGCCTCTGATTTTTGCGTGGGATAATCTATATTTTCTGGTGATTTAGGATCAACTTTTTTCACATACCAGACAGAACCGATAACTGAACCCGTGCTTTCAAAAATAATGTCATCATCATTAGGTTTTCTACCATTTTTCTCAATAAATTTATCCAAATACATCTTGAACCTGATATCATCCTTCGGATAGTTACGCCCATAGATTTTATTATCAGAGATATATTTTTCCCATCGCTTGAAGTTTACTTGATCCTCTGAATTGTTCTCATGCTGTCGATTAAAAGATGCTTCGTCGGATTTTTTATAATAGAGAATCGAGTTATGCCGACGAGGAAAATAATTTTTCGGCTCAACCCACGAACCCTGATATTCCCAGATAATCTCATTCTGATAGGAATTTTTGCCAAAAATTTCATCAAGACATAATCTCATGTAACTATTCACTCTATGGTCGCAATGCACATAAATACTGCCGTCGTCCGCCAAAAGCCCGTGCATTAGTTTCAATCGTTCATAAATCATCGCAATAAAACTGTCTGCGCCTTTGCCCCAAGTGTCGCGATAGGCGATTTCTTCAATAACCGACGGCTTTTTAGTAAAAGTATCCTCGCCGATTTCGATATTCATAGAAAAATCCGCACCAACATCAAA
>JAUSIK010000017.1 GCA_030648155.1 Nanobdellota archaeon | reverse complement strand
ACCGGAGCTTTTAACAATTGCGCAGGTAGCAAAAATACTTAACGTTCATCCTACCACTTTGAGGAGATGGGATAAGAAAGGAAAGTTAAAAGCCATTCGTGTAGGCACGAGACGTGGTGTTGGCGAAAGACGCTATCACCGCGAGGATATTATTAAGCTGATAACAAAATGAATACAGATTTAACCTTTATAACTAACGAGAAGGACAAGAATCTTTCCGAGAGGTTTAAGGTGCTCATCAAAGACACCAAGTTTTTCGATGTTTTAGTTGGTTATTTCTACACTAGCGGGTTTTATGCTATTTATAAATCATTAGAAAATACCGAGAAATTAAGAATTCTCATTGGTATTAGCACGAACAGGGATACTTATAGCCTGATGCAATTTTCTCATGCCGAAGCATAGGAAAAGTTTTCTGACACTCTAGTTGAGGAAATGGTCACTTCAGAAGACAATCACGATTTAGAAGAAGGGGTCAATAAGTTTCTGGAATGGTTAAAAAGTGGGAAGCTGGAAATAAAAGCCTATCCCTCGGAAAATATCCACGCCAAGCTCTATATTATGACTTTTGCAGAGGGAGACAGAGACGTTGGCAGGGTCATTACGGGTTCGAGCAATTTTACTCAATCGGGCTTAATTGACAACTTAGAATTTAATGTCGAGCTGAAAACGAGGTCTGACTATGAATTTGCAAAACTTAAGTTCACTGAGCTTTGGAAAAATGCAGTTGACGTTTCTGAAAAATACATTGAGACAATACAGACGAAAACTTGGCTAAATAATACCATTACTCCTTATGATTTATACCTAAAATTCCTTTATGAGTATTTTAAGGACGAGATAAGCCGCACGAGCGAAGTATTTTATAAATATGTTCCCGCGGAATTTAAGAAGCTAGAATATCAAGAGCAGGCAGTATTAAATGCTAAAAAGATTCTCGAAGAATACGGCGGTGTCTTTATAGCAGACGTTGTGGGTCTTGGTAAAACTTACATATCAGCCATGCTTGCCCAACAGCTTGACGGCAGAAACCTTGTTATCGCTCCTCCGGTTCTTTTGGAAAAAGACAATCCGGGTTCTTGGCCGAATGTATTTTCC
>JAUSIK010000014.1 GCA_030648155.1 Nanobdellota archaeon | reverse complement strand
GCTCTTTTTCGACCCACTTCTTGGCCTGCTTGAGGGTCATCGACAGACCCTTGGCGTCGAGGCGCGAGTAGATGAACGGCTTGAACAGCTCGAGCGCCATCAGCTTCGGCAGGCCGCACTGGTGCAGCCGGAGGTTCGGGCCGGCGACGATCACCGAGCGGCCCGAGTAGTCCACGCGCTTGCCGAGCAAGTTCTGGCGGAACCGGCCCTGCTTGCCTTTGAGCATGTCGGAGAGCGACTTCAGCGGCCGGTTGCCCGGGCCGGTGACGGCGCGGCCGCGGCGGCCGTTGTCGAACAGGGCGTCCACGGCCTCCTGCAGCATCCGCTTCTCGTTGTTGACGATGATCTCGGGCGCGCCGAGGTCGAGCAGCCGCTTGAGTCGGTTGTTCCGGTTGATCACGCGCCGGTAGAGGTCGTTCAGGTCGCTCGTGGCGAAGCGGCCACCGTCGAGCTGCACCATCGGCCGCAGCTCCGGCGGGATCACCGGGACGGCCTCGAGAATCATCCACTCCGGCTTGTTCTCCGACGTGATGAACGCGCTGCCGACCTTGAGCCGCTTGATCGCCCGCTGCTGCTTCTGACCCTTCGCCGTCCGGATCGTCTCGCGCAGCGCGGCGGCCTCTGCGGCCAGGTCGAGGTCGCGGAGCAGGTCCCGGATCGCCTCGGCGCCCATGCCGCCGCGGAAGTACACGCCGAAGCCGTACGCCGAACCGAAGCGCTCCTTCAACTCGCGGAAGAGCTGCTCGTCGTTGACGATCTTCTTCGGCTCGAGCTCCTTGAACAGCAGCCACGTCTCCTCGAGCCGGCGGACGGCGTCCACCGCGGCCTCGCGGGTGTCCGCGCGCCGGGCCTCGATGTCGATCGCCATCTCGCGCACCTTGCCGAGCCACTGGGCGACCGCGTCGAGGTCCTCCTTGCGGCTGCCGGGACGCAGGCAGAGGTCATGGGCCAGCTCGCGCACCTCGTTCGGGTCGGCTTCGGCCGGAGCTTGCTCGACGACGTCGCGCAGGAGCCCGTCGCCGAGACCGCGCGCGCGCTCGAGGTTCTTCGGGTCGACCGCCTTCGCCAGCTCGGCGTCCCCGGCCGAGAGCTCGCCCCCGGTGAGGAGGGCGTCGGTGAGCTTGTTCACGTGCTTGGTGAGCGCGCCCTTCTTCGAGCCGGACACATTCTCCAGCTCGGCGCGCAAGGGCTCGAGCGCCTCCCGGATCTGCAGCGCCGCCGTCGCGACCAGCTCGAGCTCGCGCGGCGTGAGCTTGCGCTCCTCGCGCGTCGCGGTCGCCCGGACGAGCTCGCGCGCCTTCTTCGCGTCCTCGG
>JAUSIK010000011.1 GCA_030648155.1 Nanobdellota archaeon | reverse complement strand
CCACTACATATTGACTAGTGTTCTTCCTTGTATCTTGGTATACTATTGTAATGCAGGGCAAAGGTCGGAACGTATTATTCTCTAAAGTTTCTTCTTTTGTATGAATAAGAGTCCACTTAATCTAGCGGTTGCCGTTTTGCTTATTGTCGGAGGGTTGAACTGGGGGTTGGTAGGATTGTTGAATATGAATATTGTAGAGACGGTATTGGGAAGTATGCCAGTGGCCGTGACAGCAGTCTATGGCCTCGTCGGTTTGGCTGCAGTATACAAGCTTCTCAAGCTTGTTGGCGTGGTCAAATAAGATAATTCTCAGGACCCGCCAGCAACTGCGTAGCTGTGGGCGGGTTATGAGAGTCATCTTTGATATATATGAATCTTTATTCTTTGTTTTCATTCTTCCATAAGCTATTTCCAGCACGGAGCGTGTTTGCGCATTGTGATGTTCCGTGTGGGATTTATACCCTAGAGCCCGCAAAGACTGCGGTAGCTACAGTGATAAAAATGATAGAAAAGCTCTATGTACAGGTACCTCCAGCAGACAATGCAGACAGGCGAGAATGGCTGGAGTTTGAGAATACGCTTGCCCGGTGCATTGCGGTGAAAGAAGATCATGCACAGCTCTGCAAGAAAGAGCTTTTGATTCTTTGGACCGACTATTTTAAACCAGAACACGTAGCCCTGTTCCCTGATCTGCATGAGAAGTTTTGGAAAGCTGCAAAGCTCTGTTCGCGAGTGAAGCAAGAGGTAACTATGGAGGTTGCATTGCAATTAAAAACTGCGGTTGAAGAAATTGCAGAGATATTCGAGAAGACGCATGGAGTAAAGTCTTAGATGTTTTCTTACTTTCTCGTTAAAGAGCAAAGCATGTCTAGATCTCCCGTAGGGGGAGAATCCTCAATTGAAGAAGGGGATTTTGTTTTAGTGAATAGAATGTCCTATCTCTTTTCCAGTCCTAGGGTAGGACATGTCGTTGTATTAAAAGACCCACAGGATTCTTCTCGGTACATCCTTAAGCGCATTACTGCTGTACAGGGTTCTTTTCTTTGGGTTGAAGGGGATAACAAAAAAGAGAGTATAGATAGCAGAGATTTTGGATGGGTGGACAAAAAAGCCCTTCTCGGACATGCAAAAGTTATCCACAGGACAGCTTTGCTTGACCGTAGTATAATGACTTAATTCTCTCCTTATGTTCATATAGGGAAAAGGTCGTGTCTATAAACTAAAAACTATAAACTATAAACTAAATATATGATACTCGATTGGTACGCTATAACTCTTCAGGGTCTCCAGGATTTGTGGCAGGGGTTTATCGGCTTTCTGCCTTCTTTGGTAGGAGCCTTGCTCATCTTTTTTATTGGATGGGTTATTTCTGTTGCAGTTGGGAAATTAGTTGGGGATATCTTAAAACGTCTTAACTTTAACAAGATTTTTGAGAAGGGGAACTGGGATGAGACTCTTGCAAAAGCAGGCATTAAAGTAGATGCAGCAGCCTTCATTGGGTCTATCTTTAAGTGGTCGTTGACCATTGTATTCTTGCTTGCCTCGGTTGAAGTATTGGGCTTAACTGAACTTGCAGGTTTCCTTAAGGATGTCTTGGCATATTTGCCTAACGTAGTAGTGGCATCTTTGATTTTTGTGGTTGCCGTGATTATTGCCGATCTTTCAGAGAAGATTCTGCGCGTATTGGTTGAATCTACTCAGATAGGACATGGTCATCTTGTGGGAGTGATTGTGCGTTGGTCTATATGGATCTTCGCATTGATCGCAATCCTTATGCAGTTGGGCATAGCGCCCATGTTGTTGCAGACGGTATTGACCGGACTTGTTGCCTTGATTGTTATTGCAGGAGGTTTGGCTTTCGGATTGGGAGGAAAAGAAATGGCAGCAGAGCTTTTGGCAGATCTCAAGAGGAAGTTGAAAGGATAAAAGAAATTGATGTAATTTCGGAAAGCTCGCCTCATAGAACGGGGCGGGTTTTCTTATCCTTGACATCTTTTTTCCTTTCAGGTAACATATGAAACACATGATGAATAGAAAGACCATATCAAAACTGTCAAGCGGTTAACGGCCTGAGAGCTTTGTGCATGCACGGAAGAGACCCGCTTGAGTAGAGCGGTTTTTCATTGCTTCATGTAGTCCTTTGACAATTTCATATAGTGCAATGAGTAGTGAGTATTCGTTGCTAGCCAATGGTATGTTGCATATATTACAGGCACATGGTGGATGCCTAGGGATATCAAGGCGATGAAGGACGTGACGTGACTGCGAAAAGCCTCGGGGAGGTGTCTAGTAACCTTTGATCCGGGGATGTCCGAATGGGGAAACCCCTTCACGAGAAATCGTGAAGAGTTTCGCGTAAGCGAGACGGCTAACCCGCTGAAGTAAAACATTCTAGTAAGCGGAGGAAAAGACAACGTATGTGATTCCCTTAGTAGCGGCGAGCGAAAAGGGACCAGTCTAAACCTTGTGTCGCAAGACATGGGGGGTTGAAAGGGGATAGCTTCGGGAGTATTTCGGGTGCACTGAAATATTTGCCGAGGGAGAGTACAAAGGTAAGGGTTGGTTAGGAGAATGCTTTTGGAAAGAAGCAGCCAAAGAGGGTAATAGCCCCGTATCTAAAAACTACCTTATGCTCCTTGCTATCCTTCTTAAGTACCTCGGGACATGAATAGCCCGTGGGAAGCAGGCCGAACTAATCGGCCAAGACTAAATACTTGATATCACCGATAGTGAACCAGTACCGTGAGGGAAAGGTGAAAAGAAGCCCGATGAGGGCAGTGAAATAGAACCTGAAACCATGTTGCCTACAAAGAGTCGGAGCTCTGACGCAAGTCAGGGTGACGGCGTGCTTTTTGCAGAACGAGCCAACGAGTGTACTTAGATGCTACGTCTAAGCCCTTCTGGGGCGGAGGCACAGCGAAAGCGAGTGTGAATAACGCGAACAATTAGCTTCTATGTACGACCCGAAGCCAAGCGAGCTTGCCATGACCAGGGTGAACCCCCGAGAAATCGGGGGGGAGGCCCGAACCCGTGAGCCGTTCAATACTCTGGGATGAGTTGTGGTAAGAAGCGAAAAACTAATCGAGCTTGGTAATAGCTGGTTCTCCCCGAAATAGTTTTAGGACTAGCGTCGATCGCAGGTCTTGGAGGTAGAGCACTGGAAAGAATATTTTGGCGCAAGCCAGGTATTCTTATCAAACTTCGAATGCCAGGACCATAAGGATCGGCAGTAAGAACGTGGGGGCTAAGCTCCATGCTCAAAAGGGAAACAGCCCAGATCTTCATCTAAGGTCCCTAAATTAAGCTAAGTGCAAAACGAGGAAGTGGTATTCCATAGATAGCTAGGAGGTTCGCTCAGAAGCAGCTATCCTTTAAAAAGTGCGTAACAGCTTACTAGCTAAGGAATTCCGCGCCGCAGATGTATAGGGGCTCAAGCTTAATACCGAAGATAAGAATTCTTTCGCTTTTCGCGAAAGAGTGGTAGGGGAGCGTCTTCATTAGCTGTGAAGCTTAGCCGGAAGGCTAGGTGGAGCAATGAGGAGTGAGAATGTTGGCATGAGTAACCGCAATGGCAGTGAAAGCCTGCCACACCGAAAACCCAAGGTTTCCTTGGCAATGATAATCATCCAAGGGTTAGGCGGTCCTAACCTCGCGCCAGAATATGGCGAAGGGATGGACAGGAGGTTAATATTCCTCCCCCTTGTTCCATGCTTCTTTGAGATGACGAAGAGTAGTAGCTCGGGCGAGTTATCGGATTTTTGTTCGTTGTATAGCCCTTCTTGCCGTAAGGCGAGTTGGGGAGTACCGCGACGACCCGCCGTAAGGTGGGGAAGCCGAGTAAGCACTCTTCCAGGAAAAGTCTTAAAGATATGAGTGGAATAAGTCCGTACCGCAAACCGACACAGGTGGGTTGGCGTAAGTGCGCCAAGGTGAACGTGTGAAAGCTCCTGAAGGAACTCGGCAAAAAAGTGGTCGTAACTTCGGGATAAGATCTGCCCCAAACCCGCGAGGGTGCGGGGCCGCAGCTACCGTTTCTCAAGCGACTGTTTATCAAAAACACAGGTCTCTGCTTAATTCGTAAGAGGATGTATAGAGGCCGACACCTGACCAGTGCTGGAGTGTTAATCCTGCCGGTTCCTGCCGCAAGGTGGGCAGCTGAGTGGGTGAAGCCCCAGTGAACGTCCGCGATAACTATAATCGTGTTAAAGTAGGAAATCTGCTTTAGTAAAATCTGGCTATATGCTGGAACGTCTGGAGTATCGAGCGCTACTCTGATAGAATAAAGATAAGGGTATATAGAACCTTATCTTCATGAAAAGTAACAAAGCGACTCGTGCAGACAATCAGCAGGAAAGACTTGCATACATTGGGTGGATTGTGGGATTTGTTGATGGTGAAGGATGCTTCACTGTAAGTTTCTTTACGCATCCTAAATCTCGTCTTCGATTGAAATGGCAGGTATTTCCAGAGTTTGTGATTTCTCAAGAGACCAAAAGCAAAAAAGCTCTTGAAGGCATACGAAAATTCTTCGGATGCGGTGCGTTGTATCTAAACAAACGATATGACAATCATCATGAACATATGATGAAATATGTTGTCCGTAATAGAGAAGATCTCCTAAGAAGGATTATTCCTTTCTTTGAACACTATCCATTGAAAACGGCAAAGAAAAACGATTTTCGTATCTTCGCGCAGATTGTGCGAATGATGGCGAAGGGTAAACATCTTCAAGAGAAAGGATTAGAAAGAATACGACAGATGGTCATGAAGATGAATACGAGAAAATACCGTTAATTGTAAGAATCCTCAGAGACTATACGCCAGAATCGCCTTAGGCGATAAGATATAGTCCGAACTCTATGGCGACATAGAGAGTAAGATGGAAACATCTTGCCGCATTATCTTTTAGGTAATGTTTAAGTAACAGATTGAGCGTAACCCCTTGCCTCGTAAGTTGAGGCCCGCATGAAAGGTGTAACGACTTGGAAACTGTCTCCAGGAGCAGCACGGTGAAGATGCAGCACCGGTGAAGATGCCGGTTACCTGCGGCTAGACGGAAAGACCCCGGGAGCTTTACTGTAGCTTCTCATTGTTTTATCATTTCGGATGCGTAGCGTAGCGGGCAGGCTTTGAAGTTCCTCTTTTGGGAGGGATGGAGCCAACAATGAAACACCCGTCTTTTGAGAGGATAAGACTAATTGCGCCGTCAAAGGCACATGACAGTGGGAGGTGGTCAGTTTTAGTGGGGCGCTAGCCTCCAAAAAAGTAACGGAG
>JAUSIK010000001.1 GCA_030648155.1 Nanobdellota archaeon | reverse complement strand
GTGGACGGCGTCGTCGTCAAGATCGACGGCAGCCCGTACTCGCCGTGGACGATGCACCCCGCGCTGCCGTACGAGACGCCGCTAGCGCAGGCGGCGCCCGTGGACGGCTGGGTCTGCCCGAAGGGGCAGGCGGGGATCCAGGCCGCCTACGACCCGTACCGGCTGCGCAAGGTGCTGAAGCGCGACGGGCCCCGCGGCTCCGGGCGCTGGAAGAGCATTCCGTTCGAGCAGGCCGTGACCGAGATCGTCGAGGGCGGCGAGACCTTCTCCTCGATCGGCGAGAACCGCGCCGTCCCCGGCCTGAAGGAGCTGTGGGCCCTGCGCGACAAGGACGCCTCCTCCGAGATGGCCGACGACGTGAAGGCGATCTGGGACGGCAAGCTGACCGTCGAAGAGTTCAAGACCAAGCACGCGAAGTACGTCGACACGCTGATCGACCCGGACCACCCGGATTTCGGGCCGAAGAACAACCAGGTCGTCTTCGCCTGGGGCCGGCTCAAGGGCGGCCGCGGCGAGCTGCTCCGCCGCTTCATCCAGGAGAGCTACGGCTCCGTCAACGCCCACGGCCATACGACCGTCTGCCAGGGCTCCCTCTACTTCGCCGGCAAGGCGATGAGCGAGCAGTTCACCGAGGGCAAGTGGCAGCTGGGTGCGAAGGCGTACTGGCAGGCCGACATCGCCGGCTCGGAGTTCGTGATCTTCGTCGGCGCGTCGCCGTTCGAGGCCAACTACGGCCCGCCGTACCGGACAGCCGCGATCACAGACGGGCTGACGAGCGGTCGCCTGAAGATCGCCGTGGTCGACCCGCGGCTCTCGAAGACCGCGGCCAAGGCGTGGAAGTGGCTCCCGATCCAGCCCGGCGCCGAGGGCGCGCTTGCCCTCGCCATGATCCGCTGGGTGCTCGAGAACGAGCGCTACGACGCCGCGTTCCTCGCCAACGCGAACAAGGCCGCCGCCGCGGCGAACGGCGAGACGACCTGGACGAATACGAGCTGGCTCGTACACGCCGACGGCGAGAACGAGGGCAAGCTGCTCCACGCCTCCGAGATCGGCCTCAGGGAGATCGAGACGCGGCTCGACTCGAAGGAGAAGGAGTACGAGTTCGACTCCTTCGTCGTCCTCAAGGACGGCAAGCCCGTCGCCGTGGATCCCGAGGACGAGGAGAACGCTGTCACCGGCGACCTGCTCGTCGACACGACGGTCGAGGGCGGCCGCGTCAAGAGCGGCCTTCAGCTCCTCCGCGAGGAGGCGGAGAAGCACACGATCGAGGAGTGGGCGAAGATCTGCGACCTCGACCCGGCCGACATCGTCGCGCTCGCCGAGGAGTTCACGAGTCACGGCAAGAAGGCGGCGGCGGACATCCATCGCG
>JAUSIK010000023.1 GCA_030648155.1 Nanobdellota archaeon | reverse complement strand
CCTCTGTCACCAGAGGCATAGACTATATCTTCACCCGTTTTGTACGATACCCGCCCGTACCGAGCGGATTCTGTCCGTTCGGGCGGGTATCGTACAAACTTAGGGTGTTGGCGTATTATGAAAGTGTTATCTTGGTGTCTGGCACTAAGGCATCTCTCATCTTCATCTCCTCCGTCTTAAAACGGAATTGAATCCAGTCGTTACGGGGTCTTGTAAATTTCGTTGAAGGGGCAAGTAAACCGTCCTTGTCCTGAAAGCGGATCTTTAAAGAACCGCTTGTGCTAAGTTCGCGAGAGCTTTCGCTCTCCTTTCTTGGGCTTCCCGATCGAAACGCCGTTGCTCCTCACGCAAACGGTCAATTTTTTCAAGTCGCCCAAGTGCAAACCCTACGATAGCAGTTGTGGATGCGCTCCACGCACCAAAAACAACTTCTGTAGGGTCTTCTTTCCTATTTTTGTACTATTTGTCATAGTCATATTCCCTCAACGAAATTTACAAGACTTCCCACGGTATTAACTTCAACACATTTGCCGAACGCTTTGGACCGCAAAGCATTTCGAGCATGAAAGCCTCCACCGTTATTAGCCACATTGTCATCACAGATTACTCTATGAAGTAGCAATATTTTACTAGAGTTAAATCTTCTCAAGAATCAACGCCTGCAGCAGATAGGAGACCAACCTGTCTCACGCAATGGTAGCTGCTAGCTATTAGCTGTTAGCTTTTAGTAGCAACACCGCCGTTACCGGCGGGATCGGACTGTAATATTATCCAAAATAATTTTGGATAGTTAACGTTCAGTCTCTACGGGTAAGGGAGCGAAGCGAACACTTATGCCGAGTAATCTCGGCCAAAGGAACACTAACCCACTCTTCCCTCGGTATTGTCCCGTCACGCGGGATTCCACCGATATAAGTTAACTTGATCATCTTGTATTACTACAAGAGACCGCCGTGATTTGATTTTCTCTCCCGCCTCTTCGGCGGGTCGCCGATGAGGCGACTATCATTCGATTTCACAAACGAAAATATTTGATGTCTTCTTACCTCTGGATTCAAACTATCGATTAGCCGAACTTTTTAACTTTCGACTTTGAACTTTTCACTTGTCGAGAAGCTCCGCTTCTCGACGGTTTGAACCCAGCTCACGTAGCATTTTAATTGGCGAACAGCCAAACCCTTCCCACCTTCTCCAGCAGGAGGATATGCTGAGCCGACATCGAGGTGCCGAACTCCGCCGTCGATTTGGACTCTTAGGCGGAACTAGCCTGTTCAATCTTTTTTAGATTAGACTATATCTTCATCCCTCCCCAATTTTGAACTCTAGAAATTTCTAAAATACAAAATTGGGGAGGGAGATGGCGTCTTAGCCCTGCCCTTTTACTTGGCGCAGGACTCCGTCCACAATAAGTGGAACAAGTCGTTACGGGGTCAAAGAGAATATAGTTTGTAATTGAATAAAGGAAGCATGTACGGTCGTATTAGATCGTGCAATTTTTTTGTTTCCGTTACCGGAAAGAAAAGTGCGTACCCTTTCTGTTTTTTGTCATATACTTTCGGATGGATATCAAAGTTGCGAGCTACCGCCTCCGCGGCAATTTTCGCTTCCTCTGATGAAACCCGCCCGAGATATATCATACTGTAGCGATTGTGATTATTTTGATAGAAAGATCCATCATCCATATACCACACCGCAAGCGCGAGCGACTCTTGCAACAACTCCGATAAATTCTTGGGCAGACACTTCTTGTTATTTTTGTAGAACAAGCTATGCCACTTTCCCAAAACCGGCGTTGAGTTTGATTGCCAGCGCCAATACTTGTAAACACGGTTCGTTTTTGGATGCGTGCGTTCTAGATAGACAGGTTTTCCCAAAAATAATTTGGGAAACTGACTCCCTTTCCAAAGGACATATTCCTTTTGAGCATCGCCATGCTCCAATCGTAACCGGGCGTTTTTAAGGCCAGTTTTTTGCAAGTAGCCATCTCCGAGAATTGTTCCCAAGATAACAGCTTCCTGCCGTTGTGTTAATTTCACTATATTTTTAATTACTTCTCTCGACTTCCCACGGTGTTCCGAAAACTTTAAAACCCTTTTCGGGCAAGACCTGTTTTCGGTCCTCCGTTATAAGCCATACTTTCTCCGCATTGCTGCGGAGTAGGACAACAAGACCCTTATTTCAGGGTCCATCCCCAGAGTAGCTTTTATCCGATAATCCCGAGCCGCATCTAATGCGTACTGTCGGTTCACTATGCTCCGCTTTCGCGTCTGTTTGGCATGTACGCCTCACAGTCAAGCCAGCTTGTGCCATTACACTATCGGCACGGTTTCCATTCGCGCCTAGCTGACCTTAATAAACTCCTCCGTTACTTTTTAGGCACATTGTTACACAATCGCGGATTCTCACGGATTTTTAAAACCGGA
>JAUSIK010000007.1 GCA_030648155.1 Nanobdellota archaeon | reverse complement strand
CCAACAACGCTTGGATTGTTCCCTCCAAAAGCATATCCTATTCCTATTATTCCTAAAACTAAAACAACACTCAACAATACAATAAAGTATTTCTTCTCAATATTCACCTCAATCTTCATTATAATTGAAATCTTTTTTAGTTTATAATACTTTCGCAGATGAACTAATCCTTATCATCACTTTTTATAAAACTTAAATCAACAATATATCGCCCGTCCTCTAATTGATATACCTGCGGTTTTCCAGAAAATAATTTAGGCAGGTCTAAAAGATACTTCCCCTCTTTTATAACTTTTACACTTTCAAAATCTAGAAAGATAGGCGTTTCTTCATTAGTAATACCTGCAATTTCTCTCACATCCGCTTCTATCTTTTTTCTTTCTTCTTCATCCAATTCCAATTCGGGCTCGTTTTTTTGAGAAGAATTTTCCATCATAGCTAATTTTTCTTTTTTTATATAAAAGAAAAATTTTCTACCGCAGTTTGCGCATCCTGTTAAAACCTCTTTGGATGCATCTTCATAAAGTTTCGAGCAGTGGACGCAACGATATGGCATTATAAATTAAAATCCATATACTTAATAAATATTTATATGCCTTTAGCTCAACAACAATTCAATCTTTCTAGGGTCTTTCTTTATCTCTTTAATTATAGATGCAGGGCCTATCACAGTTAATGCACTGCTGTCTCCTACAAGGCTTTTTGCAATACCATATTTCATCTTCATAAACATACTTTCCCCCCTCATGTCAGGCTCAATTACTGCCAGTTCAATTCCTTTGAAATTCTTGATGTGATCCACCATGGCCATTGTATCCTCAATAAGTCTTGCTTCTTCTTCAGGTCTTAATCTTCCATGAAGAATTACTATCTTATTTCCAAGTATCAAGCTCAAAATCTTTCTTACTCTTTCAGAAATCCCCATATCTTTCACTTCAGAATAAGGCATTACATGTATCCTCAATCCCTTTATTTTCGAATTATCTATTTTCCCCATTTTTATATTTTTTTCGCCAATCTAAATAGCGATTCATAAAACTCATCCATATTACTGCTGTCTCTGGCTGAAATTCCAACAACCTCATATTCTGGAAATGCGGCCTGTAATCTCTTAATATTTGATTTTTTTAAATCTATCTTATTTGCTACTACAAGTACGGGAATTTTTCGAGCTACCAAATTCCCAATTATAGTAATATTTACCTGCGAGTAAGGGTTTTCAGCCGAATCTAAAACAACAACCACTGCATCCATATCATTCAGCCATTTTATAGATTCAATAATCCCTTGTGTAGCTTCCTTAGCTCTTTTTTTAGCTTCATTTTTTTTAAGTCCAAACCTTAAAAAGTCTTCGTAATCAATCTTCGTCGCTATTCCAGGTGTATCCACAATTTTAAAGGTAAGAACTTTGCCTTTATGTGTAATTTCAACTTTTTCTTTAAATTGAACCTCTCTTGTCTCATGAGGCACATTGCTTGTCGTTCCAATCTCTTGGCCAGTCCAATCCCTGCAAATTAAATTAGCCAAGGTAGTTTTTCCACTATTTGGGGGCCCATAAAAGCCTATTTTTATATTCTCTTTTCTATTGAACAGGCTGGCAATAATCCTCCTCGAAAAATTCCTTATTATCCTAATCATAGTCTTCTAGAAACGCGGGTGTTTAATAAATTTTGCGTTAACCTCTCCCCCCTGCCTTTTTGCTATTTCTTCCTTGACTTTCCTATTTTCCATTCCTTTGAAAAGAGGAATTTCCCACATTCCTGTTCTTTTCCCATCTATCTTCTTGAAAGCGTAATTTATTTTTTCCCCTTCCCAGCCCGCAATTTTTAATTTTTTCTTTATTTCATTATCCCCTAGTCCACTTGCTCGAGAATTATAAATAAAATTAATTAAATTATACAAGTCATGCCCGCTCTTAAACAAGTGTCTTTCATAATTCCGCTTATACCATTCCTGCAATACTATATATCCTATAAAACTGGCCAAAATAACTATGCCTATGCCAATTAAGAAATTAATTAATGGGAATGCCTCCTGGCAGTCTTCATCATCAGGAAGACAGGTAGGTTTTTCATCATCACTTGATTCAAAAGTAAAGCTTTGAACTGAAGGGGAAACATAAATTCCCAAATCATAAATCTCTATTCCCTCATCAATATGAAATTCTATCTCTTCACTGCCGACTTTAAGAGGAATGTAAGCGCCCTCTCCCTCACCAACTTCTTTTTGGCCGTAGTCCTGCTTAAAGGTTATGCTTTCAAAGGGATATCCTATAAACAAATATTTATTGTCTGCAAAATCAGAGATTGGTTCAATTTTCAAAATAAAACTAGATAGCACTTCTTCCTTTTTGCCTTCGTTAAATCTGGATATAATATTAAATTCTCCCTCAAGCCTATAATTGGAATTCATCCATTCAATTATTTTTTCTGCAAGTTCATCCTCTTCAACTTCTTCTTTCGATACCTCCTCAATATAACTTGCATCTATACCCTCAAATCCAACAGCTAAAGGAAGTTTTCCCTCTTTGCTAGTTGCAATAGCAAGAGGAATATCCAGTGCTAGAAGCCCTTCAACAACTTCAGTATAATCCGCATCACTGCTGGAATTTGCAAATCTTTTTTCAAGGCTTGCCAATTCCATTTTTAAGTTTTCAATTTCTAACAATTCCATTAAAGAATTTTTTACTCCAGGAGAAAATTTATCAAGACTTAGTGTAATATTATTTAATCTGGATTTATAATTCTTTATTGTTCTGTTAGAGGCTTCTTTAGGATTGCCCACAATCATTTCAAAAGTTTTTATTGCACTTACGCCGTCTTTTCTTTTTAATTCTACTTTGATATTGTAATCTCCAGATTCAGTAAATGTATGTCTGCTTATCACCCCTTCCACTTCTTCAACTGTTCCATCCCCATAGTCCCATTTAGATGATGTTATATTATACATGCTTTTTGCCTCTAATTTTGTGTTTATTCCTATAAGAATAAATCTTGGAGAAATACCAAAATCAAAACTTTCCTCAACACTAATGTTTTCCCTAAATACTTGCTGATTGTTCAAATAAAGTTTAAATTCAGACTTATTCTTAGTTTCGATTGGGATAACAAAATCGGCCTCAGACATATCTAATTTTAATGGTCTTGAATTGATTTTGACGTCAGTAGTTCCCAATTCATAAAATTTGTTGTAGTCCTCATCATCAACTGTTAACCCTCCATCGGAGTATAAAAGCCTAACACTGCCAATTTTTACAGTTTGTAATGGACCCCTAAACTTAATCGGTACAATACAAAGTGGTTCACACACAACACTTCCGTCATCGTTTAGTTCATATTTTTCTTTAAGATAATCCAGAATCTCCTCTTCTAAATCTATAGAATATAATTCATCCATTAAGGAATTATTAACTTCCATTGGAGAACTGCCATATTGTAATGCTCTTGCAAATATCTCAAAATCTCTTCCAGAACTTCCGCATACATTCCCGCTCTTTTCTGATTTTATTCTATATTGAGGTTTACCAGATGCAGAATAATCGAGGCTTTCAATACATACGCTGTAGTTTCCATTTGCAGGAATAGATGGTACAATGCAATCGAGCTCCTGATCAGGTTGTGAATTTTCAGGGAGTACGCAAGAAACGCTTGCCCCTTCTGAATTATACATTGTCATTCTTAATCTTCCGTTTCCATTAGTGCTATTTGCAATTTTTGCCCCAATTCTAAATGCAGGAGCATATTTCATATCAATAGTTTGGCATATTTCCTGATCTTCTATTAATATTTTTGAATGTTCCACTAACTGATTGTCAAAACATCCATAATTATTAGAAGAGCAAGATACATCATTATATGAACGGCTAGAAATAATATTTGCACCATCTTCTAATATATCTATTTCCAATGGACTCTCGCAAGATGCACTCAATCCACTTTCAGCTCCAAACTTAAAAAGTTTTATTTCATCAATATTACTTCCAACTATTTTAATGCCGACTATACTCTCTTTATTTAAATTAATACTGTTTATTTCATTTTTAGAAGTATATCCTCTTTCACATCCGCCAATATTGCAAGTGTAGTGTAACCCCTCTGCGAGATCATTTCTATTCAAAAACTCAAGAATAGAAATATTTCCCTCTAAATTACTTGCCAATATTGAATCCGCATTTTCATTTTCAAGGCTAATATTAACATATCCTGTTATTACTTCTCCAGCCCTATATTTTTTTTCAATATTATGCCCATAATATTTAAAGCCAGCATTAGCAAAAGCTAAAGAGAATATTAAAACTATAATCATACTGCTTATTAAAATTCCTCTTTTTTTCATAGTATTATAAGTTTAATTTTCTTTAAAAACCTTGACTTCTTTTTCTATATATAATATAAATTCCTGCAATAGCAATAATGCTAATTAACAAGTTAAACAATCCAAAGAAAGGCAGTAATAACCTAGATGCCCCACATATCAATTCTTGTTCTTTATTTTCCATACACTTTTCCTCAATTTCTTCAAGCTCTTGAGCATTGCAATTGTTAACATTCTTTAGCTGGCCGCTAGTTTTTATTGTCTGCATGCCCTCTTCACATGCACCATATTCTGAATCATATTCACAGCTAGCAGCACATACAATTCCATCCCCATCACTATCGGGGAGTATTATTGTGCTTTCTGAATCAAATTCACAATTATTATTTTTCCATTCGCAAAAACAAGAAGTCTCGACATCATCATTTTTTTCATTGCATCCAATTCCAAATTCTCGTTTAAATCTAGAATCTTCATTGGAATATTCTGGATCCTTTCCAACTTGTTCCCCAATATCATTATTACATGCATTTTCCTGGCTAGGGTTTCCATTTAATCCGCTTACATATGCCTGATTGTTATAAGCTTCGCATCCTTCAGGATCATCTGGATCTGGCCCTTGATCCTGGATTAAAAGTAATGTAGGGCTAATCTCATTATAGCCTGAAGCTTCAGCTCTAAAGTATAATTCTAAAACTCCATCTGAATCTCCACTTAGCCCATCCTCAAAATCACTAGGGGCGATATTCCACCGATAGACTGCAAGCCCATTAGATTCACTTATTTCTGGAGATGCAGCTATTTCATCATCGAATACACCTTCAGAAAATCCATCTCTATCCAAAACGGTAAATCTTGTTTTCATATTTGCTGGAATTCCGATTGCTATCAAATGGACACTGTCCCCAACTTCAACTGTAGCCTCATCAGCGAATTCGTTATTGTTTGTATTCGCCCAATATGCTCTTTTTTCCCCTTCAGGAGGTGTTACTCCATCTGTTTCATCATCGTCTGTTGAGTCCGCACATCCAGGATCATCAGGAAAGTCTATCAAACCATCTTCATCATTGTCATCTTCATCCTCACATTCTGCCACTCCTAAACCATCGCACTCAGACATATCAATGACACAACTTTCACACTTTAAACTTCCAGTGCTTCCAGGCATCAAGCTTGAACATGTTTTTCCATCAAAATTATTTCCTTCACATCCCTCTCCAATATCGAGCACACCATTTCCGCACGTATTTGTAGGAACATCAACACAATCTCCTTCAGAACAAATTTTTCCATCTTCACAGGAAGGAACACACCCCTCTCCAGGAGCGCTTTTAGAACTACAGCAAAGTATCTCACCATAATTATTTTCTAAACTAGTCTCTAAATGTGCATTGCCGGTAGAAGACAATTTTACTAAAGCCACTTCATCACCAATACAGCTAGGCCTTAAAGTACATTTTAAATCTCTATAACATACATCAATCGAATAATAATTTCCATTAGGCCCCTCGGCATCGGCATTGCTCTGGTCACTTAATTTTAGAACTACATTTTCACCTGTGCACACCCTTGTACCTGGAATCGGAGCATTGCTGAATATCTGATTATAACAAATTTCAGTGTCATAATTTCCACCCCCATTATATACTTCAGCGTGAGCATTAGTATCATCACTCAATCTTAAAATGATCTGGCTTGCGTCACTGCACGTATTCTCGGCAGAAACTCTTCCTAATGAAAATATTAATAATGTAAAAATTCCTATTGCAAATATTCTCAAATGCCCCTCTTTTTTCATTTTACAGAGAACAAATACAACTTTATAAAGATTTGCGATACATTTTCACTTTTCCCAAACATAAACTCTCACTACAGATGGCTTATATTCATTTAATGTAGAGCTTATCAGCCTTTCTTCTACATAAACTTCTCCATCAACGTTTTCAGGGTAATAGTTATCGCTTAAACAATCTGAATCTGTAATTTTACAAATACTAGCATTGAATTCTAAATTGGCACTTGGAAGACGATTCTTTAATAATACAATCAGTTCATCTTCTGTTATCCTTGAAGCATCATCATCAGTTATTATCTTAATTCTCATTATCTCATCTTGAGCGATTTCATCTAAAAAAGGCCTTAATTCTTTAAAGTAGTGGCTTTGCTGGCTGTCAACTTCCTTATTAGAAATCACTGCAAATAATGCTCCGATAATTAGCAATACTGAAATTACAGCCTCCAATACCCTCCATATTCCTTTTTTGTTCATTTTACCATACCTTAACAATAATTTCTCCAAATTCAATTTTTCCCCCTAAATTAAGAATTTCTATTCTTTTCTTCTTTGAGAATACTTCAACCCCTGGTGGAATTTCTTTAGTTGTTTCAATTTTTTGCCCGCCATCATATACCATTGCAAATCCAAAGTTAACTCGGCTTGGCAGATTAAAACTTTTTTTAATATTATTATAATCTTCAGGGCTTATTTCATATAAAGTTTTTAGGTCGATAAGTTTTTTTTCTGATATAGCTTTTATTACATTGCCTGACCCTATATTGTACATCTTTCCACTGCTCTGGTCAATTATAGCCCCATTAAGATCTTCTGGAGGGGAATATGAGGTAATATCCTTTGAAAACTTCATATTAATAAACCCTTTTCCATCAAAATTGTCAAATATCGAATCTTCAAGTTTAACTCTTATTAATTTTAGGTCCGTAGAGCTTCTTCTAGAAGGAATTGGTTCACCTAGATAATTTTCTACTCTTAAATTTAATTCATTATCATTTTCAGGTATTTCTATTTCAATAATATTTTCAGCTTTGTTTTTTGTATCGCCTTCTATTACAACAGGGTAGATTTTTAGTTCAACTGATGTATTCTTGATTAAATCAATAAATGCGTATTCCAATGAAGATTCTATCAATCTCGATCCTTCAAAAGGACTGAAAAAATATAATGCAAACATAATAAACCCAATAAATATAAGAAAAGACAAAATTACCTCTATATGGCTTATTCCTCTTTTTTCCATCATAATAGGTTGCCCTTTAGATTTAAATATATTGGCATCAATAAACCAGCATTCATGAACACCAAAGATTTAATCTTAAAAATTAAAGAAAAAAAAGAACTTCAAGGATTAGCAGACTCAATAATAGAGGAAGCTCTCCAAACTTATTTTATAAAACATAATTTAGCTTCAAAAAATCTAAGGCCTTCAGAAATAAAAATAATTGTTAAAGATATTAGATCTCAATTAAGAAATCTTACGGGCAGATTTCAATCAAGCATTAAAAAAAGAGCAGGACTTCTAAGGGAAAACAATATAATCGACTTATTAAAAACTCACTCATCGACTAAAGAAAGATTAAACTATTATCCAGTTTTAAAAGATTTAATAAAAAAACTAAATGTAAAATCCATTTTAGATCTAGGATGCGGTTTAAATCCTATCGCTTTAGCCTCTCCAAAAATAACTTATTATGCTTCAGATATCAAAGAGGATGATTTAAAATTAGTGCAATATTTTTTCCAAAAAAATTCAATAAAAGGAAAAACTTTTATTTATGACATTAGAAAAATAACTTCAGACATTCCAAAAACAGATCTTTGTATTTTATTCAAAGTCCTAGATATAGCTGATAAAAACAAGTATCATCTAGCCAAAATGGTATTCGAAAATATATCTTCAAAATATATCCTTGTTAGCTTCGCAACAAAAACGCTCTCTCAAAAGGCTATGCGATCCCCAAAAAGAAGATGGTTCGAATACCTAATAAATAAACTGGATTTGTCCTATGATGTTTTCAGTTCAGATAATGAGATATTTTATTTAATTAAAAAAATTTAATTCTCAATATAAAATTAAGTTGCTAGAAATAAATTTGCACCAGTAGAAACCAAAAATGCTGTAATAGCTAATATAAAGGAATGTTTCATTCCAGCTTTAATGCTTCCCTCTGCAAGTTTCCCAATTGTGAATCCTGCTAGTAGTCCTTGGGCCACAAGTAATGCTAGGAACGGTCTGGATAAACTCTGCACATCTAACCCTTCCTGCTTATTGGCAGAATCTGGCAATGAAGATGTTAAATCCCCGACAGTGAATTTCCCAAAAGTTCCAGCGCTTGCAGCCAACGGAAGAATATGGAACTGCATTATAAGCATAATTCCAATAAATATAAAGAATATAATATATCCCTGCACGACTAAACTATAAATTGCCGCCTTTCTTTCTTTCTTTAATTTATCCACTTCAGAAATAGATTTTGCCACAGATTCTAGGATATAATCTATTTCCCCTCCGGCTCTTTCGGCCTCTCTAATTAATGCCACCGCCCTATTCACTACATTGCTTCCGACATCCGAGGCGAAAGTTTCTAAGGCCCTTCCAACTGGAATTCCTAATGAAATTTGATTTGCTAATTTCTCAATATGAGGGGTCAATTCGCCGTAATTTTTCTTTTTGATATTAATAATACTCTTGCTTATCGGGGTTCCAGTCGCCACACTTTCAGCCAAGTTCCTAGAAAATTCCAAGAACATTTCAGTTATTTCCTGTTCTTTTTTATTTTCAAGTACAATCCCTATGATGAATGGCAAAAACAATATCATCGCAGAGATTCCTAGAAGGAATAACAATAAATTAGCGTCCTTTCTTATCACATAATAAATTATGTCCACAGCTATTAACACAGCTGCCGCAATTATTCCAAACCAATGCATTCTTTTGAATTCCATGTTAGTATGAAGGTTGATTTAAGTGTACGAATATAAGAAAGACTACATTAATTCCGCTTATTGCAGATATCATGAGTAAAGTTAATTGCCCGGTAGAAAATCCTATATCAAAATTGCCCAAAGTAAGCATTATCAGTAAAAGCATAAGTATCATTGGTGCAGCAATAACAACACTAATATAAATATCCATAAAAGTTTCAGCAGTTTTTGCATATTTCTGCCTTTCAAGTCGATAATCATTTAGCAATGTTTCAGCTCTTTTATCAAAAAATTCGCTTAAATCTCCCCCTGACGTAATTGTCGTGCCTAATCCAGAAAACAATTCAGACAGCTTATTGCTAGAAGTCGTACTTGAGGCATTACTCAAGGCAGTTACCAAATCATATCCATAAAGATTTATCTGATTCAATACTTTCCTTATTTCTTTTCTAAGGTATGGATATTCCTTGCTCAATCCTATTATTCTAAATATTTCGCTAGGTTGAATTCCAGATCCAGAAATCGCACTCATATGTATGACTGCAAAAGAAAGCTCTTGATTTATTCTCTTTTCTAAAGATTTTTTTTCACTTGCAGGATAGAAGTACAGCAAAGTAAATATCGATAAAGGAATAAAAATTGGAATTGTAAGTACCTGGAGTAATCTAATTAAGTAATTTCCGCTATAAATTTCAATCAATGGGGCACTCATATTGATATCAAAGAATAGTAGAAAAATTGCCCCAAATATGGAGATAATAAAAGACAATATAACTGTCATAAAAATCATGGCGACATAAGATTGAAATAAAATATCTATATTGGCCTTTTGTAAATTCTTTGCAAGTTTTTTAAAGTAGCCTTTATTTATCGCATACACTGCCTTGTTCCAAAAAAGTCCATTTGCTAGTTTTAGATACCCTCTTGCAGCCTTAAATTCCTTAAATTCCTCATTTTTATCAAATTTTTTTCCTTTTAATTTCTTAATATATTTACGGCTGATGCTTAGTTCTTTCAATAAAAGCTCTTTTTTCTTGGAAGGAATAGTCATTTTTAACAACTGATTATTATCCCTATAAAACACACTCTCATTTTTAATCCTAGTCGAATCCATTTCATTTCCTACTTCGGCCACTAAACTTGGGATAGAATCATTAACAATTTTGATGCTTTGTTTTAAAGAATCAACAGCGTTTGCAAGCAATTGTCTTTCAGAAAGATTAGCACTCCCTAGCTTATTCATATAGGAGGAGAGTTCACGAAGCATTCTCATTTCACTTTCAATATTTTTTTTTATGTCATCTATCATAGCAGTCTCTTTATCTGTAATTGAAATTGAAGAATCTCTTTTTTTGCCGAGTCTAGTTTTAATTTATCTTTTCTTCTTTCAGCTTCCTCCAGCCTAAAAACAGCATCCCTCATTCCGCTCAAAAATTGAGACATTAAATCAATCTCCTCTTTTCTCATTCAAATTATAATTTAATTCAATTTAAATACCTTTCAATTGAGGTTATGATGCCGGGATATTATACTTGTTTAAAATTTCAAGCGAGTTTTTGTAATAGTCATTAATAATCTTTCCAACCTCATCAAAACCAAAAATTTTCTGCCTGTAAAGCTCATACAATAATTTTGCCCTAATTATCAGTTCACTTTGTAATTTAACTAGAGGTATTCCCTTTCGTATAGATATTTTTTCTAGCACTTTGCTTTGTTTTTTAAAGTAAAACCTGTCATCATTTGGGCTCCATATAAAAGGGGTATTAATAAGTGCTGTCCCATCCCTATTTACATTTACTACTTCTACAATTTCTCTTACTCTTCTAGTTTCTTGTTTTTTAACAACAGCATGGGTTGCTATCGCCACGCAATCCAAAGAATTAACCAAGGTAGGAGACAATTCAATTGGAGGGGTTTGCAATCTTCTTATTAATGTATCTACCGAATCAGCATGCATAGTGCTTAAAGAGCTGTGTCCGCTTGCCATTCCCTGAAATAAAACAAACGCCTCTTTACCCCTTACTTCTCCCACTATTAAATAATCAGGATTCTGCCTGAAAGAGCTTTTCAGCAGAGCAAATAAATCAACCTCTCCGATTTTTCCAATTCCTATTGAAGTCCTAGAGACTGCTGGAAGCCAATTTTCTCGAGGAATATTTAATTCTCTCGTGTCTTCAATACTTACTACTCTTGCTTCAGGAGGAATAAAGAATGCAATAGCATTCAGTAAAGTTGTTTTTCCCGATGCAGTACCGCCGGCAATTAAAAGGTTAGATTTATTCTCAATCAATAGCCAAAAATAAGCAAGCATTTCAGGGCTTAAAGTTCCTAATGCAATCAATTGCGTCGGTGTCCAAGGCGTTCTAGTAAATTTTCTTATGCTAAATGTAGGTCCCCTTGAAGTTATATCTTTTGTATAGGTAGCATTTACCCTGCTGCTGTCAGGCAGGCTTCCATCAAGTAGTGGTTGAGCATATGATACGTATCTCCCCGATCTTTGTGCTAATTTTTCTACAAAACTTGCTAGTTTATCTAAATCTTTGTAAACAATATTCGTTCTCAAATTTCTATATATTCTATGGATGATATACACAGGAGTATTGACTCCATTGCATTCTATATCTTCAATAAAATAATCTCTTAATAATGGATCTATTTCATTTAGGCCAATAAAATCTCTAAATAAATAATAAAATATTTTATCATACGTATCAGTTCCTATTTTAATATTGAGCTCATCAATAAGCAATCGAGCAGTTTTATCAATATATTCTGCAGTAGCCTCAACAGTGCTCTCTAATGCAACATTCACATTTATTAATTCCAGCATTGCCCTTTCTATTTGTTGCAGTGCCGCCTGTTCAAAATCCTTTAACAAAGGCTCTTCAACCTCATATACAAGTTCGCTTATTTTGCTGTCCCAGTGAAGATGTGCAGATGCAAAAGGAGGAATAAGCATATATCGAACATCTAATTGTTTAAGGTCTTTTACTCTAGGCAGAGAAGGAATAGGTGGGTTAAGGTTAATTGTCACTACCATCCTCCAAATAAACTATTTCAATATATAAAACTATCTTAAGACAATCGAGTAATATCTACTTGATAGGCTTTATTCCCCCCATTATCAACCTGGCCTTTATTTTCAAATGCAAATTTATAAGGGGCACCCGAAGGCGTTACCTTCTTTTCTTCTTGGGCCCCGTCAAAAGTTATATCTGTTCCTTCCCCATACTGAAGTGTCAAACTCACACTGCTCGTTTTTTTACCCTCGGTGGTTCTTAATATAACCCTGCCAAGAGGAATGTCTACATTAGGCTCACTATAAGGCTTGGATAATCCATCTAAAACAAAAAGTATTTCATTTCTTTCAGGGCTAATAAAAAGGTTTCCTCTTTGCATTTTAAATTCCACAACCCTTTTGTTAAATTGCCCGGATTCTATGACTTCTTTAACTTTAGAATCTAAAACGTTTAATGCAATCAAAGTTTGCTCAACAACCAGCCTGTCTTTTTTTTCATTAATTTTAGGAGTAATAAATCCTAAAACTAATCCAATTAATGCCAGCCCAATTAAAATATAGATCACAGTTTCCAGCCATATTTGCGCAGAGGAATTTATTCTATGTTTTAACATTCGGTTATTTGTATGGCATCGCTAGCCTCGCAAATCCTCCCATCTTCTAAAACAGGGTATACTTCAGCTTTTTCATATGCCTCGGTGGAAGTATAATTATAAGTAATAGCAGAATATCTTCCCGTCGGTTTAGGGATTACAATTGTTCCAATTCCTATCTGTCTATCTAATATCCCAATAACTTTAGTAGAATCTCCCTCTCCTGCAGCCACATCGCCTTCAAATGCTGTTGCGCTTGTTCCAGATGTTTTGCTTGTTAGCCTAAAACTAATTCCTGCTACTTTTTCAGAGCTCGAATTTTCCGGCCTCACTTTTACACTTAAGATATATTTGCCGTTTGCAGTATCATAGCAATTATAATCAAAATCCTCATCGAATAAAAAATGTTCCCTAAATTCAAAGCATTCAGTGCTTTCTAAAGAGTCTTCCGTAAACGGAATAATAAAATTGGCTATTATTGCAACTGCACTTATAGTAAGTAGAATTAACAATACGCTTGCAATAACTGTAGACATCCCTCTTTTTTGAATCATATTAAGATTGTACTTCTATTTCCTCTCCGAATTCTTCAGCGCACGTATGAGGCCTTTTATATTTTTCAGTTTCTCCTAATAATATAGGGACGATTAATAATTCATCATTTACTTCGATACCTTTTCCTTCAACATCAAGTGTAAGCGTTTTTGCAGTTCCAGGAGGCATACCTCCATTATCGAAATATCCAGATCCAACATTTTCTTTTGCTCCGCCGATTGATCGCCTAACTTCCACACCATATATTGGAACATTTCCTAAATTATTAGCTTGTATTATTAATTTATCCCCTTCAGAAATCAATACCGCCTGAACATTAAACTCTACATTAGGGCATGAATTTTCAATAGGTTCATCAAACTTAACTGTCTTCTCTTTTACAAAGTTCTTAGCCCAAAAAAATATCATTGTAGCAACAATTAATGCTATTGCAATCAACAGTACCGAAGCAATAACTGGCGATAATCCTCTTTTTTTTTGCAATTTCATGCAGATATTAGCCTCCCTCTATTTAAAAACTTAATTAAGTGCTCCTAACTTCTTTTTTTGTAATATACTCAAAAGCAGAGTATGCTGCCGTGCACCCTTCAGCTACACCAGTAATTGCTTGCTTAAACGGCTTGTCTGCAACATCTCCCGCAGCATAAATCCCCTCAACATTTGTTTCTGAAGTTTTATGATCCATGATAATTTCTCCTTTAGTATTAATTTTTACACCAAGAGATTTGGCTAAATCGGATAATGGAATGTGCCCAATCGCTACAAATACTCCTTGTACCTCCAATTCATTTTTCCCATTAAACTCTCTATCTAATACAATTGATTTTACTGATTTATCCCCTTTTATTTCAGTAATATTCGTTTTATTAATAATTTCAATATTTTTTGCAGCTTTTACTCTAGCCATATTAATTGGCTCTGGATGTATTTGTTCTCCTCTGTAAATTATATATACTTTCTTAACGTGTTCCGCTAATACCAAAGCATCTTTAGCAGCGCTGTCGCTTCCTCCAACAAGTGCCACTGTTTTTCCTTTAAATAATACAGCATCACACAATGCGCAGTAAGCCACCCCTTTATTTTCAAATTCTTTGCTTCCTTTTACATCTAATTTTTTCCATTTTGTTCCTGTTGCAAACAAAATTGTTTTGCTATCATAAACGTCTTTTTTGGTTTTAACAACAAAGCTATCTTTTTTCTTTTCAACGCTTTCTGCCTTTTCCTCTTTTATTTTTACTAAATCATAAGACAAAGCATGATCTCTTATTTTGTCAGATAATTCAGTCCCTGTCAATTTAATGAAACCAGGGTAATTTTCAACAATATCTGTGGTTGTTATTACCCCTCCAACAGGCAATTCACTTCCATGACTCGCACCTAAAACAAGGGATTTCAAACCTAATCTTGCGCCGTACATCGCAGCAGACAATCCAGTTACTCCTGCCCCAAGTATAATAAAATCATACTCTAGCTCATTCTCTTTTATTTTTTTCTTTTCCATTCTCTTTATTTGATTTTTAATGCTTTTTTTAGTTTCTCTTCATTAAATCCAATTACTATTTCTTTTCCAATCTCTATAACAGGTATTCCTTGTTGTCCTGATTTTTTAATCATTTCCATAGCCTTTTTTTCGTTCCTTCCGACGTCAACATCATTAAATTTAACCTTATGCTCTTTTAAAAAAGCCCTGGTTCTAGTGCACCAATTGCATGTTTCTGATCCATATAGCGTAACTTTTCCTTCCATTCTTTCCCTGCCGAAAGTTTAAACATTATTTAAATTATTCGATTTCTTAAAAATTTTTAGATATCTATACCATAAATATTTTAAACTAATATTTTATCAATGAAGAATGTCTAAATTAGAAAGTCTTTCTTGTATCTTGTTGGCAGGAGGTCGTGGTTCTAGATTAGGGAAAGTAACTGCCAATATTCCAAAACCACTAGTAAGAGTAGGAAAATATTCATTATTGGAGCATAATTTATTCTATCTTAGAGATTTCGGGATAAAAAATTTAATAATTTCAATAGGTTATAAGGGAAATGCTATTAAGGAATATTTAGGAAAAGGTGATAAATACGGTATGAAAATAAATTACGTTTCAGATCCTTATCCTTTAGGAGATGCAGGAGCTTTCAAATTTATCTACAAAGATATTGGAAAAAGAGTAATATTAGCTAATGCCGATGAAATTAGAGTAGGCTTGGATTTAGAAAAGATGCTTGAATTTCACCAAGAAAAAGAGGCTATTGCTACCTTAGCATTAATAAAAAAAGCAGAGGCGAAATTGAACGATATTGCAGAAATTAATAACAAAAAAAGAATAACTAGGTTTATTATTAATGCCTCTGCAAAAGAGACCTATTCAAATTTAACTTATGCAGGCCTGTATTTTATGGAGAAAGAAGTTCTAGAATGCATCCCTAAAAAAGAATGTTTAATGACAGGAGTAATAGGGGAAGTAGTCAAGTCGAAAAAGTTTTATGGATTCGTCTTTAATGGAAAATACTTTAATGTTGGAACAGAAAATATATTAAAAAAAGCTAGAAAATATTTTCATTACTAAAACAACCTTAAATTCTCTTTCACCATAAAGATAGAAGCTAAAGTAGACATATCTTTTATAACATTTTCTTCTATTAACTCCTTAAGTTTATTTTTAGATATTCTTGCTAATGTTAAATTTTCTTTATCATCTATTTTACGGTTCTTTATTTTTTTAATATTATCTGTAAAAAATAAATAAGCCTTAGTTGTCAAGTACCCAGGAGCCAAAAATAGCTCGCCAATATATTTTATTTTATTTATTTCATATCCTGTTTCTTCAGAAAACTCTCTTTTTGCAGCCCCTTCGGCACTTTCTCCTTCATCAATAACACCCATAGGTAGATTTAGTAAGAATTCACCAATAGCATGCCTATATTGCTTCAAGAAGAGTATTTCATCATTATCCTCTGCAACAATTATTACATAATCTTTTTTCTTTATAATGTAATAATCTTCAATAATCGTTTTTTCATTAATAGCGCATTTTTGCTTTTCTACAGTTATCCATTTATTTTCTATGATTTTATTCGAATCTAAGACCTTCCATTTACCCATCCATATACTTCTATTAAGTATATTAATAATCTTTAGGTTTTATAAATGATATCACATCAACTTTATTTTCCCCTAAAATTTTATTAACCATCTCCCTCATCTAATAAAATGGATCCTTTACTAAAACAATATCTCCAAAAGCACCATATTAACTATGAAAAGTATGATCATCCCCCAGTATTTACAGTTGAACAATCAAAAAAAATAAAATTAAATATTCCAGGAATTCATACGAAAAATCTTTTTCTTAAAGATGAGAATTCTGCATTTTATTTAATCTGCATGCCTGCGGAGAAAAGACTAAATATCCTTTCCATAAGAAAAAAATTTAATTTAAAGAAATTGCAATTTGCCTCGCCCTTAGAATTAAAGTCCCAATTAAATTTAACTCCTGGGTCAGTCTCTCCATTTGGAATGATTTATTCCACTTCAGTTTATCTAATCATTGATAAAAAAATATGGCTCGCAGAAAAAACAGGCTTCCATCCTAATATTAATACTTCAACAATAGTTCTAACTCATGATAACCTTAAAAAATTTTACAATTCTTTAAAAGTAAAAAAAGAGGTATTAGAACTATGAAAAAACATCATGCTTTATTTTTTGCACTAATAATTACTGCACTTATAGCCGTAAATTATTTTTTATTTTCTGTTCAACTATCTCCCCAAATAGAAAGAGAAAAGGTTACAATTTCAAGAGTTATAGATGGAGATACTTTTGAATTAGATGATGGAAGGAAAATCAGGCTTGTCAATGTTAATACCCCAGAAAAAAATATTCCAGGAAGCGAACTAGCAACCGAATTTTTGAAAAGTTATGAAAATGAGATAGTTGAAATGGAAGCAATAGGCACCGATAAATATGATAGGACTTTAGCTAGAATCTACACTCCAGAATACCTTAATTTAGAGTTAGTAAAAAGAGGGCTTTCCTCTAAATTTTTAGTTCAAAAAGAAGAATTATCCATTTTTGCAGATGCCGAAGAAAAAGCAATAGAATCATCACTAGGCATTTGGAAGAGATCTCCCTATTTCAATTGTTTAAAATCATCCATAAATCAAGAAATGGAGTATGTCACAATTACAAACAACTGCGATAACATCCATATACAATCCTGGATTCTTAAAGATGAAAGTAGAAAAGTTTATGAATTTCCTAATGTTGATATTGGCACAATAACCCTTTATACTAAAGCAGGAGAAAATAATGAAAAAATATTATTCTGGGGCTCAAAAACAGACGTTTGGAATAATGATAGAGACTCCCTCTATCTCTTCGACCAAGAATGGAAAATTGCCCATTATAACTCTTACGGCTATTAGTTTTATTTTTGTCTTAGTTTCTTTCGCTTCAGCTATAGAATTTGAAATAAACTTCCCCCAAACAGTCGACGCACAAGACTCATTTGAAGTTTCATTGCTTTCTTCAGAAACAGAAATTCATGATGTAAAAATATTTGTCCAGGATGAAAACAAAAAGATCGTCTCTCAAATATATAATGAGGTTTGGAAAAGTCCTCATTACTATATTAAATCTGCATTTCCAGAGAATAAAGAATTTGAAATTAAAGTTATTTCAAGTTCGGGCGATTACGAAATATGCGCAAGATTAAGGCTAACAGGAAAATCCTCTTTTTCTGAAAAATGCGGACAAATAACTGTAAATTCAGCAGGAGTTTCAACACCAGAAAAAAATGAGTCAAATAAAGAAAAAATTTCCAAAAAGAAAAAGGAATCAAAAAAAGAAGACAATAATGAAAGCATAACACCACAAATAAATAATTTGAAAAATATTTCTTATTCTCCTCCAGTTGAAAGTGTTGTAGAGGAAAAACCTGAAAAAATAGTTCTTTCATCAGTAAAGAAAAGTATCCCTCCTCAACCTATAAAATATGATAAGACTAAAACACTTGTTTTATATGGATTTATCTTTCTATGCATAATTATTATACTAGTTTTAGCTCTAAACAAACTTTAAAAAGATCTCATCTTTCCATTAATACATGGAAAAAATAAGAGTTAACATGATCCTAGAAATTTTAGGCCGCCCAGTAGAACATGTCAAAGAATCGCTATTAGCTCTTCTTTCAAAACTTCAGTCAGATGCAGGCGTAAAAATTGTGAATAAGCACATTCATGATCCAATTCCAGTTGAAAATTCAAAAGACCTTTTTACATCTTTCGTAGAGTTAGAGCTAGAACTAGAGTCATGGGATGTCTATTTTGGAGTAATGTTTGCATATATGCCTTCAAATATAGAAATAGTCCATCCTCAAAAATTGCCCTTCTCAAACATCGATTTCAATACTTTGGCCAGTAAACTCATAACAAGGCTTCATGAATACGATGCAATTACAAAAAAAGCCCTTATGGAGAACGAAATACTAATTGGAAAGCTTCAAGAAGTAGCCCCTCATTTATTCAAAAAATCAGAAGTTCCTTCAGCACCCCCAATTAAAACAGAACAAAAGAAATCAAGTAAAAAGAGGTCAAAAAAAGCCTAAGGTAACTTTTTCATTTTTTCTTCAGCAGAGCTTACTCGTTTTTTAAAAGCATCTCCACTCTTGACTTTTCTATATCTAATAAACAAATAAATAAGAATCAATAAAATTCCAATTGCAATCAAATAAGATATCCATGATTTTCCTTCTTTTGGAATAATGCATTTGCCAACACAGCAAGTCCCATCGATGCTAGTTTTAATTTCACCTTCGCATTGTTCTCCTGCAGAGCAAACAAGCCCATTTAATTCAGAGCAATAGTATGATTTTTCCCCAGTCAAATAAGGTGTATTTGTCTCATTTTTATTTTCGGTAAATCTTATCACAATAGGCATTTCAACCTCATTTCCTTGATAAACAATCTTAATCTTTTCATCAATCCCTTTTATCTTTAAACTTTCAGCAATTCCATTTGACAAAGTTAAATTTAATTCAAGAGTTTCTTGTTTTTCTATAGAAAAATTATTTCCGGATAAAATAAATAAGCTATTATTATATTCTATAATTAAGTTATCTATCGACTCATCCCCAAAATTAACAATCTTAAAAGGGTATATAACTTTATCTCCAAAAAGCACAGTGCTTACAATACTACTAGGTTCAAATCTTATATTAATTCTTTCAGACTGATTTAGAGTGGAACTATTTTTTTCAGAAAAAATTAAATTCACAGGAATTGAATATTTTCCAACATTTATTTTTCTGAACTCACTCTTGTTTATTGAGGAAAGAGAAAATTTAACTATGTTTTTTCCAGGTTTTAGTGTAAAGGTTCTCTGTTCAGGAAAATCAATATTAATTTCTTTGCTAAAATCTTCATTTAATTGAACATTTATTTCAAAATCCTTCCCAGTTGAAATAATTCCCGGTTCTACGGAATAGTCTGTTAAGTTTCCACTAATAGAAAAATTATGCATAAAATCTATTTCTTCTATTTTTCCATCAACCCTAGTGGTTATACCTTTGATGGTAAGGCTGTAATTATTTTCACTCGTTGGTGCACTCGCCCAAAAATAATAATCCTGCCCGATCTTTTTTAGATCGTAAATTATAGGTACGCTTATATGCCATCTTTTAAATTCTACCTGATCATTATTCAAGGTTTCTAAAATCTCTCCAGAAATTTTCGCAATAATTGTTTCTCCCCTTTCATAATTGCTTTTCAAATCACTTGAAATAGCAGTAACACTGCTGATAAAAAAAATAATAAGCATTAATTCAAATCCTCTTTTCATATCTTTGTTTGAATATTAAAACTTATAAAACTTCCGACAATTCAGTATTTTCTTACTTCCCAAATAATCGTGTTCCTAGAAGGCAGGTCCCCTAGGCACCTTGAATAAGTTCCAAATTCAATTACATGGCTATCATATTTTTCTAAGAGGCAGTTTATATCCTCCAAGCTAGAAGGATCTATAAAATGATCTAAGATAAGTTTAGCAGTTAATCCTCCTGAATATTTTACTTTTCCTTTTACAAATGCATCCCTCATTTTCATAGGTTCTTCACAATAATAAAGCTGAAAAAATGGAGATTTCATAAGTTCTCCTTGGATTAATAAAAACTTATCAGGAGCACTTTCATTAAAAACAATTCTTTCTTTATTGGCTCCTGAGTTTACCCATTTCTTTTCTATTTTTTTTATATCTTTAAGTTTAACCTCATATGCAGTTTTACCTCCACCGAACTCTCCTTTATACCTTATAGAAACAGTTCCTTTATACCTGCTTTTTAAAATATCCTCGTAACTATGCCAAATTCTTAATTTATTGCCTAAAATTCCTTTTTCTAAAAAATCAAAATTCTGTTGTTTGGTAAGAATATCCATTTTTCTAAAAATAATTCTTACTTTAAAAAAGTAGTCTAAGAAATCTACTTACTCATTTCCCTCAATTTTTTCATGGTTTCTTCCATTTCTTTATCTTGCGGTGATTTTGCCCCTCTAGTCGGCCTTAGTATTGGCCCACCTCTCGCAGGTCCTCTTTGTGTAGGCGGCCCATATCTCGGAATAGGCCTTGGCATAACCATTCCAGGAGGAGTTCCAGGAGGTAATCTAGGTCCGCTTACAGTTCCCTGTCCGCCCCTTCTCTTTCGGCTATGCCACCAAATTGCAATTCTATGCCTAAAGATTATTCCTAAAATGACTATTATGATAAGAACACTTAGAATGACAATCCATAATATTCCTCCTTTTTCTTCAGGAATTACTTTTTCTTTACAGCATAAATCCCCAGAATCAGGGCAACTCTCTCCAATATTTTCCTCATCTTCAGAGCAGCTTCCTTTACATATTCCATCAGCCAAAGCACATAAGTTTTCGGTAGGAATATTCTCACATGAACCCTCTATACAACAGCTTCCATCAGCAGAAGACTCTATTCTCCCAGTACATCTTTGGTTTGAGGAGCATACCAAACCTCTTTTTTCATCACAACTTACCCCTACAAATTTTTTAGTACAACAAACACTTCTAATAGTACATTCAAATTCTCTTAAAGCACTTCCTCCAATTTCTAAACAATCACTTTCAGCCTCGCAATAATATCCAGAAGGCTCACATAGTTCTGTCCCTCCTCCAGTGCCTGCTCCATCTCCACGCGTTTTTGGCCACCCAGAATATAAAATAAATGCACTATCCCTTATGTTATTATTATTCCAGCACCCTTCTTTTGTTTGAACATTTAATAAGTAATTCTTTGCAGAGTCTAATTCACCAGAATCAGAGTCTCCTAGTGCCAGCATCGCTAATGCCGTATCATAAAATCTATTGTAAGGACTGGCTACAACACTCCAATATTGCCCTAATTTTTGATTATCCACAAGTTCGGAATAACTTTCATCCCCATTTGTAAGCATATACAAAAATGAAGAAGGTAGATATCTTTGATTGTCACCTGAAAAAGCAAGTAAATAAGGGATATAAGAAGAAACATCCTCCCCTATTTTAGCTAAAACAACTGAAGCCCACAATGTCCCCTCATAATCACACTTATTTCCAGTTGAAAAACATTTTGATTCTACTTTTTCGCTAGTGGTTCCCAAGGACACACTAGAGTGAGTCTCTGAAGAAACAAATACTGTCGACCCGCTATTTTTTTGATAAACCAAGGCCGTTATAAAATCTTGATCGCAAGAAACAGAAAATTCTTTTTCCAAACATTTATCCGCTATTTTAAGCCAATATCCCCCATAAGAAATTTCAAAACAACTTCCTGGACTTCCTTCTAGTTTCATATCTTCCCTAACTTTAATTTTAGATTCTCTACCATCATATGTTAATTTGCATTCAGAAGCGCCATGGTTTTGAATGTCTATCTCTAAATACCATGTTAAATCTCTTGCAGGTTGCATCTTAGTTAGCAGCCAGTCTTTAGCGCTCTTTTCATCCCCGCCGATTCTATCCAGGGCAAGTAAAGTTTGAGCAGTATCTTTTATAGTGCATCCAGCCTTTGGCCAGCAATTTTCATTTCCTTTTTTCTCCTGCTCTATTTTATCCTTTAACTTTTTTTCATTTCCAACAGCAAGGGTCCCAAAAATTGCGTCTTGTAAAGATAAAGAGTCCTTTCCCTTTATTTGGTCAGCCAAACATTGATATGCCTTTTCTATTTTATCGCTTTCATCATTTAAATTAGAAGTATCGTCAGTATCATTGCTTTGCGCAAGAGCAAAACCAGAAATCAAAACTATTCCTAATAAAAATGCAATCATCACTTCTTTTTTCATCTATTTTCTAAGAATCTCCAATTTAAAAAGTTTCGTAGATTAAGTTTTGCTCATACTTTTACCAATTATATAAAATTATCTGAATGCGATATTTTAAATATCTCACCCACATAGTTCAACAATGGCTTGGAAAGATTGGTCTTATTCAAAAAAAGGAGGAATAATATTTCTAATAATCGCCATTATAATAGTAGTTATTGCTTTCCCATCAGGAATTGTCGGCAATGAATCTGGCTTTTATAAAAGTATTTTGCAAATAACGGATTATCTAACTTTAGGAATTTTAGCACTTGGCTTTTATGTTGGAGTTATTGGAGGTATAGTCGCTTCGCTTATTTTATTTCTAATATATTTTCTTGTAGGTACATTTATAGGTTGGATAATAGATAAAATAAAATCCAACTAACTCTACTTTCTCGCAAGTCTCAACACTTCCACTATAGGATTTTTAACTTTTGGTTTTTCATCGAGCAATCCAAGATCTTTATAGAAATTATTATTAGTATAATTAGGAGGTAAAATCTGTTTTCTTTGCTTTAAATGCCATTCAATTTGGCTCTTGACATATCCCTCCTTTAAAGGAGGATCATTCAAAGCATTCCAAATTCTTATTTTTTCGTTAATATATTCTCCAGAAAAGTTTAAGCTCCTCAAAAAAGTAATCAAAACAAACAATCCTCTCTTCCTTCCATCCTTCAGCCCTTTCAATAATTTTTTGATTGGCTTAGGAAACATATCTTCACTAACACCACTTACATCTATTTTTCCAGTGTTAGTATATTTTTTCTTTAAGGCAGTATCTTCTTCCCTCATATTTTCCTTTTTCCATTTTATCGCATTCAATAATAATTTCTCACCTTCATTTTCAAAATTTTGCGGAAGAAAATCTCGAATATTAACTCTTAAAGGATCAGCATCTCTTGGAGGATGAAAATTTTCTATTTCATTCTTTTCTAAAACTACACTTGCAAATGCAGTTTTTTCATGCAAACTATAAGGCATTCTAAACAAGTGTCTAGGGGCTACCAATACTAGGTCTGAAGATCCAAATTTTTCTCCAGAGACCTCCTCTTCAAATTCTTCCGCATATTGTCTAGACTTACTCGCCTCTTTAGTATAAGTCGCTTTATATTTTCCAGACGTTTCCGTTTTGTCTATAGATGATAATCCATCACAATTCTCACATTGAAAATAATCTTTTTCTTCAATAACCTCTAGAAGGCCAGTGCACGTTCCCTGGGGGCAGTATAATTTTCTCTTAGTCAATTTCATGTCTTTTCTTTGAATTGAAAAATTACAATCAGGACACTTTAAACTTATTAGTGCTCCTTTTTTAGCAGGGCGCCCGCATTTAGGGCAAGCAGATTCCAAAAACTCTTTTTCAGTTAGGCTAGTTACTTTTTTTATTGTTTCAACATTACCCATTATACCCAAAACTCCTTTATTATATTCTCTTTTTACATAGTGCATTAAATACTCGCATATAGCGCGTGGCCACTCAGGAAACATCTCATTCATTTTTTTCCCATCAACAGTTGAAGGAAAAGCTTTTCCAGATACAATAATATGGAATCCTTTGTTTCCGCTAAATTTAATCTTATAATTATTAACTCCATGATTTTCTAATGCTTTAATAATTAATAATGTCAATAACTTGGATAAATCTAGGTATTTATAATTAGGATCAATGTCAATAACTAGATCCCAGCTTTTTCTTAAATCGTTTAGTTCGTCTGGCCTCATATTGGAATCAATTTTTAATGCATCATGCCAAATCTCTTCAGATGCATGAAACGATGTAGCCCCTTTCTTAACTAATCCCATAATATCTGAATTATATTGCAGTGTATCTGGTCTTCTGCCAAAACCATCAAAATAGCGAGGTACAACTTCCCTGTTTTGTGCAAACTTTAATAATGCCTCTTGTACTTTAGGATTACTATAATATAAGTGTGTAATCTTCCTAATTTTTGCCTCTTTTTCTTCCATATTTTTAAAAAAGAGGTTTAACTTATATTCTTTGTTGTTGTGAAAAACAAATTTTTTAGTATCCTTAAATTTGTTTTAATATATTACCTAGTACCCAATCACAACAAACCTTAAAAACAAAATGTTCTCTTTAAAATCATGTTATTAAAATTAGAGAATCCTAGGTTGTTCGCAGACATCGTTTCTATTATATCTGAATTAGTTACAGAGGTAAAAATTAAAGTAACAAAAGAAGGAATGTCACTTACAGCAGTAGACCCAGCAAATGTAGCAATGGTCCATTTTAAAATGCCTTCCGATTTATTTTCAGAATATAATCTTGATAAAGATGAAGTCTTAGGTGTAAATTTAGAGAATCTTAAAGCAGTTCTAAGAAGGTGCAAGCCAGGATCCTCTTTGACTATAGAAAAGCATGAAAATAATTTAAAATTAGGGATCAATGATAGAATAAAGCGTGATTTTAGTTTAGCCTTGCTTGACATCGATGTTGAAGAAAAAGAAATGCCTCAATGGGAATTTAATTCAATAGTTAAAATAAATTCTGATGCGCTAGTTGAAGTAGTAGAAGATTGTGCCATAGTTTCAGATGCATGCACTTTTATTGCAGAGCCATCTAAGTTCATTGTTGAAGCCTACGGTTTAAATTCTGCAAGGGCTGAATTTTCTTCAGATGAAGCAGAAATTCATTCGGCTAATAGTATAGCTAGATTTTCATTAGAATATATGAACAAATTTATCAAAGGAGCAAAAGTCTCAAGCCGTGCTCATCTCTCATTTTCAAACAATCATCCTATGCGGCTTGATTTCCCAACTGGAAATATAATGCTTTCTTTTGTCCTTGCCCCAAGAATCGAGCAAGACGATTAATTTACACTCCCAAAGTAATATTTTAATCCTATATTTTTTAGAAATAATTAATATTCTAATCAAGAAACTTTATCATGCATCTATACAATCTAGACATCAGACCTGCTCTATTTTTATTATCTATTAAATTCATTCTTTTTTCATATTCTTCTGCACAAGCCTCTTGAAATGCATAATTTCTAAGAACTAAAACAGGTGAAGCATACTGAATTCTTACATTTTGGAAAGTAATTACTCTATTTTCATCCATATCAGGATTGGATATTCTTTCTTTTCTTTCAATTTCTTGAGCTAATGCATTCCCTTCTTTTTCCATGTATTCAGAGGCCTTTTCACTGGCTGCCTTGTGAATCCTCTCCCTCTCTTCAAAACTAAGTGAAATCATTTTCATAATATTAAAAATAAGCACAGATAGTATTTATAATTTATTGTCTCCAAAAAGAAATATTCTAATTTTTATTCTAGGATCTAAAAGCATCATTGCGTTGTCGGAACCTTTGAACAGTAAAAAGGATAGTTTTTTAAGTTAGATTTAATTAAGTATTTAATGAAAAGAGGATTGAGCTTAAATAATGAAAAACAAAGAAAAAATAGTTCTTCATTCTGGATTTTAGGCGCCGTCATTTTAGTTATTGTTATATTGGCCATTGTAACTATATCAAATAGGCAATTAAAATATCCCAAAGATAAACCTTACAATCTAGATGCTGAAACGGCTTTAGGACTACGGAAGGAGATTGATCTTACTTTCATTTCATTAAATGGCGATGCTAAAATTATACCTAAAGGGGTTTTATTAACGGAAAATAAAAGTGCTTCAACTAAAGACAGTTCTGCTTATTGGGATTCTAAGTTTATGATGAAAGATAATTATAAGACTCTTAGTTTTGATTTCAATTTCATAAAATCAGGTAGTGCAGATAAGCTGGAAGTATGGATAGATGATAAAATAATTTATATTGCAGAAGGTTATTTAACTGCCGGAAAAGGAATGCAACAAGCTTTAGGAGCGATTGATTTAAGTAATTTAAAATCAGGGTTGCATACTCTTAGAGTATTATTGCATCCTACTGGAGAAGAAGACACTCAAGTAACTGTAAGCAATTTTATTGTAAGTTATATTCCTTAACATTTTGCATTTTTTTAAGAATAAAGCTGATTGCCTTAATACCATTAACAAAATTTCCTATATAGACTAAATTTTCTTCAATATTACTTTTGTATCTATTTTATTGTTTGTTAAAGTATATTTATTTCAGAGGTAATATCTACTATAAAAATTCCCTTTTCACTTCCATCTACGAATGGATAAACCGATGTTGGTTGCATGAATAAAGATTCACATTTTTCCATCATCTCAAATTTAGACAATCTTTTTGGACAGTTCACCAATGGAATATTTTCTCCTTTAGAAAAGATTATTCTATTTCTATCTAAGTTTCCGAAATAGTAGTTTGGATTCATCGGATTTTTTACTTTTTTCATAAATTTAATAAAGCCTTTATCATTTTTATTTTTTAATCCCTCAGCAATAGAAGAGTCTACTGGTATCCATCCAATTCCTTCTAAATAAAATTCAGCCCACGCATGATAACCGTCCTTTATTTTAGGAACTGCCCACATACCAAGTATAGCTCTTGCAGGTATTCCTAAACTTCTGCAAAGAGTAATAAATAAATGGTTAAATTCACCACAATCACCGCATCGTTTTTTCAATGTGGGTATTACCCCTCTTTTCTCCGGAGGATATTTGTAACTTATATTATCTAATATCCAATCAAATATTCTCCTAGCCTGCATGAAATAATTCTTTTCAGTGCCAATAATTTTACTTGCCAACTTCTTAATTTCATTCGTTTGTTCCAGATATTTTTCTGATTTGGTGTATTTCTTATATAATTTTAAATTTTTATTATAGGGTTTTATATTTACAGAATCCATTTCTAATATGGTTTCAAAAGAGTCAAATTCAAAGTCTATTTTTAATTTGGACTCTTTACCTAAGTTTTCTGAAAAATCAAATAAATCAATCATATTGCCATTTTCATCTCTTTCATATTTTTTTGGTCGAATGGAGTATTTGGCTTTAACATTCTTTTGATTATCCCATTCTTTAATTCTAGAGAACCATGAAAAAAATTTGTTACTATTTTCATTTCCAGAATCAAAAAACAGCTTTGATCCAAATTTTTTAACTAATTTTTCTAATAATTTTTTATCATTTATATCACTATTCAACTTATCTTTTAATTCCTGAACTGATAAAAACTTTGTATTGGCATTCCAAATGTAATACCCTCTTATTTTGATGGGATTTTTATATATAAGTTTCATAAGTGATTAGAGCTTAATTATGTATAAAAAGATAACTTATTGCAGACCTTAGGCATAAAGCTATGGCCTATGTCAGCTGGCAGCACAAAATCATCAAGCCCAAATCTTTAAATACCCTATTTTTCTCTGATTGTAGAATCTAATTGAATAATAAAGTACAAAAATCAAATGTACTTAGAAGTTCACGAATAAATTTTAGGTGGGTGCGCCTTAAAAAAATGGTAAAAACAATAAATGGCAAGATTATCGCGTCCAAGATTTGGAAGCTTGCAGTTTTATCCTCGCAAGCGAGTATCTAAGTTTCTCCCTAGTGTAAACTGGAGTATGATTAAAGTTGAGTCTCCAGGAATTTTAGGCCTTATTGCATATAAAGTCGGCATGGCGAGTGCAATTGTTAAAAATACTACTGACAAAGCAATGACTGCAGGAAAAAGGATAGCAATACCTGTTACAATTCTTGAAGTGCCTAACATGAAAGTCTATTCAGTAAGATTCTATAAAAACAATCAAGTATTAAAAGAAATAGTTGTTTCAAATGACAAAGAGTTAAAAAGAAAAATTAAAGTTCCAAAACAAGTTTCAAATCTAGATAATGTTCCTTCAGGCTATGATGATATTCGCCTTATAATTTATTCTCTATCCAAGCAAACTTCAATTAAAAAAACTCCCGATTTAATAGAAGTAGCAGTTAAAGCAGAAAATAAATTAGAATTTGCAAAATCTCTCTTAAATAGAGAATTAACAATAGCTGACTTTACAAAGACTTCTTTAGTAGATGTACGAGGATTAACTAAAGGAAAAGGCCTTCAAGGCCCTGTTAAAAGATTTGGAATCACTCTTAAAGCCCATAAATCTGAAAAAGGCCGAAGACGCCCTGGAAGCCTTGCTCCCTGGCATCCAGCAAGAGTTACATTTAGAACACCAATGGCAGGCCAGTTAGGTTTATTCACAAGAGTCCATTATAACATTAAAGTAATAACTTCAGGAAGTATTAAAGACAAAGACATAAATATAAATTCGGGATATAAACATTACGGAAAGTTAAAAACATCTTATTTTGTAGTTAACGGATCTGTTCAAGGTCCTGCAAAAAGACAAATTCTTCTTACTCCCTCGTTCAGGCCTACAAAATCACAAGCTAAAAAGAAGTATGAATTTATCGAGCTTGTAGGAGATAAAAAATGAAGGCACAATTATATGACTTAAAAGGAAATAAGAAAAAAGAAATTGAACTTCCAGCAGTGTTCAATTCAAAAGTTAGAGAAGATATAGTTATGAAATATTACGAAGCGTCTAAATTTGCAGAAAGACATCCTTATGCCCCTAATAGGGAAGCAGGAAAAAGACATTCAGCGTCAGGAACCATCTCTCACAGGCGTCACATGTGGAAAGGCCACTATGGAAAGGGAATCTCAAGAATCCCAAGAAAAACCATGTGGAGAAGAGGAACACAATTCTTCTGGGTTGGAGCTGAAGTAGCAAGTACAAGAGGCGGTAGAAGAGCTCATCCTCCAAAAATTGATAGAAGGGTAAGAAAAATAAACAAAAAAGAATTTATATTGGCCTTAAATTCAGCATTCGCTTCAACAGCAAATGAGGCCTTCATTCAAAAAAGATACGCAAGTTTATCTAAATTAAACAATAAATTCCCAATCATAATAGAATCGGTGTCATCTATAAAAACAAAAGATCTTATTGCATTGTTAAAATCAATTTTTGGAGATATATCTCATTTAGCATTAAAAACCAAATCAGTAAGGTCTGGAAAAGGAAAGTTAAGAGGAAGAAAATACAAATCAAATGCAGGCGTGCTATTAATAAAATCATCTACAGAAAATATAAAAATGAAAGGTATAGATATTAAATCAGTTAAAGAAATAAAAATTTCAGACCTTTATCCTCTTGGTAGATTAACAATCTATACAGAAAAAGCACTAGAAGAATTAGGGAGTAGAAAATGAATATAAAACCAGTAACCTCAGAAAAAGCAGTCAAAATGATAGAAATAGACAACACTATTTTATTTGAAACAGAAAGAAAATTTAAAAAGCCTCAAATAAAAACAGAAATAGAAAAAATATTTTCCGTCAAAGTCGAAACTATTCGAACACATATTAAAGGAAATAAGAAATTCGCTTATGTTAAACTAAACAAAGCCAATCCAGCAATAGACCTGGCAACTAAATTAGGAATGATCTAAAATGGAACTAATACCTCGTATTCCAAAAAATGAAAGAGAATTTGCATCAATCCTAGCAGGATCTATAGTTAAAATAAGTATACCTGCATATGATAAAAATAATATGTGGACAATTTATGAAGGAAATAAAGAAGGAAAAGATTCTTTTATAACAATAGGGAGACTTACACCTTCAGTAACTTATTTGGCCAGATATAAGGTATCAAGAGAAACTTTAGATTACGACGCAAATCTGGGAATAATAATCAATACTTTTGATTTGAGTGCGGGTAATAGTAAAGAAGAGTATGAGTCATTAGCATCTAAACTAAAACAGGCAGAATTATTGACAGAATAAAATGGGAAAAAGCATAATATCACAGGCAAGAGGGCATGGAGGGCCAACATATCAAGCTAAAAAGAAAGCTTTCAAGTACACAGTAGGCTATCCAATGCATGATGGTCCAGCCCAAATAATAAATTTGATTCATTCAGCAGGGCACTCTGCACCTTTGATGAAATTATTAATTAATAAAGAAGTATTCTATAATCCTGCATTTATAGGGGCTGTTGTAGGAGAGCAAATAGTCATAGGAAAAAATTTAGACAAGGGCAATATTTTAACTATTAAAAATCTCCCAATTGGAGCAAAAATTTATAATATCGAGAGAAATCCTGGAGACGGTGGAAAAATGATCAGAACTGCAGGATCTTCAGCAACCCTGCATAAAAGGTATCCTCACAACAAAATTTCAGTATTAATGCCAAATAAAAAAGAAGTCATTCTAAGTGGAGATTGCCGTGCATCTATAGGTATAATTGCCGGCGGTGGAAAAATACTGAAGCCATTTATTACAGCCGGTAGAAAATTCTATAAAATGAAAGCAAAAAACAAATTATGGCCTAGAACATCTGCAGTTAAAATGAATGCTATCGATCATCCATTCGGTTCAGGTAGAGGAAAGCGTATCAAGTCTAAAATCGCAAAGAGAAATGCTCCTGCAGGTGCAAGAGTAGGCCATATAAGGCCAAGACAAACAGGATGGAGAAAGTAAAATGGCAAGACATAGAAAACAAGAAATAGTGAAAAAGGACTTCCTTTATAGAGGGAAAACTGTAGAATATCTAAAAACCCTGGATGTAAGGGAATCAGCCAAATTCCTCTCGTCCAGTAGCAGGCGTTATATATTAAATAATTTCGATGTACTAGAAAAGTTCATTAAAAGATGCGAAAAGAAATTATCTCAAAATAAAAGAATTAAAACACAGTCAAGAGAGATGGTTATAGTTCCAAAACTTGTAGGTATAACAATTGGCATCCACAATGGAAAAGAATTTCATGATGTACAAATACTTCCAGAAATGATAGGGCATAGGCTAGGAGAATTTTCGATGACTAGATCTAAAGTAGCTCACGGGGCAGCAGGAATTGGTTCAACTAAAGGATCGAGAGCATTAAAGAAGTAAAATGACAGAACATAAATCAAAAGACCAGGAAGTAAAAATGGAAGAAAAACCCATTGTAGAAAAAGCAGTGCATGCTCATCCAGAAAATAAAACTCATGAGCATAAAACTGAACCCATAGTTGAACATAAACCTGCTAAAGAAGATAAACCAAAAACAGAAGTCAAAAAAGAATCGCCTAAGCCTAAAATTACAAAGAAAGATGAAGCCATTGCACACGGCCACAGCATGCCTCTTTCCAAAAGGCATTGCATGTATATTTCTGCTTTTATAAAAAATAAAAAAATAGATCAAGCAATTGCAGATTTAGAGCAAGTAATCAAATTCAAAAAGATCGTGCCTTTCAAAGGAGAAATACCTCATAGAAAAGGGAAAGGAATGATGTCTGGAAGGTACCCAATAAAAGCTTCAAAAATGTTTATTAAATTATTAAAAGGCTTGCGAGGAAATGTTTTAGTTAATGGAATGGATTTAGAAAAAACAAAAATTATTTTTGGGTCAGCAAATTGGGCATCACGCCCGATGAGAAAAGGCGGAGCTAGAGCAAAAAGAACACATGTTTTAATAAAGGCAATGGAGAGTAAAGAAGAATGAGAGAAGAACAAAAACCAGAAATTATGACGGATGAAAAATTAGCACGTTTGCAAAAATACTTGGATGAAAATTATAAGATTCCATTACTGGAAGTCGGAAAAGAATATCCTATAGATCTTTATCCATTCGGATTAACAATTGAAGCAGGATATAAGATAGAACATTGCCCTCCAGGCCCATCATCAGGATCAGGAGAAAAAATTAAAGCAAAGTACATAGGCACAGCCGATAAGGGCACTTACTATCATAAACATGTTTTTACTTTTCAAGATGAAAATAAAGAAATATCTTATGCCTTTTTTGATCCTCATTGGACGCGTGAATTTAAAGGAGTCATTACCTATCCATTTATTTCAAGTTCCTCAACAGAATGCTTTACCAAAGAATATTTCCAGAGAGAACTTCCAAAAAGGATCGCTGAAAATGATAAAAGGATGCTGCATATTTGGGAAGGACAATCTAAATTAGTAGAAATACTCAGAGAAATAGGAGAAAAAATATAAAATGGAAGCAAAAAAATTCGTAAACTTCAAAAAAGAAGAACTAGGTGTTAAAGAATTCGTCAAGGGAGAGCTAGGAAAAGGAAGAATAAGCAATGTAACAATTGAATATACTCCAATTGGTGAAAAAATTATTATCTCCACAAGCAAGCCAGGTTTAGTTATTGGCCGGCGTGGAGAAAAAATAGATTTTCTTACTAAAATATTGAAAAAACGATTTAAGTTAGACAATCCTCATATTGAAATCAGAGAAATTTACGAGCCTAAATTAGATGCTCAATTAGTTGCAGATGAAATTGCATTGCTTCTAGAAAGAAAAGGGTCGCTCAAGTTCAAAGTCATAGCTTATAAAATGCTTCAGGAAATTGTAAAAGCAGGAGCTTTAGGAATAGAAATAGTTTTATCAGGAAAGCTTCCAAGCGATAGGGCCAAACGATGGAGATTTACCCAAGGTTATCTTAAAAAAACAGGAGACCCTTCAAAAGTAGTTGATCGCGCCCAATCTCAAGCTAAAACTATTTCAGGAATTATAGGCATAGAAATAAGTCTTCTTCATCCAGATGCACATATTCACGATAGAATAGTTGTCGACGACGCATTGAGATCAAAACTTAAAATTACTGTTGAAAATATGTCTCTTCAAATCGAACAAAAGGAAAAGACTAAAAAGACAGTTAAAAAATTAAATGTAAAGGAAAACAAAGAAAATGACACTGCTTAGATACAAAGACATCGCAAAGATGAGTAGGAAAGACAAAGATGAAAAATTTAAAGAGTTAAAATTTTCACTCTATAAAGGAAATGTTACAGCAAATAAAGCAAGTGCAAAAACCAAAGAGATTAAAAGGGCACTTGCACGCATACTAACATTCAATACCGCCAATAAGGGGGTATTGAAAGCAAAGAAATAAACAATGGACATAGACCCAAATTTCGGCCTTCCGGCCGATACAGATGTGTTCGAAGAGATCGCGAAAAGCGAGCAGCACATCAAGGTTATGACTGAAAAAAGGCGTTATGGAAAAAGCATAACACTCGTTGCAGGTTTCAGTAAAGGCCTTGACATCAAAGGGATTGCAAAATCTCTTAAAGAAAAGCTCGCATGTGGCGGCACTGTGAAAAGTGACGTCATTGAACTCCAAGGAAACCACCAGAAGCAGGTTAAGCCTATTTTGGTGAAATTAGGTTTCCCCCAAGAATCAATAAGCGATTAATTCCCCGTCATAAAAGCGAAGAGAGGTAGAAAGGAAAAATGGAAAAACAAAAGTTAAACCAAGAGAAGAAGGAAAGAATTGAGCTAGTAAGGGCAAGAGGAAGAGTCTTTCAAGGTACAATTGTAAAAAAATTCGCAAAAAGAGTAGTAGTAGAATTTGAAAGAACAGTTTATGTTCCTAAATATGAGAGATATTACAAAAAGAAAACAAGGCTTCACTCAAGACTTCCAAAAGAAATAAATGCAGAAGTTGGAGACTACGTTAAAGTTCAAGAATGCAGGCCTTTAAGTAAAATTATTCATTCTGTTGTTATAGAAAAAATAAGATCGAAGGGAGAAGTAAAATGAATAATGAAAATTTAGTAGAATTAGAGTTTGGAAGGTTGCAGGCATATATACGAAGGGAAGATATGTTGAGTGTTGTTAGAAGCATAGGTGCTCTAGCGGAACAGGATATTTATACATGTCTTTATGAAAAAGCCATTCAAGCAGATTATAATATTGCGGCATATATTTCGCAGATGAAAATTTCAGGAAATAGCGCAACTACTTTAGAAGAAAGATTTGATCAATTAAGGAGTAATTGTAATATTAATTTTCCAAGAACACCTGTAATTTCTTTACCAGCATTGCAGGATGCACCGGTTGGAGGTTATGAATGAAAGCAATAAACGCAAGAGTAACCAGAGGATTAAATATTGGAAGCAAGGTAGTTGCATCTGACAACAGCGGAGCTAGGATTGTAAGAATAACTTCAGTGGTACATGGAAAATCAAAGAAAGGCAGGCAACAATATGCCAAAGTGGCAGATTGGGTTAAAGTTTCAGTAAGAGCAGGAAAGCCAGACATGAAAGGAGTTGTTTTTGATGCGGTAGTAATAAGGCAAAGAAAAGCATACAGAAGAAAAACAGGAGAAAGAGTAGCATTCGAAGATAACGCAGTTGCCCTTCTAAAAGATGATAAAGGTAATCCAAAAGGCACACAGATTAAAGGCCCAGTAGCAAGGGAGGTTCAAGAGCGATGGAGTTCTGTAGCTAAAATCGCTCAGTATGTACTTTAAAATGCAAGAGCAAAATCAATCACAAGATAGAGAAATAATTAGACGAGGACTATTCGCGATAGTTAAACAGGTCAGAGAATCACTTGATTCTTTTAGGCTCCACTATGAAGCTGGATTTAAAGGTAAAGTTAATTATATGGGGACAAAGATTAAAGCAGAGCACTTAATGGATAATCATAACATTCACTCTTCATCTATATTACGAGAATTTCAACCAGTATATAATTGGATATATAAAAACAATGCTATTGCCAATTATTTTTCCGATGATGAAATCACAAAGATTGAGACTGATTTGAGCGATGCACAAGATAAATTAAGGGAGGCTTTTTTCAAAGCTTCGAGAAAACACGGAAAACCTCCTTTTATGGAAGAGGTACTTTAAAATGAAATCCGAATTTTCAACATCATGGTTATCCTCGGTACAGCCTAGGAAGCAAAGAAAATATAGGTCAAACGCACCATTGCATATTAGGCATACATTTTTAAATGCTCAATTATCAAAGCCATTAAGACAAAAGTATGGTAAGAGAAATCTTCCCCTCAGGAAAGGGGATGAAGTGCTTGTCATGCGTGGTAGTTTTAGAAAGAAAAAGGCAAAAGTAATTTCTATCGATCTGAAGCTTTCTCTTGCAACTTTGGAAAATATCCAGCGTTCAAAGAGAGACGGAACAAAAGTGAATGTTTACTTCCATCCAAGCAACCTTCAAATTCAATCTTTAACTTTAGACGATAAAAAGCGCCTTGCAGTTTTAGATAGAAAAAAGCCTAAAGAAACAAAAAATAAAACGGAGAAAAAAAATGCACCTAAAGAGACAGGAAACAACAACTAAGTTGCCTATACCTAGAAAAGGCACGAAATATGTAGCAAGAGCACTATCTCATTTGAATAATTCTGTCCCAGTAGTTATTGCAGTAAGAGACATGCTAAAAATGGCGCGTACTACTGCAGACGTCAAAAAAATGATTCATCAAAAACTTCTAAAAATCAATGGAAGAAATGTTAGAGATCATAGAGAAAGCATTAAGCTCTTTAATTTATTTGAAGCTGATAAACACTACATTTTATCTTTACTTCCAACAGGAAAATTTTCTTTAGAGCACGCAAAAGAAAAAGATTCCAGGCTTTGCAAAGTCATCAATAAAACCCTGGTAAAAAATAATTCTATTCAATTAAACTTTCATGATGGTTCAAATATTCTCTCAAAAACTCCTATTTCTGTTGGCGACTCTTTATATCTCGATCTTTCTAGCAAAATTAAAAAGCATCTTCCACTAGAAAAAGGAAAGGAAGTTATGATTATCAAAGGAAAGTATTTAGGTTTGAAAGGAAAAGTAGAATCTCTTGAAAATAATAAAATAACTATAAAGATAAACGATCGTTCTACGACAATAAGCAAACAACAGGTGGTTGCAATATGATTCAAGAAACTTCATTAGTTCAAGAAAATTCTTCTAGAAAAGTAAAAATAGAAAAAGTAGTATTGAGTGTCGGAGCTGTAGAGAAAGAGTTAGAGAAAGCAAAAAAATTACTCGAATTAATTTCTGGAATGAAAGTTCAAATTTTAACTACACAGAAAAGAATTCCAAACTTCAATGTTCGTCCAGGGCTTGAAGTTGGGGCAAGAGTAACTATACGAGGAGAAAAAGCAATACAATTATTGAAGAGATTATTAGTAGCTATAGGCAATTCTCTTTTTGAAGATCAAATTTCCCAAAATCATTTTTCTTTTGGAATAAGAGAATACATTGAAATTCCAGGCATCGAGTATCAAAGAGATATTGGAATTAGAGGATTAAATATAACAGTTAATTTTATCAGGCATGGAGTAAGAGTAAAAAGAAAAAAAATAAAAACAGGAAAGCTTCCAAAAAAACAGCATGTTGCTGAAGAAGAAATAATAAAATTCATGGAGGATAACTTTCAGACAAAGTTTGATTAAAGATGACAGCAAGCGATTGGAACAAACTACTAAAGCAATTAAAGAAAAAGCCGGCAGTAGCACAAAAATTCATAAAGCACAATAAGCCAAAAACCAGGACAACTGGAATTGCCAAAATGAAATGCGAGAGATGCGGTCGTTTTGGCGCTCATTTAAGTCAATATAATCTAAACCTTTGCCGGCATTGCTTCAGAGAAATAGCTGAACAAATCGGCTTCCAAAAATACAGTTAAAATGTCACAAGATGTAGTCGCAGATGCGCTAAATAAATTAATGAATGCAAAGAGAGCAGGAAAGACAGTGATAGAAGTTTCTCATCGTTCAAAGCTTTTAACCTCTGTTTTAGCCCTAGCTAAATTAAAAGGATATGTAAAAGATTATAAGGCTGCTGGAAAAAATTTAAAGATAGAAATGGGCAAGCTTAATGAATGCAATGCAATAAAGCCTAGATTTTCAGTAACTGTTTCAGAAATAGAGCGTTATGAAAAAAGATTTCTTCCAGCTCAAGAATTAGGAATATTGATCATTTCTACTTCGCAAGGTCTAATGACTAATCAAACTGCAAAAGAAAAAAAATTAGGAGGAAGCCTAGTTGCTTATATGTTTTAAAATGAAAACAAAAATAACTGAACAAATTGAAATTCCTTCGTCTGTCGAATGCGAATACAAGGATAAAATTCTTATTTGTAAAAAAGGATCTCTAGAATTAAAAAGAAAGATTGCAATACCTAAAGTAAAAATATCTCTAAAAGATGGAAATATTATATTTCATTCAGAAAAAGCAACAAAAATTGAAAAAAAGTCAATAGTTTCATTTATTTATCATATTAAAAATATGTTTCAAGGCCTAGATAAAAAATTTGCATATAAATTAGAATCATGCAACGTCCATTTTCCTATGACTCTAAAAGTTGAAGGAAGCAGGCTAATAATTAATAATTTTTTAGGAGAAAAAACTCCTAGACACGCTAACATACTTCCCAATGTAGACGTTCAAATTAAAGGAAACCTGATTACTATCTCTTCACATGAAAAAGAGTCTGCAGGGCAGACTGCTGCAAACTTTGAGAAATCAACAAAGGTGACTAATAGGGATAGAAGAATATTCCAAGATGGAATATATATAACTGAAAAACCAGGAGAAGGAGAATAATGGCACCAACGTTTATACGTCAAGATTACATGAGGCATATCAAGCTTGGAAAAAATAGAAAAAAGCTTCTTAAATGGAGGCGTCCAAAGGGCCGCCATAGTAAAATGAGAAAGCAAAGAAAAGGATATCCAGCCTCCCCTACAGTCGGCTATAAGGCTTCAAAGAAAGAATACGGGCTAATTAAAGGATTTCTTCCATTTATAGTGAACAATGTTAAGGAATTAGATCTAGCCACGAAAAAAAATATCATCGTAATTTCCAGAAGAGTTGGAACTAAGAAAAAAGTAGAAATAATAAAAAAAGCAGAATCAATGAAATTGCCTTTACTAAATGTTAAACAAGGAGTAAAAAATGAAACTAAATAAGAAAAAAGAATTAGCTGCAAGAACATTGCATGTGGGAAAAAATAGGATAGTATTCAATCTTCAAAGGCTGGATGAAATTAAAGAAGCGATCACAAAGCAAGACATAAAAGATTTAGTCAACTCACACGCAATTATTGTTAAGGAAGTTAAAGGCAGAATGAAAAAGCCACAAAGAAAAACAAGAATTAGGCAAGGAAGCAGAAGAAAAAAGATAGTTGACAAGAAAAGAGAATACATCATTATTACAAGAAAGCTTCGTAATTATCTGGCTGTTCTAAAAAGGCAAGGCCTAATACTTCCTGAAAAATATTCCACTTTAAGAAAAGAAATAAGGGCAAGAACTGTTAAATCTCTAAGTCAAATGAAGGAAAGAATATTAGAGGTATCAAAATGAGAACAATAAGAAGAAGAAGATTAGAAAGAAAGACAGACTATAAAGCAAGATTCGGACTGCTAAAATCACAATATCCAAGGTTAATTGCAAGAAGAACAAACCGTTACGTAGTTGTTCAAATTATAGAAACTAATAAGGCTCAAGACAAAATAGTTGCAGGCTTGACATCTAAAATACTTCTAGAAAAAGGCTGGCCTAAAACCTCTATAGGAAGCTTAAAGAATAAAACAGCCGCATATCTAACGGGATTTTTGCTAGGCAAAATGGCCCAAAAGAAAGATATAAAAGAAGTAGTTTTCGATATTGGCATGCATAGAAACGTTCATAAATCCAGATTATATGCTGTGTTAAAGGGAGCAATTGATTCAGGCTTAACTATTGCACACAATCCAGATGTCCTTCCTTCAGAAAAGGATATAGAGAGTAACGATAAATATAAGCCAATAATGGCTAAGATAATTAAAGAATAAAATGGCAGAAAAAGAAACAAAAAATAAACCAAAAGATTTAATCGAAGCGGTTCCAGAAGAAGTGGAAAATCTAGTCTTAGACGTACCAGAAATTGAGAAGCCAGTTGAAAAAGAAAAATATGAATCTAAAAAAGATACACTCTCATCATGGATTCCAAAAACTAAATTAGGAATATCTGTTAAGGAAGGAAAAGAAAAAGATATTGATAAAATCTTGGATAAAGGTAAAAAAATATTAGAGCCTGAGATTGTTGACTATCTTTTAAGTGTCGAATCAAATTTACTATTAATAGGTCAAGCCAAAGGTAAATTTGGTGGTGGAAAGCGGCGTGCCTGGAGACAAACACAAAAGAAAACTAAAGAAGGAAATATTTTAACATTTTCAACAATGGTAGTTGTTGGCGATAAAAATAGCCATGTAGGCCTTGGTTACGGAAGAGCAAAAGAAACTCTTCCAGCTAGAGAAAAAGCCCTTAGACATGCAAAATTGAGTCTAACTAAAATTCAAAGAGGCTTTGAAGATCCTGCAGATACAGCAAAAAGTGACCCTCATACAGTTCCATTCAAAGTAGAAGGAAAATGCGGGAGTGTCAGAATAACTCTTTTGCCTGCCCCAAGAGGTACAGGGTTGGCAGTTGCAGATGAATGCAAAAAAATATTAAAATTAGCAGGAATCAAAGACGTATATAGCAGAGCAACAGGACAAACAAGAACAACATTCAATCTTGCAAGGGCTTGCATGGACGCATTATCTAAAACAAACAAAATGATAAGATGATATTAGCAATAAGAATTTCAGGGCTTGTAGATGTAAACGAAAACATAGAGAAAACTTTATTCCGTTTAAGGCTTAGAAGAAAGTATTCAGCAGTTATTCTGCATCCTACTGAAATAAATATGAAACTGCTAAAATTATTAAGAAACCATCTCGCTTATGGTGAAGTAAACAAAGAAACATTAAAAGATCTAATAGAAAAAAGAGCAATGCCTTTAAACAAGTCAAAAAAAATAAATTCAGAAAAAGTTTTAGAGCAATTAGAAAAAAATCCACTGGATTCAGATATAAAGCCTTTCTTTAGGCTTCATCCTCCAAGAGGCGGTATAGATTCAAAAAATCACTTTGGCGTCTCTAGAAAAGCAGTATTAGGAGATAATAGGGATAAAATTAATGATCTTGTACGGAGGATGTTGTAAATGAGAATAAAGAAACGTAGAAAATCTTCAAGATTTAGAGGTACCCATACTCATGGAAGAGGCTTTAAGAAGAAAGCTAGAGGATCAGGCCATCGAGGAGGAAAAGGTTTAGCTGGAACAGGAAAGAGAGGAGACCAAAGAAAATCATTAATTTTGAATCTCTACGGAAACGACTATTTTGGAAAAGACAAGGCTCTTAGAAAGAAACAGCCTGTAAAATTAAAAGTCATCAATCTCCATGACATTTCGAACAACTTGCACACATTCATAAAGTCGGGCAAGGCAAAAGAATCAAAAGACATAGTAGAAGTCAATCTTCCAGGCTATAAAATCTTGGCAGAGGGTAGCATCAGTAAAAAGTTAAGAATTACTGCATCTTCTGCATCAGCTTCAGCCGTTGATAAAGTAAAGAAAGCTGGAGGGGAAATCATCCTCCAGAAATAAATATAAACTCTGATTTTCTCCTATTAGGATGAAGAAAAAAATTCATAGGAAAAAGCATCTCCTTCAATTCCTTTTATTAGCCCTTCTTTTATCAGTATCAGCGACTATATTATATACTTCCCTAGACAAAAATATCCTGCTTTCACCTTCTTCCGCAGGTTTTCTTCAAGGCAAATTTTCATCTTTCATGATTTTCTTACTAGGCTCTTTTATCGTTGCAACTTTAATCATTTTCATTATCTATTATTTCATTACGCAGGATTAAAAAAAGAGGAGTCTGTTAAGTTTTCTTGGCTCAAATAATGATGTTAAGTGGCGTGGCTTATCTAGAATTTAAAAACTCTTCACATTCTTTTATGAATGTTAAAGATAAACTTTTTATGTCTTTTATTTCTTCCTTTGAAAAATTTTTCCCCTTTCTTAATTTTTCTTTTAGAATCAGAGTTTTTAATGGTAATTGATTAAGATTTATATCAATTAAGTTGGAAAATTCTTTGCACATCTTCTTATTAAGATTATCTTCCTTATTATATAATCTTAAAATGTTTGACGAGAGTCTTAATATTGAATAAAAAATTACTTCTAAATACTCTTTATCTGAAGGAATTCTTGACGATATTTTTATTCTTTTTTCGGTGGGCTCTAGATATTCAACTTTTCTTTTATTAATCCATTTATTCATAGCAGGAATTCCATCTATCCCATTAAATAAATCCTTTTTAGTAACCTTTTTTATATGATTTATATTTTTTAGAGATATGCCTAATAATGGCTTATAATGTTGAAATGAAAATCTAGTTAGTGTTGATTCATATTTTTTATAACCGTCTTTCGAGTAAACTAAGAAATGGAGCATTATTGTCTTTTTCTTTTTACTTGGTATTTTTATTGGTCCAATCTTTAATGTGTTAGTTATCCCTATATTCTCGGTCGAAAATTTATTATTTATTAATGAAGCAACAGATTTTAGTTTATTTATTTCGTTTTTTGTTATTTTACTGAAAATAAATACCAAATCCAGGTCATTGAATTTTTCAAGTTTCTTATTTATATTATAAAATGAACCAACCAATGTGAGAGATTTTAGATTTTCTTCATCTCTAAATGAGTTTTTAATTTCTCCAATAATCTCTTTTATTATTTTACTTTCCATAAGTAACTTCTTTGTAAACTAGTTTGTTAGTTTTGAAAAACTTTTTTGAAAAACTTATTGCCTTTTCTTTCTTGAATTTTTTGCAAGTATAAATATCAACAGTAAAAAAATTGAATTTATCCCAAGTATAAACCGAGCTTCCAGATTCAGCCCATCCAATAAACCCAGCTATTCCATGGTGAAGGGGATGCTTTAATTTATTTGGAGAAAAAATGAAAGGATTTGTCAGTTTTGTCATTTTCAATTCTTTAGCCAGTCCATCTAAATAATCAGATATACTTTTATTAGAAATTTTAATATTATAATTTCCTTCCATAATCATTCTTTGTCTATATATATTAGGTGCTAAGTCTTTCATTCAAATATAAGTAAAAATTCATTTATAAATATTGTTAAAAGTTAAGTTACAAACTGGACTTAACAAAATGAGAATCTTTAAAAACCTCTTTCTGTTAAAAATTGCATGGTTTTAAAAGAATTATTTTATAATCTTCCTGAAGTAAAGAAACCTTCAGAAAAAAAATTAAGCTTTAATGTAAAATTAAAATGGACTATAGTTGTTTTGCTTGGCTTTTTTATTTTGGCTAATATTTCTCTTTATGGAGTCTCAAAAGGTTTTCTTGATAGATTCGAATTTTTAGAAATAATTTTAGGAACTGATTTTGGAAGCATAATCAGCTTGGGTATAGGCCCCATAGTGATGGCTTCAATCATACTTCAATTATTAGCAGGATCAGGTATACTAAACATAGATACCAAAACTGAAGAAGGAAAAAAATTTTTCCAGGGCCTTCAGAAACTCGGAGTTTTAATATTCATAGTTTTTGAAGCATGTATATATGTTTTAATGGGTGGAATTGAAGCATCTCCTGGATTTACAGGTATAGTCATTGTACAGCTTGTTCTTGGAGGCCTGGCAATAATGTTTATGGATGAAGTCTCACAAAAATGGGGATTTGGTTCTGGAGTTTCATTATTCATAGTTGCTGGTGTGGCCTGGCGTTTATTCACCAGCTTATTCCAATTTATTGGAACAAGTGGAGAAATTTGCCTTTTAGATTTTGCAAACACTCCTTGTGCAGGAAAAGTTTTAGTAATAATACAGTCAATTATTAATGGAGCCCCTACCGAACTTTATTCTGCAGCAGCAGCAATTATATTTACAGTTCTTATTTTCTTGAGTGTTGTATGGGCGCAAAATCTTAAAGTTGAAATTCCACTTAGTTATGAAAAATTAAGAGGATATGGAATAAAATGGCCTCTTCAGTTCTTCTATGCTTCCAACATACCAGTAATATTAGTTGCAGCTCTAGCAGCAAACATTCAGTTATTTGGAGGACTAGTAGAAAATTGGCTAGGTCATCCAACGTTTTTAGGAAGCTTCTCATCAGGCCAGCCAGTTTCAGGTTTAGCCTATTGGATAGGTTCAACTAATTTGGTTGAGGCACTAATCAGAGGAAACTTTCAAGCTTCAATGTTGCTTCAAGCCCTCACCCATATAATATTTTACGTTGGTCTATCGGCCATATTTGCAGTCTTTTGGGTAAAGACATCTGGAATGGATGAGTCAACTCAAGCTAAAAATATTCTATCATCAGGACTGCAAATTCCTGGTTTTAGAAAAGATCCTCGTGTACTCGAAGCAATTTTGAAAAGATACATTCTTCCTCTAACAATAATGGGTGGTTTAGCAATTGGATTGTTTTCTTCGGTTGCAGATCTTTTAGGCGCCCTGACTTCAGGAACAGCAATTCTTTTAGCGGTTATGATAATGTACAAAATGTATGAAGACATTGCTCGTCAGCATGCCATGGATATGCACCCTGCTATGAGAAAGATGATGGGTGCTTAATTGATTATTTTCCTTGCAAAAAATAAAATCCTCAACATTTAAAAACACCTTATTCTATCTCCAAGCATAAAAAGATGAAAGCGCTTAAAGGTGTATTAATTGTATTGCTTATTTCTTCAGCAATAGCATTACTTTGGGACCATATTCCGATCATTAAACAATCTGCACATGCAGTATTAGACCCATCAGCAGGGAAAATATTAGATTATAATGTAAACATAGGGATGATACTAGTTGCAGGAATTATTTCTCTTTTTATTACAGTTATACAAAAATATACTGTCGATAATGAGACATTAAAGCAATTGAAGCAGGATCAGAAGAAACTTCAGCAAGATATGAAAGATTTCAAAAATCATCCTGAAAAGTATGCCCAGTTGCAGACAGATAGTCTAAAAAAAGCAGGTGAAATGATGTCTATCTCAATGAAATCATTTTCATATACAGCAATCCCAATAATTTTATTCTTCAGGTGGTTTTCTGATTATTTTGCAGCCTTCGACCCGCCAATCAGAATATTTGGTTTTCTTAATTGGCTTTTAGCTTATATTATTTTCAGCATAATATTCTCTATGATCTTTAGGAAAGTATTCAAACTCCCATAGTTGAAAAATTAACATGATAATAAACAAAGTTATTTATCGGGGCCATGCAGTTGGTTTATACAACCCAATAGTTTTCAATGCGTTTATGAATTCTCCATCTTTATTAGAAAAAAGGCTTGGAGGTCCCGTAGAATTAAATATAGAAAGGCTTTGGGAAGGCCATATTCTTTACAATATGCCTAACCTCGGATCAGGAATAGAATACTGCAAAATAAATTCACGAGTAGTTGTCCGATTACTTTCCACTAGAGAAAAAGAATCAAAGAAAATAGAAGAAATGCTCCTTGCGGAAGGTAAGGGTTCATCCTGAATTATTCATTTAGACTATAAATTTAAATATTTTCTTCCTGCCTTTATACTATGAATTCAGTCCAAAATGAAATTGCAGTTCTTGAAGAAAACCTTCGTCTTGCCGAATTAGGCCCTGATCCAAAATTCTTTGAAGAAGCCCTGTCAGATAATGCAATCCTTGTCTCTGATGAAGGAATTTTGTTGGCAAAATCAAAAATTGTCGAGGCACATCATCCAGGTAAAAACCCTAAATTCCTGGACGTTCAAATGACTGACCTAAAGATTATAGATCATGGCTTAACTGCAGTAGTCACATGCAAGGGAACTTACCAAACCCTCCAAAATAGTTTTACTCTCAAGTTCATGCGTGTATGGCTTAAGAAAAATAATCGCTGGCAAATCATTGCAGGAACAGTTTCAAAGTAATATGGGGATTTGTTTATATATTATCAGCCATATATTTAATAATAACTATAAAAACAGAAACATTTATATATTATAGTCCATACATTAAATAATGATAAAAGGAAGCAACAAATACGAAAAAATAGCGGAGAATATTGAAGGGATCTACACTTTAGAAACCTTAGCCGATCGATTAAAAGTAAATCCCTCTAAAGCTGTCTATGTTATACATAGATTAAGAAAAATAGGTTCTGTAAAGACCAGTTATGGGGCAGGAAAGAAAAGGCTGTATAATATCTCTTTAAAAAATAAGCAAAAAGGAATAACTTACACAGATAAAATAAATATAGCCTCGCCCAATAGCGGTATAATGGTAACCTCATCTACTCCCTACTATATCCACGGCAGAGTTCCCTCTTACGAAGAGGCCCTAATTTATGCAATAAAACAAAAAGATATTAGGCATATTATCGCCTCTTTAGCACTATTTAGAAAAATATCCGATTGGAGCCTATTATATAGATTAGCTAAAAAAGAAAATTTGCTTCTCGAAGTAGTTGCACTTTATGAAACAGCAAGAACTGTAGTAAAAAAAGTAAGAAAAATGCCCAAGAGATTTTTACATCTAGCAGAAAAATATAAATCTGATCATTTTAATTATATTATCAAAGGTTTTTCTTCTACTGATTTTAAAGAAATAGAGAATAAATGGAAAATTCGAGTACCATTAAATAAAGCTGATTTGGAGGAATATAAAAAATGATAGACATAAGCGGTCAAGAGGCTAGACTCCTAGCAATAGGAAATTTACTCTCTAAAAAAATACAGGTTTATGCAATTGGTGGAACAGCTCTAATGCTTAGAGGAATTAAAAATTCTACATTAGACATTGATCTAGTATTCGATAGAATAAATGATAGGATTGAATTTATGTCAGTCCTGTTAAAGTTAGGGGCTAAAGAGGGAGATGTAACTTTAGTCTACGGATTGAATAAAAATACTCCATTAATGCTTAATTTCGACAATTGCCGTTTTGATATGTTTATGAATAAGATAGTTACCTCAACATTTTCGGACTCGATGAAAGAACGCGCTAACCAAACACATGAATTTGGAAATTTAATAATTAAAGTTGCAGATCCAAACGATATTCTAATTATGAAAAGTGCAACCTCAAGAGAAAAAGATTCAGAAGATATAGTTTCCATCATCAATAAAGGCCAAATTAATTGGGATATTATTGTGGAAGAATCAAAAATACAAGTTAAACTAGGAAATGAAAGGGCAATAATGAATTTAGGTGAAAAACTAGAGACACTTTCTAATAGAAAACTTATCGCCCTGCCTCCACATCTTTTAAATCAAATATGGAAATTATTTGGTAAACAAATTAAAAATAATTCGAAAAAATAACCTTAAATAAAAATAACTTAAAGCTTAATTATCTTTTCCAAAATTTTCTTCATCCTCTAATCTATTTTCGATATAATTATGCAAAAAATTTGCAATCGATTGAAAAAATGCCTCTTCGGCTATTTCCTTTTTAGACAATTGATTAAGTTCATGCTTCCTTTCGTTCCAAAAATCTTCAAACAACAAATTAGTGTAACTATTTGAAATATAATCCACAAATTCATCTGTATTTCCAGATTTATCAATGTGCTCTGCTAAGGGTTCACCGCAATCTGGGCAAATTATCTCATCATCGTTTTCCATTGTATTATTCATAAGTTAGACTTTAATATAAACTTGTCGTTAAATTGTTGGTTTTTTTAATACACCATCCAGAAATTAATTCTTCAATTTACTTGATATATTTTTTCAAAGCATCACCTTGAATTCTTTGGTATTTTTCATCCCCTATTTTGACATAAGCAACTTCAAATCTTCCAAGATCAAAGTTTTTATCTAATACTTCTTTGAATATCTTCAGGGCAAACTTAATCCCTTCTTCCATAGTTATTCCTTCTTTATAATCTCCTCTTAGCATTTCTCTGATTTTCTCATCATTCTCGCCAATAGCATTTGCTTTGTAAGCAGTGTAATTTCCAGTAACATCGGTAGTGTACAAGTGGCCTGCCCCTTTATTAACTCCAGCAAGCAAAATAGCAACCCCATAAGGTCTAACCCCTCCATATTGAGTGGACATTTGCTTTCTATCCGCAATCATTCTTATTACTGCAACAGGCTCTATGGGTGTATTGTAAGTAACTCTATTCTGCTGTGATAATATCTGCGCTTGATCTACTAAAACTCTAGCATCAGAAAGTATTCCTGCTGCAGTTGCAACAATATGCTCGTCAACTTCAAATATTTTATGAGCAGATTCGCTGGCAATTAATTTATCCCTAATTCTCTTATCTGCAACAATAATAACTCCATCTTTACATACAATTCCAATACTAGCGCTTCCAAATCTTACAACTTTTTCAGCATACTCAACCTGCAAAAGATGCCCATCTGGAGAAAACATAGTCGCTGCTCTATCGTAGCCCATTGCCTGATGCTGTAGTTCCGTTGGCATATCCATTTTTATTTCTCCTTAAGAATTTGAATACTATTTCTTAGAATGTCCTATATTTAAGCTTTACTCTTGTAATTTATTTACTTTCTCAATAAAAAATGAAAAAATCCTTTCTAAGGTTTTTCATAGCAACCAGCTAAATTTCCCCTTTTAAACCTTATGCATCTCTTTTCTCTATTATTTTTCTTTATTCAACTTTAACAATCCCTTAATAAGCAACTATCTACACTTAGTTAATTAAAAAAAAGAAAAAACCTAACGAGGTGATGAAATGAAACCAACCTGACAACCAAATAAACAAGAAGAAAAGATATAATCTCTATCTAAAAATCTCTAACCTCATTCACACACCATTAGTATCTTTTCTTCTTTCTCTTTTTAAAAAAATACTAATACTCAAACTTTTTTAACATAATATACAAAGAAAACCTCTTAACTTAATTTTTTTACAAATGTAAAAATAAAAAATATATGTAAAAACACCTAAAATATAGGTATTTAAATTAAATAAGATAAAATTATTCATAATGTATTAATGAGGGATATAATGATCGTAGAAAGGGTTAAGTTATAAGCTGGAATTAACATAATAACAATCTTTATAAAACCCTTTAAGTTTAAACGGCCATGCCAAAAGTAGTCGCAAGAATAAAATTAAAAAACAAGCATTACGAAATCCATGTAGATCTCGATGAAGCCTTAAAAGTAAGGGGTGGAAAAGGAGACATTACAGCAGCCATAGATTCACCAAATGTTTATTACGATCTGAATAAAGGAACTCTTGCATCAAACACTGATTTAAAGGACGCTTTCGGCATCACAGACTTCTATGAAATTGCAAAAATAATTATAACAAAAGGAGAAGTTCAAAAAACCCAGGAGTTTCGAGATGCAGAAAAAGAAAATAAGATCAAGCAAGTTGTCAATCTATTATTAAGAAACGCTACAGACCAGCATGGAAGGCCTTTTACAGAAGACAGATTGAAAACTGCCATAGACCAATCACACTATAACTTTGATAATCGCCCAGCAGAACAGCAGATGATTTCTCTTCTGGCTGAACTAAAAAAAATAATTCCAATAAAAATAGAAACTAAAAAAATAAAATTAACAATCCCAGCAAGATTTACTGGCCAAGCCTACGGCTTGTTAAAAGATTACAAAGAATCTGAAGACTGGCTTGCAAACGGAGATTTGCAAGTTATAATGAATATGCCTCCAGGCATTTTGATAGATTTCTATGAGAAACTTAATGAAATCACTCACGGCGCAGCCCATAGCGAAGAAATGAAAGAATAGTCACATCAACTCATCTATAATTTCCTTCAATTTCGTAACTGCTTCATCTTTTGTGTAATCTATATCAGAATATTTAGCAGTTAATTTCTCAATAATTTTCTTTAAAGCCCTCTCTTCCACAAATTTTTTATCTTCATTATTCCAATTATAACTACTAGCAATCTTTTCTGCCTGTCCCCTATATTCAATTATTTCAGAATTGAGAAAATTAGTAGATTCAGGTCTGTTAGTATGTTTTATTACAATTTGATGCGTTACAGTATTAACTATCACCCTAATTAAAGACTCAATATCTCTATTCTTTCCCATTGCCAAGCTCCTTCTCTAAATATTCCACCATAGAGTTTAAACAATTCAATACCATTCTCTTTTCAATTTCTGTTTCTTTATTCTCTTTCAGTTTCTTTAATAAATCAACTCCAAAAAGATTGATTAAATTTTCTTTTAATAGCATATTATCAATCTTTTTGTTCATTAGTAAAGAAACCATCATCGCATTCCTTAAAGCAAGATATATTTCTCCGCCATCTGAATTAATACTAAGTCCCTCGCTCCAATCTAATTTCATTTTCAAATCAATATTAGAAAGCCCTATTTTCTCTGGTATCTTTAACTTGCCATAAATAACTTTAGAATCTTTTAATTGATATATTAATGATGGATTATATGCATATTGCTTTACAATAGACTCTTTAGCATATATCTGCACATCCAAATTTAGGCCCCCTCTTCCACCTTCCTCTTTTATTTTTGCTATTACCTTTTCCTTCTGTTTTAAACTAATTACCTTCTTGACAGCCACTATAATGTCAATATCACCATATTCTTCATAATTAGTTTGTATAGCAGAACCGCAAATTATAATTGCCTCAATTTCAGAAGTATTTTCACTTATTATTTTTTCTATTTTCTTTTCTATAGACAATCCTTTCTGGCTATATTCTAATTTTTTCAAAAGATATTCAGCATTAATCAATGCTATATCTCTTAATTTAGGCCTTACAAACCTGCTTAAGTAATTTGAATCTTGTTGGGTAAGCCTTCTTCCAGCTAGTTTTTTATCTATTATTTCTATCGCCTTTTGAGTCAAAACTCTATTTTGCATCATATAACACTTAAAAGTGTTAAGTATATAAATATTTAGTTAATAGTTTAATTCAATATTAATTATTCTATCTATTTCTCTACTTTTACTTACCGCAAAACTTATAAACCCTTTAAATCTCCTTGCGATAAGAAAACGAAAACAGACTAGGAAATATTAAATTATCTTTTGTCTGAAACTTATTAAAATTACAATGATAAACGAAATTAACGAGGCACACGAAGCCGTAGATTTTGATTCTGACGCTTCTGTAAAAAGAAAAGTCGTTGTTCCAGGAGAAACAATAGCTACTGGTGAAGATTTTCTTCCAGGTGAAGGAACAACAAGAGATGGGGAGAATATAATTGCATTAAGATATGGTTTGGCTGAAGAGGCAGGCAAAGTTGTTCGAGTAATCTCAATTTTTGGAGCTTTTATTCCTCGAAGAAATAATGTAATTATAGGAAGAGTTACAGATCTAACATATAATGGCTGGCTAATAGATGTAGATGCAGCCCCAGGAGCTTTCCTCCCAATAGAAGAAGTTCCAAGATTCATAAATAAAAATGAAATGGATCAATTCCTAGGAATAGGCGATTTAGTTGCCGCCAAAATATGGTCTGTAAAAAATCGTGGAATAGATTTAGCATTAAAAGGAAAAGGTCTAGGAAAATTAGAGGGTGGTTTCGTATTTAAGATCATTCCAAGCAGAGTTCCTAGAGTTATAGGGCGCGAAGGTTCCATGATTAATCTAATCAAAGATAAAACAAAATGCAACATTACAGTAGGCCAAAACGGATGGATATGGATTAAAGGCCCAACAGTCGATGATGAAATCAAAGCCAGAAGGGCAATTGAGTTTGTGGCTGATAAAGTATTTGTAAGTGGTTTAACAGATAAAGTGGAGGCTTGGTTTTCAGAGAATTAACAATGACAAAAGAAATTAAGCGTATTGATGGTAGAAAAAGCAACCAACTAAGGCCAATGATGGCCAAGGTCGGAGTAATTCCAAACGCAGATGGATCAGCTATGTTTGCATTTGGCGATACAGTGGCAATTGCAGCAGTTTATGGGCCTAGAAAGCTTCATCCCCAGCACATGCAAGATCCTTCTACAGGAGTTTTAAGATGCACTTACGATCTTCTAAGCTTTTCAGTTGAAGACAGAAAAAAACCAGGGCCATCAAGACGATCTCAAGAAATATCTAAAGTAACTGGATGGGCGCTAGAGCCTATTATAGATCTAGGTGCATTTCCAAATACAGTAATAGATGTTCAAGTTTACATTCTTCAAGCAGATGCAGGTACTAGAACAGCAGGCATCAATGCAGCTTCAATGGCCCTAGCTCATGCAGGTATTCCAATGAGAGATTTAGTCTGTTCAGTTGCAGTGGGCAAACAAGATAAAGATTTTGTAGTGGATTTAACAAAAGAAGAAGAAGACTTCAAAGAGGGAGAAGGTGCAACAGATTTCGCAATTGCCAAGTTAGCCGGATCAGATGAATTTTCATTGCTTCAATTAGACGGCAAAATTAGACCTGAAGAAATTAATGAAGTTTTAAAGTTAGCATCAGAATCCTGTAAAGAAATATATGAGGTTCAGAAAAAAGCATTAAAGGAGGCTGTTTCACAGAAGTAAAATGGAAGTTTCAAACGTAACAAGAGAGTATTTAGCAAGACTTTTCTCTCAAGATAAAAGATTCGATGGTAGAAAACTTTTAGATTTAAGGGAAATGGAATTAGGCTACGACGTTTCTAATAAAGCTGAAGGAAGTGTTCGAGTAAAATTTGGTAAAACGGAAGTAATCGTCGGAGTTAAACTAGCCCCAGGTGAACCTTATCCAGATTCCCCAACTGATGGAAATTTAATGTGTACTGCAGAATTACTATTGTTAGCTTCATCTAAATTTGAAGCGGGCCCTCCAGCTTTCAAAGCAATAGAATTGGGAAGATTAGTTGATAGGGCAATTAGAGAGTCAGGAATGATAGAATTCTCAAAACTTTCAATCAGCGAAGAAAAAGTCTGGACAATTTATGTAGATATATATCCAATTAATGATGATGGAAATTTAATTGATATAGCTACTATTGCAGCTGTTGCTGCATTAAGAAATGCAAAAATGCCTTCAATAGACAAAGACGGAAATGTAGATTATAGTATTAAAAAGGGATCGCTCCCATTATCTAAAGATACTAATCCAATTTCATTAAGTTTCTTTAAGTTAGGCGATTCAATAATTTTAGATCCTACATCAGAAGAAGAAGAAGCGTGCGAAACAAGAGTTACATTCGGTATATCTAAATGGAATAAACAGCATATGATAAATTCCTGCCAAAAGGCCGGAAACTTGCCATTAACCCAGGAAGAAATATCTAAAATGATGTCTGTCATCCCAGAGAAATTCGATGAGCTAAGCGAAAAGCTTAAAAAGTTTCTATAAAACCTATTACTATGAAAACCTCAATTAAAGACCAATTCACAAAATATGAAATAGCCCGAATAATTGGAGCTAGAGCACTGCAAGTAGCAATGGATGCTCCCCTTTTAATGAAAATTTCTAAAGAAAAACTTTATGAAATGAAATTCGATCCCCTTAAAATAGCAGATTACGAATTTACAGAAGGAGTTCTCCCAATTACAATTCATAGGCCAACCCCAAAGAAAGGAAAGGACAAATTAACAATTCTAAGGGAAGAAGTAATTTCAGATGAAGAACTAGCTGAAAAAGAAAAAGAATTAGAAAAAGAAATTGTGGAAAATCCAGAAGAATATTCTCTTGTAGATGAAGAAGAACAGATAGAAGCCGAGCCTTCTGCCAGTAGTGAAGAAGCACAGTGAATATTTTTGAAAGAATAGACTATTTAGTGGAATAAAGAAATACTTAAATTATCAATCTTTAAAAACATCTCTCACCTATCTTCCTTATGCAAATAAAAGAGCTTTCAGCCAGAAAAATTCTAGACTCAAGAAATGAGCCAACAATTGAAGTTTCTGCCAATAATCAAAAAGCATCATCTCCTTCTGGAAAATCAACCGGAAAATACGAAACACCGTGTTACCACAAGTCTTTAGAATGGAATATTAAAGCAATCAATAATCTAATAATTCCATTTGAAATAAATAGTTTTAATGATCTGAAAAAAATAGAGGCTCTAATAAAAAACAAATTCAAATTTAAGGATGCAAAACAGTTCGGTGCAAATGCCCTCTTCGCCTTGGAATCTGCTATTTTGAAAGCTCTGGCCAAATCACAAGGAAAACAACTTTGGCAAATAATTAATCCATCAGCTAAAAAAATGCCCATCCCAGTAGGAAATGCGATCGGAGGAGGATTGCACTCTCATAATAAGAATCATCCGGATTTTCAGGAGTTCTTGCTTATTCCAAAAGGAAAAAGCATGAAAGAAAATGTAAAAATTATGCAGAAAGTTTATAAAAATTTGAAAAAAATTATCAAAACAAACTCGAAAAATGACGAGGGGGCATGGCAAACTTCTCTTTCTAATGAAGATGTTCTAGCCGTTATATCTAAAATCACTGAAGTTAGAATAGGTTTAGATATTGCTTCTTCAAGTTTTTATAAAAATTCAGAATATCATTATCAAAATAAATCTCTTTCAACAGAGGCACAAATTCATTACATCAATTCACTAACAAAAAAATATGATATTTTTTATCTTGAAGATCCTATTCAAGAAGAAGATTTCAAAAGCTTTTCTAAAATTTCTAGAACGGCATCTAATTTAATAGTGGGAGATGATTTAACTGCGACACATATTTCAAGATTAAATAAAGCAATTAAATCAAAATCTATAAGTGCAATGATAATCAAGCCAAATCAAAATGGTTCTTTAATAGAATTGCAAGAAATTTTCAATATTTGCAGAAAAAATGATATTAAAACAGTATTATCCCACCGTTCAGGCGAGACCCTAGATAATTCTCTAGCGGATTACGCCTTTGGTTTTCAGGCAAATTATATCAAATGCGGGATTTCTACAAAATGGAGAGAAGTTAAGTTGAAAAGATTGGTTGAAATTGAAAAAACCAATTAGTAGATAATTTTCAATAAACCTTAGAAAGAAAATTAAAATAATATGAACTTAAGATAACCTCCTTAAAAACGATTGATTTAAATATATAAAAAATCTAATAAAAAAATGAAAAAGGAGATATTAAGTTTATTTATAATATCTTTAATTGCAATAATTTCCATACATGTTTCCTCAGCTTCAGAGTTAAAAGAATTTTCAGAAAGAATAATTGGCTTATCTCCCCAAGAAGGAGAGTTAATCTCACATTACAAATTTGAAAATAACTTGCAAGATTCTGTTAGCAGTTTTGATGGAATAGGAAACGGAATATCTTTTGCAGAAGGAAAATTTGGTCAAGGTGTAAAAATTGATAGTATGGAAGATTATATTGCAATAGCAGATCAAAACAATTTTAATTACAACGAGATAACAGTAGAACTATGGGCTAAGTGGGGAGTATTAAAGGATGCATGGTTGATAGGCAAAAGATATCCATACAATCCTTTAGAAGATAATTACGGATTTTTGATTAGGTCTGATACTCCTTCCAATACCGTGATGTGGAGAACTGGCAACAAAGAAAAAGGCCCCTCAATTTCCTCGCCAATTAATACAAATGTGTGGTATCATATTGTTGGAACTTACAATGGGGAAACAATGGAATTATTTATTAATGGAGTATCGCAGGGAAAAGCTATTTTGGAAGGAGGAATAAATTACGATTCTGTAGGCGATCTAATAATAGGAAACGCCTATCCAAATAAAACTGAAAGTTTATATTTTGATGGAATTCTAGATGAAGTTAAAATTTATAATAAGGCTATTACAGCTGCCGAAGTTGCTGCAATATATAATCCTCCAATTGTGGAGGAAGTTAAGGAAACCTGTACTGATTCAGACGAAGGGAAAAATTATTTCACTAAAGGAAGTATAACTATATGTGCAATAAAGAATTCTTCAGGAAGTTGCGGGACATCAGCAGATTCATGTTTAAGTTCTTTAAAGTTAAAAGAGTTGTTTTGCGAAAATGATAGGTTAGCCAGCCAAGAAAGTATCTGTGAAAATGGTTGTGAAAATGGAGCATGTATAAAAAAAGATTCTAATATAGAATGTAAAGATTCAGATGCAGGGTTGATTCCTGGCGAAAAAGGTATCGCAAGCGGTGTAACTTATAACGGCAATATCTTTAATGAGGTCACAGATAAATGCACTATTTTCGATGAAAATGGGCAAAGGGATACAGAAGAATGTGTTGGAGAAAATTGCAGACTAACTGAATGGTGGTGTGATGAAGGAGAAATTTTGAGGGTCGATTATAACTTTGATTGTAGGGCCGGCTGTAAAGGGGGAGTTTGTATTCAAGATGAAAAGAATGATACGGTCGATTCTACCATTTGTCAACCTTTATTGGATAAATTATTAGAGATTAATGAAATTTACCCCGGATTTCGATCAATAGGAAAAGAATTTTACGAGCAAGATCCAGATTATTGGGGAACTAAAGCAAAGTTTTCTATCTATAATTTTGAAAATGAAGAAAAGAGTAAAGAAATAATTGTGGCCACTATAGTGCTTGAAGAGGGAAATAAAATAGAAGAAACAAATTGGTTTAATTCGATAAAGAATATAGACCTAGTAAGTGGGGATGAAATTTATGTAAATGGAAAAAACAATAAACTATATGTTCTTCAATATGATGAAACAGAAAAAATACTGTTTTGGTATAATGAAAACATATTAGTGTATATTTTATTGGGTAGTAAAGAAGAAAAAAACTCATTAAGGATTAAAAATTTAGAAGAGTTTATTAGCAATATTCAAAACAACGAATTTGAATCTATCATAGATTATTCCAACTCCGATTACCAATTGATTAGGGATGTTGCTTATAATTTATTAACTGATTGTTTTTCGGGAATAAGTTCGGTAGAATGTATCCCAAGATGGGAAAGAAAGGTAGAACCAACTATTTGTCCAGAATATGGTTCACAAAAAATTATAATTAGAGATAGTTATGGATGTAATGATAGAATTATAGAAAGTGAAAAATACTGTTCTCCAGGTATCTGCTCGGGCTGTTATATCCCAAGATGGCTAGGATACCCTAGCAGAGGGGACAATATATGTGTTCCTTATTCGACGAGATTAGGATACGAGCAGGAGGATAAAGAAAGGCTATACACTGGCGAAGAAAATGATGAGGTCTTACTTATATGTAAAAATTCTTATGAGGCTGAACTAGTAATATATAACAAAAAATCGGACTTTAATGTGTCTTATAACCTCATTGAAGGATCTAGTCATGTAATAAGTGAAGAAATATTTGGTGAAGAAATTAAATTTAGGGTTGATGATATTAAATGTGATGATGGAGCAGGCTATATAGATATATCTCTTCTTAATAATTTTAATGCTTACTGCGACATAGATGGGAAAATGAAGAAACAAAAAACAAAAGACAGAGAAGGGAGCTGGGCTAGCTGCCAAAATAACTATGAATGTGATTCTAACCTCTGTTCAAGTGGAGAATGCATCGAGATAAACGATGCTATAAAAAAGGCAGGTTTATTCAAGGAGTTATTTGTAAAAGTAGCATGCAGAATTTCTAATCTCTTTAATGGAGATGGTTATAATGAATGCACGGTTAGATATTTGGGCTACTCAGAGGAAGAAATTAATTAAAAATAAGTAAGAAATTATAGCCTTACAAAATATAATATTTTATAAATATCCAAATTAAATAATTAAATGGAATGCGATTTATCTAGTTTAGATGACTTAACATTGGTGTCAAAGTATAATGAAGGATTAGATGTTTGTTCAGTAATTCTTTTTCAAAGACATCAAGATTACTTAGATACTCTAGCTAAGAACACAGTCTATTTAAGATTTTCAGATGATGAAGATAAAAAAAGTATTTCTTATTATACATTCGCAAAATCCTTCGCTAGGTATACTGCGTATAATGGTGCCTCTTTTAAGACTTACATAAAAAGATGTGTTAGAAACGCTCTTTTAAGCGAACATAGAAGGGAACATGCAGAAAAGAGAGAAGGAGATTTGCACTCCTTGTCTTTAGATTCAGAATTTATTAAAGATAAAGTCGAAGATAAAATTTACCGCCTTTGGAAAAAGAAAAACCTACTCACATCTCAAATTCTATAAGCTGGCCATTATCTACTTTTATATTAGGCATTTCTTCATCAGAAAGATGATTAAAATAAGCATGGGCGATCTTTATAGTTTCTTCATGACAAACTACCAAAACAGTTCTATAGCGAAGTTTCTTTAAATCTTCTATAAATAAATAAACTCTTTTTTTCTCTTCTTGAAAGGATTCTCCGCCTTTAGGTTTGATATTAAATCTATCTTTTTCAATAGCTTTTATATAATCGAAATAAGATTTTCCTTCAAAACCTGTTTTTCTATCATTAATTCTAGAGTCTACCATGATAGGAGCATGATGATCACTATTTATTATTTTTGCAGTTTCCATGGTCCTAGGTAATTGAGAAACAAATATCCCGTTAATTTGTTCATTCTTCAAATTAGCCCTGACTTTTTCAGCCTGCTTTTTGCCTAATTCAGTAAGAAAAACTTTCTTTTTAGGGTCATCATTGCATAAATTCCCAACATTATAATTGCTCTGACCATGTCTAACAAAATAAATTCTCATAAAAAGATATATTGAACAGAGTATTAAAGGTATTGCCTTTTAAATATTATTAATTAAATTTCACTATTATTTTTTTGAACAATCTTAAACAATTCATTAATAAGGTATTTATTTCATATAGGTAATTAAAATCAATAACAAAGGAGTGATAAAATAAAGCCAACCTTGCAATGATACAAAAAAAGACATAGATGAAAATCCATCTTATCCCCCTACCATCTATCTACTCTTTCCACTCCATCTAATATTTTCTTATTTTTTTCTTTCTAAAAACTGTAATAGCCTTATTCAAACTTTTCTAAATTTGAAATTTCTAAATACACTAACCAATAAATCTAAATTTTTAATAAAAATTATTCCCCATTATACAAATTATTATTGAAATTATAGGGAGGACGCATTAAAGATTTGTGAGCAAATCTTTAAAAACCCCTTATTTCTTCATAGACAATGCCAAGAAAGAAAGCTGAAACAGAAGAATCAGTTCAAGAAAATATAGAAGAAAATAAAACAAATTCTAAAAAGAAAATTGTTGAAGCAAAAACAGAAATTAGTGATAAAAAAGCAAAGATGGCTGCCATTCTAGAAAAGGCAAAACAATTAGAAAAAGCTGTATCTGAAGCAGAAACTGAAACTAAAGATATAAAGCAAAAAATGTCTTTAGATGAAGAAAAAATCGATACACTTGTACCCATTGAAGATTATTTAAAATCCTCTATACATTTAGGAACAAGGGTTATAACTCCGGACATGAAACAGTTTGTGTATAAAAGGCGTGCCGATGGACTAGCAGTTTTCAACACAGCGCTTCTAGATAAAAGAATTAGAGAAGCAGCTGACTTTCTTTCAAACTACGCACCTGAAGATATAATTTTAGTGTGTAAGAGAGAAGCAGGATGGAAAGCAGTTGAGTTATTCTCCAAAATTATGGGCATTGAATCATTTACAAAAAAATATCCTGCTGGAATTTTAACAAATCCAATACTTGATACCTTTAGAGAAACGGAATTAGTATTAATTTGCGACCCATGGATAGATAGAAATGCACTAGATGATGCAAGAAGGATAAAGGTTCCAATCCTAGGTATTTGCGATACAAACAATTATACTCAAGGAGTCACTCAAATATTACCTGGAAATAATAAAAGTGCAAAAAGTTTAGGAATGATATTCTATTTACTTGCAAAAATCTATGCTGAAAAAAGAAAAATAAAAATTACATTGCCTCCAATTTCTGAATTTGTAGAAAATTGGGAAAATTTGACACCGCCTAAATAAATATTTATTTAATCTTTTATAGTCACTGAGGATTCGAGAATTTTATGTTTTTCACATAACTATTTCGAATTAAGTTCATATCAATTAATATACTCCTGAATATAGTTACTATCTGGAGAATGATCTATAATGGTAAGAACACCTCGATCAACTCGAAATTTTATTTTATTTTTTTCTAAGTTCATCCTATCATCAAACTAAATTAATATTTATTTTTTTTGTATATTCTAACTTTAATTTTAGGCATGATGATCGTCGTAAAATTATAAAAAATAAATCCGAAATCTTTATAAACGATCCCTATCTAGTAATTTTATCAAAATGGTAACTGTAATGAGTGCCTTAATGTTTAGCGTCGCTGATTTTAACAGCGGCAATTTGCATATTAAGGTATGAGGTATGCGAGTTCATTGAGTAATTGTAGACTCTCCTTTAAACCTAATATTCATGGAGGTCGAGTGCGTAGCTGTTCAGCAGCTAAATCAATTTTTTATAATAAACATAAATCCAGTTGATCCTGCTGGGGGTTACGGCTATCTGGCTTGCACTTAGGCATGCAAGTTTTTTTGTTTCTCTGAAATGAAAAACGAACTGCTCAGTAACACGTAGCTAACCTGCCCTCGAGCCGGCAATACCCTCGGGAAACTGAGGTTAATAGCCGATAAGAGAAAATTTCTGGAACGATTTTTCTCTGAAAATTTGCGCGAGAATGGGGCTGCGGCTGATTAGGTTGTTGGCGGGGTAAAAGCCCACCAAGCCGATGATCAGTAAGGGCTCTTAGCGGAGAGGCCCTGAGAGGGAATCTGAGACACTATTCCCAGCCCTACGGGGTGCAGCAGCTGGGAATCTTCTGCAATGCGCGAAAGCGTGACAGAGCGAGCCAGAGTGCTTTCTCTATTGAGAAAGCTTTTGTGAGATGTAAAAAATCTCACGAATAAGGACCGGGCAAGACTGGTGCCAGCCGCCGCGGTAATCCCAGCGGTCCGAGTCGTAACCGCGTTTATTGGGTCTAAAACATCCGTAGCTTGCCCTGTAAGTCTCTTGTGAAATCAGGCATCTTAAGTGTCTGGCGAGCAAGAGATACTGCGAGGCTTGGGACCGGGAGACGTAAGGAGTACAGCTTGGGTAGCGGTAAAATGCGTTGATCCTTGCTGGACTAACAATAGCGAAGGCACCTTACGAGAACGGATCAGACAGTGAGGGATGAAGGCTAGGGGCGCACATTGGATTAGATACCCAAGTAGTCCTAGCAGTAAACACTGCACACTAAACATCGGTACCTCCTCGAGAGGTATCGGTGCTGTAGGGAAGCCGGAGAGTGTGCTACCTGGGAAGTATAGTCGCAAGACCGAAACTTAAAGGAATAGGCGGGGGGGTACTACAACCAGTGACGCGTGCGGTTCAATTAGATTCCACACCGTGAACCTCACCAGGACCGACAGCAGGATGAAGGTCAGTCTAAAGGGCTTACCTGACACGCTGAGAGGAGATGCATGGCCGACGTCAGCCTGTGTTGTGAGATGACCTGTTAAATCAGGTAACAGGCGAGACCCGTGTGCATATTTACATTGTACAATATGCAGACTGCCGTGGTAACACGGAGGAAGGTGCGGGCTACGTTAGGTGAGTACGTCCCAAATGCCCTGGGCTACACGCGCGCGGCAATGCTGCATTCAAAGGGCTGCAACTCCGAAAGGAGAAGCTAATCTCATAAACTGCAGCTTAGTTCAGATCGAGGGTTGCAACTCACCCTCGTGACGCTGGAATTGGTAGTAATTGGATTTTAGCAGAGTCCAGTGAATAAGTCAATGCCCCTTGCACTCACCGCCCGTCAAACCAACCGAGTTTTGCAGTGGTGAGGCCCGTTAGGGACGAGCCTTTGTAAGACAAGGTAGGTTAAGTCGTCACAAGGTCACCGTAGGGGAACCTGCGGTGGGATCACCTCCTAAAATTTTCAAACAAAGTTTGAATAATATTGATGACAAGAAATTATATTTAACGTCTGCTAAATTTTACATACCGCACAGTTACCTTATAAGGATTTGATAATCTTTATAAACCACTAAAACGACTTTGCCTTATTGGGCCCTTAGTCTAGTGGTAAAACGCCCCGCTTGCACCGGGGGGTCCCGTGTTCGATTCACGGAGGGTCCACTTATTCTGTAAGTGGCTCCTTAAAGTAAA
>JAUSIK010000005.1 GCA_030648155.1 Nanobdellota archaeon | reverse complement strand
GGTGGTGCTAGCTGTGGTATTCCTAAGCTGAAAACGAGTGTACCACTCGTGAGGACTTAAGCACAGGCTAGTATATTAGTACCAGCTCCAGTGTTAATATACCAAATCTAAAGTAAAAATGCAATATAACACTGCCTCAACTTCTGCCCAACTTCCTTAATTTCCAATAAAGCTACTAATCTACTCCTTTTTGTGCAATAATTAGGCAAGAAAATATGCAAAAAATTGACGAATTAATAAAAAAAATAATTGCTTTTCGTGACGCTCGCGACTGGAAGCAATTTCATAATCCAAAAGATTTAGCTATATCACTAGTTTTAGAAGCAACGGAAGTAATGGAACATTTCCAATGGAAGAATAAAGAGGAAATCGAGAAATATATTAAAACTAATAAGATTGATATCGGCGAAGAATTAGCTGACGTGCTTTATTGGGTTTTGCTTATGGGTCATGATTTGAAAATTGATGTTTTAAAGTCGCTAGAGAAGAAGATTTTAAAAAATGAAGAAAAATATCCTGTTAAAAAAGCAAAAGGAAAACATACGAAATATAATAAACTCTAAATTATGCCAATAATTTATTCTAAAACAAAAAGAGAATTTATCACTGATGTCTTTTCTAATTCTATAGAGAATTTTTTTGTTAGAGAAACTGGTCCAATGTTCGGTCCAAGCCAAATGGAAGCAATTAGAGATTCAATGAACTACATGGATAAAGTTATTAATGACTCCAATATTCCAGACAATGCAGGCATAGCTATAGAGTATAAAATACCATCTTCTTCAAGAAGAATAGATTTCATAATCACGGGTAAAGATATAAACAAAAATCCTATTGCTGTATTAGTTGAATTAAAACGATGGAAAAAAGCAGAAAAAACAGAAATGGATGGAGTTGTTAAGACATTTGTCGGTGGATCTGTCAGAGAAGTGGAGCACCCTTCTTATCAGGTGTGGAGTTATGCATCTTTTATAAAAGATTTTAATACTAGTATAGAAGAAAAAAATATATCATTGGAGCCTTGTGCTTATTTACACAATTACGAGAAAGATGACGTTATCGAAAACGATTTTTATAAATTTTATACAGAACAAGCGACGGTTTTTTATAAAACGGATGCAAAAAAATTACAAGATTTTATAAAAAAATTTGTTAAATATGGAGATAATAAAGAAACATTGTTTTTTATTGAAAATGGAAAAATAAAACCATCAAAAGGATTGGCCGACTGTTTGGCTTCCATGTTGAAACATCACAAAAAAGAATTTACATTGATTGATGATCAGAAACTTGTATACGAAAAAGCTTTGTATTTATCTAGAAGATCAACTGAGATAAATAAAAATGTATTTATAGTTGAAGGGGGTCCGGGAACAGGAAAATCTGTCGTTGCAATAAATTTACTTGCTGAATTAACCAGTAAAGGAAATAATGTAAGATACGTTACAAAAAATGCTGCACCAAGAAGAGTCTTTGAAGCAATACTAGCCGGAGTCCTTACTCCTACGCGAATAAGAAATTTATTTTCATCGTCAGATAATTTCTACAATGCAGAAGTAAATTCTTTTAATACATTAATCGTCGATGAAGCGCATAGGTTAAACAAGCTTGGCGGTTTTTTTGGAAACGTTGGAGAAAATCAAATAAAAGAAATTATTAACGCATCAAAATTTAGTATATTTTTTATTGACGAAAATCAACGTGTCACCATAAAAGATATTGGCAGGAAAGAACACATAAAAGAGTGGGCTAGAAGTTTGGGTGCTACAATACATGAAGCAGAATTACCTTCTCAGTTTAGATGTAATGGTGACGATGGCTATTTGCCATGGCTAGATAATCTATTACAAATTAAAGAAACTGCTAATGAGACATTAGCGAGTATTGATTATGATTTTAAAATATTTGATGATGTGAAATCGATGCACAATGAAATTATCAACAAGAACAAAAATAACAATAAATCCAGAATAGTTGCAGGCTATTGTTGGAAATGGATAAGTCAAAGTAATCCAACTCTAAAAGATATTGTTATTGGTGATTACAGTGCTACTTGGAATTTAAAAGAACATGGGCAAGCATGGTTAGTTCATCCTGCTTCAGTTACAGAAGTTGGCTGTATTCATACTTGCCAAGGCCTTGACCTTGATTATGTAGGAGTAATTATCGGTCCCGATTTGATTGTTAGAAAGGAAAAAGTAATAACAGATCCGACAAAAAGAGCAACAACTGACAGATCACTAAGAGGATTAAACAGAATGATTAAAGAAAATCCGATTGAAGCAACAAAATTATCTGATAGCATAATAAAGAATACCTATAGAACCCTAATGACCCGGGGAATGAAGGGGTGTTATTTATATTGCACTGATCCAGAAACACAGCAATATTTTAAGGAGAGATTATCTGAAAATTCAAATAAAAATATAAAATATGGCTCGAGCTCTGGCGAATCAATCAGTTTTGATAAATAATAAATTTTATGGTTAGTACGGAGGACTCAAAACATAAAGGCGAAGGACATAGAAAAAGACTTAGAGAAAGATTTTTGCAATACGGACTGGATGGCTTTGCGGATTACGAAATAATAGAATTATTACTAACTCTGAATACACCACGCAAGGACTGCAAATCAATGGCTAAAGAAGCCATTAAAAAATTTAATGGCATTGTCGGAGTACTTGATGCGCCAATTGATGAGCTTATGCAAATTGATGGGATTGGACCATCAAATGCGATTGGTGTTAAGATCTTTCAGAATATTTTAGAAATATACGCAAAAGAAAAAATTAATTTAAAGAAAGAATTGAACACGCCGCAAATGTTATTTGAATTTCTTAAAGAGAAGATAGGCAAGAAGAAAAAGGAGTTTTTTGCAATTTTATTCTTTGACACAAGAAATAAATTAATAATCAATAATGTATCTGTTGGATCTCTAAATGCAAGTATTGTCCATCCTCGAGAGGTATTTAGTGATGCAGTATTGAAGAATGCATCTTATGTTATTGTAGCGCACAATCATCCTTCTGGTGACCCTACACCATCAGAAGAAGACATTATTACAACAAATAGATTGGTTGAAGCAGGTAGGATTTTAGGTATATCTGTTCAAGATCATATGATTGTTGTCGGAAGCAGTTATTTTAGTTTCAAAGAAAAAGGTATTATTTAGACATGAATAAAATTCAAGACGATATATTAAGTTATTGGGAAATGTGTGACGCAGAAGGAAAAAAACCTCTTCAGCGAGGAATGAATTATCGTTTTAACCCAACATATTCTGTAATCTTATTATCACAAAGATCGAATGCTCCATACACAGATAAAATTTATGAGGACGGGATAACTCTAGAATATGAGGGGCATGATCTACCTCGAAATTATATTAATATTCCTAAAAACGAAGATCAACCTGCCAAACTGTCTTCAGGCACATTAACCCAAAATGGCCTGTTTATAGAAGCAGTAAAAGAATATAAGGACGGGAAAAGAAAGCCAGAATTAGTCAAAGCCTACGAAAAGATTATGGCCGGAGTTTGGTCGCTAAAAGGTATTTTTGAATTAGTAGATTATAAAATTGTGCATGATGGAAAGCGAAATGTGTTTAGATTTATTCTTAAATTAACAAATCAAAAAATAATTGGTGACCATAGGACAATAGAATTATCACAAACTAGAATTATTCCTTCTGAAGTAAAGAAGGAAGTTTGGAAAAGAGATAAAGGAATGTGTGTTAAATGTGGGGAAACTACAAATTTGCATTTTGACCATGATTTGCCTTATTCCAAAGGCGGCACTAGCTTAAGTGCAAAAAATGTTAGACTTCTTTGCATGAAACATAACCTCCAAAAATCAGGAAGGATAGAATGAAGATAGATCAGTTAGGTTATAAACTTTGCGGCCTCACGCCGGAAGAAATTGCTATTGTGGAAAATTCAGTTTAATTCTTAGAAATTTACAGGAGTTATTATCCAGGAATCATTCTTATTTTTTGGTTCTTCAGCTTTTACTACTGGTTTTTCGTCCATAGATATCTTTTCCAATAATTCATCATTAGCTAGATTTAATGCCTTGTCTGTATTAGAAAATGGCACAAAAGACACATCCTGAGGTAATTCAGGCACATTCTTACTTTGTGTTAAATATTTCAATAGTTTTCCTGCTAAATCAATATTTTTATCCGTCTGTATTTTTGTACTCATATTTTTATCCAACTCTTTCTGCAGTAAAAGGATTGTAATAATACTGTAATTTTTTCAGGAATACAAGTCAAGACCCTCTTCTTTTAGGAAATTTTTTCTGAATACCATATAATTTCTTTTGATATCATCAATTATCCAAGTTAGTTCAAAATCCTTATTTTTGTATTTTTTTATTCCAGATAAGGATTCAACACTACTCTCATCTTTTAAAGAGATTCTGATATGTCTATGCAGCAGCCCGATTCCTCCATGATCGTCATATCTCACTACCCATACCCAATTATTATCAATATTGATTTCAAAGGAAACATTTTCAATTTTTTTGATATTGTTTTTTTCATTTTTTAAAACAGAAAATGAAATGCGGTCGCCCCCAGCTGTGTTAAGCGGGAAATCTCCACTTTTTGTATGCAAGACCTCTTTGCTGACAGGTACCCTCAGCCGGAATATAATTTTGGAATGTTTTCTTATTCTTTTAACCATAAT
>JAUSIK010000020.1 GCA_030648155.1 Nanobdellota archaeon | reverse complement strand
GTAAAATCTTAGGCCTTTATTGAAATAATTTTTTATATAAAATTGCATTGGATTCAGAACTAGAAAGTTTCTGTAATAGACAATTTTATTTGTGTTTATTCTTATGTTTTTTATGGTTGAATCGCTTGATTTTCCATTATTTTCAAATATTAAGTAATAAACTCCTTTTAATCCAGGAAAGTATAAATTATGTTCCTGTTGAAAGCCTTTTATATTGCTTGCCGTAGCATCAAAATCATCTTCCAGAAATTCTGAATAAATTATATTTTCATCCATGTCTTTAATATATACTGTATAATTATCCTCTCCTTCATACCAGTTTAAATCTTCTTTTTTAAAGTTTAAATTTATTGAATTTTCTGTGTAGAATAGAAATTTTAAGTTATTTCTAAAGGAATTATTGATAAATGTCTCTGTTGGTGCATAATTTTCAATGATAGGTTCAGATTCTAATGGGATGTAAGAATAAATTGTTGTTCCATAATAATTTTCTTTTAGAAATTCTTCAAGAGTGTCTTTTTCATATAAATAATCTGAAGTTAATGATTTTTTCTTAAAAAGATATCCATCTGGAAGGTCTTTGAAAAATTCATAATTTTCTAAATTAGGAAATACTAAGGTATTATTCAGATAGAGATTTGAATTTGTTCCAATTACATCTAATGAAAGAACTACAAAAGATGAGGGCGGAATAACCACTGGGGATTTGAAACTTATCTCAAATGGGGTTGTTTTTATTATTTCTCTATATGTTTCCTTTCCATAAAGTACATGCGGACTTAGAGCTTTACTTTTTTCTAAAAATAGGGCTTTTCTTGAACTATCATCTCCTTTTATCCCTATATCTAAATTATAGATATTTGATTCTGCATTAATTGCTGGCTGAAAGATGTAATAGAGCAAGCCAACAAGAATTATAGCAGGAATAGCATAAGCTAAAATTGTCAGGGTGAGCTTAAGCTTAGGGCGATTATTAAGGTCAAGTGCTTTTTCTATAGATTGTTCGGCTTGCTCAATTTTTTCCTTGAACATTTGAGAATCTTCTTTAAGTGATGCTATTGTTTTTTCTACAATTGACTTATTGTCATATTCAGGATTGGGATAAAATGGAGCTTCCTTTACAGGGCTCTCTGGAAGTTTACTCTGAATTTCCTTCCACTCTTTGTACCTCTTTTCCCAATTATAATCTTCCTCTTTATCCACCATTGCAAATCAATAAAACACCCCTTATTAAAGCATTTCTGTTGTGCAATACCTGATAAAGGGACAGTTTAGTATATATGGTGTACTCCCTCGACAACAGAAATGGATTTTTTGATAATGAAAATTGTGCATTTTTTCTGTTAAATAGGTTGTGTGAGTATTGGGGAGTGGGTTTAATGGTTAAAATAAAAGAATAAAAAGGACATAGATTATATTAATATATGATGAAAGAAAATAAACATGATGAGATAATAGTTAGAGAACAAGATGGTTTTCTTATTATAGAAGTTAAAATGTCTAAAGAATTGGATAGAAAGATGTCTAAATTAGTTATAGAAACAGCTGGAACTATTCCAGCCATATAGATTCCTTTATTATAAAATCATAGTTTGGAAAACTACTTTTCCAAATAGGCTTCGTCTTTTGAAAAGTCGCAGAATAGCTTGTATCCTTTTTCTTTAAGGAAATTCATTCCTAATAACGTAGGAAGCATATCTATCTCTTCAATATCTTTAAAAGAAGTAGGTCTTACTATTATGATTCTCATCTTTTCTTCAATTTGCTTTTTATCGGTTGTTATAAATGTCATACTAAGTCTATCATAAAAATATCCGTGATATTTCCTACTTCCTACTCTTATTATCTTGCTTTCTGTAAGATTATTTAATGGAATGTTCAAACGCAATGCATCAGTATAGTTAATGATTGTCTCTGGACTACCAGTGTCTAATATAAATTTGGTAACGACTTTCTTATGGGGCGTTTTTAAAAGAACCGAGGAATTTAGATAAAGATTATTTTTTTCTTCTAAATAAGTAAGTAATTTTATCCTCATAAAATGATTATTTCACCCTTATGAGGAATGCGTTCAATTATTACGGTTGATGGGTCTACATTATTCCTTTCCAAGATTTCTAAAAGCATTTGTGAGTTTTTAGCATTAGCCATTATTCTTTTATTTTTTATAGCAACGATTTGTCCTTCATATTCAACTGCTAGTTCGTTAGAATTTTTTTGAAACCATTCTAAGTCCTGCATTGATTCATCCAATAGTATTAGATCTTCATTCATATTTTACCTAATTGAAAGAAGTTTATAAGCTTTACCCTCATGCTATTTCAACTTCTGCAGTTCTTAACTTTAGTTGATATTTTTTATCTGCCCTTAAAGATATTTTCTGCTCTTGCATTGAGGGAAGTTTTTCAGATAGAATGAAACCCTCTTGTGTGAATTCTATTTGGGTATTGTCAAAAATAATAAAATCTGGATCTGAGATTTGTTTTTGAATTATATAAGGGAAATCAAACCAGTTTTCCTTTTTAGGAGCTATAAGGAAGCCATTTGATATAGATACATCGCCTTTTTCAACAGATACTTCGTAATCTCCATAAGATAAAGGATAATCATAATTAACTTCTTTGTATTCTTTTCCAAGATAGAACGATTGATTATTTATAATGATGTTCTGTTCTGCATCAGCAT
>JAUSIK010000019.1 GCA_030648155.1 Nanobdellota archaeon | reverse complement strand
TAAACTGCACTCCATCATAAACATACCAGCAATTACTTGCCCCAATTGCTGTGAAATTAAGAGGAATCAATTGATTTTTATACGTAACATTCTTAGGATTCAAATATAATAGAACAGGACTTGCGATGGAGCATTGTTCAATCGCACCATTGCAATTTTCATCTACATTGTTCCCGCAAATTTCTGCTGGAGGAACAGGGCATTCTTGTGCGCATAACTGATAAGCACCACAACTAAGAGAATTATAAGTGCATGCTATGGCCTGATAAACCAGAACATCATCATCATTGCAATCCAATCCGTTAAGGACATATCCTAAAGGAGCTGTACATGCTTTAATAGTAGAACTCGCATTCCCATATTGATCATTATCTCCATCAAGATAATATGTATTAGTTATTTCATCGCTAATGCCTAATGCACAATTATCATCTATGCCGTTGCATATTTCTATTGCATTAGGATGAATATTTATATTATTATCATTACAGTCTATCTCTAATGAATCACAGCTTAATGTCTCGCCTACCCCATATCCATCTCCATCTATATCATCACATCCTAGAACTTCCAATTTACACAAAGCATTGCAACCGTCTCCATCGATATTATTAGAATCATCGCATGTCTCTCCAGCAGTACTTTGTATTATTCCATCACCGCATGATTCTGTCAATACACAAGATGCAAAGGCAGTGCATAATCCATTACAACCTGCAACCCCATTATATCCATTCTCACTGCATGCCATAGAACCCCCATCGCAAATTTCATTTACACCAATTCCATTTGGACTTTGTATTATTCCATCGCCACATGTTGTTAATTTACATAAGGAAGTGCATTGTGAATTTCCAATAGTGCCCGCATCGCATTCTTCAATACCTATTCTAGTTATTCCATCGCCACAAACAGCAGTAATGCAGGAGTTTGTGCAATCGTCAGTATTAACTGTGTTTCCATCGTCGCATGCTTCACCAGTTTCTATAATATTATTACCGCACAATGCCGAGGTTAATCCAGTGCATTGAGAATTGCACTTATTGGCATTTCCATTGTCTACACCATCATCGCATATTTCATTTACATTATTCCCATTTGGACTTTGTACTATACCATCTCCACATGTAGTGCTCACACAAGTATTCAAACAACTATCTGTTTGAATAGTATTTCCGTCGTCGCATTGTTCTCCTGCTTCGGTAATACTATTTCCGCAAAGAGAAGCAGTAATTTCTGTGCATTGAAGATTGCATTTATTAGCATTTCCATTATTTGCCCCATCGTCACAAATTTCATTTCCATTAATTCTTCCGTCGCCACATGATTCTGTTGCAATGCAAGTATTAAATGCGTTGCACTGATTATTACAAGCCTGTGTTCCTGCATAACCATTAATAGTACATATTCTTGTATTTCCATCACAAATTTCAAACCCACTTCTTACAATATTATCTCCGCATATTGCAGATGTGCATGAATTTGTACATGCATCACTATTAATTGTATTTCCGTCGTCGCATTGTTCAGTTCCTTGTAATATTCCATTACCGCAAGTTGCACTTAATTCAGTAATATCTAAACTTCCACTTGCTCTTCCTTCACTGCTAATACTTGTCCCTTCATTTCTTACCGTTGCTGTAAAGTAATATTCTGGATCTCCATAAGTACAAACCCCGCCAAAATCTCCATCACATTGCCATTCTGCATTCCATGTTCCAGTAGCAAGATTATTGACAAACGTAACACTTGTTGGATTAATATTAGCGTTTTCATCTGGATCGGCATCATCAGCTTCGTAAACATTGAAGTCTAATGTCTTTCCATTACAATTGTTTCCTTCAACTCTCAAGCTAACACTCTGTCCTTGTACTGCATTAGTTGTTAACCAATAAGCATTGCTTAAAGTACAAGCTGGCACTTCAACAGTACAAATTGAGGAGCATCCATCTCCATTGTCGGTATTTCCATCATCACACGCCTCTCCAGATTCTACAATATTATTTCCGCATAATGGGTTAGAAACACTTAATGTGTCTATTACTAAATTTCTCTTTGTTGAGTTTGTCAATACAATATTTTCAATATTAACAAGCCCCCATTCATCTACTACTCCCGTTCCTTGTTTAACAATTAAAGCATCCTCCATTAATTTCCAATTAAATGATTGACCTGATACTACTGCAAAACTTTGCAATTTTCTAAGAGTTATGTCCATTGTCCCAGTAATATTGGAAGACTTATTTATCAGCCACATTTCCATTTCAAAATGAGTTGGCTGATCAATTATTGTATTTGGATCCCATCTTTGGTATCCATTAATAAATCCTTCAATGTCCCCATCATTAATATCTCCGTTTCCTGGATTATTATCCAAGCTGAAATTGTAGAAAGCAGGCAAAGCTTTATTTTTTAGAAATTCCATTGTTTCAATTGATACATTATTAGTGGTATTTAATCCAACAGATAAAACAGACTGACTATGGCCTTGTGTCCCCCAACGAAATATAAATGGTCTCCTTGTATCTCTCATTGCCCTATAAAATTCTATCGAGTTACCCCAATTGAATATATTATCCGGCTTCCCATAAGAAAATGTGATAAATGGGGTTTCTCTAGTTAGGTTCTCTCTCAGCCAATAAGTGATATTAAGCTCGTCCCATATTGGAATTCCATTATCGTTAATGACGCCATCGCTTGGTTTTCCAAAGAGATGTTCAAAATCATTTTGAGGATTTCCCTCAACTTTCCCTACTACATAACTAAATATTTGAGGATTTTGCAAACAAAATCTTCTAGCACCAGTACCGCCCATGGATGCACCTGAACATCCTATCTTTTGATCATTAATTTGCCAATTTGTTTTTGACCATTCTAAGAATGAAACAACTCGATCCCTCGTATAGTACTTGCCCATGTTGGAACATTCCCCTCTAAAACATTTTGAGGTGTCTGTAAAATTATAATTTTCATTCCAACCTGACCACCAAGTGCTCATTGGAGAAGAAATAGGGACGAAATCATTTGCTGCTAAAATAATTCCATCAAAATAATAAGGGGACGCCATTTCAAGAAGATTGCTTAAATGTGAGTGCAACATAACCATTACCTTATATGGGGGCTGAACGTTTACTGGTATTTCTACTCGGTAATTTTGCGCTTGTGTCGCCAAATTAGTTAGTGGTGGAGCTTCCCATCTTGTATAGATTTCTGTATTAAATGTGTATGCCTTATTAGGCGGACCTTGAACAAGGTAAGATCTTTGGCTTGAATTTTGAATAATGGGCCTCCAATCATTATTCAAGTTTTCTGAAATTCGACTTTGCAATGAATTAGAGGAAGAAAAATCGTTTACATTTTCAATAGTATTGTTGATAAATGTTACTGCATAGTAGAATTCGCCGTTTGGCTCTGTAGTTGTATGAACATATAAACCTGTATTCAAAGGCAACTCACCAGAATTCCATCCACCGATTCCTTCTTGTATTACAAATCGAGGTATGTCTCTAGAAGATGAATAACTATTAGCCCCATAAAGATATCTATTGTATCCTGTTCCAATTCCTACTTCGGCAATTTTTTCAGCTTGGGCCAGATTTAAAGAATTTATAGGAGATGTATGTCTATAAATTCCATATTTAATTTGGGGATAGGTATTTAATATAGAAATATATTCTTCAAATGTTAAATTTTCAATGAAGAAATCACTAAATTCCTTCCATGTTAAGAAAGTCTGTCCATCTCTATTAAATGCTTCGATTTCCTTTGGCTGGCTGCAAAATGCATCGCTAGTATCTATTTGGAGATTACAGTTGTTATCTACATTATCTGAACATATTTCTTGTGCAGATGGATTGATAGCATTATTATAATCATTACAATCATTCCCTCCGCAGAAATTGCTATTATAACCATCTTGATCAAAATCAGCATTATCACAGGATTGCTTTATTGTGAATGAATCAGTATATGTCCCTGAAGATAAAATAAATCTGGAAGATAATTGTTTTTCATTTACACTAAATTGAACGAATCCATATGAAGGGTTAACATTTTCCCCCATCCATTTCGAAAAATATCCAATTTCTGTATCGGCAGTATTAATTGAATATAAAGATCTTCCAAAAGTACCATCGATAACTATAACGGGCCCTTTTCCTTTAGAGTAGGAGCTATCCGAACCATCATCGGTTATGCAAGATGGATTGTATGAATTCAAAGAAAGACAGCTTAATTGTTTAGATCTTGCGTAAATATGGTCATGGCCTTGCAGAATTAAATCCACTTTCTTTGTAATTAAAAGATTCATTAGATCTACTCCCACTTCGCATGATTTTGTAGCAGGAGTTATGCAATTTTTGTGCATTCCAACCACTATCCATGGGATTCCTGCTGATCTCGCTTGATCAATAGAGTCAGAAAGCCAATTATACTGGCTAGTTCCTTGATTATATGAATATGCCTTGCCATCTATATTAAGATTAGGTGATATCATAATAACCCTTGCTAGATTTTGATAATCAAAATAATACTGTGCAGAATATACTCCATTAGAATTTAATAGATCTGGAAGGCATGATGCAAAATTTCCAATGTAGCCATTTACCCTTGAATCGTCTTCATGGTTTCCAGACACAAGTTCAAATGGAAATGTGCTCCCTAAATAAGATTTTACCATATTGCACCAATCGCTTTCGGTATTTGCAGGACCGTAACTCATATCTCCAAGAGCTAAATAAAAGTTAGATTGTAAATCTCTTAATTTTCTAAGACTTGCATTAGTATTTGCATTCCAACCATGATCTCCACCTGCTGAAAATGTAAAGTTATAGGGTGTAAGATCATACATCTCTTTATTTATTTTCCATATGATCCCATTAGTTCCTGCAGGGGTATCATATTCACTAGTGACTATTAAATCATAAGTTCCATTTACAAATGCAATCGCTTCTGATTGTTCGTTAGAAAACTGCATTCTCCACTGGCTAATAGGGGAATTGAAAAAATCTGAAATAGATGCGGAAGATTCTGATCTTTCAATTACCCAATGATAATCAGCGCCGTCATTTGATAGAGCCAATCTTTTTCCATCTCTAGAAATATCTGCCCCAGTTATCCAATTATTAGCATTATTGAACTCTCCAACAAATGTCAATGTAACTGTTTTTGAAGAATCTAATTCAGGGAACCTGTATACTCGTGCATTTTGCGGGCGCTTCTGCACGACATAAGGAACATTCTGCCATATAAATACCGCTTCTGAATCTTTTTTGCCATCAGGATAGATAAACCTAAAGATTGTGGGTGTTACACTTACACCAGTTCCGAAAGGATTTGGCTCTGCCACCCTATATAAAATGTAGTCATTTCTTGTTTGAGCATTATCTCCCGTATCAGCAATCCAGATATTGTTGTTTTCATCAAGGGCAATATCTTCCCAGTCTATATTACTTGAACCTGAAACATCAAATGATCTTTTTAATGATCCTGTTTCATTTACTGCGTGAATTCTTGCAGGTTGGCCAGAATCCCCAATCATCCAATAAATTCCAGGATAAACCCTTGAAGCTACAACACCTGATGATTCAGCCACAGTGTGCGCACCAATGCGCGGAGGCGAAAATGTGAATTGTTGTTCTGTAATTGCAATGGGCTGGAAGTTAATTTTTCCTTCATTAAATCCGTTTTGCCCGCCGTATATTGCTTCATTTTCAGTTGTTTTTTTTAAGATTTTTGATTTATCCGGCTGTAAATTTATTGCAATAATTAGTGAAGTTACAATTATAAAAAATAGGATTGAATATATTAATAATGGAAAAAATTTTCTGGCTCTTTTTTTCATATGTAAAGGTAGAAAAGATAGAATAAAAACCTTTCTCATGGCTAGTATTATTGATTATTCTTTTCCTGGGTTGTACTCTTGAACTTTAGCAATGTTGGAAGTTTTATAAAAACCTTCACTGATTAGTTTATCATACATCTCTCTGGCTTTTGGAGTGAGCATTGCGCAATACTCTTTACCGAATTTTACTGGGGTTTCACCATTGGTATAGCCAATATTATGAAACAGAGCGACCATTTCTCTGGATGAAAATATGAACGAACCATTAACTCCATTAAATCCTGTACTTGTCTCGAAGGCGTAATGCAATCTATCTGCTACGTTTGATACTAAACTCTTCAAGGGATCTTCAATCAAAGCATGATAGTCCTTGAATATTTCTTTTTTGATTAAGTCCTCTAGCTCCTCTTTAGCAGACATATAGTAAAATCAATAAGAAGGCTTTTAAAGATTGTTGTAAAATTTAACAGCCTTTCATAAAACTAACTTCTAGGTTTTCTGCTTGGAAAACGTCATTCACAACAGAAACTGTCTTTTTCTTTTTATCTAAAGTGATTATTGCATGGCTAATAACTCCCTTCTTTTGGCCTAACTTATACTCTCCATTTGTTACAACTCTCAAGATTTTATCATCGTTTCTCTTTATTTCTTGAACATCAAATTTGTAAGAAAATCTGCCTTTGTTCTGGCCTGTAAGGAATCCTTGGCCTTGTGAGGCTTTTTGCAGTGGGATTCTAAAGTTTAATTTATTTTTAGTTATTTCTTTATCCTCCACTATCAATAATCCATCTTCTGCCCTAACTGAACATGCAGTTACTTTGGTGGCTTTGATATTTAGATCTTCGCCAAGAAATTCTACTGAATTTCCATTTGTAAAGGCAATTAATTTAGTTGTGTAATGCCCAACACTATAGAAAGATGTATCTAAATCTATTTCAAAAGTGAATTTGCCTGTAAGGAAACCATATCCATAACTATAACCGAACTCCGGAGATGAAAGAGCACTAATGGTCATTCCGCTGCAACCTTCTAATATAGTGGCATTAGGAAGAAATTTACAGGCTGTATTTTCAACTCCATCCAGCTTCAAAACGAAATAATCTATTGGAACAACTTCATTCTCTTCTACTTCTGCGGATAATTTGAATGTAGTTATGTCGCCTAAAGAAGGAGTCTTATCTGTGATGTTCATATCTAGGATGAAGGCATGTGCTGGACCCACCATTAGCAGTAAAATTGATAATCCTAAGGCAATGGATCCAGAAATAAGATTTGCACGATTTTTCATCATTTTCCCTTTTTTTTACTACTCTTGTAGATACTAAAGCGCCACTAGTATATAAATATGGTTTACCCGTCGAGAGTGATAAAAAGTTATTTTTTTGAATAATTTTTATTAATTATTTTTTTAATTTTTTTCCTGCCACGCCTTTGGCGTGAGAAAATATTTAGAAGTTTGTCGTCGATATTTGATTGCGGAGCTGACTTTCCAGAGTCTTTATATGACAGCATGCTTCGCCTTACAATGTCTTCAATTAATTTTTTTGGAGTTAGTAAATTACGTTTTGCCCTTCTAGTTACTATATTCATTACAATTTCATCTAGATTGATAGTTAGTTCATTCATTTTCCTTTTCTGACATAAACTTTTTGGACTTTGAAGGATTTGTAAATGCCTTCCAAGATGTCTGTCCCAGCGTAGCCTGCAACTAGAGAAAGCCTGTAATCAAAGTTGAAAACTACTCCAACAAAGATTCCGATTATGGCAGCTATTATTACCGTTATAATATAATAGTTCCATAAAATTCTTCTTCTTAGACTTAAGGCTTTGAGAAGACCTATAAAACCTCTTGTTATTCCTCCAATACCTCCAAGGGATGCGGGTATTAAGAACTGTGAAACGAATTCTGATGCCATTTAACCTCTTTTTGTCTTTTTAATAAGTTTAAGGAATTTTTAAGGTTTTGGGTATGGGTTAGTTTAATAGATAATAATTTTTATAAGATTTGAGCTCTTTTCAAAGAAGGATAATAAAAATTAACAGGATTATTATTGATTATTCGAGTTTGGCAGTCTTTATTGGCTTCTCTTTTTTGAACTTCATTTAATTGATAATACTCCTTATACGCTTCATAAAAAACATTTCCTAAAGGAGATTTTGTTTCTATTTCATTTAAAATGTCAATGAGAGTAAATTCCCCATTTTCATTTGACATATAAATCTCATTGGGAGATTTATGATTTGATACATAGTTTTTGAAATGATTTATTACTTCTAACCTAAGTTCAATTTCGTTACTCATAAATAAAAGTAGAAATGGTGGTTTTAAAGGCTTTTGTTTTTATTATTGGGCTTTTCTTGATGAAAAATCTTCTCTATCTATTTTAAGATGAATATGAGTTATGCCCTCAAGCCCATGAAATTTTCCTTCATGGACTGCCTTTTGCAGATCCAAGGCAACTCCTCCCTTAATTTTATAACGATTGTTTTTATTAATTAATACACCTGCCCCTCCCTCTTTATGATGCCTTGTTGAAACCTTGTATTTTACAGTTCTCCCTATATATTGGCCTAATATTTCACCTAAATCACACATTTCGTATCTTCTATCTAAATCTATCGACACAGGATCATTTTCCCATAAAGTAGGGGGGAAAAAATGATATCCTCCAACTGAAATATTATTGCTTTGCTTGCTTGAATGATGTTTATTTGTCATGAAAGGATTAATTTTGGATGGTATTTAAACATACCTTGGAGAAAATTGCCTTTTTGAATGGCGTTTTGGAGAATCATTTTTTTTATAATATGGTTGAGTATCATAGTGCCTTGAGAGCCTGAATGGCCTTTCTGACCTTTGTTCAAAAAGAGGATTGTATCTTCCTGCGTCTTCTACTAAATCGTTTCTGACTATGAAGTCTGCTGATGATGAGGCAATTACAGAAGTACAATAAGTTATAATTGATCTGACCGCTTTTTCCATTTAACAAATAGATGTGATGAGTTTTTAAATATTTATTTTGTACCCTAGTCTTTTTATTTTTAACAGGTATTTAGGAGTTAGATTTTCTTTTTTAAAATAATTTGACCCCCTAGAGAGATTAACTATTCTATTTGAGGATGATTGTGCTCTTGAAATTGTAAATTCAGAGGATTCTAAGAGATTATAGCTTCTTGGATCGTGAGTTACGAAATCTTCTTCCATGTAAATAAATTTGTTTTATTAGAATATTTAAATATTTAGAATGTATATTAGATGCGTTGATGAATGAAATAATATTTAAATAAAAGTGAATTTAATATGTTGATGGAATATGATGCTGAAGATGGATTAAAAATTCTAACATACTTAGGGTACGAAATAACTGAAGAGGAAAAAAAAGGATTCAGGGATGTTTGGCCGTATTTTTCACAGGGTAATATTAATTTATTAGATATAGTTAAGCTTGTTTATTCAGATGGATTGACTGTGTATGGCAAAAAAAAAGAAGCCTTTGTAGGAGAATTATCTGCAAGGAGAGATTTCGATTTTCTAGCTAGGGTAGTGACTACAGGTCTTGAGGAAGATTTAAAAAATGGAATTAAACTAGAAGAAATATTAAAGGTAGGTGTTCATTTCTTTTATAAGGAATATAATGAAAAATTAGGAAGGCTAGATAAGCCTTAAGATAAATAATGTTTTGTTTAGTTAATTGTAACTCTTTAATTAATTTTCTTGAGCCATAAGAAAAAGTGTTAAAATAGCAATAAATATCCTATACATATTATTATAAACTATTCAATGATTATTTTTGGATGAAGCACCAGATGAAGCTTAATGAAAGTCCGTTTTGTAGAATTAAATCTGGGAGAAAAATAATTGAGATTAGACTTTTTGACGAGAAAAGACGGGGCCTTAATTTAGGAGATGTAATAGAATTTTCAAAACTGCCTGAATTAGACGAAAAGTTAGAGGTCAAGGTTACTGGATTAGTTAGATATCAAACTTTTGCAGAGTTAGTTAGTGATTTTCCTATGAGCTCCTTCGGATATCCAAAATATTATGATAAGGCGGGATTTGTTGATCAGATTTATGAGATATATACAAAGGAAGATGAACAAAAATATGGTGTTATTGGTATTAAGATAAAAAATATTAATTCTTCTGTTTAAGATAGAGGAGAGAATGTACGGCATGTTTATAATAGGGTATTCTTTTTGAGTACCTTATTACTTTTGAGAATTAAAATCTTTATTGTCATGTCCGCCTGCAAGTTTATTTGCATGTCCTACTTTTCTCATAACTTCTGGAGGCATTCTTTTCTCATATTCATCAAGAGTATTTTGTAAAGATATAGCGGCATCTATATTCATCTGATTTGAAAGCTTTAACAAAAGAAATAAGGTGTCTCCGACAAAATCAGAAGCATCTGCTTTCTTGTTTCTTATAACATCTTTTTGTTTTTCATCGTCAATCCACTTAATCAAACTCCAAAATTCTCCTACCTCTTCAGTAATGTTTAAAGCTAAATCTTTCAAATTCCAATTATCTGCCCAACCCCTAGCAATATCAAAATCTTTAATCCTCTCTTGAGCTTCTTTTATTTCCATAATTATTAAAGATTGACTCTATTTATATAAATTATCGTTTCCTAATAAGGTCTTCACTTTGAAGTCCCTATTTATAATCTGCTACTACAAAAAGGGCAGTATATTACGAAAGACTATCTCTTACATCTGGATATTCAACCCATTTTTCACGCCAATTTCTAAACTTAACTAATGGGTTACCACCAGAGTCTTGTGTATATTGAAATTCTGGTGTACCTGCTAATTCTAATGGAACTGTCTGTTTGCCGTCATAATGTACTATTACATATTCAGGTATTGCTATATTTGATTTGTGTCTTTTAAGCTGTTTCATTAACCTTACTCCATCGCGAACAGACACTCTTTGCTGATTTGCAAATGGTGTATGGGGCATTGTATGAAGAAGGTAGTAAGGCTTTACATTATTTTCGTATAGTTTTCCAAAAAGTTCCCAAAGAATTTCTGCACGGTCATTAATTCCTCTTAAGAGAGGAGTATGCGCCACAATCATAGGTGAATATCTCCCAGCGCCATCTCTTATTTTCCCAATAGACTCCACTACCTCTTGTGTTACCTCGCTAGGGTGTGCTATGTGAAGAGCCATTTCATTAATGCGATATTGAGAGACTAACCTAACAAGCTCATCAGTAATTCTATAAGGATTATGGGTCATAACTCTTGTGTGTATTCTTTTGAATCTAATTTTAGAAGTTCCATCTTTCTTTTTTATTCCATCTATGTCGCTAAGTATTTGTTCTAGTTTAGAATCAGATAATAATAGAGGTTCGCCCCCACTTAAAATAACCTCTTCTATCTCTGGTCTTTGTGCTAAGTATTCTAAAGACCTTTGCCAATCGTCCCACTTGAAGATTTTGAATGGTGAAGGGTTTTTTTCTAACGTTCCTAACGCTTCAAAACAAAAATTACAATAAGACAAACAGTTTCTAAATCTAACGAGTGCTCTGTTTGTATATTTGTGGTGCAAATTGCTAGTAGGGAATTCTGGTCCATTTTCCCAGTTATCTGTGCCATTATAAGCGTCAGCTCCTTGAGTATAAACTTCACCGAGTGGAAAAAACTGAAGAAACCAAGGATTCTTTTCTAAATCTTCTTGAGAAATAGTTGCAGGAATTTTTTCTAACATATAGGGAGTAATTTGAAATTTCAATCTGCTAGAATTGGCATTTATTTTATCAAAGAATTGTGCAGGAACATTAGCAAAATGTTCTCTTAATTCGTTCACGTCTCTGACTGCATTCTGTTGCTGCCATGTCCAGCTATCCCAATCGTTACCTACCTGTTTTCTAGTTAATACCATAAAAAATTGCTGAAAATACAATAAATAAAACTTATCTTATATTTTATTGACAAACGGCAAGATTTAAATATATAAAGTTACTCTTGTCAATAAATGGAAAATTTGAAGCTAGATTTGAAGGATAAAAGGATTTTAGATATTTTGGATAGAAATTCCAATGAGCCAATATCATCAATAGCTAAAAAAACCATTATGAGTAAGCAAGTTACAGAATATAGAATTAAGAAATTAATTTCTCAAAAAACCATTTATTCTTTTTTTACGCTGATAGAATTAGGTAAACTTGGATATTCTTTGTTTAGAGCCCACATTAAATTAAGAAATGTGCCTGAAGAAGAATACTCAAAATTTGTTAAGCATCTGTTTGAAGAATATCCAACATTCTGGGTCGCATTTGTATCTGGTTCTTTTGACATCATTGTTGATATATGGGCACAGAATGCAAACGACTTTGAAAGATTATTCAATCAGATACTCTGGAAAAATAAGAAGGTAATTTATAGTTATGATATCTTTCCTCTATTAGAGTTGGCTCTTTATGATTATGGATATTTTTTAAAGAAGAACAAAAGGCGCAATAGGATAGTCCTATTTGAAAAAGAGAAAGAGGTTAAGATAAATTCTGTTGATAAAAAAATATTGTCTGTAATTAAACACAATTCCCGTTTATCTTATGAGGAAATTGGAAGAAAAGTAGGTTTAACAAGAAACGCTATAAAAAATAGAATCGAAAATTTAGAAAAACAGAAAATAATCAAAGGATATAAAATGATGGTTAATTTCAAACATTTTAACAGGCTTTCTTATAAGATATTTATTAAGTATGACCACTCAAAAATCGAACAAGAAAAAGAACTAATAGAATTTGTACAGGGGAAGGAAGGAATTCTTGCAAATACTAAATTGCTTGGCAAGTGGAATTTAGACATAGAGATTCAGCCACTTGATGCTAAGGATTTACAAAAATTTGTTATAGAATTAAGAAGTAAATTTAGTTTAGTTGAAGATTATGAACTCATACAAATAATTGAAGATTACGGTATTGACTTTTATCCAAATAAACTAATATAGTGCTACAAACGTAGCAATATATTTATAAATTGTGCGACTTTCTGTCCACCATATTATGGAGATAAAAATTTATTTAAACTTAGGTTTATTAATTATAAAATGAAAAACATCGCTCTAAATGTAAAAAGGCAAAGGGTATTAATAGAAGGATTCTATACAATTAATATTAATAAAGAGGTTATTGAGGATTATTTCAAAAATATAACAACTCATTTGAATTTAAAGATGTATGGAAAACCAATAATCTTTTCTCCTGGAGGAGAAGGAAAGGAAGAAAATCAGGGCTACGATGCTTTTGTCCCTTTGATTGACTCTGGAATTTCAGCTTACATTTGGTCAAGTTCGAAATTTTTCTCGATTATAATTTATACCTGCAAAGACTTTGATGAAAAAAGAGCAGTTAGTTTTACGAAAGATTTCTTTAAATCTAAAGAGACTGTTTACGAAGGTTTCTAAGATAGAGGACAAAATGTCCGACAAATTAATAAGATTTGATCCATTTTTTCGTATATCCTTCCTGAGGGCAAAGTTTAAAAATGACTACATATTGCGAATTAAATGGGATTAGAACGAAAATTAAGCGCAATGGAAATGATCAACACTATGAATGATATGTCTGCTCGTCCAGAGTATTATAGTGGTAGGGGGGCAATAGCGGCTGATTTAGACAGTAGAAGGTTAGAAAATATTTATCAACTAGTAAAAAGAGAACGCGGAGAAGACGCAGCGCAAAACTTTGCCCTAATGGTTGCAGATATTCCTGTTTTATCTGCTACTGACTTTTTAATAACTCTTTATAAATTAGATTCTAATGATTGGAAGTGGGATAAAAGTCTTTTGGGAAATGAAAAAGGAATTGATTTAGGACCAGATAATGGTAATGGTGGACGAGAAGCTGTTGCTATGGCTACTATCGGAAATGTATTAGGTGGAATGTCGGAAAGAGATGAAACACCTTATATAAGAGGAGAATTTTTAAAAAAACATAATCTTGAAGAGCCGAGAACAAGGCAAAAAGATTCTTACTATTATAATTTTAGATAGAGGAGAGAATTTCCCTCAAAAAATCAACCCAAAAGTGGAGCATAATTTAAATACGCTTATTTTTATGATTAACCATGATAAGAAAAATAGCAAGGGGTATCTGTGCTAGAAAATTAGTAATGGGATTATGTTTGTGGGCAGGTTTATATCTTACAGTAGACTACTTGAATGTTCAGAGAAATAGAGAAGCTTATCTTGCAAATCCAGTAGTTTATTCTAGCCAAGATGATTTCTTGAAAGGCCTAGAATTGGAGAAACAAAAATTAGGTCTTGAAAATATAGATATCTCATGTGAAGATGATATAGCCGTTCAGGGAGGACATTCTTTTAAAATAGACTCCGAAAAGTATGTTATTAAGTTTAATCCAATATATAAAAGCAGAAAAGTTCTTAGGCATGAGCTCTACCATATTAAAAAGTGGGAAAGTTTTTCTTTAGATGATTTATTGGATGGGTTTTTATTTGGGCAATATGAAGAATGGAGAGCTACTAATTACTCATTGAAAACAGAATAAATTATGGTGGATAATATCCGCTATATTTATAAGATTGGAGACAAATTGGCCTCTATCTTGTGGAGAAAAAATAATTTGTTATTTAAATTCTTTATACATCCAAGTGTATGTATTTCCCTTTTCATATCCTTGTTTTTGGTAATATTCTTGAAGTTCTAGATCGTTTGAAGCAACCAAAATGTTTACATGTTCATAACCCTTTGATCTCAATATTTCCTCTCCTCTTTGCATTAATTGTCTTCCTACCCCTTTCTTTCTAAATGCTGGATGTACTGCAAGTCTAAATATAAAGGGGAAAAAATCTGGCACAATAACCTCAGTTCCAAGAACTCTCTCATTCTCAACTGCAACTATTATTGTATCTGGGTTGTGCTCAATCTTCTTTTCTAAAGCTCGGGCATTGTCTATCTGCTCATAGAAGAGCCCTCCCAGTTTTAATATATCTTCAACTTGTGAAAAGTCGGTTGGCCGGTAATTTCTTATTTGTATCATAAAGATTATCCCAAATAACACTTTATATTATTTCCTATTTTTGCGAAAATTTATTTAATTATTCACTCTAAGATATGGGACAAAATGTCCGACATCTTTATAATATCAGAGAACAAAAGTTCCCACATAGTGTTTTAGCTCTAGAAAATTAATAATCTGAAGACGATTACTCTAAAACATTATCTAAGGATTTTATTATTTTATTCGTTTTACATCTAATTTTAATTCTGTTGATGAATTAAATAAACAACAAGGTTTATAAATAGTAACTGCATAGTGGTATCATGACATTAAAGTTAAAAGAATGTATCAAAGATGGACTTGTATTAATTGGTATTGTTGGCATTTGCTATGGTGGTCGCGAGCTTGCAAATTACATACCATCACAATATGCGCAGAGGGCAGCGTACGAACCTATGTACCCTCGTGCCAGAAATAAATCAAATGTAGAAATTAGTTTGGGAGCAAGCTTAGTTGACGAAGATGGTGACGGATCACCAGATAGGAAAACCCAAATTGCGGCTTCTCGACAGGGCTTTCATAGATGGAACTTACCAATCACCGAAAAAGACAAAAGAATATTTAAAGATCTTACATCAGGATTATAATTTCTCTTAGCTGTTTTAATGACGGCTTTTATTTTGAATTTAGTACGGGGAAACATTCTTGCTTTTGTGGGACATTTACTTTACAGCTCATGGAAATCAGAAATCACTATGTGGGAACAAAACTTCACGCATATTTATAATATATGAGAACAAAAGTTCCCACATAGTTTTTTTACTGAATAAATAATTATAAAGTCCAATTTGAACATAAAATTATGGCTAAAGTTATAATACCTAAGACTTACGTAACTCAAATTGATACTCCTTTAATTTTTCTTGCTGGTCCAATAAGAAGTGCTCCCAATTGGCAGGATGAAGCTATTAAATTTCTATTTTCACAAAATCAAAACATAACTATTGCTTCTCCTAGAAGAGGAATAAGAGAGGAAATTACACAATATGTTGCTGAGGGAAATGAAAGTTATTTTTCTAGACAAAGGGCCTGGGAAAGACATTATTTAGATATTGCATCTAAAGCTGGAGCAATCTTATTCTGGTTACCGGGAGAGGAGCAACATGATTGTAATAAAGTTTATGGAGCAATGACTCGATTAGAAATTGGTCAATGGATGACTAACTATAAGCACGATAATTCTATCAGATTTTGTGTTGGTAGTGATGGAAAATTTCCAGAGTTAGGAACGATTTCTTACGACTTGCAATTAGATGCTCCAGATAAACGAGTTTATGAAAATCTAGAAGAAACTTGCTTAGAAGCATTAAAATTAATCTAAATCAGTATATGAGAACTTTCTTTCCGCCATATTTATAAGATTTGATCCATTTTTTCGTATATCCTTCCTGATGGCAAAGTTTAAAAATTACATCTTATTGTGAGTTTAATAGGATAGAGAGAAGATTAAGCACAAGAGAAATGATTAATACTATGAAAGACGATTTTGAATATATCTTAAAATATAATGAGGAATCCTTAAAAGAAATCTGGGATAATAAAGAAGATGACATCTGGGCTTCCTATCTGAGAAAATGATAAATGGAGATTATTTGGGAGAAGGATAGATGAATCTTGAATCGAAAGCCAGTAAGTTCGCAACACAGGCCCATGAAGGGCAACTAAGAAAAGATGGAAAAACTCCATACATTACTCATTGTGCGGGTGTTGTTAGTCTGCTAAAAGAAATTGGAATAGATGATGAGGATACTCTTTGTGCTGCTTGGTTGCATGATACTATTGAAGATTGTGGAGTTACAAGGGAATACATTAAAAGAGAGTTCAACACTAATATTGCAAGAATTGTTTCTCAATTAACAAGAGACGTAGATAGAGAGGCATATAAAGAAAGAATAAAAAATGCAGATTATCAAGTTCAGATAGTAAAGCTTGCCGATACAGTTCATAATTGTTCTACTATGACTCATCCGAGAGTATCCAAAGAGACTATAAGAAGAAAATTAGAAGATTGCAAGGATTTATATTTTGATTTGGCTAAAGAGGTTTGTCTAGAGTTTTATTTAATGCTGAAAATACATACTGAAGGGGTAAAATAACAGCCAAAATTATCCGGCATATTTATAAATTCTCATTCGATAATACATTATGCAAAAAAGGGTGGTGATGGTTGCGATTCTATTTAGTTTGTCTTTTATTTCATTTGCCACTGGTCAAGAGATAATTCAGGCAGGAGACTTTGATGAAAGTGAAAAAGTTGATTTAACTGACGCTATCAGCATGCTGAATCATTTATTTAAAGGTGGAGCAGGAGGGTGTGAATATGCAGGCGATGTAAACAATGATCTAAGATTGGATATAACAGATGCAATTTATATTCTGCAATATTTGTTTGCAGGCGGAGAGGAAATGAAAAATCCTCAATTTATAGATAAAGATGTTTGTCCATTTCAACCTGCAAACGAAGTTAATATTGCGTATTTAGAAGGAAAAGTGCCTGATGAAATAAATGTAGATGGGAGTATTCATTGCCTGCCTTCAAGACTAACTGCGAGAAATCCTGAATCCTTTATTAATACTCCTGCAAATTGTGAAATACCAATTTACTATAGGGCATTTATTATTGGAAAAGAGGATCCTGTGTATATTTATGCTGGACAATGCGCGGATAAAGGGAATAAAATTACTATAAGATACACAACAAATTATGTAAGCTGTGCTTCTGCCGAGGCGGATCTTACTATGATTCCAACTAAAGATGTGGAAGAATTTAAAGGAGATACTTTTGGCCTCGTAGGGGGGAAGGGCAAGAATTATATTATTGGAACTGAATATTCAGAAACAATAAGTATGGCCACTTCAGAAAAAGATTCAATGGCATTTGGAAAAGATGGCAATGATAAAATAAATGGAGGATATAAAAATGATTATTTAAACGGCGATGGTGGATCTAACACTATATATGGACTTGATGGAAATGATTATATTACTTCACATGGATTTTCTGATAAATTAAACGGTGGATATGGCAAGGATTTAATCACAAGTTATGGAGTAAACTCGATTATTTATGGAGGAGAATATTCAACGAAATTTAATTCTGATATTTTAGAATCGATGCCTGATATTGATGAGGATATCCTATATGAAAAAAATTCTTATTTGATGGTGGGCGGGGATGGAAATGATATATTGATGGGGGGTACACTTAGGTATATAAGATGGTTTGGAGGAGGTGGAGATGATATTATTTTACTGGCTGGAATAGTGTCTGAAAGAGAAGGATATATTTTTGGCGATCATTTTCCTAACGCAATTAGTGTTAAAGCGGAACCTGGCACAAGTGTTGATGAAGGGGTCGTCGGCTCTTTAATACATGGAGATGATGTTTTTATTACAGATAATACCGAGGTATATCTTATAGGTGATGGGGGGGATGATATTTTCTTTACATCTGGAGGAACAAATGTTTATGGGGATGCTCCTATTGGATCTTTCTTATATGATAATGGTGAGATTAAAGCGAGAACAGAAAGCGGGGAATTAAATCATTATGGAAATGATCTTATTTTTATGGAGTCTTCTTGGGGAGTTTCACTAGATGCCCTTCATACGGAGATTATAGAACTAGCACAACGTGATTGGCTTAAAAATAAATTTATAGATAATGATGCGTTGCATGCAGATATATTAAAAAGAGTTAAAGAAACCAGGGATTATATGTCGTTATTGCAAGGAGAACTCCCGCCTGCTGGAGGATTGGTATCGAACGTAGAAAAAAATAATTTAGCTTCAGGAGGATGCGGGGATGATATTATAGTGGGAAGTTCATATAATGATATTATTTATGGAGGATATAATTATATTGATGATAAATTCTGTGATGGCGGGCAGGATCAGGATAGATTATATGGGATGCGGGGAGATGATACCATATATGGCGGGACAGGAGAAGACGTAATTTATGGAAGTGATGGAAATGATTTACTTTATGGAGATTATCAAGAAGAGGTTGGGATTTATTCACCATGGACTCATTCTTTCCTAGGTAAAAAGTTGATTAATAATTATAAAGATTATATTTGCGGAGGAAGTGATGGGGAATATGTTCAGGGCTCAATTTCAACTGATAGAATAATCGGAGATCTTGCCTTTAGAGATACTGATGCTCTTTTGACTGCAGAGGACAAGAAATTAATAGAGGACCTAAAAGGTGCTGGAGATATGCTTGTTTCTGGACCTAGAAGGGGACACGACGTTAAAGACCTAAAATATATTTGCGATGTTTCATTTGGATTTTTAAATGCACCAGATCAATATGATAAAGATTCATGCGTTGGCAATGAATGGGAGTATGATGAAGATTATTTCCTTATCAATGGACCTGGAGAGATTTTTGATCCAAGAAGGTATGAAGTTGGAATGGATCATAATGATTTTAGCGGAAAGGATCCTAATAAAAATAATTGGGGAATGCTTGGGGGATTTTTAATTGGGCAAGAATCGGGAGAGTTACTTTTATTCTGCAGAGATAACATTCCATTTTCTGGTGAGGGGAGTTATTGCAGATCTGTAAATGTTCCTTCTGGATTGCATACTTGGGGGTCTGGAAAAGCATGGGAAGATCATCCTGGATTAAATTTCCAAATTTCAAGCCCGTTGGAAAAAGTTAGGATTGCAGGTGATGAATTTGAAGAAGTCACATTGCCTGACTGCGCGCAAGTAGGGCCTTCAGGAACGCCTCCTGATCAATTTCCATTATGCGAAGAAAAAGATGGAAATGTATGCTGTGTTTGTGTAAAAAACTGCCAGAGTATTGGTGATATGTCTAGATGCTTATTGCCTACTGAATGCTCTGATTTGAATGATCCTGAAAAATGGCCATTACCTGAAGGTCAGCCTCGTCCTGAATGGGAAACGGATGATTATTTGTGGTGCAATTTCCCAACTGCAGAAGTTCAAATTTATGAAAATGAAAAAGAACTTAAGGTAATTAATGGAGAGAATTATAATGATCAATTAAGAGAGGCTGCTAAATAGTTTTTTTAATTATATAAACTGCTACTGATGTTCCAACAATAACGGTTATGAAAATTATTATGCCTGAAACTAGTGGATTATTAGTTGATTGTGATATAAATCCTGTTAATGAATTAGATCTGTTTTCATAAATGGCTTTAACTTTATCCTGTGATAATTCATAATCTTGTATATCCTTTTCTGCTTGAACAAAACCAAGTGAAAGGATTACGATTATAAATATTAAACTGTAATATTTTTCCATAAATACTGCAAAAAGGGCGTGTATTTAAACATTGTTGAAAGTTTTTACAATAAAACTTATAACTGAACCGATGATAAGGTTTTTATGATTGATTTGGCTAGAAATAGCATGGTGAGCAGTAAAAAAGTGGTTGATTACTCTGTAATTGTCCCAATGTATAACGAAGAGGGAAACATCAAGAAATTAGATAAAGAGATTAAGGCGGTTATGTCAAAAGTTGGAGACTATGAACTTATATACGTAAATGATGGGAGTAAAGACAGGACTTTAAAAGAGCTTGGAGAATTAAAGGGTGTTACTATTGTTAATCTAAATAGAAATTATGGACAGTCAATAGCTCTAGATGCAGGATTTAAAGCTGCACAGGGAGAGATAATTGTTTCTTTAGATGGTGATGGACAAAACGATCCAGCAGATATTCCTAAATTAATTGAACAATTGAATAAAGAGAATTTAGATGTTGTTGCTGGATGGAGGAAAAATAGGATGGATAAAAATGGAATCAAAATATTGACTAAAACTGGAAGGTTTGCACGAAGAATTCTCATTAAAGATGACGTGCACGATACTGGATGCACATTAAGAGTTTATAGAAAAGAGGCCGCGAAGAGTTTAGATTTACAGGGTGAAATGCACCGTTATATTTTAGCACTGTTAAGATGGAAGGGGTTTAAGATTGGAGAAATTGAAGTAAATCATAGACCTAGGCTAAATGGTGAAAGCAAATATGGATATCAAAAAGCTGTTAAGGGTTTTATCGATTTAATACATATTTGGTTTATTGATAAATATTCTCAAAGACCCTTGCATATGTTTGGATTTTTAGGATTGTCTTGTTTTTTATTAGGAGTTTTGGCTGAACTTTGGATGGCTTTTCAGAAGATATTTTACGGAATTGATTTAAGCGCTAATGCATGGTTTCCCTTAGGGTTTTTCTTAATGCTTGGAGGCATTATGTTTTTCAGCTTTGGATTAATTATAGATTTGACAATTAAGGCTTATTTGAATACCTCGCATAATGAAAGCAGGTATTATGTTAGGGATATGATAAGAAAATAGAAAATTATGGAAAAAGATAATTTTCATGTGGATATGAGTGGAAGAATATATGAAGGGAAAACAATTGGGATAGCCATTGTTGGGACTAAAACAAAGCTGAATTATGGCTGTGCCTTAAAGGGGAATCTTATTAAATTAATAAAAAAAGAACTTTTTATTAAAAACATTTTTGAGGAATCTGCAAAACTTTATGCTATTTGCATTTATATGCTTATTAAAGAGGTGGAAAATAAAATAGATACCTTAATTATTTGCAATGATGAAGATTTTAAGATTGTAAAAGAAATTTTATTAAAGCTGCTTAAAAACAATAATTTTGAAATAATAAATATAAGTGAATTTAGAAAGAGGCTTGGAAGAAATGTTGGTTCATTCGCAGATAATTATGCAAGGATTTATAGAAAAAGGGCATTAAAACCTAAAAAATGGCCAAAAGGGAAGGAAATTAACGTCATACCAATCACCTATAGGTTAATTAAAAGATATTGGGAGGAACTAAAAAATATATAAGCGAATAGCGACCTTCCCAACCAATCATCCGCATAAAGCGTTGGTCAGTCTGAATAATCAAACATTTTACGGAGTCGATTCGCTTATAAAGTAAAGAGAATATGATAATATATAAAACTTTTGGTTTGATAAACTTTCAAGTAAGAGAAAACAGAATGAGCCTAATCTTAGATACATTATTAAATATGGAAATAGAAAATTATAAATAGGTAGAAAGGTAGATGGTATAATGGAAAATGAAATTGTTCAAAGGCAGAGAAAATTAGAAAGTGAGAATGAAGACCTCAAAAGATCTTTAGCTCTTGCCTTAAATAAACCTTTAATTAAAAAACTTAAAGATGCTCTTGAAAGGGTGGAAAAGGGAGAATATTCCACTGAAGAAGAATTTTTTAAAGGTCAGAAAGCTTAGATTTAATATTTTCTTTATTTAAATTTCTAAGATATTTATCTGTTTCATCTTTATGATGCAAGGATAATACAATAACCTTTACTTTTGATTCCTCTATAACATAAAAAATTCTATACATTCTAATATGGAGCTCATATAAGTTAGAAAAATATTTTAATGGCTTTCCTATTTCATAGGGCATACTTTTTAGTTTTAATATCTTTTTTTCTGCTTCTATTTGAATAGAGTTATCTAGTTTTTTAAACTCTTTATGAAATTCTTTATCAAAAATCAGGGTATACTCTTTTTCCATTTTTCTATTGGGCAATAAAGATATATAAACCATTCTTGCATAATTTCTAACTAAATACTTTTAAACTTTCATAAATATACTATTAACAATGAGAATATTAATGCTTAATTATGAATTTCCTCCTTTGGGGGGAGGGGCTGGGAACGCGACTTATTATTTATTAAAGCAGTTTTCTAATTATAAAGATCTTGAAATTGATTTAGTTACTTCATCTACTGGAAATTATAAAAAAGAGCAGTTTTCTAAAAATATTAATATTCATTATCTAGATATTAATAAGAAAGAAAATATTCATTTTCAGACAAATAAAGATTTACTTACTTATTCATGGAAGGCAAAGAAATATTCAGAAGAGCTTATTAAAAATAAGAAATATGATCTCGCTCATGCTTTTTTTGGAATTCCATGCGGGTATATTGCAATGAAACTTGGTTTGCCTTATATTGTTTCGCTAAGAGGAAGTGATGTGCCTTTTTACAATTCCAGATTTAAATATCTTGACAAATTTGTTTTTAAGAATTTAAGCAAGAAAATATGGAATAGGGCCGGCAAGGTAATAGCTAACTCAAGTGATTTAAAAAATCTTGCCCTGGAAAGCTCTCCTTTACAGAAAATTGATGTTATTTACAATGGAATTGATATTAATGAATTCATCCCTTTAAATAAAAGAATAGAAAATTCTAAATTAAAATTTATCTCAACTGGAAGATTGACAAAAAGGAAAGGTTATGATAATTTGATTAAAACTTTCAGAAATTTAAAAGATTATGAATTAACACTTATTGGTGAGGGGGATGAAGAAATCCATTTGAAAAATTTGGCTGTTGAATATAAAGTAAATGTTCAATTTTTGGGAAAACAGCCCCATGATAAAATATCTGCTTATCTTCAAGAGGCTGATATTTTTGTTCTCCCATCCATAAATGAGGGAATGAGCAATTCCATTTTAGAGGCTATGTCATGCGGTTTGCCAATTATTACAACCGATACTGGAGGGGCAAAAGAAATAATTAAAAAAAATGGATATATTGTTGAGAAAGGGCATGAAGAATCATTAGGAAAAGCATTACAGGCATATTTATCCAATAAGACACTCCTGAAGGAGCATAGCATTGAATCTAGAAAGCTGGCAGAAAGCATGAGCTGGGAAAAAATTGCCAGGAAGTATTTTGACGAGTATAGTTTGGGATAATTCTTTATTTTAATTCTCGATAGATATTTGAATGATGATACTTGATTATACACTTTTGTTATAATCTGGTTTTTTCTGCCTCTATTTATTTAAACGAAAAGTTTATATATAATCAATTGATTATATTATCAATTGACCTATTAGATATAATGAGCGAACAAGAAATTAAAGAGATGAAATTTAATATAGAAAATACTTCAAACAGAAGCCCTAGATTGAGCACTGTTATAATGGTGGAGAAATTTATCAAAGACTATAGTGGAGAATATAAGAAGACAGAACTGTTTCACAAATTACCTAAGAAAACAATGTGGGGAACTTTCAATGTTATTTTAGAGTATTTATGGAATAATAATAAGATAGGCATTGATAAGAATGATTATATTGTTTATATATGGAACCCTGAGTTAGCCCAGAAATTTATAAATCGCAAAAGATACTAAAGTTGCATGGGATTAACAAAAAGGGCTGATGGAGTCATATTTGCTGATGTGGAGTTAGAAAGAAATTTTAATTCTCTATCTGAAGAAGATTGGCTTAAGAAAGCATTGAGGAAAGCAATTGTAGACTTAAAAGAGAATATTTTTACAGGTGAAAATATACGCAAAAAATTAATTCCAAAACATTATAAAAAGAAATATAATATAGACAATTTATGGTGGTATCCTTTGCCTAATGGATGGAGGTTAATATATTCAGTAATCACTCCAAATAATAGAGAAATACTCGCTCTAATCCTAGAATATTTTAATCATACAAATTATGAAAGAAGGTTTGGATATTGAAATAAAGAAATTCTCTAAAATTTCCTACCGAACCGGAGCAAGCTCCGCGGTATTTGGAAATTTTTGACTCGAGAATTTCTAATTTCATTTCTGGCCACAGCAGAGCTGTGGGGTATTAAACCCAGAAATGAAATAAAAGTATGTAATTCACTTTTTGGCCTTAATAGGTTAGTGAACTTATCTTATTTAGTTAAATTTAGATGTATGAAGTGTTGAAGAGATATGACCATTCCCATTTAGACATTTAAAGTAGAAAAATTAATCTCAAAGGGCAGATTAAGCTTTATATCTCTAAGAGATTTTGTTCTTTTCTTAAAGTTAAGAATGCCAACACCAATAACTTCATCGGTCTTCTCTTTCTTAAACAAGGTAACATCATCTCTCATCTCCTCACCATAAGTGGGGCCAGAATCCTCTATAAAAATCTCTAGATAGTCCCCTTCATCATCGTAATAGATATTCATTTTTCCTTTTATTTAAACTATAGAAACATTAGCTGGAAGAGGAATTTTTATATTCTTCATTCCTCCACGAATCAAAAAATCAAAAATTTTATAGCCCTTAAACTCATTAGTCTTCACATCATGCGCCTCAAATATTCCTTCATCTATTTCATCAAAAACACACTCAGAAGGTTTTCCTACAGTTATCTCTAAGATATCTGCTTCCTTATCATAGTATATATCTAAATTTTGCTTCATGATTTTCTGATCAGTTTTCTTGTAAATAGAATTATTCAGCGACACTTTCAATCAAAGGAAGTTTTATTTTTTTTAACCAGTCTTTTCCTCTTTTTGTGAGATTAAGAATCTTATAGCCTTTCAATTCTCCCGTCTGTTTATCCCTGCCTTCAAAAAGATCATCATCTATCTCATTATAATAAGAAGAGGAAGGTCCGTCTATGAAAATCTCCAATATATCTGCTTCCGAATCGTAGTCAATTTCTATATTTTTTTTATTCATCTTTTCACTAATTTTGATGTTGAAAATGCTGAAACAACATAGCCTTCCTGATTTAAATACCTAACTATGACAAGAATATAATCGTTTGTGGGTTTTTGATATTTATAGTAGTTTCTCTTATTATCATCATATTTATTTGGAACAATAAGAGTAGGCATAATTAAAGCAGATTTTATTTCTTCTATCTTGTTAACCATATCGGAATGGTTTAGAGATATATGTTTCCACATTTCTTTAGATAAATGGATCTTCCTGCGAGTTTTATCAATCACCTCAAATATTATATCCATTCATAGACAGACACTTTATAATATTAACTTAGCCTTCACCATAATCATTTTTAAAAACCAAATTTACCATATAGATGGGAGGAATGTTAGAATGAAAATAGGTATTTATGCAAGAGGATTGACTGAAAAATCAGGCGGGGTTAGGGTGTATGAGAAAGGTTTATAAACAATCCGTATAATATTATAACATATGTTAGATAAATATAACAGATATAAAGTTTTAAAATTGTTTTTAGATTCCCCTACAGATAATTTTAGATTAAGGGAAATTGCGAGATTAACAAAAATATCTCCTCCTTCGGTAATGAATTATCTTAAAGAATTTGATAAAGAGGGATTAATAAAAAAACAAGAAAAAAGGGGTATCCCTTATTATACTGCTATAAGAGACAATTCTTACTTCGCGCTTTATAAAAAGATAAGTATTATTTTTGAATTAAATAAGAGCGGTGTAATAGACTATATCTGGGAAAAATTATCTCCGCAGGCAATTGCCCTGTATGGGAGTTTTGCAAAGGGAGAATCTATAGAAAATTCTGATATTGACTTATTTATCCTGGGAAAAAATAGAAATATAGAAGTTAAGGAATTTGAGAAGAAATTGAATAAAAAGATTCATCTTTTATTCAAAGAATCTATAAAAGAAGTATCTGCCGAGCTTAGAAATAATATTTTAAACGGGATAATTTTGAGAGGTTATATTAAAGTATTTTAAGATGATAATCAAAGTAACTCCTGATAAAGAAAGAGTAAAATCAATATTGCAATTAATAAAAGAAAGAGAAGAATTTGTTAAATTAATTGATCATCAAAAATTTTCTACAAATGCCGCTGAGAATTATTATGAAATTATAAAGGAATTGGCAAGCGCTTTGATTCTCCTAGATGGATTTAAAACTAGCGGGGACAGCGCACATAGGGATTTAATCGATTACCTTATAAATTACAAGGAGTTTACAGAGCAAGATATATCATTCTTGAATGATTTGAGAATAAAGAGAAACAATAGCTCTTATGATGGAAAAAAGATAGACCCAAGCTATTTAACTAATCATAAAGGAAAAATATTAGAATTAATAGAAAAACTAAAAAAAACAATAAAAGATAAAATATAAGGGTTATTTTTCTCCAGGAAAAATAGATAACATCTAATACAATCATTTTTATTACTTAGATAATGGATCTGACATTGCAATTAGCTCTTTTTCACTAAAATTATTAAGATTAAGGAAATAATCTGCAGCCCCTATTAAATCTGAAATTGTACTTAAAAGAGGCTTTCCAGGAATATGGAAAGCCGATATAATTACTATCTTGCCTAAACTTTTAATTAATTTTACACATTCAATTAAGTCTGTATCTCCCCCTAATATCAAAGCAACATCGTAGGAATTTGTATGTGCTAAATTTATCAAGTCTGCAGCAATCATAACATCCACTCCTTTTTGATAAATTTGACCTCCGCTCTGCTTTAATGGAGTTGTCCTCATCTCAATAAAAGGATTTTTCTTAATTTCTTCAAAAAGTTCCTTTTGTCCAAGATAGTTTCTTTTTTGTTTTTCAATCGCATGCAGATAATTGGATCTATTTTCTTGGATTTTTTTTATTATATCTTCAACATGCCTTCTTGTTCTATTTTTTACTTCATGCGGTATATCTTGCTGTGAAATATAATTTAATATATCGTTCTCTTTTTTAATTAAAAGGTTAAGTTCTTTAATTTTTTGGTTACAACTCCATCTAAAACTATTAATTAATTTAGAACTATACTTTCCACTATAGAAAAAAGTTTTAGTAAGCTGTAAATCGGTCTTATCCAATTTATCAAATGATTTGAGCTTATCTATTAGAAAAGGGATATATTTCTCATAATTCCAAAATCTTTTTTCCCCTTTCTTAAAATAATTATTTAGCAAATTTAAAGAACCATCAAAATTCTGTTTATCGTTAAAAATAGTAACTCTCATTATGTCAAGATTGCTTATGTAGAAGACCATGCAATCTTGAACATCCAAAAATCTAAACAACCATGTCCTTTAGGACATGTTAAGAAACAAAGATTTTTTGATATTGGAGAGAGTGATATCTCGTAAGAGATACCACCCCCTATTATTGTATTAGCAGTAATAGTAAAAAATTATTTATAAACCTTGCTATAGCATAGATTAAACCTTGTGGCATCAATTCTAATCTTCAATACAATCATTTTTAAAAACCAAATTTACCATGTAGATGGGAGGAATGTTAGAATGAAAATAGGTATTTATGCAAGAGGATTGACTGAAAAATCAGGCGGGGTTAAGGTGTATATTCATGAACTTACAAAGGCGTTAATTGAAATAATACCTAAAAATGATGAACTCTATATATTCCATAATGCCAGCGAAAATATTTTCAAAACAAAAGAAAATGTACATGAAATTCTTTTAAAATCCAAAAATAAGATAATTACTGATTTTATCTCGGCGCCAAGAGAGTTAAATAAACATAATCTAGATGTTATTTTATTCCCTAAAAATGTAATTCCTTATTTTATTAAAGCTAAAAAGGTTTTAACTATTCATGACCTGGCTTATTATATGCCTGAATTCGATGCATATAAGTTTTTTGATACTCTTTACATGAAATTTATGATTAAAAGCTCATGTAAAAGAGCGGATCGTATTATTAGCGTTTCTGAAAATACAAAAAAAGATATTATTCGCATTTTAGGTATCAATGCGGATAAAATAACTCCTGTACATGAGGGAGTTGATGAAAAGTTTAGGGTTATTAAAGATAAGAAAAAACTTGATAGTTTGAGAGAAAAATATAATTTAAAAAATGAGTTTATATTTTATGCTGGGAGCATTTCCCCTAGAAAAAATATAAAAAGACTGATTAGTGCATTTCAATCTGTTCAGGAAAAAACAAAAATGGATTTAGTAATTACTGGAAATAAACTATGGAATAACGAAGAGGAAATGGCATTAATAAAGCAAAATCCTAGAATAAAGGTTCTTGGACTTGTTCCTGATGAAGACTTGCCTTTATTATATAATTTAGCATCAATGTATGTTTATCCTTCATTATATGAAGGCTTTGGCCTTCCTATTCTGGAAGCACAGGCTTGCGGATGCCCTATTATTGCGTCAAATGCATCTTCATTGCCTGAAGTGGCTGGCCAGGGGGGAGCGTTGTTTGTGGATCCGTATAAGGAAGAGGAAATTGCACAGGCAATTTTAATGCTCGATAGAAAAAATGGGAAAATGAGAGCAGAATTGGTTAAATCTGGATTTAGGAATGTTAAGAATTTCAGCTGGATTAACTCAGCTAGGGAAAGTTTGGGGGTGGTGAAGAATGGGGGATAATAAAGATTTGAAAATATTATATGTGGGGCATGATTCCTTGAATACCGGAGCAGGAGTTTCAACCTATATTAAAAATCTAATGTTCTATTTTAAAAATAGTGAGGCTGTAACTTTCAGAAATAAGTATTGTGCATCTATTGGGCAAAGAGAGTTTAATTTAAATGCTTTTAATAAATTTAATGAAGTCATTTATTTTCAAATCACTAAAATTAGGAAATTAATTAGTAAAATAAAAAATTCAGATTTGATTCATGATAATCCTGTTGCTTTCTATAATTTTGTTTTTATATTATTGTGTAAAATTTTTAACAAACAAGTTGTATCTACATTTCATTCCAATGTAGATTTTAAAGGGGCTAGTATAAAAAAAAAGTTTGAAATTTTAAGATATATACTTTTAATAAATCTTCACATGTTTTTAACAAATAAGTTAATATTAGTTACAAACTCTCAAAAAGAATCCCTATTAAAATATATTTTGTTCAAAAAATTATTTAGGAATAAATCAGAAGTGATATATAACTTTATAGATTCATCAGGAATACTCAAAAATAGAAAACCGATTAAAAGTCTAAATATTATTATTGTGGGAAGATTAGATGGGTATAAGGGGTTTGGCGATGTATTGAAATTAATTAATATATTAAAGAATACTAGTATAAAATTTCATATTTTTGGAGAAGGAATTCTATCTGATAAAATACCGAAATATAGAAATGTAAAATATTATGGGCAAGTGGATAATAAAGAATTACAAAGATATTACAATTTATCAAACGTTCTTCTATTTCCTTCCTATAGTGAAACTTTTGGCCTGGTTATTCTTGAGGCTTGGAGCAAAGGATTAACAGTTGTAGCTTCCGATTTACCTGTTATAAGAGAATATTTTAAAGAGGAAAGAAATGGATATTTTTTTAACCCTGGAGATATAATTAAAATGAAGAATATATTAATTTATTTAAAGAATAATATGGGACAAATTGAAAAAATAGGCAAAAATAATTTACAGGATGTAAAAAACTTTACCGATAAGAAACAAATACCTAAATATAAGGCCATATATGGTTCTTTATTAAAAAATGAATAAGATTTACTTTAAACATAAAGAAACTATCCACAATTTTTTTTGGAGAAGTTTACAGATATTTGGAAAGCAAGGTATAACCTTTCTTATTTTTATACTATGCGCTAAACTTCTTTCCCCATATGAATTTGGAATCTACAATTATGTTTTAGCAGTTATATTCTTCTTAATAATCTTTGGAGATTTTGGAATATCTGCAGCAACTAGTAAATACGTTGCCCAATATAATGTAACTGATAAAGATAAATTGAAATCTGTTTTGTTTAATTCTTTTTTAGTCATATTTATTCTAACATTTTTAGTAAGTATATTTGTTTTTTTATTTGGTGAATTTTTCTTAAAGGAAAAATACCTGTACGTAATTTATACATTGCCCCTATTATTCCTTGCCCCTATAACCTCTTTATATGACGGAATTTATAGAGGATTAAAGAGGTTTAGACAGTTGTCTATAATTTCTTTAATTGCAGGATTAATTTCTATCTCATTTGTGTATATTTTAATTAGACATTATGGTCTTATTGGCGCATTAATATCTCAAAATCTTTTTTATTTTGTTCTTTTTATTATATTGGCTCTGGGTTACAAGTCTTATAATATTAAATTTGATAAAAAAGTAATTAAGGATATATTTAACTATTCTTTTATTTTAGGTATCGCTTCTGTTGGGTATATACTGTACACTAGAATTGACATTTTACTTTTAGGTTATTTTGATTATATAAATGAAGTCGCATATTATTCTTTTATCAGTAGAGTATTTGTCTTTATATCTGTTCCATTTACAATTTTAGGACAAATTATTTCTCCTAATATAACTAAATACGCTGCGCTGTATAAATTTAAAGTTATAAAGGAGAAGTTTAGGAGATTATTTTTTATCTCGATGCTATTATCTATAATTTGCTCATTATCACTTTATATTTTATTACCCGTTATTATAAGCCATTACTTCCCAAACTATTTAACTAGAGAATTTACAATTATGTTTAAAATAATGATTTGGAGTCTTCCCCTAGTTATAATTTCTGCAGTTTTGTCACAGGCCTTTATAGTGGCCTCTGGCAAGGCAAAATATGCATTGCTTACCATTCCATTTGGACTTATTAATCTAATCATGGGCTATATTTTAATAAGCAATATTGGATTTTTAGGAGTAATTTATGCCTCGTTAATCTCCTCTTTTTTGATTAAAACTATTACTTATCTTCTTTTATATAAAGATTTATTAAATACTGCTAATAAGGAGTCTTAGAAAAAATTAAAAGAAATTCAACTAATAAAATGAAGACTTTATCCAGAATAACTTTAGATAAAAAGTTAATCCCAGTTTTGAAAGAGAAAGCATCGGGCAAATATGCGGTCTTGGATATAGGGGCAAAAAAAAGCCCGTATAAAAACTATTTTAAATATAAAGATTACTCTATTTTGGACATTAATAATGATCACGGGAATGTGGATTATGTTGAAGACCTACATAAAACTAAACTAAAAAGCAATAAATTTAATTATATAATTATGACTGAGGTTCTTGAACATTTATATAATCCACAAAAGGCTGTAAACCAAGTACATAGAATATGTAAAAAAGATGGAGTCGTTATAGCTACTACTCGTTTTATATACCCTTACCATGATGTTCCCTTTGATTATTATAGATTTACTGAATATGGATTGAGATCTCTATTTCAAAATTTTAAAAGTGTTGAAATAATAACTCATGGTAACTTGTTTATGGCTGCGTGGGAGATAATAACCGGTTATAAAGTTTTTAGACTATTAAAGATTTTTAATAATTTAATATCTCTTTTTGATTATAGAAATAATGCTAAAAATCCTCTAGGCTTTATCGTAATAGCTAGAAAGTGAGTTTTATTACAATTATATTTATAAACAAACATCTCAAAAATTATTCATGGGAAAGAAATCCTTTTATGATGAGAACTTCTTTAATAATCAGTTTAGAGGTTCTTATTTATCTGCAAAAAAAATTGTCCCAATTATTAAGAAATTTGTGAATCCTAGAAGTGTAGTAGATGTAGGTTGTGGTGTTGGCACTTGGTTAAAAGTTTTTGAAGAAAATGGAATAAAGGATATTGTTGGTATAGATGGCCAGTATATTAGTAAAGAAAAATTAATGATTGATCCAAAATATTTTATCCCAAAAGATTTGTCAAGGCCTTTTATATTAAATAGAAAATTTGATTTGGCTTTGTCCCTTGAGGTTGCTGAACACTTACCAAAAAGATCTGCAGAAATTTTTATTAATTCTTTAACCAGTTTATCAGATATAGTAGTTTTCAGTGCCGCTATTCCTAAACAAGGAGGAGTGAATCATTTAAATGAACAATGGCCTCAGTATTGGAAACGTTTATTTCAGAGGCATAATTACTTGATGCTTGATCCATTAAGATTTATCATACTAAACGATAGAGATATACAATGGTGGTATAAGCAGAATGTCTTTGTTTTTGTTAAAGAAGAAAAATTGAAGAAAGTTAATAAAATTAATTTATTAAAAGTTTATAATCAAGAATTCTTTTTGATTCATAAATCAATATTCAAAAAGCATCAAGGAATATTAAACAAATATTTTATTAATTTACTTGACTAATATGAAATATGAACCAAAGGTGTCAGTATTAATGTCTGTTTATAATAATGAGGAATATTTAGGCTTATCTATAAAAAGTGTACTAGACCAGACCTTAAAAGATTTTGAGTTCATAATTGTTGATGACTGTTCAAAAGATAATTCTTTATCTATTATTAAAAAATATATGAAGTTTGATAAAAGGATAGTTTTGTTAGAAAATAAAAAGAATATTGGTTTAACAAAGTCGCTAAATAAAGCATTGAAAAAGGCCAGGGGACGTTATATTGCTCGGTTAGACTCTGATGATATTGCTTTAAATAATCGTCTTAAAATTCAGTATGATTATCTGAACAATAATATTGATGTATTTTTAATAGGAACTGGTTGGTTTGTAATAAATGAAAGCGGAAAAAGATTAGAGGTAAGGTCTCACATTCAAGATTATGACCATATCAAAAGAACTCTCCCAATAAGAAATTGTGTACATCATCCAACTTTTATGTTTAGAAATCAGACAGGATTATATTACAGAAATAAATTTAGATATGCCCAAGATTATGATTTACTATTAAGAATTTTAACAAGCGGAGAGAAAATTTGTAATTTAAAATATCCCCTTATAGAATATAGAGAGCATACTAATTCCATAACTATGAAAAGGACAGCAATGCAACAATTATTTATGGGTAAGGCAAGAGAATTTTATCAACAAAGATTGAGATATAAAAAAGACAATTATAAGAAATTCAATCCGAAAGAAATATTATCTCTTGATTTAGAACATTCTATTAGTAAGGATATCTTGTCTTATGAGATTTATTCATCTTTTAAGATGAATGACTTTATTAAGACTAGAAAAATAATAAGAAAATATTGGAAATATTATGGGCAAGTAAACAAACTTTTTGTTTATTATACCATATCTTTTTTTGGTAAAAGGTGTATTGATATTTTTAGAAAGGCAAGAAGAATAATTAAGTCACGATAAGATTAACCCTGCTTATTCCCATTATATTTTCTCTAGATGATCTAAAAGTGAAATGAGTATCTTTATTTGCTTCTAAGTCTATTGGAGTTTTAATTATTACTCCTCCCTTTATCACTTTTAACTTGTTTTTGTCAATTACTATAAAGTCAGGATTATCTAATTTTTCTTGAATTATAATTGGGACTTCAAACCAACTTTCTTTTGATGGAGCAAAATTTAAATCGTTAAACACCCATAAATAACCTTTACTAATTAATATATTGTTCTCCTCAGGCTTAACTGTATAAGGATATTTTAAACCTTTATAGCTTTCATTTAAATCTATAATAACTGAATTATTGTCGTTAATGATTTCTATTTTTTGATCTTTACCTTTATGCCAGTAATAAAAAGAGATGTTATAGTCAAAGTGATTTCTTATGTAAAGGGATATGGGGGTTATAGGCAAGAAGTTACCAGCAATTAGAACTTTGTTGGTATTCATCGTTATGTCTCCAATTGTTGAATCAGAAAAATTGTCTCCCAAACTATTAAAATCTATATAATAAATGCCGTTTAAGCTTGGTAATGTTATATTAAAAGTCTGATTAATATATGATTTAGAATCGCTTTTGTAATTTCCGTCATCTTCTAAAGTCTTTTTATAAACTACTGTTCCATTTAAAGAGGTAATAGTTAGAAGATACTGGTCATCGCCCGAATAAGAATTTATATCTTTCTTTTTAAATTTGATATCTAATTCTCCCTCAGTATAAATAATTAGATTTAGATTTCCTCTGAAAGTATTATTTATCGATAACTTTTTTGGAAAATAATCATTTACTACTGTGTAAGTTTTGTCCAGAAACCTAAAAGAATATAGTTTAGATCCATAATAATGATTTATAACAAAATTAATTGGATTCTCTTCGGCATAATCGTTAACTGAATTCAAATCTTTTCTTATGTATAAATATGAATCCTTGAATTCTTTTAACAATCTATAATTGCTTATCCCTGGAAATATTAATTTATCATTTAAAAATAAATCCGATCCTACTTTGATTAATTCTATTTCTAAATAAGCTTGTGTGGCGTTTTTCAATTTTTTGTCAGACTTTAACACGAAATCGAAAGATTGATTATTTATTATTTCCCTGTACTTTTTATTTCCATAAGTTACTCGAGGACCTAAAGCAGAATTTTCCTCAAGATAAAAAGAATTCTCTTTATTGATATCTGTATCTGAACCTATTAAAATAGAATAGCCAATAGCTGTACCTTTTGGGATAAAAATCTGCCATGATGAATAAAAGAATATAGAAATTACTAATATGATGAATATTCCTAGTGAAATTTTGTAAATTTTCATATTTCTAAACCTCTGTTGTATTTTTAAAATCCGTAAATAAATAGACTTTAGATATCTTATCCTTTCCTATATAGACCACTTTATCCTCATTTTTATCTAAAAATTGTCTAACTTTCCCGTTACGCGTTTTATAATGAAATCGTTCATCATTTATTACTGTATTTAATATCCAAACTCTTTTATTCGTATTTAGCAATTCTTCTATCATGACCATATTTCTATCCTCATTTAAGTCGGTAAATGAGTACGCCATATTACCATATAAGTAAGCCTCTGAGATAGAGGGGTCTCTTATTATTATATCTCCATCTTCCTTATTAGACACTATATATTCTACTGGAGTTTTATAATCTGGATAGGAATTTTCAGCAGATGTCAGTTCAAAAAGAGTGTTCTTAAGAGGAGTTCCGTAATCAATTGAATAAACCATCCCCATATAATATGGATTAATTGAGATTATTAAAATCGAGGATAAAATAACTATGGAGGAATATTTATTTTTTTTCATTATAGCGAAAAAATAAATTAATACTATTATAAAAAAAGGCATCAGGAACGATATCTGACGAATATTCCAAGGTTTATGTCGGCCAATTACGTTCATTAAGATAAAAATTACTAATGGGGTAATTAAAACTATGATACCCTTATTTTTCCTGGAGCTCAATATTAAAGCTAAGCAAAATAGTATAGTTAGAACAATTAGAATCGGCATTAAATTATACAATTTACCTAAAAAATAATATTTATATGTCGAATAGGATAACCATGACTGCACCCATTTTATAACCTGAAATAGTAGAGCGTCTGGTATGACTATTTCTGAGCTACCTCCCCTGGCTCCTGTAATTTTTTCAGGAATGAATAGTGTTAAACATATAGGGACAATATATCCCAAAAATAAAAATAGTTCCTTTAATGGATTAATCCTAAATCTCTTAATGATTGCAATTAATACCAAATAAATAACTGGAACTATTAATAATTCTTTTAATGTTAGGACAAGAAGAGCAGTAGATAAAATAGACTTATATCTATAACTTTTAAATTCGGAATTAAAAAATAAGTAAGTGTAATTTAGAGACAGAATTAAAAGGAAAGAAGCTAGTACATAGTGTCTCCCCCACCTTGAATAATAAATATGCCAACTAAAAACCGCAAGCAATAAAGAGGCGAAAATTGCACACTTCTTATTAGTAACTTTTTTAATAATGGAATAAAGTGGAATAATTGTCAATGATCCTAAAACTACCCCTGGTAATCTTAAAGAGAACTCTGATACGCCTAAAAAGAAAAAGCTTATGGCTACTAAAATAGAATACGGCCATCCTCTATAATAAAAGTCTGTGTTAAATATTAGAAATTGAAACTTATTTATTAGATTTAGCCCTACAGAATAAGCAAACTGTTCATCAACTTGTAATCCTAGCTTCCCAACCTGCCAAACTCTCAAGGCAAAAGCTAAAATGATAATGAGTAAAAGGCCAATTGAATAAAGCCAGCCTTCCTTATAGAACCATCTCACCAAACTTCCTAACAATGGAATTCTACTTATTCCTGGATAACCTTTATTGAAGTGATCTTTTCTTCTATTTTCTACTTCTTGTTCGGTATTTCTTTCCGTTTCTAACTTTTTCCAGACAGAATCATGGTTTGCATAAAAAGTTAAGATCCCGAGTGAAATGGAGAGAGATACCAATTCTAATTTGAAGGATTGGATAATTGCGAGGTTGAGGAATTGATGAACTACAATTACTAATAAGGAAAATAAAAAGGCATAAGAAATTCCCTGAATAAAATAAGAATTTTCTCTTTCGTCTTGTGAAATTTCATAGATTTCAAATGCAGCAAAAATAGTTCCAAAGACTAAAGAAATATAGAAGAAATATATTGTTTTATCCCCCCAATAGCCTGGAATACTTTTATTGAAATGAAGGAATAGTACAATTACAAATAATATTGCAAAACCGTGTGCTAAATGCTTAATAAAATATTTGGAATGGTGCTTCATGCTATTTCAACTTCCGCAGTTCTTAACTTTAGTTGGTATTTTTTATCTGCCCTTAAAGATATTTTCTGCTCTTGCATTGAGGGAAGTTTTTCAGAAAGAATAAATCCTTCTTCTGTAAATTCTATTTGGGTGTTGTCAAAAATAATAAAATCTGGATCTGAGATTTGTTTTTGAATTATATAAGGGAAATCAAACCAGTTTTCCTTTTTAGGGGCTACTAAAAAACCGCTTGATATAGATACATCGCCTTTTTCAACAGATACTTCGTAATCTCCATAAGATAAAGGATAATCATAATTAACTTCTTTGTATTCTTTTCCAAGATAGAACGATTGATTATTTATAATGATGTTCTGTTCTGCATCAGCAT
>JAUSIK010000018.1 GCA_030648155.1 Nanobdellota archaeon | reverse complement strand
GTAAAATCTTAGGCCTTTATTGAAATAATTTTTTATATAAAATTGCATTGGATTCAGAACTAGAAAGTTTCTGTAATAGACAATTTTATTTGTGTTTATTCTTATGTTTTTTATGGTTGAATCGCTTGATTTTCCATTATTAGGGAGTTAGATAGATGACATTCTAAGTTTGCTTATAGTTAATTATAAATAGTATAAATGTATGAATTTTATGTAGAACGATAAAATGGAAAATCAAAAGGAGTCTGATAGTATATTCAAAAGTATAGATTTAGCTGGAGAGAGATTTAAGCAAGAATTTAAAGAATTAGCTACAAAGGCACAGGTTGCAATGGACAGGCAAGTGAATATATCAAAATTTGAAGCAGCATATGCCATATCAACTAGTAAGAAACAAAGAGTGCAAACAATGAACGAAGTTAAAGAAGTAAGAAATGAATTATGGCAGGAATCTTTAAAGAAAGCCAGTGGGGATATTAACGAGGCTTACGAGATTTATGAAAAGCTTTGCGCTTTTCCTTAGATTGTTCTTTTATGAATCTCTTGACTTCAAAACTATTTATTTGTGAAGCCTCTCCAACAATTATAACTTTTATCGGGACCTTCAAGATATTGACCGCCCTTTCCAAATCTTTATCTTCTGTAAAGTAGATATTAACTTTTATTTGACTAAATAAATTGGCAAGTATTCTACAATCACTAGGAAATGTGGGAAATTTCTTAATATGTATTTGTTTCTTTACATAATCAACCCACATATTTCCTAATTCATTTCCCTCTTTATTATGATCTATTTTTTGTATGTTAAACTCCTTGAGAATGCTCTGAAGTTTATTAGTTGCTTCTTCATGTTCATATCTTCTCCTTTTTATTAGAACATTTCTTGCCTCTCCTAGAGCCACGTTTGTGGTATAAATTTTTAGCACACCAATATCGAACTGCTCCCTTATATTTCGCTTGAATTCATCACTTTCAACCAAATCGACAAGGACGTTTGCATCTAAACCAGCTATCTCCCCCTCAATTAAAATATTCGGTTGATATTTCCTTTCATATCTCTGGATTTTATTTTCTTTATCTTTAAGATTTACTGAATGAATTGATTCCATAATATTAAATTAAGAAGTGGAATATTAAAAAGTATTGTTAATAAACTATATCAAACATCATTTAAAGGACTTTAGAGAATTGGCTGAGAAAATAGTTAGGCGAGAACCTTAAATCTTCCATGTTTAAGATCTTCCTTACTTGCTAGAACCTGTCTTATAAAATCTAAATCTAATTCTTCAAGTTTCTCTAATATAATGGCTTTTCTGCGTAGTTCTTCGTATTCTTCTCGTGTAATGGTTACTTTTTCCATATTTTATTATATCTAATCATACTTATAAAATTATCGCTTTAATTTTTTATCACCCATTTTATTATTTTTTCAGAGTCTTCAACTATTAAATGTTTCTTTATCCGGGTGGTCACTTTATAGAGGTATAATGCTTTTACTAAGGAAAAATGGTAAGACAAGTTTAAATAAAAGGCATACTTGTTTTTCCAATGTTAAAAGGGGCTGTACTTGAGAATGCTATCAATGACGATAGAAAAAAGGCAATGGGATTATATTATAGGGCTAAAGAACTAATGCAACTGCCTCTAAGCAAAATTCCTTCATTAAAAGAAGTTGAAGAACTGTTTAAGGAATCTATACAAATATACCCTGATATGTGGGCTTCAAAATTATTTTTGGGAGAATTGCTCTTTAAACAGGGAAAGTTTGATGAGGCAGAGGGTTACTTGAGAGAGGCAATAAAATATGTGCCTGATTCCATACTTGCAAAATATTATATTACTGAATGCTTGAAAATGAATGCTTTAAACAAAAATATTGATGATATGGACTATAGGGAGATACTTTATGTTTTTGAGAATAATATAAGACATTTTATTAAAACGCTGTTGTATTTAGAGTTTGGAAATGATTGGTGGGATCGGGGTATTCCGTCTTCTGTAAGGGCTAAATGCGCTGGAAGAAGAGAACAGTCTTTGAAAGAGGAAAGGCACCATGAGCTTTTGCTTTTTGCTGATTTCTACCATTATAAGGAGATATTCAATGCAAATAGGAAGATATTTGCAAATTATTTTGATATTAAGAAGTGGGGTGAGAAATTAACATTTGTTGAATCTTTAAGAAATTCCATTGCACATAACAGGCCTTTTCCTAAATCCAGCTTAAAGATTAGAGAGTATTATGAAGAGTTTGAGGATATTGTGAAGAAGGTTTAGATGAAAAAAAAGAGGATTTCCTATATCTATTCTGATCTGAAAAAAAGATATTATTGAGTATCTGCTAATAACTCTTTCACTTGCCTCATTGCTTCTGGATCATTCTTTATTTCCCAATATATTCTTGTAATCCTTTCCAAATCCTTCTTAGTTGCTTTTTTCTTCTTTATTTCTTTTAATTTCATTATTTAATATATTATTAAATCTTTAAATAAGTTTCGATTATTTGAATTAGAGCCAATATAATAAAAATAATATATTGGAATGTAGAGTAATCTTTATATAAATCCTTTTAAACATTAAAATTATTTATTTAATATGGCTAAAATTAATACTGAAATAAGAGAAGGTATTACTTGTAGATATGTTAATGCTCAAAATGGAATAAAATTATATCTACTTCCAAATGTCCCGCTGGATGCAGGAGAGATACCAATTGAAAAAGGATTTGATTTAGAGATGGCAGTATCGAAATTTCCTGAAAATTTAAAAGAAAGAGTTAGAAAAATAGGTCAAAGTTATAGTGGGAGACAATTGGATGCTACAAGTATACTGCTTTATGCGGAAGAAAAAGGATCATTTGAAGAATATGCAAAAAGGTTAGAGTCGAAGCCAAAAGACTTTGAATATATTCATCCTGATTTAATGGTCGCAAGAACTGATGTAACTGCATTTTTTATGAGATTATACGCTGATTTAGGTGTCGCTCCAAAAGAAGAAGCAGAAAAGTCTGAAAGACTATTGAGTGATTACGGTGTCGGCGTTGTAATGTTTCCAAGAAGTTAATTTTCCTAGCAAAACTTAGTGAAAAAGAACCAAAATTGTCTCAAAAAACTATTAGAGAAATTAACGAAGCAAGGGAGAGAGTTAAGAAAGGAGAATTTTATACTGAAGAAGAGGCGAATAAAATACTAGGGTATTATTCTCAAAAGTCCAACAAAGTTTAAGTATTTAGATGGAAAAGGCTAGAGATGCATGCAATAGTGAGATGGGCGCTAAAAAATAAGATTATTTTATTATTGGGAGGGATATTAGTTTTTGCTTTTATTTTGAGGGTTTACCAACTAGGGGATAGCTCAATGTGGATTGATGAAACTATTTCTTCTTTAGTAGCCAGAGAGATATTAGATAAGGGAGTGCCTGAACTTGATTCAGGAAAATTTTACGGAAGGGCATTATTTTTCCACTACTTAATGGCTTTTTTTATTGGTATATTTGGAGGGGATTTTGGTGCTAGGATAATTTCAGTTATTTTCGGAGTTGGAAGTGTACTCTTGGTCTTTTTTATAGGCAGGGAATTTAACAGTAAGGGTGGTAAAAATAACTCTGCTGGGTTAACCGCAGCTTTACTAAGTGCTGTTCTATTTTTAGAAATTGCTTATTCTAGGCAAGCAAGATTTTATCAAATGTTTCAATTTTTATTTTTTTTATGCTTATTTTTGTTATATAAATCCAAGGAAAATAAAAAATATGCCTGGATTGCTAGTTTTGTTTTAATTGTTTTAGTCGATACTCATATAGCCGGCCTAGTGGTAATGCCTTTATTTTTTTATTTTATTATAAAAGAACAGAAAAATTGGAAATTATTAATTATACCATTAATTTTGTGTGTATATTATGGGCCTGGAGTTTTAGGAATAGGAACGGGAAATAGCGAATTAGCTGGAAGCTACATAGAAAATTATTCTACTAGCTTATTTTATCACTTAAGGGCATTTGCTATTATAACTTTGATCGGTTTACCCTTGGGATTTTATTGGAACAAGAGATTAACCAGCATTTTAATTATTCCTTCATTTGTTTTATTATTTTCTTTGGTGTTTGTTAAGGTATATGCTTTAAGATATGCTTATTTTATTGTTTTACTGGCCCCTATTTTTATTTCTGTTTTATTGTATTACATCTATAAGAACAATAAGATATTTTTCATTGTTGTTTTGTTGTTTGCAGTTATTTATCCAAGCAATCTATTTTTTGAAAGTGGGAATTTAACTGTCCTTAAACCTGAAAATATTCAATTGTTTACTGTTAGTGAACCAATTATTGCATATAAAACTTTGAGCAGTGAATTAAGAGAGGAAATAATTAAATCTAAAAGTGTTGTTTTATTTACACCTGGATTTTCATGGTATTATAAAAACCCTGATTATTTTATTCCTTTTTCCTTGAATGGACTGCCTAGAGGATATTGGTTGTATAATGATGTTGATGTATATACTGGGGCCATTGTGTTTGATAATCAGATAAACGAATTTGTTTTGCTGGAGGATGCTTTTGGATATTCTAAATTAAACTCAGTTGAAAAAGAAAAATTTGAAGAAATTAAAGGAAAATGTGAGTTTGTAGAGGAGAGTAGATATTTGAAAGTTTATAGGTGTGGTTGAAGATGTATATTGGCATTTGTATTTTGTTGGCTAATAATCGTTATAAAGCCAAGTGAATGCACTATTCTATGATACATTCAAGAAGAGAATTTTTATGGAGTTTAGGAAAAATAGCTTCAGTTGGATTAACTGGAATTTCCTGCAATGGAAATGGTGGGGGGAAGAGAAATAGTTCTCCTGAAATAATTGATATAAACAGAAGCTTTAAATCAAATACTGGTGAGGTAGATTATTTTGAATTTTTTGGAAAAAGCAAGGGGAGAATTGATTCATTAGTTACAAAGTATAATAATGAAAATTTGGAAAGGAGAGAGATTACTAGTGTTGATGAGACAGGGAAGTTATATTCTGGAGGAATACCTGTTGGAATAAGCAAGGAAATTACCGATAGAGTAAATATATTGGAGGCCGTAATTATAGATGATAAAAACAGAAGGTCTAAAACAGTAAGAAATGCTTTTTTTATTCCAGAAAGGAATTCTGCGCTGGAAAATGTTGTTGGAATTTTGAATAGAGAGGGAGGGTATAAGGGCTTTTTACTTGATGAAACTATAAGGGATGTTCCAGGATATGGGGATATTAAAGTTCCAATTTTAATTAATAGAATTGATCAGGGAACAAGCTCCCAGATTGGAAATGGACAGTCTATTATTGAATATGTAGATATTGGAGAAAATCTTTCTGAAGCATTTGGGAAAAGAGATGCTATTTTTGATAATGGTTATAGTGGTTTGTTTATAATTAGAGCGCCAATGTTTGAGGTGAATAGATTGACAGCTGAACTTATTAATAATCGATATTTATCTGCGAGAGATGCTGATCAGGGATAGAAGATATTTTTTACTACTATTTTAGATACTAAAACAGGTGTTATGTTTTTAAATGGGAATTTTATAATATTATTATGAAAAAACTATTATATTCAAGTTTGATGACTGCTGGTTTGGCTGGGGTTGTTGGGTGTGAACCACATACAGGAGAATCAGAAACAGAAAAAATGAGGAGAAGAGAAATTTTGGGCGGTATTCCTGTTCGTAAATTCATGGGTTATGGGGATAGTACTAATATTGCAATTGGTGATATGGATGGAGATGGAAAGAATGATATTGTGGCTTGCACATATATAGATGGTTCCCATACAATTTATGTTTTTTTAAACAAGGGCGATGGAATTTATATTCCACAGGTTCCTAAACACCAAGTTGAAGCTGAAAGCAATAAGGATATTCAAGAAAAATAATAAATATATAAACATAAAAATATTTTTATTGAGATGGAATTTGAATTATATGCTTTTCTTCTCCAACAAGGATTTATTACAGCAAGTGGATTTGTTTTTAGAAGACAGAGGTATAAGATGGGAATAGAGGATAAATATGGGATTGATTTTAGGGACTACGAGACATTAAGGAAAGAATATAATCGGCAACTTAGTGAGTATACTGAAAGAGTTCGCAAAAATGAGCCATGTTTAGAAAAATTAATTGAGGAATTTAAAGATTTTAAGAAAGGAGAAGAAATTTAGATTTTTCTGCGAAGTTTTTCTTCCTTTTTTCTAAGGAGTGTATCTCTTTAGTAAAATAATTTACTAGATCTTCCTGTCCTAAATCCTGGGCTAATTTCTTCTTTTCTTCATGCAAAAGCTTTTGCTTTTCTATTGAGGCTATTCCTTTTTCAAGCCTTTTTTCTCTTTTTGTCATGGATTATTGATTCCATATCTATTGTCTGCTCTTTTAGAAAAGATAATATAGATTTTAGTTGCTCATCATTGACTTTAATACTTTTTTTATTTTCTTTGAATTCTTTATAGGCTTTGTATATTGATGTAAAATCAATTCTTGGAAGTCTTTGTAAAACCCACTTTTTGAATTTTTTATTTGAGTATTTTTCCTTTCTTAACAATTGATCGATAATATAAATCCCTTTAAGCCTGAATATTATTGAATAAGGATCCAATATAGATTCATTTATTTTTATCATTTTAAATGTTTCTTGAACATAAGAATGAAAATGATCTAATTCCGGAGGATATTGCTTTTTTAATTTTTCAAGAAGTTCCTCGTTAATTATAGGTATTGCTTCATTTAATGCTGAATAAATTAAGATTGGTGAAATCTCTAATGCTTTCTTTATAGAATCCTCCTCTAAACAAATTATTTCGAAACCTTTTTCTTTGATAGTGATCTTTTTGTTGCAAATTATTAATAGATCTATGTCTGAATCTTTTTCAGCTTCTCCCCTGGCATTTGATCCATAGAGGTAAACTCCTTTGATACTCTCCAGATGAAGGCTTAAAATATCAAGTATTTTTTCTTTTATTGATTTCTTTTTTATTCTAGTTAGAACTACTTCCTCCCCAAGCCATTCCTTTGGGGTAAAAATATGTGCGCCGTTTCCTACGCGCGTTACTTCTCTAACTATCTGCTCTTTAACATCGATTCTCATGTATATACTTAGTATATACTAGTATTTAAAGTTTTTTCTTCAGGGATGAATGTGCTTCTTAAGATACTGTGTTAAAAGAGGTATTTCTTCCAGGGCCATTTCTATCATACTCATATTTATAGTGAAGCCATAATCTAATTTTGAACGGATTTGGGTATAAAGATGAAAGCGGGAGGAGACAAATTTTTCATTTAATACCTCTGAAAGAAAATCGCTGATTATTTCGGTTTTATGAAATTCAAAGCCTTTTAGAAAACCTATTGCCTCGCAATACTGCCTTAATCCTTCGTATAGTTCTCTATAGATTGACTTTAAGGATGACTCCGTTTGGTTTATTAAAAAGGCTGTGGAGATAGATTCTTCTGAAGATTTCATTAAATTTCTTGCTATAACTGAATTAGGAACTACTTTTCTCACATGGCCATCTATAATTGCTCTTTGAAAATTCATATTAAAATCGAGAATATTCACTCTCTCTTTTTATTTGGAAGAGAAAGTAATTTACTGGGGATTTAAAGATTTCTGTTTTCCAGCCTTATTTTTTTAAGTGTTTTTTGGAAAATTTCTCTTTGGTTTTCATTTAAAGGGAAATATCTTATATATGAAAAGTCTATTATTTTAGGGTCATTTTCAGGAGGAACATAGGTTAGAGGATTATTAGAAAAATAATAATAAAATTCGGCTATTTCTTCTAGATAATTAGACATGAAGGGGCTTTCAGAGGGGGAATATAATAAACAATAATTATTATATTTAATACCTTCTTCTTTATAGCTCATAACTCCTACAAATGATTTTTTTTTCATAAGGTAATTTTTATTTTTAATATTTTTAAATTTTATTATAAGGAATTTTGAAAAATTGCCCATTCTTTGTCATCCATCGTCCATTCTGCAAAAATAGAAACTCCTATGATATTTGTATTAGGATTTTTATAATTATTATAAATAGCAAGTGAATTTTCAATAGTTTCTGGATCTGGCTTGTGGGTTGGAATTCCAAGGAGAAATTTTGCTTTAGTAGATTTGATGTTATCTAATTTTTTTAATTGAGAGTCTATGTATGATTGATAAGATGACTCATGCTTAAATGATGTATCATAAGCAGGCATTATTATTAAATCGGCTTTGTTTGATAGTTTGGCATAAAGATTTGCATCCCATTCCCATTCATTTTTATTTTCGTTATTGAGATGACCTGCATAAATAGCTAACTTTGAATTCTTGGGAATGCTTTTTTCTAGATCATTAATAAAGGACAGAAAATTTGACCTTTCATTAAAAGGTATTTTTTCTATATCTATAAATACCCCATCAAAACCTAGATTAATAAGATGATTATGCTCTTTTATTAAATTTGTCTGAAAATCTTCTGAAAACGAATATTTATCTAAAATTATTTCTGTATATGGAAGAACAGTAAACTGATAGTTATTTACTTTTTCAAATTTATCAACTGATTCGATGAATTTTATTATTTCTTCCTCCGGTGTTTCTATTTTTCCTTGTAATGAGATATGGCCTATGTCTACAAATAGATATTTCAGGTTATTTTCCCGTAGATTATTTAATTTAGATGATTCAATCCAGATATTCGTAACAATACCATTGGTAGAAGTTGTTTGAATCTTTTCTTCAACTGTAAAGAAGTTTAGAGATAATATTCCTATTAATAATAAAAGAAGAATATAAGAAATAGACATTATAAGATCTGAATATTTATTTGGCATTTTTAGTTATTTTGAATCAAATTTGTAGGAGGGGGAGTCCATTCGTTTGTCCATTTGTCTGTTTTATTCATTACTGCTTGATAAGTTGTTACAGAAAGTGCGCATATAAACACTAGTGCATTTAGATATTTAAAGAATATTATTTCCGGGTAATGAATAAGTGTTTTTAAGAATTTTTTAGGAAGAATAATTAATGTTCCTAAAAGAGAAAAGACTGTATCTCCAACAAAAAAGCCAAGTGCGTATACCGGTTGAACAAAAAAGAATAATGGAAGAAGGGCCAGTGGAATCGAGTACATCACTGCCTCTAAAAATCCTGGGAAAATTGTTGTTAGTGCCAGAGATTTTGATTTGAAAATCTGTCCGCCTTCTCTATATAGACATTGCATCGTCCCTGAACTCCACCTATATGCTTGTTTTAATTGGTTGTTTATTCCCTGCATTTTTTCTCCATCCACTTCTGGGGCTGAAACTAAAGCATCATCTGCTACGCGAATTCTATATCCTTTTTTTTGCAATATCCAGGTATAATGTGTATCTTCTGTTTTTGTGCCTGATGCCAAAGGAATTTTTTGCAGAACTAAAGTACGATACATTGTAGATGCTCCACATACAACAAATACCGCCCTTCTTTTTTCCTGGGCATTTTTTCTAAACCTTCCAACCTCATTAATCCAGGCTTTTCCGTAGAAATAGGCTCTAGAAAGAGAATTTTTTGGCACAGAAACACGGCCATAGGATGTCACAGCTGCAACATCCTTAGCAGAGAAATAAGAAACTATTTTTTCTATGCAGTCAGGAGTACCTTTAACCCTGCAATCTCTGACATAAATAAAATCTCCTGCAAGATTGGAGTATGAATTGGCAATGTAATTAACTTTCTTGGCTTTTGATCTTTGAGGCGATTCTATGTAATGGAGGTTTTTGTATTGTTTTGATAGATTTTTAACGATTAACTTTGCCGATTGAGACTCTGAATCTCCACAGATAATCACATTGAATAGAGGATAACGCTCTTTGTATATGTGATCTATGGTGAATTTAATATAATCTTCAGGCTCTTTATGGACTGGAACAACAACACTGACTTTTTTTATGGGTTTATATGGATTTACTGTTTTTTCCTTAAACGGAAATATCAAATGTGTCAATATATCTATCCAAAGAGTTAGGCCAAAAAATGCCCATATTGAAAATGGACCTTTCATATTTTTAGTTTATGTTTGACGTATTTAAGCATGTATATAGTAGAATATATCCGTCTGTATGATAGTTTAGGTATTTTATTGCATATTAATTACTATGTCATCGGATATTGGGAAAGGTACTGTCATTTGGAGCGACGTTTGAGACTGTTTGAATGGCACTTTAATAGAGTTTGATGTAACTGATGAAACTGTTTTTCCAGTTGGAAGCTTTATTTTTACCGTAAGATTTTGATTATAAATTTGAGATGTAAACTGCGGTGACGTGGAAATTGCGAATTTTATCTGTGTTGAAGTTTGAACAGGGTTAGTTATTTTCGCATTATCTCTAAGGTAAGAATATTTTACTACATTCCCTATTGTATCTACCCAGATATTTTTTGACGGAAGGGCATTTATTGAGCCTTGGTCTGTACACTGGCCATGCAATACGAGGTTTGCCCATTTTCCATTTTCTTCTACATCGCTTATTATATCTAAATAATTTGGAGGATCATAAGGGGGATCATGGAAATTAGGTGTATTGAAACTTTTTAAGTTGTAATAATCCAAAGGAGATGGAACTTCAAAATCGTTGAGATGGTAGCCTCTTGTAGAAATAAAATTCCATAATGAAGGATCTTTAATGATGCTTTTTATTTCTGGAGTTGTAAATCCACATGGATAAGCATGTGTTATTAGATCTTCTTCATCTGCAGATGTATGAGATGTTATATCAAATATATTGCTATCCATTTCTTGAATAAATTGTGTTTTGGGAAGAGAGATGCACCAATGAGATCTAGTATGTGTCGCCAATTCATGTCCTTTTTTATATGCTGATTCGAACTTTGCCCATAAAGAAGAAGAATAGGTTGCTGTTCCTGAAAGAAAATAAGTTCCTCTAAACCATTTTGCTTCTAATTCTGTCATGCACGCTGTTGAACCATCATCTACAGAAAAAGACACTGCTCCTTTTTTACAATCCTTCCAATTGCAGATTTCAACAGATAATGGATTTGGGTCTGGAACTGGGATAGACTGGGTTGTTTTTCCGCATAATTGCACAGCATCAGTTGAAGACCAGGAGTTTCCGCATGTTTCAATAATTAATGTATCTGCAAGGAATGTTGAATCTGATTTTTGAACTAAGATACATGCATTTTGAATTGTGTTTGAGATTTCTTTTATTTGGTTT
>JAUSIK010000015.1 GCA_030648155.1 Nanobdellota archaeon | reverse complement strand
CGAGAAGATCCGCACGTACAACTTCCCCGAGAACCGGCTCACCGACCACCGCGCCAAGCTGACCGTGCACCGGCTCGACCAGATCCTGCAGGGTGGCGATCTGTCCGAGTTCACCGAGGCGCTGCAGGCCGAGGAGCGGCGGCTGGCGCTCGAGTCGGCGTCGGTCTGAAATCGGGGTTTACCCGCACCGGGTATCCGGACGGTCGCTGACGTGGGACGATCCGGAGACTCGTACCGTGCGGATGCATGACGCGGAAGCACGTGGCCGTCTGGGTCTCTGCAGCGGTGGGAGCGGCGGCACTGGCGACCGCCGCGGGCCTCGTCCTCTTCTCCGGCGCGGAGCCGCCCGCGGCGCATCCGCAGGCGCCCGCCCCGCCTTCGAGGACCGTCGTCGTCTCGTTCGGGAAGGAGACACTGCCCCAGGCGCTCCAGGCGCGGGTCTGCGGGCTGCGCACCGGCTGCACGAACGGGCAGGCGAGCCTCTCGCTCGTTCGCTTCGTCGGCGGCGACCGGCCGCCCGCGACCGGCACGGCGACCGTGCTCACGGACACGAGCTGCGAGCCGGACGCCCACGGCATCTCTCACTGCCTGAACGCGCTGCGCCTCCAGGGAGGCGGCAGCCTCGTGGTGCGCCACGCCCACGACATGCACATGTTCCCGTGTCTCGCGCCCGGGGACACCGTCAAGCTCCTGACGGTCAGCGGCCTCGCCGCAGCTTGAGGCGGCGCTCGTGACGCTGGGGGAGGTCCTCCGGCGCTCGTCGGAGCACCTGGCGGCGAAAGGCTCGGAGACACCGCGGCTCGACGCCGAGCTGCTGCTCGCCCACGCCCTCGGCCTGACGCGCGTCGAGCTCTACACGCAGTTCGACCGGCCGCTCGACGGGGACGAGCTGGCGGCGTGCCGTGAGCTCGTCGCGCGCCGTGCCCGGCGCGAGCCGGTGGCCTACATCCTCGGCGAGTGGGGCTTCCGCCGGCTGACCCTGAAGGTGGACGCGCGCTCGCTCGTCCCGCGGCCGGAGACGGAGGTGGTCGTCGAGCGCTGCCTCGTCCTCCTGCGCGGGCTCGACGCGCCCGCCGTGCTCGACGTCGGGACCGGCTCTGGCGCGATCGCGCTCGCGCTCGCCGACGAGCACCCGGGTGCGCGAGTGACGGGGATCGACGTGTCGCCGGACGCGCTCGCGCTGGCCCGCGAGAACGTCGAGCGAACGGGGCTTGCCGTGTCGCTCGCCGCCCACGACCTCTTGAGCGGGCTTCCCGGCGGCCCCTACGACCTCGTCGTCTCGAACCCGCCGTACGTCGAGCCCGAGGAGATCGAGACCCTCCAGCCCGAGGTGCGCGACTGGGAGCCGCGCGCGGCGCTCGTCGGCGTGGGCGCGACCGAGGCGATCGCGCGCGCGGCGCTCGCCGTCCTCCGGCCGGGCGGCGCGCTCGTGCTCGAGACGGCAGAGAGCGCGGCCCCGGCAGTCGCGGCGTTGCTGGAGGAGCTCGGCTATCGCGACGTTTTGATCACAAGCGACCTGACGGGCCGGCAACGGGTCGTCGAGGGGCGGCGCGCATGACCGACTCCGCGGAGGTTGGGGCCGCCGTTGAGGCGATCCGCGCCGGCGGGCTCGCCGTGCTG
>JAUSIK010000009.1 GCA_030648155.1 Nanobdellota archaeon | reverse complement strand
AGGCCCAGGTATTCAAAATACTCGACGCCGACAAAACCGAGGTGGTCTACAACTCGGCGTGGATGGATCAGCTCACCTCCGCCGATATGATCAGGCTTGCCGCAACGCATACCGTCGCGCGCATGCTCGAGCGCGATGATTTCGGCAAGCGCTACAGGGCGAACCAGCCGATCGCGATCCACGAATTCCTTTATCCGCTGGTGCAAGGCTACGATTCGGTTGCGCTGAAGGCCGATCTCGAGCTCGGCGGCACCGACCAGAAATTCAACCTCCTGATGGGGCGCGAGCTGCAGAAGCATTACGGCCAGCCGCCGCAATGCATACTGACCATGCCGTTGCTCGAAGGCCTCGACGGCGTCAACAAGATGTCGAAGTCACTCGGCAACACCGTCGGCATCACCGACAGCCCGCAAGAGATTTTCGGCAAGCTGATGTCGATCTCGGACGAGCTGATGTGGCGCTATATCGAGCTGCTGTCGTTCGCGCCGCTGGCAACTCTCAGGCAATGGAAGCAGGAGGCCGTGGCCGGCCGCAATCCGCGCGACATCAAAGCCGGCTTCGCGCAGGAAATCGTCGCGCGCTTCTACGACCCCGTGGCGGCACAAGGCGCGCTCGCTGATTTCGAGGCGCGCTTCAGGCAGGGCGAGATTCCTGCCGATATTTCCGCCGTCGGCGTGTGCGCCGGCGCCGACGGAATCGCGATCGCCAACCTGCTGAAAGAGGCGGGGCTCACCGCCAGCACCTCGGAGGCGCTGCGCATGATCGCCCAGGGCGGCGTCAAGCTCGACGGCAGGAAAGTCAGCGACAAGGCGCTCAAGCTTGCCAAGGGCGCCCAGGTCGTGGTGCAGGTCGGCAAGCGCAAATTCGCGCGCGTCACCGTCGCCTGACGCGCCGGCGCCTGGTTACTCCGGCGCAGCTCCCCACAACTGCTTCAGGCGCGCATCGCGCCCGCAGCCGTTGCGGTAGAACTTGTAGCGCACCGGATTCTTGAGGTAGTAATCCTGGTGGTAGTCCTCGGCCGGATAGAATTCGGCGGCGCGCGTGATCTCGGTTACGATCGCGCCCTTGAACGGCTTCGATTTATCGAGCGCCGCTTTGGACGCCTCGGCCAGCCGCTTCTGTGCGTCGTCCCGGTAGAAGATGCCGGTACGGTATTGCGAGCCGGTATCGCAGAACTGCTGGTCCTTCACCGTCGGGTCGATGTTGCGCCAGAACACGTCGAGCAATTTCTGGTAGCTCACTTTCTGCGGGTCGTACACCACCTCCACCGCTTCGGTGTGCCCGGTGCGGCCGGACGAGACTTCCTCGTAGGTCGGGTTCTTCTTCTGGCCGCCGATGTAGCCCGAGGTGGTCGAAACCACGCCATCGAGCTTGTCGTATGGCGGCTCCATGCACCAGCAGCAACCGCCGGCAAAAACGGCCTTGGCGTAGCCAGGGGTGGCGGCAGCCGGCTTGGTCGCTGGTTTGGGCGCCTGGGCTTGGCTGATTGTGGCGAGACCAAGCAACAGGGCAGCCGCGAAAACCAGCGCTGCATCACGAACTTTCAGCATGTTCATCCTCTCCAAAATGATTGCGCCGTCATTGTATGCGTGTTGATAGATTATGATTGAAACTTGGTCGCGCCGCTTACGGTTTCCTTACTTTACCAGCGTAATCACTTCCGCGGTAAGGAAATCGCCCCGCTCGGGACTAATATCGGCCTAAACAATCCGGAAAGGAATTCCGCATGACACAGACTCCTTCAACGCAACCGCCGGCAGGCAAGGAAATGACCACTCTCGGCGGCGGCTGTTTCTGGTGCCTGGAGGCGGTATTCGACGGCCTGCAGGGCGTCGAGTCGGTCGAGTCGGGCTATACCGGCGGCAAGATTGCGAATCCGACTTACCAGCAGATATGCAATGGCGACACCGGCCATGCCGAAGTCGTGCGAGTGACGTTCGACCCGCAGGCGATTTCGTTCCGTGAAATCCTCGAAGTGTTTTTCGCGATCCACGATCCGACCACGCTTAACCGCCAGGGCAACGATGCCGGAACGCAGTACCGTTCGGCCATTTTCTACCACACGCCGGAGCAGCAGGCGGCAGCGCAGCAAGCAATCGCCGCGCTGACCGCGGGAAAAGCTTTCGGCGATCCGATCGTGACCGAAGTGGCGCCGGCTGAGACGTTTTACGTTGCCGAGGACTACCACCAGGAATATTTCGCCAACAACAGCCATCAGCCGTACTGCCAGTACGTGGTGGCGCCGAAAGTGGCAAAATTCCGTAAACAATTCGCCGCGAAGGCCAGGAAGTAAGCCGCGGCTGCATGCCGGGTGTCACGAAGTTGTAACAATCGGCGGCTATGATGCTCTC
>JAUSIK010000006.1 GCA_030648155.1 Nanobdellota archaeon | reverse complement strand
TTATCAGGGTCCTCTCTAAAATCCAAATAAGCATACACTCCAATTACCTTTTTCTTCCCTTCAACAATCTCCAGTGCAAAAACAGATGAACTCAAAAGTATAACTAAAATGAACGCAAAAATAAAACCTCTTTTCATTAATTCATCTAGTCGAAATCCTTTTTAACTATTTCCATCAATAAAATTACCATATCCAATTTTTCTTAAATTATTAAGTGCCCTATCAGCAAAACCATTAGCTAAACTTTCGCCTAAATCCCTATCATTCTTTAAATCATCAAAAATTTCAGCATAAACTGCTGAAATAAAATGCCCCGTTCTCGGCATAAAACCACTCTTTATCTTTCCCTCATCTTTTCTAACCTCATTAAAATATTTCTCCCTCAATTCTTTCTTAAAACTATCAAGAGGTTTTCTTAAATAAGAAATCCCCTCTCTAGAATAGCCATCTGCAAAATGATTTGCAATTTCCAGTATCACCTTCCTGCAATCCATTTTTTATTTAAACAATGATATTATTTAAGTTTTGTGAATTTAGACTAAAATATATTTATTTAATCAATTATTAGCATAGTTCCAATCCATTACCGTTATCATAAATCTCTAAAACTTCCCCATAGGAAAGGCCTTTTTTGAAAATGGAAACCTCTTCAATTTTTCCACTAAACGATGGATCTTTTCCAAAAGTTAAGAGACCGGTAGGTGAAATTTCATTAGTAAAATCATCTGCTTCTTTAACTTTCTCCCCATCCACATATAAAATTATCTTTTTAAGAGAAGTATCTCTAACACCTACTACATGGTGCCAATTTCCTGGTTTTAAAATGCCTCCTCTAGCATAAGTACTTTTAATTTGCCCATCAATAATATCCTTTAAACCGAAAACAAAACCTGTCTTATCATGTCCAAGAAAGTAAATATCCTCGTTGTCTCTTTTCATAACTGGTCGAACCTCTGAATCAGACCCATCAGAATCGACCCAAAAAGAAATAGAAAAACTTTCTGTGCCAGGATTCAAAGAGTCTGAGTTTAGAATAGAAACGTAGTGATAATAAAACGGATTAAAACTTAAGGCTGTTCCAATTTTGCCCTCAACTACCCATTTTTCTTTTGAACTAAAGCCCCCTCTAAAAATACCATTTAAAAAATTATTAGAACTATCATATATAAGATTTTCCTGAAGAATTTGTTCTCCATTATCAAATTTCCAATATCCATCAGGATCAAATGAACAGCTTAAAACAGATTTTTTTTCACTTTCTTCTTCACAAGTAAATTTATCTGGGGTTATATCTTGCCCTTCCGATAAATAAGGATCTGGTATTGTGCCTCCTTGAAATAAAGTAAAAAGCAGTTTAATAGGATCTGCGATATCTAAATATCCATCATCGTTAACATCGGCCGCATCGAAGCATTTCGGACGGTTTCCATCTTTAAATAAAAAATCTAATATGGAAACAGCATCACTCAAATCTACCCTTCCCTCACCATTCGCATCCCCTCTAAAAAATTTTGCTTCTACTTTTGGTCTGAAATTTGTATACTTCTCCCTTAATTCTTGTTCAGAAAACGCCTTAGCATAAATTTGTAAATTATCTATAATTGATTCACTGGAAAACCCAGAAATAATTCCTCCAAGTGAAGCTTCAGGAATAAATAAAGAATTAACATTAAAATCTTCATCACTTAACTGAAAATTAATAGAGTCGTGATTTATTCCATTAATATAAAGCATCATTCTATCCCCGTTATAAATTCCCACAATATTATACCATTCATTCAAAGATAAAGGCATCTTTGAAGATAAACGTTTACCAAAAAAATTAAAATTAATAATCCCAGAAGAGTCAATGATAATCTCGCCATAAACTGAAGAAAATATTTTCCCCTTGAAAGAGGGATAATCTTGAGGATTTACCCAAATAGAAAATGTAAATTTTTTATTCTCTTTTATATATGCAAAGGGAAGAGGATAAATTGGAATAGTCAAATGTCCATTAACCTCATTTGTTAAAACGTTGTCCTCCTCCTGAAAATAAAGTCCTCCAAACTTATATTCTGGAAAATTTAATTTAGAGCCTCTAATTACTCCATCTATTGTGTAACCAGCACTATCCTTAACAACCGTCTTATCCATTTTAGCCTCAAGTAAAACACTAAGGCCTTCTTCATCAAAATTATATGAAACAATAGGTAAATCAAAATTAGGTTGTTTTTTTGGAATTCGTTCAATCCTTACTCTTGCGATTGCATCCCTGCCCTCTCCGCTAATATCCATCAATCTTATCTTATAACCATTAATCTCATCGGTAAAATCCTCCCCAACTTCTAAAATAAAATCTTTAGCCAAAGAAGGAAGTTGAGGGTTAGTCTTAAAGCCTAAAAGATATGTAGTCAATGTATAATCTTTTTTAAATATACTAAATCTAATAAAAACACCCTGACTTGCTCCTAATTGATTTAAGCCCTCATCATAATCCAAAGGTTGCCTAAAATCAATAGTATAGTATAAATCATCCCCTGAACCGTAAGTGGGACTAATATCTATGGGAATTTGAATCATTTGGATACCAGAAGATAATTTTATCTCAAGAGGTCTTAAATCATATTCCCATTGCAAAGGCATTCCTTCCTCATTCCCCTCTTCAGGAACAATTGCAATATTCTCTTCAGTTAACCAGCCAATATCCCATTTATGAGCTGCATTGTTATGATAATTAACTGACCAGCCCATAGGACTGACAGGATCCCCATATTCATCGCCCTTACAATTATATGAATAGGGAACAAGATTCCCCTCCAAGTCATAACACTCAAAACTATTAGCGTGGCCAATACCAAAGTTATGTCCAAGCTCGTGTATAAAAATTGAAAGAGGAGTATCAGAATTAGGATTTAAAAAAATGCTAGAAACACTAAAGGAATACTGATCTTCTCCTACTAAGTAGTCCGCTTTCCCGATAGTTCCAGATCCAGTTTGGTCACGACAAGCACCCTTATCAAATATAAAAAAGATTCTAGAATAATCTTCTAATTTCTTTCCTGCTTTTAAAAGCTCGGTTTTTGTTTTAAGTAAAATATCTTCATTTGATGGTGGAAAACACTTTCCTGTAGTCTCATCTAAATTTACTATAAAATGAAAAGGGCCTATCGCCTCTCCGCTAAAATATGCTTTCCCAAAAGAATTTTTATCGAAAAAATCATTTACACTTTTACTATTCTCCCCAAAAAATATATTTTCGATTTGGTTAATAGAGGAAGATACTTTAAATTCGTTAACATCAACTAAAATAACGAGGGTCTTTTGTTCCCCAATATTATCGATGAATCTGCTTTCTAAATACCCTCCGCCCCCTTCTCCATCAACTGATTCTAAACTCAAGGTGCTAGCATCAAATTTGATTAACTCTTCCCCCATTAACTTGCCTTCTATCTTTATTTTAGTACCGGAACGAAAAATAGGCATTTTTCCAGAAGAGGCAAGTTTATATCTTTTTCCATCTCCAGTCTTTAAATAATAAATAAACTCTCCCTCCCCATCATTAAAATCAACATGAATAACTTCGATAGTCCCCTCTTTGGTGATATCTAATCCCTCACTAAAATCTTGAGAAAAATCTTCCGCCGAACTCACAAAAGAACTAAACATAATTCCTATAAAAAACATGAAAGCTAACCTCTTTTTTATCATACCCTAATTGAGCGAATAACTATTATAAACTTTACTTCGGCAGAACACTCGCAGTGCTATATTCCTTAATTAAACTCTTTGCCAATTTCTTTACCTCATCTAATTTCACTTTCTTAATTTTTTCTTCGAAATGATAATATTCCTCGGCATCTCCAGTCAATTCAGCAAACATTAATTCATTCATCACTCTTGAGCTCTCCTCTTTAGAAACATGTCTTAATCCAACAATTCTATCTTTAGCCTCCTTCAAATCTTTTTCCTTCATATCTTTTATTTTTTCAAACTCCTCAATTATGAGCTTCTTAACTTCAGGAACAGCTTCTTTTGTAGTTCCAGCATATATTAAATAATAATTATAATTTTTTTCCCCTACTATTGAACTTTTAACGGCATAAGCTAATCCTCTTTCTTCCCTTATTTTCAAAAATAGCCTAGAAGACATCCCATCTGCCAAATAAGCATCCAACACTTCTAATACATAATACTCTTTGCTCCCCACTAAAGGCGCATGCATTGCAAAAACAAAATTAGCCTGATCAATTCCTTCTCTTTTAACTTCTAAAAATGCATTTTTCTTTTTTATTGGTTCCTCCCTCATTCCCCTATTCTCCTTCTTAAAATTCTTTTCTAAATAACTGCATATCTTTTCAAAATCAGCATTCCCCACGATAGTTACTATATAATTTTCAGGACTGTATGCTTTTTTATAAAAATCAAAAACAAAATCCCTATTCATTTTTCTAATAGTTTCTTCGCTCCCAATAACTCCCTCCCCCAGCGGTTTCTCAAACAATGCCTCCTCAATCTTTTCAAATACATGTTTTTGAGGATCATCCTTGTACATTTTAATTTCCTCTAAAATGACTTTTTTTTCCTTTTCAAATTTTTCTTTATCAAATTTTGGGTTTTTTAAAATGTCAATTAAAACATCCAATCCAAAAAATATATGTTCGCTAGGCATCTTAAAATAAAAACAAGTCACCTCATTCGAAGTGAAAGCATTCAATATCCCTCCTTTTTTTTCAATTTCTCTAGATATATCTTCATGTGTTCTTGTTTTTGTCCCTGTAAAAACCAAATGCTCGATAAAGTGAGCAATTCCTTTTATCTCGCTCTTCTCGTAAGCCCCTCCAAATCTATTAGAAATGCTTAAACTAACAACAGGCAAAGCTCTCTTTTCCATTACAACTGTAATGCCATTTTTTAATTTCTTCTTAAAAAAATCTTTCATAATAGAGTTAAAAAAGTCTCCTTAATAAAACTTTTTATACTTGTATTTCCTTAACTAATTATGCCTAAAAGTAAAATATCAAAGCTTCAAATAATTGCATGGATAATTGGATTAATTGCCCTAGGGGTAATTATTTTCGGTATAATAAGAGAATTATTCTTTAAATAAGATGAAATTTAGCGACAAAATAAACATATTCTATCAAATATTAAATTTTTCAATATTTCTCTATTTTACTATAATATTAATCAAAACGAATTTTATCAGTTTAATAGACTTGCTAATTAGTGGAATTGCTTTATTAGGATCCATCATTGTTAGTATTATTGAAGTATTAGAAAGAATAAAGGGAGAATAAGTTTTTAACCCTGTGGTTCTAAACTATTTCATGCCAATCAATGCAAGTTACGAATATTTCAATGCCGAAAAAGCCTATCTTGAGGCTAAAACTCTTGACGAAAAGATTGCCCGCTTAGAAGATCTTATAAAAGCTGCCCCTAAGCATAAAAGTTCAGAAAATCTCTTAAAAGAACTTCGAACAAGATTAAAAAAATTCCAAGAAAAAAAAGAAAAAGCCAAAAAATCATCAAAAGGAAAAAAAGGAATTAGAAAAGAAGGTTTCCAATGTATTCTTTTAGGGTTGCCAAATTCAGGAAAATCCTCCTTGCTAACTAAATTAACGAATGCCCAGCCTAAAATATCCCCTTACCCATTCACAACCTACCAGCCAGAGTTAGGGACAATGGATCACTACGGCGTCAAAGCTCAAATTATAGACCTGCCTTCAATAGGTTCAGAAAACCTGGATCAAGGCCTCATCAATACAGCAGATTGCATAATAATAGTTATAGAAAACCTTCAAGACTTAGAAAAGATAATTCCATTTACTCTAAAAAATCAAGGCTCTAAAATAATAGTTTTTAATAAAACGGATCTCCTTTCTAGCGATCAAATAAGAAAATTAGACGCGACTATAAAATCAAAAAAACTTAATGCTCTCCCTATCTCAACCTTTTCAGGCCTAAACATTGAACAGTTAAAAGAAAAAATATTTTATGAAATGCACGTCATTAGGATCTATACAAAAGAACCTGGAAAATCTTCATCAAATATCCCTCTAGTGTTGAAAGAAAAATCATCAGTAAAGGATGCTGCAGAATCCATTCTAAAAGGCCTATCTAATAAAATTAAAGAAACTCGCATTAGTGGTCCAAGTAGTAAGTTCCCAAAGCAAAAAGTAGGTCTCACCCATATCTTAAAAGATAAAGACGTTATTGAATTTCATACCAGATGAAAAATTACTGACTATCTGGTTATCTCAAACTTTTTTATCTCTTCAACTAATTTTTTAGCCCTGGCGTTTTTTTTAAAATGTACTCTTACAGGCTCTAGTAATTGATCAATATATTCTGCAATAGTATTCTTCAAATCTAAAGGATGAATTTCTTTTGCAATAAATCTCTCCCTTAATTCATCATATCCTTTAATTTTTAAATCGCCTCCAAACTTTACAGGCCTATTAATAACTATTTCTTTAAATCTCTCAAAAACAATATACCTTGCATATTCCAAAACAGGGTTATCCTCTTCTGCTCCTTCCGGACAATATGCTTTCTTAAATTTATCAAAAATCTCCTCCCTAGAATCAGTCATAAATATTGCTGAAGCTGGATTAGATTTAGACATTTTCATAGCTATTTTTCTCTCAATCCCTTCTAAATTTCCCCCGCTAAATTGAAGTCCTAAAAGCATATGGTGATGCACGGCAATAGGAGTTTTCCATCCTAATTTAGGAAATAATTCTCTAGCCAGCATATTTACTTTTCTCTGATCTAGTCCAAGTTGAGCAATATCTACATCTAAATGATGAATATCTGCTGCCTGCATTAAAGGATATAATATCTGTGCACTGGGGTTGCTCGCACTATCTTCTCGCCCCATAATTTGACTGCATCTTAAAACTCTCTGTACACTTGCCAATTTAGACAATCTCATAACACTTTCCCAGTATTCAGGATTTTTGTTGATAAATTCAGAAGTCCAAATAAATTCAACATTCTTCAAATCCATCCCGCATGCTTTCCAAACTTCTATGAAATACTCTCCTACTTTTTGAATTTTTTTTAAATCCCCTCCTAGTTTATTATTCAGCATTGCAAACCAATCTGCAACCCAAAATTTAAAGTGTACTCCAACTGAAGTCAATTTATTTACTGTAATTGCTCTAAGCAATCCTTGGGCAATATGTATCTGGCCGCTAGGCTCGAATCCATCATAAGCATAATATTTTTTCTTTGCTTTAAACAACTCGCGCAGTTCATCTTCGGTAACAATCTCATCAGTAAAACTCTTAATAATTTCAATCTTCTCATCAACACTTAGTTTCTTTTTCATCCTTAAAACTGGCCAATTCAATTTATAATTCTTTCTAATTCAATAATCCTTTAATTACTTAAAACAAATCAATTGTAATAATAATCATAAAATTCGTTATCTATCCCAATAACACTTCCAGTTGTCCCGCTCGTCTCCCCACTTCCTGAAGTTTCTCCAGTCCCGCTTCCTGACGTTACTCCACTTTCAGAACTGCCAGAAGTAGACTCACCGCTACTGCCTGATTCTGATGTAGTTGTTGTCCCGCTTTCAGTAACAGGAGGTTCAGTTGGATAAGGTTCACTACTTTCAGTAACTGGCTGTTGATCTCCTTCTCTAAATTCACTAGGTTCGCCTTCGCACTTGCATTGCCCATCCAAACAATTCCATCTCTGTCCAGGCGCACATTGAGGAGGTCTAAAATCTCCCTGTGGAGGCCTAAATTCTTCCCTATACATATCCTCTCTTCCCTGATCAGGACCTTCAAAACAAACACATGCTCCACCAGAGAAAGACCAAGCCTTTCCGTCCCCAGCACATCTTTCTACACACGCTCTTTCTTTTTCCATAGTTTCTTTAGTTCTTGCGTCAGAATTACGATTATAATATTGCTGATAACCACTTCGGTCATAATCTCTAATGCCCTCTGCTCTCCCTTGAAATTCCCCATTATAGTCCCCGACCCCTTCCAAAACTGAATCAAAGCACTTCAATCTTTCTTCCGAGTCGGTTACTTCTTTACACCTAGCACCAAAAGCAGGCCCTCCCGGCCCTCTTCTCTCCCCACCCTCGCCCATTTGGCCTCTCATAATTTCCTCGCACTTTTTATGATCGTTCCTATTTTCTCCAGTCAATCCAGCTTCAATACACTCTTCCGGTGCATTTTTTTGGAAAGATAATTTACCGCACTCTTTCGCATCTTTCAACCCTGCTTCAATACACTCTTCCGGTGCATTTGCTTTAAACATAATCTCTTCGCATTTCATTCTTGCATCTCTTTCATTTTCAAAACTAATTTCTCCCTTTTCTAGTGCCTCTTGGCATTCTTCTGGAGCATGTTTTTCGAACATTATTTTCATACAATCCTTAGGATTTGTGGCCCCTGCCTCTCGGCATTCAGGAGGCATAAAGTTTCCAACTCTCCCCTCATCATATTCATCTTCTAAACCTTCAACAGCCTCTCTTAAATAATCAGGCAATAATTCAAATGGATCACCTTCCCTTTCTATTTCTTCCATTTCAGCGCATGCATCTTCATTCTTTTCTAATTCGCATTGTGCAGCTAACGGAGCAATAATACTGCATTTATCAGCGAATGGCTTTATCTTTATATCATCACATCGGCATTCGGCTGGATTTTCAAAACATTCGCTCATTATTCCCACAAATTCTCTAACCTCTACTTTCTGCTCTCCAGTAAGTTTAGTATCTAAATCCCTCTGCCACTTAGGTGCCTCTCCCTTAACTCGGCAGACTCTTTCATATTCACTTGGATCTAAATTGGCCAATTGTTCACAAAGCTCTTTTATCTTGGATGCAATCTCTGCAGCAGCCTCTATTTTATTCTCCTTGTCAATTACGTCAGTAAATTGTTTTCTATCATCGCTCGGAATTTCTCCCTCAATCTCTCGAATAGCTTTCCTTATCACCCTCGACCCTCTCTGAACATCTTCTCTCTCATCAGGACTTACCTCTTTTTCAACTTCTTTAGCACATTCTTCATATTTTTTTAAAGACTCTTTAGCCTCCTCTAGTTTTCCAGCCTTAACCATCTCCCTTAATTCAGCAACTTTTTCTTTTCTATTATCTACACAATCTCCAAATCCATCAAACCATCTATCTAAAAAGTAGAATGCACTATCAGGAGTAATTCCAGCCCCCCCTAATTCTTCATCAACGTCTATATCTGAATCATCTTCTTCTAAACTTTCTTCCTTATCCAAATCTTCAGTTATTTCTTTATCCTCTGTTTCTAAAACCTGTTCACTATCATCGATATTAGTTTCATCAGAAGGAGAACTTTCTAAATCAGGAGCAGTATCAACCTCACCAGTTTCTTCCGACTGTGATGAATCTATAACTGGAGTCGGCTCTGTTTGCTCCTGTGCAAATACCCCTCCTATAACCAGTATACTAAACAAAAATATGATAGCTAACTTCATCCCCTCTCTTTTTAACATTTTCTTAACAACAATTAAATCTATTTAAATCTAACGCAGACTCTTGTGCATTTTATTATAGGCATCTGTACTAAAATCTAAATAACCTCCTTGCCATTAGTAATAAATGAGAAGAATCTCTTTCATCGTTTTTATCTTAGGATTATTTGCCCTATTTTTTATTTTCCTCTACTCCCAACCCCTGCCCATTTCCAATCCCGCGCAACTTTCATCTCTAGTTTCAAATCAAAGAATTATTATAGAAGGAAAAGTAATAAAAGAATCTCTTACTGCGAATAATAAACTTTTAAAATTAAACAATAATTTTACTCTTCTCTGCCCCCGTTCCTGTCCGCCCCTTCTAAATAAACAAATCTCTGCGCAAGTTAAGTTTGAATCTTCATCTTCTCGTCATTATTTGAAAGTCTTAGAACTTTCATCAAATTAAATGCTAGAGGAAATAATTGCTCTGTTTTTAGGCCTTCTTGCAGGCACACTAACCGGCCTATTCCCAGGCATACATGTTAATTTAGTTTCTGTCTTTCTGCTTTCGGCCTCTCCCCTTCTCCTCACCATAGCCTCCCCTATTTCATTAGCCATTTTTATAGTCTCAATGTCCATTACTCATTCTTTCTTAGATTTTATTCCCTCTATTTTCCTTGGTGCCCCAGATGAAGATACTTTTCTTTCAATTCTTCCTGGCCACCAGCTTCTTAAAGAAGGAAAAGGCTACGAAGCAGTCATTCTATCTTTTTATGGATCTCTTACCGCACTAGTTCTTCTAATCATTTTCATCCCACTATTTATTGTATTTCTTCCTCTAGTAAATCCATATATTATTCCCTTGATCCCCTTTCTTCTAATTTTTATTTCGCTCTTTATTATATTCAGAGACAAGAACTTACTATTATCTTTAATGATTTTCCTTCTTGCCGGTTCTCTTGGATTTCTAACGCTTAATCTCCCAATAAAAGAGCCTCTCCTTCCCCTCCTCACAGGGCTATTTGGAACATCTGCATTGCTTCTCTCTCTTAAAAATAAATCAGAAAAAATTCCTTACCAATTTATTCCAAAATTAAAAGAGATAAAAATTCCAAAAAATCAATTTATTAAGTCAATATTATTGGCTGGAATTTCAGCCCCTTTCTGCTCATTCTTCCCAGGTGTTGGATCTGCGCACGCAGCCACAATAGCATCAGAAATGTCAAAGCAGGATTCAAAGTCATTTCTTTTTTTAATTGGGCTAATTAATTTCCTTGTAACTTCTCTTAGTTTCGTCACTATTTACAGCATAAATAAAGCTCGTTCTGGAACAGCAGTAGCAGTAAAAGAGATACTAAAATCAATTTCCTCATCAGATTTGATTTATATAATTGTAGCAATATTTGTTTCTTCCTGCCTATCATTTATCTTAGGAGTCTATATCACCAAGAATATAACCTTGCTTTTTAATAAAATTAATTATAAATATCTAACTGTCATAACTATTGTAACTCTTCTAATAGTAAATATCCTATTCTCCAGCCCATTAGGCCTAATAGTTCTTCTATCATCAACCGCCCTTGGTATTTTTACAATATTATCCGAATCCAGAAGAATAAACTTAATGGGGTGCCTTTTAATTCCTACAATAATTTTCTATCTATTGGGGAACTAAATAACCGGCAAATGTACAAGCAGGAGTGGTAGTATAACACTGTGTCCCAGCCTGGCTTTTCCAAGAGCAAGTAGAGGATGTGCTTAAAGCTCCAGTACATGTGCTTGGAGCGCAATTTCCTTCTGAAAGAAATATTGGACATTGATAAATAGGAATGCTGTTAGCAACTAATAGTTTACCGCGAACATTTACGTTGCCAGCTACATCTAGTTTAGAGTTAGGGTTATTAATTCCAACACCAACATCACCGCTCTGGCTTACAACAACGCTGTCTAAATCTCCAGATCGAAGCATCAAACTCCTTTTCCCATCCCCTCCAGTAAGATCTCCAACTCTCACATAACCATCATCAGAACTAATTACAGCCTGTCCCTTTAAAGAAACCAGTCCATTAATCTTAACATCGCTGGGAATAGTCTCGCTC
>JAUSIK010000002.1 GCA_030648155.1 Nanobdellota archaeon | reverse complement strand
AGAGGTTATGCCTTTCTTAAATGCAAGAGCAAGGATAACGTTAAGTGAATTGACGTTTAATTCGCCGCAAATACTTAAGAATGGAGTGAAATGTAATGCAACAGAATGTATAATTGAAAGTTATGCTAATGGTGTTTTGAAGTTTACGGTGTTAGGATTCTCAACATATACTGTAGAAGAAGGGCAACAGGCAGTTAGTCCTCCTCCAAGTGATTCAGGAAATACTGGATCTGGGGATAATGGTGGAGGCGGTGGTGGAGGTGATACTACTATTGTAAAGAAGAATGAAACTACTACCGATAATAGGGAAGTTGATGTAGTAGTTTATGATAATAATGAAGCTGAAGTATTGGAAATTATTACAATAGGCGGATCAGAAGAGAATGCAAACACAGTTAATGTAATTAATGGAACAAGAATAGTTCTTGAAATAGAAGGGTCAACTGAAGGGCATATAGTTGACTTTGTTGTTGAAGAGGATCATGTTAAGATTATTAGTGATGGTAAGAGCTACGATCTTTCTGAAGATAGTGCCACTTCTATAAGGGTTGGGGATAAAGATATATATCTTGGCGTTAGACAATTTGGATTAGGAAATGCATTGGTTGTTTTCGGTGTAGATGAGCAGAGTGTAACTAGTGAAATCTTTGGCGGAAGAATGAAAGCATTTACATATATTCTTATAGGAATGACTATTTTGTTAATAGTTGCGCTTGGCGGCTTGGTATATAAATATGTTAAAAGAGTAGAGTATTAGATATTATTTATTTAGTTTAGATTATAAAAATATTTATATCAAATAATTATCACTTCAATTTTTTTGTAGTTCATGATGTCTTCTTTATTGGTAGCATTAAAGGGAATCAATTATTAATATAGAAGTTATTCTTAAAATTAGTTAGTAATTTCTATTCATCATAAGATGATCTTGCCTATAGTGCTGTGTATTGTGCTCTTTATGATAATCTAAATGCATTTTAGCTTGAGGGCCGTTATGCGGGTAGTTAATATTTCTATAATCCCTATCATCGTCATAATCATTATTTTTATCTTCGTCTCTATAATAGTGCTTATGATTGTAATAATCACCATTTCTATCATAATAGTGTTTGTGCATGTAATAATCATCGTCTTCATCGCAATCTTCGTAATAATGCCTTCTTCCATTTCTATCATAATAATATTTATAATCGCAATCATCATCTTCATTATTTATGCGAATGTAGTAATTTCTGTCATGTTCATCATAATAATCTCTTTCACGATTTATTCTGGAGTATGAGCCGCAGTCATCATCACTGATTATATAATATTCTGTATCGTCTTCCTCATATCTGTCTTCTTTATCATTATAGATTTTTATATAGCAGTCGTCATTGTCATATCTATCATAATCATCAATGTAGTATATTCTCACATCATCATTACTATTTCTATCATAAAGTTCATCTTCGTCAGCAAAGAAGATTCTATTATTATCTAAATTTTCATAATATAGATCATTATTAGAATTGTAATTGTTTGAATTTGAATAAGTGTTAATATTGTTGCTAGGAGTCCCTGTATTTACTGGATTAGTTTGAGATGTTGGATTTTGATAAGCAGAAACATCTACATCATCTGAATCATCGTTATCATCGTATGTATTAGATGAGGCCATCAAATTGTAGATTGGAACTGCAGCGATAGCTAGCACGGCAACCATTAATACTACCACTACAATTATGGCTACTGTTTTTTCCATATCTATTAGAAAGTTATCAAATATTTATATCTTCTGTAAGAAAAGAAGTATTATGGAAACTAATATCTCCAGTTATAATAGCCTTTTTCGGAATTATAGTTTGGTCTGTAATAATAGGGGGAGGTATAAGAATCTCTTGGATATTCCTCTGGATCATAAAGTCTTTGCTTTCCATATGTAAAGCCCCCATCGTATTCGTTAATTGTGTTTTCAACTTGAACTGCTGAAGCTTGTCTTCTATTCTGGGTATTGTAAAATAATGATTCTGTTGCCCCAACATATTTTTCTGAAAGAGTGGATGAGACTTTGTATCTTGTGCTATCTCTGCTTCTAGAATAAAATGGAAGGGATTTATCTGATCTTTTAGTATGAAAATCCTCTGTATATGTGATAGTTCTTTCATATAGAGGGCCTCTATAGTCGTATCCTAGTGCAGTTGAATCGAAATTTGAGTTATCTATTCTGGAGTTATAATCCTGATAAAAATTTCTTATTGGAAATTGTTCGTATCCTCTTGATGGGTCATTATTATAGTAATAGTCAGGATAGTTGGGATTATTATAGTAATTAGAATTATAGCCTGCAGATGCTAAATTTATGGAAAATATGGGGAGTGTCAGTATAAGACTTGCTATTACTATATTTAATCTCATTTTATTTTAAGGAGGAAGTTTTATATAAAGTTTAGTTACCACTTTAATTCTGGGAAGTTTCAGCAAAGTGAAGATTTAAAAATGCATTTTATCTCATAAAACAATGCTCCGGTAGTTTAGTGGCTAAAACACGACCCTGTCGCGGTTGAGTCCCGGGTTCGATTCCCGGTCGGGGCGTATAAGAAAAGTACAGTGCTCTTCCAAGAAAATGGTTCAAAACAAATTCAAGGGATATTGAAGCTTTTAAAATTTAAAAAAGTTCATTAAATTTCTTTCTCGCATTTTTAATATCTTCATTTGTTAATCTTACTATAATATCTGTAAGTTTACTATTAAATTCTTCAGTTATTTGTATTGTGTCGATAACTTGTTGCTTAGTTATTTTGAAGTCTACATAATATTGTTTATCTACTCTTTCCTTTTTGGCAAACATAATCTCTTTATCGCTTAGCTCAAATAACTTATTCATAAGTATTATAGATGCCGTATGGTTTTCTGATTTTATTCCCGTCTTGAATAATAAAGCAGTAAGAAGATGATACATACTGTAATAAGCAAGGATAACTGATTCTGCAAGTTTATCATTTTCTAATAATATTTTAGCAGAAGATAAACTGCTTTCTGATTTCTCTATATATGATTGTTTTATTTCTTCGCTCGGTTCTACCAAAGCAAGTTTGCCTTCTTTTTGAATTTTATTCAAAAAACCCATTTTTTTCATAAAATACCTCCATTCCTTTTAATATTACATGATTTTTCTTTATCTCTTTTATTAAAAGATTAGATTTATCATACTTTCCTATTTTTATACTTAATTTCGTATCTATTTCTTTAATTCTTTCTATGATCTCCTTATCCATAACTTCTATATAGAGATCAATATCGCTTTCTGGTTTAGGTATTTCTTTGGCATAAGATCCAAAAAGAAGTACAAGTTTAATTTTATTATTTTTTTGTACTGCTTCTACTATTCTTCTTATTCTTGGATATTTCTTTAGTATTTTATTAAGTTTATATAACTCTGCTATAAACACATAATTTTTCGCTTCTAAAGTCTTTTTTATAAAATAAGTCTTATTTTTACCTTCTATCTTATAATCAACAACATTTTCATCTGAAAGTTCCTTCATTTTTCTTCCTATAGTCATGTGGTTAGTATGAAGAGTTTTAGCTATTTCTCTAATATGTCCTTCATTTTTAAGAAGAGCAAGTACTATCTCTAGCTTAAAATCTCTATAATATTTTTGTTCCATATGGAACATATATGTTACAATGATATTTAAAGCTTTCTATATTAGTTTTCTAGCATCTTTACTTACAAGATCAGATAACTATTGGAAAGTATAACGATCTTTAAAAATCTCAACAGCCTCGATAAATCAAGAAAAAGTGCGAACATGTTCAGGGGTTTTGGTTGTGCGCGTATAGCATTTACAACAGCACCCACACTAAACAATTAACCTGAAAATTCAAGTCCATCTTCTTCGATTTCTTTTATGTACTCTAGTGTTTCCGGATCTTTATTTAACTCGTAAGACTTTGTCAAATTTCTTAATGCTTCTTTTCTTAAAGCCATTCTTTCCTTTAAATCCAAGCAATGATATAAAAATGTCGCTTGAGCGTTTCCTAAGTTATAAAAATCACACTGTTGTGCATCCAAATTAGCTACTTCTTGCAGATACTTTATTCCTGTCCTAAAAATTTTTTCTTTTTGAGAAATATCAATATGCTGATCATCTGAATCTGCTATTTCAAAGAGTATATTCCCCATATAGCTTGTTGTGTATGTATTAAATTTTTTACCTGTATTAATTAATGTTTTCACTTCAGAATAAGCTTCCTTTAAAATTTGCTTGGTTTCTTCAACATCCTTTTCTTGTTTATTATCCCACAAATCAAATAGGTTTATAGCAAGTGAACTATTATAGGCTAAACCTCTATCCTCTTCTCTTACTTTTCTTAGATAACCAATTGCTGATTGGTAATGCAATAGTGATTTTGATTCTTCATGAATTGAATCTGCTATACGTGACTCAATGCTAGCTAAATTAAAATAATCTTGTGAATTTCCTCTAATCGCCACTGCAAACTCATACATTGACTTTAAATTTTCTCTAATTTTTGATTTTTCTATTCCATGCCATTCTCCAATTTGATTTTGATAGAAATTAAGATCTTTACTATCCAACAATATCTCCTCCAATGCTTCGGTTGTTCTATTAACAAGATTACCAAGCGAGACGGATTCTTTTGATTCTACTTCTGGGTTTTTTATTTGATCTTTCTTTCTTCCAAATATTCTTTCAATGAACCACATATTTTAATCCGAACGGAATAGCTTTTAAATCTGTCGGTTAATATACCCAAATGCAAATAAATTGCAACCCTTTTTTCTGGTTCAGCCTTGGCGTTTATTACTTCGGTTTATTTATCTTTTTTGAGTAAATTAGGGGAATTTATCTTTGAATTTGGTAGACATATTAAAACCTGTTAATTAGTCATTTCGCGAAAGTTTTATAAACTTTAAAGACCAAGAATAATCATACTCGCGAGGTGCCATCTTAGGATGGCACTGACGCTTCCTTTTTTTACTATTCCTTCTGGTTTAGCTTAATTATAATTTTGTTAAGATTTGCAGAAAAGTTGCATGCTTTCCTTAACTTATATGATGAAGTTCTTCTAAAAAATCCATTCCCTACTTTTTTCTTAAATCTCTTTCTTAGCGTGTTGATTACAGGAATGAAATCTGCATCACCGCTTATAATAATTGCAATATCATAGAGATTATCAAAAGCACCTATCAAAAGATCATGCGCTAAGTAAACATCATCTCCTTTTATATCATATCTCACATTTCCATTTTTTTCGATTATTTTTCTCCAATCACACAAAACAACTTTAAATTTCGGAATTTTTCTCAGACTATCAAGATATTTATTGTGTTCTTCGTATCTCCTTAAATCATACTCTTTGTCTAACAGAGCGTTATAATAATAAACAGTAACGAGCTCTCTGCTTCCAACTAAATCACTGACTAGTTTTTCAAGACTTATTTCGAATCCTTTTCTTTCTAGACGTTTTGTGCTATGATAAAAATTTCTCCCATCAATAAAAATAGCAACACGCTCCTTTTTCTTTTCCATTACTAAGGATAGATATTATAACTTTAAGTATTTTATCAAAACAAAATAGAAAATTATTTTAATTATGTTTTTCAACTATATAGTTTATTAAAATAATGCTAAAAATAAAGTGGAGAAAGTTATATAAATAAAAAGGATATAAAACAATATGATACTCACAACGACTCCTTCCATAGAGGGCAAGAAAATTAAGGAATATTTGGGTATTGTAAGTGGAGAATCAATACTCGGGGCTAATATTTTTAGAGATTTCTTTGCTGGAATTCGTGATATTGTTGGAGGAAGATCTGCAGCTTATGAAAAAGTTCTAAAAGATGCACAAGAAATGGCGAAACAGGATATGATTCAAAAAGCAAAGCAACTTGGTGCAAATGCAATTGTAGGAATTGATCTCGATTACGAAACTGTTGGAAAAGGAACAATGCTCATGGTTTCAATGAGTGGTACTGCGGTTGTAGTGTAGTGAAATAATTAAACCAGAAGTATAATTTTACTGGAGTCTTTAAAATAAAAAAACCTTAAATACTCAATTTTCTTTTAGAATAGATGCCTAAAAAGAATTCTAGGGATTATAATACTATGGGAATTATTCTTATTGGACTTGGGGCAATTATTGCTGTTCTTGGATTAGTATTGATGGGATTAGGGCTAGTGCCTCTTCTGAATCTTGAATTTTCGGGGGTTTTGAGTATGGCGATAGGAATGTTTATGGTCTTTATTGGAGGGTCTTTAATAATGATTGGAATATATAAAAAATCTCTTGGATCAATAGGGGCAAAATCAGGTTATATTGCTAAAGAAACTGCTTGGGCAACTGAAAAAAACAGTGAAGCCTTGGCGAAGGGTCTTGCTAAGGGATTTAAAAAAGGTTTAAGAGAGAAATAAAAGCAGAGTTATGTTTTTAAGGCAATAGCCTGCAATTTAAATCTATTTAATCAGAAATAAATTCAAATGCCTTGTTCATATAATTAATCGCCCAATTCCTTAAGAATAAGGCACCATGGTAGTGGTCGATATTATGTTGACCATAAATATAAACATTAACACATTTTTCAGCCTCTATATTAAATTCCTTGAATCCAAATTCTTTTGCTTTTTGGGGCGAGAATTTTATATAGGATATGTTTTCTCTTGTAGTATAGAGCAAAGCCTCACAATCTAATCCTCCACTACCTGGGAAATATAAAGAACCGCCTACATTTCTATTTATTTCCAAGCATCTAGCGAATCCATTTTCCTGTGTGATATATTCATCAATCCATACTCCGGACATTATAGATTGATGAATACCTTTTTTTTCAATTATGGGCATTCCTTTAAGAAAAAAATTATCATACCAATTCTTTGTTTGATCTTCTAAATTTGCTGTGTCCCTATATTTTTTTAAATCTTTATACCAATCTCCTACTGTTTCTGCAAAGGCTATTGGAGCTAGATCATCTGGAATAATTCTATTAGGTTCTAGAAGTTTAGGATGAATTGGAACTTGAAAACACGTACCATGTAAAATAGGCAACTCTTCTTTTTTTAGTTTTAATTCTTCTAATTTCATTATTTATGAAAATAATTGCTAATTATAAATATTTAGATACCGATATAGATGTTTCGGTGTTAATATATATTAATAATTTAAAATCTATCTAATTCCAAATTAATAAGGGATATTTGATTATTAAGGAATTTTCTTTTGGATACTTCATTAAGGCAGGCTTGTCTTTTTGAATTGAATGTATCGTATATATTACCTATAGGATAATTTGAAATATCTTTTCCAAATGCAAGAATTTGGCTGGCAATTTCATTAAGCTCCATTTCAAAAGCCTTTATATCTTCTATATTTATATTGTATACTTTTGGAATTCCTAATTTAAGATAATGGAATATTGTTTTTGAGGGAATAAAGTTTTTTTGTTTATATAAAAGATAATTGTAAAAAGTAGCTTGACGTTGGAATTCTTTGCCTATGTTGATATTATTGCTTGTTTTATAATCGATAATGATTTTATTATTATCTACTTTTTGTTTGGTTTGCAAATCAATGATCCCTTTTACCCCTATTTTAAAGTCTTCATTTTCTAGAAGAGAAAAATTGATGTTTTCTTCGCAAATATGATCTGTATGTTTTTCTATTATAGAAATTCCTGAAAGGAGTGCTTGGAGATATTCTTCTTGATTTAAAACTTCGCCTTTCAGGTCTTTATGAGAATGGAGGTTATATTTTTCCCACAAAGTAGCCAGATGAATAATAGCTTCATCCATATCCAACTCTTTTTTAGCATATTTTTCTAGACATGCATGAATGATGTTTCCTGAAAGGCCATAACATACTGGAACGGGTGTATCATCTGGTACTTTAGCAATATAAGTCAAATAAAATAGAAGAGGACTTTGATAATAGGTGTTCAAACTAGTAGGGGACAAATTAAAACTGACCTTTTCACCTTCTTTTTTTGATTTTTCCATTTTTATAAAGTTTAAAATGAAGGAGAGTTTAAATAATTAATTCTTTTTTAGAAAGGGTTATTAATACTCTAATTTTATTGGTAAGATGATGGTACTTAGAGGTTTTGGAGTTGGGAATTATGGAAAAGGAAACTTTAGATCGGATGGAAATAAAAAACAAATTAAAACAATAGATTATGATGCAGAGAATGACATTTTTTTTATCTCTACTGGGGATAAGATAAAAGCATCGATAGATATAGGGGAATTTATCTTAGATGTTAGCTCTAGCAATTTAGTTTGCGGTATAGAAATAATGGAAGCTAGTGGAAATTTAGGCATAAGCCAAGCAGACTTAAAAAATATTGAAAGTATGAAAATGTCTGTAATATATAAGACTAATCACGTTTATGTCCTTTTAATGATGATTCTTAAAAAAGAGGGCAAGGAAATTAATGTGCCTATTCCTTTAACTTTAAATTTAGGGCACAAAGTGCCTAAAAAAGAGATATTAATGTATAATTAGTTTTAATCTAAATCTTTCTTTATTTTTACCACTATAACTAAATTCCACAGTTTTAAAAACTCTGAATTGTATTATTTATTATGGGAATACTAGAGTCTATAAAAGAAGGATTGATTAAGGGAGTGGGCGAATTCACAAATGAGGTTAAAAGAGATGTTAGACGAAAAGTTGACGTAGAAGTTAAAAGAGTTGAGAAAAGGTTAGTTAGAAGCACTATCTCTATTGGTTTATTATTAATAGGGATATTATTTATTGCAATTTCTTTCGTATACTTTTTTGTTGAATATTTAGAGTTAACAAGAACACTGGCATTTTTTATAGTTGGGGCTGTGGGATTAATATTAGGTATTATTATTAAGTTATTTAAATAATATAAATTAAGATGGCAACAAGAAAAGATAAAAACGATGAAGATGAGGGAATAGTTAGAAGAGGATGGGATACTACTAAAGAGAAAATAGCACATGCTAAGGAAAAAACAGACGAATTTGTTCAAGAAAACCCTTGGAAATCTATTGGTGTAGCTGCAAGTGTTGGGGCTTTGACTGCAATTGGAGTAGCAGCTCTTTTTGGAAGAAGAAAGAAAAGTTGGTTTGATAGTTTTAGAGATATGTTTTGAGGGTGATATGCAAGGTGCTGTCGACTTTATTACTGATGAGGTCGTAGACTTGAAAGCGGGATCAGGATTTAGAGGGACTTCTGAAAATATAGATATAGATAATAATAGTGCAAGTTCCAAGGATTACTAACACTCTTGAGAAATCTCTGGCTTTTAAGCTAGAGATTATTATGTCGATTTCTTCCGGTTATCACAAAACCACGAAACCCGAAGGGTTTTGTGATAAAAGAAGTTTAAGATATACTTCTTATATTTATATAAAATCTGGACTATGATTATATAAGTAATAAATTAAATGGCTTTTATATTATGAAAAGAGAAGAAAAGAATATGAAAGAAAGAAGAATTGAATGGAACGATATGTCCTCTTTAATGAAAGAGGAGGTTAATGTAATTGGGATTTTAAAGCAGGAGTTATTTATAATGGGGAATAAAGATAAAGCGGTTCTAGTCTTAGATGAATATTTATTGGTGGAAATTGAAAGAGATACAGCTATAATAAAAATTAGGCATGTATTAACTTTGGCAAAAAAATAGCCAATTATTGATAAAAACTGTAAAGTAAAACTCTTTTCTTAATCTTTTTATAAATGTAAAAATTAAAAATATATATGTAAAAACGCTAAAAATTAATTATTTAAAATTGATAAACTTTAATTATTGTTAATGTAGTGATGTTTAAAACATGATTGGGGATGATAGGATGGACTATGTGGTATACTGGGCTTAATAACAATAAAGAAATTCAAACCCAGAAATAAAATGAAAAGTATATATACTGTACTTAATATTTGATTGTATGAAAAAAGAGGGGATGAAAAATAGCTTGATGAAAGGCATTTTGATTGGTAGTATTTCTGTATTAATATTATTTTTGGCATTTTATTTTTTGATAGGGATAAGAAATAGCGGCGATAAAGTTTTAATTGGAAAAGAAGAGGTAGTATTTAGCCTTAAAGAAGTGCATAAAACAGTTAATTTAGATTTTGCTGGGGGAACTATTCCCATTTATGATTCTGGATTTTGCATGAAAAAGTATTTAGAGAAGTACAATGAGGATGCGGAGCAATGTGAAATAAGAAGCATTCAAACACTTGCAAGATTAAACCCTTTAGTTGTGAATGTTGATTGTGTGTGTTTTAAATAGTTTTTGTCTAACACCCTTGTAGAAAGTAATTTAAAGAGAGAATTGTATTTTAATACATCAAGATTTGCTGTTTGCATTAACTCCCTGTTTTAACTAGTGAGAAGGCAAAAGTAAATCTTGTGTGATCAAGAATCTAACCACGTCCGGAATTCACTGTGAGGATTCTTGACAAGAGAGGTGAAAATGAAGATAATAGATAAACTTTTGCTTAAGCCAACTGATTTTAAACCTAGTTTTATAGATTGGGAAATAAAAGGAATTTTAAATCCTGGAGCTATTAGATTAGCAGATAAAAGAGTTCTTTTATATGTAAGAGTTGCTGAAAGTGTACAAGGAAAAAAGGGAGGAATGACTTGCCCTATAATGTCCTCTGAAAAAGAGTATAAATTCGATTATGAAGAAATAAGTAAAGAAGATATAGTTAGGATGGGGCGCTGGGGAGAGATGTATTTAAAAGATGGATTGTGCAGATTGCCAACTATATCCCATTTTAAAAAAGTTATATTGGCGAAAAACGGGTTTAATATAGAGAGATTAAATGATAAGCCGGTCTTTACGGGAGTACCTGGAGATGGAGATTATGGTGTTGAAGATGCAAGAATAGTTAAAAATGGAGGTAATTATTTAATGACTTATGTTTCTGTATCGTATAACGACGGCGTTTCGACTTCATTGGCTGTATCAAAAGATTTAGTTAAGTGGGAAAGGAAAGGAATTATATTTAGAGAGCAAAATAAGGATGCAGTCATTTTTCCAGAAAAGATAATGGGAAAATATGTTGCATTACACCGCCCTGAAGGATCGTTTGAATTTAGCAGGCCTAGCATTTGGATTTCTTATTCTCCTGATTTGATTTATTGGGGGAGAGAAAGGAGCATTGTTCAGCCTAGGACTAATGGGTGGGATCATGATAGAATTGGTGCTGGTGCTCCGCCTATAAAAACTAAAAATGGGTGGCTTGAGATTTATCATGGAGTGATAAAAAAAAATGACATAACTTATTATAATGTAGGTGCACTTTTACTTGATCTAAAAAATCCTGAAAAGATTTTAGCTAGAAGTCCACTTAATAAACCTTTAATTTCGCCTACTAAAACTTATGAGAAAACTGGATATATGAATAATGTAATATTTCCTACAGGAGCTATTATGGATCTTAATGGGAAAGATATTATATTGTATTGTGGCGGGGCTGATAGTGTAATAAGCGCCAAAAAATTAAGTATTGCAGATATTTTCAAGAGCTTGGAGTATTATTAAATGAAAATTATTATTGTTGACAATTATTTAGGGGTAGGAGCAAAAGGGGCCGAAATTGTTGCTGGCGAAATAAATAAAAATAAAAAGCTGGTTTTGGGTTTGGCTACTGGCGAGACAATGATCCCATTTTACAGGAGTTTGATAAAAATGGCAAAGAGTAAAAAGATTAACATTAAGGGAATTAAAACTTTTAATTTGGATGAATACGCTGGTTTTGGAAAAGATAATAAAGATAGTTATTATCATTTTATGGATAAAAATTTCTTTTCTAAAGTTGGAATACCTGCAGAGAACGTTAATTTTTTAAATGGTAAAAATAAAAATTTGAATTTAGAATGTAAAAATTACGAAAAAATGATTAAAAAATTTGGAGGAATAGATTTACAAGTTTTAGGTATTGGGAGAGATGGACATATCGGATTTAATGAACCTGGCTCAAAATTTAATAGTAAAACTAGGATGGTATTGCTGTCTAAATTAACGAGGAAAGATAATTCTAGATTTTTTGGACATAAGCTAGAAAGAGTTCCTAAAAAATCTTTAACGATGGGAATATCTACTATAATGTCTGCAAGAAAAATTTTACTTTTGGCTTCAGGTGCAAATAAAGCAGAAATTATACATCGTGCTTTGCACGGGGAAGTTAATGCAAAAGTACCTGCAAGCTTTCTGCAGAGACATAAAAATGTTATTGTTATTTTGGACAAAGATGCAGGCAGTGAGCTGGATTAGATTTATTAGAAAAATATACTTGACAAAAAAGTTTATATATTGTTTTTGATTCTGTTTTGCATGAAGAGGTGCTTAGTAATCGTTGCTCATCCAGATGATGAGACAATATGGATGGGGGGAATGATATTGAAACATAAGAATTGGCAATGGACGATTTTATCTTTGTGCAGAAAGGATGATCCCGATAGAGCTCCGAAATTTAAAAAAGTTTGTGATTACTATGGTGCAAAAGGGGTCATTGGAAATCTTGATGATGAAGTATTAAGGCCCTTGAGTGTTGAATCTGTTGTTGGAAAAATTAAGGAATTCTTAAGAGATAAAACTTATGATTATATTTTTACTCATGGAAGAAATGGGGAGTATGGACATTTGAGACATAAAGAAATTCATAAGGCTGTTAAAAAAATGATAGAAGATGAAGAATTGAAATGTGAGAAGACTTATTATTTTAATTATCTTGCAGGAAAAGAAAAGGCGCCTCATGATTCTAGTGTGAAAATTCCAGTTCCTAGCTCTCTGGCAGAAGAGAGTGTGAAGTTGAATAAAAAAGAGTTTAGTGATAAATTTAAATTAATAACTCAAGTATATGGTTTTAGAGAAAATGTTTTTGAGACATTGAGCTGTCATAATGTTGAGAGTTTTAGTGTAAGATGAAAGTTCTGGCTTTATATCCTTATCCTGTTGAGCCTGATGGATTAAGTTTACAGGGACATTATTTGTCTAAGGGCTTAAAAGAGAACGGTATAGAAGTGATTTCATGCGACAGAAATGATAACAATAAAAAAAATGAATTGTATAAGAAATTTAAGCCAAATGCAGTTATTGGAATTGGCTTTTGGGGAAATGTTCCTGAACTTGTTGAACACCCGCTAAATCATGGAATGATCGCTGTACCTTGGTTTAATGCTAATGGGTGGGTTGCGAATTACCATGAAACTTTGAATAAATTGCCATTGTTAATTGCAACTAGCAATTGGGTGAGGTCTACTTATATGAGGGATGGAGTTAATGGGGATAACATTAAGATTTGTTCTATAGGATATGATCCAGATATTTTTTATCCTAAAAAATATGAAGAAACTTTGGCAGTTAGAAGAAAATTAGGCGTTAAAGATGATGAAGTAATGATTTTGACTGCTGGAGGAGATGTTACAAGCAAAGGTGCTCAAGAAATGATTCAGGCTCTAGCTAAAGCTGATAAGATATTTCCTAAATGGAAGTATGTTTTAAAAGTATGGCCAAGTTTTTCGGCAGATAATCATGGGAAAGAGGAAAAGAAACTGATTGATGAATTAAAACTAGATGAAAAAAAATTTATTTATATTAAAGATACTTTTACCCCTAAAATAATGGCTAAATTGATTAATGCATGTGATATTTATGCTGGACCTTCAAGACTTGAGGGATTTGGAATGATTCAACTTGAGGCGCAGGCTTGCGGGAAACCAGTTATATCCATTAATATAGGCGGGCCTAAAGATACTATTGTTCATAATGTGACTGGGTTTTTAGTTGATGTAGCTCATGAAATCAAATTAGATAAGGAATGGGTTTATCCTAATATGGGCTTTGCTAAAAAAATGATTATTGAATTTCCTATACCTAAAACGTTTGCTTATAGGGCCGATATAGATCAGCTGGCTGAATGCACACTAAAGCTAATGCAATCCCAAAAATTAAGAGACAAAATGGGGAATGCTGGTGCACAACATGCATTAGACAACTTTCATTATAACGTTATAGCTAAAAAAATGATTCAATTGATTGAGGAGAATGTTTTGAATAGATAACTTTTACTATGTCCAGACTATTTCTAGATGTAAAATTTTTCTGCGCTATATTAATATAGAATCTAATTTATATTTTCTGCCCAAAGCTAAACCAAAGGAATAAACATCCCCCTCATATAATTTTATACCTCTATGTAAATCAGCATTTCCAATCGGAAGCCCTTCATTTTTTATTAAATCAGTAATATTTTTATAAATAGGATCGAGACTCCAGAATCTATAATATTCATAGGGTATATTTTTTAATTGAATAAATGGATGTAAATAAAAAACAACGCTGTCTTTTAAATTATAAATGACTTTTGTATTCATGTATAGATGCAGGGAGTTCTTCGTATATTTTCTAAGAAATGAAAGGAGGTCAGCAAAGAATGCCACCCAAAGGAGTTAAAAGTAAAAAACGGACAAGGCAGTATTATCACATAAAACGTTCTGCCAAAAAGTCCGGAAGATCTACTAAATTGGCTAAAAGAATTGCTGCTGCTACAGTGAATAAAACAAGAAAAAGAAAAGGGGAAGTGAAGAAAAAAAGAAGATCTAGATAACTATTTGTAGATTTTTTGTGTTAAAAATCTGCCTAGATAATAAGCAGATCCAAAAATGATTATTCCTGGAAGCAATGCTATTCCGAGGCTTGGGACAATTATACCTGTGCCAATAGTGCCAATGGTTCCTGCTCCAATAGATTCAAGGAGTTGTATTGCTTTTGGGACAGATTTTTCAATATCTTTTTGTAATGCATCAATTTGCATTACAACTTTTCCTTCTTTCATTATTCTTATTTTTCTATCTTCTTCAGATATAATTATGACTAAGTTTCCTGATTTTTTTGAGGCTGTTAAAGCAGCACTATGTCTTGTTCCAAAATTTTTTAATGAAAATTTTGATTTTACCATTGCCCCATAGGCTTCGACTAATCCATCTTTTTTGATAATTACTGCGCCATCGATCAATGCCAGGGATTCTAAAAGCTTTGGATTTTCAACTGCTAGAAAAGGAGGAACATTTTGATCAATAAGGACTTTATAATCTACCTCTCCGACAACAAATAAAGCTCCTTCCCCTCTTTTTGCAATTCTTAATCCAACTTGAATGAGTGCTTCTTCTAATTCTTTAAAATTTTCAGGCATAGTGTTAATTTTTTTTTGAAAGTATTTAAATCTTGTGAAAAGTTCGATAAATTTCAAATTTAGAATAGCCAGTTTCTAAACAATAAAACCTATTGACGGAATTATTTATTCCAATTATGAAAACTGATCTTTCTATAGCTTCTTCTATTTGAAAGAAAGTGCTTGGATAACAGCACAACATTGCCATATTTCTTTCTAATTCAAATTCATGATCTTTATCTTTATAAGGCCCTCTTCTAAAGTCTAATATTTTCCATTTATTGGATTTAGAACTATTAGAATATTTTCGAAATATCTCTTCTAGAGGGGCTTTCGGGTCTAGTCCTATCTTTTCAACATATTCTCTTAATATATTTCTAAAAACTTCTTCATTTTCTCGAGCATCTTTTTGATAATTTCTTAATATTTGCATATCAATGATAATGGCATACGTTTTATAAATATTATTATCTTTCAAAATATTTCGACTGGTTGTACTTCTTCAAAGGGAAGACCAATAAGGTTTTTTTCTCTTAATCTATCTAAGTCTAATGTTGTTACCTTTAAATGTTCAAAATTATTAGTTTCTATAAGAGCATAATGTTCCTTGGATCTACCGCATTCGGTGCAAACTGTCAAATGCCCTGGCAACCAATATTTTCTATCTTCTACATATTGCCCTTCTTCATTTTTAATTAGTAGGGTAGCACGTTCTTTTATTATTAATTTTCTTTTTCCACAGTGTAAGTCAAGAAGAGCTCTTCTTCTAATGGTGTTTTGAATGGAAATGTAATAATAATTTCCATTTACATCTGATTCTCTAGTATAGAGGAATCTAGAAATAAAGGGGTTTTTTGCTACTATTCTATCAATTTCTTCTTGATTCATCATAAACCTTTTAGAAATTAGAGGCTATTTAAATCTATCTAAATGTAACTACTTTTAAGTTACTCTTTTAATATCAATGTGATTTTATAGAAGGGTCTTTTTATTCATTAGGGATTGGAATGCTAGAATATACATTCCTGCATTCCAGGCTTGATTCTGGTCTTTCGATGGTACACCTGAACTGCCGTCTAACCATTCACTAAAATTATTTTTTAAATTTGCTTGGGCCAGTTTTTCTAATTGTTTTTCTGCTTCCTCAAACTTTTTCATTTTTATCAAAGCAAGAATATAAAATCCCCCAATAAATGTCCATATTCCACCATTTAAGTAATGGTAGGGTTCTCTTGCATCACAATCCTGGAAATAATCCTGCCAGTCTTTTGAAGATTTTGTTATTGGAGGGTAAATTGCTTTTATTGGATAGGGTTTATTAATTGAGTTTTTTTCAATATAGGATAGAATATTTTTCGCTTGTGAATCAGTGGCTAATTCAAAAATAATTGCTAATAAATTGCCTAAAGAATCAAACCATTCTCCTTTTTCCTGATATTTATTATGATTTTTCCATCTCCACGGAAGATAGAAACTTCCATTCCAGAGATTTACATCTTCATTTTCATTTGTTTGTTTTTTTAATAACTTTGCTTGTGATTCTTGATTTGTTAGTGTTAAAACTTTGTAATATAGGGCTTGAGTATTAATTGTATGCCCATATCGGTGAGGAAAAGCATCCTGCCAGTCTGTTGTTGGGAGTTGATTTAACATTCCATTTTCGCTAAAATCTTGATATGATAACCATATAAGGGCTTTTTGAATATTTGATTTATGTTTATTTATTAAAGATGAATCATTATATCTTTTTTTGTAAATATAATTGCCTATAATAAACCATAAAGTTGAATCAATTGATTTAAAGTCTACTTGTAAGGGTTTTCTATCATAAAGAATTGCATTTGGAATTTGTCCTTTTTGGGATTGATGATTTGCTAGTGTAATCAAAGATTGTTTAAATACGTCCTTAAATTTATTGTCTAAAAGGGAGGCCCCGAGAGAGGTTATTACTGAATCTCTAGCCCAAACACCTTTATATCCTGGAAAAGCTGCGTGGAATCCATGTGGAGTTGCACATTTTTCTAAAACGAGAATTGCTTTATCATATGCCTCTTTTATCATACCATCACAAGGATTGAGATGTATTAAAAGGTTTTTATTGATATTATAAAATCTTCTTGGGTCTAAATAATGTGATAATTGGAAGGATTACCGGGATGGTTTTAGAGGAGGGAACGATAGGAAATCATTAAGGGATAAATATGCTTCTTTTGCTGGATATCTAAATGTTGAAAGATGGAATAATAAATTAAAAACATTAATTCAGAGAAGATATGCAAGGAGAATTAAATTTCAGAGTTTAAGAGAAGATTCTTTATTGAATGCCGAATTAATTCTTAGAAAAGTATAAAAGATAGGAGTTAATCATAAGTAAATGAAAAGAGAGGTTGTTGGAGTAGACATAGGAGGGACTAATTTAAGAGCAGGACTAGTAAGGGGGGAAAAAATATTAAATTTTATAAGGAGACCGACTCCTAAAGATAAAAACTTATTTTTGAAGATATTAAAGGATGTAATTAATGAAGTTATTAATGAAAATGTTAAAAATATAGGGGTAGGATGCCCTGGACCTTTGAAAGATGGGGTAGTTTTGAATTCTCCAAATATTCCTATTAAAAATTATGATTTGAAGAAGTTTATTCAAAAAGAGTTCGGGGTAAAATGCGAAGTTGAAAATGATGCTAAATGTGCCGGTTTAGCTGAACTTAATTTAGGCTACGGAAAAGGCAGGAAGAACTTTTTTGTTTTAACAATTGGAACAGGAATTGGTGGGGGAGTTATCATTGATGGAAAATTGTACAATAAAAATAATTTAGGCGGGGAACTAGGAAATATTTACTTAGAAAAGGACAGGACTTTTGAGTCACTTGCCGGTATTAAATTAGTTAAGAGAAGAAGTTTTGAATCTTATGGGGAGGAAATGAATATAAGCGAATTAATGAAAATGAATGATAAAAAGGCTAGAGAAATAATAGAAGATGTTAGTGATGCTTTAGCAGGAGGAATTGGAAGCTTGATTAATATTTTCAATCCTGAAATAGTTGTTTTGGCAGGGGGAATGAGGGAGGCTGGAGAGGATTTTTTAAATATAGTTAGAGGTAAAGTTGGAAACTATATATTTCTTCCAAAAAAGTATGAAATTGTTTGGAGCAAACTTAAAGAGCCTGGAATTTTAGGGGCTAGTTTGTTAGTAAGCAATTAATTTATTTCTTTTTAATTTATTCTAAAGTATCTAAAATTTTTTTCAAAGAGACTTTCTTAACTGTTGTTACAATATCTCCCCCACCTGAATAAATTAATAAGTCTTTTTTGTTGAGATCTTCTATTAAACCTGTTGGAAATACAACATCTTTATTTTCAAATGTACCTTTTTCATATTTCTTGATAGGCAGAATAATTGGATTTTTTGATTTAAATATAATCTTATGTGGATTATTGTACTCTAACAAAGCTGCCCCCACATCATAGGAGAGCCTTTTTTCTCTTTTTCCAAACAAGAATTTTATTTTTTTCATTAATGTAGTTGCTCTTTGAGTATTTTCTTTAACTCCGTGATAGATTAACAACCACCCTTCTTTTGTTTTTATAGGTGGAGGGCCTGCTCCAACTCTATCAGAATCCCATTCTCCTTTTTTAGACAATTCTATTGGTTTGGATTTTCCCCACTTTTCTAAATCATTAGAATAAGAAATCCAAATATGCGGTTGAGAAAACTGAAATGAACCTTCGGGGCGATTTAGTGCTATGTAATTTTTATTTATTAATTCAGGGAGTATAACTACATCTTTATTTTGTTCTTGGAATATTATGCCTCTGCGATACCATTTTTTACAGTCTTTCGAAATTGCTAGATAAGTTGATACATTTGCAGATCTAGATAAACCTACATATGTCATTAAATATAACTTTCCTATTTTTGTGATTCTTGGGTCTTCTACACCTAATTCAGAATCCCAGGCAAGTCCATAAAAGCATGGTTTTTTATCTATCGATTTTATCTTAAATCCATTTTTATCTAATATTATTCTTCTAAAATGAGAAATATAGGTTAATCTCTTTGTTTCATCTTTTAAAACGAAATCTAGCGGATTTTTTACTGCAATCTTTTTCTTATCAAATTTATCTAGAATTAATTTAAATGATTCTTCTCCAGTCATTCTTGGAGCATAATAATATTTTTCATCTTGATCTTTAATCAATTTTTCTATAACCCTAACATAAAGAAGAATATCATTGTTTGGAAGACGAATTGCTCCAGGATTTATTGTTGCGATTACTTGAAATTCAGTGGAGGTAGGTTTAATATTAGATGGTTTTAATATTATACCCTCTTTTTTTATTTCTATCATTTAAAAATAAAGAACATTATCTTTATAAATTTTGTATTATTGATATTATTATGAAAACTAGACGATTAAACAGTGCTGTAACGATGTTTAAAAACCCTGTTTTAGAAAGAATTGAAAATCAAGAGCATATAATGGCGTTGGCTGTTGATAAATCTTCTAGAAGAAAATTATATGGCCTAGCTAGGGTTATAGTAAGAAGAGAAGGAGATGTTAATATCGCAGGTTACATTGATAGAAGTCAACTTTATCATGTAAAAAGTGATGATGGATTGAAGTGGGAACAAGTAGGGAAACTAGAAATAAAAGGAATTGACAAAATAGTTGATAAGTACAAGAAGAAAGGATCTGATTTTATTGGATTAGAAGATCCTGATATTTGGATTGATGAGGGCGGAAACAGACACGTTTATTTTACGATACCATTTATTGGTCAAGGTTTATATTTAGGACATGCCAAAGGAAATAGTTTAGACAATTTAATTGCCACGGATCCTGTTTTGAAGCCAGAATTTATGAAGGGAATCTCTGGATTTAAGGAAGTAGCTATTTCACCTATAGAATATAGAGGAAGCAGAATTAATTTAACTGAAGCAGGGAATGGAGATAATTCTGTAATTGCGGCAGTTAAATCTAAAGATATGGGTAAGAAATGGGAATATTTGAAGATAGCTTTACACCCAAAAGATACTGGTTATAAATGGTGTGCAGAACATTTATCGCCTTGCACATTTTTTCCTCCGAATTTTTTAAGTTATGGGCAATTATTAGTGGGAATTGTTAATGGGAGAGAGAAAAGCATACAAAGAAAAGATGAAACCATTTATAAAAAATTTAGGCCTGGGTTGATCGTTTATGATTATAAGACTGGTGAAATACCGTGGATTTCAGAGGAACCTTTATTTGAAGATCCTAAAGCTAAAGCAATAACTTTTGCTAGTGATTTTCTACAAGAAACTGAAGATGAAGGAATTCTATATGCTCATATTGATGACTCATTTGTTAGAGCGTATAAACTCAATGCTAAAGGTTTGAGAAAGAGGCTACCTGAAAAGATATAATTCTTAATTATCCTTCCATGAGGGATAATCTTGCCATTAAATAAGAAACAGTTGCTTCTGCACCTTGATTAAGATTAATGGCATTTTCTCCTAGACCGTCATGGGTTCCGCCAGTCTCTTCATTATATAATGCTTGTTTAAGAATATTTTTTCCTAAAAACCACTGGAAAGCATCAGAAGCTAATTTTTTATATCGGAAATTATTTGTTGTTTTATAGGCTGTAATTAGTGTTTGAACTGTGTAACCTGCTTCAATTGGTTGTTGGTCAAACTCAGCTTTTTCTTTATCTTTAAAATACCAGCCCTTTTGTCCGATTGGGCTGAAAATCTCGTTTTGAAATGTTTTTTCTATTAGGAAATTTAAACTTTCCTCTGCTATGTTTAAATAAGATGAGTCTTTAGTAGCTCTATACGCATAAAATAATGATTCTGGTAGTTTACTATTCGAATAAGTAAGATAAGATTCAAACCAGAGCCAATCTGGAGTTGCTGTTGTCTTATATAATGAAACTAGGAAGTTAGCTAACTTTTTTATGTTTTCTACAATATAAGGAGACTTTTTTGTTTTATTGTAATGATATAATCCAATAATTGTATACGCGATTGCGCGTGGAGAAGTCATTATGGATGTAGCTGGGAATGATTCTAGGAAAATACTTTCAGCTTTCACCTTAAAGTCATGGGGAATATCCTGCAAAGAATATAGATATCCTAAGGCCCAAATTGCTCTTCCATGTGCATCTTCGCTCCATTTTGTTTTATCGAGAATTTTATACTTATCTACAAAATTATATAATTTGCCGTCAGAGGACCGTACAAAATTTATATATTCAAGGTAAGTCTTAATCATTCTTAACTGCTTATATTCCTTAAATTTTTCATAGTGCATTCCACATGCTAATAGGGCACGGGCGTTGTCATCTAATGTATATCCTGACTGTATGTCTGGATGTGATTGATTAGCAAACTGAATTATCCCGAAATTGTCTGTGAGTCTCATTAGGTGTTTAATGTTTATTTGAGGCAAATCTTTGATATTTACACCTCTATCTTTTAATATCTCTTTAAACACTCGCCCATATGAAGTGGCTACATTTTGCCAAGTCATATGTCTTGTGAAGTAGAAGGCACTTTTTTCCATTTCTTTAATTAAATTTTTATTAGAAAGCAGTTCTAGTAGTGCATTTTTGAATGAATCTGGATTTTGAAATTCAACTAATCTTCCTCTGTTTGGGGTAACTATATCTTTTGCATGAAGAAACGGCGTAGATATTACAGCTCTTCCGCAACCCATTGCATAAGACAATGTACCTGAAGTTATTTGATTTGGATTATCTGAAGGAGATAAGTATATATCCGTTGCTTTTAAGTATTGAATAATTTCAGAGGGCGTAACATATTTATTGTAAAACTTTACATGTTTTTGTAATTTTAATTCTTTTACTTTTGACTCTAGAAAGTTGCGGTATTTTTCTCCCTCTCTTTTTCTTACCATTGGGTGAGTTTCACCTACAATGATATACAGCAAATTGGGGAATTTTTGGACCACTTCGGGAAGAGAATCTATTGCATATTCATATCCTTTTCCAGGGCCTATCATTCCAAAGGAAGATAAAATTGTTTTGTTTTGAAGAGATAGATTTTTCTTTTCTCTTTTTTGCGATTCAAATGAAGTGTTAGGGATACCATGGGGGATAATATGAATCTTTGTTTTAAGATGATAATGTTTCTTTAGAATTTCTACTGCTTTTTTTGTCATCACTATAATAGCACTTACTCTTTTTGAGATTTCTCTTACTATTTTCTTTAGTTTATCATTTGGGGAGGGGAGTACACTGTGGAATGTTATAACAATAGGTTTTTCAACTAATTCTAAAAAGGGGAGTAAATATTCGCCATATTCTCCGCCGAAAATTCCGAATTCATGCTGAATATTTACCAGCTTAATCTGCGGTGACTCATTTATTATTCTTGCAGTATTTAGATAATCTGTTATTTCGGTATCACTTATTTGCATGTTTACTTTTTTTGGATAATTGTAAATGTTAGTTCCGTTATTGTTCATTGCAAGTATTCTTGATTTCATTGTTGGAAAAAATCTTCTATCAATTGCATCACTGATATCTTTTGTAAATGTTGCGATTCCGCACTCCCTTGGTGGATATGTGGCCATGTATAATATTAACGGCTCTGCCTCTTTTTTCATTTTTTGTTTACTTTACGCCTCTTTTTAATCTTTTTAAGAGTCAATTGTTATTTTAAAATGTTTCTATTGTCTAAGATGCAAAGAAATTTATATTCGATAATATTGAGTACATTATGAAGAGGTCTATCGGGCTGGCAGTTGTTTTAATCTCAATAATTGTATTAATCATTGCATTTGCTTATATGAAGATTGATCGGCAGGATTATGAAGCAACTTTTGGAGATGAAATTAATTTTGAAGTAGTGGCTTCAAACCTCAAAATTCCTTGGGAAATAGCTTTTTTATCTGACGGTGAATTGATTGCAACTGAAAGGCCAGGAAGTTTAATAAGAATAAATAATGGGAAGAGAATTGAGGTGGAGGGAGTTAAACATAGGGGTGAAGGGGGATTATTAGGAATGGCACTTCATCCGGAATTTAAAAAAAATAATTTAATTTATCTTTATTTTACTTCCGAGGCAAATGGAAAAATAGAAAATAGAGTTGAAAGATATTTCTTTGATTTGGAAAATAATTTATTGAGAGAGAAAAGGGTTATTATGGAAGATATTCCAGGGGCTGTTTATCATGACGGGGGGAGAATTCTTTTCGGCCCTGATGGATTGTTATATATTACAACTGGAGATGCAGGAAATGAGGATAATGCACAGAATGTTAATTCTTTAGCTGGGAAGATTTTGCGCGTGGATGAAGAAGGAGGCATTCCTAAAGATAATCCATTTAACAATGAAATTTATTCTTATGGCCATAGAAATTCACAAGGATTAGCATGGGATGATGAGGGAAGACTTTGGGCAACTGAACATGGACGGTCAGGTATTCAATCTGGACTGGACGAATTGAATTTAATAGAGAAAGGACAAAATTATGGGTGGCCAGTTATACAGGGCGATTCAGAGAAGGAAGGAATGAATTCGCCTATTATTCATTCAGGAAGTGATACTTGGGCTCCTGCTGGGGCTGTTTATTCAAATGGGAGAATTTTCTTTACAGGTCTAAGGGGAGAGGCATTATACGAATATGAAATAGAAGGGAATAAACTAAAAACTCATTTTAGTGGGAAATTTGGGAGATTAAGAGCAATTGCTTTATATGGAGACCATATTTATTTTTCTACAAGCAATGGAGATGGAAGAGGCACTTTAATGGATGGAGATGATAAAATTATTAAGGTTAAGGTCGAAGATTTGATTAATGATTTAGCCTAAACTTCTTGAATAATAATTATTACTTGATTTTTAAAATAGACTCCATTAATTGATCAGCTGGAAGTTTTTGTCCTTCTAGTTCAACATAGAAGTGGCCTTTGACTCGATCTTTATCAGCTGTTACAGCAATACCTCCTTCAGCCATCATTTCAGAGTCGTTATAGTTATCACCTATTACTAGGACATTATTCTTTTTTATCTTAAGAAGTTTTATTAGAGATTTTAATCCAACTGCTTTTGTTTGTATATTTTTGATTCCGATGTCATAGGCTTCCCCATTCCAAATAGAATATAGATCTTTTTCTTTAGACATAATATCGTCTATTTCTTTAACCGGATTTGTGCAATGAATTGTAATAATTAATTCTTTTGGCTCAAATCCTTTAATATTTGAATGCTTAACTTTTTGCAATTTTGGTATAACTTTTTTTAACTGATGGAAACTGTTTACATGCTGGTAGATTTTTCCATCGAACCAGGTGGCACTTCCGTTTTCATAAGTAAGGCTAGTAAAGTCAAGGATTTCCCTAAACATTTCTTGAAGCATATAAAGCCCTCTTCCTGAATTTATGTTGATATAATATCCTTTTTCTTTAAGTCTGTGAATTTGGCTTATTTGTTCTGGAGCAATCTTTTTTGTTTCTAGAGTTGTTGTATTTCCTTCTTGTTTTATTTTTGTTCCTCTTCTTACTAGAACCCCGTCGACATCAAAAACAATTAGTTTAATGTCCTTAATATCCTCTTTTTTAATATCTTTTATATGCCTCATTATTGTTATAAGGAAGGGATTTATTTAAATGCTTGGGAATAAGGTCTATTTTCAAAGAGTTAATAAAGTAATATTTCCTAAATGAAATGATGACTTATATAATAAAAACAGCAGGAAAGAAAGGAATTGGGGTTTTTGTCAAAAGGAATATTAAGAAAGGAGAAGTTATTTATGAGAAAGATTATAGGGGACATGGGAAGATTGTAAAAGCAAAAGATATTCCTAAACTTTCTGAAAAAGATCAAAATCATGTGGATTATATAGGGAGAGAGAGATATGCAGTGGATTATTCACCTATTTCATTGATCAATCATTCATGCAGACCAAATGCTTATATTTATTATGTAAACTTTTTGCTTAAGAAGGTAATTGCAATGGATGATATAAAAAAAATGGAGGAAATAACAGTAAATTATATTATAGATACCACCGGGAAATGGAAAATGAAATGTTATTGTAAACACAAAAATTGCCTTCATATTGTAAGTAGCGATTATTTTAAACTTCCAAAAGATTTACAAGAAAAGTATTGGAAGTATGTACCTAGGTGGAAGAAAAGGATGTTGAGAAAATAATATTATAGAGGGGAATAGTTATTATTAATAAGATATTGAAAAGCAATTAAACTTAAATAGTATTTTGATTATATTGGTAAATGGGTTATGAATCTGGTGAATTTAGCCAAATGGAAAGGTCAACATGGGAGTCTATTCCAAGTGATTTGGTTGGGAAAGTTTTAAATTCTCAAGACGAGCTTAAAGAATTTTTCCCTCTTAATGATGATTATTCGGAAATTAGGGCTATACCAAATGAAGGGGGTGATGGAGGAAGAGGATTTATTAGATTTATACGTATTTATAAAAATACTAGATATGGGCAAAGTGTTGCTTACCAATGTCATGATTGTAAAAAGATTGTAGTTGGCTCTCCAGAAATTAAAGATATTAATGATATTGGCCCTTTATGCGGAAGAGAGGGTTACGAGGTTAATTGTACTAACTGCTACACTAAACTTGATGGTGGTATAATTAGTATGAGTTAATTATTTTACCCTTCCATACTTATCTTCAAGTCTTACGATATCTGTTTCATTGAAATCACCGTAAGCGATTTCTAGAAGCTTGACTGGCTTATTTAGGGCTTCTACTGTGTGAAGTGTTTTTCTAGGAATCATTAATTCTGACCCTTTTTTTACTTTGATTGTTTTTTTCCCTATTGTAACTTTAGCAGGATTATCGAGAAAGTGCCAGAATTCGTCTCTTAAGGCATGATATTGGAAAGATAATTTTTGCTTTGGATTTACCGTAATTATTTTTACAGTTGTTTTTTCATTATGGGTAAATTGTTCAAATTTTCCCCATGGCCTCTTTTCTTCATACTTTTTCATCAAATGTATTAATGAAAAAGAGTTTATATTGCTTGTGGAGAAACAGGTGTATCAGATCGACTTTATTTTTTGTATTTTTCTATACCCGATTTTAATTCATCATAAATAATACTATATAATTCTTCTTCTATTGAATTTCCGTGTCTGTGCCTTATTCCAGATAAAATTCTTTCTCTTAAATTAACATTTATCTCTAATATTGTTTCATTATCCAATACGTCTTCTAACGATATATTATCAATTATTTCATTAATTCTGTCTTCTAGTGAGTATAATGCCTTTTGTATATCATCTGGCAAATCTTCTGGGATCTCCACTTCATTATTACTTTCCAAAGAATCTCTAAATTTGTTTAGATATGATGCTATTTTTTTTGGGGAAATATCCTTAACAACATTACTATAATCTCTTAACTCATCCAGAGTATAAAGCCTTTTTCTACTTAAATTTCTATACTCTATTTCTTCTTCTCTTGTTAATTTTTCTTTTTCATCTAAATCATTTAATCTTGATAAATTATCATAAATCTCTTTTCCTTCCATCAATTATTAAAAATTTATGAGTAATTAAATATTATTGTTGGAAGAAATATATTACTTCTTTTTTATTTCGTGGCCACCGAATTCATTTCTCAATGCTGAAATTAATTTTGTTGAGAAGGACTGGTTTTTTTCAGAGGATTTTCTTTTTTGAAGAGAATGTTTTAGAGTGTTGAATTCTACTTTTTGAGAAAGTGCCGTTTTATATGCCCAGGTTCCAGTTTCACCACCGCCAATTATTCCATCAATATTTTTTAGTTCTGGATTTTTTGTAAAAACATTTTCAATTAGACTTAGAATATGTGACCTGATAATTGAGCCGTTATTCCAAACTTTTGCAATTTCTTTGAAATTAAAATCATAGGGACTTTTTTCTAAAACCTCAAAACCTTCCGAATAAGATTCGAGCATAGAATATTCAATAGCATTATGAATCATTTTTGCATAATGCCCTGCTCCTGACTTTCCAAGGTAAACATATCCGTCTTTAACTGAAATATCTCTAAATAGAAATTCTATTTTTTTGAATATTTCTTTCTCCCCTCCAATAGTTAAAGAAGTTCCATGTCTTGCACCTTCTGTTCCGCCTGAAGTGCCCATATCAAGAAAATCAATTCCTTTCTTTTTTAAGAGATTGTATCTTGCTATAGAGTCCTTAAAGTAAGAATTTCCTCCGTCGATTAAGATATCTCCTTTTTTTAGATGTGGAATTAGACTGGCTATAGTTTCTTCTACTGGTTTGCCTGCTGTAAGCATTAGGAGGATTATTTTAGGAGAAGCAAGCTTTTGGGCTAGATCTTGAATGGAAAAAGCAGGAGATGCTCCTTTTTTGGCAAGCTGTTTTGTTTTTTCGATTGAACGATTATATGCGACTAGGGAATAATCATTATCAATAAGGTTGAGGGATAAGTTAAAACCCATTTTCCCTAAACCTATAATGCCTACTTGTTTTACCATCTCTTTGGCTTTAATATAGAAAGAATGATATAAATATCTTGCCTTTAGAGATGAAAGAGATTTAAATTTTGAATCTTATTAAGGCTTGGACAAGTGCAGAATAATTATGCCAAGCTTTTTCAGGAAGATCCCTTCTAGAATAGCAACTTTTGCCATCTATTCTTTCAAAATGTCTAGGTAAAATTTTGTCTCTTGAAGATACATGCTCTATTTCTATGCCTCTGATTAGATGGGTATTTTCTCTGTATGTTTTTGGACGCAAAATTCCATCGAAATTTTCACCTAGTGATAGGGTAAGAATTGATTTTCCTTCTGATTCTGAATATAGGGCCGATTTGTTTGGATCTTCATTAATAAAAGATTGATTTATTTCAGCGATAAAAGGATGCTTATGGTTTCTTTCAAATATTACCCTTTCTGATGGAGAATTTTGATCTAATTGCAGTAAATATTCTTCTCCCCCATTTTTGTATATTTTCAATGGGGAGTAGTCGCCTCTTATTATCATAAACTAAATTGGAAACAGGCATTCTTAAATATTTCTATTTAATTTTATATTTTTTATAATTTAAGCAGAAATTTTTGTTTCCTTTTTTATATTCTTTATATGATTCTTCTATAATTTTCATTGCCTCTTTAGAATTTTTGGCAATGAAAAGCAATTGCAAGTCTTCTTTACTGAAGAATCCTCTTTTGAGAGGTTCTTTTTTAAGCCACTTGATTAAACCTTTCCATTGAGGGCCTAAAAGGATAATAGGAATGTTGCAGATGTGCTTAACCTGCATTAATTGCCATGCGTATAATAATTCTAGTATCGTCCCTATTCCTCCATGAGCTACAACAATAGAATTAGATAAAAGCATAAAATTATCTAACCTTTCTGAAAATCTTGTGAATTCCTTTTTTATATCCACATAGTCGTTAATTCGTTGTTCGTGTGGAAGTTTAATGTTGAGGCCAATTGTATGTGCTTTAGTTTTTCCTTTTCCCATATTATGTCCTGCGCTTGCAGCTTCCATAATTCCTGGGCCTCCTCCCGTTACTAAATCAATTCCTCTTTCTCCAATTAATTTGGCGAGATTGTAGACTTGAGTGTATTCTGGATCGGTACTTTTCATTCTAGATGAACCGAAAATAGTTACTCTAAAATCTCTTTTTCTTAATTCACTCCAAATTGTGGCTGGTTTCATTTTAATTTATTCAACTCTTTTAAAAGAGGAATGGGATTTTTAGAGTTTGCTATTGCTGAAGCGATTAGGACACCCTTACAGCCAAACGAATATGCTTGTTTTACATCTTCTGAAGTTGATATACCTGCTCCGCAAATAGGAAGAATATTAGTTTTTTTGATAATTTTTGTAAAGGCTAAGAGATTTTTGGGACTATATTTTGTAATTGATTTTCCAGTTGAAATTAATTTTGGATCTTCAAGGGCAATGGCAAAAGGTTTATTTTTATTATTTAGAATAGACTTCGTTTTTCTTAGCGTAGGGGTGCAGATAATTACTTTTAAATTAAGCTTTTTTGCCATTATTAAGATTTTTCCTATATTTTTTAGTGATTCCTGATGTTCTGAATGATTTATTATTGTTCCTGAAATCCCTGTTTTTTTTAGAGATTTTAAAGTATTGTACCCTGTGGTTTTATCCCCTTCTAAAGGGTCTGCATGTTGTGCAAAAACTTTTAATTTAGTATTTTTAGAAATTTCTTCTAGGTCTATTGTTGGTACAGCAATTATTGCATGAGGGAGATATTTTTCAATCTTTTTAGATAAAATGAGTGCTTCTTTTCCTGTTTTGTAGTTTTTGAAATTTATAATTATCATATTATTTCCAAATTATTTTTTGAATTTTTTTTGTAAGGTCAAAAGGTTTTGGATTTTGCCAGAGGTTTCTTCCAACAGCTAGGCCAATTGCACCAGCTTTTATTATATCGGAAGTTTGTTTTAGCAGTGCAGATTCTAATGCTGGAGGCCCTCCTGCAACTACTACTTTTGTTTTTCCAGCGGATTTTACTGCCCATTTTAGGTCATCTGGATTCCCCCCATATTTTATTTTAATTATGTCTGCTCCTAGTTCTAATCCAACTCGGGATGCATAAGACATTATTTCTTTGGACGTATCTGATTTAATTCCTTTTCCTCTTGGATAAACCCAGAGTATAATTGGAAGTCCTTTCGCATGTGCTTCCTCTTCTATTTTTTCAAATTCGTGCATCATTAATGATTCATGTGAACTTCCAATGTAAATAGTATAACCTATTGCTTTTGCGCCTAATGAAATAGCTTCTTTTACGGTACATAATTGTCTTGCAATAGCTTCCCCCTTATAGAGTGAAGTTTTTCCATTTAATTTGATAATTAGAGGTATTTTTGATTTTTTAATTTCTGAATTGTATTTTTCGGCAATGCCTTTTTGGAATACAATTCCTTGGAATTTTCCTTTTTGAGCAATGTTAATTATGTAGTTTGGATCTACATTTTTATCATTAAAATCGGTTGATGGCCCATGTTCAAGCCCCTGATCATAGGCTAGATATAATGCTTTTCCTTTTTTTGTTATTTTATTTAAGCTTACTTTCATTTTCCCTCTTTCTTATATTTAAAGTCATTAACTAACTTAATAAAACTTATCTTATTGGCTATTTAGAAGAAAGAGCCATTTGGTTGGAAGGAGAATAATATACAATTTTTGAATAATCATATAAATTGTTCCACCCTACTGATTTAGGGAAACAGAAAGATATTCCTTTTTGTTTTGCATAATTTGCTAATTCGATTATTGCTTCTGAAATTCCCTCTATATTTGACAATCCTGGAATTTTTTTCACCTGATAATAATGAAGCATTATGGTTGATTTATAACTTCTTTTTTGAATTTTGTTATGCCTTTTTGCTATAAGGTTCCTCATATTTACTTCTTCTTGGGATTCGTTTTCATAGAATGGGATTTTTTTATCACCCTGTAAAAACGGGGTTTCGAATTTTACTCCATCTATAACTCTTAATTCTACCGTTCCAGGCTTATAATAATATACAAATTCTTTTTCATATTTTTGAGGGTTGTTTATTAACTGAAAATTTAAACTTTTAAAATCTTCGGCAATTTCTCTAAAATCTCTGTTGAGAAGAATTGGCCAATTGTCAAAAATTCCGTATTCTGCAGTTAATCTACTAACGGATTGGCCATCTTCAATTTTCAAAGTATTATCTGGACATTTTTCAACAGCATTAAGGTATTCGTCTAATTGCATTATTTATCTATGGGACAAATAATTTATAAATATTTGCGGTGTGGAATATTTACTTCTTATTTTTTAAAGAATCGTTTTTTGAATTTAATTTTATAATTTGGCATTGAAGATTCATCATAGATAGTTAGAACTTTTAATTTTATTTCGCCGATGTTAATTAAACGATGTGCATAATGTGGAGGTATTAAAGTGATTTTGCCTTTTTTTAGTATAATTTTTTTAATTATCGATGATTTTTGCAGTAACAATAATCCTTTTCCATCTAATAGGATATAGAATTCAGGAGTTGGCTTTTGATGAATATGCCCTCTAGTCATATAGAATTCTTTGTTTATAGCACCAGGATTAAGAACTGTCAAGCCAATATTTATTGGGGATTGTTTTTTAATTAATACTTCATAGATGATTGGATTATCTTTTGAATTCTGGGGATTTTTAAAGTTTTTTTCTAAATCTTGGAGAGTTACAACTACTTTTTTGTCATAATTTTTTTCTAGGTTTTTTATTGTGGAGGTGTAGTTCATTTTTTCACCAAATTTTCATACTCTGGAGTAAGGTCGTGTGTGAATTGTCTCATACCTTCAGAGGTTTTATGATGCCTTAGAAGAGATTTAATGACGTCATAAGGCATTGTTACAATGTCTGCTCCTGCCAATGCTACTTCACGGAACTGTCTTGGGCTTCTGATACTTGCTGCAAGAATTTCACAGGTAATTTTTTGTATTTTGAAGAGAGTTTTACATTGTGTGATTAAGTCAACACCTGAAACTATCCCATTATCTGAAAGTAATTTGTTTAATTTTTTAATGCCTTTTTTTGGAAAATAATCTTTTTTATTGAAATTGATACTTGCCATTTCTCTAATATAATCATCTTCACGTCCAGCAAAGGGACTTACAATTTTTGCCCCTGCTTTTGCAGCAAGGAAAGCTTGTTCAGGAGTGAATATTAAAGTGCAATTTACTGGTATCTTTTTAGATGAGAGGAATTTAATAGCTTTTATTCCATCTGCTTCTGTAGAACAGACATCTTCAAGACATGGATCAATTGGTATTTTTATATAAATATTTTTAGAAATGGGATTAAATTTTTTATAAAGAGCTAAACCTTCTTTAATCATTTCATTATAGTTTTTTCCGACTACTTCTAAGCTTACTCTTTTTCCTTTAGTTATTTTAAGGATTTGTTTAATATAAGACCCCAAGGTAGTTTTAGCGGAGTTTTTTAAATTTTCAACTTCTTTTTTTATTAGAGAAGGGTTTGTTGTTACACCATCTAATAATCCATAGTCTAATATTTCTTTTATTTCTTCTAAATTGCCTGAATCGATGAAGATTTGCATGTTTTCCTCTTTCTTATTTGATTATATATGATATATTGTATATAAAGCTTTTATAATAAAGATGTTTAATAAAAATATGCAGGATATACAAAATAATCAGTTTTTGAATTTTGATGAATGGATAGAACTAAGAAAAAAGATGTTTTCAGAGTATAATTTAGGCGAGGGTAGATGCTGGGAATGGTGTATTTATGCATATTCGTATTTAAATTCAATTGGTATACATTCTTTTTATATTAAAGAAATATCAAATAGAGCGATAATTGGGAATGGCATAAACTACCATTGCTGGCTGGAAACAACTAATGCACGTGAAAAATTTATAGCTGATGCAACTGCGGGACAAATAAATTCAAATTTTCCATTAGGGTTTTATGATTTTGTAAATAATTCTCCAAATGACTTAAGAAAAATTTATTTGTACGAGAAATGAAAACATTTTTAAAGGTTAATTTTTTGTCTCTGTGATGCTAAATGAAATTGAAAATAAAAGCATACAAATTCCAACTTTAAATGATTTAGTTAGAATTGAGAAGAAAGTAGTTTCATCCGTAGATTGGAATAAGGATTTAGAGATGTATGAACTTTTATCTCACGGTGGGGATATTAAATTATTAAAAACAGTTGAACAATGCAGGTCTCGCCTTTATGGTTTACTTAAATTAAAACAAGTTTTATTTCCTTATTCATCAAAAACTAGGGCGGGGAATATTGCTGTTTACAATTTTTATAATTTTGAAAACGAATCTGATAGAAGTAAAGTGGTAGTAACTGACGCATATAGAATAGGTCCAGTTCAGGGGGGACACATTTATCATTTTGGAAGAAATTATAAGGCTATTGCAGAAAGTTGGGTTGAGGCTTATAATAAAAGAAATACCGTTAGAAAGGCATTTGTTCTTGTTCTTGAAAAAGCCTTATAAAGAGATTTTACCTTTATAATTAATGAAAAAGGTGATGGTATATTTAGGGGCTGATCATGCTGGTTTTGCTTTGAAAGAAAAAATAAAAAAAAGTTTGATTTCTTATGGAATTAAGTATGAAGATTTAGGCGGAAGGGGTATTAAAGGTGATGATTATCCAGATTTTGCATTTAAAGTTGCTAGAAAAGTAAGCAAAGAAAGGAACAATGAGATAGATGCTAGGGGCATTTTAATTTGTGGTACTGGGACAGGTATGGTTATGGCTGCAAATAAAATTAAAGGAATTAGAGCCGCTGTTGGTTATGATAAATACTCTGTTGTGATGGGAAGGCATGATAATGATGCAAACGTTTTATGCTTGCGTGGAAAAAAATTTTCTAGCAGGAAGAACCTGAAATTTGTCAAATTATTCTTGAATGAAGAATTTAGTGATGAAGAAAGGCATAAACGAAGGTTGAGAATGATAAATAATAATTAAGATAGTTTTATATAGGATATTTTTTATAAATATGTGAGGATTACAATGGTTTATGAAAGAGGTTTTTTGGGTGTTTCTTTAGAGTCCAATTCACTTTCTTCTTTAAGTTTGGAATCTTGTTTAGAAATATTTCTTACTTTAAAAGCAGAAGATATTATCTCTTCATCAGGCATAAATTGAATAGGGATTAAACTATATAAAGATATTGAAAAATGAAAAAAGAGGAACAGAAAATAAATTATAGAGAAAATTTGGCCCAGTATTACAATATTGCTAAAAAGTACAAGTTTATGTTTATTTTTATAATTATACTGGTTCTTATTTATGAAGCAATACATATGCTTGAAAAGTATTTATTTAAATTGATACTTGATAATGGGGGGGAATATGTTGCTGGTGAAATTACAAGAGAACTTTTTTTAGGTTTTTTATTTATTGCTGCCCTTATTTATATTTCAGCAGTGATTATTAAATCTGCCAACCACTGGATAAGGATATCTTTAATAAATAGGCTTGAAAGTTATATGATGTTTGATCTTAAAAACAGGTTTTTTAATCATATAGTAAGTTTAGACCATAATTTTCATACAACCCATAAAACTGGCGCCCTAATATCTAGGATGAACAGGGGAAGCGGTGCTCTTGAAAGAACAAGTGATTTTATTGTATTTAATGTAGCCCCTTTAGTTTTACAAATTATAATTGTTACTTGGGCAATTTTTATTTTTGACGTAGCTTCAGCAATAACTATTCTAATTTGCTCGATTTTATTTATAGCTTTTGGATTTATGATTGCGAGAATTCAGGAAAAAGCCCAGATTTTAGCAAATAGTGCACAAGATACTGAAAAAGCAAATATTTCAGATGTATTCACAAATATTGATTCTATTAAATATTTTGGAAAAGAGAAATTTATAAAGGGCAGATTTAAAAATTTAAGTGAAGATACCAGAGATAAATTGATTCGGTTATGGGATTATCATAGGTTGTTTACTATGGGTGAGAGTTTAATACTTGGTATTGGTACTTTCTTTATTATTTATTTTCCATTAATGAAGTTTTTGGATGGGGGAATCTCCATTGGAACACTGGCTTTCATTTATACTTCTTTTACAGGGTTAATGGGCCCATTATTTGGTTTTGTTCATGGAATAAGAGGGTTCTTCATTTCACTAGGGGATTTCCAGGATCTTTTTGACTATGAAAGAGTAAATAATGAAATAAAGGATAATGCAAATTCTAGGAAAATAAATATTTTGAATGGTGAAATTGAATTTAATAATATATCTTTTAAATATAGAAAAGGAAAGAGTGCTATAAACGGGCTCAACTTGGAAATAAATAAGAATGAAAAAATTGCCCTTGTTGGAAGATCTGGATGTGGAAAGACTACCTTAGTTAAATTATTGTATAGGTTTTTTGATGTGGATTCAGGGGAAATAAAAATTGATGGAATTAATATTAAAGATTTCCAGCAGGAGTCATTAAGGTCTGAATTAAGTATTGTTCCACAAGAGGCTATTTTATTTGATGATACGATATATAATAATATTTCTTTTTCAAATCCCTCTGCATCTAGAGAAGAGATAATGAGGGCAATAAAATTCTCTCAACTTGACGGATTAATTAAAGGACTTCCAAAAAAAGAAAATACTATAGTAGGGGAGAGGGGAGTTAAATTATCTGGGGGAGAAAGACAAAGAGTTTCAATTGCTAGAGCTATATTAGCTAACAAAAAAATATTAGTTTTAGATGAGGCTACTTCAGCTTTGGATTCAGAAACAGAACATCAAATACAAAAGGATTTAGAAAAATTAATGGAAGGGAGAACTTCTATTATTATTGCACATAGATTATCTACAATTATGAAGGCTGATAAAATTGTTGTTATGGACAAAGGAAAGATAGTTCAAATTGGAAAGCATAGAGATTTAATAAAGCGCGAAGGACAATATAAAAGATTATGGAATTTACAAAAGGGCGGTTATATCAAGGAGTAGTTATTTCTTTAAAATGGTTTGTTGTTTTCATTAGTAGTGTGTTGTTCAACCCAGTTTAAACACATGTTTAAATAGTTTTAAACAAAATAAATAAAATGCGAAAAATAATTGCGGTGAGTGCAATTTTTATTTTTGTTTTTCAAATTTGGATTGCAAGTGCTTCAGTTGAATCAGATTTTTTGAATTTGGTTAATGAAGAAAGGGCTAAACTCGGGAGGGGGGTGTTGACTTATAATGATAAATTAACTAAAGCAGGAGTATTGCATGCTGAAGATATGATTGATAAAAATTATTTTAGCCACACTTCAATTGATGGAAGAAGTTTTGTTCAAAGAATTAATGAGCAAGGTTATGGTTATAGCGCGATAGGCGAGAATATAGCCTATCATTCAGGAACACCTAGTGCTTCAAAGGTGTTTTCTATGTGGAAAAATAGTCCTGGCCATTATTCTAATATGATATCTAGCAAGTATACGGAGATGGGATTGGGAGTTGTTTATGATGGAAGAAGGACTATTTATGTACAGGATTTAGGTACCGGAAGAACTAATACTTTACCCCCTATAAATTCTGGATCAAATTCCTCAAAACCTCCGATAGGCATTCCTCCTAGACCCCCTTTAACTCCTCCAACTAATGAGGGAAAACCGAAGGTAGAATTAGGGGAGATAGATGTTAATTTTAATGTGAGTGAAAAATTATTTAGAAATTATAAGAGGGTAGTAGTTAAAGGGTATTTAGGAGAAAGAACAAATATTATTTCACATTTCGATGGTGATGATAAAAGAATCTGTGTTGGATGCCGGAAATTTGCAAGAAGTTATAAATTGGGCTTGGATGAAACTTTGTCTATAACTTACTTAGTATATTTTAGAGCTAGGAATTTGACTGAGGAATATGATTTTGTTCTAGGATGAATTTTCTGATTAGAAAGACTATAAGAGAGAAAGATAAAGTTACTTTTTTATAGCCTTGATCCTTATCTTTTAAATGATAAAAGGGATGAGATGAAACAAAAAATAAAAAACTACTTTGAAAATCTAAATCCAAAGCGACTAGGGCTTGAGAATAAAATAAGAATTACATCTATCTCACAATTAGGTATGGGAACTAGCAATTTGAATTATTTGGTGAAAGCTAATGGCAAGAGTTTTGTTTTTAGATTAAATATGAAAATAAAACTAAGAAACAAATCAAAACAGGAGTTTGAGGCTTTAAAAATTGTAGAAAAACATAAAATTGGGCCAAAAGCTTGGATATTAGACGATACCCGCCGGGAGTTTGATAATGATTTTATAATAATTGATTATATAGAAGGGAAAATAATAGATGAAACTAGAGAATATTTAAAGACTGAAATGTTTTCACATCTAGGTGAATTATGCGGTAAATTACATTCAATTAAAATAGTGGGCAATTTAAAAAAACTCAAGAAAGAAGCCACTATACAAGGTTATAAGGGATATTCTAGATTAATAATTAAAGAAGAATATTTGGATTATATTAATTCGAATGTTAAAAGTAAGCAATTATTAGGGATTATTAATGAAACTTATAAAAAATTGAATGAAAATCTTCCTAATAATAAATACAAACCAGAAATCGTTTTAACACAAGGAGATTTTTGTGAACAAAATGTTATCGTTCATAATAAAGAATATAAATTAATTGATTTTGAGGATTTGAGATTGACGGATAGAGCAGGACATTTGGCTCATATTTTTATTGATTTTGGGAGACCCTTTGAGAATTACCAGATGGAATTATTTTTCGAAGAATATTTAAAGAAAGTTAGGATAAATAAGGAAATATTAATGGAGAAAATTAATATTTGGGTACCTATAAAACTCTTTGCTATTTTTTTATGGAGTATAAATCACATTTTGAGAATAAAAAATAGAGAAATGCATTCAAAATTCGTTGAACAAAGCAACATGGAGAGAAATTTTTCTTATGTGAGGATTATGTTAAAGAGAAATATAAGATTCGGATTAATAGATAGCAAATATTCTAATTTTGATATTGTGAAAGCGTTAAAATGAGAGAGTTAGATAGTTTAGGAATAATTTAAATATCTGTTTATCATGGATATTTTATGAAGAAGCAAGTATTAGATTTTACTGTAGTTATTGAGCAAGATGAAGATGGGCTTTATATAGCAACAGTGCCTGAAATAGTGGGATGCCATACTCAAGGAAAAACTATTCCAGAAGTACTTGAGAGGGTGAAGGAGGCTATTGAGGTATGTTTGGAAGGAGATAAAGAGGATGTTCAGCCTTTGAAATTTGTAGGTCTTCAAAGAGTGCAGATTGAAAGGCCTAATTTTATTGCTCATTAAAATGAGTCGAACGGTAGTGCCTGTTCATGGAAATGAAACTCTAGGAGTAGGCTTGTTAAATGCTATTCTAAAACAAGTCAAATTAAGCAGAGATGAATATGAAAGGCTAAGAATGGAAGTTTGAATTTTTTTGGAAGAATTTAAATATTGAAAATTTTATATATAGGTAAGAGAGGGTAAATGCTAAGAAAAGTTATTCCAACAGTTTTCGCTAGAAATAAAAAACAGTTTAGGGAGAGGTTGAAAAGGCTGTTAGAGCTGAATAGAGATTTGCAAATAGATTTCATGGATGGCAAATTTGTAAAGACAAAGGGGCTAAAGATAGAAGATGTTCCTGATTTAAGCAGATATAAAGCACGGTTTGAAGCTCATCTCATGACGCAGAATCCTTCTTTGTATATTAAAACTTTGAAAAATAAGGGATTTAGGAGAGTTATATTTCATTATGAATCTATTAATGATAGGGATAAGGCTTTGGGGTTAATATTTTATATTCATACTTTTGGAATGAAGGCTGTAGTGGCTATAAACCCTGAAACTGATGTTAATGACATAAAGGGCATATTGGGATATGTGGATGGGGTTTTATTTATGGGTGTTCGTCCTGGCAGAGAAAATCAAGAATTTATTACAAAAGTTTATCTAAATATCAAAAAATTAAGAAAAATGAACAGAGGAATTAAGATTCATGTTGATGGCGGTGTTAATCTTGAGGTTGCTGAAAAGTTAAGGAAATTGAAAGTTAATATTGTAAATGCGGGGAGTTTTATTTCTGCTTCTCACGATTCTAAAGAGGCTTTGAAGGAACTGGAAAAAGTTTTTAGATAAAATATATCAAATAGTAACTAGGAGCAAGAAAGCGGAAAAACAGTTTTATGACTTAGTTAATTCTAGAGGAGATGTTAAGAAAAAATTAATTAGATTTTCTGAAAACCCAAGAATGGAATTAGATGCCCATAAATTAAAAGGAAAACTTGCTGGCAAATGGAGTTGTTATTTAGGAAATAATATTAGAATGGTCTATGAAATTGATGATATAAATAAAGAAATAATAGTCGTTGCTGTTGGGTCACATAAAGTTTATGGTTAAATCTTCAATTTCCAAGTTTTAATGCCCTTTTTTTTTGCTTGATTACTTTCTTCTATTGCTTCCATCATATCTTTATCTCTTATTATACCAACTTCTTCCAGAAGGGCTTCATATTCTCTTTTACTTATTGTTATCGTTTCTTGCTCCATATTATATTTAGAGTATTCTTATTTTTAAGCTTTGTTGTGGAACCCTTGATTTATCTGTAACTTCCAAGTGGTTACAATACAAAAGGTTTAAATAAGTTGGTTTTTGAGGGATTTTATGGAAAATGATGAAGATGTATATTCAAAAATCGCAAAGTTAGATGGTGTGAAAATAGTTGATAGCTCTTTCGTTAAAAGCCATTTAGCTAAAGGTTGGAGAGATATTAGCCATAGAGAACGTTGTAGAGTTATAGGGAGGGAAATAAAACAATATTATGTAATTGACAAGTATTCATTACCAGATATAAGTTATCCTGAAGAAATGATAAGAGAGTTTGTTGAATTTAGTGTTAATTTAAGGAATATATTTGATTATATAAGAGAATCTGATTCAGTGACTTTAGATAGGTTCAAGATGTTATTGGAAAATAGACGTTTATTAGAAAGAAATGTATTAAGATTGAATGCAACTGAAAGGTTGATTTCTCAAAATGGCGGTTGGAAATCTACTTATCTCGCTCCTTCTATAGTGATCGGGTCTGGGGATGATGTTAAGAAATGTTATGGTTACAGATATGAGGGAAAATCCTCTCGGAAAGATAATGATTTAAATGACGAAAGGATATTTGCAAAAGCTTTGGAAATTGCAAATCTTAGACCAGTTTACATATTAACTGGAGATAGCGATTTTATAAGAATGCACAGGAAATTTTATGAAGAGATGGATATTTTATCAGAATTATATAGGTTCAAGATACCTCAAAATCCGTTGAGTATAATTGCAAGATTTGATGGTGACTTCTTAAAGATTGCGAGACCGCATCAAGAGTTAAAATATCTCGAAAACGAAAAAGAATATTCATTTGCCTAAGGCCATTGTAGATTATAAGTATTTATCAAAAAAAATACTTATTCTATATCTGTGAATATATGAGAGTCTTCTACTGATTGAACAAGTTTTGCTGGACAATCTATTATTGATAGTTTTGGATTTTGAAAATCTTTTAGGGCTTGAGATTTTGATTCTCCAAGGAATAATAATATTACTGTTTTAGATTTTTGAATAAATTTTCTTGATGCTGTAAGACGATTAGGCGGAGGTTTTGGAGAGTCGTTAAGAGTTATAAAAAAATCAGAAGAATTTTTTACTGAATGGTGGGGAAATAATGCTGCTACATGCCCATCTACTCCAGAACTTAGAAGAGTTATGTCAAAATTATCTGAAATTTCTTTTAATTCGTTTTTATAGGCATTAACTCCTTGCTCGTTTGGAAAATTAAAATAAATATAAGGGTGAAGGTTTATTTTTGAAATCTTTTTTTGTTTTACTAAATATTCCAGAAAATTTTTTTCTGCTTGTCTAAAATTATTGTCAGGATGATCTAATGAAACAAGACGTTCATCTACCATAAAAATATGTACTCTTCTCCAAGGTATATGCTGATGTTTTAGCAAGGAGAATATTCCAGATACTGAATTTCCTCCGGGGATTGCTAAAACTACTTGGGATTGAGTTTTGAGGTAATCATGAATCTTTTTGGCAATGAGATTCGCTACTTTTATTTCAATTTCTTTTCTTTTGTCTTTAATTATATCCATTTTTTATTTTTAATTGCTTCAATTCCTGGAAGTTTTTCTCCTGAAATATATTTTATTAGTGCTCCTCCTGAAAGGGAATTATATGAAAAGTTTTTGGGTATTTTGTGTTTTTTAATTGTAGTGTTTAAATGTCCTCCTCCAAGAAGGCTGAACAATTTCTTATTTTTTGTAAGGCTGGAAATTGTTTTTAACAATGACACTGTAGGGAAGCTGAACTCTCTAATTTCTGAAAATCCCAATGGCCCTTTCATGAAGATATAATCTGTATATCGCAATTCATCTTTATATAGGTTTAGTGTATTTTTTCCTACATCATAAATTTTATATTTAAAAGGCGCATTTTCTAGAGTAAATTCTACTCTTTTTCCTTCTTTAGATAGAAAAGCAAAATCAAGTGGGAGAATTATCTGATTTTCATATTTAGTATATATTGATTTTAACTTAGGTATTAAAGGAAGGAAGTTATTTTGTTTTAGCCATTGTGATTCATAGCCTAAATTATAACCCTTTGCAATAAGAAAGAGGTTTGCCAGGACCCCTGCTGCCAGAAGCTTATTGTTTTTATTTTTTAAAAAATTAAATAATGGAAAATAGTCTTCTGCTTTTGAACCTCCTAGGATAAAAACTTTTGATTTCGCTTTGGATTTTTTAAATTTTTCTAAGGCTTTAATTTCTGATTCGCATTCAAGGCCTATTACACTTTTAAGATACTTAGGGGGAATTATAATTGATCCTTGAGCTCTGTGAGAAACTGAAAATGCTTCGTTTACATAAATATCAAATAGTTTACAAAATTTCGGGTAGCGATTATCTTTTAATTTTAGATTTGTTTCATCTTCGTATTCTCTTACATTTTTAAGAAGAACTGCTTGCTTAGACTTTAAGGACAAAATAGATGATTTAGCTTTTTCTTCAAATAGGGATGGGATGTATTTTATATTTGATTTTACATATTTTGAAAGAATTTTTGCGTGCTGTTCAAGAGATGTAAAATCTTTGTCTCCTTTTCTGCCTTGATGTGCTATAATTGTTACTTTTGCATCTTTATCAAGAAGATATTTAATAGTTTTTGCAGAAGCTTCAAATCGGGGATTGTTGAGTATTTTAGATTTGACAACAGGACTGTTAATGTCTATTCTTAATAGAACTGACTTATTTTTTAGTTTTAGGTTTTTTATTGTTGGAATGTTCATTTTTTACCTCTTTATCTTTTTTATTTAATTATAATGATATGGCTGAAGGAAATTTCTTGAGTTTTTCATCTGCTGTAATTAGCTGGCAGCCATGTAATTGAGCAATAGCCGCATACATAGAGTCATATAAAGTAAGATCGTATTCTAAAGATATTGATATTGCTTTATCTAAAATATAGGTGTTCATTTTCTCAACATGCAACTGCAAATCCCATAGATTTTCATTTACATTATTTAAAGACTCTTTCTTTAATTTTTTATATTTTAAAGCATTTAATGCCTCTAAGAAAATTAAATCAGGGACAATAATTACTATTTCTCCATTTATATGGGCATCTCTTATTTTTAATGCTTTATTTGTATCCCCTTCATTAGTAAACCATTTTACAGCAATAGAAGCATCAACTACTTTCTTTTGTCTCTCCATTCTCGAATAATCTGCGTTGCAGAACCCCCCTTATCAAAAATTTTCTTTTTTCTTAATTTGTCTATATTTCTTGCAGCATTTAATGCTCTTTCTTTATCGAGGGAATTTAGTTGTCTCAATTTTTCAGCCACAGTTTTTCTGATGATAGCACTCCAGTTAATTTCATCATGTATTTTCATCATTGAATGTGTACTTTTATCTATCCTGAATGATACCGTAACATCTGCCATATATTTGTATTGCATGCAATATATTTAAATCTTATGGAAATCAAGAAAACAGATTTAGGCCTTATTAATAATTAGAATTTATAGTATAAAACAATCTTTTTTTATTTAACCATCAATTTTGCAACATCAACTAAACGGTTGGAATATCCCCACTCATTATCATACCATCCAGAAATACTTATTAATTCATCTACTACTTCTGTTAATTGGGAGTCAAATATACACGAGTTGGGATTATGGATTATATCTGATGAGACAAGAGGATCTTGCGAGTACTCAAGAATACCTTTAAGATTTGTTTGAGATGATTTCTTGAATGCGGAATTGATTTGCTCTTTTGTAACTTTATTTTTTAGTTTTGCTACAACATGCGTTATTGAACCATCAATTACAGGAACTCTTAAAGCATATCCCCCTATTTTTCCTTTTAATTCTGGAAATATATCTAATACTGAATTTGTTGCTCCTGAAGTTGATGGGACTATATTTATTGCAGCAGCCCTGCCCCTTCTTACGTCTTTTTTATCTTCTCTATCTATTAACCCTTGAGTTGCAGTATAAGCATGTGCAGTTATAAAATGTGCATTTAGTATTTTGAAGTTATCGTGAAGAACTTTTAACATTGGGCAGATGCAGTTTGTTGTACAACTGGCGGTTGAAACTATTTGATGGTTTGATTTAATTGCAGAGTTGTTTACACCATGGACAATTGTACAATCTGGATTTTTAGCTGGTGCTGAAATAAGGACTTTTTTCGCTCCTGCTTGAAGATGCTTTGAGGCACTAACTCTATCTGTATATGCCCCAGTACAATCAACAACTAAATCAATTTTTTCTTTTTTCCATGGAAGGTTTTGCGGGTCAAGAATTTCGAAAACAGGTATCTTTTTATTTTTTACAATTAGATTTTTACCATCTGTTGAAATATTATCTTTAAATGAGGGATGAACTGAATCGTATTTGAGGGAATATATCATTGTTTGCAATGTACCAATGCTGTTAATATAGAAATTCCATTTTAGGTTTTGTTCTAGGGCGGCTAGAAAAAATTGTTTTCCTATTCTCCCAAAACCGTTTATAGCTACATTTACCATTTTACCTCTTTATATATCATTTCGAAGAAAAGAGAGTATTTAATATTTTTGCATTGATGCTGTTAATAGAAGAAGCACAAGTAAAAATGTGCTTAGGCCTGTTAATATAATTGAGAGGGATATATAGGCCGCATATACTCCGTTATTGACTTCAGGATTCTTGCTATTGTTAAGATATATTAAGGAGTTTGACTCGAGTAATATTTTATTTAATTCTTTTGGAGAGAAATTGTAAAGTTTTTGTTTTTCTATTTCTTTATTTAGATATTCATCTATTGGGCAATTATAATATTTTGGGAATGGGTCATAATATTCTACTGGACAATCAAGAACTTTAGCTTTATTGTCCATTTTTTTATCTTCATTCTCTTCGTTATCGCAATTTTCAGTACATGGTTCTTCTTCATTATCACAGTCCGAAGTACATTCTGGTTCTTCTTCATTGTCGCAATTATCTGTGCATTCCTCGTTGTTTTCTATCGGAAAAATATATAGGGTCTTAATTTCAACACTGTTTGCAGTTTTATCTGGCGGGCAGTTTGCTGCTGTTTTTATTTTAATTGTATGAGTTTCTGCACTAAGATCAAAGGAACCTGAGAAATCTATTCTTTCTGAAATTAAGTCAGGCTGCGAATCATCTGTTGATATTGGGCCTTGTATATTGTTTATTTCAATAAAGAAAGATTCATTTGTTTGCTGTTGATTAGCTGATCCTCTTAAAACTTTAGAATATATCTCATATTTTCCCCCTTTAGAGATTAACAACTGTTGTTCAATCTCTGTTGGAACATCTCCTCTTGAATAGCAATTATTGCCTACTATCACTAATGGGTTAGTAAAATTAACTGCAATTGTTTTTGGATTATTGATTATTTCTTCTGATGGGTGAGATGCAGATACTAATGTTAAAAATAATATGCTTACAATAATAAAAATAAAACTTTTTTGCATAATTGCTTTTATTTATAGTAGTATATAAATCTTTCTCTTGCTACCACTTTATAGTTACTTTAAATAAGTTTATATAGGAATATTTTGATTAATTTTTATGGATGAATATAATTTTCAACAGGGATTAGAAGAAAGCTTAAGGATAATTGAAAATGTAAAAGCAAGGCCTAAATTAGTCGCGGTTTATGGCTGGCCTAATAGTGGAAAAAGTTATTTAATAAATGCTATAGGCAAATGTCTGGAAGAGAGGGGGGTTGAAGTTTATAAGGGAAGTGGGTCGCTTCGAGAAGAATTTTATGAGGGAATTAGAGATAGGCCCCATTCCTTTAAAGACGTTTTATTAATACATTGCGCATGGGATAGAAAAATAATTTTTGTTCCAGGTTTAAGGCGAGTGGTTTTTGAAGATGAAGATCCAAATGAGTTATCTAATAGGATTCTTAATAGAAAAGTAGACTTAAATATAGGAATTTATAATCCCAATCATTTTTTGAAATTAGAAGGGGAATATGATTTTATAATTAAAAATCTAGATTCGGTTAGAAAACCCAAGGCTTAAGAGAAGTTTGTTGAATTCAGAAATAGCAACCTTCTCTAACAAGAAATTTGAAAATTCTTCTCAAAATTTGGAATTATTCAAATTTCTCTTAAAGAGATTTAACAGCTTGTATAATAGCTTTTGAGTTTATTTGGTATTTATCTAACAATTCTTCCATTGTTCCAGAATGAGGAATTTGATTTACAGAAAGATGTTTTATTTTTATTTCCGTGTTTACTAATTCTGAGGAAATCATCTCTCCAATTCCTCCTTCTTTATAATGATCTTCTACAACTATAACTTTATTTCCGTGAGTTTTAATGAAAGAAATTAATTTTCTTGTGTCTAGTGGTTTTATACAATAGAGATCTATAACAGAGGTAAAAATATTTTTATTCTTGAGTTCTTCATAAGCTTTGATTGATTCGTGTAAAGTAATTCCTGCTCCGATAATTACTGCTTTATCTTGAGTTGATTGCTTTAATATTTTGAAATCCCCTAAATTAAATATCTCTGTTGCTGGATAAATTGGAGGAGTTTTATGCCTTGTGGTACGGATGTATTTTATGCCTTTTGTAATTGAAGCAAGATGGACTAGTTTTTCAGTTGAAATGGCATCAGATGGATATAGAATTATTGATTTTGGCAATGACCTGAATAGGGATATGTCTTCCAGCCCCATTTGCGACGCCCCATCTTCTCCAATTGAAACGCCTGCATGTGAGCCGGATATTGTGAAGTTAGGGTTTGATAAAGAAGACATTCTAATTTGATCATGAGCTCGTGTTAGAAACGCAGAAAATGTTGAAGTAAAAACATTAAATCCCTTTTTAGATAAGCCCAAAGACATTCCTATCATATTTTGTTCTGCAATATATGCTTCAATAAATTGCTTAGGCGTTTTTTTCTTTACTTCTTCTGAATGAGTTGAATTTGATACTTCTGCATCTATTGCTAAGACATTTTGGTCTGATTTTGCAAGATTTGCTAGAGAGTTTCCATACGCTTGCCTTGTAGATACATGCTCTTTAAGATTGTATTTTGTAAAAGAAGCCGGTTTTTTATTTTCTTTGGTTATAATTTGTAAAGGGATCTTAATATTGATCTTAGGCATTTCTTTTAGCGGGATAGTTTTTAAGGCTTTCTTTAATTCTTGACTATTTAATGTTTTTCCGTGCCAGCCGTTTTTATCCTCAATAAATTTTACACCTTTTCCTTTTATTGTTTTTGCTATGATCATTACTGGTTTTAAAGATTTTTTTGCTTTTTCTAGAGCATCTAAAATTTGCTGAATATTATGACCATTGATTGAGATTGTTTCCCATCCAAATTGTTGGAATCTTGATGAATAAGATTTTACATCATGGCCTAGCATTGTTTCTTTTGTCTGCCCTAATCGATTTACGTCTAAAATTGCAATAAGGTTGTTTAGTTTGTAGTTTGCTCCTAGTTGAAGTGCTTCATAAATAGACCCTTCAGTTGATTCAGAATCGCCTAATAATACGTAAGTTTTGTACTTTCTATTTTTTAATTTTGATGCAAGTGCCATTCCTACTCCAATGGAAAGTCCTTGGCCTAATGAGCCTGTTGCTATTTTTATCCAAGGCAATAACGATGAGGGTAATGGATGTCCTTCTAGCGGGCTGGATATTTTTCTTAGGGTTTTAATATGGTTATTGATGCATTTTGCCCTGGATAATGCCGAGTATAAAATTGGAGCTGCGTGGCCTTTACTCAAAATAAACTCGTCGTTATCTGGGTTATCTGCATTATTAGGATCGAATGACATTTCTTTAAAAAATAAGCAAGAAATTATTTCAGCACAAGAAAGACAAGATGAAGGGTGCCCTGAACCAGCTTCGGTGGTAGATTCTAAGACATCTCTTCTTAATATGTTAGCTATATCTTGCAGTTCCTTTTCTATAGGGGATGACATTTACACTCTCTTTTTTATGCTTTTTTGAGGGATTGCTTGTATAAAAAGATGGTGGGGGTGGAAAAGTATGCTAGTGTTATTTTAAAGTGGTATCTATAGAAAAGTTTAAATATATAATATTGTTAATTTTTTAATGAGAAAATTAGCTTATAGATTGTCATTAATTACCTCACTTGCCGGTATTGGGACTGGAGGAATTATACAACATGATCTTATACAGAAGACCAATGAATATCAAACATCTAATGTAGCGAGATATAAAGTGGTTAAGGAAGAATTAGATGAACTTACTTTAAGATTAGAAAGTCCGACTAAACTAAGGGAAAGTATTCAACTTAATCAAGATAATACATTTTATAATTCACTTGTAAACAAAGAAGAAAGTTTGAAAAAAGAGTTACTTGATCTTGAGCCCAGTTATATGGAATATAAAGGTAATCTTGAAAAACTAAATAGTGACTATTCTCTAGCATCAGTCATTTTATTTAGTTCTGCGGTTTTAGGTACTGTAAGTGCGGCATTATTGGCCACTTATAAATCAGAGAAAATAACAAGAAAGAATAAACTTGAACTTATTTAATATTAATCATTTTTTTGCAATTTTCCATAAGAGATCAAAGTATTTTCTATAACCTAGGGTTATCTCGGGGTGTTTTATGACTATTGCAATTGGCTCTTTAGCCCAGAGAATAATAGCTGTTTTTTTGCCATATATATTTACTGCAATGGGTGAAGAATATTCTTCGGGGAGGTAACGAATTTGTGAGAGTGGGACTTTTTTTATATTTTTATCTTGAGTTATTATTTTTACTTTTATTTTTTTACTTTTTCTTTTTTTGTCATACCAATGAAAATAGAATTTAAGAATCTCGTAGGCTTGAAGTGAGGCACCAAGTATTAAAATTTCATTTTCATTTAGCTGGTCTTCAAAAACCGCTTTAAGCCCTTCCTTTCCTTTATAAAAATTAGTTTCCTCTTTTTCTTTTGTTTTTGAATATTTTTCGTTTAATGTACTGATTAATGGTTCAATCATTAATTGTTTTTGATGGAGGGAATTTAGGATATTTATTGGCGGTGAAGCTTGAAATAAACGCCTGTTATTTTTCAAAATGTATCCTATTAATCCTTTTTTTATAAGCATTTCAGTCGTATCATATACTGTTCTTCTATGCAATCCTGTTTTTCTTGAGATTAATCCTGCTAAACTAGGGCCTAGATCTAATAAAGCCAAATATACTTTACTTTCATTTTTTGTAAGGCCTGCTTCAATAAGTTTTTCTGATTCCATTATTTTAGTTATTTTTTATACTTTTTATATGTTTTTATTGTGGTGATGTATCTCACCACATAACATTATAAGATTATTTTTTGTTATTTAATTAATTAAATGTACAGGAGGAATAAAAAATGGAAAAATCATTGGAAAAAGAAATCATATCTCTAATAGCGATGGATAGGCTTCATATTCCTATTTCAAGTATGAGCGGAAAACTTAAGAGAAGACAGCCAAAGCAGGCTCAATCCCTTGAAATTGAAGATACTTATGAAGGGGAAAGAGTTTATGCCAGAGTTGATGAGAAAGAAAATCTTAAGAAAGCTCGTGGAATGAAAGAAGGAATAAAGATGTTTGAAGAGAATTTCCCTAAATATGGGCAAATTCTTAGAGGGCTAATAGAAGCTCATAGGGAATATAAAGAAAAACATCTTTACTTTGGAATTCAAGAAGGCCGAAGGTTAACTGCAGACGATTATATGGGAGTAATGACTGACCTTGGACTTAGCGAGAAGTTGTCTAGAGATTTGTATCCTGAATTAATGAATTTGAGCAGAAATCTTTCCAAGGAAAGGAAAGAAGAAAGAAGGATATTGATCGGAAGCTCTTATTATGAAGAATTAGATGAAGATGAATCTTTAGAATAATTGGAGACAGTTTTATTTTTTTATTTTTTCTTCCAATTTAATAATTTTCAATATAAATTATATTATTTCTTTCTAGAAATTCTCTTAAGGGTACATTATTTGATTTTAATACCGCACTGACGGCAGAAGATGTTGGAAGTTCTCCAATTAATTTGAGATGTTCCTCATTTCCTTTTTTTTCCATAGTATAAACATTTTTACGGAGCCTTTCAGAATCATCAATAAATTCTTCTCCAACTAAAAATCCTTCTGCTTCTATGGCTTTTTCTAAAGTTAAATTTCTTTTGTTTATTTTCCAATTTTCTTCTAGTTCTTCAGCATTGGGCGATCTTATATACCTAATAATAGGCTTTAGAATATTTTCAATATTTACACCTAAATCTATTAACGTCTGATAACCTATCGATTGTTTTGTTTCCGGACTTATAAGACCATATAAAAGGTGTTCTGAACCTATATATGACAATTTGGACTCTTCACTGATTTTTAAAGACTGTTCCAGAAGTTTGTTGGTATCTTCATCTAATGGTATAAATGTTGGAGCAACTTGATCTTCATTTGGGGATAATTTTAGTTGTGAATAGACTCTCTTTTCATCGACTCCAGAATATAATAAAAATCCCGAGGCTATACTAGATTTTTCCTTTATTAGCCCTAATAAAATGTGTGCAGTATTAATAGAAGAATGACTAAAACTTGCTGCTTCCATTCTAGATAATCTCATTACTTTTCTTGCTCTGTCCGTAAAGTTTTGAAATTTGTTAGAATAATTCATTTCCATATTTATTATTAATCAAATTAGCTTTTAAGTATTATTATACTTGAAGATAGCATTTTATTCTTTTAATGGGTCTCTAATTAGTAAAACATAATTTTCATCTTCTCTGCCATTCGGGAAATATTTTTGAGCAACTTCGCGAATATCTTTTCTAGTGATTCTAGCTATATTGGAAAAATAATCTTCAATAGTAATATTATAATCAAGTTTTAATTGTATAACATCATCTAATAAAGATTCATTATTTTCTAAGTTTCTTGCAAATTTATCTCTTAATCTCATTTTGGCAGTTTTTAATTCTTCATAGTCTATTAGATTATCTCTAAAATTTTTTAGTACTTTAAATAATATATCTAAGAATGGTTCCTTTTTTTTTGCGTGGATATGTCCGCTTATATGCATTGTCCCAACATTTTCTGCCCCATTATAATCGTTTCCAATTTTACATGCTAGCCCTGCTTTTTCATTTATAGATTTGTAAAGTCTAGAATTTATTCCGCTTCTCAGTATAGAATTTATTAAAGCGGTAGGATAATATAATTTCTGTCTAAGGTGAGGTACTACAAAGACAACAGATATTTCGGCATTACTTTCTTCTAAATTATCTTTATTTTGTAAATCTTGCGCTAAAGAATGAATAATTACTTTTTTTTCTAAGGGATTAACTTGAGGAAAATTAAATTTTTTGCCTAAACCAATTGGTATGTTAGAAAAATATTCTTCTATGAGATTTTCGACATATTTAGGCAAAGCTCCAACTAAAATTAAATCTGCATTATTTGGGCTATACCCCCTTGAATGAAATCTTCGAAGTATTTCTTCATTTGCATTAGATATAACTTCTTCTTTTCCTAATTCAAAATATCCGTGAAATTCATTTCTAAAAAATGATTCATGAAGAATTTGTCTATCCCTAAAATCTGGCCTTCCCTTTTTATCCGAAATTTCTCTTAAGACTTTTTGTCTTTCCAATTCCATAATATTATTATCTAACCTAGGGTTAAAAGTAATATTGGAAAAAAAATCTAAAAAAAGTTCTAAATCTTCTTGGAAAATTCCAGCAGTGTACATAGTTTCAGAATTGGATGTTCCAGCGTTATATATAGGAAACCTGGCTCTAATTTTTTTTATATCTTCAGGTGAATATTTTTTCGAACCACCATTTGTCACATTGTGTTCCAAAAAGTGAGCAATCCCTTCTTCTCCTGGGTTTTCGTGTACACTCCCATGGTGAAATCTTAATTGTCCAGTAATTGTCTGTTTAGGGGTTTTTATTTGTAGAGGGGTTTTTTGCAAAGCTACAAGAAGACCATTCTCCAATGTATATTCTCTATAATTATAGTCATTATTCATTATTTTGCCCCTATAGACAGATATTTAAATATTCTCTTTTTAGTTGAAATATGGAAGAAAAAGAGGTTACATTTGTTCTTTTCGGGGGAAGCGGAGATTTAACTAAAAGGAAACTTGTTCCTGCTTTTGCAAGGCTTGTTCATGAGGGCATTATTAGCAATAATTCTACTATTATAGGTGTTTCAAGGAAAAAATGGAGTGATGAAGAATACAAAAGATATTTAGTTGATGCGGTTAATGAACAAAGAGATAAAGATTATATTAATAAATTAGATATTAAATTTTTTACAGGAGATTTTACAAAGAATGGACTTGCGGGACTAAATAAATTAATGTTAAAGTGTGAAACTGAAGGATGCAACAGAATTTATTATTTATCTACAAGCTTTAAGTTTTTTCCTTCCATCGTTAAAGAACTAAAAAGCAATGGGCTCGAAAAAGTAAAAAAGGGATTTACAAGAATAGTATTTGAAAAGCCTTTTGGGAGTGATTTAAAATCTTCAGAAGAATTAGACAGCGAGATTCACAAAGTATTTTCTGAAGAGAGTGTTTTTAGATTGGATCATTATTTAGCAAAGGAAACTGTTCAGAATTTAAATATTTTAAAATTTAATAATCCTTTATTTTACAGCAGTTTAAGCAATAAATTTATTGATTCTATTGAACTAATTGTCGATGAGGACTTGGGAGTGGGTGAGCGAATAGGATTTTACAATGATACTGGGGCAATTAAGGATATGGTTCAAAGCCATTTGTTGCAAGTATTATCCATATTGTTAATGGAGATGCCTTCTAGATTAGAAACTGAAAAAATACATGACGAAAAAGTAAAGATATTAAAAAAATTGGAAGTATTAAAAGCAGAAAATCATTTGCTTGGGCAGTATAGAAGTTATAATGAAGAGAGAGAAAAGGCAGGGATAGTTAACTTGCATCGTGAGACTGAAACTTTTTGCAAGTTGGTTTTAAATTGCAAAACCAAAAGATGGAATGGAGTTAGATTGATTTTACGCACTGGGAAAAAATTAAATAGAAAATATGGGCAGATAAAAATAAATTATAAAGCAGTAGATCTTAAAGGGAATGTAAGCAATTTAATGCCTAATAAGGCAATAATTGATATATATCCTAAACAAGATATTATTTTTTTTATGAATACGCGAGATGCAAACAGCGATAGTTTAAAGGAAATAAAATTTCAATTCACTAAGGAACTTGAATTTGGACCCAATACTCGTGATGAATATGCTGTTTTGCTGGGAGAGGTTATTAAAGGGGATAAAATGATGTTTGCTAGATCTGATGAGGTTATAGAAAGCTGGAAAATTGTAGAAAAAATTGAAAAAATGCGAGATAAAATTAAATTTATTTATTATGAAGATGGCAGTGAACTTTAAACTGATACAAATTAAATATAGGAAATCTTTTATATTTGCGACTAAAGAAAAATATATTATTGGTTTCCATAATTATTAAAAACTTGTTCTTTTGTATCTAATGATAAGAGTTTAGTACATATAGCAAAAGTTAAGAGAACTTATGTAAAAGAAGATAATAGTATTTACGATAAGATAAAACAATAGTTTTTGATAGATAACATTTTATGTATTGCTGAGGGGGACTATCTTAGTGTTATTCGAGAACTAAGTACCCCGCTTGAAGCTTCTATTTATTGTACAAATGTCTTAAAGTGCGTGGATGGCGATAATGATAAAAATAATGATCCTGATGCTTAGGTAAGAATTTATAAACTCCCATTATGAAAATTATTCTATGGAAATATATCTTATCGGTACAAATCATTGGGATGTGAATAGCGAGAGTAGATTAGAAAGAAAATTATCTGAAATTGCACCTGAATTTATTTTAGTTGAAGGAAGTTATGAAGTAGACGCGTGGATTAATCGATCTTATGCTCTTTTCAGTAAAGAACTAGCAAAGGTAATGAAGTTTGAAGAATCAAGACATCTTATCCTTAAATCTAGAGTGGCTATTGGAAATGAATTTCGAGCAGTTAGAGGACATTGTATAAGATATGGAAAAAAATTTGAATATTTTAATGATTTAGATTTAAAAAATACAATTGGAAATGAGAAGAAAGTTGCAAAACTAGAGGCGCAAGTCTTTAAAGGACTAAAATATCAGGATATCTTATTTGAAATGAAATCTGAAGAGGCAAGTAATAATAAAGTTTGGAAACAAATTAAAGAAGTTGAAGATACTTCCAAAGAATATAATCTTACTGACTATTTCATATCCGAAGCTAAAGATGATAATATAGGTGCAAGGGATTATATAATGGAATTAAAAGTAAGAAATAGCTTTTGTGAGAATATTTCTTTGCGATTAGTATGTGTTACAGGCTATGTTCATGTTTTAGATGATCTTCAAAATAGAACCTTATATACTAAAATAAAAGAATTGAGTCCTAAAAGAGTTTTCTTATATGAATAATCTCCCCTTTACTTCAACTTCAAATCAATAAAGAAACTTATTTAAATTATCAAGTATTGGTTATTTAAAGAATATGGCAATAAAAGCAAGATTTGAGAAAGGGCATTTTGTGCCTTTAGAAAATGAAGATGTGGCTCATTTAGATAATGGGAATGTTGTTGAAATAGAAATTATTCAAGAAGATAATATTTTAAAATGGAAGGGAGCGCTCAAACATATTAAAAAGAATTCTGTAGAATTTCAACATTCTATTAAAGATAAATGGTAAAATGTATTTATTAGATGAGTGATTCATCCTTTAACTATAGTTGATGGCGAAGTTTTAATCAAATTATTTAAAAGATCTAATTCTATATTTACCAAGCTCTAAAATTACTAACTTCTTTTCCAAATCCTTTATGACAATAGATCGTAGGAATTCTTTTAGTAATTCTGCTATTTTGGCTGATTTAAAATAAAAAGGTAAGCGTACAATTATTAGCCCTTGCTGATGTTTTGTTGGGAAAATTGAGGTGTTACCGAATTCTAAATCTTTTGTGATAAGAACGTATTTATGTGTGATTGTATAATCTATTATTTCCTTATCACTGGCTTTTTCTAAGCCAACATCCTTAGCATGTTGTGCTTCAAGATTTAATTCCTTAAATATTTTCAAGGTAGAATAAGGCATATTCGTATCCAAGAAGAATTTCATTTTTCAATTTTTATTCTTCCCACTCTCTCTTCCGCTATTATTTTTGTAGCATAGTAGAGTGCCGCTAATATATCTTCCTTTTTCAGTCCATATTCTTCTTCAATCTCTTCATAAGTCATGCCTCCTGCTAAGGCACCAAGAACCTCATCTACTGTTATTCTTGTTCCCTCTATTATTGGCTTACCAAATCTTATTTTTTCATTAATTATTATCTTTGTCATATATTGTTCTATTGAAGGAAGTTAATAAGTTTTTCTATTTTTGATTCTGTTACTATTTTATAGGAACTAAATAGAAAGATTTAAAAGGGCAATTTTATTTATTAAAAAATGTTGAATGATGGAACTGAAAAAATAATAAAGGAAGCTGAAGGACTATTGAGAAAACTTGATAGGTTGCATAAGTTTTCAGGTAAATATGGTTTAACACCCTCTAAAGAAGCTCAAAGATTAAATGAGGGTCTTCAATATTTGGCTGATAATATTCCAGAAATTGCTATTCCACAAAACCAAGATGAATTAATGCAGGCTGAATTGAAAAGAAGATTAAATGGGGAAGCAACCTGTTTGGATCACGTATTAAGTGGCAGATTGTATAAATATGATAATGTGATAGATATGTACGGAGTTCCAAAAGAAGATATTCTTTTACTAAGGCCTTGGTTAGAAGCAAATAAGGAAAAAGTTCAAGAAGCAGTCGAAAGATTATTTCATGCTAGAGATATTGAAGGATATGAAATACCATTAGCTTCCGATATTCCAGGTTTAAGAAGACAAGTTGATGAATTTGCTGGGGCTCATATTCAAAGATATCATAAAACAATCGGCAAATTTTTAGAGGGCTTAACTAAAGTTGGGGCATTCTTGAGAGATATAAATGCGGTTCCCACAGAGAGCCAAAGATCATATTTTAATACATTAACAAATAACCTTGCTGTTAGTATCCCAGCAATATGTTTTACAAAAGAAGACGGGACATTACATATAAAGGAAAAAGAGTTAATTAGAATTTATGGGCATGAGGGAATGGGACATGCATTAAACTATGTAGTTACAAGATCAAATGGATTACCTTATTTTCTAACTCAATCTTCTGCTTTAACCACTTCTACTGAAGAATCCATTGCTCAATTTTATGAGAATGTATTATTTGAGGATTTAAAAAAATCTCCTGAAACTCAGAGGTCATTGGGAATCGAACATAAATTTGCAGAAATTTACCAGGAATCTAAAGATACTGAATTTTTAGAAGAATATAGAAGAAGAATTTTTCAGTATGGTATAACCGTATTAGCAGATACATCTTTAGGAGATCCCACTGATCCAAATGTTCTGGAGATAAAAGCTAATAAAATAAATGATCTAGCGATTGATAAAAGTCATGTTAAAAGTTGGATACAAACTAATAGATATAGTTTCGATTCTGAAGGGAACTTAAATCCTGGATTGGTAAGTGAATTAAGATATTGTGCTAGACCTGTTCATCGTGCATTAGAAGAATTTTCTAGAAATGGGATAATTTACGATGAGAAGGGAAGAAATATTATAGATTCTATTTTTTTAAGAGGTTTGTGGACGCCTATTGGTTTTGTTGAAAATGTAAGAATAAAAGCAAATTCAAGATAATTCTTTATCCCTTCACAACAGCCAAGGGCTTTAATTTAGCTACGAGATTACCTATTCCTAACTCATGTGAAACACGGACAACTTCATTTACATCTTTATAGGCTTGCGGAGCTTCTTCAAGAAGGCTTTTAATCGAGCCAGCTTTAATTGCTACATTATAGTCTTTGAGTTGTTTAGTAAGATCTTCGGGCTTGAAATTGTTTTTTGCATATGTTCTAGAATGAAGCCTGCCTGCTCCATGGGCCGTTGATGCAAAAGAAATTTCTTCAGCTTTTTTTGTTCCAACTAACACAAATGAATAAGTTCCCATTGAACCTGGAATTAAAATAGGGCAACCAATTTTTCTATAAATTTGCGGGATTTCTTTTCTTCCTGGGCCAAATGACCTTGTGGCTCCTTTTCTATGGATGCAAAGGGTCTGCTTTTTTCCATCAATTTTTAATTCCTCAAATTTTGCTATATTGTGTGCAATGTCGTATACAACATCAATTTTTGATTTTGGAAAGAATTTTTTAAAAGATCTTCTTATTTGATGAGTTATTATCTGCCTGTTAGTAAATGCAAAGTTAGCTGCAGCAGACATTGCAGCCCTGTAATCTTTTCCAAGTTTGGATTCTATTGGTGCATAAGCTAACTCTCTATCCGGGAGATGTGCAAAACCGTATTCTTTTTCCATTTTTTGTATGTAATCAGAGGCTGTTTGATGCCCCAAACCGCGTGAGCCAGTGTGAATCATTATTGTTAAATAGTTTTTATTAAGGCCAAATATTTTTGCAATTTTTTCATCGTGAATAGTATCAATTTCTTGAACTTCTAGAAAATGATTTCCTGCACCTAAAGTTCCTAATTGTTTTCTCCCACGAGCTTTTGCTTTTTGCGAAACTTTTTTTGGATCAGCGCCCAGAATACAGCCACTGTCCTCTGTTTTTTCCACATCTTCTTTTTCAGCATATCCATTTTCCAGTGCCCATGAAGATCCTTTAAGCAGAACCTCATCAATTTGCTTATCTGTTAATTTAAACTCTGATTCCTCTCCAACACCAGAAGGTATATTTTTGTATAATTCTTTTAAGACTTGATCTCTTTTAGCAAGAAAATCAGATTTCTTTATGTTTGTTGTCAATAAACGAACGCCACAATTTATGTCGTAGCCAACGCCACCAGGAGAAATAATCCCTTTCTTTAAATCAAAGGCAGCTACACCTCCGATTGGAAATCCATATCCCATGTGGGCATCTGACATTGCAATGGATTTTTTAATTATGCCTGGAAGAGATGCTACATTTTTTATCTGTTGAAGTGTTCTTTCCTCTTTTTTAATTTGTTCCATTAATTTTTCTGAAGCAAAAATTATCCCAGGAACATTCATTTTTTCTTCTTTTTCAATTTCCCAGATGTTCTCGGATATTTTTTTTATTTTCATAAATTATAGAATTAAAGGAGATTTATTAATGTGCTGTTTTATTAATTGTAGAAATAATTATTAACTATTATCTTTTTATTTAATAATGCATCATCACTTTGGGTCTATAAGAGAAGCATATGATAAAGGAAGAAAACTCTATTCAGGGGAAGTTATATCATATGTTTTGTCTTTAGTTAAATCTAGCGCTAAAATTCTGGATGTTGGATGCGGCACAGGTATAGCTACTCGTCAAATAGCTAAAATAGAAAGAAATGTTTCTGGCTGTGACGTTGATGTGAAAATGATTGAAGTTGCTATGAGATATAGAGACCCCATTATTAATTATTATTTATGTAGTGCAAATAATATGCCCTTTGAAAATGAAGTCTTTGATATTGCCACTGCATTTGGAGCTTTTCATTGGTTTTATGATAAACAATCTGTGTTAGAAATTAAAAGAGTATTGAAAAAAAATGGTATTTTTGTGGCTATTAATAAAGAGGACATTGGAAGTTTTAGGGAAGATTATAGGAGAATAGTTGAAAAAATTATTGGAAGTGTGCCAATAAGTGGAAAAGAGGGATACAATCCTATAGAAGTATTAAAACAAAATGATTTTAATAATTTAATTGATAAAAGATTCTTTACGATGGAGATGTTTAATATAGAAGAAGCACTTTTAGCTGTGCAATCAGTAGGAAGATTGTTTGACAAAGCATCTAAATCGCAGAAATTAGAGACGTTAGAAGCTTTACGTCAACATTATATCCTAAATTCTAAGGAAGGATTTGTAGAAAGATCCCTTGAAATTAGAATAGTAAGTGGAATTAAATAATTAAACATCCAGCACACACTGGGCTTGCCAGCCGGAGGGTGTTTTTTTGATATACATTTCGGCATAAGTGGCCGCTTTAATATGGTCTAAATTCTTGTAATTTTTGGAATCGTCTCCAAGGATTTTACCTCTAATATTGTTGTCTTTGATGGTTATTTTTGCATTTGAGGCTATAAACCCCTCAGCGTCTAATAAATAGATGATCTCTTCTAAGAATTGGTAGTACATAGACTCAATGTTTTCGCCAGTAATATTTATTGATTTTTCTTTTATGGATTTAATTTTGGCCCCTCTTGAGATATATTCTGATATTGCCAAAACTGAATTTTCGAATACTTCATTAATGTTTTTTCCGAATGATTGGATTTTAATGTCTGCAGTATGCTCTAAAAATTTATATTTCATATAAATAATAGGGTAAAATAAGTTTATAAATCTCTTTTTTCTTTAATTAATATGAAAGCATTAGATGCGGTTATTTTATTATTCTTGTTTTTAGTATTGGCAGTAGGATTAGGGCTTTTATGGTTAAATATACCTGGATTACCTGGACAACCTTTTAAAGAACAAGAATTTAATATTAATAAAACTGAATTGAATTACGAGACAAAAGGGGTTCAGTTCTATCCTAATATGAGATATAGGGACAAGATAATTTCATACAGTGTATCTAATTCCTGCGATTTAGCAAAAAAGAAGGATGTTGAAAGGGCTTTTGCATTTTTAGCGGAAAGAACAATATTGGATTTTAAGGAGTCTCCTAATGGTGAATTAAGTATATTGTGTTCTGAAATAGCTCCGGAACCAGAAGAAAAAGGGCACTTTGTTGCAGGAGAGGGAGGCCCTTCTGAAATTATCAATACTACCACCTTCTCAGTGATTTTATCTGGGAAAGTTTCATTGTATAGGAGAACAAATGAGTGTGTTAGACCAAATGTTGCAATTCATGAGATTTTACACGCATTAGGATTTGACCACAACAATAATGCGGAAAGCATTATGTATCCTGTTACCGATTGTGACCAGATACTAGATACTTATATTGTGAATGAAATTAATAGTCTATATAGCACTGAATCTGCTTCAGATCTCATGATTGAAAAAGTAAGGGCGAGTCAAACTGGAAAATACCTAAATTTTGAGATTACTATAGGGAATTTTGGATTAAAAGATTCTCCTGGCTCAAATTTGATTATTTATTCAGATGATACTGAAGTAAAAACTTTCGTTTTAGAAGAAATAGAAATAGGCACAAGGAAAATTCTAAATGTTACAAATTTAAGAGTGCCTTTAAGTTTTGAAAATTTAGAGTTTGAAGTTAAGAGCAGTGAGAAGGAAATTGATAAAAGGAACAATATAGTTGAGCTTAAGCTGGAAGAGATTGGGCAGTAATAAGTTAGTCTATATTTTATTAATTACTGGACAGTCATTCGATTTTAAGAAGCGAATCTTTATATATCTGTTTTTGCTGATATTGAAGAGGTGAATTAATATGCCCGAGAGAGAAGAAATAATAAAGGAAAAAGTCGATATTTCTGGAATTTTTGATTTTAAAACTGTTTATGGATTTGCATATAATTGGCTAAAGGATGAAGGTTATGGGGTTGTTGAGGAAAAATACTCTGAAAAGGTTTCAGGAAATTCTCGAGATATTCTGATTAAATGGGCATTTGGAAAACAATTGTCAGATTATTTTAAAATAGATGGTGAAGTTGAAATGGAAATAAAAGGATTAACTGATGTCGAGGTAGAGATTAATGGCGATAGGAAAAAAATGAACAAAGGAAAAATTGGTGTTGAGATCAAGGCATTGATGATTATGGATCCTGATGGAAAATGGGATAAGAATGCTTTTTATAAATTTATTAGGGAACTATATAATAAATATGTTATCCCAAGCAGGGTGGAATCCGTGAGAAATACTATAAAAAAAGATGTAGTCGAATTAAAAGAGCAGATTAAGGCATTGCTTGAGTTAACAGGCAAGAGATAATATTTTAAAGAAAGGGTTTTTTTATTGGACTAGAAAGGCACAAGGAACTGATGAAGATATCATGATTATCCTTCGGAAAAAATAATTTTATTGATAATTGTTTGGCAGGATAAGAATTTTAATTTTTTAGAGAATACAAATATTTATATAATTCCTAAAAAGTGGATTAGCATGAATCAAAAGATTTGGGTGTTCGGAGTTATTTTTAGCTTATTTACAGTGTCTTTTGTTTCTGGAACGTTTGATTTGACTGTCGAAAAGATAGACAAAGGTTCGGTGATTATTTCAGAATTGAATAATCCTGCTGTTTATGAGTTTAATATTAATAATCCTGGAAACAGCGAAATGGCGGAGATTTATAGTTTAGTTGGTGTTTCTATGGGTCCAAAAGGAACTTTCTTAATTCCTTCTGGAACTTCAAAAGTTGAAATTAAGGCATACCCTGGAAAGGAATTTAGGAGATTAGACGGATATTATAATTTTGAATATCAAATAAGAGGGCTAGAAAGCGGAATTTTTAAAGATAAATTAACCTTTAGAGTTGTCTCATTAAAAGATGTTTTAAGTATTGGAGATATAAAAATCCATCCTAATGATCAAACTGTCGATATTACTATTAAGAATAATGTTAATACTCATTTGGAGGACGTAGAAGTGATAATAGCCTCTTCTTTTTTTGAAAGTACTGAAAAGATAAGCTTGAAACCATTTGAAGAAATAAAAATTCCAGTAGAAATCAAAAAAGATAAGATTAGTGGATTAGTGGCTGGACAATATTTTATGAAGATAAGTGTAAAAATGGATGATGCAGAAGTGGACTTTAAAGGTGATATAAATTACCTTGAAAAAGAAGGAACCTCCGTTATAAAAAAGACCTCAGGAATTATTATAAGAGAGACAACTGTTACAAAGACGAATGAGGGGAATATTCCTACAACTGTGGTAATAGATATAAGCAAAGATATTTTATCAAGATTGTTTACTACTTTTTCATTAGAGCCTACAACTGCTGAAAGAAGCGGTATAGTGGTTGATTATGCTTGGCAAAAAGATATTGGGCCTAATGAGTCTTTTACTATCAGTTCTACTACAAATTATACATTTCCTTTCGTAATTTTAATTTTAGTAATAATAGTTGGGTTTTTAGCAAGAGCTTATAGTATGACTGCTTTGACTGTTAATAAAAAGGTATCTTTTGTAAAAACAAAAGGCGGGGAATTTGCCTTAAAGGTAATTGTCAATGTAAAAGCAAAGAGGCATATAGATAATATTCAGATAGTTGACAGACTGCCAATGATGGCAAAGCTATATGAAAAATTTGGAAGAAGTCCAGATAGAATTGATGAGGCCTCTAGAAGATTGTTCTGGGATATTCCTAGATTAAATAAGGGGGAGGAAAGGGTTTTCTCTTATATTGTTTATTCTAAAGTTAGGGCAGTTGGAAGATTTGAATTACCTCCCGCATTGGCTATTTTTGAGAAGGATGGAAAAACTCAAGAGGTTTTGTCTAATAGGGCTTACTTTGTTTCTGAAACAAGCGAGGAGTAATAATGCCAAGATATTCAGATGCGGATGAAGAATATAGAAAAAGAATTTATAACGAAGACCTTGACAAAAGAGAATCATTAGGGTTAAGAGGTCATTTAAGCGAGGTTGTTGGATTTATTGGTATGCTTGCTTTTGTTGGAATTGGTGCATATATAGCATATCCTTATCTAGAAGGCATTAGAAAATACAATAAAAATCTAGAGGCGCAATTGGAAATTAAGGAATCTAAACCTTTGACTAATTCAAAATTGGATTTGAATAGAGACTCTGATAATGAAAAAGATTGTACATTTAATAATTATCGATTTTAAAAAGCTTTAAATATCTTCTAATTTTGTCTTAATTAATCCTCCCATAGCTCAATGGTAGAGCACTCGGCTGTAGATATTTGGCACAGACAGCCTCATTAGAGGTATTGGATGAAGTGTGAGAAGCATACGCTCACTAGAGCATACGGTTCAGCAGAACCCGGGGCACCCCAGTTCGATTCTGGGTGGGGGGATTAAATATTCTTTCCCATTGTTACATAATGCGCTTTAAACGCAGCTAGTTGCATTTTTGTAAATCCGGAGTAAGATTCAGCTACCTCGACGGAAGAGCAGCCAGATTTAAGTAAATCAATAGCATCTTCCTTAGATATTTTTTCTTTCCTTTTAGGCGGTTGCCAAGAAGATCCTAAATATATTGGTTCAGGACTTGAAAAAATTTTAACTTTCAGATATATTTCATGCAATTGTTTTCTTATTTTAGTTATTTTAGCGTCTCCAAGATTATTTGGGTTAATTGTAATCGTACCTTCTGAATTTAAATCTAGTAGCTCTTTTGCAAGCCTAACTGCTTTTCTAGGAACTTTTTTTACTTGAAAAATATCTAATAACATATTACTATTTTTATTAGAGGTATAAGTGTATCTTTGGATATTATCCGACACATATGCATTATGGGCATCTAGAGATAGAATCTGTAAGAGTCTTTTAACTAACTCTTCATTTAGTCCTTCATTAATTAATTGATATTGTGAAACATGAAATGCATCTTCAAACGCATTTTTATAGGCCCAGTAACCTTTTACCTGCTTCTCTATTCCACTATATATTTTGGAATTCCCCTGATTTTCAGTTATATTTCTTTGTACGGATTCTTCAATAGACTTATTTCTTCTAAAAAGATGTTGTCTTGGATTTATCTCTAGAATCCCTCCTCCAAATACGGCAACATTTCCCAAGGTAATCTGATTTCGGATATCATCTAAGCTTATTTGACCCTCTTCATTTAATTTATCTTTAGACTCTTTATACAACTCAATAAATTTTTCCCTTTCTTCTTTATAATGTAATTCTAATTCTTCTCTAGATAAACCTTTTTTTACCTTATCAAAGATATATCTTGTAGCATTGCTAAATATTGCACCACAAAGTAACTGGTCCTTCATAGATTGGCTTTCTCTTTTAATTAAGTGATTAGTAGAGTAAATGCCATTATGTTCTAGTAGATTCTTTCCAGCTATAAATCTAGTAATATCTTTTTCTCTCCAGGTTCGCTGACCAGTATAATCTAAACTGATTATATCAAAAAATTCGTTTGAATCTCTGAAGAAATCGTAAGCATCAGCTTCAACTACTTTTATCCCAAGTGATGCCTTTCTGAGTCTTTGGGCATTATCTTTATCATATTCAATTCCAATAATGTTCTTAGCAGGTATTCCTAGCGGAATATAAATTTCTTTAACTTCTAATGCTTCTTCTCCTTCAATTTCGGCTCCAGGAAAGCAGGCAACTCTAATATTTCTCGGACTTTTATGACTAAGTAAATGTTCTCTGATATAGTTTCTTAATCTATCTCTAGCCTTGCTTTTTACAGGGTCTTTATATGATGCAGTCATAATATTATGAGACTTGGCAGGCTTTATAAAGGTTATTATAATTACTACTATCTAGTTAATATACTAGAACAATCTTCTTTGATTTGATCTTCTCGATAGAAAAGGATGTTGTTTGGCATGGCAAGAAGTGCAGATTAAATCGGTATCTTTAAGAGATTTATAATAATTTTCTATTTCTTTTATTAGTTCTTGATATTGAGATGAAAAACTTTCTATGGAAATTTTATTACTTAAATAATCAATTGATAGTTCTGTTCTTTTTTTAATTAAGTCGTCATATTTGTCAGCCATTTTGCTGTGATGCAGAACCGCTGAATTATTTTTTGTAAATTTCACATTGCAATATTGGCATTGGGTTGTTTTTAGAAGTCTTTTTGCTCTTTCATGCTTCCATATTTTTTTAAAATGTTTATCTTTAATTGTTTCTTGATGAAACGCTGGAGTTTGATCAATAACTTTCTTGAGTTCTTGCGAGAGATATTTAGTTTTTTTTCTCATTTTAATATTAAATAAAAGCTCGATGATATTTATAATATTTTGGTGAAAAATCAGACCTAGAAATAGACCATACAATAGTTTTTATATTATAAATTTTCTAAATCTATATGAATACTGATGATATCTTTACTAAGGTAGGAGATTATGACTCTTTCCTTACTTTAGACGAGTTAGATAAAAGAGCCTTTGAACTTTCAAATAAATATGGTTTTGAAATAAGGGAAGCTGGCAAGTCTGAAAATAATCATCCGATGTACATCATAAAAGCTGGAAGAGGTTCTAAGAATGCATTCATATGGGGATTTCCTCATCCTAATGAACCTATAGGTTCTCTTACTATAGATTGGCTTATAGATTATTTTGGGAAAAATTCTGATGCTTTAAGGGAAACAGATTATACTTGGTATTTTATGTACACTGCTGACCCAGATGGAACTAGATTAAATGAAGAATGGTTTAAGGGAAAACTTACTTTAGAAAAGTATTTTAATAATTTTTATCGCCCGCCTGCAAATAGAATGATTGATTGGACTTTTCCAATTAAATATAAAGACTATGAGTGGAGCAGCCCATTGAAAGAAACAAGAGTATTAATGGATATTATTGATGAAATTAAGCCTGCTTTAATGTATCCTACTCATAATAGTGGTTTTGGCGGAGCATATTTCTTTTCAACAAGAAAATTTGATGATGGGTATTATAATAATTTAAAGAAATTTACTCAAACTTTAGGTATCCCATTACATATGGGTGAACCTGAAGAGGAATTTATGAGAGAGATAGTAAAACCATTTTATTTTGACCTTGGATGTGCAGATTATTATGAGCAAATGAAAAAGATTGGAAAAAATCCATTAGAACATTTAAAAAGTGGTGATAATAGCACATTCTATTTACTGAGTAAAAATCCTCAAGCAGTTGTTATCAAGAGCGAAGTACCTTATTTTTTCAGTAAGAAAGTTATGGATACTTCATTGTCCTCTAAGACAAGAAGAGATATGTATCTATCTTTTTTAGAAAACTATGAAAATAATCTTAAGTTTATACAGCCTATCCTTGCAAAAACACTTAACGTACTTAAAGAGCCTAATCCGTGGTTTTATCTAATGGCTGATGAAAAGAGAAGATGGGATACTAGAACTGATGCTATGAAAAATTATGTTAGTTCATCTCCTAATTTTGACAGAAAAGCTACCGAGGCCGAATTGGCTGATGGATTATTAGGTTCATATTTTTATAATGGCGGTCTTTTATTTGGACAAGTTAAAAGAGCTCTTTTAGAGGCGGGTTTGAATGGTACTGATATTAAAGCAATGGATGATAAAGTAAGAGAGTGCTGTGAAAAAATTAGTTCTTACACAACCTGGGAAGTTCTTCCAATTAAGAAACTGGTTCAATTACAATTATGTGTTCTTTTTGAAACAGTTAATTCTATTTCTAAATAATTTTTATCCATATTATTCAGAGTTCGGTTTAAATCTGTTTTTAAATCAATGCAAATATTTAAAAACGATCAAGTTTAATTTTTAATGCAGGTTATTCTGCGATGAGGTAAAAATGGCAAAAAAACAAGAAACTAAAGAAGATGAACTTGAAGAAGACGACTCTTCTGAAGACAAAGACTTAGAAGATGAGTCTGAAGAAGACGAATCTGACGACGAAGACCTCGAAGAAGAGGAAGAAGACGAGGAAGAAGAAAAGCCTATTGTGGAAGATTTTTAATAAGGCTGTAATTAATTTCTATTTTTTTTGTGGCCTTTTGGCCCTTAATTTTTTTTAAAATTGTAAAAATTATAGTACATTGTTAATTTGGCGTGTGTCTTAAACTTTTGTAATAAGGTTTTTAAGTGCGAAGCACTTATGGCTTTAATGAGTAACATACAAAAGATGTTATTGTTTGCTATAATTCTACTGGTTTTTATTGCTTTAACCTTTTTACTCTATTCTGGGCAATTGGATTTATCAGGACAAGTTATAGAAGATTCTAAGCAAATAACTATATCGGAGGATAACTTTGTTTATTTAGGAGCAGAGGGCAGCCCACTCTTTAAGAACAACTGCGAAGAAATTAGAAGTGGAAATTGTGACTTTCTAGGAAAAGACACAGAATCCTGCAACTTAGGTACAACATTCTTCAGATACAAATTGGTCAATATGCCTGAAGAGATATACTCCACTGCTTATTCAAATGTCTATTGCACAGCAACTTCAAATGGAAAAGCTCTTTATTTGGATTTAATCTATCCAAGCGGAGAGCATCGTAAAGTATATACCCAGAAACTATCTTATGACGAATCAAATGTTGGGGATTTTTATTTTCCTTTGGATGTAAATACGAATCACAATGTAGTTGTATGTTGTAAGGTGGATGGTACTTACTTTCCACCCAATAGTGATTTTGGTATTTCATTGAAGTCTAATGAAGTTTGTCTAAGTCCAATTAAAGTGAAGAACATTTGTTAATTTTCTATTGTTTAGTCGCATTAATGGCTGCTAAAAGAAAGATTTAGATAGGCTATTAATTCCAAGTTAATAACTATTAACACTATAGAAACAGAAGAAATAATTTTCTCAAATAAGAGGTACGAAGTTCCAAAAGAATTACTTTAGAGAAGTTTGCAAAATTTAGGAATAACAAACTTCTCTAACAAGGAATTTGAACTTTTAATACGAAAAACATATTTATTCAAATTTCTCTTTAAGATTATCAGTATTAATTAGAAAAGCCATCTATAGTGAAAGCCATAAGTTTTTCTTAATTTTTCTATGACTTCCCCTAAATAGCAAAGGACGCTGAAATTTCCTCCTTGCGCCTTTGCTATAATTGGTGTGAATAAATAACTGCATGATTATAAATAACATAAATATCTTTTTCTATTATGATGACCTTGAAATGCAAGGATTTGGGCGGGAATGACGAGTTCATTGCAAAAGGAGAGAAAACTGATGAGGTTAAGGAATTGATGATGAAGCACATGCAGGAACATCATCAAGATATGATGGATAGTATGCCTATAGAAGAGAAAAAAGATTTGGATATAAAAATGGAAGCTTTAATCGTTAACGAGAAAACTTCTTAGAATAGTTCTTCACGACAATCATAGCAGAGAAGAATATCGTTTACTTTTAAAAGGTCAGAAAATGCGCCGCAGTTTCCACAAAAGCCTTCAAGAGGCCAATCTGCATTAGTATCTTTTATTTTTCTTTCTTCTTCTTTTATTTCTGCTAGTTCTCCCACTTGAGGGTATAGTTCAGGCTCTATTTTAAGTATATCTTTTAAAGTTACTACTCCGATGATTTCTCCTTTAGATAATACTGGAAGAGTTCTAAAATTTAAGGTGCGCATTTTTGCAATTGCTTGATAGATATCTGCAGATGGTTTAATCACTGCTACTTTTTTTATTGCAATGTCAATAGCCCTTACTTTTTTTAGGTCTAGATTAGGTTTTTTCGTAATTGCCCATAGTATATCTCTGGAATTTAATATGCCAACTAGTTTTTTTTCATGGACTAGGGGAAGAGTGTTGATTTTATTTTTTACAATTTTTTTAGAACATTCATGCAAAGAAGCAGTTGGATGGATTGATGTAAAATTTCTAGTCATTATATCTCCAATTGCTATTCTTCTCATGACTTTTTTATGGATCTTCTTATTTTAAGGATTTGTGTAGTGGAGTGAAAAATAATTTCTAAAATCTTTTTCTTTAAGAGGGAAGGTTTATAATATTCATATTGGATCTATTTTTAAGAGAAAATGGAAGATTTAGAAAGTAAGTTGGAAAATGAAGGGAACAATAGAGGAGAAAGTAGTGGTGAGTGTGAAAATGTTAGTAGGAAATATAATAAAATTGGAAAGATAAATGCCATTGAAGAGGCTATAAAAAATGGCGCTCGTAACGCACTAGAAATTTCTCATATGACTTCAATAAATAGAAGTTACGTTTATCAGGTTGCTAGGGAGGGTAGAATTGAATTGCCAAAAGGTAAAAGAGGGAGGCCAATGGGATCTATAAAAGGAACAAAAAGAAAGCCTGAAGTAGATGAATTGATCGAGCAAGGATTAGCCTTAGAGGTTATTGGTAATAAAGTAGGGGTTACAGGGGAGGCGATTAGACAGTATATTAATTCTTCTGATCAGTATGACAATTGGGTAAGAAAAAGGATAGAAAATACAGGATTAGATAATAGGGACAAACATTTTGGCGGTGTTAATAAATTATATGAATTGCAATATTCATTTTTATCTAGTGTTAAAAAAAGAATTAAACAATTAGTTGAAAAAGAAAGTTTTGCTACACAAAAGGCAATAGAATATTTACTATCTTATAAAAAACATTATGACCAAAATTATAGTTTTTCTAAATTATACAATATTTTTAAAAGATATGAAATGGCAATTAAAAAAGGAGAAAAATTAAGTCTAGAAGAATTGGGGAAGGAAGAAGGTATTTTTAAAACCCAAATTGGCCAAATTTTAAATAGAGTTGGATTAGAGCCATTGTTTGGGAAAGTTAAGATGGAGATAAAATATAGGGGGGAGAGGAGTGAAGCGACAATTAGAGGATTTTACACTGATTTTTCTGGAGAGGATATTGCGTACTTTTTAAATTTGCCAGGATGGATTCCAAGAAATAGATTTAAAGAAAAAGGGAAGCATAGAGATAAAAAAAATTGGAGTTTAAAACAATTTGGATCACGATCAAGTACGGTTCACTTAACTTACAGTTTAGCAAGCGAAATGTATGAGGCTGAAGATGCTGGATTTAGTAGGGATGAAATAAGAGAATTAACTGAAACCAAATCAGAAGTTGTAGATTATACTTTGTCTGAAAGAAAAGAAATTGAACCTAAAATAATAGATGGATTGAAAATTTTATATTATGGAAGTATTGTTCGAAAGCCATATGTAACTCCTGAAATGAGGGTGAGCTTAGAGAAGGAAGAGGGAAAAAGAAATATTGCAGAAAAAAATGAAGATCAAAAATATAAGATGGAGGGTATGTAATTTATTATGCGAAAATTAAACGATGAATTAGCAAGCAGATATCTTAAAGTGGCTGCTCAATATTGCAACGATTATGAATTGTATAAATTAAGGCAGAAGGCAGAGATAATTAGAAAATATGGGGTTGATTTAGTAGCTTATTTCTCTGCTGTTGGGAGTCTTAAAAAATTGGAAATAAAAGGATTAGGCGAGACATCCATTGGCGATTTAGAATTATTATTAAGTAAGGGCGAAGAATATACTCGCAAGGTTTTGGAGGAAAGAAACATGAGCAAATTGAACAGGGCGAGATATAAGGGTATACGGAATAAGGTTAATTTAGAAAAAGGCAACGAACCTTCAAATGATAATTCTTCTAAAATATACGAAGGAGGATAATTATCCTTTTTAGTACCTATATGCTTAAAAATATGTTTATTTGAGGAGGGATATGAGTGAACAGCCTTCTTATATTATGCCGGAAAATATTTCTAGAACTATAGGGCGGGAAGCTCAAAGAAACAATATTTTAGCTGCAAAAGTAATAGCTGAAATCGTAAAGACTACTTTAGGGCCTAAGGGTATGGATAAAATGATTGTTGATTCCAGTGGAAATGTGATTATTACTAATGATGGTGTTACAATACTTGAGGAAATGGAAATTGAACATCCTGCAGCAAAAATGATGGTGGAAATTGCAAAGACTCAAGAAACAGAGGTGGGGGATGGAACTACTACCGCGGCTTTATTGGCAGGAAAATTATTGGAACATGCTGAAAGGTTACTAGATAGAAATATACATCCTACAGTTATTGTTAAAGGATATAGAATGGCATCTGAAAAGGCTCTTAGTATCTTGAACGAGATATCAAGCAATATAGGTACAAGGAGTGTGCTTGAACAAATTGCTCAAACAGCGATGACTGGGAAGGGAGCTGAAGGGAAAAAAGATTTGCTTTCTAATTTAATAGTTACTGCTGTAGAACAGGTATCTAATGGAAAAAATGTTGATATGAATGACATTAAAATTGAAAAAATTAAAGGAGGATCTATTGGGGATAGTGAATTAGTTCAGGGAATTGTGCTAGATAAAGAAAAGGCTAATTCTGATATGCCTTCTAAAATTGAAAATGCTAGAATATTATTAGTCGATATTCCATTAGAATTAAGAAATCCTGAAACAGAAACAAGAATTTCAGTTTCAACTCCTGATGAATTACAGAGTTTTATTGAATCAGAAGAGAAGTACTTGAAAGAATTGACAAATAGAATTATATCTTCTGGTGCTAATGTTGTTTTTTGCCAGAAAGGTATTGACGATGTTGCCCAGTACTATTTGGCTAAAGGGGGCGTATTTGCCTGCAGAAGAGTCTCCCAAGAAGATATTCAGAAACTGGCAAGGGCTACTGGAGCAAAAATAATATCAAATTTATCTGATATTCAAATGAATCAATTAGGAAAAGCCGAAATTGTTGAGGAAATAAGGAAAGGGGAGGATAAATTGACATATGTTCGCGGATGCAGCAACCCAAGGGCCGTAACAATTGTTTTAAGAGGGGGAACAAGCCATGTTGTTGATGAAATTGAAAGAGCTGTTAAAGATGGACTAGGGGATGTTATAGCTGGGATAAGATATGGAAAAGTAGTTGCCGGTGGCGGGGCTGTTGAGATGGAACTTTCAAGGAGATTAAAGATTTATGCTAAGACTTTGGGAGGAAGGGAGCAATTAGCATTGGAGGAATTTGCTTCTGCTTTAGAGTCAATACCAGAAGCATTGGCTGAAAATGCGGGACTTGATCCAATTGATATTTTAACTGAACTAAGAAAAAGACATGAAGCTGGATTTTATAATCATGGGCTAAATCTTTTTAAAAATGAGATTGAAGATACAATGGCGGCTGGGATTATAGAGCCTATGAAGGTTAAGACTCAAGCAATTAATTCAGCATCAGAAGTTGCCATGATGATATTAAGAATTGATGATGTTTTAGTCAGCAAAAGAAATATAAAGATAAGTGAAGAAAAAAGAATAGACGGGATGGATTAGATGGGAAAATTCAATGAGAATTTGAAAAAAATTTTAACTGAAGGAGTAAGCAGAGGTTTGCCAATTGGTAAATTAGAAGAGGAAATAAATATGTCGCCTGGAGTTATTGTTAGGCATATTGAAAAAATTTACATTGGCCAGGAAGATATAGTTTCTAAATATAGGCAAGAATACGAAATATATAGAGAAGAAAGAAGAAAGGCTACTAGGGCTAAAACTTACGGCGGATATAAGCATATTAGTTAGATTTTTCCTACTTTATGAATATTTTTCTATGTTTCCTTGACTTCCATAAAATTATCCCAATTATGATAAATAATATTAATCCAGTGATTTGAATAATACTAAGATAAAATGTCCTGGGCTCAAGAAGAGTAATTATAAGAATAATAAACATTAAAAGTGATAGAATAATTATTTCCCACCAACCAGCGGCTATGTGGTATTTTCTTGATTTAAGATAATCCGTGGTATTCATAGTTCGATTCTCGATGCGGTCAGCGAGAATCGAACTCGCACTATGACGTTGGCAACGTCACGTTCTACCACTAAACTATGACCGCTTGATTTAATGATGATTGGGATGCTTTAAAAGATTTTGGTATTGCTGGATTTCACAGAAATGATTAAAAAGCTAGATTTTTAATTTGATTGATGAATAATGGTGATAAGTGTGAAAAATTAAAATTATCAATAGAATGTGAAAATGGAAGGATAAAGGAACTTTTTGAAATTTCTGGAAGGAATTTAGAATTTAAAAGAATTGCATATCAATTAAGAAAAAAAAGGAGCGAATATCTTGGGAAATATGGCCGGGATATAAGAATTGTAAAGTTAGAACATTATGAACAGAGAGAAATTGCCGAATCAGAGTATGAGAATGAAATATTAGGCCATACGCCTTTTACTAATACTAAAGTTGAGTACGTTCTTAGTGAGGCAATGCCCTTAGTTAAAATGAAACAACTTAAAAAGGCGATAAGAGAAAATTTAAAACTTGAAGAAAAAGTAGATAGGGAGATCATTATGGAATGTGTTCGGAGGAAGTTTCCGGCTTCTCATTGGGAAGGATATACTACAATTAGCAGTGCCCTAGATATTTTATTTGTAACTTACAAAGATCGCCTTAAAAGATAATATTAGGAACACTTAAAAAAGCCCGATTCTTACTAAAATAAAGAGGAAAGATGAAATTTTTAATAATCAGCATTTCGGCATTTTTGATTGGTTTTTTAGCAACCATTATAGCAACTGGGCCTGTTACATTCCTTGTTTTTAGGAATTCTTTATTAGGAAGGTATAATAGAGCAGTGGCAATGGTTTTTGGATCAAGCCTAATGGAAAGTATTTATTGCATATTGGCATTAAGTGTGGTCAGTTCATTATTTTTGGAAAGTGCAAGGATTCAATTATTGTCTAGGACAATTAGCGCAATAATATTATTTTCTATAGGGATTTATTTATATAAGACGGATATTATTAAAGACATTTCTAGAGGAGTTAGGCAGTTAACGAAAAAGGAGAAAACAAGGTCTTTTTTGGCTGGATTTATACTTGTGGCAATAAATCCAACAATAATCTTGACTTGGTCAGCTGCAATTACAGCATTAATTTCATTTAAAATAGCCAGAGTTCATAGTTTGATTGAGATATTATTTTTTGCAGGATTTGCTACACTTGGTATGATTTCTGGTGGTTTAAGTATGATATTACTAATTAAATATTTTAAAATGAAATTTCCTAAGGAAATGTTAAATAAAGTATTGAAATTTATTGGGGCACTTTTAGTCATCACCTCGTTCTATTTTTTTCTCAGTATAGATTTATAGATGTATAATTCTTACAGCGCGGCTTTATATTGTTTAGATGGATAGTATAGTAATGTTAGGATGGGCTTTAGTATTCTTGATCGTTGCAATTCTGGCGGCTTTATTTGGATTTGGCGGAGTTGCTGGAGTTGCTGCAACTATTGCTAAAGTTTTATTCATTATATTCTTAATATTATTTATTTTATCATTAATTAGACATTATATTAGATAGGGTTTAAAAAATACAACTTAACTATATAAAAAATTAATACTACATTACAATATGAAAAGAAAAAATAAAACCAGAAGGGGAAAGAATTTGACCACAAAACATAGGTCTAAAGGCGGAAGGAGATCTGCTGCGATGCAGGATAGAGACGATGATGGACGATTTAGCGGTAGAAGAAACAGGTTAATTAGTCCTTTTACCAGCTAGAACATAACTATTGCACAAAACAAATCTTTTTAAATTAGAGCCTCTAAATTAGTAAGAGGTTAAAAAAAAGGTGAAATTTATTTTTGGATTTATTATTTTAATTTTACTTGTACAATTAGGTTCTAGTTTGGAATTAATAAAGAAAGTTGAGTTAGTTAATGAAATTGGGAATGGGGCAAGTGCCACTTTATCTTTGAGAGAAACTAGACTTACTTCTAATAAATTTATGGAGGTTTTAAATTTAAAAACTAAGAATTTAATGCCTCAAAATGGAATGAAATATAATTTCTGGTTAGTTGACGAAGAATCAGGTTATCACCTAAATATTGGCCAAATAAAACCAAGTAAAAAGGGAAGAGCCAGTTTTGTCTATAAGACTGAAGATATAAATATTAAATTATTTGATAGAGTACTTATAACTCAGGAAAACGAGTTTGATATAGATCCCCATCCTGCACAGCACATATTATCTGGAGAATTGTCTTTTGATGGTTTAAACAAGGTTAAAATGAAAGCTTTACTGCGAGGGATATTCCAAATACCTAAAGTCACAACTCCAGCATCAGGTGTAGGAACTTTTGAAATGGATAGAGAGAATAATATTTTGACTTACGACATCACAATAAAGAATCTAAAAAGTGAAGAGACTAGTGCTCACATTCATGGTTTTGCATTAAAAGGAGTGAATGGTCCTGTTTTGTTTGAACTTCCTATCGGAAACCATAAACAAGGATTTATTGTTTATAACGACTCTATAGAAGATGAATTATTAGCTGGCATGACTTATGTAAATGTACATACTATAAACTTTCCTGCTGGAGAGATAAGGGGTCAGATTTACGCGTCTTAACTGGGGAGCGTTGAATCCCAAATTCATGAACTTCTTTGCTAAATATTTCACAGAAATTATTTACTATTAAAGAATCCTTTATTTTTTGCCTTACTACTCTTTCTGCTTCTTTTAGAAAACAGTAGTTGCAAATAGAATACAGGTCTTTACTGCATAAGATGCATGAGATATCTAATGGTGCATAGGCCTCTTCTTCCTCTTTTATCATACTTTTTAGTACGCCTTTTTTTATTTCATTTTTTAGAGTTTGTTCACTTATCCATACATTAATATTTTTAATGAAACAAGATATACACACAGGGTCTGTTATTACTTGAATGCATCTGGTACACATTAAATTTTTCATGAAACCTTAAAATCATAATATATTATAAATAAAGGCAGTATAATTTAGACATCTTATGCCTTGAGTTTGCAAGCGGCAAACTCAAAAGTGTTTTACATAGAAAGGATTTTTGTTCTAGAAATGAATTCAGAAAAAATTAACTAATAAAAGATCAGCCATAGTGGCGAAGTAGAGGCCTTTAGCAGAATATAAGGGATTATCTGCAAAGGCAGGCATTATAAAAGATACATTCTATGATAAAGTTAAATAAATCTTATTCAGGGATAGGCTCTAAGTCTTCTTTGTCTAGATAATAATCATTATGGCCTGTTTCGCACTTAAATATGCGAGATATAATTTCAAAATCTTCTGGTAAATCTAGGTTTTTGGCTTTGGACAAGGTATATGCTTTTAGACATCTTAGACAAACTTGACCCCGCATGATATTTCTTCTAGAAAATAAAATAATTTCTCTGGAGAGTGGAATTGATAATGGCAAAGATTGTATCATGTTTTGCAATGAATATAAACTAATAGAATCCTCGTAATATTCTTTACTAGTTGGAAAATATAACAAACTCTTTTGCATATAATCTCTTAGAGAGGGACTTATTAAAACGTACGTTGTATTTTTTAGACAACTTTTTGAGCCTTTCTCCAAAGAATATCAAAATAATTTCTATATGGTTTTGCCATAAATTCATCTACAACTTCAATTACAGTTATTTCATTCTCCCAAAGTAAAATAACTATTTTGTTTCCAGAAATATTAGTTGTTGCAAATGAGTCATATTTTTGAGGAAGAATTTTTGCTTCAGTAAACTTTAATTTATTCAGATATTTTACTCTGTCTACTGCACCTGAATTATAGATTTGCTGCATAGGTATTTTTCTTTTCATTCTTTCTTTATGAAAGTCTTTTAATAATGGGCCTATTATATCGGGTGCTTCTTTTGGAATGCCATATACTGAAATAGGCTGTCCTGATTCCATTAGGCTAAAAATGGCTTCCCTTAGTGCGAAATTTCCTTTTGTAATCTTTATCTTAGTTTGATCTTTTCCACGAAACTGCTTGGATTCATAGTCTTTTACAATGGAGTCAAGTTCTGCTTCTTTTTGCTTAAGATAATTTACTAGGCTTTGCGGGGGTCTTGAAGTGAAAAGTTTTGTAGGGTTATTAGTTTCAAAAATAAGGCCTCTTTGCAATAGGTCTCTTAGTGCATCATAGATGTTCGAACGATGAATCTTAGTCTTTTTGGAGATGTCTAGAACTGAAGAGGTGCCCATGTCTACTAGGGCTGAATACACCTCGGTTTCATTTTTCCCAAGCCCTATAGATGCTAAAAAGTCTTTTATGTTTTCCACTTCTTTTTTAATAAGATATTTATATTTATATCTTTATCTATTAAAAAACATGCTGTATTTATTATACATCAAAATTTTTGCCGGATGAAACTTCACTTCTTAATACTCATTAGAAATCTCCAGCTTTTAAGCTAGAGATTATTATATCGATTTCTCCCGGTTCTCACAAAACCACTAAACCTGAAGGGTTTTGTGATTTACGACTTTAAAGTAGAAAAATAAATAAAGGTTTGCGACGTAACAAACTATATAAGGAATCTTTATGGGAAAGGAATATGTCTGATAGGAAACTTAGGATCGCGCTTTTAGATGATGATAAAGATAATGCTGAAGCTACGAAGTTTTTTATAGCCCGCATAGGGGGAAAGTCAGCTTTGAATCATATCGATTTTGAGATTGAAAGTTTTCATGAACCTTTTAAAGAGGGAACTTATGAGATTTTGGAAAAAGGGAATTATAATCTAATTCTAACTGATTTAGTAATGCCTGGTTTTCCTAAAATTCCCTTAGCTAGAATTCCTAATTGGAAAAGTTACCCTGCAGGTTTTAGATTGGCTTATAATTTAAAAAAAAGTAAACCAAATAGAAGAATTATAGGGATTAGTGGATATGAAGAGCCTCAAGGCAGAAACTTAACTCCTGAGGAAAGTTTAGAATATAGTGGTGTTCGACGGGTAAGTTTAAGAGAGGATATTGGATGTGAAGGTATTGCAGAAGGAGTTTTTGATGATTTTTGGTTTAAAGCTAGTGATCCTAATAAACTTCTTACAAAAATTGGGAATAAAAAGTTTATTCCTATTGATGTTGGAATGGTCGGCTTCGGAAGATTTGGATCTGAATTTGCAAAAATATTAATTAAGGCTCCAAGTATAAATACAATTAAAGGATATAGTGAACACTCACCCTTAGAGGAGATAGCTACTACATTAGATCCTTATAAAGAAGGCAAGATAAAGTTTTTCGAGGGAAAAGATGGCCTTGAAAAGGTGCTGGATGGAACAGAGATGGTAATTATCACTTCATCTGCTGTAAAAAGAGAACAGATTGAATCAATCCCCCACGGGCCTGACAGGGCTGAATTCTTTCCTTTTGAAAAGGAGAAGATCGGGGGTTATTTAAAAAGGATAAAAAATTATGGATATAAAGGCTTAATCCTCATTTTGACAAACCCTATTGGCCATTTACTCGAATATGGGCATAGACTTTCAATTCCTCATTATCAACTTACTTCCCCTTTTAATACAGACTTTTATAGATTAGAAAATTCTTTAGATAAAAATTTGTTTAAGGTTGGTGATAAAAAAAGATTTGTAGGCATTCATGGAATTCCTAAAATATGTCTTTTAGATATTTTATTAATTAATAAGAAAAATTATAATAAAATTAAAAATGCTGAGAATGAGTGTGTTCAAAAGGGGTTGGAGATTGCTAGGGCTTACTCAAGAACAGGTGTTATCAGTGAAGAACCTGTTAGAAATTTAATTGAATTTTTCGATGATTTTGCTTCTTTAAGGCCTCATCCAGAAAAAAGCGCATATTGTTATCATTCTTTGAATTATGAAGATAGTAGGAGTGAAGGATTTGTAGCTACACCAGCTTCATTTATATACAAACCTTTTCTTGGGATTGTAAGAGATGAGGAAAAAATTGAAAAATTAAAAGAAGGTTATCTTTACTATAATCCTCAGAGCTCTTATTTGTTTGGCTTTTTAGAAAAACAAGAAAAAGATCTTGACAATTATTTAACTCAATCTGAGGATATTTCTATTATATAGAAATTTAAGTATAATTTAAGAGTTTTGTCACTAAAATAGTCGACGGAAAGGGCTTTTTTGCCGTAATTGATGGGTGGTGTTTGCCGACGGGAAACTTTAAATAGCCTCTTCTTTTTCTGGTGTTGAAGAAATACTTCAATTTCGACGATGAAAAAGAGGATGATTGGTTTTTTAGCACTTATTATGCTGGCCACCTTTGGAAACGCAATAGAAAATACTAACGTTGACAGCCTTATTCCTGTATGCAATACAGAGAATAACGACTGTAAATTGATTAATGATATAATTAGTGGGGCATGCAGAGATGTTATATTTTCTACTTATACTGGAGAAATTGCTATTATGGCTTGTGAAAAAGATACTGGTATAGAATTATACAGGAAGAGTGCTCCTGAAGGATTGAGCTTCAAGGCTTGTTTAGGAAGCGCATGCATAGATGAAGTGACTGGATTTGATATTATTAATGGTGAATTTGAGATGAAGCAAATTGTTGATTCTTTGGATAATAATGTCGAAAGCCTTAGTTTTAGTTCGATTGCGAGCGATTATCCTTTATCTATAAATGATTTATGCGGGACTGATCAAACTTGCATGCAGGTTTTAGATAGATGGAATACGGCAAGTTGGAATGATTTAGTAGATGAGGATTTTTCTTTTAAGGGAGATATAGCTGCTGTTAGATGGTATAAAACTGAAGGGCAATGCACTGGTGAGAAGTGTGAAAATCAACTTCACAATGGAAATGGGAAGTGCAGTGAATTAAGCGTAAGCGGAGACAAATTCTGCGGAGTAACTGATGAATTTGGAAATGTTTTATTAAGCCATTCTATGGGGAGCAATAGAGAAAAGTATGATAAGCTCCATAGATTTTCTGAAAAATTAAGACATCCTGCAATAAATAATTTACAATGTTGGATGTATTATGTTAATGGCAAAGGCGACTATGAAAATTATAAAACATTATGTGCTTCAAGCGACTCTGCATCTGACGCTTCTATTAGGATTTTAGGGGCTTATAGTATTGCATGTGCAAAGCAAAGGGCAGGAATATGGAATTCTGAAATTGATTATTGTGAAGACTATTTAGAACAGGGAAAGGCTATTTGGGGTTTAAATGGAAATCATGGAGAAGTGAAATATATTGCCTCCAGTGATAAATACTTTTTATGCAATGGTTATAATAATCAGGTAAATTGCCCTACTGCAGTTCAATCATTCAGGCCAGATTATTATGAACTGCAGTTTTTGTATGATTTTGCCGAGTATATCAAAGACAGTAAAATAAAAGCAGGCGTTATAGATATGCTTCGAAGTTATAAAAATTCTTTAGGTGATAATTTTGTCCATAGTGGAAAGACAGGAAGCTTTAGTGAAAATGGTGTTGATGGGTTCAAATGCAATGAACTCTGCAGTCCTGCTTATGTTGATAATATTGACAGCTGGAGAGCTATTCCTGCTTTATCAGGATTATATGCTTTTCATAAAGAAGATATTCCTAGTGATTTGGGCTCAATATTTACGGACTGGTGGAAGAATTACGGTGGTGGAAACAGTCAATATGGCGCTTTGAACTCAAAGCCTTATGAAATTTATTCTACTTCTGGAAGTGGAAAGGTTAAGTACAGCGAGGATAGTTACAAGACATTATCTATGTGGATTCCATTAGGATCAGCATTTAATAGCGGTTATGTTAAAGAAGCTGTTGGTTATTTAGTAGATAAACAGTATGATAAGACTAAAGAACAATTTAATGGAGCAGCTTATTACGGAGGTTACTTTAGCCAGTTTGCTCAAAGAGCAATTGGCGTTTCTACTGGAATGATAGATCCGGAGTTCTGGGCAATGGGCAAAGAGAGGTCTTTAATAATAAATACAACTAATGTAAGTGCTCCTAGTTTGGAACCTAACGCAACTAATCAGAGCATAATAAAAAACAACAGCTTGAATTTTGATATTAAAGATTTAAGCAAGTTTCCATTTAGATGCATGGTGCCATTAAGTTATTGCAATTTATTGAGCGATATATTTTTAGGGGGTTGCAGAACCCTGACTTTTAAGTCTGGAAAGGGAGAAATTCAAACTAAGACTTGTATGAAAGAGGACGGATTTTATGAAATTTATTCGCAAAAGAAACCTAGCGGAGACTATGAGGCCTGCACTGCAAACGGGTGTGTATCTCAAAAATCTGGATTCATGAGATTTAAAGTTGAGGGAAACACATTTTCTGTAGATATATTTCCAATACCAATTGGAAATCCTAGCCCTTCACCATCTCCTACTTTAATTCCAACTCCAATACCGACGTCTATTCAATTATTAAATTTGGCAAGCTTACAGGCTTATTGCACTGTTGTAAATAGTTACTGTAATAAAGCCTTTGATGAAACTAAGAAGGGATGCAGATTTGTTACATTTAATTCTAATAAAGGGAATATACTTTTGCAAGCCTGTGATAAGGGTTCTGCAATAGAGATTTATAGAAATCAATTTCCTTCTGGATCTGATTTCAAGGCTTGTTTAGGAACTGCCTGCGTTGATCAGAATTCTGGATTTGCTAAATTGATAAAGTAGAGAGTTATTTTATTTTTTTCTTAATTTCATTTGCTATTTCTTGCGGGCTTTTAGATTCAACATAAATTACATGAGTACAGAATCTAGGAATTATTTTTTCTAATCTATTATAACTATCTTCTACTTCTTGATGTAATTTATCATGATTTTCATTTTTGAAGTGCTCTCTTTCTTTTTCTCTATTAAATAGAAACTCTAATGATCTATTTTTATTTTTATAAGGAAGCAAGCCTACAACTATAGTATTTGCTTTTACTATTGCTTTTATGTTATCAACAACTTCTTTATTTTTTGTACTTGAAATTGCCCCTCCTGCAAGATCATAGACAAAATCATCTTTTTTCATTACATCTTCTAATTGAGAAACGGCAACTTCTATAATTCTATATGTTTCTCCAGACTTTATTACTTTATCTAATCCACCATACTTTTTCATGGCCTTATTCATTATATTGTCTGAACTTATGTATTCTAAATTCAGATTTGCAGCTAAAATCTTGCTTGCAGTTGATTTTCCTACAGAACGAGGCCCCACTATTGTTATTTTCATTTTTCTATTTATGCTTATTATTATATAAAATTAATCATTATTTATCAAAAAGTCCTTGAGTTTTACCACACCTTAAAAGGTGTGGTTTGTTTTGGACTTTTGGATGCATGAGAAATCTATAAAAGATTTCTCTGCACAGAGAATTGCATATTAAGCAATTCTCAAGTGCTCAAAATTCAACTCCATGCTAAAGTATGGAGTTTTAGTCAAGAATCTTGACATAATAAAGTGTCTAGAAAATACTACTTCTCAATAAATAGAAATTAAACTTATTTGTTTTAGAAATTTTGAATTATGGATAAGGAAATTAATAAAATAATATCTTTGAGTGCGACGATTCTAATTGCATTTGCCAATTATTTCCTAGTAATTTTTTTGCTTACATTCCCAACTCTAAAGGCTGCTTACTTTGGGAATTTATTTTGAATGAAAATCAATGCGGGGGAAACAAAATTAGCTTTCCCCCACATGATCTATTTAGATAGAAGTTTTTTTTGGGTGCAGTGATGCATATGGTAAGAATAAGATATATACCTATATTTCAAGGAGTTTATTTGCATAAATGATATTAAAATGATATTAGGAATTATGCAAAATTAGTAAGGTTGAGCTAGGCAATATACACATAGATATTTCCTGCATGTGACAGCTAGTCTCATTCTGCTTTTGGAATCCTTATTTCTAAAATACCGGAATTATAGGTTGCCGAAGAGGCCGATGGAATTACTTCTACTGGAAGGATAATTGACCTAAAGAAAGCCCTGTAGCTTCTTTCCAGAGTTATATAACTTTCATCGTTTTCTAGGTCGTTTATTTTTTCCGCCATAATTTCGAGTATGTTTTCTGCAAGGGTTATTTTGATATCGTCTTTATTTATTCCTGGCAGGTCAGCTAATATTATTAATTCTTTATCTTTTTCCTTTATGTCTATTCTAGGCGTAGCATACCTTTCCATACTTGAAGAAGTGTAGAGGTTATAAGACTGAGGTGATTTGGACTCTATATGTATATTATTTCTTTTGTGAACAGTAGAGTGATGCTTATTCTTTTTGATTTGCGTTAACATATTTAGCTTAGTTAAACTTTCTATATATAGTCTGGCAGTATTAATTAAACATTTCTGAATTTTAATATATCGAGAATATTTACTAAAATTTCATGTTTATCTAAATATTGACTAATAACCTTTTAACAAAAGCTAGTAGGAATATCCTTCATTAAATATCTCAATAACAATTTTTATGGCTAGAAGTATCTTTTCATACAACAATTATTCTTTGATACAGCGCTAGCCTATATACTTACCATAGAGGGATGTAATGGAATGAAGCATAAAAAGATGAATGAAAAAATAGTAAAAAAGTATAGCTACAAAAATTAGTCTGGAAAAAACACGGGGTGTATTTTTTCAACTACATGGAGTTATATATAAAAATGTTTTATTAAAGAAATAAGATGGCATCAACACAATTAATTAATCAAGAGGCGAACCAAGAGCAGATATTCTTAGATAACTCTAAAGAGGAGCAAATATCTAAGAAAAAAATATTAAAAGCCTGCATAGTTATTCCAACCTATAATGAGGCAAAAAATATTGTTTCTCTTATTGATGAAATATTTTTCCATGAAGGATATTATAGAAGTGAAAATAAAGATTTAAGACTGGACGTATTAGTAGTTGATGATAAATCTCCTGATAAGACTTATGAAGTAGTAAAAAGATACAGCACTAAAAATGACAGAGTGCATTTATTATTAAGAAAAAATAAAGAGGGCCTGGGAAAGGCGTATATAGCTGGAATGAAACATGCTATTGAAACCCTTAACCCAGATGTTATATTTGAAATGGATGCTGATCATTCTCATGATCCTAAAGATATTTTTAGAATGATTGATGAAATAAATAATGGATATGATTTTGTTATAGGATCTAGATATGTTGATGGTGGACAGGTTCCCCAAAATTGGGGATGGCATAGAAAAGTTATAAGTTATCTGGCAGGGACTATATCTAAAGTCGGTCTTGGATTATATGGGGTAAAAGATTGCTCTGGAGGTTTTCGAGCCATTAAAAGAGAAGTATTTGATAAAGTAGATTTAGACTCTTTGAATGTAAGGGGATATGCCTTTCAAGTTGTTCTATTAGAAGAAGTGCTTCATTATGAATTCAGCGTAAAAGAAATTCCTATCTCATTTGAACAAAGAAAGGATGGTGTTAGCAAGATGAGATTAAATGATATGATGGAAGGGTGGACTGCAATTTTTAAAGTTAGATCTAAGAGACTTCTTGGAAGAATTTCTTTATTGCTTGGATATTCAAAAAATAAAAATCACAACTGACCTAAAGTGTCAGGTTATTTTTAAACCTTCAACTGGGGACGATAGTCGAGGCAGAGCCTGTGGAGTATTACACCAAGTTAAAGGAAATAAGAAATTAAACAATGCGCAACATATACAAGACAGAAAAATTTAGAAAATTCTTATTGTTTGGATTAGTTGGGATAGTGGGGACTGTTATTAATAGCGGAATACTCCATCTTTTAACTACCTACATGGGTGTGTATTATTTAGTTGCTTCTATTTTTGCTACAGAAACAGCCATAGTATCTAATTTTTTAGGAAATAATTTATTTACTTTTAAGGATAAAAATAATCGTAAAGCTGTGATGAATAAATTTGCTAAATTTCAGCTTATTAGCATGACTACGATCATTGGGACTGTTTTTGTTTTATGGTTTTTAACTTCTACTTTCGGGATGAGATATTTATTAATATGGAATTTTATAGCTATTTTAGTTATGTTCTTCGCTAACTTTTTCTTAAACAGCAAGTATACATGGAAAGAAAAAAATATAAGAAAAGTTATTTTCATATTTTCATATTTTATCTTTTTAGTTATTTTCCTGTCTGGGACGGCATTTGCTGCGCTTGTTGCCGTTTCCCAGATGGGGTATCATCCTGACCAGCCTAAACAAGTAATTGTTTATTTAGATGCAAAAGCTAGTTATTTTGAGATTTTAGATGTTAGTGGAACTACAAAGGCTAGATATAATTTACAGAAAGCGCTTGATTTCGATAATAATGAGGTAAATTGCCAAGGAAATTTGCCTTGTAAGGTAGGTGATTTTAGTGATTTTAAGGAAGAAGGAGAATATTATATAAAGACGCAGGATGGAAACGTTTCTAAGAAATTTAAGATAAGTAAGACAATTTTCTCTGATAACTTGCCTATATTACTAGATTTCTTTAGTGCGCAAAAACAACAGAATTCCCCTTATCATGCCGATATGCATGAAAAACATGATCCAAAATTTACTATAATGGCTGATGGAAGTTTTATTATGGAATCGTCACAAGCTGCACACAGCTTAATAAGACTTGGAAATTCTTACCGGCATAATCCTAGTTTATTTGCTGGAAGCGATATTCAGTTTCATATACGAGATTATGTGGAATTTTTAGAAGGTTTGCAGGGTGTTGAAATTGAAGAAAAGACTGATGGAATCGGTTTTAGAATAAATACTCATGTGCAGCCAATAAATGCTTTTATCCCTGGAGAAACCGCTTTAAAAGAACTCAAAATATATTCTCCTGGGAATAAACAATCTATAGCTACAATCCCCCTAGTTTCTTTGTGCGGAAGTGAAAAAGATAATCCCAAGTGGCAACAATGCATAGATAATGCTGCCATTTATTATAAATGCCAATTTAATGAACCATGCCTTAATTTAACTTATCAGGATAAAACTGGAGTTGTAAAAAATACTCATAATGGCTTTGCCGTATCAAAAGGGTGGGGGTATGAATTTGGCTGTTATGTAGATATTGACCTAAAAAGAGAAGAGTTTAATGATAATTTTAATCCGTGTTTGATATTCTACAAAGAAAGTAAAAGCGACTACACTATTCAAGCTTTAACTGGCTTTTTGATGGCTATTCCTGCTGTAGATGATTATTCTCATTCCGAAGCAAAAGATTTATTTTTGAATTCCAAAAGTACATATGAATTTGTTAAAAAAGAATATGATTATAAAGCTGACTCTGAAAATGCCGCCTATTTTGGAACTAGCGCTTTTTTAATGTATGATTATACTAATGAGAAAACTTATTTAGAAGAGGCATATGGTTTGAGGGATATTGTAAGTAAAAATTTCGTTTCTGATGTTACTCATGGAAACGAGTTTTATTGGGAGGAATACATTGAACACAAATATGAAATTGAAAATTTATTAAAGAAAGAATATAAAATAAATTCCAAGAATGCAGAAGAATTTTTCAGAAATAAAATATTTGGAGATTACAAGGACAAGGGGCCTTTATCTATGTCTAAAAATGGAGAAAGGGTTTATCAACTTGATCCTAATATAAAATTTCAAAATAGCAGATATATATTATTAGAAGGATTAATAGCTTCTAAGACAGATGAATTAGCTAATAATAGTGAGGAATTTATTTCTAAGGTAGCAACAAACCAACTTGCCTGGATAACTGGCATGAATGGCATCCAAAAAGGAGTCGCTGTAGATTCCAATATAGAATCTATTAGCTTTATTTTTGGAATAGGCGACTATCCTAAAGAGTTCCATTCCAGATATTTATTTGATAGCGGGCATTATACTAAAAGTAATGGTAAATTAATAGGTGCAAGAGGAACTAATTTACAATTTTATGATGGGAAAGATTATATTTATTTAGATGGTTTCTCAAATATCCTTGGAAAAGAATTTGGAGCATTAGGCAATGGGTATAATGGGGAGGAAAAAATAGATGGATTTGGCGAAGAAAAAACCTTCCTTAATGGAAAAAAACATATAGACGGATGGATAAATGGGGCTTTTGATATAGCTGAAGATAATGATGTTATTTTTAATTATGATGATAATATAGATACTTATGAATTTACAGAAACTACAAATGAAATTGTTTCTACAGCTGTTGAACTATTTTCTTATTTAGACAGCACTTATAATTCTAAAGAAGAACATAATGGGCCTAAATTTGATAACTTGACCAATAATGGAACAACTATTAAACAGCCACTTTTGAATATAATTACTAATCCGATAGCAAATGTTAAAATAAATAACAAGGAATATGGTATTTCTCCGATAAACATTAGCCTAGATGCCGGTAAATACGAAGTTGAGGCATGGAAAGATGGATACAAGAAGAAAAACCTTAGTGTTCAATTAGATATTGGCCAAAATTATAATCTTAATATTACTTTGGAAAAAATATCTTCTAATAATGAAAGTAATAAGGATAATAAGTCTAATATTGAATCATCTAAAATTAGTTTAAAGGAAGTTAATAACTCCAATTATAAATATGAAATGCTGGAGAAAGAAAAGGCTACATTTAAAGTAAATTTAAAACAAAAAGGAGACGTTACATGGAAAATAGATGGAAATACTATTAATACTTCTATATCTAAAACAGAACACACTTTTGATTTTAGTCCAGGAATAAAATTTACTGATGAAGAAAAAATTGTATTGATTAGCGCAGAAAGTGGATTTGAAGTTCACGAATGGAGACTCAATGTTCGTAATTTTATTGAAGCTAAATTTTCACCAGCATCTGGAACTGATGGCAGTTCACTTAATATAATAATTGATAATAATTTAACTAATTTAAGTGTAAAGATAGAAAATTCTTTAGGTATTAAGGAATTTGTTTTAAATAAAACAGGCAATGACTGGCTCGTCTTTATAAATAAAGAAGATTTTATCGAAGGAAATAATACTCTTATAAAACTATCTGGACTTAAAAGCGGAGGCACTAAATTTGATTATACTTTTTCTGGCGAGGATAATATAAATTTTATTAAAACTCTACAGCTGCCTTCTTCTAATGAAAATACTAATTCTGGTCAAAGTAATGGAGGTTCTAATGGTGGAAATTCCGGCGGAAGTAATTCTGGGAGTTCTAGTAGTAATAGTGGGCCTGAAAAAACTGAGTTAATTTATTTAGTTGTTGAAAAAAATGTTATAGGGGAAAACGAAACACAGATAATTAATTTAGATGCTAAAAGTAATAGAAATATTGATAGGATAGAACTAGTTATAAAGACCCCTTCGGGTGAACAAACAACTCTCCCATTAAATTTAGTAAGCGGGTCAAAGAGTTATGGCACTTGGCAATTAAACTCTAATTTCCCAGTAGTGGGCTTATATAATATTGAAAAAGTTAAGATTTTTGGATATGCTTTAGCTCCTTATGAGTTTAATATTAGTCAAAGATCTTTTTACGTTGTTTCAGGGAATTTAGGCGATAGTGAAATTTTAATGATAGTTTACAGTGTTCTGGATAAAAGCGTAGTTGAAGAAGTAAGTGATGTTACTTTAAGACTTGATGCAAGAGATAAAACGGGAATAAATAAAATTAATGCTGAAATAGGTGTAAAGGTTGGAAAGAATGAAGAAATAAGTTTTATTCTTCCTTTAAATATGGTTTCTGGAATAAGTAAATATGGCACTTGGGAGGGTGTATTTAAGGCTGATCAACCAGATACTACTTATTATGTAAGAAATGTAACTTTATCTAATGGTTTAGAGGAAAAAACCTACATTCTAGAAGATAGAAGCGTATATGCTACATCAGCCATACCAGGAAAATTAAGTAGTGGGGCAAATTCCATTACGGGATTTTCTGTCTTGCAAAAAGTTAATGATGAACTGAGAAAACCATTTGCTCCTGTAATAGCTGGTTTTTTTGTTCTAGGATTTATTGTATTATGGATATTTGTTTATTCAAAGATAAATGGCGGTAAAAAGAGGGGGAAAAATTTCCATGATAATAAACTCTCCGTCTAGAGGAACTAGACTTTTTTATATACTTTTTGGCCTGGTAACTTTATCTCTGATATTTTATTATTTATCTAATACTATTATTCACTTCACAACTCCAAGGCAGTTTCCTATAAATTCTTTTAAAAGGTTTCCTTTAACAATTTTAATATTGCCTGCTGAAATTTTTTCTTTTTTGTTTGCATTGTATTTTGTTTATAATTTATTGAGCGATAAATATGTTCCTCCTGCTAAATCTTATTTAAAAGGAAATAAAGATGTTGCTATATTGCTTCCAGTTTATAATGAACCGAGATATATTGTTGAAAGAACGTTAAAGGCAGTTAAAGATTTGCGCTGGAATGGTAAAATTAAAATTTACGTTTTAGATGATTCTACTGATGAGAAGGATAAAAAAAATATGGACGAATTATCTAAAAAATACGATACAGGTCTAATTAGAAGAACAGATAGAATAGGATATAAAGCTGGCAACATCAACAATGCTATTAAAAATTATATTAAAGAGGATTATTTTGTAATTTTTGATTCTGATCAAGCACCTAAAGCGCAATTTTTAGAGGAAACAATGCATTTATTTAATGATATGGAGGTTGGTTTTGTTCAAACCCCTCAACATTTCATAAATGATACCACTCCTTTACAGAGGGCTGCTAAATTAGGCACTAATATCTTTTATAGGGCACAATGTGTAAGCAAGGCAAATGACGGCGCTATTCCTTTTTGCGGGACTAACGTGGTTGTAAGAAACAGCTTATTCAGGGAGATAGGGGGGTTTTCTTATTATACTTCTACGGAAGATATTGAATTAGGTATAAGAATGAACTCTCGAGGATATAAAGGGGCATATGTGCCTATGATATTAGTTGAAGGTTATACTCCTCCTGATCTTAAAGCATATGCATCACAGCAATACAGATGGGCTAATGGCAACCTTGCCATACTTAGACAGTCTTTTTTTAAGATATTTGGAGGGAATTTTCCTATGCGATATCAAATGCACATGTTTTTTACCATAGGATGGTGGCTTATTGGAATTGTAACACTTCTTTATATAATGGTCCCGATACTATCTCTTTTATTTGGTCTGGGAACACACCATACATGGCTTCCTAGTGTCCTCCTTTTTCTATTATTTTTCCATGTTGTTCTTGGAATTAGCATGATTTATGCTTCTCTGAAGGGAAGGGCAGCTGGTGAACACGTTAAAATAAGCGACTCTATGCTTCAATACAGTTTAATTACAAATAGCATGTTTATATACGCTAAAGCTGCTTTAAATGCCATAGTATTAAAGAGGTATATAGGATTTGTTAGAACTCAAAAAACAGCAACTAATTCTGGTTTAGCACATATTAAATGGAACTTGGTCTTAGCCGGAATTTGTTTTATTTTAAGCATTTATTCTTTGTATAATAGCCTTTTAGCAAGTGATATTGTACAATTAAGAAGTTCATTGCCTTTATCCCTATGGCTTTTATTTTATAGCCTTATACTTACTAGTTCAATTTTATTTGTCTTGGATCAAAAAAAATAATATGAATAATAACTACAATAAACCTGCAAGAGAAAAAAAATGGAGTATCATTAAATATATTTCTCTAATATTAGCAATAATATTTATTGTTTTTGTATGGTTTATTCTAAATTATAAGCTATTATTAGGAGACTCATGGATTTCTCCAACTTATGATAATCCTGATTGGAGAACGAATGAAGGAAATTTAAGAACTTACGGGGCTTGGGATTTTGAAACGCATATATGGAAAACAGAATATATCCTAAATAATTTCCCTCATTTTAATTGGAATCCTTACTGGTATCTAGGAATGCCTTTAATAAAATATTATCAATCGGGATTTTATATAATGAATATCTTAGTAATGTTCCTTACAGGTTTTAATGCTGCTAAAGCAGGCTTGTTTTTAGTAATGTTCGGGCATTTAATTGCTGTCTTGCTTACATTTTTACTTTGTTATAAAGTGTCTAAAAAAATATTTGTCTCAGCATTTTGCTCTATATTTTTACTAGCTAATACTTTTATTACATTAAGAAGTTATGGCTGGGAACCGATAAGCGTAGTATTTATTTTTCTTTATCCACTTGGGTTATTAGTATTCCTCAAAGACCCTTTAAAGCCTTTTAGATTTTCAATTATGTTAGTTTTAGCAATAAGTTATTTATGCCACCCTTTAATATTCTTTTCTTTAGCTATGAGCTATGGATTATATTTATTCTCTGTGGCTATAAGACATGGAAAAGAAAGCAGAGTATCTCAATATGGCCATTATATAGCAAAGTATTTTGCAGTTGTCTTTTGCAGTTTACTCATAAGTGCAGTTCAATTTTTTCCCCAATTGAGTTACATTCAAAAAAGTTCTGGAGCACATATGGGTGTTAGTTATATCCCTTTTTATCATATTCCATATAATATTATAACTTTAACTGATTTTTTATTTGATGCAGGCAACCTAAAAGGCCCTGGCTTAGTTATTATGGTGGCTTTATTTTTAGTTATTGTATTTGGTATATATGACCTAAAAAATAAGAATAAGAGACTAATTAAAAATGAAGTAGTTGCAGGATTTATCTTAATAGTTACTGTAATGGTTTTATTTTATTATATGGAAAGGTATAATATATTTCCAATGAATTTCTTTAGATCGATACAATATCATAGGATTATTCCAGAATTTATAATTGCTGCATGTGTTTTAATAGCTTCTTTATCAAATGTTATGAATGAAAAGAATGAAAAGATATTTTATTATTCTGTACTAATTATTTTTGTTTTAGCTTCCAGTATAGTAATTTATGATGTCCAGGCACATTGGCAGACAACTGAAGATATTTCAGGACAACCTGAATTTATTTATGATGAATTTGATGGCAGAATAAGTTTCCCTTACACTGATCAAAGTCTTGCAGTAAGAAGTTCTTTTCAAGAAATACCGCAAGTTTATGGATATTATGAACAGGGAATAACCAACAGTTACAGCGATGAACTATTTTCTGTATCCTCTGGATTCCATGAAAAAGAAACGACGATTCTTTATCTAAAGGCAGCAAATGTGGCAAGATTATACATTAATACAGAAGAAGGTGATCCTGATAAAATTATGATGAAAAAACTAGATGAATTGGAATTTAATCACACAAAGGGGGAGAGATACGGTTACTTTACTATTCCTTTGGAAGATCATTCTATGGCTGAAGTTGTTGATGCAAGTTCTACTGCTAAATTGAAACTTTTAGAACCAGGATGCAGAATTATTTTCAAGGAGAAATACTGCAATAGTGAAAGAGAAGAATTTGTCAGTCTAGATCATGACGAAAGAAGATATTTAGAAGAATACATTAAAATTTTAGAGCAGTCTAATGAGGCAGATGTAAAGTTTGAAATGATAAATCCTGATGAATATAATATTAATTTAGAAAATGCTAAGGTTAATAGCGAAGTTGTTGTAAAGATGACTTATGATAGTGATTTTAAAGCTAAAATTAATGGTGAGGAAATAGAAATAGAAAAAATTGGGCCTGAATTCATGCTGCTAAAGCCAAAGAAAGAAGGAAAATATACTATAGTTTTAAGATATGGAATAAGCAAAGTAATTATAATTGGGGCTATTGTAAGCATTATAAGTTTTATTGCCTTTGTTTTGTTATTTATTTTTAAACCTAAGTTTAGAAAAACTAGATTTGAATTTTCTAAGGGAGATATGAAATGAGTGAATTGTATATTCCTTCCTGGAAGAAATTCCTTTTATTTGGCTTAGTCTTAACTTATATTATTATTGGACTTGCAATACTTTATTTAATTGATTTAGGAATTTTAAATAAACTACCACCTAGCGCGTTAGAAAAAGAAGAAAATTCTCTCGCTATCATTAATGATACTAATATTAGTATTCCTGATTTTGAGGCATTGAAATATTTTATTAACAATAAATTAATGAAGGAAAATGGCCACTTAGATTTAAGTTACCCCATAACAGGAAATCAAGAAGGTGAAAATAATACAAACAGCGAGGCGGTAAGTTATTATTTATTATGGAATGCTAAAGATAGAAATAAGCATGCGTTTGATTTTGAACTTGATTATATTGAGAAGCATATGCTTTACCCCAAGCATAAATATCTGATGTGGAGATTAAACTATGTGGAAAACGCTGTTGATGATGGAACAAATATGGCTAGTGATGCTGATTTAAGGGCAATCAAGGCTTTACTGATTGCTGAAGAACAATGGGGCGATAAAAGATATACTACCCGAATTAATAATTTAGCTAAGGGATTAGAAGAAATTGCAGTTACTTCGGACAAAATGCTTGCTCCTTATGGTGGAGTAATTGATGGAAATGTTTGGAAGACTGAAGAGGTTTGGCTATCATATACTGATTTTGAGGTATTTAGAGATTTAGCTTATAGGAGAGGGGAGCCTTGGAGGGGAGTTTATAAAAATATGAAAGAGGCAGTTTTATCCGCACAGTTGCCTTCTGGATTGTACGTGACTAAACTCGATGCAAAAAGAAATTATCATAATTTAGATGGGGATGAATATGGAATTAATTCTTTATGGGTGCTAGTAAGAAGCGCTGAAAGCAAAGACAGAGAATTACAAGATTCTGCTCGAAAAGGTTTAGAGATTTATAAGAAAAGTTATGCTCAAAATGGGATGTTATACAATTCTTATGATGAAGTTGGCAATCCTATAAATAAAGGAGATTCTGCATGGATATATGCTTTAGTTGGAAGGGCTGCGATTGCTTTAAACGAAAAAGAATTTGCAGATGAAATGATGATTAAGCTTAGAGAAAAACAAATTTTAGATGAGAGGAGCGATATTTACGGAGGGTTTATAGAAATAAATGATAAAGGAGAATTCGTAAGCCAATTTACTTTACAGGAAGCTATTTTGACTGTGCAGGATTATAAAGAGAGCCTAGGAAAAGGCTAACCGTTTAATTTAAAAAGGATTTTATTGTTAGTTATTTATGGCCTCGTAGTCTAGTGGCAAAACAGCTCGTTTACACATAATTTATCCTAAAGGTTCTAATAAGTAGTAGTTAAATATTTAAACTACAAGTTGTCTTAATATCTATGACATTTAAAGATAGATATTTGAAGAATAAACAACTATTGTTAGAAGATCCAACTCTTAATACAAATAATAAAAAGGTAATTGAAGAATTCTTTAAATTTGAAGAATATAAACTAAAGAGGAAGCAAGGTCTAACAGAAGTAGATGAACGTTCCTATAAGACTCTAAGTCACTATATAACAAGAATAAAGAACCTCACGCAATGGTTGAATAACAAAGATTGGGCTGATTTGAATGAAGAAGATATAAAGAAACTTATTGATGATTTAGAAGATGGGGTTATCAAAAATAAGTATGGGAGAAGACATGAAGATAGGAGCTTATACTATCAAATGTTTTGTGGTAAGTTTTGGGGATTGATTAAAAAGAATCATATTGCACAAGGGATTATAGATGAGTTTTCTATTAGGGGAAGGGATTTTAACAAACAGGTAAGATTTATTGAGTTTGAATCATTTAGGAAGGTAGTTAGTTGTATCAACAACCCTATCCAGTTATGTTTAGTATGGTTAGCTTGGGATATAGGAGAGAATATAGGCACTCTTTTGGAATTAGAAGCTTGTGATTTTCAAAGGCAAATCAATCCAGATACAAACGAAGCTGAATATTTAGTTATCCTACCGCGTGAAAAACTAAAGAGAAGTAGAACGCCAAGAAGCGAACTTACAAATTATAAAGAAACTGTTGAGTATTTAGATATTGTTTTAGCGAATCTAAAGCCAAACTATAAAGAAGTTTCAAATAAATATGTTCGGGGTAGAAAATTGAGTGAGTATTATTCTGAAGGAAGATTGTTTAAGTTTGGAATGAGGTCTGCTGATAAATTCTTAAAAAGAGCTGTTGAATTATCAAAAGTTAGATGTATGCCTGGGGGAGAAAAAGTAACTTGGAAGGATTTAAGGTCTAGTATGGCTTGTGATCTTTTGAGAAAGGGTTGGAGTATAGACGAAATTAATAGTCGTCTTGGACATTCGGTAGCGTCGAGAGTTATCACAAGATATGTAACTTACTTATCTTTAGATAGAAGAAAACCAAAAGCTAAAGTTCATCAAAGTAATTTAAGAAAGTTAGAGTTTGAATTAGATAAACAAAAAGAACTTAACAAATTGCAAGGATTAAGAGTTGAAAATTTAAAGAAAGAGCAAGACCAAATGAAAGAAGAGTTTAATATACAAATGGCCAAAGTAGTATCTGAGCTTAAAGAAATGTTAAAAGTTTAGAAATTAAAAATAATAATGTTATTTTTCAAATAGCTCTAATAGTTTCTTACCTTTTTCTGTTGGTTTTAAGATGTGTTTAAATGTTTTGGGTATTCTCTCTATTGTTATGAATCCTAATTTTTCTAATCTCCTAAAGTGTATCTTAAAAGAAACGTGAGTTATACCTATTTTGTCTTGAACATCACCAATTGAGAATTCTTCTTTACTTCCAATTAACAATTTAAGGGTCTTTAAATCCACTTCATCAAAAAGAATATTTCCCTTTCTCTTACCAACTGTTGACTTTTTCCTAGCCATGTATAAAATAATTCATTTGGCATTATAAATCTTATCATACTTGTTGTCTCAATATTTAACCTATCTACTATACTAGAACAAAGCATAAAAACGATTATTTTGTATTAAAATAATAAAATACCGAAGATAAACACAAAAAGGAGTAAGAAATAACCTAAATAACGTCCATATAAGACTTATAGGGATGTAAAATTACTCTACCAATGGTTTATCATTAGGGAAGGAAAAAGGAGGTCAAAATGGATAAAAAACAGCCAAAAACAACACCTAAAAATCAAACCACTAGGTCTTTTCCTAGGAAGTATTCAAGAGAGGTTGTAGATAATGTCTTAGTCTTAATTAGAGAAGGTAAAACATTGGGAGAGATTTTAAATGTAGTTCAACCTCGTAAAAGAGCTATTTTAAGAATGGCGAGAAAACATAGTTTAACAATAACTAATTAGCTATTGTTACTTATTTTTTTTGGAAGTTTCATTAAATAATTTTTGGGTGCCATTTTGTAAGTTTCTATAATATCTATTTATCTCATCACGATATTTTATCTTATTATCTTTAATGTTCTGGTCTACTACTTCCATCACAAAATCTGACACACTCTGATTTTTTGCCATAGATATTGCTTTAACTTTTTTCCAAATATTTGGATCTACCATTAAGTTTGTTTTCTCTCTATTTTTACTTGGGTTGTTTTTTCTCATTTTTATTCCTTGGAATAATTAATAATCATATTTATAACTAAGACAATAAGTTATCTTAGTATTATATTGGTAAAGTGTAAGGAGAGGTATAAAAACCTTTTGGTAAAATGGAACAAGAAAACATAGGCAAAGACAAAATAGAGCATTTGAAATTAAGAATAGAGAAACTCCTATCGTCGATAAATGACTATTCTAAGAAGTTGAAAGGGGGAGATAAATACAATGACAAAGAAGGAAAGAAAGAGCAAGAATCATGATAAGATCCAAAATTTTATTTGGAATAGAAAGGGCAAACCATTCAGCTTTGTGGCTTTAAAATGGGCAGTGCACAGCTATAGTTGGTATGGCGGTGCGAAATACAAGAGATGGATTAAAGAGAAATATGGTTTGGAAGAATCTAAAGATGAGAAGGGTCGTGTAATGCTCCAAAAGATACCAAAAGAGGAGAAAGAATAAAATGGCTAAAATAGTATTGGCGAAGAAAGTGTTCATCCTATTTGGAGAAGAGATGATTAATGTAAATCTTTTCGGAAATAGAGAGCAACTAGAGAATGCGGGGTTTGAGATTGAGGAAATAGAGGAAGAAGAGGCGTTTAGAAGAGTTGATGAAATAATAAAGGAGTTTCAAAAATGAATGAAAAAATACCTAAACAATTACAAAAAGAAGAATTTGGGTTTTGTATGGTTGAACTTAAAAAAAAGAAACCTTACGAAAACCAATGGCAAAACAAACCTTACAAATTTGGTGAAGAAAGATTATTGATCCATCTACAAAATGGCGGTAACTATGGTGTAATCTCAGGGTATGGTAATTTGAGGATACTAGACATTGATGACTTAAACCTTGTTCCTATATTTGATGAGTTGTTTAAAGATACTTTTAGTGTAGAAACTCCTTCTGGTGGAAGACATTATTATTTTATTTGTGACTATGAAAAAAATCATGTTCTAAGAAATGGCGCAGGGGAACTAAGGTCTAATAAAATGCAATGTGTTGGTCCAAATTGTGAGGTTAAATAAAATGAAAAGATCAAAATTAACAAAAGAGAGAAAAAGATTTTTAGAAAAATTAACAGTGGAATGTGTAGTAGATGATTGGTATAGTTATGTTCAAATGCGTGAGGATGATGAGGAAGAAGTTGGAATATATAACGACTTTAATGATGTTCTATTTGACGATCTAAAGCAAGAAAAACTAACCAAAGAGGAAGAAGACTACATTTGTGATTATATCCATACCAATAAGTTTTGGGATGCGCTATTTAAAGAGATTCCGGAAGCGGAGGGAAAAATAATGTTCTAATGGCTAAAACATATACAATTCTTAAAGATATTGAAATTAAAAAATACTCTACAAAGGAGTTACTTAAGAAATTAGAATCTTACATAAAGGGTGAAGACAATTCTAAAGAAAAGGCAAAAGACAAGCCAGTTGATACTTCTAAATCTGGCAAAGAGTGGGCAGAAATTTGTCGTTTAGTTAAAAAAGGCAAATACAAGGAAGAAATCTTTGAGGAAATGAAGGCATTCAAAAAATGGAACGAAGATGGTGAACAGTATAGAGAATACACTTATAATAACGCTGTTGAAGAGATAAAAAATAATCCTCCTAAAGAAAAGAAGAAGAGAGAAAGTAGATCAACATTATCACAAGAGCAAGTCAAAGAATTAGAAGACAAAGACTTTAAGGCATTTTGTAAGTATGTTAGGGGTTTGTATTCCTCAATCTTCCCAGGAGATAGAACAGAAGGAGAGGATTTGGTTGTTAAGTATCTAATGAGTAAGTATCGATTTTTAACTCCAGAGGATAGTAAGGAGATATTTGTATATGATAATGGAATTTATGTTAGTAATGGTGAGGCATTAATAGGAAAGGTGGTTGAAGGAATGTTAGGTATAGAAAACTCCAACCACAACGTAAATGAAGTCTTTGGTCACATTAAAAGGAGAACCTACATAAAAAGAGAGGAGTTTGTAGAACCATTAGATAAAATATGTTTGAAAAATGGTATATTGAACATCAACACTTTAGAGGTTAGTGCGTTTACGCCCGATATAATCTTTCTCAATAAGATCACTCCTGCGTTCAACAAAGAGGCTGATTGTCCAAAGTTTAAGAAATTTTTAGATGAAGTTTTGATTAAGAGGGAAAACTGGAAAAATCTTAATACGGATAAAACTGACTTATTAACAATGCAAGAGTTCTATGGTTATCTTCTTTACAAAAAAGTTGAGTTTAATCGTGCGGTTATGTTGTATGGTGAGGGAGAGAATGGTAAATCAACAAAGATTAATGTAGTAAAGAAATTTTTAGGTGAGAAGAACGTATCTAATGTTCCAATACAAAAGTTAGAGACAAATAACTTTGCGGTTGCTTCTTTACATGGGAAGTTGGCTAATCTTCATTCCGATCTACCAAAAACTGCTTTAAGGGAAACTAGTAGGTTTAAACAAATAACTGGCGGTGATAGCATTGATGCTGAGAAGAAGTTTAGAGATAACTTTAGTTTCTTGCCATATGCTAAGATGATGTTTGCGGCGAACACATTACCAGCATCTTATGATGATAGTAAAGCGTTTTGGAGAAGATGGCTTATTTTTAAGTTTCCCAATAGCTTCTCTGAAAGTAGCGATGATACTAACAAAAACTTATTAGGAGATTTAACAACAGAAGAAGAATTAAGTGGGATTTTGAATTGGGCTATTGAAGGATTAAAGAGACTATTAAAAAATAAAAAGTTTACAATAAACAAAAGTACTAATGAAGTTAGAGAGGAATACATTAGGAAGAGTGACTCTATCGGAGCTTTCATATTAGATATTGTTGAAGAAGTTCCTGGGAGTTTCATACTCAAAAGGGATTTGTATGAGGTGTATGCTCAGTATTGTAGAGGTAGAGCTTATGATATGGTAACTGAGAACACTTTCCACAAGAGATTCTATCAAAAAGTTAATGTTAGGGAATATCACCCAAAAGTTAAGGGTGAAAAAAAACAAAAAGCGGCCTGGAGTGGTATTAAGTTTAAGGATAAACCTGCTGATTATGAGGATGATGGTGCTGAAGGTTCGTTTGAAAATGAGGATAGTGATATTGATGATTGGGTAAATTAACTTCTATTATAGGTTATTTAGGTTATTTTTCACTAAAAATGTTTCTAATATGTCTTTGATACAAAATTAAGGTATATTGGGGTTATTAGAGTTGTTTTAGACAAATATTAATAAAAATTATCATAAATAACATGAATAGATTACTTTATAGTTACTAGCTTTATCGTCGGAAGAACTAATATAAACGGGTGTTGATCTATAATATTGGACAATTAGAGAGAGGTTATGGCTTGAGTTACCTAGCCATTGTAGTTCAACCTTACACACCAGCTATAAGGCGTCTTCTCCTATAACTTCTCTCTAAGCCAAAATAAAAAATGGTAAGTGGATTAGAATGTTATCAACAAACGTTTTTAGGGAATGTAATAATAGCTTTGTTTGTGTATGGTTCCCTTACTACAATAATGATCTTTATCCTTATTTGGTTGTTAAGAAATAATTTTAAGAAAGGAGAGAAGAATGAAAGTAGCAATTTACCTAAGAGTTAGCACGAAAGACCAAACAACTCTCAACCAAGAACTAGAACTTAAAGAGTATTGTCAAAGAAACAATTATGAAATATATAAAATTTACAAAGATGAAGGTGTGAGTGGAACTAAAACATCTAGACCACAATTAGACTTGATGTTACAAGATATGAGGAATAAGTTGTTTGATGCTGTGGTTGTATGGAAGTTTGATAGGTTGGGAAGAAGCACAGCCCACTTACTGCAAGTGTTAGAAGAATTAAAGAATAAGGAGATTAGATTAATAGCTACTTCACAAAACATTGACACTAGCACACCAATGGGAAAGTTCTTTTTTACTATACTAAGCGGGTTCGCTGAGATGGAAAGAGAAATGATTAGGGAAAGAATATTCTTAGGATTGGAGAGGCGAAAGAAAGAGGGCAAGATTGTAGGAAGACCGAAAGGTTCGAAAGATAGGAAGAGAAGAAAGAAAGGCGGATACTATATGAGGTATAAAAAATAATCTAATTAATTGGCAATCAATCAAATGAAAGACTTTATAAATAATTATTCTTACTATATTTTAGGTGTTCAAATGGCAATCAATTATGAAATAGCAGGTCAAGGAGGATTAGTTCCTGCGTTTGGGATATTAATGGCAATCACTTTGACACTCTCTTACCAAGTATTTTATAAAAAAATATTAAATAAGGAATCAGAAATTAAAGATAAAATAAGAAAAGATGTTTTATCGGAGGTAAAAAAATTTAAGATTTCTGGATTATCTAATGAGAAATCTTTTTCAGACAAAATAGGAAATGTTGTTCGTTTTGGTGAAATCTTAAATGAAAGCAAAAATGTCTATCAAAATCAGATGATTCCCTCTGCTATTTTATTAATTGTAAACGGGATAATCTTTATTATCTGGCCTTATCAACAAAATGTTTTATTTATGGCGGGAGCTATTTTATTAGGTTGGCATTTAATTTCTTGGAATAGTTTAAGAATTAAGTTTAGGCAGTTAAATGAATTCTTAGATGGGAAAGAACCTAAAGATATTCTGGGAGAATGAATTTTTATTTAAATAATCTACCCCATACTTTTTCGAATTATCTTCTTTAGGAAAACTAGAAACAAAAAACCATTAGTTTGTTTGCTTTTGAGTCTTATTAGAATAGTTTGATGTATATTCATCCGCTTCCGGCAATTTAATTCATATAAAGGGAGAAAAATGGCACTTTGCATCTTGGCTTACTCTAAAGATAAGCATTTATAGCTAAGCTAACGGAATTGTTCTTAAATAAAACAAAAGAGAAGCAACATTTAAAAAATTGTTAAAAAGTAGTCTGCTTCCTTTATTTTTTCTTCTTATCGAGTAACCCAATTCTTAATCGAATGGCTTCAGAAATGAACTCTGCTCTTGAGCGGTAACCTTGTTTCGACTTTGCTATGAATTCGTCTATCTTATTTGCCAAGTCTTCAGTTATGCTAATATTAACATATTTCACCCTCATTTTTGTAAGCACCCTCTCATTTATGGGTAAACGAGATAATCAAAGAGTTTATTAATGACTTTTCACGCATAGGTGAATGATAGAAGAAAGCATCACCTCTACAATAAATAAAACAAACATAATTCTAAAGAGAGTTATCAATGATGAATTTAAGAGTATCAAAGACTCAAACATTCCTAAAGAAAAAGGGATTTATATCATTAAAGAAAAAGGAGAGAAATACTTTTTTTATATTGGAAGTGCGAACAAAAGAACATTAGATAAAAGATTAAAAAATCACTTGCATGGAAGCCTTAAAAATAGTATTGTAAGAAAAAAACTAGTGGAAAAATGGGAGCAAAAGAAATTAAAAAAAGAAGACTTAGACAAATATTATAAGAAATATAAAAACAAACTAGATGACTATATACAAAACAAATGTCTATTTATCTTGGAAGATATCAAAGATTTTGATGAGGTCTTAGTTATTGAACATCTTCTTATTTTGTATTACAGAGAAATATTAAGAAAAAAAGGATTTGAACTGCTTAATGATTACAAAGAGTAATAATAAAAGATTAAACAATCAAGTATAGGTAAATGAAAATCGAAAAGTATATAAATAGTATACTATTAGTATACTAATGAAAAAGAAAAAAAAGGCAGAAAAGACTGCATTAATAAAAATAAATTCGTTGCTTTATAGACAAGTAAGAGAATTTGTAAAATTTCATCCTATTGAATATCCTAGTATAAAGCATTTTGTTGAGAATTCTATAATGAAGTCTTTAGGATTTAAGAAATACGATATTGAAGGAATAGATTTGGAAAAATCGGATAGTAAACCATTGGTTGATGTGGTCGGTTCTCCAGCTAAATATCTTCGATGTATTTTTTGTGATTGTTTTTACCCAAAGAATGAAAAAAAAGGTAGTGTAAATGTTTGTCCTATCTGTGCAGAAGCTATAATGCAAGTAGTAATTTCAATAAGAAATGAAAACTCTAATAAAAAGATTAGATACAAGGAGGACTTGGATGAGGCTTAATTCAAATATTAAAAAAATCGGCAAATCGATAAATGAAGCGATTAAGGAAGGAAACTTGATTTTTACCACGATAAATGAAGAAGGCATTGAAGTTGAATCAAAACAAGAAGATTCTTTTTGTGAGATATGTAGCAGAGAAGTTGTAATGTTTGAAAATGATTATAGTTGGGTTATAAAGAGCGTTGCTGAAGATAGCGAAGGTAAAGATGAACTTTGGTTTTGCAGTAAGAAATGTTGGGACGAACATATTTTAAGAGAAGCTGAAGAAATACGTACAAGGAATAATTAATGGAAGGCAATAGGAGAAGAAATGGAACAAGCAATTATATACATACCATTGATTTTATCTAGTTTAGCTTTAGGTATAGTTTCATTTGTTAAAGAAACAAAGAAAAATAATAAAGTCTTGTGGCTAATTACTGCTTTCATCATTTGGATTGGAAATTTCATTTGGACTTTAAATAAAGTAGGAGTCTTGACATGACCCTATCTTCATTATAACCTCTTACTAAAAATAATATTTTTAAGAAAGAAGAAAGAAAAGAGTTCGTAAGATTTAGAGGATTTAAAATTTTGAACTAATTCCAAAGTCTTTTTATATAGCGGTTCGTTCTATATTTTATGGACTTATCAGAGAAAGAAACGCGTGAGAAAATTATAGACCCTTGGTTAGTTGGAGATGCTAGTTGGAAAGAAGAATACATATGGAGAGAAGTTAATTCTGTTAAATCTGATTTTAAAATTAAAAGATATGAAATTAAGAAAGGAGAAGGAAAAGAAGAAGGAAGATTTATTGATTATGTTTTATTAGACGAACATAAAAATCCTTTGGCAATAATTGAAGCTAAGAGATTCTCTTTAGATGCAGAAAAAGGAAGTATTCAAGCAACCACATATCAAAAGGATATAGAATCACAAATCAAATTCGCAGTTCCAATATTTTTAACTAATGGACAAAAATGGTTCTTTAAAGAAAAAGGTTATCCTACTCGTGAAATATCTGGTCCATTTTCTCAAAAGGATTTACAAAGAAGAACACAACTAGCTAAAGAAAAACAAAATTTATCTAATATTGGAATTAATCCTAAAATAGTTGATAGGTCGAGAAATGTAGAAGCTGTTAAACAAATATTAGACCATTTGGAGAAAGGAAATAGAAAAGCTTTGATTAATATGGCTACAGGCACAGGTAAGACAAGAGTTTCTATGGCTATACTTGATGCTTTAATTAGGGCAAGATATATACAAAATGTTTTATTTGTTGTGGATAGAATTTCTTTAGGAAGACAAGCTTACAATGATTTTGATAGTTACTTAAGAGGAGAACCAAAAACAATTCTTAATGAGTTTGGTGATTTTGATATGGACAAAAGAATGTATATCACAACTGTTCAAACATTAAAGGGTAAAAGAAGTGGTGGTGGATTTAAACTCCAAAATTTCACACCTGGATTTTTTGATTTAGTCATATTTGATGAGGCACATAGGTCTTACTATGATCCAGAAAGGTTACTTTTCAAATATTTTGATGCAATACAAATTGGTTTAACTGCTACACCTTCTAAAGATTTAGGACACGACACTTATGATTTATTTGATTGCCCAAGAGATGAACCAACCGTAAGATATGATTATGCTGAAGCAAAAAGAGATGGGGTGCTTGTTCCATACGATTCTCAAATCATTGCAACTAAAGTATTAGAATTAGGAATTAAAGGAATAGACTTAGATAATGAACTTAAAACAGCTTTAATAAAACAAGACGAAGACCCAGACCATTTTCAAGTTCCAGGCACTAGGTTTGCTAAATATTTTACTGATAAGAAAACAAATGACTTAATTATTCAAGAATTTATGAATAGATGTTATAAAACTGAAGATGACAAACCTTGCAAAACTATTTTCTTTTGTGTAAATGTAACTCATGCTGAAAAACTTAAAAAAAGATTTGATAAGTTATATCCCAATTTATGTGACGATGTTTCTGTTATTGTATCAAAGAAAGATAGGTATATGGATGAGGTTAATAGATTCATAAAAGACTCAAGCCCAAGAATAGCATTATCAGTGGGAGTTCTAGACACAGGAATAAACTTGCCAGAAATTATGAATTTAGCTTTTGTTACACCAGTATTCTCGCATATAAGATTTTGGCAGATGTTGGGTAGAGGAACAAGAAACTTGGCTGCTTGTAAAAATAAATCATGGCTACCATTGAAAGATGGAATACACAATAAAGAAGACTTTAGAATTTTTGACTTTAAATTTGGTGATTTTTCTAATGTTAAACAACACCAATTAGAAGGAAAAGAGAAATCGACAATAGTAGAGGATGTTAAGATTAAAATATTCAATAAAGAAGTTGATTTATTAAAGAAAAACTTATCTAATGACGAAAAGAATATAATTGAGAATAGGATTATTGAGGATATTAACAAAATTGATAGAGAATCATTTATTGTTAAACCTAAAGTTGAGATAATTAAGAAAGTTGTTTCTAAAAGATTTGATTTAAAAGAACATATTGAAGATTTGAAAAAAGAAATTGCTCCATTGATTAGATTTACTGATTTTGGTGATGGTAGAGTTCAAACATTTATATCACATTGTGTTGATTTGTTTAGTTATGTTAAGGTAGGAGATACAGAATCAATATTACAAGAACAAGACTTCTTATTAGAGAGAATTGAAAATGTTTGGAGTTCAAATCTACAAGTTGTGAGAGCAAAACATGAACAAATTATGAAGGTTATGCAAGATAGTTATTGGAATAATTTAACATTTGCGGATATTGATTTTTTAATTAGAGAGATTGCTCCTTTAATGAAATATTATGAGCCAGAAAGAAAAAAGATAATTAAAATAGATGCTCCTGATTCAACAAGAAGTGTTGAGCAGTTTAAGATGCCAGAGAAAGAAGACCCAATCTTAGAAGAAATAAAAAATAATCCTTTAATGCAAAAGATGGCTAAACAAGGAGTAACATGGAAAGAGCTTATAGAGATTGAAAAACAATTAAGAGAAAAGAATTCTGCTTGGACTATTGAAAATATTCAAAAGAGAGAAGATTTTGTATTATTTTTAAGAGGTATACTTGAACTAAAAGACCTGCCAGACCCACAAGTTATGATTAAAAACGAGTTTGAGAAACTTATAGTAGAAAACAATAAAGAGTATAATACTGAGCAAATCCAATTCTTAAGGTTATTAGAGAAGTTCTTTGCGTTTAACAAACATCTAACACCAAAAGACTTAACAAATCATCCTTTGGCTGACGAGAATCCATTAGATAAGTTTAGTTCTGAGCAATTAAGAGAGATCGTAGCTCAAGTTGAGAAGATTAGGATAAAATAAGGTTATACCAAAGGTTATACCTTAAATCGAAAGGTTTATAAAATACTCATTTCTAAATCTATTATGAAAATAGAAAAATATATGCAAAAAAATAGAATCTTTCAAGTTAAGGTTCCATTAGAAAAAGGAAGGGAATTTGAAGATATTTGTAAAATTGAAGATAAAACTGTTAATGCCAAATTAAGAGAACTTATTGAGATTTCAACTTCAGAGCATAATAAGAGATATTTTTTGGCTGGAAAGAATAAAATTGAATACGATAAAACGAACGATAAGTTTGTATGGATTGTAGAACTCGATGATGGTAAACAAATAGAAGTGTTAGATAATCTCTCTATAGACTTCTTAAATAATATCAAAGAAGAAATATCAAAAGCTAGTATAGAACGTCAAAATTGGATTGGTAGTAGAAAAATAGGTTCTGTATCAATGCCTAATAGCTTAATGGGAGTAAAGAAAAAATGAATAAGCAGATTACATCAAAAGAAAAGAATGACTTAATTAGAGAGCATTTTTATTATGAAGTTTTTATGCTAATTAATCTAAGAAACTATCTTATAGATTATTTTTCTGGAAGGAATTCTCTTTTTACAATCCATCAAAATGTTCTTATTAATTCAATATTGCTTCATAGTAGAAATCTATTGGAATTCTTTTACTATCCCATAGATAAGAATAATAATTATGCTAGGGCAAGAGATTTTATGATAGATTGGGAGAAAAAGATACCCAATAAAACTAAAGCAATAATAGAACTAGAGAAAAGAACAAGTAATGAATGCACCCATTTAACTTACAATAGGCTTGTTGGTTTAGAACACAAAAAATGGGATTTAATATCTATGACTAATGATTTGATAAAATTGATTAAGCTTTTCTTAGACAATCTGCCTCAAACATATTTTGATGAAAAATTAATAAGTTTACATAATAATTTAAAAGCGATTGATACTAAAAATGGAAAATAAACTAATGCAAGGATGGAAAGAAGTAGAGCTTGGAGATGTTGCTGAATTCATTAATGGTAGAGCTTTTAAGCCATCTGAATGGGAAAGAAAAGGAAAAATAATAATTAGAATTCAAGATTTAACAGGCAACATTGAAAATCCAAATTTTACAACACAAACATTTGATAATAGGTATTTAGTTAAGAAAGGAGATTTATTAATATCTTGGTCAGCAACATTAGATGCATTCATTTGGAATAAAGAAGAAGGATGGTTGAACCAACATATATTTAAGGTTGTAGAAAACAAAAACCTAATTGATAGGAAGTTCTTATTCTATTTAGTTAAAAATAAAATTGAAGATTTAAAAAAAGAGACACATGGTTCTACAATGAAACATATTACTAAAGGAAACTTTAATTCTATTAAATTTTATCTTCCACCCTTACAAGTTCAAAAACATATTGTTTCAATTTTAGAGAAAGCAGGGGAATTAATAAGAAAAAGAGGTGATGCGAATAATTTAACAAAGGAATATTTACAAAGTGTTTTCTATGAGATGTTTTCTAATAAAAAATTTGATGAAGTCATCTTAAGAGAATTATGTTTATTGATAACTAAAGGAACAACACCAACTACCTATGGTCATTCGTTCATTGACAAAGGAATAAACTTTCTTAAAATAGAGAACATCGATAAAGATGGAAAAATCTTAATGAATTCTTTACAATTTATTTCAAAAGAAGCGAATGAGTTACTTAAAAGATCACAACTTGTTGAAAATGATATTATATTCTCGATAGCTGGAGCATTAGGAAGAGTAGCAATAATAAAAAAAGAATATCTACCTGCAAATATAAACCAAGCAATTGCTATAATCAGATTAAAATCCGATAAGAAAATTAATAAAGAATATTTAGAATATTATCTTCGTTCTGAAATAGTAATCAAACAGACTACGGAAAATAAAAGAGGAGTGGCTCAACTTAATCTAAATCTTGAACAAATTGGTAATATTAATGTAATTTTGCCACCACTTGGACTACAACAAAAATTTGCTTCTATTGTTGAACATGTTGAAAAAATAAAAGAAAAACAAAAACAATCTAAAGGAGAAATAAACACAATGTTTGATTCTTTAATGAAACAAGCGTTTAATGGGGAGTTAGTAAAATGATTGATTGGATAAAAAATAACACAACTTTGGCTATTGCAATTTATGGTGCAGTTTTATCAACAATTGCTCTAGTTTGGAATATTTACAATAGCTCAAAAGATAAACCAAAAGTAAAAGTTACTGCAAAGTTTGGATTTACATCTTCAGCGATAGGAACTAGCGGACATCTTTTAATTGTTACAGCAGTAAACAAAGGCAAGAGATCAGTTTATCTGTCTTCTATGGGTTTAAGAAGTAGAAAAGATGATTTATTAAATCTGAACACAATTGGATTGCCTTGCGAATTAAAAGGTGGTGGTTCTCATAGTGAATGGTTTGAAGTGAGTAAATTGAAGAAAGATAGACAATATGATTTTGGCTGGTTTAAAGATGCAACTGGGAAGATGTATAAAAGCAAAAGTATAAAGAAAAAAATAGAGAATTATTTTAAGAGTAGTAATGTTAAGAAGGAGTTAGTAAAATGAAAATATCGAAAAAAACAAAAGACACATATCGATTTATGTTTACTTTTATAAGGGGATGGTTATTCTTAGCAGGAATACTATTTGGGTTTACTATTTTTGTCTATTTATTAACCCTTTCATTGAGAAATAGTAAGATATTTTTATCTTATTACATTCTTGGAGTCATCATATCTTTAGTTTTATTCTTAGGAGTGGGCCTTATATTTATTAATCAATTATTAAAATGGTATTCTTTAAGTAAGATTAAAAAACATCCAAAGAAAAACAATCCAGAAGTGGCTGTAATTTTAGGATATGATGGCTTTAAGATAATTGGAAACCTCTTTATTTCTACCTATTTGGGAGTAGAGTATTTGTTAAGATATTTAGGATTAATGAATAAATCATTTAATGTTTTTATTACTCCCTCAAAAAGGGAATTTAACGATTTGTTAAATAATAAAAATATAAAGATATTCTACTTAGTAGGCCATGGTAGTAAAAGGGGATTTGTTTTAAATAGAAAAGAAAATATATTTTATTCAGATTATGCAAATTCTAAGATTGTCAAAAATGAGATTCATTTATATCATTGTGGGCATAGTGAAGGAAAAACCTTAATAGATTATATTGTTAAAAGAGAAAATAGGGAAAAGTGTCATGCTGTAAATGATAAGATTATGGTTATTTCTTATATTCTAAAATTTTACGATTTATATAAAAAGGAGAATGAAAAATGACAATAGACAAACAAAAAGAGTTAATTGAGATAAGAAAATTATACCTAACTCAATTTGAGAAATTTGAAACAAGAGTATTTTTATCTTGGTCGGTGATAGTCTTACTTCCATTATTTGTGTTATGGACACAAGGAAAACTAAATGGGTGGTTAGTGTTAATTGTTGCTTTATTTACTTGTGGTTTGGATTTAATCATAGAACTTTGGAGAAAGAAGAACTACAATAAACTAATTAAGGATATAAATACTAACCAAATAGGAGAAATATAAACATGTTAGACAATAACTTAAAATCAAAAATAAACAAACTTTGGGATAAGTTTTGGAGTGGGGGATTATCTAATCCTATAACTGCTATTGAACAAATGTCTTATCTAATTTTTATGAGAAAGTTAGAAGATGAGGATGAGAAAAGAATTAGAGAGGGAGGGTTTACAGGTGAGAAATATGTTTCAATCTTTAAAGGACATGATGATTGTAGATGGAGTAAATGGGTTACTAAACCAGCCGAGACAATATTAGATCATGTTAGAGATAAGGTCTTTCCCTTTATGAGAAATATTGGTGATGGAGATTCATTGTATAAAGAATATATGAAGGGTGCTAATTTTGGTATTCCAACTGCGTCTTTGTTAATTGAAGCTGTCAATATTATTAATGATATGCACATTAAAGAACAAAATCAAGATACACAAGGAGATATTTATGAGTATTTGCTATCTGAATTAACAACAGCAGGTAAGAATGGACAATTTAGAACTCCAAGGCATATAATCAATATGATGGTTGACTTTGCAGACCCACAAGCAGATGATAAAATTTTAGACCCAGCATGTGGAACAGCTGGTTTTTTAGTTAATGCTTATCAACATATTTTACAAGCCAATAAGAAAGAAGGAGTAAGTAGATTAACACCAAACAAAAAGAAAATATTAGATGAGGATTCTATTTTTGGTTATGACATTGACGAAACAATGACTAGAATTGCTTTAATGAACTTAATGATGCATGGAATAAAGAAACCAAATATCAAAAGGGCTAATACTCTTTCAGATGCAGAGCCGAGAGTTTCAGACAATACTTACGATGTAATACTTGCTAATCCACCATTTAAAGGGAGTTTAAATGAAGCAGAAATAAGTGAAAGATTTAGAGTTAAGACAACTAAAACAGAACTTCTATATTTGGAATTAATGTATTTAGCTTTAGCACCATCAGGAAGATGTGCAGTTATTGTGCCAGAAGGAGTTTTATTTGGTAATTCTAATGCTCATAAAAGAGTAAGAGAGATATTATTAACTGATTGTAGACTTGATGCAGTTATATCCATGCCCTCTGGAGTGTTTAAACCATACGCAGGAGTTTCTACTGCTGTTTTGTTTTTCACTAAAGGTGAACCTACTCAAAAAGTATGGTTCTACAAAATGGAAGCTGATGGTTATAGTCTAGATGACAAAAGAACATTTATTGATGGTATTGGGGATATAAATGATATTTTAGAACACTTTAAGAATAGAGAGAAAGAGAATCCCATTGATAGAAAGAAAAAATACTTTTTTGTTCCAACTAAAGAGATTAAAGATAAGAGTTGGGATTTGAGTATATCAAAATATAGAGAAGTTGAATATGAAGAGATAGAGTATGAGAAACCAAGTGTAATAAAGAAAAAGATTATACAATTAGAAGAAGATATTTTGAAAGGGTTGAAGGATTTGGAGGTTTGAAAATGAAATTAGAATTTGGCAATTTAGCCATATCTCTTTTATTTTTTATTTTTCTATTTTCTACTTTTGTAAGTGCAGAAGAATGTAAACAAGACCTTTCAGTGTATGTTCAGTTTAAAGCATTAGACGGAGACAATCCTACTAAAATAAGTAATCATCAGAACCCAAATTATAAAGAAGATGATTTGTTAAGTTTATGGAGAATATTGGTTGTAAACAAAGGAACATGCCAAATACCAAAAAGCATTATTAAGATAAATATAACGACGGAAAAAGAAACAATTAACCATCTATTTTGTGCTTACCAATTAGAAATTCCTCAGATCTCCCCAAACAGTTCATATTATATAATTCCCAACGGAATCGAAAAGATTGATTTGGAAGGACAAATATTTGAAAGACCATTACACACAGATTCTTTAGGTAAAAATATTACGTTTTGTAGAATAGGAATGCTTACGACTGGTTTATGGAAAACGCAAATCTTTTTAGAACCTTACAATAACTATGAACACATTGGTTCTTGGGGGACATCTATGATAAATGATGGAAATAGGATTAGTAATTTAGAGTTTAAAGTTAGACCAAAGCAGGAAGTTATTGCTTTCGACTATCAAAAGGAGTATAATAAAACCTCAATCTTTGTTGTTGTTTTGATAGGAATATTTACCATATTGGTCCAATTCTTATTATTCGTTTGGGAAATAAAAGAAGAAAAGAAGTTTAAATTAGGCCAACAAAGAGAACTAATAAATAGTTTATCTACACAATTAGGTATTATCTTATCAGATGTTAAAGGACATAAAACTGAATTAAAAAAGAAAAAGGCAGTTATTCCTTCTTATTTTATATACAAATTTAATGCAAGTCATTATTTAACACTCTTATGGGAAGAGATAAAAAGAATTAAAACTAAGAAACTAAAAGAAAGTTTAGTAAAACTTGAACAAAAAGTTGACAATATTAATCGTCTTATAGAATTATTACAAAAAGCAGATATTGAAAATAGAAAAGAACCTCTTAAAGATTTACTAAAAGAAGTAAAGTCGAGCAACTTTAAGTATCATTCCCATGCTGAGAAAATTATAGAAGAATTAAATAAAGAAATAGATAAATTAAAACTTTAATATGAAATCTTACTTTCTTGGATTTTTAGGATTATTAATAAGTTTAATCTTAATTTGCATAGTGTCTAGATTCTTATATTTAAAGAAAGAAAAATCTACAAAGAGAAAGATTATCATTTATTCTATTGTAGGTTCGTGCTTAGTTATCATTTATGTCATTATAGGCACATTATACTTTAAACAAGAAGTTGATAGAGATTCGATATTCAATACGATTTTATTTAGTTTGATGTTAACACCTTTGTTTGAAGAATTATTTTATCGAAGGATTATCTTACAGCACTTTCTTAATCTCAAGAAAAAAAAGATAAGATTAAAGGATATTTTAGTTATTATAGGAATAGGATTTTCTTTAATAATTCCCACTTTTATCTTTAACTATTTAGGATTATTAGGAAGCTACTCAATAAAATCTTTGGGGATAATAGCCATATCTTTGATTATTCCTTTGGGAGTAATATGGTTTTATGGTAAATTTAAATCAAAATTAGCCAATCATTTTATTTTAGTCGTCTTAGTAATATTTCAAGGATTTGTATTTGCTTTTGGACACGGAGAATATGCGGGATATGGTCAGCTTGTCTTAGGACTTATCACTATAATTTTATATATCAATAGTAAGAGCATTGTTCCTAGTTTAGTTAGTCATTATGTTTGGAATGTTATAGTTTTTCTTAATAACTTTAGATAGTTGGGAAATTATTAATAATATTTTATTTTCTTATAACTAGAAAATTACAATTATCGTCGGACAACCCTTATATTCGTAATTCTTTCTATTATTTTATGATAAATACTAAAAAACAAGTCATAAGAAAAAAGGAAGTGGATAGGGCATTTAATTCTTTTAAGAGAGAAAACTTATTGGAAGACAGGGTAGAGTATGACAAAGAAGACTTACAACTAGCTTATCCTAAATTAAACAAAAATGAAGTTAAATTACTCTATCTAAAGATTCAACAATGGAAGTATTCTAAAGTGAAGAAAAATAAGGTCAATAGAGTAGATATATTGCATAAAAAGTGACTAAATTCTAATATCACAAGGAAAAAGTTGAGGAGTTAATCCTTAGGATTAAGTAATCATGGGGGTGTGCTAGAGTATATTATCAATTTAGATGGTTATGATAACCTTTACGTAGCTCATTCTCCAGATGAAAGTTCTAATATTCTGGACTAAATTAGGAACAAGTAAGCTTTAAAAGTGATAAGTTTATTAGTATTTTAGGATTATTAATAATAATCTATAAGGGTCTGTAGTCTAGTGGCAAAACGACTCGTTTACAAGGATAGCGATTAAATGTCACAAATCCTAAAAGCCGAGTAGTCAGGAGTTCGATTCTCTTCAGACCCATTAGTTAAAACAAGGTCCAAAACTCGTGTAACAAGCAACCATTAAGTTAATAGAACCTTTAGGATGAGTTAGTTTACACCGAGTAGTGAGCAGTTCAAGTCTGCCCTGGGCCATATTTACATGGAAGAGTGTAAAAATATTTATAAAGGCTTAATTAATCTACATTTGTGGACTACATTAATTTACAGTGGCGAGGTAAAATTGATAAAATAATTTATAGTGAGTGTACACATAGTGATAATTTGATTTGTAATTTAATTAGTCCTCAAGGAGAAATGATTGTTACAAGATTTCACCTCGCGATGGATAATGGAGGAGGGTACTGTGGAGAATTTATTGGAGAGATTCCTAAAGAATATATGGGGAAACCAATTACTTTGACTCTATCGCTTGAAACAATAGGGGGAGTTAAAGTTCATAAAAGAGTACTTAGTTCAGAAGGATTAGAACCGCTCGTTTCTGAAGTTAAATGGGTTGCTTAATTCACTAAATAAAATTTACTATCTAATTTAGTAACATTTATGATAATATAGTTTACACCGAGTAGTGAGCAGTTCAAGTCTGCTTTGGATCTTTTTTTCTTAAATTAGAATAAAGAAAACAAGGGAAAATTTAATAAGCTTTTATCATTAACCTAGTTATATGGATAATAAAAAGACTAACTCCCGAATATATGCAATGAGCTTTGCAAGTGTTTACCCACATTATATTATTAAGGCAGAGAAAAAGGGGCGCACTAAAGCAGAGGTAGATGAAGTTATTAGATGGCTATTAGGATATAGTCAGAAAGAATTAGAAGCCCACCTTAAAAAGCGGACAGATTTTGAGACCTTCATTACAGAAGCTCCTCACTTGAACCCTTCACGAACTTTGATCAAGGGTGTGATTTGTGGTGTTCGAGTAGAAGATATCAAAGACCAAATTATGCGAGAAATTCGCTATTTGGATAAGCTAATAGATGAATTAGCAAAGGGGAAAAAGATGGAGAAGATTTTACGGAAATGATAACATGATAAGTTATACGTCCACATAGAAAGATTTATATATTTTGTAGACGTATAAAAATTATGGTTTACACAGAGATAAAGGAAAAAAATGGAAGAAAATATTATTATAGGGTCATCTCTGTCAGGGATGGGAACAAAGTCAATAAAAAAAGAATATACTTGGGAGCAAATTTAGCTAAGAATGATTTGGCATATAAAGAGATTGAAGCTGATAAAAAAATATTATCTAATAAACTTAAAAAAACACTAAAAGAGATTATACCTCAAATAATAAGGGTTTTAAGAAAATATAAAGTTAAAAAAGCAGGTATATTTGGTAGTTATGCTCGGGGGCAAGAGAAGAAAGATAGCGATCTTGATATAATTATTCAAGCTCCAAAGAGCATGGGGATTGAATTTATAAGATTAAATTATGATTTGGAAGATGTATCAAAAAAGAAAGTTGATTTGATAACATATAATGGGGCTAATCCTAGAATTAAAAAATATATCATGGATGATGAAATAAGGATAATATGATGATTAAAAATGATCAAGTTTTTATTGAACATATTTTAGATAGTATTAAGGCGATAGGGGAGTTTAGCGAAGAAATTACGGAAAAAGAGCTAGCATCTAATAGATTAAAGAAAAGCGCAATAGTTAGAGAAATAGAGATAATTGGCGAAGCAGCAAAAAATGTTTCTGATGATTTTAAAAACAAACATAAAGAAGTTCCTTGGAAGGATATAATTGGAACAAGAGATAAATTAATTCATCATTATTTTGGAGTTGATTTAGGAGTAATTTGGAGAATTATTAAAGTGTTTCTTCCTGATCTGAAGATAAAGTTAGAAAATTTAACCTTTTAGTTAATATAATTTATACAGCGAGTAGCCAGGAGTTCAAGTCTCTATGGACCATAAAGTTTAAAAATAACTATTGAGTTAAATTTAAGAGGTGAGAAGCACCTCAGAAGCTTATTTTGAGATAGTTAAAATGGAAATACCGAAAAATGAAATTTGTAAGATATCTCACATAATTCCGCAAGAGCCAAAGCATAAAAATGTAATGGACTATCTTCAATTTATCACATATAGAGAGGATACTGAAACTGGAAAAGGCAGACACTTTTATTCGTTTGATATAATAGATGAACCTAAAGAAATGGTTGAAAGGGATGAAGCAATTGGAAACTTGATGAAGCTCGCTAATCCTCTCGCTATAAACAGAAATCAGGTAATTTTACTAAGGCCTGACAGAACAGTCATTATGGCTGATGAGGGCGAGAGATTGACTAATGTGCGAGAGATAGCAAAACTGCCTGTTTTGAGAGTCACACATATAATTCCAGAGATGTTGGAATTAGGATACTTTCCAATTGGTTTTTATTGTGATCGTAATGATGGAGAATTGATTTATCGTGGAAAAGGAAACGCCCTCAATGGAGTATCTGGTGTTGAAAGAGCCGTTATAGCAGGGGAGGTAAAAAGTGGCAAGGCTATTGAACTAAGTAACCCTATTGTTCTTCCATTAAGTTCGAATGTTTATTTAGATTCAAGAGCAGGAATACATGTTGGATTGCCTTATAATAGTAGAGAAAAACCAGTAATTCAATTAAACATAAATAATTTTCCAATCGGACAACCAAAAGTTTATGTTCGAGGATCTTCACACTATTCTTCAAGAGGAAAATTGGAAAACAATATGTGGTATTGGGGAGTTGAATTAGATGGAAAGCTTAATCAAGATACAGTAATTAAAGGAGAACTAGGAGTTCAATTTGTGCGAGATTTAAGACCCTTCTTACCCGATAATCACGGGCTTAGAGTTATCCATCCTATTCATATTCCGGGAGATGACTGTGGCTTTAATATTCCTTTAGAAAAGACAACTAATCCAGATGCTGTTAGAAAAGTAATTAATAAATATTTTCCAAGAATTACTTTTTGAGTTTGTAACTAAGATTTAGCTCGTTAGATAATGAGGTCTTTTTGATTTATTTTTTTACACCGAGTAGTAAGCAGTTCAATTCGTCTTAGAATCTTTCTTTCACAAACTATAAAAACTATTTTTGAAAAGATAATTTTATAATAACAATTTTCCTTATAATAACATGGATAAGAAAGCACCTCATAAAAAATGGTATTATCGATTGCTTCAAATAATATTTTTGGGATTTTTCATATTCTTTATAATTGTAGGTATTCTGGGTATTTTTTACCAAGAGGGTGAGCCATTTGTTGGATTCATCTTTGCAGGTATATTAGTTATTGTCTACTGGTTAATCATGAGAAATAAAGGTTCGATGGGTGGTTTCGTTTTTGGCGTGATAGTTGGTCTTCTTTTATTATTTATAATATCTAAACTTAATCCGGGAGACGAAATAGCTGGAATAGTGATATTTACTTTAATATTGAGTGGATTATTTTTTGCATTTATAGGTTACTTGATTCAAAATTATTTTGGGAAGAAGGGAAAAAATGAAAAAATACTCAATTAGAAATAGCAAAAAATATTTTAAAGATAATCCCAATGGATATTGGTTTAAAAGAAAGTTGTATGGTTGGGGTTGGGTACCTGTAAAATGGCAGGGTTGGCTTGTAGTAACAATATGTTTAGCTATTTTCATTGCCAGTATTTATATTGGAGAAACTGATGATGCTCCAGGGGCAGTGATAATAGGTCTTATTTTGATGATTGCGATTATATTTGGTTTTGGTTACTGGAAAGGTGAGAAAACTAAATTCGGTCGGATATAGATGATCTTTAAATTATTAGAACTTTTATTTTGGTTATTTAATCAATAAAATGCAACGCAAATAAATGCCCGTTAAACAAAAATGGAACCAAAATTACTTTTGTTTTTACTTTACCGCCTGTTTTTTTCTTCCATTCAACTTCTATAAAACTGCCAATAAAATCATCCATAGCATTTTGATATGCTGAAACTAACTTTTCCTGACTTTCATCATCTACAAAAGTCTGAGTGAATGGCTCTTTTACATTTGTCCATTCTTCTGGAGACTCATATCCCAAAAGTTCTGCAAATTTATTATTGCAGATTTTATTTTTATCATCCAAGAATAAATATATTGATTGTTTCGATTCTTCAAATATTGCTTTTAGATGCTCTTTTGCTTCTTTTATAAGATCACTATGGCTTTGATGTTCTTCCATTTATTATATTAGACTAATTAGTATTTAAATCTTTTTTTAAGAAAAATATAACTTACATTACAAAGAAGTACACTTGAAGTTAATAGAATTTTCATTGTAAAATATTAAATACCTTCCGATCTTTGATTAAATTATGGGTGAATTAAAGACAAAAGAGAAAGTTCTATGAACAAAAAACAAATTTCTAATGGTGTGGTGCATGCAGTTCCAAAAGATTTACGAAAGGCTCTTATCTATGACAAATTGGCTCTAGAAGCGTGGGAGGATCTTACACCTCTTGCACGCAATGAGTGGATCTGCTGGATTGAGAACGCCAAGCAAATGGATACTAGATTGCGCAGGATCGAAAGGACGCACAATGAGCTTTTAGAAGGAAAACGAAGGCCTTGTTGCTGGATGGGTTGCAATCATCGAAGTGGGCATGGAAGAGCAAAAAAATCAAGAATAGATATGATAAAGAAGTAAATGCAAGACATGATACTTAAAGAAACAAGAAATTCTAAATGATGGCTCCTTTAACTTTGGCCCATTATATTGTTTATTGTAATTAAGTTTAAAAAGACTTAATAAATTATATTTTAGAGGTGCAGCACCTTAGAATCTTATTCTGAGAATAAAGATAAAATGAAAAATGAAATTTCCAAAAGAAAAGAAAAAATTGCTACCAGAATATACAACACTCTTCAAATATATAAAGGAAAAGCTTGTTTAACTGGTTTCTATAATGGGGATATAATTTATCAAAATTCTCCTTCTAGAAGAATTGAGATATATGGATTCAGAGCGGCTGATAATTTTTTTAAGAAATCATTATTAAAGAGAGGATTTACTCAAAATGATTTAAGAGGCCCAGTAGTTACACTTATAGAGAAAGAATTTAATAATCCTCAATGGCCCGATGGAAAATTTATTCGTGAACCTATATTACGTTATTATAATATTGGGGGTAAAGGTAAAGTTTTTGGATCTAATGGAAGTGATATAGATGATGAAAAATTTCAACCAGCAAATTTAAATGAAAGACATATAGGGGCCTTAGAAGCAATTATAAAACTTTCACAAATTCCTTACAAGATTAGTGAAAACTTTGAAAATTATGATGAATTTAAGGAAACATTAGGTGATAGATTCGATCCTGTAAGTATTGATTTTGTTGATTGGTGCCCTCAACAAATTCTATATAACGAAGGTTTAGGGGAATTTGTGAACGCAATTAGTTTGAAAGAAACTGGAAAATTAGATCAGTTAGATACATCAAGTTGGAAGCTAAAAGATAGTCTTGATCCTAGAGATCATTTTAAAAAATTATTTGAAACATTAAAAAAGTATAGCTCTCATTAAATTATTAATTTTTAGAAATGAATCATTCATCGCAATGCGTTTAAATTAGATGGTTATTTAGGTATTATCCTATTTTGTTACTGCTGGAAGTTTGTTGCTAGGAACTGGTTTAATATATGTGTTGACAACGAGTAAGATAGATAATGTCAAGAATATAATTGCAGTTGGTTTTGCTCTTTTGGCAGTTCTATTTATTATATTGGTGCAGCTTGCTATTGGAATTATTGATTAACTTATTAAAATATGTAAAAAACAATTAATAACTAGTCTGATTTAAAGATAAATATTTATAAATTAACAAGAATTGAATATTGTATGATAAAAGCATTAGCTGATTGGGGTATTACAGTGAGATTAATAGAGGCTATTACTAAGAAAAAAATAGGAAAAGATTTAAGTTGGATAGATCTGGCCAGAGATTCAGAACTGGGGGCAATAAGAGTAAATCCTGATGAAATGAAAGATATTTATGGAATGACATTAGAATTTAGAGGAAATAGGGCTTCTTATGGCAAAGAATCGCTAGATTATTATAAGCCTGCTCTTGATAGAATTGAAAGTGAATATACACAAAGAAATTTTGAAGAATTTAAAACAGGATTAGGTTACCTTCTTGGATTAATTGGTGATGATTGAGGATATGGTTAGTATTTTTTCAATCTTCAATCATATTTATTTATTTGGAAATGTTTAAATATGCATTTTATTTGCGCTATTTATGAAGAAAAAAGCAATATCTTTGGGATTAGGATTGGGACTCTTAGGAATTGGACTCATAGGGGGAGTATGTAAAAGTTATAAAGAAAATTCAATGCAAGTACAATATTTCGTTGAAGATTGCATAGACAAACTTGATCAAAGTACAAGAATCGAGATGAAGGAAGTTCCTCTTTCTTGGGGAAAAAGATATAATGTTATTGTCGATAATAATAGAATTGGTACGGTATATGAGGATGTTTTTAATTGGGGAAAAAGATTTGATTTTTATGCTGGGACTAAAGAAAAAGGAAAACATCTTGGTTATGCTCAAGAAAAAATACTTTCTTTTGGCCATCAATCGACAGTTTATGATTCTTCAGGTAATAAAATAGGGAGATTAGATGAGGTTGTTTTAAGCTTCAATCCTGGGCATCTGATTGAAATATATGATTTTAATAATACAAAAGTTGCTACAAGTGATGAAAGAGGAATGTCTTTAGTCCACACAACAGATATTATTGATAATGAAAAAAGGACAATTGGGGGAACTGTAAAATCTGTTTTTTGGGATGATTATACTATTACTTTGAATAATAATGATATTGATAAGAGACTTATTCTATCTTTAGTTGCAATGGAAGATAAATTAGATGATGAAAGAGATTCAAAAGATAAAGAAAGCAAGTAATATAAAATGTAGGTTTTGATTTTAATATAAAAAAATGTAACTAAGTAGTAATTACAGATGCAAATGTTTAAAAAGAAGGTTTTAATAAAGTTATTATGAAAAACAATAATATTAATGAGCTAACTAATGAAATTTTGAATGAGGGTGAGATTAGAGCGAAACTCAGAGGAAGAGTACCTTTAATAGGAAGGTTAGAGAGACTTGAAGATATAAAGAATTTGTCCATGATTTCATTAAATGCCGGTGTTGATAAAATTTTAATGGTGGATTATTCTGGCATTGCTTCATTAGATTTATACCCTAATATTAGAGCAAATTTAATTAGAAAAGGAGTAATAAAAAACCATAATTGGTTGAATTCGGGTATTGAAAATAAAGGACAATACGATGAATATAAAGAGTTGGCATTGGGTGTTTTGGGAAATATGATACAGGTTAGATTGAAACTATATAATCCACATTATAATATTAGTAAGTAGTGGCGATAATAATTCTATGTAAAGATTTATAAACATATGTTAATTAAATTTAACATATGATAGATGTTATTCACCAGTTAAAACTGTTTTTTGAAGATTGTTATAGAAGGATTAATGTGAGAGAGTATTCCAGACTAATGGGCGTTTCTCCCCCAACTGCATCAAAAATTTTATTTAATTTTGAAAAAGAAGGTATATTAAAGAGAGAAAATGACAGGAATTATATATTATATTATGCAAATAAAGATAGCAAAGATTTTTTGGAATTTTCAAGAATATATTGGAGAAAAAAGCTAAATGAGTTAATTGGATTGTTTTCTAAAAACTTAATGAGCCCAACAATAATTTTGTTTGGATCTTTATCAAAAGCAGAAGCCAAGGCTGATTCAGATATAGACATTGCAATAATTGGAGTGAAAAAGAAATTTAATCTGGAAAATTTTGAAAGAAAATTAAAAAGAAAAATTCAAATTTTTTGGATTGATGAGATTAAAACTTCGAAAAATGAAGAATTACTAAATAACATATTGAATGGGTATGTAATGGAGGGGAAATTAAGATTGTAATGGATTGGGAGGAATGTTATAAAAAGAGAATAGTCAAAGAGGTAAATGAGGATATAAATCTCATTGAGTCATTGTTGAAGACTAGTAAAAACAAATTTGATTCTCAATCTTTGCTTGAGCTTAATGAGAAAAGCGCAAGTTCAAAAATTTCTCTTTCCTATGATTCTTTAAGGGAAGTGCTTGAGTCTCTTGCTCTTAAAAAAAGATACAAGGTATATAATCATGAATGTTATACTCCTTTTTTGAAGGAAATAATGAATATGGCTGGTTTAGGATCGGAATTTGATGAGTTAAGAAAAATAAGGAATAGTATAAATTATTATGGCAAGGAAATTTCTATTAATGAAGCACTAAATGTTCTCAATAGAATAGCGCTATTAAGGGAGAAAGTGTTGGGTTTGATAAATAATAATTCTATGTAAAGATTTATAAATATGTAAGTACATGTACTTACATGAGCGATAGAAAACATATGAAACGTGTTCGTGAGAAGAGGATTAAGTCTATTGGTAAACAGGTAGCTAAACACGAAGATAAAATTAAGAATGAAACCGGCAGGAAAGATACTACTAAAGACTATTGGAGAAAAGAGATAGATGAGAAATTTTTAAAACAAATTGATGAAGATGAAGAATATTTGGAGGAAAATGATGGAGATTCAAATAAAAAAGACAATTAAAGCAGGAAATTCCTCAGCTGTGGTGTTGCCTAGGGCTTGGCTCAACAAAGAAGTTAGAGTAGAATTAATAAAGAAGGATAACAAAACTATACTATTTGATGTTTTAGATATTATTAAGGAACATATTGAGTTTGGAGAAATAATTGGAATTTATCTAACTGGAAGTTACGCAAGAGGAGAGGAAGATGCAAATAGTGATATCGATATTTTAGTTATAACTAGAAATTTAGATAAAGAAGTTATTAGCGAAGGCATGTATAATATACTAATTGTTTCTTCAAAGCTAGTTGAACAGAAATTAAAACAAGATTTGCTTCCTATTGGGCCTATGCTAAAAGAAGCAAAAGCCTTGCTAAATTCCGCATATCTTGAACTTATTGACGTAATAGTTAATAAGAATAATGTAAGTCCTTATATTGAAACTACTGAAAATAAATTGAAGATAATTAAAGAAATCATAGAAAAGATCAAGAAGAAAAGTAAAAAAAACCTTAGTGATAAGATTGCCTATACTCTAGTTTTAAGGATACGCACTTTATATATTATAAAAAGTTTAATTGAAAAAAATAATTACTCGAAAAAAGACTTTATAAAAATAATAAATAATACTTCTAGAGGAAAGACAGCTTATGAAGGATACCTGGCAGTTAAAAACAACCAAGAAGATGAAGCACGTATTAACATTAATGAAGCTGAAAGATTATATGATTACTTAAAAATTCAATTGGGTGATATTAAGAAAATTTTAAAATAATTCTATGTAAAGATTTTTAAATAAATTAAATTTTAAAATTGGATGAGAATTAATAAAAAGATTCTAGGAATGATTAGCTTGTATTTAATACATGGATGCAGGGGTGAGCCATATTGCGAAAGAAGAGAATACAAGTTTGCAAACATTGAGGATGCAATGAAGGTTTTGGAAACAAACAATCCCAAAGATATTTTTTACCTGCCACATGGATATAGAGTATTGTCTTCTGAATTGGAACGTGTTAAGACTTTTATAATAGGCAGGGGTAAGAACCTTGAGGATAATAATATGATGAGAAAGCTAGAAGAAATGGATAGAAATAAAGATTATATCATTACTAGCCATGAAATTAATTTAATTTGGGGCAGATATAATTATGAAAATTCTCCATAGGTCAACTCTAAAGAGAAGTTAGATTTATCAAAGAAATAGGCATCTAGTAAATTAACTCTTTTAGGAATAGTTGGATTTTGGCCGGTTTGTACTAATTGAGCAAATTTATTAATGAATTTATGCAAACATTGATCTGATGAAACAAAAGCTGTTTTTTTAGAATGGTATGATAGTGCGATAGTACAGGCTGAAATACGACAATTATAGTCATCAATATTTCCATATCTTATGGATCTTGCATATTTTAAAAGTCCCCTATAGTAAGGAAGTCTACTTATTCTAATTGTTTTTGCTCTTATTTTTCTAGGCACTTTGTCTCCCCAATTAAAGGCTGAAGGAAACGTAATTATATTATCGTGTTGATAATAGATATTTTCCGCCATTTTTAAGAAATTATTAGATAGATTGTTTTTGTCAAAATCATGAAGAATAGCCGGATCTAGAACTACAAAATTATGATTTCTTGCTAAAGTTTCTAGGTTTGTTTTCATGAAAATTAAATTATGTATTAAGTTATAAATTTAGCGGAAAGAAAGTTCCCATATACTAATTTTTAAAGTTGAGAAGTGTGTTCAATTGCAGCAGCGTGCATATTCTTAGCCTGATAAATTCCTCTCCCAACAATTCCATGGAATCTATCGCCTGCAACTTTTGCAGCAGATTCAATTTTTCCACCCTGTGCAATAAATCCGGGAGCGTAGAATATTGGAGAAACACCTTCTGCTTCTACAGCCTCTCTAATCTGTTCTATAACATCAGGTTTATTTCCTGGGACAACAAAATTATTAACTCCTGCTCTTGCAGCGATTCTATACATATCTAAAGCTCCTTCATCTGTAATAAATCCACCTTCGCTAACAGCATAAGCTGGATGAGTCATTCTTCCACCAACAATAACATTTAATCCATTATCTAAAGCATGATAAATCCAAGCTCTTTCTGTTTCTGGTCCTGCTTGTGGGAAAAATATAACAGTATCTACTCCAGATCTCTTCATTAATTTTGCATAATTTTTACCAGTATCTGGAATATCTGTTCCTGCTTTTTGATGATCGTAAATTATTGGCTTGTCTGTGTGCTTTCTTACTGCAGCAACGACAGCAGGAAGACCGAATCCTAATCCTAACTCAAACCCAATTTTATATCCGCCAATTCCATCAACATCAGCAGTTTGTTTTACTAATTCTTCAAATTGCTCTAAAGTCTCAACATCACACGCAGGAATAACACTTCTGTCTCTTCCAATTACTTTTTGCTCCAACCCTATACCCATTGCAACACGAGCATCTTTTGTTCCATAAACTCTTATGTAATTTGCTAATCTTTCCAAAGCTTTTTGAGGAGCAAGATTTCCTTCTTTCAAAACATTATAAACATCAACTGCGTTTACAATTGATACAACTTTTGTTCCAGTTTTTTCTTGATATTCGGCAATTGCTTCCCGACTATCAATCGCTACTTCTTGCCTATCAACTGCAATTGCAAGAAGTGGAAGATTTGTTCTCCCCAAACTTTTCATAAAAGCATTTGCTTCATATTTTGCATCACCTGCAGTAAAAACATCATCTAACTGGACAATTGAATCATTTACTTTTGGAGCTCTTCCAACAGTTAATTTTTTGATTCTATCTTCAGGACCTAAATTTGTGGCTTCTCCATGAGTTTTTTCATCTTTTCTTGAAAAGAACCATCCAACATTATGTCCTTTTGCAGCCATAGCCATTGCAATTGGAGCAGCCAGTCCTACACCTTTATCTGGAATCCCATACAAAACATTAGCTTCGATTCCAGAGCTAATCACTGCATCTGCATAAAATCCTGCTAAGGTATTAGAGGATTCGCCATCATTAAAATCACCGATATTAACAAACCATGGAGAAATTCGTTTACTTTTTAGAGTTCTGTCATCAGAAGGATTTTCAAAAACTTTTAATGCACCTGTCTTTAATAAAAAGTCTATAAATTTTGCTTTGTACTCTTCCATTTTAAAAAAACGAATTAGACCTTTATAAAAATATCTTAAGAATATTAATTGGAATTTAGTAGCTACACGGTTAAAACACTATGTGAAAACTTTTGTTCCCAGATATAAACTTATTGAACCTACCATAAAGAATATAAGGAATTACATATTGAATTAAATATGGAGAATAGCAAATTAGGAGTGTTACTGATTGTTATAAGTTTGACTGTTGGCGGGATGTTTTTATACTATACTGGAAAATTGATTGAAGATGGTAAAGAAATGGGGTGTTTTCCAAATGAAGAATGCATGAATATTGAGTATTCATTAAATTTCAGCCATATTGCCGTTGGAGTTTTTTCATTCATTTTAGCACTAGGTTTTTATCTTTTATTTTTCAATAAGACAGAAAAAGCTATATTAAATAAATTAGAAGATGATAAAAATCAAAAAGTCGAGGATAGCAAATTTGATATTTTATTAAAAGCTTTAGATGATTATGAACAGAAAGTTGTAAAGGCTGTAAGAGACCAACCTGGAATTACACAAAGCACGTTAAGAATTAGAACTGATATGTCAAAGTCTAAACTAAGCTATGTTTTGCAGGAATTGGAAAGACGGGGAATAATTAAAAGAATTGAGAAAGGCAAAACGCTTGAAGTTTATTTGAAGGTATGATGTAAAGTAAACCTCTTATCTTAATGTTTTACAAACAGATTAAAATCAAAAATATATGCTAATGCACTCAAAATTAAATACATAATACTAAGTAATGTCCGATTGCTAATATAGATAGGGGATGAATATAAATTATAGATTAAAGAGGAGATCAAGTTATAATCTGGAGTTAACATATAGAGAAAGGTCTATGAACGGTAATTCCTTCAAATTTAAGGTTAATGGACGTTTTAGGGTATATTGTTCAGAGGGTAATTTTTATATAGGTAGTTTTAGTTAAATATGTATGAAAAATGAATTGAAACATATAGTAAAGGTTTTCTCTAATATTAAATATGTATTATTAGCTTTAGTTGTTGCTGTAATGTTCTATTCCTTAAACGTATTTATTGCTAATTATAGGGCCATAATTGATTTTTACTCTATTTTAGGTTTTATTGGAAGTATTAAATTATTTATTTCTTTAATGATTGGATTTAGAGATATAATTAAAATCAGCTCTTTTGTAAGTGTGCTTATCATCAGTCTAATGCTGGGAATGTTATCAAGTTTGATATTTTATAAGGTAAAAATAATTGGTGGAAAGGATAAAGGGACCGGATTATTTTCTAGTTTAGGGATATTGCTAGGGGCTTTTGCTCCAGGATGTGCTGCTTGCGGTATTGGATTGGCCTCGGCCTTAGGTGTAAGCAGTGTATTTTTAGCAGTCTTGCCTTTTGACGGGTTGGAATTATCTATTTTATCAATAGTAATATTATCAATAGCAATATTTAAAACATCTAATAGTTCATGTAAGGTTATGCTTAAACAGAAAATGAAAGGAGGTAAATGATGATGAACGAAGATAATAAAAGCCAAAGTCATGCTATTAAAGCAAACGATACAATAACTATTAGAAAAGATACGTTATGGAAGTATTCTACTTTCATTTTAGCAGCTATTTTAATAGTAGGGGCATTTGTATTCTTTATGGGTGATGATAACACTTCCCCAACGGGAAATGTAGTTAATAATCCTGGGAATCCTCTTCCTGGACAAAACGCCAGAGTTGAGATTGATGCAGATGATGATGCTGTTCTTGGAGATAAAGATGCTCCAGTTGAAATAATTGAATTTTCTGATTATCAATGTCCTTTCTGTAGAAAGTTTTGGACAGAAACATATTCACAAATAAAGAAAGAATATGTTGAGACTGGAAAAGTCAAATTTGTATATAGAGATTTTCCATTAGATAGCATACATCCAGCCGCAACACCTGCTGGAATTGCAGCAGAATGTGTTAGAGAGAAAGGCGGAGACGAGGCTTACTTTAAAATGCATGATAAAATATTCACTGAAGGAAATATTTTAGATGGAGGAAGCGCTACTGCTCCTGTTACAAAGACTGCTCAATTTGGAGCTGTTGAATTAAAAAAGTGGGCTAAAGAATTAGGCTATGACATAGGAAGCTGTTTAGACAGCAACAAATACAAAAGTGAAATTCAAAATGATTTAGCAGAGGGAAGTGCTGCTGGAGTTCAGGGTACACCTGCATTTTTTGTTAACGGAAAATTGTTAAGCGGTGCTCAACCATTTAGTGCATTCAAACAAGCTATTGACGCTGAATTAAACGCATAAAGAGATATTTTTATTTTTATTTTTTTATTGAATTAAAATAAAGGAAAAGACAAAAATGGCAGACAGAGTAGAATGTGAGATATGTCACGCGACATTTAAGGACGAGAATGGATTAACCCAGCACAAGCAAGCAAAACATCCAGTTGAGGAAAAACCTGCAAAAGTTAACACTAAAAAGATTAAAAATTATGCAATCGCAATTATAATTATTGGATTAATCGCCATTGGAATGGCCTGGCTTGTTTATTCTACTTATCAGGGTGTTAATTCATGCAAGACTGCTCCTGTTACAGAAGTTAATATTGGAGGGCATACTAATCTTGCAATGCATATACATGCCAGCCTTAACATTCTTATTGATGGACAAAAGCAGACAGTTCCTGCAAATGTAGGTATTCTTCCTGGAGTTATGAGGCCAATGCATACTCACTCGACAGATAATGAAATTCATATTGAGGGGCCATGCAAAAGAGAGTTTAAATTAGGAGAATTTTTCCAAATTTGGGGAAGAGAGTTTAGTTCTCAATGCATTTTTGATAAATGCACTGATGAAGGCACATTAACTATGAAGGTTAATGGAGTTGCTAATAGTGATTTTGAAAATTATGTTATTAAGGATCATGATAATATTGTTGTGGAGTATGAGGGTAATTGAAACTAGGAATATTTATATAGGTATTTTATAACTCATTTTTATGGGCAAGCCTAAATGGGAAGTAGATACAAGAAAAGAAACAGTAACTGTCGATGGTAATTTAGAGTTTCGCCTTTTTCCGCTGAAAGGGCATTTTCTTGATTTAAGAGAAGCAGATTATGGACTAGGATTTGAAATGCCTGTAATGTCTCAACTGATTTCTCTTTATCATTCAGCATTCATGAATCTAGAGAATAAATATGCCAAAGAAGTTATGAAATGTATTAATGGTGAAAGTATCGCAGCCAATACTGGAGTTTTAAATTATCACGGTGGAATGTTTATTCAAGATAAGCCTCCAATTAAAAGCAGATTTTTTGGAGATACGGGTAATGGAAAAGGTTGGCGTTCATTAACTGAAGAAGAAGCAAGAAATCTAAATAAAATAGATCATTATACTGAAAAATCATCTGATTTCTGTGCAGGAAATTGTATGGAAGAGAGAGATCTTTTTTTAGATGAATCGATCTTAGGGGATAAAATTAAAAATAATTCCTCTAAAGTTGTAGAAGCTATTTTTAGTGAGGATAAAACAGTTAGATTCGTTCCTTTTGAGAGCTATTATAAAATAAATGTTTCATATCCTGAAGATTTTAAAAAAGATTCAAAAGTTATAGCTTTGGTTGGTGGATTAGAGAATGCGGAAAAGCTAGTAGAAACATCTTCATGTGTAATTGAGCTCTATCCTAATAAAATTTTATCTTTTGCATCACACTTTTGGAGTGGCTGTGATGGCAAAGGAATGATGAGAAATAGAGCATATAGTTCATTAGGAGCGAATCGCCTTTCTGACCCATCCTTAAATGCTACAGGACATTTATTTTATGAAACAGAAAGTATATCTTACGGTGTTAAATGTCCGAATGCTATTCAAGGAACAAAAAAATTACCTTCCTATACTTCTGCCGAAAAACCAGAAATTTATATCGATCTTCTTACATTAAATACATTTGAAAGAGAGTCTGATTTAACAAAAATCATGAAGGGTTTGGAAAAGTTTTAACTGTTATTCTAAAGTGGTTACATACCAAATGTTTAAATATCATCAGAATGATAAAATTTTATGATTAAATATATAGGTAAAATGTTAGGTATAGCATTAGTTGCGTCTATTTCTTCATTTGGATTAAAGGGAGAGGAAGTAAATTTAGATAAATCTCCTAGAAAGGTTGTTGAGTCTCAACTTGAAGAAAAGATAGAAGAAAAGGATGAAGGGAAACTGGAGTTTGCAGGATCAATAGATACACTTTTTGCCAATAAATATATTCCTGCTAATGGATTTGATATTAAAGGCGGACCTGTAAATCAATCTTCATTAACTCTTGGATTAAAAAATGTTCTTAATATAGGGGACTATTTAGCAGTAACTGGGTGGGGAAATATTGCTAAAGACTTTAAAGGGGACTTAGTGGATAAAACTGTGGAGGTAGATGGGATATTAAGTTATGATAGCGGTTCAATTTTTAATACTGGGAGTATTTTTAGAAATCTAGATGCATTGAAAGGAGATCTATCTTTGAATACGAATGTCCAGTATTGGGAATATCCAAATAAATTTTTAGGCAATCATGATATAATTAGTGAACTAGGGGCTGTATATTCTGGAGAGGTTAATCTTGCAACTACATGGAGGCATTTATGGGAACATAAAGGGGTTCAATCTGGAGATTACTTTTTATTAAGTGCCTCTAGGAATTTTCCAATTGGTAAAATTGGCGGTGATGAGAATGGCTGGACAGTCGCTCTTACTCCTGACATGACTGCGGTTTATTCTGATGATTTTTTGATAGGAGGAAATGATTGGAATCTTAAACCAACAGGAACAATAACCTTGTCAAATCCAAGCAATAATTTTTCAGTTAGAGTGGTTGGGGGCTATAATGTTAATCTTGGTGATAAAGAAACTAGAGAAATAAAAAGAAATCAGCCTATTGTTCAAATAGGATTTACTTATAGATTTTAAGAAAATTTGTTTATTGAATAACAGCAGACTCAACATAATCTATCTTTATATCTGCATCTTGTTTTAACTCTTCATAGAAAGTAGGATATAGTTCCTGCGTCTTTTGGGATGTTAAGGTTTGCTTAATAGTCTCTTTTACTTCTGCATATTGAAGAGTTTTTGGCTGTGTTTTCTTAACAGTCCATATGATGTGGTACCCAAATTGGGTTTTTACAATGCCCATTGCCCCAACAGCTTGCTTAAAGGATAGGTCTTTAAATTCTTGAACATACGGATCATCGGCAGAGAAAGTATATTCTCCACAAGTTTCTAAACTTCCTTGATCGCCCGAATATCTGGATACATATTCGCAGAAATTATCTTTTGTTAATTCTTTAAGAATCGTTTTTGCTCTCTCATCTTGTTCGGCATCGGAAGATGCTTCTGTAGAGAAAAGAATATGCTTGACTGTTACTTGCTCTTTTATTTTAAACTGTTCTTTATTGTCGTTATAATATTCTTTAATATCTTTTTCTGTAACATTTACTTTAGTTAAAAGTGTTTTTTTGAGATATTCTTCAATTGTAAGTCTTTTTTGATATTCCAATAATAAATCGTCTTCGGTTAAATTTTGCTGTGCTAGCATCTCTATATACGCTTCTTTGGTTATTCCTTGCTGTGCTAGAATTTCATCCATCTTGTCTTTAACTTGAAGGTCTGTCAAACTTATTCCTGAATTGGCTGCTTCTTGATATAATACTTCTCTTTCAATAAGTTGATTTAGAATAGATTCTCTTGAAGTCGTTAATTTATATTGTTCAGGGAGAGTATCATATAATTTGTCAAGTTCACTTTGTTTTATAACCTGCCCATTGACTGTAGCGGCTGTTTTATCCTCTGTAACTGTTGTGGATTTTTGGAAGTAGAAAAGTACGCCGGCAATTATTGCTACGATTATAATTGCTATAATAATCTTTGATTTGGAACCTTTGTTTGATTGAGGCAATGGATTATTAGCAGGATTTGCTGGCTGTGGTGCTTTTTGCTCTTTGGTTTCTTCTTTCTTTTTTTCAACCATATCTAATTTAGAAAAATTAAGAGTTATATAAATGTTTGTGTGGCCTTGGATTTGAGCCTGCTAGAAAGAATTAAAAGCCGAAGAAATATGTTTTTTTATGACTGATGAAGTTCTAACTGCAAAAAAAGCTTTAGAATATTTAGGTATTGAAAAGAAAGAATTTGAAAATTATTTTAAAAATAGCAAAGAAATTAATGCTTTTAAACAAGGCTCAAGATGGGTTTTCAACAAGTCTGAATTAGATAGATGGCTAAAATTAAAAAATGATAGAATTGTGATTCTTAGTCTATCAGAATATGAAAAATGCTTTGAATTTGCTATAAAAATGGCTTATGCAAGTAATAAAAGCAGAGGAACAGGCATCAGAGGAGCGAGAAGCGAACCTCAAAAAGCCGATGATTTTATCTTTGGTATTTTAGCAGAATATGGAGTTCAAAAATTTTTGAAAGAAAAGTTTGGAATTGAAACAGAACTTGATATTGAAGTTCATCCAGACTATATAACTGAACAAGATTTAATAGGAATTATAGCGAATGGACAGACAAGAAAGACTAATATAAATATAGCTATTAAATCAAGTAAATGGAAAAGCTGTTTTAATGTCGTTGACCCTTTGGAGTATGACAATGCAAATAGGAAATCTGACGTATATATTTTTGTTAGAGTGGGGCTTCCTTCTGATCATTTATTTAGAATATTAAGAGAACATTCTTTTTTTAAGAAAGTCAAAGATTTTCTTGATAAAGAACCTAGTTATAGGAAGATAAAAGAGTTAAAAGAAATACCTATTTGGATAACTGGTTTTTCTTTTCATGGTGAGTTTGCCAAAGTAAAAGAAATTCCAGGCCAAGAGTTTAGAGATTGGAGATATATATCGAGTGTTGCTGATATGCATAACTCGGATGATGAGTGGAAAGAATTAATAAAGAAGTTTTAATTTATTTTCGGCTTTCGAGGTTCTTTATCCCATCTTGCACTTTTGCATTTTGGACATATTAAAGGCTTTTGTAAATTAGAACGAGGCTGCCAAATATATTTGCAATTATTGCACTTATAACCTTTAACTTTTATTTCAATTTCAGGCATATTAAAGAAATGCAGCTTTACTATATAAAAGTTACTTTGTAAAGTATGACTTCATAAATAGGAACATTTAAATATTTCCTATTACTTTGTAAAGTATTACTATAAGTAGTAAAATAAATTAGAAAGTTTAGTCAATTAAGCAAAACTAATTAAAATGAAAATCATAAGTAAAATAATGAAAAAAGAGTTTAAAACAGCAGACTTATTTGCAGGTGTTGGGGGAATTAGAATTGGATTCGAAAGAGCAGGCTTTAAGACAGTATTTGCTAATGATATTGAAAAGAATTGCAAAAAAACTTATGACTTGAATCATAAAGAGCCTAAACTTCATGTAGAAGATATATGGAAAGTCGATATATCTAAAATTCCTGAATTTGAGATAATGCTGGGAGGGTTTCCATGCCAGGCATTCTCTATCGCAGGCCATAGAAAAGGGTTTAAAGATGAAAAAGTGGGCGGGAATTTATTTTTTAGGATTGCTCAAATATTGGAAGAAAGAAAACCAGAAGCTATTCTGCTAGAAAATGTAAAAAACCTTAATGGGCATGATCGCGGCAGAACATTTAAGGTGGTCAAGGAAACTCTTGAAAAATTAGGCTATCATATTAAAGCGAAAGTTCTTAACAGCATGACCCATGGAAATGTAGCCCAAAATAGAGAAAGGATATTTATTGTTGGATTTTTGGACAAAAAAAAGGCAGAATCTTTTGATTTTCCAGAGAAAATACCATTAACCCAAAGTTTTAGATTACTTGTCGCTGAAGAAGCTCATGATAAATATTATTATAATAATAAACCATTATACGAAAAAATAAAGAAAGACATCAATTCAGAACATACTGTTTATCAATGGAGAAGAAAATATGTAAGGGCAAATAAAAAAGGAGTTGTCCCAACATTAACTGCAAACATGGGAAGAGGAGGGCATAATGTACCTATTATAAAAAACTCTAAGGGAATAAGGAAACTTACACCTAAAGAATGTTTTTTGCTTCAAGGATTTCCTGAGAATTTCAAATTACCTTCCGATTTATCTGACAGCGAACTCTATCATCAAGCAGGAAATAGTGTAACAGTCTCAGTCATTCAGAGAGTAGCTGAAAATATGAAAATAGTTTTGGAAGGCGGGAGAATAAATAATCAAAAAAGTCTATTTTAATTCATGCTCCCAAATTCTTACAATATTCCACCCGCTTGCTTTATAATTTAAATTAACTTCTTTTGCTCTTAGAACATTTTTTTCTAACTTAGGCAGCCAATAATGTTTATTGGATTTTGGCTTTATATAATGTTTTGGGCATTTATGCCAGAAACATCCGTCAATAAATATAATTGTTTTATTTTTTAACTCGGCAAAATCTGGCCTTCCGTATAAATTTGGCTGGTAAACAAAACTTTTTAATTCCTTTTTTGATTTAAGTTCGACTTTAGTGCCAAAACTTTTTATTTGACTCATACAATAACTTCTTTGCTTTTTAGTAAGATTGTCCATAGACATTTTAGAAAATACATGTATAAATTACTTTTCAAAAGAGTTAATCTTAAATAAAAATAAACGAAAAGGTTTTAAATGAAAAATGATTAAAGAGATCATGAAAAAAAGCGTTATTATTCATATTTTGATTATTGCAGTGATAGTTTTCTTATTTATCTTTTACTATAACAAGTCTGAAAACGTTGAAATAAAAGATAAAATTGATGATCCTAATTCCAATATTAATTCATCAAGCGAGATTATACCTGAAGTAGATGAACTAGGCACTATATGTGAAGAGGATAGCGATTGCATATTAATTAATGAAAACAAAAAATTAGGTTGTTCTATATGCGGTGATTGCGGAACTATTGACTATAGCATGAAAGAGTTTATTGCCGTCAATAGAGAATCATTCGAGAAATACAATAACAATTGGATCGAAAGTAATTGTGAAGATGATTTTTACGAATGTAAAATTGATAACTTTAAAGATTTTGACAAATGTGAGCCGTATTTGAGATGTCCTGATTGTGAACCTAATATTATTAACAAAGAAATTAAAGCTAAGTGTGTAAGCAATATTTGCACTAAAGTTTAACTTTAAATATTGAATTGATTTTAGAAAGATATGAGACTAAAGGAATTAATTTTACTTGGGATAACTTTATTCTTAATAAGTTTTGGGCTAAATTTTATATGGGAGTCTTACCATTCTGTATTATTTTATAATTGCTGCGAGAATATGAATTCTCCAACTTATTTGAGGCTAATAAGTCATGTTTCAATAATTGATGCTGGAATGATTCTTTTGGCATATTTTTTGGTTGGATTAAAGTCAGGTTTAATATGGATTAGAGATAAGAAAATTGGGAATTATATAGGATTTAGTGTTATTGCTCTAATTTTGGCAATTTGGATTGAATATAGAGGGGTTTATTTGCTTGAAAAATGGAGTTATAATGAATGGATGCCTGTGATCTTTGGTTTAGGTTTGTCTCCGTTAATACAACTTATTGTTACAGGTATCTGCGGTTTATTGCTTACTAAGAGAATTTTGTATAAATAGTGGCACTATATAGTAGTTACACTAGAAAGATTTAAAAGGACAGGTTTATAGCTTATTTTATGAAAGTAATACAAAAAATGAAGGAAACAGGAAATAAAATAAAGAAATTCATAGTAGAAGAGGCAAATATAGTTAGACATTCATTTCCCCCTATAGAAAGAGATATAAGAAAACTTATTGGTGCAACAGCAGGGATATTATTGTATTTTGATAGTTTGAGTACTTTAGCTTACAATCCAAGAGAAAATCGTAAATTGGATCCAGTTAATCTTACACCCACACATATGATATTTGATGAAAGGGTGATAGAAGAAGGCATTGGTGCAGAGCCAGTTGTATTCGCCCCTATAGATTCTTCAAATGAAAATAGTTATTGCGAAATTGAGGAAAAAATAAGGGCTGAAGCTCGATTTCCTCAAGCTAGAGTTGAAGTTTCCCCTAGATCTTATTCTTTAGATGAATGCGTTAAGGCTGTTTTTAAAATAGAATCTAATGGTGAATCTAAAGCTGAAAGAGATGAGCCCCATATTAATGATACAAGTTACGGATTAGGGCAGATATTGACGGGAACTGCTAAAATTTTTGAAAAAAGACATCCGGAATTGCCTAGATTAGGAAATAATAAAGAAGAAATAAAGGAGAGTTTATTTAATCCTACGATAAATGAAAAATATACTCAGGCCATATTTAAGGAAGGGCTTGATGAATATGGAGATGCCTTCTTAGCTGTCGCGGCTTATAATGCCGGATCTTTAGCTCCAAGAAATGCAAGAGTACAACAGCAATTAAATGACCTTTATAGAACTGGACTTAAAACTGACGGTGATTTTGGGGAAGAAAGTCAAAATGTTTTAAAAAGATTTCAAGCAGATTATGGTTTAGAAGTTGATGGAAAATTAGGAAAAGAAAGCTATGAATTAATACAATGTGTTTGGAAAGAAAGAAATCCTGATATGCCTAATCCAAAAGGAATTATTCCAAAAAATAATTACACGCCTAATCATGTTAGAAAGTTTAAGGAAGCATTGGAGAGGATAAAGTAAGTTATGGAATCAATAAATTGGTATAAAGCCGATAGGGAAAAAAATAGAAAGAAGTTTATAGAGGGATTAAGAGCTCAAGAATCTCTGCATAAAAGAAATATTAATAAAGTTAGTAGTGGAGAAAAAGGGGCATTAGAATCCTTTAGATATTTGCTTGAAAAAAAGGACGAAATTGAATCTGAATTAAAAGTTTTAAATGAAGGAAGACTTTTGCTTGAGGCATATAAAGTTATTCCAAAAGAACATCTTAAGGAAATGGTTGAAATTGTCGATGATAGATTTACAAAGAATATTTTAAGAGTCGTTAGTAAAATGGGTATAAAAGATATTGTTTTTAATTATGCATATGCTGAGGGATTAAAAGGGTTAAAAATCAGATTAGATAATTCTGAAAAAAATTTACAGAATTACATATTGGGTTTAAATTCATCCTTGGAGGATTTAAAACAAATTCTAAATAGGTCGGGAATGAATATGGATAAAGAGAAATATAATACTTTTTATAGTTGTATTGAAGAAATCGAAGACTTGGCTAGAAGAGATCCTGCTGAATTAGGCGATTTTATAGGTAAGATAAGACAAGGATTAGAAAAGAAATTTGAAGAAAGTGCGATGACATATAAAGAATCTCTTAAAGATTTTAGACCATCTTATAAAAGCCAAATGAAACAGATTGCTAAAAAGAATATTGAATTATTAGATATGGAGGCTGGTGAATTAGAAAAACAAAAAAACAGGGGCGAATATTTTTCAACATTGGAGGGATTATTATTAGCCTATTCTACTTTCAAATTAGAATCGAGAAGAATAGATGAGGCTGATGACTATAGTTTATTTTTAGAGGAAAAAGCTGATGAAAAATTATCCCTTCTTAAGGATAAGTATCCAGACAAAATAACAGAAGGGTTGAAAACATTAAGGGAGAATGGGGACTTAACAGATAATGAATATATATTTCTTAAAACAAACTTAAGAGCTGAAACAGATGATGGCAATGAGGTTCCCAAACAAGATAGTGTTGAAGACATTCAATTGAGGGCAAGTATTATAGGCGATTATTCAGTATCACAGATTGATTCTATGAGAATTGCAAAACTTACAAGAGACGATGATGTTGATTATGTTGCAAGGGAATTATCTGATAAACTAGGTATAGGCACTGCTCGTTCATTAATTGAAAAAAATCCTGAACTTTTCCTTATGAATTCTAATGAGATATCAAGGTATGTAGATAGTGTTAAAGAATTAATGAATTTATCCACTAGATATGGGATGATCGATGATTTTAACCCTACGAAATCACCGGGAAATTATTCTAGTTTTGATTCCATTAGAGAAACTAGGGGTAAATTATACAGTATTATTGCTGAGTCAAGCAAGGAGACTGAAGATACTTCTAATAAATTAAGTGAAACTGAAAAAATAAAAATTGAATTGGCGAGAGAAGGGTTTGATCCAGATATTGCCTGGACATTAATAACTAAGGGTTTTTACTTTAGCAGACAATATTTTATTGGAAATCACAGGATTCCATTAGAGCACATTGAAAAAAATGTTAGAAAGGATCCGAATCTAGATTTTGATAGTAAAAAATTATATTCTGAATTAAAAAAGATCATGAATCATGGGGCTATTTTATCAAAATTAAACACCTATAGTGTAAATCCTCATACAAGAGAGATAGACAGCCCCTCATTAAGGGATGCTGTTAGCTATTTATTAAAATATCGTTCTAAAGATGAAAAGGAATAATTAAATAATTTCGAAGAAAAATATGACAAAGATAACTGCTAAGGATAAAGAAAGAATTAAGGAGTTAATGCGAGAAGGATTAACCAAATAAACTATCCATGTTTTTCCTGGCTTGTTCACGCTTTTTCTGATGGTCTTTCAAAAAAGAAGAAATTTTATCTATGGTAATTTTCTTTAACTCGGAGGTGAGCATTTTGCCCGATTTATAGTCATTGTAAACTTTTTCAAGCTTTTTATCATCTTGTTCAAAAAAGAATTTTAGATATTGAAAAGATACGTCAATATCAGGATTGCCTCCTTTTTTTCTATGCTCTTCTAGTGTGTCTCTTCCGCCTGAAAAGGCGTATTTCTTTATTTTTCTTTCTACATTCTCTGAAGAGTCTGTTAATGCAATATAAGAGTTAGGATCTGATGAAGACATCTTTCCGCCGGAAAGACCTGGGGCAAATAAGTGGTATGTCGAACTTAACTGAATAAAATTAGGTGATTTAATTCTTTGAGAAATATCTCTCGCAAGCCTTAGATGAGGATCTTGATCTATACCTACGGGAACGACTATTGGAAGAGGGCCTTCGAACTCTCTAAGTTGTGGATGAAGCATATCTGACGCTTGAAGCAATGCAGAAACCATCTTTCCCGGGGTTATTTCCCCATATATTGCTTTAAATTCTGCAAATGTAAGATGTTTAGCCAGAAGATTTTGCAGTCTATAATAGGCATTCGATTTATCTGCCTCTTTAGATCTAGAACTTTGGAAATATATATCTGCTTTTTTTGGGTCTAGGCCAAGTGCAATGTAGTTTAAAATATATTCATCTTTGGCTACTTTTCTTGCTTCATCAATGCTCATTGAGCGGGTATTATAAGATTCGACATCGGCCACTGAAATGTAAATCTTTGCACCTAGTGATTGATAGAAAATCATCTGCTGGGCTACCAACATATGGCCTATATGAAATTTTCCTGAAGGCATGAGGCCGGTCATCATGACAAAAGGCTTTTTATCTTTAATAGCCAGCAGAATCCTTTGAATGTCTCTATGGGCAAAAACAATTTTTCTCCTAAATAACAAATTTTTATTAAAAATTGGGGGAAGGACTTCTAGAGGGGAAATACCAAATTCTTTTACTAACTTGCTATAATCTATTTCTCCTTTAATTTCCCAAGGATTAAACATACTTTCTTTTTTCATTATTGATAATATAAGAAGAAGTTTATAAATATTGCATTGGGGGGAAAATATGATAAAATTAAGTTTGAACAAAATACTTAAATACGAGGGAAATATGTTATATTATGGGAGAGATAAAAATTGAATTATCGGAAGAGCTTGAGAAAAAACTAAGAGAATTGCCTCATATAGATTGGTCTAGATTAATAGCAGAGCATGTTCAAAAAGAAGTGTATGCCCTATTGAGGCTAAAAGCAATTGCTTCTAAGTCTAAACTTACAGAAGAGGACGCCCTTAAATTAGGCAGAGAAATCAATAACTCATTACATAATAGATATAAAGAAATTCTCTAAAATTTCCTACCGAACCAGGGCAGAGCCCTGCGGTATTCGGAAATTTTTGACTCGAGAATTTCTAATTTCATTTCTGGCCGATGCAGAGCATCGGGGTATTAAACCCAGAAATGAAATAAAAAATCATATTCTAAACTTTAATAATGGGCATAAAAGTAATTATTGACGCCTCAATTTTAATGTCTGCTCTCATTGGAAAAGGAGCAACTAAAGAACTTATTTTCTCTAAAGTTTTAGATTTATTTGCTCCAGAGTATTTGTTAGAAGAATTAATGAAACATGAAACAAGAATCGTTAAATTGTCCGGACTTTCTTCTGATGAATTTAATGAAATATTGAATGAAATAAAAAAAAGTATTATAGTGGTTCCAAAAGAAAACTTTGATATGTTATTAGAAAAGGCTAAGTTTCTTATTAGAGATGAAAATGATATAGAATATATAGCGCTTTCTTTATCAAAAGATAATATTCCTATTTGGTCAAATGATCCACATTTCAAAGAACAATTAATTATTAAAGTGTTCACTACATCGGAGCTTGTAGACCATTTAAAGAAGAAAGGCTATAAGTTCTAGGGTTATAATCAAAATACTTAAATATTGTAGGATTGTTATAATAATATGGATGCATTAAACGCATCTCCCAGAGATGTTGAGGAGTTTGAAGAAGATAGTAGATGGTTCTATAATAATTTAAGATTACTAAGGTCAAAATATACTGGAAATTTTGTTGCTATAAAAAATAAAAACGTTATTGCAACGGATAAAGATTTGCTCAATCTTATAAAAGCAATTGAGGAAAAAGGAGAAAATCCTGCCTATATAATTATTGAGTTTGTTTATCCAGAAGAAGCTGTAATTTTACTATAATATGAGATTTCCTATTAGAGTAGAGTTTTTTGCTGGCGGGTTAAGGCCTATGGTGACTCTTACTCTAAAATCAGAGGCATTGCATGTGTTCAGTTTTATTAATGCTATAATTGATACTGGAAGTCCAACAACAATTATAGGAAGTGCTGATATGCAAAGAATGAGAATATCCCAAGTTCAAATGCAAAAACTCATTGGCGAGGAAAGAGAAGTTAATTTAGGGGGTGCTCAAATAAAAACTAGAATTTTGCCAGAAGCACAGCTTAGCATACAAAATAAAATTAATATTAAAATTCCAGTCCAAGTTCCTATTAGAGTAATGAAAGGTGTCCCTCCTCCTAGCATCATCGGAATTGATTTCTTAATAGCTGGAAAGTTAAAATTCTTTTTCGATCCAATCGGTAGAGAAGCCTATTTAGAGAGCCCTGATTGAATAAAACTATCTATCTCTCTAAAGCAAGAAGATTTATATATAGAAAAATTCTTTTTATATGGATGAAAAGGGGTATTTGGATATATGTTTTAGTGTTAGTTTCTCTAACTTTAGTTCCTAGTATTCCGGCAGAAATATTTATTGGACAGCCGAGCTCTACGGTATATAATATCGGTGATAGCTTTGAGATAAATATGACTTTAAGCTCTAGTTTTAAAAAAAGTGAGTTTTTGAGTACTTCTTTAATTTGTGGAGAGAAGAAAATAGAATTATATAGGAGTATTCATTCTCTTCAAGCAGATGCACAAAAAGATGTTACTGTTGGAGTAGGTGTAGATAAATCAATTATTGGAGATATTCTAGGGGAATGTATTATTGAAGCTATATATGGGAATGATAGAGCTACTAGCATGCCTTTTACAATTACTGATAAATTAGATGTTGACTTTAATGTTGAGGGTGTCTCTTTTGGTCCTGGAGAGAATGTAAAGATTTCCGGAGAGGCAATCAAATTAAACAATAATGCGCTTGATGGCTTTGTAATAATAACAATTGAGGGTATAAATTTGAGTTCTACTCAAAAAGTAGAGAATGGAAAATTTAATGTTAGCTTTATTCTCCCAGAAAATGCTCGATCGGGAAGTTATGTGATAAAAGCAATGGCTTATGAAAAAGAGGAAGATGATATTATTAATCAAGGAGAATCAACTAATGTTATTAAAATTAAGCAAATATTAAAAGAATTAAGAATTTATGCAGATAATTCTTCGATTGTTCCTGGAAATGATTTTGTATATACCGTATTTATTTATGATCAGTCAGGAATAAGTGTTGAGGGGGATGTACAGGTCGTTATTTCGAGGCCAGATAAAAGTCCATTCTATAAAGGCCTTCTAAAATCAAATGTTCCAAATAAGTTATTCATAGGATATAATTATACACCGGACTATTGGAATATTGATGCTGTAAGCGAAAACTTGAAACATTCAAAATTGTTTTTAGTTGAAGAACTGCAAAAAGCTGAATTTAAACTTGAAAATAATACCTTATCTGTAAGGAATATTGGAAACGTCCCTTATAAAAAACCTATTGAGGTTTTAATTGGAGGGGTTTCTGATATAGAGGAACTTGACCTGAATCTTGGAGAAAGCAAGACCTTGAAATTAGGGGCTCCAGATGGGGAATATAATATCGCAGTTAATGATGGAAGCAATAAAATGGAGTTGGGAACTACATTTTTGACTGGAAGGGCTATTGGAATTGGAGAGGGAAGCGGTGCTTTCTTTGGAAGTATTTGGATATGGATATGGACACTTCTTATTGTTATTTTAATAATTGTTATATTAATATTATGGAGGAAGATAGCCTCTAAAAATTATGTTGGAAAAACTCCTAAAATAATAATGCCAACTAATAAAACCCCGAATTTGATAAAACAGGAAAACTCTTCAATAGGGGCTGTTTTAAATAGAGGAACTAAACAAGAGGCTGGAATTATTGCATTAAAAATAAAGAATTTACCTGAATTACAGAAAGCTGGCCAATACGGTATAAATCCACTAGAGAGCTTAGATAAAGCTTTACTTGAAGCAAAGGCTGCTGGAGCAAAAATATATGTAGATAATGATTACAGGGTTATGATTTTTGTACCATCCATCACAAAAGAACAAGATAATAGTATAAGGGCCATTGCTCTCGGTAAAGAAATTGAAACTGTTTTGCAGAACTATAATAAGAGTGCGTCAAATAAAATAAATTATGGGATTGGGATTCATACCGGGCAGGTTGCAGTTGAAAATGAAAATGGTAAATTCAAGTTTGTTCCACTTGATAACACTGTCACGATTGCTAAAAGAGCTGCGGAACAATCTAAGGGCGAGGCTTTAGTATCTGAAGTATTGCATAAGAAAACATTAGGCAAGGTGAAAGGGGATAAAGTTGAGGGAACTAACTTTTGGCAAGTTAAGCAAATACTTGACAGAGGAAACTATGATGAATTTATTAAGAGATTTCTTGCAAGGCAGAAAAGAGGAGGGTAGAAATTTTTTACCCTAAAGTAAGACTTTTAATTTAATCTTTTTACAAATGTAAAAATTAAGGATATATGTAAAAAAGTAAAATTATTAATAATTAAGGGAGTATAAATATTATTTTATTCTAATGCCTGCATGGTATATAATTACACTGATATACTAGTGCCCGATGAGATATCTATAGAAGAACACTGTCTCTTTAGCCCAAAACCCGTGACCTACAGTTTTGTTGGCCTGCAGACAGAGTATCACAAAGCGCCAAGTCTCGTCTCACAATGGCTACATGTATGATACATGTCTCGCTTATGTTTTTCATTAACTTACATACTGAAGGATCTTTAGACCTTCCCGCTACTCGATGCAAGCAAAAATCAATAGACTGCGAGGTCTCCATTGTTAAACATAATTCGGTGTCTTTTGTCGAGACAGCAACTTCATGGATGCAATATTGGTTATTCTCTTTGTCCAACGTAGCACATAGGGCTTCGTCATGAAAAATCTTAGCAAGAGTACTTATACAAATCGCTCTAACCCTTCCATTCTGTATGTTCTGGCAGTATGTGCTTTCTTCTTCCGCAATAGCAAAACACAAATTCTGGCTGTCGGATCCTCTAACATTAGGATCTAAACATAGATTGGGATTTTGATTAATAAGAGCTAAGCATGATATTCGAATTGTCGTGTCTGCAATATTGGCACAAGCTTCAATATTTTTACTCTCAATTGCCAAATCAAACCAACAATCATCCCCTCCTCCACCCAAAAACATCAATTCAGTGCAAATTCTTGCTTCTTCTTCAAAATTGATTGGGCTGATAGCAATCATGATTATAATAATAATTAAACCAATTATTGCCGTGATAAACGCGATAAAAAGCCTCATCACTTCGATCCTAAACTTTCAAGTATATAATACTTTCGAGTCCACTTTCGTTACGGAAGGTTTCAATGCATAGCACCTCAAAGAATCTAAGCATTTCCGCCAGCGCGTTCGCACTCTTTCTCGTCATGTCGCTCCCCATTCTTGCTGCAATGGGATAACAGTTATCATGCATTGGTACCAGCTAATTGGGGTCCCTCCCCAAGGGATCATAGGTCAATGCGAGAATAAAATTATAAGCTGGAATTAACATTTACGAAAGATTTTTAAATTGATTTTGGCTAATTATAATATGAAAAAAAGAGCCCTGAAGAAAGAGGGGGTAAAAACTACTGAAAAGATTTTGTTTTTGAGTGTTCCTTTAATAGTTTTTGGGATTGCGATATACCTTGGTTTTAATTCTTCAAATATTTCATTAGGGCCTGATGAGCCTGGGATGAGCTATGAAAGTGCTGTAACCCTATTGAGAGGATTGGGTAATGAGGGAATAGAATGGTATTGTGGTGAACGAAATAGTTTTGTTGATGCACAAGGTAATAGTTATGGTGATAGAGAATTGATAGAATTGAAAAAAATTCTTGGAAATGATATGAGATTGTTTAATGAGTTTTGTTCTGAGTGAAGATTTATATATAATAAATGATAGAGTGATTAATGAAAAGAGGTTTTATTTTCGCGTTCATTTTAGTTATACTTTTGAGTTCATCTGTTTTTGCACTGGGGATTGTTGAAGGAAAGAAAAAGGTAATTGGAGTGTATGCTTATTTGGATTTTAGAGAGGATCCTGATAGTTTAGTTCCATTTGTTAAAGAGGATGCTGTAAATATATTGTATGGTGAAACTGGTTCTGTAAGGTCTTATTTTAAAGAAATGTCTTTTGGAAAAGTGGATATTGTGGGTTTTGATGGTAATGCGGGAAATTTAGATGATATTTTTGTTTTGCCTATTCCACTTACACAGGAAGAATGTACCCCTCTGAAATTTTTAGAAAAAGTTGTTGAAGAATTAAAAAAGAGAGGTGTTGTTGAGCATGAATTGATTATTGCAATGCTTTCTATCGAGGGGAATTGTCTTGACTCTAGCGGGGGAGGATTTTATACTTCTAAAAATTACGGGACGGCTGAAAATCCTTTATTAATCTATTTTGCTGTAGATATTACAGGCGAAGGTTTTGGAAAATATGAGCTAGGAGATTTGAGGCATGAGGTAGCTCATACTTTTGGAATTGGACATGCAATGTATAAGAAATGTTTTTTTCAGGAGGGAGTTTCTCCAGATGAGTGCAAGGATATTATTGAACACGGTGATCCATTTGATTTAATGGGGAGTAATTTAAGACAATTTCCCCATAGTAATGCCAGATTATTGGAATTTGTTGGATGGCTTACTATAGAAGGAGAACATAAAATTAAAGAAATTAACAAAGAAAGTTTTGCTGTGAGCAAAACTTATACCTTGAAACCATTATCTGATCCTAAACCTGGATTAAAGGCTTTAAAAATACCTCATGGATTTTATTATGATTGGAGCAGAGATATTCCTTATATAACTCATTTATATGTTGAATGGAGAAAACAAATTGGATTAGACAGCGAATTAAGCACTTTATCCAATTCAAATGTTTTTGAGGGAGTTTTACTGCATATTAGCGATGATCCGGGAACTGGTTTTAGATATAGTTCTCTTTTTCATCCATTTCCTATTGATACAACTTTGAAATGTTTCTCTGGTGGGGATTGTCCTAGAGCAAAGAAGGCCGTATTACCGTATGGAGAAACTTATACTGATCCCAATAGTGGTACTAAAATTAAAGTTGGTTTTCCTAATGCAGATGGATTGCCTATAACAATAGAAGAATTAGGAAGGACTGATTTTGAAGCGCCGGTTGTTGGCGATATTAATATTCTGAATACCGATAATCCTTGTATTAAAGAAGCGGAGGTAAATCCTAGCGATGAAAGCGGAATATCTAAAGTTGAATGGTACGAATTGGATACATCGAATAGATTGAATAGTAAATTGGTTGAAACAGATACTAATGGAATTTATAAGTTTACTTTTGACTTTAAAAATATTATCGCAGGTAGGCAGTTTAGAGGTTGGATTAGGGTTTATGATAATGCTAAACAGCAATGGGTAACAGCTGATAATTATCGTGACCAGGAGTTTATTATAAAAAACAATGATTGTTTATCTGATGTTCCCCAAGTAGTAATAAAATCGCCCTATTTAAATGAAGATTTTTCAACTGAATTTGTTGAACCAAGTGAACTTAATTATGATGGGCTAGGTATACTTACAATTATTTATTATGATCTAGAATTTCAAGATTTTGTAAAAGGCCCAGTGCCATTAAGGATTGAAATGAAAAATAATAGACCAATCCAAACTTATACTTTAAAATATGAAGATGTTTATTCTGGAACTGGAACTTCCAAATTAGTAATAAAATCTGAATATCTTAAGCATCTTTTAATTAAAGAAAAAATCCTGGAAATTTCTCCAAATATAATAGCCGGAGAGCACCTATTAAGTTTAACTGTGTCTTCAGATACTATTCTCACAACTTGGGTGAAAATAAGAATTAAAGTACTACCATCAAATCCTTTTGTGAGGGGAGATGTGAATAATAATGGAAATGTTGAATTGGGGGATGCAATTAAGATACTAGATTATTTATATTCTGGGGGACAGGATTTACAATGCGATGATTCTGGAGATGCTAATGATAATGGAATTGTGGATATTTCTGATGCTATTATTATTTTGAATTATTTGTTTAATGGAAATCCTCCTTCATTAGCTAAGCCAAATAATTTAGGGGAGTTGGATGAAACTTATGATAAGTTAAGCTGTGGACACAGTGTTTGCAGGAATAAAATGTGCAGTTTTGAATATGGTAAGGGCGATGATGAGTGTTTATTAGATGTGGATTGTGGATTAACTGATGAAGAAGTTAGCGAGGAATATCCTAATGGAGATAATCCTTTTGTGAAAGGGAATTTGCCTTATATAGATAGATGCATTGATAATTTATTTTTAGAAGAATATAATTATATTGCTCCCGATTATAATACTGAGATTGATTGTTCTGAATTAGGAAATTATATATGCAAAAATGGTGCATGTATTAAGCCATAAACAATTAACTAATAATTCAAGTCTCTACAATTACTGAATCGGGATTAGCTCCTAATTTAATTAAGATGGATGTTAATTCGCCGACAAAGCGAATTGGACCGCAGATATAGAAGTTTTGATTGAAATTATTTATTTTTTGCTTAAGGAAATCCTCATCTATTCTTTTATTTTCATACTTCGAGTTTAATTCTCGTGTAAGAGTATAAATTACTTCCAGACCTTCTTTTTTCATCTGGTCGAATTCTTCTTTTAGAATAATATCTTTTTCAGTTTTATTCGAGAATATAAGAGTGTTTCCCTTAAGGGCTTTATCCTTCTTTAATTGGCGGAGAATAGCAATAAAAGGGGTTATTCCTGCTCCTCCTGCTAGAAACACTCCTTTGCCTTTATACTGGATGGCGCCAAAGGGATCCGATAGGATTAGTTCGCTCCCATTTTGAAGTTCTCCTAGCTTTTTTGTTACTCCATTGCGCTCATTATAAATTTTTATTGTAAATTCTAAATTGGAATATTCATTTAATGATGTAAAAGTAAAAGGACGTTTTTCATTTTTATAATCAGGGAGATTTATTGATAAATCTACCGCCTGGCCGGGAATAAAATTAAAATTATTTGGTTTTTCAACTAAAAATGATTTTACATTATCAGTAATTTGCTTTGTATTCAATATTTTTACTATATGATCGACCATTATAAATTAAAATTGTCTGCCTTTATCTTCTTGTATAATAAATCTTTTTTCTTTTGTCCAGTTTTGCTGTTTCTGCTCAATTTTATTAGTAGAATAAGATTTATATGTTTTGGCTAGATAAATTGAAACAACAGTTATTGCTGAAATCAATAATAAAAGAGAGATGATTAGAGTATATCTAAAGTTTCTTCTTTCTTTGGCATATGTTGCCCCCAGCTCCTTCTTTAAGTTTTCTAGATTTAGGCTCATTCCTACCATGGCTTTTCCAAATGAAACATCCTTAAACACAACATAGGTTTCAATTTCTCCAATCTGCAATTTAAGTAATTGTCCTTTGGACATTCTATACTCGTGCCCATCTATGTAGAGAGTAATTTCTTCTTTATTTATTTCAATTGAGGAAATGTAATCCTCGCCTCTAATTTTAACCATAAACTCCTCGTTATTTTTGAATAGGGAGAATTTAGCTTCTTCTGTTACATCTATTATTTGAATATCGGATTTAAATGTTATTTCAGTAGTATTTTTAGCTAAGGAGTTATTTTTATTTACTTTATCTATTGATGGACCTCCACTTTCAGAAGGAGATTCTCCTTCATCATTATTATTTTCAGCAGGAGTTTCTTGAGCAGAATAAGTAGAAAATCCAGTTACATTGAAAGTAAGGTTTCCTTGAGAATAACTTTCAATAATACAATCTGTACAAAGAGTATTATCTTTTAATATTCTAGGCTTGTTAAATGTTATACCTTCCAAGGTTATTCTGGCTTTTTTATTTAAAGATGACAATACATCTTTATTTATATTAATTTTATTATTAGATATTTCTAAATTATTGTCAATATCTATAACATAAGTTACCTCATTGGCATCTTCTGTTAAGTTGGTTGTTTCAAAAAACTCTATCTTTCCCTCTCCCGAAGAGGATACTATTAATGATTCTATGTTTTCTAATTCTTCATCAGTATAATCTTCCAATTTGCCTTTTGCCCCTTCTTCTTCATATCTATACCCGTTAATTATGAATTTCCTTGTTATTTTTACTTTAAAGTTTCTTATTTCGTTAATTTCATTTAGGTTATTACTAGCAGTTACTTTAACTTGATAATCTCCTGTATTCATTTTTAATGTAGTTTTTAAATTGCATGTAGAAGGTATAATTTCTGAATTAATAGAATAACTGCAAGAGAAAGCGTTGGAGGTATTATAAGCCAAAGGCACTAATTTATTTTTATAAGTCACCCCTTCTTTTGGATGCAGTAGATTTATTGTTGGGCTGGATAATGAACAAGAGGCAATTATACCGTCACAATCTTCATCGATATTGTTAGTGCAATCTTCAACAGGGGGCAATGGGCATGATGATATACATAGTTGATAAACGCCACAAATATTATTGTCAAAGTTACAATCTTTTTTTAATGTTAGTGCATTATTTGTATCATCGCAATCTAAACTATTGAGCACATAACCTGATGCTGAAATTGGACATATTAGTATTGGATCACCAAACCCGTATGTATCTTTATCATTATCTTGATAATACTGAATTTTTGCATCCTCATCAATTAAACCATCACAATCATTGTCTACATTGTCGCATATTTCTGGAAGCGGCTGGCAAGTTGATAGAATATCTGATATTTTAACAAAACTTACTGCATCTGCACTGTAACTTCCTTTCCCTTCTACGGTAAGCATCACTTTAGCAGGCTGATCGAATGTAAATTCTCCGAGGATGTTCCATTTTCCCCCTAAAGATGAGTCATTTTGATTTACCCTTACTGTTTTTATTAAACTATTTCCATTGTAGATTGAATAAGGTGCATCCTGTGCTCTTGAAGGAAGATGTGTCCACCAAGCATATGCCTGATAAATTCCAGGGGAAATAGCAAAATTCCATGTTGATGTATCTCCTACTATTGCTGAATATAATGAGTTAGTGCCATAGGGATTAAGTGCTCTTGAAGTTTGCCAATTAAATTGAGAAGAAAAAGATGAATCAATGTTATCAATATTAATTCTATTACAATTTTCAAAAATAGAAGGGTCGTCATCTTTACAATCTGAAATAGAACCACATGTTCCCGATGTTGTATTATAACCATCCCCATCAATATCAATGCACGCAGTTTGAACAGGAGGGGATGCCGTTTGGCACGTTACGCTATTGCCGAGTCTTAAGGCTAATTGAGCTTCATAAAGTGATCTTGGACACAAAGTTTTTCCGAAATAAGGTGATGAAGTCTTATCATAACCTATTCCCTCCTTATAATCTCTTGGCAAGATGTAAGGTCTGTAAGGATCATCGTCTGTTTTTCCATTTGCGTTTAAGTCTAGAATTCTATCGGCCATTCTAGCAGTTATTACATCTGAAAATGAGCCGTAAGTCCCAATAATGTATCCCCATCCATATTGATTAGAAACAATTATACCTTCATCAGGAATAGCTCCATGTGACTCAAGTTCATCTCTTTTATTGTCGTTGTCATTATCTCTATCCCACCAGTCTAGAATTGGAATTGTGAGGCGAGAACCTTGTGTATTCCAAAAGACTGATTGACTGGTTCCATGACCGTGATGTGTTCCTCCTGTAACGGATAATAATTCAATAGGCCTTATTGCAGCTTCCCAATATGTTCCCTGCAAATCATTGTTATCTATTAAATTTGAAGTACTTAGGTAAGAGTGGAAGTCATTTTCTGTTGTGAAGATTTCTTTGAAAATTACATCTTTAATTACATTTCCACTTGTCCCTTCCTGATTGAAAGCAATTCCTTTCTTTACTTTTTGCAGTGTTCCATTTTCAACAAGAACATCGTTTGTTCTGTATAATTGCAAAGCATATCCATGCCCTCCACCAGGATTTCCATCAACCTGCATATTTTTGAAGTGGAAATTCTTTATTGTAATAAATCTAGAATCTTTAAGATAAGCCGCATTATTTAATATTTCTACATCGTAGCTTCCATATTTAGTATTTGAAGTTGGCCTGTTTGCGTTTTCAACTGGGCGATAGGACTTTAGGTTATAGATCCATCCATTTTCTACATTGTACATATAAATTATTCTATTGTCTTCAATAGCAGAAACAATTGGATCATTGGCCCCATCATCGCTGTCAGGCCATTCATTAGGATGCCTTACCATTCCTACTGAAAAATCCTCAAATCCAATTTCCGAAAGACCTGGATTGGTCTTTAATACAAGAGCCATATTTTCAGAAGCTTTAACTCTATATCTAGTTGGTACATCTATTGTTATTTCTTTTTTTATTGGATCAATTGCAGTAATGGTTCTTCTCCATATATATACCCCATAACCAATGGGCCAGATATTGACCATATCATGTTCTCTTAAAGTTGCGTCAGTATATGACTCTTTGATTATAATTGGATCACCAACTTTAAATGGCGTTACAGAAGAAACTGGAATTACTTTTGTTGGAAATGGAAGATCTTTTGTAATGGCTGCTGATGTGCCGGATATTGTATCTTCCCAATCTAAATCAACACTATTTACTTTATGCCGTACATCAAAAACATGTTTTGCATTCATATCAAAAACTCCATTCATATAAGGGTCAACTTTGATTTTTGTTTTATCTGGCCCATCTCCTCTGATAACAATATTGCTTTTACCAATACTTAAGAAATAATATTGGCTAGTGGCTACAACTTTATATTCCCCTGCTGGAAGGTATATTATTCCGCCTCCTGCACCTTCAGCTGCAGTTATTGCGCTCTGAATTGCAGGTTTACAATCCATTTTTCCATCGGGAGTACATCCATATTGAGTCACTACATTGTAAACTTTAGCTGTTTTTGTCCAGGAATTTGGATCTTCGGGCGGTGAGGGTTTTTCACCTTTTTGATAACCTGCATAGGAAAAATCATGCAAGAATCTTTTTGGATGATAATAAGGGCCGGATGTGACAATTACCCCATTAGGATCTTTTGTGCCTTCCACGTCAGAAAAAATATTTACTCCTTCAATTGCCCCAATTTTATCAATTGCCTGCCAATTATCTGGGAACATTGATGGACGCCAATTTTCTTCTGGCCCAAAACCTATTTCAGGCTCAATTAATATATTAATTAAAGATATTAAAAAAATGAGTGAAATAAGAATTAAAAATATAAGAGTTATAAGTAGAAAATAAAAGGCTTTTTTTGGCTTTTTTTGGCTTATAAATTTTCTTTTAATCGACCTCTTTTTCATGCTTTTATTATGACTAATGGATTTATAAATCTTATTCGGAAAGAATTAGGAATTTTGAAAATGGTCATAGAAATTTCTTATGGCATTTAACCAATTTTTAATAGCATTTTTTCCATCAAATAAATTTCCCTTTGAAAGATAAATGTAACCTAACACTTGAGTATTAATAGGGACTGCTAGATTTTCCCCGCCTCTAAAGTCACTACGCAAGGCAAAAATAGGCCCTCTTTCAATTCCTGCATAAAAACCTATTTCACTTGCTACCCCTTCATCCACTTGATGGCCTCCATCTAGTATTGCAAACATACAATCTGAATCCCTCATTAAAGCATTATTTATTGGATTTACCTTATAACTAAATTTTTTCCAGTAATCGAATACTTCATCATAAAGTTTAAGTGAATTCAAATGGCTAATATTTTGCTCTTTCTCACATTCAATAAATGGGTCATGTATTTTTATTCCAATTTCCCTAATTGGGGATTTTATTAAATTTTCAAGAGCATATTCCCCTGTTTTTGAAAAACCAAGTTGATTAGCAAGGTAACCTTTAACCTCTTTCATAATGGGTAAAATATTTTTAGATATATAAAGATAATTAGGGTATAGAAATATAATCGAGGTTTCTATCTTTTTATGAGAATTCTTTTCTCCTTAGCTCTCTTAATATTAATTTTTTGGGAGTTATTTCCCTTTAAAATCGAAACTATTGACCAAACAATTAATAGAACTATAAATAGAACAATAATGAGCACAGTCATTAAAATGTATTTTAAGTAAACTTTCTTAGAAAAGATATCTTCTTTTATTTCTCCTATTATACTGTTTTTGTTAAGGCTTACAGCAAGGACTGCCACATTAGAATAAATTTCTGTCAATCCGATATATACAATTGTTCCGTCGATGTTTAGAGATAGTGGCTTAGATTTAGATAAAGTGTAATCGTTTCCTATTATTCTTAACCTAATTTTTTCTTGATCAATATTTAACTTAGCTATGTGCTCTTTATCGTTCAATGCTAACAAAATTTCTTCTCCATTTCTAATTTCAAAATATGACACTTCGTTGTTGATCATTATTTTTTGGAATGTTGGAGTATAATCTATTTCACTTATAGGGGTTTCTTCGGATTTTTGCTCACTAGGTGTTTCTTCTGCAGTATATGCTGAAAACTGGCTTACTGTAAATACCAGCTTCCCATTGGAATAACTTTCAATAATACAATCTAGGGGCTGGCAATGAATGCCATTCTTTAATATTCGTGGTTTTTCAAAGGATAATCCTTCTAAAGTAATTCTTGCTTTTTTATTTAAAGAAGAAAGTACAGTTGTGTCTACTTCTGCGATATTAGGGTCTATTCTCAAATTTGAATCTAAATCTATAATATTGGTTATTTTATTTGCATCCTGAAGGAGATTAACTTCTTCTAAAAATTCTATACTTCCTACATCAGGCAATGTAATTTTGAATGAAGTTATACTTCCAAGCTCCTCATCAGTATAATCGCCTAACTCTCCTAAAGACCCTGATTCAATATATCTATTTCCATTAACCATAAACTTTCTGGAAGTAATTGTTGAAAATGATCTTCTTTCTTCAGTTATTCCTGCCGAATTATTTGCTTTAATATCTATATTGTATTTGCCTGTCGACAATTTTATTGATGTTTTAAATATGCATGAGGTGTCTTTTCTAATGGAGTTCAAAACATACCAGCAATTAGAAGCACTTGTAGCATTAAATTCTATTGGCACTAGGATGTTTTTATAGGTTTTTCCTGATCTTGGATTCGCAACTTTAAGAATAGGTGTTGCAAGAGAACATTGTTCAATTGCACCATTGCAATTTTCATCAATATTGTTCCCGCAAATTTCAGCTGGAGGGAGAGGGCATGATTGGCCACATATTTGATAGTTACCGCACACATCTCCATTAAAAGAACAAGTTTTTAAGAAATTGATGGTGTTATTGTTGTCATCACAATCAATGTTATTCAATACGTATCCTTCAAGAGGCGTGCATGATTCTACTGGGGATCCAGCCCCATATGTATCGCCGTCATTATCAGGATAGAATACTTGTTTTGTGCAAGAGACATTAATATCTCCTGTTTTAATAAAACTAACAGCGTCTGCATTATAGCTTCTTGAATCTTCTACTTTTAATATTAGTTTAGCCGATTCATTAAATTCAAACCCTCCTAATAAATTCCATTTCCCTCCTAGAGATGAATCATTTTGATTTACTCTTACAGTTTGTAATAAATTATTTCCACTATAAATTGAATAAGGCGCATCATTTGCCCTTGATGGAAAATATGTCCACCAAGCATATACACTGTAAATTGCTGGAGGTAAATTTAACATCCATGTTGAGCTGTCTCCCGGTGTTCTGGAATAAATAGAGTTTAAGCCATATTGTCCGGAACCTCCTGAAATAGGCCAATTTCCTATTGAAGAAAACCCTTGATCTAAATTATCAATTATTATTCTTGATTCTAAAGTACAATTTTGATATATTGATGGATTTGTATCATCACAATCAAATATTATTCCGCAATTATTTAAAGTAACATTATACCCATCATTATCAAAATCAACACAAACAGACTGCTGGATTACCTGGCCGAATTCAATAGGGCCGATATCTGGAGCATTACCTTGATAGGCCAATGAAACTTTATCATTTATTGCCCAAGAAATAGGAACTTCTAGAGTTAGCATATTTGTACTATAATCTATTGATTTTATTCTAACAATGGAATTAGCTCCAACCTTAATTAAATCCCCATTAGTTATGCCCCAGCCGTCGATGAAGTAACTTGAATCTGAAACTTTTAAGTTGATAGAATTAGAGCCTGAATTTAATGCTGACGCGAGAGAAGCGCCTGCATCTATAGCAATGCTTCCCTCTTTTAATGCAAAGTTATTTGCTTGCACATTTACAAAGGAGGGATCTCCTTGAAGATTGTTAACAAACAATGGATTTGAAAGTTTTTCTGCTTCCAATAAAGTAAATTTGGTGTTTAAAGAAGAGCCAAAATTAATTTTAATTATCTTTTTTGTTGGATCAAGCCCTATAATATTGTTTTTATAAACATCTCCTGTAATTGGCGCTATATTGCTGTTTAGAGTCTTGCATGTACTTGATTTCCAAGAAAGATAAGCTATTTCCACATCTTGATAATTGGTCGTGGAATCGATTGTGTTGGCATTATCCACTATTATATTGTTGATGAAGCTATTGTTTCCTGTGAAGGTAATTGGATATTCGTAACATTCAGGGTCAACAACACCCATTGCATTCCCTATACCAATTCCCCTATTAAATGAAATTAAATTGTTATACACCCTATTATTCGCTGACCTGTAAAGAGATCCCCTTAGAACTTGAGAATTAAAACCTAATGCCCCTTCAAGTGAAGACATGTCAACACTTCCGCTTTTTATCACTTTATTATTTCTTATTATTGCATTTACATATCCTAAATGAAATCCTTCTGCATCTGATCCAGATTCCATAATAAAATTATTTTCATATAAATTATTGTGCGCACCATATCCCTCCGATATTACTTGATGCATTGGATTATAGAGGGTATTGTTTCTAATTATATTGTGGTGGGGATTTTCAGTTCCAGCGTCCCTTGTTGGGCCGTCTCCGTTGCCTTTAACGTATATAACTGTGTGATCTGCATTTTCTATATAATTATTTTCTATAATATTATGATGTGCGTTGAAAAATAGTGGAATAGTTTCTAAGGCAAGTGTGCTTAATAAAATTGGATGGCCGTAAATTTTATTGTTTCTTATTATATTGTAGCTTGTTTCTGTGGTAGTTGGATCGCCGTATGTTCCGAGCCTAACACCGTCATATTGTCCAACCCCATTCATAATACTATTTTGGATAACATTCCCTTTACCACCTGTTAGGACTGCATATGTTTCAACAGGATTTATTACATTTATTCCGTCTACAATAACATATTGCTTATTTTTTAAATTAATAGCTGTACTTGTACCTGAACCAGTGACATTTACACTCTCACCATTATAATTTTTATAGGTTATTGGACTATCAACCAGGCCATTATTTTTTGGAAAAATACTTTCTCTATAAATTCCTTTTCTTAAATAGAGTGTATCTCCTGCTTGAAGAATAGAGTTTGCTTTAGATAGAGTCTTCCAACCAGTGGTTGGTGATAATCCATCATTGTTATCGTTGCCGTTATTAATATCTAGATAGTAAATTCTCCCAGGAGCAAGCTGGGCATCAAGATCAAATTTTACTAATATAAATAAAATTGATAAAAATGAAATAATAAAAAATACTAATAGAAATACTAAAACGGAAATATACTTGCCTCTTTTCATTGTTTATATTAGAATAGCTTGGTTTAAAAATCTTTTTTAATTGTAAATTTTGGCTTAATAAGCAATAAAATTTATATATTTTATAATTCATTTAAAAATATGAATTTCCTAACTGTAGATAATATAAGAATGGCTCTTTTAGATGACGGGCTTAGAAATGCTTACCAGGGTTTTGTGCATCAATACATGGACAATAGTAGGAGAAAAAGAAGCGATTATGTTGAGGCATTGCGTTCAGAACATGGGATTAAAACCACCAAAGATTTTTTAGATAGGCTACTTAAAGGGAGATCTTCATCGGATTGTATAAGTGGTGAGGCAACGTTTTACGATGGAACTCAAAATAATTATTATAATAGAAGGCCAGAAAATCCATTTATTGGAAGAGTTAGTACTGCTGTAAAAGTTAGAAAAACATCATGGAGATTTGGTTCTATTCAACCTTTTTTAAGAGTTGAATTAAATGAAGATTTAGGTTTAAGGGAAAAATTAAATCTACCTGAAAAATACAATGGGTTTGGAATTGAATATTTTAAAAGATCTCCAAGTTTAATTAAAGGGTGTGGATAATATTAGGTGAGTATCTAAATGGAAGATTGAAGAATTGCTTCTAATCTATCCAGAAAGTTTTTTTGAGAAGGATTTATTTTCTTCCTAGCTTCTTGAATTGGAAAAAATTGAGCTTTGTCTATTTCAGGTATTTTAATAAATTTTCCTGATTTAACTGGATATTCAATCGTAACAAAAGATGAAGTCATTAATAATCCCGACCAGTCACCTTGAAATGCCCAGCAATGTACGATTTTTCCTGATTTTTGCACTACTTCTCCTAGAGGGATAAAATTATCCGATTCTGGAATAAATCCTACTTCTTCACTAAATTCCCTTTTAGCTGTATCTAGAAAGTCTTCATTTTCTTCTACTTCTCCTTTTGGAACACTCCAGGCACCTTCATCTTTATTTTTCCAGAAAGGCCCCCCTGGGTGAACAAGAAATACTTTTAATTCTGAATTAGCAAATTTATACATTAGTAAGCCTGAACTAATTTTTGGCATTATTTATTAGATTATGCATTATATAAAAATTTACTCTTTATTTAACAAAATAAGGAAGGGCTTCTTCAATAGTTGAAACCTCTATAATTTCTAAGTTCCATTCTTGTTTTGCATACTCTTTGAGATTGATAACCCCTTCATCTGGAGTAGGGATTGAAGATTGGCCTTGTGGTATTATAAAATATTTATAACCTGCTGATGCAACTGATTTTGCTTTTTCTTTTACACCGCCTATATTTCCTATACTGCCGTCAGAATTGATGCTTCCTGTTATGGCTGTATCATTTTTAATCTCTATTCCATTTAATAATGCTATTGATGCAACTGTAATGGCAGCTCCAGCACTTTCTCCACCCATAACTGACGAATTACTGATTTGAAAATCAAAAACTAGATCTTTATCCAAGTTATAATTCTCTGTTTTCAGTTTTGCGACTCTAACTCCTTTTGCTATTGATTTTTGAATTTCAAGTTCTAGAAATGGATTTGTGTTTATTAGTATATTATTTTCTCCTTGTACTAATTTAATGTTTAATTTACCCAATATCCCCTTACCTTCCACAGAAACGGCAACTATCGGAATTGAAATTTCTCTTTTAAACGATTCTAGAGTATTTACCCCCCCATTAGAATTATCAGCAGAAACTAAACCTGAAATAGAGCCCGTAATGTAGCTTATATCACTTGTAATTTTGCCAATATTCTCTTTAATTATATAAAAAGCAAATAAGTTAGATACAATTAAGATAATTATAAACGATGCCAGCAACCCTATAATTAGTGTATTGCTTCGGTTTTTATAAATAGTGTTTCTTTTCATTTTACCGAATATAAATTTCAATTTATATGGGTATTTAAAGATTCCTAATATGCAATATAATTGATATATTTGGGCTTAAAAGGGAAGATATTAGAGATTCAGTGTGTTGTTAATTAATCAGGACTTGGATTAAGGTGTTAAGTGTCGGGACTTTTACATAATAAAGATTAAAAATGGCTTAATCCTATTAACACTATGAAAATAAAGTTAATTACTTGTGGTGGAACTATTGATTGTGAGAATATAGATGAAAATAATGTTTATTCTTTCAAAGAGTCCTATATCCCAAAAATGTTAAAACAAAGTAGATGTAATGCGGATATTGAGATTAAATTTCTTATGGCAAAAGATTCTTTATTAATGGATGAAAAAGATAGGCAAAGAGTTTTAGAAGAATGTAAAAAATCCAAAGAAGATAGAATAATCATAACTCATGGCACCGATACAATGGTAGAAACTGCTAAAACACTTGGTAATGAAATAAAGGATAAAACAATAGTCTTGTTGGGTGCAATGGTTCCATATAATCAAAAAAATTCTGACGCATTGTTTAATCTTGGTTCAGGAATTTCTGCCGTGCAAACTCTATCTAAAGGCGTTTATATTGCAATGAATGGTAAAATTTTTGATTGGGATAATGTAATGAAGAATAAAAAACTTGAAAGATTTGAAACTATTAAAGATAAAAATTAGATAATTTATGAAATTACTGTATAATTAGATTTATTGGAAAGAGAAATTATTTAGATACTGTGAATGGAAGGATTGTATTTGTTCTTGTGATGGGACGAGTATCCTGTTAGAAAAGAAGCAATTTCTATTACTTTAATAAGTAACGAAAGTTATTTAAATAAGTAACATTAATAAAGAATATGATATCGAATGAGAAAATAAAGTTATTAGAAGTATGGAGGGAGAATCCATTTAAAGAATTAAGCATAGCAGAGATTATGAAGGAGACAAATAAGAAAACTAAAACATGGGTGTTCAATGCTCTAAAACTATTATTAACTAATAATATTTTAAATTCAACGAGAAAAGCGAATCTGGATATTTATAGGTTAAATCTTGAGAACCCTCTGGCCCTGCAGTTTTTACAATACTTAGAAGTCCAGAATAATTTAACATTCTCGCAAATAAAAATTGTTTCAGAAATAATTGAAAAGATGCCAGTCAAGAACTGTTCTATCATTGTATTTGGAAGCTACGTAGAAAATAAGCAGACCAAGAATTCTGATTTAGATATTTGCATTCTTATAGAAAACAAAGAAGTCGAAAAGAAGATTAAACCATATGTTAATGAAATAAAGTTAAATCATGCTGTGAAGATTGATGAGCATTATATAACTTTTGAGGATTTTGTAAAAATGCTTTTACGTGAAGAGGAGAATTTAGCAAAACAAATTTTTATAAAGCATAGGCTATTTTACAATTCCGAGATATATTACCAATTATTAAAAGAGGCGCATAAACACGGATTCAGACCATAAGGAAATATTGTATTTGAATAGATCAAAAAATGAATTAGATTTAGCTAATGCTGTTTTTAAAATCTCAACTGAAACAAAATTTAAAGCAGAATTAGAGTTGAAAGAAGACTCTACTTTTTTCAGTAACGTTATAAGTAATTCTTATTATTGCATATTCTATTCTGCAAAAGCACTTCTTTACGCAAAGAGAATAATTACATCTCCTCCGGAAGAACATAAAAAGACCTTAAAAGAATTTGAGAAATTGGCTGATTCTGGTCAAATTGACAAAGAACTTGTTATAATATACAAAGATATTGTTGTAAAAGCCGAAGAACTTTTAGGAATCTTTGCAAAAGAGAAATCAAAACGAGGAAAGTTTACTTATAGAACATTACCTCAAGCAAATCTCGAGCCAGCTAAAGAAAGCTTAGAAAATGCTGAAAAATTTTACAAAAATATCAACTTAATTTTGCGCAAGCCTATATAAAATAACAGAAAAGAAACCATAGAAAATTGAAAATAAATTTATATACTTGTTAAGGCACAAACCAGTATGTTAGAAGAAGCATTAATTGGGGGAAGTATTGGATTATTAGGAAGTATTTATGTTGGTGTTAATTTCATTGGTATTCCTGATTCCATGTCTAGATTTATTGGAAAAAAAGAAGAAGCAAGGGAATATGAAAATAAGTTAAGAGAGAAAAGAAATACTATCTCTGGTGCATTCAATTATTATTTTGGTTATGCGGGAAGACAAATAGCACATAGATCTTTAAAGAGTTACCTTTAAATATTCTCGACGGCAATTCCTTATATGAATAAAGGAAGAGATTATTTTAGATATTGGCTTTTTGGAATAGTTGTTTTGGTTTTGATTTTAGGTTTGGGGTATTATTTTTCAAGTGATGAAAATGAGGGGAAAAACGGCAGAGGCAATGGTATCGGGGAAATTGGCGGCGAAATATTAAGGGGGGTAGATAATATTGCTGGGGGAGGGAATAATTATGGAATTGGGAGAGGAAATGGAATTGATGTTTACCCTGAAGTATGGAGCAGTAATGGACCTGATGGAAAGACTTATGAGTATAAGTCTAATTGCGGTAGCAACTATGATGAACTAGAAGAATGCTTTTTGTGGGACGTAGACAAGGTAGTCGTATTTAGCCCATTGATGGATGAATTTAACTTGAATAAAGATTTTAATATAAATAATTATTCTGGAGAAATAACTAGGAGATGGGTTTTATATGGCCCTTCACAAGGAGGATTACCTATTGAAGGAGAATATAAGTTCAATTATTACAAAGATGGAAATTTAGTTTTGGAACAGAAAGTTAATTATCAACCTGATTTTATAGATTATCCTAGAAATGTTTCCTGGAAAAGAAACGGAGAGGATTTGTATGTTGAATGGGATGCGCCTGAAGGAGTAAAAGAAGGAATGTGGTATAAAATTATTGTATTTCCAAAAGAAGGAAATGTAATCAGCCTTCAGTTTGACTGGAATACAGAGAACGGGGCATTAAAAAATATTCCATTGAAAGAAGGAGATAAAGCTAAATTAAATGTAGCTGTTTTTTATAGAGGAGGTTATGCTTATTCCGAATATGTTGATTTTGAGTGGTAAATTATTTCCTAAATGCTTGGTAAAATCCTCTAAAAAATAGACACACTGTTAACATGAAAGATAAAATTGAAGCATCAAAAGTCATATTTGAAATTCTTGGGTTGAGATCTTTATTTTGTTTATAAATTTCATTAAAAATTGTCGCGGCTGTTAAGGATACTACCGCTCCCCCTATATAATAAGCAATATTTTTTCCCCGAGTAGTCCTATTCTCTTCTGCCTCAATTTTTTTTCTTTCATCTTCATCAATATAGATTTTATCTAAACTTTCCGCATATGAAGACTTAAAACCAAGTATATTTCCAAAATTAATTTTATTTTTTTCATGATATTCTAATTTATCTTCTAAACTTTGATAAAATTCTTCTTCCTCATCCTCTTTGCTAGAATAATTATTATAGTCTTTATTCATCTTGATTTTTAGAATTAATTTATTTATAAAGATATATGATTTTTTAGGGATTTAATTGAATTTATAATGAAATTTTTCGAGATTTATCTTATTATCTTTTATTTCGATCCCCTCTGAAACTAAAAGTTTAATTTTCTTTTGGATATTAATTCTATTATTTGAAGTATATCCTCCTATTTTGCCATTTGAGGATATGACTCTATGGCATGGAACTAGCGGAGCATGGGGATTAGATTTCATTGCCATGCCTACTGCCCGATAGGCCTTAGAGTTTAGTGCCTCTGCAATTTCTTTGTATGTAGTAACTTTTCCTTTTGGTACTTTTTTCAATAGTGTATAACATTTTTCTTTAAAGTTCATTTTTTTATCTTGATAATTGAAAAAATAGATGGATCTTTAGATAATGATAGCTTTTCATAATCCTCTTCTTGTTCTTCTAAATACAATTCAATAGCCTCTTTTATATTTTCTAAAGCCTCGTCTGTGCTTGATCCTTGAGAAGCTATACCTAAATTTACACAATGAGCTACAAAAAAAGACTTTCCTGTACTTAATTTTTCTTTATTTATAACTATATCTGCATGATATTTCATTTCCATATAATAGGCAATAATAGGTTATTAATAATATTATCTATATAGGTATAATTACTTTTTCAGTGTCAAATATTTAACATGAATCATTATTAAAAATGTATTTAATAATGTATTAAGAAGATAAATAAATAACAAAGCGAACTCTGAAGAAGTATCCTTGGTTATAAAGAAAAAGACAAAATAAACTGCTATAAACATTAATTGAAAGATAAATTTCATTGGAAAAGCTGCAAATAATGCCAGTATTTCCAATAGCTGAATATTTAGAAGGCCTAAATAAGCAAACACTTCTCGTAATAATAAGAATATTGCAATAAATTTAATAAAGTAAATAATAACTTCCTTTACATACGGTATCTTTGCAATGTTCCCCACCTCTTATTTTTTTTGAAAACCATTATTTGCGCTGCCAAAATTGAATATAATATTATAGTATACCAATATATTAAGAATAATGGGACTATAAGATAATATCCTATGTCTTTCATACCGATTACAGCTAGTTTAATGCTCCAAATCAATGTGAAGTAAATTAAAAATATTAATAATCCAAATAAAAAGGTGGAGATGTTAAATGAATATAAGTTCAATGGAAGAATTAGAAAAGTTAAAATCTTAGGGAAAAGCCCATAGAATCCATAAAAAAATATAAGAAACATTTCTAAAGAAACTAAAAATCGTTTGTTCTCAAATAAATGCTTGGAAAAAACTTCTATTCCTCCTTGCTGCCACCTTATTCTTTGTTTAATTATGTCTATAATATTTAATGGAACTTGCGTATAACATAAAGCGTCAACAGCAATAATAATTTCATAACCTCTATCTAGAACTTTTGCCGAACTATCAAAATCTTCTGTTAATGTTCCTTCTTCAAATTTTATCAATGCGGATCTTCTGTATCCTGAAAAAGCTCCAGGTGTAACTGTAACCGCCCCTAATGCGCTTTGAGATTCCCTCAAAAAATGAGTGCTTATCTCGTACTCCATTTTTTGTATATAACCTAGAAGCTTATGACGTGATAGTGCCACAATGTTTCCAGCTACAGCACCAACTTTTTTAGATTTAAATTTAGCCATTAAAAGTTCTACAGATTTATGATGGAGATAAGAATCCGCATCTATTGTTATTAAAAACTCGGAATTAGCTTTTTTTAAACCATTGTTTAATGCTCTGGCTTTTCCTTGATTTTCCTGATTAATTAATCTTATGTTTTTATGCCTATGGTGAAGAATAAAATTTTTAACAATTTCAGCGGTTGAATCTTTGCTTCCATCGTTTATTACAATTATTTCTAAATTAGGATATGACTGATGAATACATGATCTTAGAGTTTTTTCAATACTTAACTCCTCGTTGTATGCTGGTATCAGGATTGTTGCTCTTGGTTTTGAGAGTGCAGTTATTTTTCTATTATAGGCAAAAAATAGCAGTGATCTGTAAAGCATATAAGGGCCGTCAAATATAAGCCAGAATATTATTAATTCGAATATAGTTAACATGATTCACCTCATACTTATTTGGGTAAAAGGGGTTTATTAGGGTTTCTTTTTGTTCATTCAGAGATTTTTTACTATCAACTGGGAACAAACATTCACGACGATAAATTAATAAATAAAGAAAGTGCTACTTTAATATGGTAAATTCATTATTCCCCTGGCCAAGGCCGTATGAGATAATTCAAAAGAGTCAACGAGGGGAAACTTTGACTTCAGATGATTTACTTGCTGTGAAATCTGTTAGTTTTTACTCCCCTATAAAATTGCTTGGAATATCAAGAGGAAAGAATGAATCTGATAAAGAGATTCATGTTAGAACGACTTATAATTTATTAAGAGAATTAGATGAAAGCGAGGATGCTCCTGATACATTAAGCAATAATGATAAAGTTTGGGTTATTAATAGATTGTCTTACCTTATCGGAGAGGTAGTAAGAAGAGATCCTGCTCATTCTGGGGGAATTGAGGATTTAATAAATGGCGAAGATCTTCAGAGCGTTACTAAAAAATTAGTCGATAATGCTATTGATGATAAAGCCCGAGTATTTGTAGAGCATTTTGGCAAGGGGATAGTATTAAGAGATTTATATGAAATTGGAAAAGAACCTAAAGGCAGGGAAATTAGAGAATCCATAGATTATTGTGTAAAAAGCATGGCTGATGGGATGACTAGATTCTTAGAAAGGGGCCCTATCCAAACAAAAGAACAACTTCATGACTATTGTTTTCATGTAGCTGGAAGGATTGGAAGTGGTTTTTTAAATAGATTGATCGAGTATAAGGATCCTGTGAAGGGGAAAATTATTAGATTAAACGACAATTTGGCCCAGAAATTTGGGGAGTATTTACAGCTTACAAATATTTCAAAAAATATAAGAACTGATTTTAAAGAAAACAGAAGATTTTTCCCTAGAGAATTTATACCTAAAGAAGTCAGTTATGAATATATGATGGACGGCAAGGGTGTAGATGCTGAATCAGCTAGACAAAAAGTATTAAATGATGTTTTACTGCTTGCTGAAAATAATTTTGATAGTTCAGTAGAATATATCAAATCTATACCTCAATCATTAAGCGGGTATAGGGCATTTTGTGCAGTGCCATTAATAATGGCGAACAGGACTATACAAAATATGCGAAATGCTGGCGCTGAAAAAGTTTATAGAGGAGAGGATATAGCTATAAAAATGCAAGATAATATAATGAATATTATTGATTTTGCACATTATATTGTTAAGCAGGAAAATGGAAAAAGTTTAGATAAATTTATGGAGGAATATATTAAAAATCCTAATAAATATATATTTACCGATAATGAATATACTTCGTGGAGACCTAATTGGGTTAAAACAGCTTAACTACATTTGCGATAATCTTCTTATTCTTTCATTCACATCTGGATGTGTTGAAAAAACATCCTGGAACTTCTTCTTATAAGGGTCGCCTATAAATAATGGGGCGACTGCTTTTGGATACCTTTGCAGGTCTTGACGAGAGACATGTTCGTCTCTAATTTTTTGCAGGGCACTTTTAAGGCCTGTTGGAGAGCGAACAAATTTAACTCCTGTCGCATCCGCAGTAAATTCTCTTTTTCTTGATATAGCTAATGATATCAATTTTACTGCTAGAGGGGCTAAAATTGCGGCTACTAGAGCAATTATTAGAAGAATAGCATTTCCTTTTTTATTATCCCCATCTGATTTAGCAATCCAAATATTTCTTAGGAATAATTGAGCTATAATTGAGACCATTCCTACTAGTACCGCTGTTAAAGTCATAAAACGAATATCATAATTTGCTATATGGGACATTTCATGGGCGATTACTCCCTCTAGCTCCTGCTTATTTAATTTATTTAACATTCCAGTTGTTACACAAATTACCGCATGCTGTGGATCTCTCCCTGATGCAAAAGCATTAATTTGCTCTGAATTCATAATGTAAACTTTTGGCATAGGCAATCCTGATGCCAGAGACATTGATTCAACTGCGTGAAATAGTGCCCTGTGCTCTGTTTGCGATGCTGGTTTTGCATTGACTGATAGTAAGGCTATTTTATCCGAGTTATAATAACTTAATAGAACATAACCTAGAGAGAATATTATTGCTATTATCATTATTAAGAAAAAATATGATGTATCCATAACCTTGGCAATGATATATCCTAGGCCAATGAAGAATATGAAAATTATTACAATTAAGAAAATAGATTTTAATTTGTTTTTTTGAATTTCTTCGTGAAATGAAAGCCTTTCTGTCATGAATATTATAAGGGGGATAGGTATTTAAAATTAATTTATTTGATTAAATTCCACATTGGTAAATTTCCTTTAATTGAAAACTTTGATTCTGGCCAGTTATATGTTCTACCCTTATAAGTGAATGAGGTAGAATATTCTAATTGTTTTTTTATCTCGTCTTTAGAAACTCCATCTCCAATCATTTCTAAACCTAGTGTATACTTCTCTATACCTTTTTTGAATATTTTTTTGCCTTTATATTCAAATCCGGAAAGAAAATTTAAATCTTCCTTATTTAATGGAAAATTATGTTGGGTAACTTCATCAAAATAAAGGCTATATAAAGAATCCACAATTCTTGCCATTACTTCATCTGTAGATAATATATCTTTTGCAGAATTTTTATTGGCATCTGCCACAATTTGGGCTTTGTATTTATGACTAAAAATAATGGAGTCAAGAAAAGAAGGTATTTGGTTTTCAAATGATTTTATTTTAGACATTTCTTGATGATGTTGTTTATCCCAACTAATTCTTGAAATTAAAATTTCCCTTTCTGTTTCTGAATGGGATTTAGAAAGTTTGTCCTCTAATGATTTTATTTCTGCTTGAAAATGTCTTTCTTCAGCTTGCTCATAAATGGTATTTTCTTTGGAGTTAAAATTTTTATTGATTTTGGGCAAATCTTTAAATTGGGATAACTCTTTAGTATAGGATTCAAATTTGTTTTTTAGTGCAGATAGATCATCTAAGGTAGATTCTAATAAGGACAAATTTGACCTATTATTACCCTTAACAATTTCTTCTCTCCAATCGTATATTTTTTCTAGTATTGGTTTAAATTGATTAATTTTATTGTGAATTGTTTTTCTTTCTTCATCTATTCTCCTTTTTTCTTCTTCAGAGAGGTATTCTTTCAATGAATTATTATCGTTCTTACTAACTTGAGAATTATAACTTTCTAATAATTCAGCGTATTGCCCATAGTAATCTGCAAATTCTGCAGATAAAACCTTAAAATCTTCAATATATTCAACTTTAGCAATCGAGGATTTTAATTTGTCGAATTCATTATTATTTGTTTTTACTTGGACATAATTTGAAATTTCCTCTTGAGATGGGCCTTTATAAAAATTTGAACTGGTTAATCCATTGATGTCTTTAGAATTGTAAAGTGTGTGCCACAACTCGTGGTCTATAGCATTTAATACTTCTGCATTTTCTGATTCATTAGGATAATTAGGAAGTAAAAGTACTTTTGATTTTGGGTTATAACTTGCAATGGGGGGTGAAATTCCCATTTCAGCTAAACTTTTTAATTCTTCCTCACCGTAAATCATTAATGAAATAAAGCCATCATTATTTGTTTCAGAAGCATCTTCTGTAATGAAGCCCTCCACCCAATTGTCATTCTTTCTTATTTCTCTTTCTATAGAGGCATAGAAAGGATTAGGATGTACTGGCTGGGGCAACTCTTGACGAGAGCAAGAGCTAGAAAAGGCAAGTATTGCTGCAAGTCCTAATTTTAATGATTCTCTCATTAAAATAGAGCTTGTTTTTTACTTTTAAACCTATTGGTTTATTAATACTCGTGAGAAATCCAGCTTTAAAGCTGGAGTTTGTTATGTCGATTTCTCCCGGTTCTCACAAAACCACTAAACCTGAAGAGTTTTGCGATTTTAGAAATCTACTTTTGGAACTGCGCGCTCTTCTGGGGCTATTTCCAATGAAGGCTTTTCTGTTTTTCCATAGATCTTTGCAAACATAACCCCGGGGAATGATTCAACTGAATTGTTGTATGATAAAATTGAGTCGTTATAGAATTGCCTCGTATAGGCTATTTTATCTTCGATAGCCGATAATTCCTGCTGTAATTGAAGGAAGTTTTCGTTGGCTCTTAATTGAGGATAATTTTCTGCCAATGCGAATATTGATTTAAGTGCTGTTTGTAATTCTGAACCTGCTTTTGCCCTTTCTGGAAGTGTTTTACCTGAAAGCATTGCTTTCCTTGCATTTGTAACTTCAGTTATAACTCCCTTTTCATGCTTTACGTAACCTTTTATGGAACTTATCAAATTTGGAACTAGATCTGCCCTTTTCTTTAATTGAACATCAATTTGAGCTAGAGAATTATCTATTCTATTTCCTAAAACTACGAATCTATTATAATAGAAAACAAACATAATAACAATTATTGCAAGAAAAGCTATTATAATCCATAATAAAATGCTTAATGCCATAGGTAAAATTATGATAAAGAACTTATAAATGTTTCTGTAATGGTAAAATAAACTATATTACCTCATTTTTTACAAATGTAAATATTAACAATATATGTAAAAAAGTAAAATAACCTGGGGGAGATATAATGGTTGCAGGTCATAAACAGAGTTATTTTATATATGTAATGATAAGATTTATCATAGAAAGGAATAAAAACAGGATGGATGTTCAATAGCAATGGAGAAAAGATTCAAGGTGATTACTACTTTTACTTTGGCCGTATTATTGATAGTTGTATTGTATAATTTTTCAGATTGGTTTTCAAAAACTACGGGATATTTAATTAATGATGACCCTACTAATGACCTTGCAAGATGCCTTACAGATGGGGGGGCAAAGTTTTATGGCTCTAAAACCTGTCCTGACTGCAATGAACAAAAAGAAATTTTTGGAGCTGTTGCCTTTAAATTATTAGATTATATTGATTGTTCGAAAGAGCCAATTGAATGCTCTAACATTAAAAGTGTGCCTGCTTGGGAAATTAATTATACCATGCACTATGGGACTAAAAGCCTTAATGATTTAAAAGTCTTGTCAAAATGTTATAAATGAGAATCTCTATTCTGAAATGAGGCACCGTAATATACATTATCATCTTTTATCTGTGTTGTGACAGAGCAATGAGAATAATAAGGATTAAGTAAATGATTTTCGACACAATATTTTACCGCATTATGCACTCTCTCTTCTCCACTTATCGAGAATTTTTCTAAGATATGCGACCTAGAAACAAGGCCTTTATTGCCTGTAAACTCTATGACTTTATCAGTTAACTCCCTAAATTCTGAAGATATTTCCTCTTTATTGTCCATTGTCAAGTTAAGGAAATATGGTTTAAAAACTTTAGCTGTATTTTTTATCTATAGTGAAAGACATAAATAATTGAATAAGAATATATGTCTTCCCCTAAATAGTTAAGGCACAAATGTTAAAAATTCAGTGTCCTTGACTATATTTTAAAAAATAGAGGGGAAGCAAGTGATTTATAATTAAATACTCCTGAATAAAATAAATTAGGGTTTTCGCTGTCAATTAAAGATAAATTTATTTTATTCTTATTGCTAGTACCTTCTAAAACAACTTTCCCAAGGCCCTCAATTTCTTTTTTTCCTCCCTGTGAATAAATCTGATTTATTCCTCTGTGATATTGATCATAATCTACAAATCCTGCAATATCCTCCCCTGACCTATCCGTCATATAAAAAAGGTCTTTGCCTCGTTTTTCAAGCATGATTACCTTTTCTCTGAAAGATGGTGGAATTATAGGTGTATTGTTTCTAATTATACTAAATTTAGAATTGAATTTAGATATTTCTACTTTTTTTAGAAAATACCATTCTTTATTATTTAATTCGACAGATATTTCCTCTACTCTTGCCTTTACATAGTTTCTCAAATTATTGATTAATAATTCAACTTTGGGAAAATCTTTCTCTTGCATATAAAATCCTTTATCAAGAAATTCTTCGGTTTTATTTAGGAATACTTCATTAAAATTACTATCCAGAGCTTTAATTCCATCTTTAATATTTGGGGAAAGCAGTTCCACCAATTATAGTATTGGTAATTGTTTATATAAGTTGTTCTTTTATGCTGGTTATTTATAGAGGTAAAAGACTATAAGAGAATGTTTATAAATATCTGTAAATAAATGAGAGCATGAGAATAATAACATTGCACTGCGATTATATTAAATTTAAGGCAGTCAAAAAAGCAATTAAAAATGCTGAAGAGCTGAAAAATAAAGAGGAGCAAAAAGTTGAGGAGGTTTTAGTTGTTTTGACGGCTGTAGAAAAAGGAGATAATGATAAGACTGTAAAGCAGTTAATCGAAGCTGTTAAGAAAACAGCGAATGATGTAAAAACTAAAAATATTGTATTATACCCTTATGCACATTTATCCTCTAACTTGTCCAATCCTGACACAGCACTGGAATATATGACTGAAGCGGAAAATACCTTGAGAAGTGAAGGCTATAGTGTAACAAGGGCTCCTTTTGGACACTATAAACAATTTGAATTAAAATGCAAAGGGCATCCATTAGCTGAATTAAGCAAGGAATTCAGGACAGAAATATCGCATGTGCATGATGAAAAGAATAAAATAGGGAAATTAGCTGTAGAGAAAGTTGAAGACTATGATCCAAAACAATTACTTAGAGAAATTTCAAGGTCGAAACTTGATACTTCTAAATTAAAAGATAACGACCATAGAATACTAGGGCAGAGATTAGATTTGTTTAGTTTTCATGATGTGGCTCCAGGAATGGTATTCTGGCACAATAATGGGCTTAGAATTTACAATCAGCTAGTAACTTTTTGGAGAGAGGAACATCAAAAAGCAGGATATCAGGAAATTAAGACTCCTCAAATTATGGATAGTAAAATATGGAAAATTTCCGGCCACTGGGATAAATACAGGGAAAATAATTTTACTACCTTATATGAAAATAGGCCATTTTTAGTTAAGCCTATGAATTGTCCAGGTGGAATGCTTGTATTTAAGGCTAATTCAAGATCATATAAAGAAATGCCATTAAGAGTTGGTGAAATAGGTGTAGTTCATAGAACAGAACTTTCTGGAGTACTTAATGGCTTATTCAGATTAATACAATTTACACAAGATGATGCACATATATTTTGCAGTCATGAAGAACAAACAGAAGAGGAAATAATCAACATTGCTAAATTAATACAAGAGTTTTATAAAAAATTTGATCTGAAATTTGATCACGTTGAACTATCAACAAGGCCTGAAAAAAGAATTGGTTCAGATGAAACATGGGATAGAGCAGAAAAAATGCTCGAAAAAGCCTTAAAGACTATCAAAATAAAATATAAGGTAAATAAAGGCGATGGAGCGTTTTATGGCCCAAAAATTGATTTTCATGTTAAAGACTCTCTAGAAAGAACTTGGCAATTATCAACTATACAATTAGATTTTGCTATGCCGGAAAGATTTGACTTAGAATATACTGATAAAGACAACACGAAAAAAAGGCCTATAATGCTTCATAGAGTTATTTATGGATCAATTGAAAGATTCATAGGAATACTATTAGAACATACAAATGGTGCTTTACCGTTGTGGCTTTCACCTTTACAAGTTAGAGTAATTAACTTTACTGATAGAAATATTAAATCTGCTGAAAAAATTGTAAAAGACTTTGAAAAAGAATTGCCTAATTTGAGAATTGATTCTGATTTTAGATCTACTACTGTTTCTGATAAAGTGCGAGATGCGGAAATGCAAAAGATACCAATAATAATTGTAATTGGAGATAAGGAAGAAGAAAATAAAACATTGGCTGTGAGAGAGCGAGGGAGCAAGCCAAAGTTTGGGGTTAAATTTGATAAGCTAATTGAAGAAATTAAAGAAAGAATTGAAAAAAGGAAATAAGGTGTAAAGTAAACTGGTTGATTTAATTTTTTACAAATGTAAAAATTAAATATATATGTAAAACATTTAAAAATTATTAATTATTTGGGGATGGTGAATGGATTGGTTGTAAATTATAGCAGGCATTGAGTTGCATAGAGAAGTTTGCAAAATTAGATAATAACAATCTTCTCTAACAAGAAATTTGAAAATTCTTCTTAAAATTTGGAATTATTCAAATTTCTCTATACTGGACTCAACATAGTGATTATTTTAACTGCAAAGAAGACCTTCTTCTGATTGGAACCTTACATATCTAATAAACATTCCTGGGGCCCTCTTGAATCTTATATCTACATCATTGTTTAAATCAAGATAATTATCTATAGGTATATTCTGTTGTCCGATAGTATTCCATATAGTTGGATCATTGTAATGTGAATTATCGAATAGGCCCCTATATTCCCATATAACATCATTTCCTTCATAGTTCCCATTTTGGATATTCTTCTTCACAGTTAGCCTTAAATCTAATCTTTTTGGAACTGCATTTGCAGAAATAGGGAATGAAGGGAAAAATATCGGAAAATTGCTTCTTAATGATTTTATATAATATTGATCATGTCCACCGATAGAAGGTCCTGGCTCAAGCGAAAATCCAAATCCTTTGAAGCTGAATAGATTTTCACTGAAATCTTGAGTAAGATAGAAACCTCCTAGAGAGTTATAATCATTGATAGTATAACCAATCTCAATAATGAAATTGCCTTTGATTTTTGCTACTTGGGAATATCCAATTAATTTTAGATCAATATATCCTTTGTCGTCTGTTATTGTGTCTGATTTTTTATCAGTTGCTTCAGGAGAATATATCCAATTATTCTTTATATCATCATTCCAGAATTTATTTATGAAAGGACTTGTAAAGTCATCTTCAAGCCATGTAGGCAAAGTTGTCCAACTTGAGTCTCCCTTGCATAATAGAGGGGTTACAGTTGGCGACCCTTCATCAACAACTCTTTCTCTCGAACATGAAACTTCATTCTTAGATAATTCACATACACCTACTTTATCTTTGTATTCAATTACGGCTGAAGCTCGAACTGATCTTACCTCTTTATTGTTTAATTCTACTTTTGATATTGGAGCAAGTACAATATTTTCTGAAATAGTGGAGGGAATGTTATTTATTTCCTTAATTTCCGAAGTTCCGTCTTTAAATGAGAGTAAAAGTTTAGCCTTCGTTAATGTTACTTTTTCGGATCCAGGATTTCTATTAAGGATAATGGAAAGTGAATCATCTGGGTTAATAATGCAAGTTCCAGGCTCTAAATGCAGGGTTACACATTCTGTTTTTACCTGACTGCTAAAACTTACTAGTGATCCTTGAATGTAAAACCAAAAAATTGCAACAGCAGAGATTCCTAAAAGTACTAGGAGAATTGTACTTACAACTGCGCTTAGAGCTTTTTTGTTTTGCATTTTATGAACAAGGGAAAGTTCCTGATGTGTCTGATTGGAATTTGACGTATCTTAGTGCCTGGCCTGATCCTTCGTCGAAGAAGAATTTAACGGTAGGTTTAGCATCATTTAATGTGGTCTGTGCATATTGTATCCAAGTTGTACTTGGAGGGAATTTATAATACCATGTGAATAAATTTTCTTCCCTCACTAATTTTACATCTATTTCTGTAATGGGCTCGAAACCAAGTGTTTCCTTATAACCATCTCTATTTTCCCTTTTAAATACCCCATCTTCATCATATGAGCCCATATCTCTAAATGCTCTTAATTTATGAGGTCCACCTGTAGGTCCAGACCATTTATAATAAATTCTATATATTTTTCCATCATCACCTAAATATTCAACAAAGAAACCAAATGAGGATTCTGTGTAAATGTGCCAGCCCATTTCTAATGAGAAATCACCAGATAAATCTACTATTGGTAATTCATCGTCCTTATTGAATTTCAATTCGTTGTTCTCAACAGTCCAACGAGTTTGCCAAGCTGGATCTTTATCGGCCCAGAACTCCGAGACTGTTTCTCCTGTGAATAAGTCTTGATACCATGTGTTGAGAGTTGCCCAGGTGCCATCTGAACAATCGGGGGCTGTAGGAACCATACCATTACATTGAAGATTACATTTCCCAGGTACTCCATTCGATGATCCATCGTCGCAGATTTCATTACCTTGATGGATGAAACTATCTCCGCAAACTGCATTCATACAATTAACACAGGAATCTGTGTCGACTCCATTTCCATCGTCGCATTGTTCGCTTGATTCTGTAATTGAGTTTCCACACAAAGGATTAGAACCTCCACCAAGAGTTGGCGAGCCTTCATCAACAACTCTTTCTCTTGAACATGTAATTTCTTTTGATGATAGCTCGCAAACACCTACTTTGTCATCATATTCTATAACTGCCGATGCTCTAATTCCCTTTACTTGTTTATTATTTAATTCTGCTTTTGATATTGGAAGTAAATTTATTGCTGTATCTAATGTTTGAGGTAAATTATCAACTTCTATTATTTTGCTATCGCCATCAGTAAAAGTAAATAGTAATTTTGCTTTACTAAATAAAATCTCTTCAGAACCTAAATTTCTCTTTAATGTAATTGATAGAGATTCATCTGTGTTTAAAATGCAGAGTGCAGGTTCTAAATGTAATGTTACACATTCTGTTTTTATTTGTTCACTTAAATCTACTAATCCTGTCCTAAAATAAAACCAAAGTATTATTACTGCTGCGATAGAAATAGCTATTAGAAGCATTACTGTGACTACGCTGCTCAAACCTCTTTTTTTCATTGTCTTTATTTAATTAACTAGATTTATAAATATAGTGTTCGGTAAACTAAAGACTTATAAACTATTGCAAATAGAATATAAAATAGGAAAAAGAGAAAATGAAAATACAGCCTTATGTTGATAAGTTGACGGCATCCAGCCAGTATAAAGAGTTTAACAAGAAATACAGCGATGCATTTATCGCTGCTGGTTTTTTCGTAATAGATCTGGAAATGGGAAAAAACGTGCATCAAATTGATTATTATATTCCTTCACAAAAGAAGTTTGCTGCTTTTAGTTTAGATAAGGGGGTTAATTTCCAGATTTTAGATAGTGTAACTGATCATGTTCCTGAAAAACTAGATATACAAACTAGAATTGATTTGGAAGCATTGCCTGGTATTCTTTTAGATGAGATGAAGAACAGAAGTATTACTGAAGATATTAAAAAAATAATTGCTATTGTTCAGAATATAAAGGGAAAAAGAGTCTGGAATATTAATTCAGTTCTATCTGGAATGGATATTTTAAAGGCCCATATAGATGATGCCTCTGAAACAGTTTTAAAAATGGAAAAAACTTCTTTTGTGGAAATAATGAAAAAAATTCCTGTTGACCAGATGAAGGCTATGAATGGGGGAAAATTAATGCCTAAAGGACAGATGCCTGAACAAGGAGAAGAAGGTGAAGAGGCAAGCGGGGGCAATCCACTCGATGAATTAAAGAAACTAAACAAACTTGAGCAGGCTATACAAAAAGAAAAGTCAAGATTGAATGGGGAGCTTATCCAAGCAGAAAAGAAGAATGGAATTAAGAATGATAAGAAAGTTAACGGCAAAGTTAAGAGGAAATAGTTGAGTTAGATTCTAAAAAAATTGTAAAAATTTATAATAAAAGCCCTAGACTCTTTGTAAACAACCGCCTATCAGTCCAGAATCTAATTCTTCTTGTGAAGGGTTCTCTAAAGATTTCAAGTTACAAGTAAACCATTTGTTTAAGAAATTTTGATCACTAGATTCATCAAAAGAACCCTCAAATTTTCCAAGTATCTTATCTTGAATAAAAGTAAAATCTCTCTGATCAAAGACAGATGGACCATTTGCGCCGGTGTATCCTGGTGTAATCACCTTATAGTGCGTATTTAAATTTCCATCAGCAAGTTTGACTTGAATATTATATTTATTGCCAGAATTAGATTGTTTCCATACGACATAATATTGCATCTGCTTTAATTCATTATTGTACAATGAGACTAATTGCGGAGAGGAAACTAATTCCTGTTCTTCAGCAATTATAATCTTTTTATCTGGATTTTCCAAAAAGACAATGTCGTATTTTTGGTTATTATTTTTAGAGGCATAAACTATTCTACCATCTTTAATATCGCCTGCTTGAGAAAGATCTATCTGCCCTTCTGCTATTGATTTTGAAGGACAAATAAAATTGTCTTGGCCTATAATGCATGCGTACAAATAGTAAACGCTTTTTTCTAATCCCATTACCTTTTTTCTATAAAGAAGGTTATTTTCTTTGATTAAAGGAGTTATATATTCGCCCTCTGAATTAATTTCTTCAGTAATTAACATTTTTTCGCTTTCAAAAGTGCAAGAATATTTCCCTTCTTCTAGGAAAGGGTCACAAGCCCTAATTGAATTTTCATCTTTCCACACCAAGTATCTAGACACAGATGGATGAGAACCATATGCGATAAGTTTTTTGTTCAGCTCACAATAATTGTAGGGGTCCGCAATAAATCCATTCATTCTACAAAGATATATTTTAATTTTTTCTTCTTGAACTTGATTTTTTTCGAATTCTTCCCAGGTTACCAATAACCCTTGATCTGAATTATAAAATGAAGGATTGCGCTGTTCAGCAAAAGACCTTACCAATACATGTTCTTTACTATTTGCTGATTCGTATGGGTCGCAACCAATAAAATTCTTTCCACTTTTTATAATTGCACAGGCTGATAAGTCACTGTCTATTTCTTTTTCAATTATTTTTGATTGTGCAAATACTTGGATTAAACACTCCTCGCTATCTTGAATACCTAAAGAGGGACAAAGATTTACTTTTTTATAACTACAAGCATTTGAAGTACCGCAACTTAAAGAATCACTTGTAGGATCTATTCCATTTGATGGAAATGGCAGTGGTGGAGACCCGCCTCCTGAAAATAAGTATTGTAATATAAACACCGCATCAGTAATATCAATTCGGCCATCATCATTAGAATCTGCTGAGTCTTCACATATTGGGCTATTTCCTCCCTTAAATAAAAAGTTCAATATATACATAGGGTCAGCTAGATTTAGAGAAGAATCCGAATTAGAATCGCCTCTTAAAAAATTACATTCTTCTTGTGTTACTTTACCGGTTAGTATAGGTTTAATTGATAAAATTCCCAATAAACTTACAATTATCAGAATTGCAGTTAAAAGTAGTGATTTCTTCATTTTAAAAGTACCCCTCATTTTCTAGTATTCCTTCGTCCCCTGCACAAACAGTATAATCATCATTTACATCTAGCCTGAGTCTTGGATGAACAGTAATGAGTGCTCCTTTTATTATATAATTGAACATATCAGGAGATCTATCTATTATTATTGAAGCCATACACTTAAAATTTTGCTCAACTCCTTTTTCCGTCTTGGATCTGAAGGCGATGACTTGTGTCGCATCTGAAGTTAAATAATGTATATTATCCTCGGCATCAATAAACTCTATGTTGGAATTTTTTTCCTGCTTACTCCTTTGAAGATCATTATACGTATTCAAAGAATCAGTTAAATAAATAGTATACGTTCTTCCTGGTTCTTTTTTGTAATAATTCCAATTAATAAGATTAAGATTATAACTAACTAAATCTTGAGGCCTTGATGCTGAATACTTTATTTTTATGTAATGATATAATTCGCCATTCGATCTTTGAAGTGAATCTATACAGGCCTTACTTTCTTCAGTAGGGCCCTTAATACATTTGCAACCGTTACCTTCAGCTAGCCCATAAGGAATGTTAGCGCATTCTGGGGCCTCTTTATAAAAAATTTCCTTTATGGAATTAATTTTTGCCTTTCCAGGCGCCCCACAATCCTCTTCCTGCTTGCATTTTTCTTTTAAATCGAAATCATAAATAGCCCATTGGTCTTCAATATTTCTGGCTTCTATTTCTGAAACATATTCACCATAGTTTAAATTGAAACCAACGTCAAAGTAATCAGTTCCAACCTTTCCAAAATTAAGATTTACGTCTCTTATAGGATTTAATTCGATTTCTTTTATTGCTCTATCAATATGAGATACTATATTTTCTTTCATCTCTTGAGCAAATACATCTTGATAGGACTTTAATTTCAAATTGTCACATATTACTTCTCCTTCCTGGCATATGATATTATTTATTTTTATAATTGAATTCTCTATATTTGTTCTAAAGTAGCTTTGAGCGGAACTATGGCCCTCATCCTGTGGAACTGTCATATCGGGCTCTTCCAAAACCAGTGGAATTTTATAATCTAAGTTAATATCTATTGATTTACTATAATCATTATCTCCTATTGTATAATCGAATACCAAATTAACATTCATTTTTCCATCTGCAGTTAAATCATTATTCATATCTATTATTCCATCTCTATTTAGATCCTCATTCAAAGTATAATCAATATATGGTGGATTTAATGGAATAATATTATAATTAATTTTATTTAGAACGAGGGAATCTATATTTGGAATAAACTCGGGATTATCACCGATTGGGATTGATTTTTCAGAACAAAAAAATCCATCATTCCATAGTGTTGCAATAAACCAATTTGGATAAGTTTGTGAAATTTTTACAGAGGCGAATTTTGTGGGGTCTGTAGGAATATCTCTATTAAATGAGGAATAATCTATAGCATTAAAATTATTAATGCTATTCTGTACGCATTCTGCTTTATTGGAAGCAAGTGGCCTATTGAATGAAGCAATACCTGATAATCTTAGGGTTTCTTCAGTTGGTTGAATTTCTATTCCACGTGTCAATAATTTTCCGTTTTTAGATGAATCCTTCATCGCAATATCCAAAATCATTCCATGAGGCTTTCCCATGTTCGCTAGTTGCTCTAGGCCTAAAAGATCTAAAGAAGCTTTAAAAGAAAGGCCAAAATCATCTAAGTTTTCATTCATTTCATCTTTTAAGGAATAAATATTTTCATCTAGTGTGGAGGCAAATTCATAAGATCTTGTAAAATGATTTTCATCTAGGATATCAAGTACTCTTGCTAAAATAATGCCTAGGCTAAATGCAGAATCATCTATTTTAAATTCGATTTCCTCTTCTTTTAAAATTTTTATATCTTTTACTTTTGGACTTACAGCTATTACTCCAAGTTCCCCCTGATAAAATTGTAAGTCAGTTATTATATGAGCATCATTAAGTGTTGTCTCCCACTTTATATCCAGCAAGTCCTCACAGCTCTTTACTATTTTTACATCTGGTTTAAGAGGATCTATTCCTATTATTTTCCCATCTGCACTTAAAGAAGCCTTGCCTTCTAATTTCATGTCTAAACTAAGATCCATCTGTAATATATTAGCAGGAAGATGCCTTACTTTTGCATCCGTGAACTTTAACCCTATTGTTGGATTTGTTTTACCCTCTATTCTATAATTTTTGCAATCGTAATATTGCATAGTTAAACCGCTTAATGCAAATTTTACTAAATTTTCTATAAAAGAATTGACTTCGTCGCTTTTTGTCGGTTCGTTAAGTTCTGGCACTTCTTCTGAAAAAGAAACGGATGGAATCTTTCCTTTTTTCCAATCAGAATTCTTTTCAATAAATTTATTTATTATGAATTCTTCTGTTTTTCTATTAATTTCTATACTAATTGGTTCTTTTACGTAATCAGCATATCGATTAATTGCGCTTCTAAACTGTAATAAACCTACTGGACTTACCTCTTCCAATTCATTATTCATGATACTACTTTGATTATCCCTATACCAATTATCAAATCCACATCCTTGAAAACATCCAGCCCCAGGAACATTTTCCCATTTAGGACAACTACATAATCCATTCTCACACTGTGGATTTCTTTCGCAGTTTGGAAAATTTAAGAAAAATAAGGCATTTTCGACTGTGTCTTCCACTTCATTATAAGAAGAGTCATCTAAATATTCTCTATAGGAATATTCATCTCCAAGGAATGCCATTGAATGCCCAAGTTCATGGAGTAATAATCTAGGATTGGTGTCTTCCATTTTTTCAAGTATCATGACATGTTGGCCAAACGCACCTACTGCAGGAATATGCACTCCTTTAACCGTGCATGCAGGCGCATCTCCATTTTGTGAAAAAACTATAATTTCATCAGTTGGACAATTTGAGGCCAGGTCTGCAACTTTAATCTGACTACAAAAAGGGAGATTGGTACAACATTCTAGATCCTGAACTGCATCTAATTTTACATATCGAATATTAATTTTATTATCTATAAATTCGTTAAAAGGAGATACTTGCTTCATTACTTGGGCTAAATTTTCAGCCTGATTTTCTAAGCCTTCATTATCTAGGAAATCGCTTACTAAAGTTATATCTAAAGAATGGTCAACATCCCTATTGGAAATGTGGACAGGAACGCATTCTTCTGCATTTACAAAAGATAAAAAAGAAACGATAATTACTGTGAAAATTATAAAATTGCTTCCTCTTTTTAACATAGGGGAAAAGAGCAAAAGTCCTTTATATATCTAATGCTCGCTGATTATTTTTTGCAAGGATTTTATCTTCACTTTATATCCATTCTCAATTTGGTCTGCTGGACTAAATCCTTTTGATGAAATAATTTTGTAACTATCATTTTCTTCATCAGACCTTACCTTTCTATAGGAATCAATGCCTATGTCAATATCACATCTAAAAAATGAATCTTGGACTTCCCCGTTAAACCTGTTTGCTAAAGTGACTTGCTCATAAGATATTTTTTTATTATGTGAGGTAGGATCATAATTAGGCACCAAAACTTTTTTTAATCCGGAAAATTGATGATCATCTCCAAAATCTGGGGCTGAAGAAAATTTATTTTTTGATATAAAGAAAGATTGCAGGAGCGATTTTGAATCTGTAAAATAAGGCTGAAGGTCAGGATCAATATTTATATCGAAAACTCGGTTCGGATATGCGTATGTGAGAGGTTTTATCCTAACCTCTTGGATTGAATCTCCTTTTCTTACTTCTAATATAAAACTCTTCCCTGGAAAATCATTCGGACTTTCTTCTTCACCTTTTAAAGTTAGAGTATATCTGGCTCCTTCAATATCGAATAATTGAGGATTATTTTCTGAAAGAAAAATTCGTTTTGGAGCTTCAATTAATTCTGTAAAAACAGTATTTGCAGGGTAAAAAATTCTTTCTGAATTATTAGAGGGAATTTTACGTGTGTCTAAGGCGAAGTATCTGATTAGATACTCTACTCCGTTTTGCTCAAACTGAGTATTGATTAAATCTGGTAAAAATAACAAACCCTGTCCTGGAAGATTTTCTAGACGTGCTTCTAAAGAGGGGAAGAATTCAAAACTAAAATTTTCTTCTAAACCTATTCCAATTGAATCTTTTACCTCCGGAATTGGTTTATTTCTTTCTTTGATCTTATTTTCTATTTCAAATGAAGTAGGGCTTCTTAATTGAACAAAATGGAAATATGGCTCTTTAATTAAAAGATTATTTCCTGGAGAACTGTCAGAAACTCTAGTTTTATCAGCCTTTCTTAAAATTATCCCATCTTTTTCAAGAGAGGCATCAATCCTGAAATAAGCATCTTCTTGGATAGATCCATTGTAATAATTGGCATTGATTTTTTTCTCTCTGGTCGCTAAATTTAATGTATGTTCCAGTCCAGAAAAATGCAGGTCTTTACCAGAATCAAAGCATGATACAAAATGATTATCGCCCTCTCTCAAGCTTAATGAAAATCCATCTTTTCTCCACTTTAATTCTTCTATAGTATAATTTTTTACATTCTGATCTAATTCTACTTCAAACTGGAAGCCTTTAGCCTCAAGAGCGAGGTATTCCTCTCCACTTTTAACCAACCCTTTAAATTTTAAACCATTCTGGCTAATAGTGGTAAAATTAAATGAAAAATCGTTTTCTAGATCGTTATGAATAACTTCTAAATCCTCCCAAAATAAATTTTCTTTCGGTAAAGAAATAAAATCTAATGGCCCTACTACTGCTCGATTGCCATTGTTACATCCTTGTGCGAGCGAAGCTCCTAGTATTGCTTTTAGTATTTGTCTTCTAGAGTATTTATTTTGTGCCATACGTTACTATTAGAAAATGACTATTTATATAGTTTTTTATTCCAGAGAATTTTGGTATATCCTTCTTTCACTAGATCGTTTTGTTTTATGCCAAGTTTCTTGATTATATTTGAAACTTGCATTCTTGCTGAATTTATTTGATCTTTTGAAGAAAGGTACTCTATTTCTAAAAACCAACCTAACTCTTTAACATGGTTAAGCTCTATGTGGAAATTTTTCGAAATTTCAAACAACTCTGTTATTTTTTCTTTCTTAAGCCAATGCTTGAAGCCAAATTCTTTTATTAGATTTAAGAATGGATTGATGGATTTTAGAGTGAATTCATGCTCGTCTTTTGCATGAATTCCATTCTTGAAGGATAAACTCTGTTTGAAGTTGATTTCATATATGCTTCCTTTTTTTCTTATTCTTAGGCTTTTTTTAGGATAATGATTTAAATTTTCTAGAGTGTAATAGTCATCGATCTTAATTTCTTTTTTCTTGAATTTTGCTAATTTTTTTATTTTTTCCCTAAAAAATGCAGGATCAGATATTTTGACTTTGCCTTCAACCTCTATCATTTTATTAATAGATAAAAGCAATATTTAAATTAATTGTTTTGTTTATTAAAAATAATTTCTGAACCTTTTTTAAATTCTATATTAAATAAGTCCAATGCTTTATATCTTCCCAAAACAGGAGGTACATCATCAGTTTTTCAGAATATCGATGGTATGCCGTATTATTAGCGGGTAAAAATCTCAACAAGTTTCTTTTCAACTTCTTTGATTTTTTCAGGTTTTAATTTCCCTGCTTTATAGTCAATTTTAGATTTATGAATTGTAAATAAAATAGAAGACCTAATAAAACTATCCCTGCTAATACTTCCAGATTGGAAGTCTTTAAGCTTCAGTTCTACTAGATCAGGATCAGGTCTTGGTTGACTTGTAATTTGTGATAAAATTACATGGTCTCCCCTAAGTTTCGCAACAACCAAAGAGGGCCTTTTTTTGACTTCGCCTGTATCTGAAAATGGAAACCGAAATATTACAACTTCACCTCTCTCGTAATTTATAAGTCCTTCCATGCTTCATCTTCCTCTTTTGTATTCCAAGCCTGTGCCAAAACTTCTTCACTTGCAAGCATCGCAAACATAGCCTCGTTTATGCCTTTCTTCATAGGCCTAAGTTCAACTTTATCATTATACACAATAAGATTTACTTTAGAACCTTCCTTAAATCCAGCTATTTCCCTTGCTTCCTTAGGGATGCAAACCTGTCCTTTTTCAGTGATTTTAATAGTCCTTATTTCTTTGATTTCTTGTTTCATCTTAATAGTAAGATATGTAAGAAGTATATAAATCTTGCTCTACAAAAATGTAAATTAGCTATTTCTGTATAGGATATAACAGAAAATATATCAAGAGAAGAAGAAATATTCGCAGGAGTAATGAAAAAAGCCTTTCTATATTCTTAATACGCATTAAGAAAGTAATATTTAAATCCTATTATATCGGTAAGAAAGCATGCGGAAGTTGAATAGAAATCACATTATAATTGGGATTATTATTTTGGCAATTATTTCTAGATTGATATTTTTAGATATAAGGCCACTGCATCATGATGAGGGTGTTAATTACTTCTTTGCTGATAATATACTTGAAGGGAGGGGTTTTGCATACGACCCTTTAAACTATCACGGGCCATCTTATTTTTTTATATTGTTTTTATCTTTTTTCCTGCTTGGGGTAAATGAATTTGCATTGAGATTCCCATCAGCCATATTTGGAATTGCCCTAGTTATTATTCCTTTATTTTTAAAAAATAGAAGAAGCTATAATAAATATCTTTTTTCTTCTTTATTACTTATATCACCATCTTTATTATATTATTCGAGATACTCCATACATGAGAGTTTATTCATTTTAGCTGGATTTTTGGGTGTTTATTCATTAACTACTATAATTGAGAGTAAAAATTTAGAGCAATTACCTTTGTTTGCTCTTTCATTGGCACTTTTATTAGTTACTAAGGAGACGACTATAATTATGGGATTTATTATGGCTGTAATTGTTGCTGTAAATTACAAAGAAATTAGTGATATAGATTTTAACGATAGAAAGAAAATTTGGGCATCGATAGTATTATTTTTGCTTATTTACATTGTTCTATTTACAAGTTTTTTCAGTAATTTTTCTGGATTAAAGAATTCATTTAATGGATATTTGTCATGGACAGAAAGAGGATTAAATGAACCTGGACATCAAAAGCCATTTTATTATTATATCGAACTTATTGCTCAATACGAATTTCCATTATTATTACTTTCTTTAGTTGGATTGTGGGCATGTATTAAAGATAGAAGAAATATATTCATGAGAAACATGGCTATTTGGTTCGTATTTATATTTCTAATATACAGTTTTATTGGATACAAAACTCCCTGGCTTGTGGTAAATATAACACTTCCAATGATTATGATGGCAGTTATTGGGATTAGGCATATCCCTAATAGAAAAATATCCATAGCAATTACAGGAGTAGCAGTAATTTACTTAGTATTCTTTTCTATTTATGTCAACTACGTTCATACGTGGCAAAGCGATAATTATTTTGCATATGTTCATACTGATGGAGACATCTTAAATTTAATAAAAGATTTAGAAGGGCAGTATAAATCAGGAGAGAGAATATTGATAGTGTCTGATAGTTATTGGCCACTGCCATTTTATTTGGATAATAAAAATGTGGAGTATTTAGATAAGGTGGAGAGGGCTGAATTTGGAAATGAATATGATTATTATATAGTAAAAGGAGATATATTCAGCAACAGCATTCTCCCTGATGGATATAGATATAGAGAATATAAATTAAGAGATGATGTTAAATTGGATTTGGTTTATAAAATTAAATGATTTTTCCTAGTGAAGAAAAAAAAGAAATAAATTAGAAAAAAAAGTTAAATAAAGTTTTAACTGCAAGTTACAGTTTCTGTTGAAACTGGACAAGTCCTTTCACCTAAAACTGCTGCAACGCCAACTTTAGCTGGTGCATTGGCAACGGTGTTATATGGTATGCCTGCAAGTGCTGTTGTACAAGTCTTCCTAGCAAGAGGACCTATATCGTCGCAAGATACGCTTCCATCAACTATCTCTGAATTCGAGTTTGCTGCTGCAGTTTGGTAGTAGACAAGTTTTACTTTGTCAACTGTTGTTTGGCCAGGGCCATTTTCTACAACTACGGTAGCTGGGCCATTTGGCAATCTTGCTGCATCTCTCGGAATTGTGCAACTTACTACCTTTACTTCAACTGCTAAACAGTTTCCACCGGCTATTTCTTTACCTGTACTTTCTAGCGTTGGCCGCACGAAAGTCCAGACAATTACAACAGCGGCTATCGCTAACAAAATGATAAGCGAAACTGTTACAACGTCACTCAAACCTCTTTTTTGGTTTATCATACTTTATTGTGGGAATTCTTATTTATAAAGCTTTCGAGGTGGACATAGAATTTTTATTAAGAAATTTAAATACAAGGAACAGTAGTTGTTGAAATAGGACAAACTTTGTCGCCTAAAACTGCAGCGACTGAAGCTTTAACTGCACCAGCTGGAATTCCGTTGTCAGGAAGACAAGATTGGGTTTGTGCTGGTGCAATATTATTACAATCTCCATCATCAGTTCCGACACTTACACCTGCATTATCATAATAAATTAATTTAACAGAATTTACCGTAATTTGACCTCCTTGATTTATTAGTCTAACTGTACCATCTGATAAAGAACAACTAATTGGCTTTAATTCTACTGCCAAACAATTACCACTTGCTATTTCTTTACCTGTACTTTCTAGCGTTGGCCGCACGAAAGTCCAGACAATTACAACAGCGGCTATCGCTAACAAAATGATAAGCGAAACTGTTACAACGTCACTCAAACCTCTTTTTGACATAAACATGATGACATAAATATTAATTGATATATAAATGTTTCTAGATAGAAGATTATCTATGTGCAAACCAAAATTCATAGGCTTGTTTGGAAATTTTATCAAGTCTTACAAAACCAAAACGCTCAAACTGAATGATTGAATCAACTTTTAACTCTCTAATATTTTCATCAGCTAGACCTTCAACCCATGAGCCATCTGGCATTAAGACTTTAGCTTTTTGAGGGAATGAAACCCAAGTAATTTTTGGAATATCTTTATTTTCGATTGAAGTGAATTCTGCTTTTGAACCTTTAGAAGGAAGTTTAATGTTGTATAGGTGCAGTAACCTAACTTCCTTTCCTTTAAACTCATTAAAATCCTTTTTTGAGATGTAAACTTTCCCTGGAGTTACTCTAACTTCTCTTAATACTTTTGGATTATTAGGATGTATTGGAATTTCAATCTGCAATGTAGATGGAGCATTTTTTATATCTAATTCGAGTGGGTTATCTACAAAGTAATATCTTTTTGCTATAGGGTCAATTATTTTTCTATTTATAGAGGCAATCATATTGAAATCTAGATTTACATCGTGCTTTACAAGCCCTATATGATTTAACAATTCAAGAAAGGCTTCTTTTGTTATTCCTCTTCTTTTTAGAGCTTTTAAAGTTACAAGCCGAGGGTCATCCCATCCAATAAATTCGCCTGATTTTATTAAATCTCTTATCTCTCTTCCTTTAGTTGTTGCATCCATAACATTGAACCTCCCATATTGAATTATTTCCTGCTGTTTTAATTTCAATAGATGAGAAATAAGATTATGCAATGGGACTCTTTGGTCGAATTCATTGCTTCTTAAAATATGAGTTACTCCCATGATGCTATCTTCCACTGGGCTATAGAAATCATACATAGGCCAGACTTTGTATTTTGTTTTTGTCCTAAAATGTGCTTCTTTTACAGACCTAAAAATAACTGGATCCCGCATAACATGATTAGAATCCTGCATATTTCCTTTTATTCTTAATACTGCTTTTCCCACTTTATATTTACCCTTAAGGAAATCTTTCCACTCCTTCATTTGAGTTTTAGTGTCTTTTTGACGGCAACTGCATTCTATTCCATCGTGCCTCAATTTTTGCATTTTTTCTCTATCACAGAAACACATAAATGCATGATTATCCTTGATTAGTTTTTCAGCATATTGATAGAAAATTTTCATATCATCTGAAATAAATTTAATTTTATTTGGTTTAATTGCCAGATAATTTTTTATGTCGTCTAGGATTGAATCAACATAATCTTGGCTAACTTTTTCTGGATTTGCGTCGTCAAATCTTATTAGGCATTTTCCTTTATATTTTTCTGCATAAAAAGAGTTTAATAAAAATGAAATTGCGTGCCCGATATGAAGGTATTTGGAGGGTTCAGGTGCAATTCTTGTGAGGACTTTTCCTTGTATAGCATTAGGGAGTTCTGGAAGTGTTTTTTCTTTTTCCACTCTTTCTTTAATCATGTCTTTGTAATTTGCAAAAATAGTTTGTTGATCCTCTTTTGAAAGGGCATTTACCTCATCAGTTATTTTTTTAATTTCAGGCATAATTTCCTTTATATTTTCTTTCTGCAATCCATGCTGAAATAATTTTGGGAGAATTCTGTCTGGAGATGCTTTTCCGTATTCAATTGCGTTTCGCAAAGCATAAGCCTTAATTTCTTTTTCCAGCATGGGGTAGATAATTTAATTGTATATTTAAGGGTGTTGATATGTGGGATTATATGTAGAAAAACCCTAAACAATTTTCAGGAAGCCCAGATTTTTCTCTCTTCTTGACTTCTTCTCCATATTGAGTATTACGCTCAATCCAAAATTGTTGATTATCATAAATAGGAATCTTATCATGCTCTTGTGTAATCCCTAATTCCTTAGAAAGTCTTCCAGGCCCTTGTACTAATTTTGGCTCTTTTCCTGTGTAAAAAAGCCCGCTGATTAGAGTTATACAGGAAGGGGAATCACTTTTGTGTGTTCCAATGTCTATAAGATTATTCCCATAGTGCATACTTATCCCTAAAACTCCAGGAGGATAACTAATTGTATCTGCAGTCTTATTTGTAGTGCCCTCGTAAGCAGCAATTTCATGGATTCTTGCTCTAATAATACTTTTATTAGGAAGAACACGAACCATAGTCATGCCTAAAATTTCTCTGGCTACTACTTCTGCTCTTCTAGCAAAAAACTCTTTATTAAGAATATCATTTGCAGAGCTACGATACGATTCTACTCGTGCATCTAAATCTATTTTTGGCTTTTTTCCCATTTTATTCGTATTTTACTAGTACTTTTAAATCTTTCTGATACGGCTAATTTGTTAAGGGTTTTACTTATCTTTAATATATTTAATTAATATATTTTCAAGGTCATCTTTCAAAAAATTATTAACTTGATTTTGTGGTTTCTGATTTAATTTTTTTAGTTTTCTCTTTTCTGGCATATTTATGCTAAATATATCTTCTACAAGCTTATCTCTTGCTTCTCCTATTTTACACTGGTATTTTCTTTTGTACCATAGTAGGATCCTTAAAAAGGATGAGCCGTCTTCTTGTTTGTTTTTTTCGAAATCATCTGTAGAAAGTTCTTCCGGGTTTTTACCAAGGTATTCAAGAAGTTGGTGTACAACCTTTTTTCTGAAAGATTTTTTATTATATCTATCAATTGTTATCCTTTTGCTTAATAGGGATAAATTTTTATCAAATAAATCTTGAGCGAGGATTTCAAGTGCTTGTATATGACTGCATTCGTGCGCGTCCGCGTACCAAGTAATAATTCCAATATAAGAATGACCATTGACTTGTTTTATTTTGGCAAAATCATTAGGTTTCAATTCATAAATAGGCTTGTCAATTTTTGACAGGAATTCATCAACAAATTTTTTACGGTATTGCTTATTTTCGTACAAGCCTCTTTTTAACTTTGGATTTCTTTCTTCTAAAGGAATTCCATAAAGATCTTCAAGAAGGAAATCTATGGATTTTTTTGTACTTCCTAAGTTTTTTCGTTGATACCATGCAAGAACTCCACTATAACATGTTCCATCTTGTTTTTGTGCTTTAACAAAATCTGGGCTAGTTATTTCTTCAGGCCTCTTGTTACAAGCATTTAAAAGTTCATCCATTGCGTGCTTTCGTGCTTCTTTATTATCATAAATATTTCTCTTATTACGGACAGTTATACCTGATGTATGAAGAAGGTTCAAAACAGCATTACGGCTGACTCCAAATTTTTTACTTAATTCATAAGCAGATTTTCCCTCTTTAAGATGCCATTGTGTTAGTTGTTCTTTTGAGGGCTTTTCTTCCCATGTCTGAAGAGAATTGGTTTCATATCCTTTTCTTGCTTTAATTCCTAGAACTTTAAACCATGTCCAAACTGTCGGACTCTTAAGCGAAAAGCCTTGAAGTTTTTGATTTAATTTTTCTGTAACCGTATGCACTGAACCCTTTTCATATTCTCTTTCAATATAATCCTTTAGATTTTCCTTCAATTGTTGTTCAGTTTCAAACATTAATTGGGAGTATTGTTTCGGTTTTTCAATTCTACTGTATCCAAATTTTTCTCTGACAGTATTTACTCCACCATGATGATCCCTCATTATAGCCCATAGCACGGCTTTTCCTGATTTATATAATTCTGTAGAACTTGGAAAATGCCCTATATTATCAATTACTTCGCAAAGTTCTCTACTAAAATTATCCCAATTATGCCAATAATTACGAGGTCTTGATTTAACTTTCATTCTGTATTTGAATAATATTTTTTAATATGGTTACTTACCCGTGTTTTAATTATTTTCTTCACCAATATAATCTTCCAATAATGAAGTGAGGTGTTCTCTTCTTGATTGAGATTTAATTCCCATATATTCATTAAATTTTTCTCTAAAATAATTGAATCCTCCGTGATATTTTTGGATAGCTCTAATTAAACTATTATAACCAAGTCGATGTAGGGTCCAGCCACCTGGAAGTGTCCCATATACTGAATGTTCTTGTAAAAATTCTTTTGCTTTTTCCAAAGTAAAGTCTAAACTTTTCCAAGCACCATCAGCTTCTTTTCTTGGTCTTTCTCCTAGAGACTCTCTTAAAGCATTAAAACCTCCATGGTGATTATGTACTGCTGCTGCTAGACTGGTATGGCCCCATTTTCGGAGTTGATATGCACTAGGTATAGTGCCTATCCCATGTTCTTTCATTAATTTTTTAAGTTGTTGTATAACATAATCTCTATCTTCTAAAAGTCCAGTTTTCCTTCTATTTTCTTCTTCCCCTAAAAGACTCCTAAAAACATGATATCCTCCGTGATATTTTTCAATTGCTCCTGCAAGACTGGGATATCCTAACATCGTAAGATCCTCATGACATGGTAGTTTTTCTAAATTATGTTTTCTTGTTAACCTTCTAGCTTGTTGTAAACAATATTTTATGTTTCTCCATGTTCCAGGGGCATTACGTCCTGATTTTTCGCCTAAGAGACGCCTTATTCTTGGAAGACCTCCATGGTATTTATTTACTGAAACAACGAAACTAGAGTATCCCATTTCGCTAAGTTGAGATCCTCCTGGTAATTTTTTCAGTTGATGTTTCTGAAGAATCTCGCGAGCCTGATCTTTAGTATATTTCAAACTCTTCCATACACCATGTTCTTTTTGTCTTTGAGATTGGCCGAGCTTTGCCCTAAATCTTCTAAAGCCTCCGTGATAGAGAGCAATTGCTGTAGAGAGATCTGATCTTCCATACCTACCTAACTCCTGTTGGCTAGGTAAGCTATTAAGTTCATGATCTTCTAGAAAAGATCGTGCTTGTGTTAAGGTATAGTTCTCATCTTTCCAAAGCCCATATTTATTTCTCTTTGGTTTTTGGCCTAATTTTATCCTAAAATCAGTAAAACCTCCGTGATGCTGAGAAACAGCAGCGACAAAATATGAAAAACCTAAGTTATTAAGTTCTGTTTGGGAAGGAAGCCTTCTTACTTTTAATTTTCTCATAATTTTCTTGGCTTCTTGGATTGCATTTTTTTCTTTTTTCCAGTAACCATTTGGCCTCTTTTTATATTTAATCATTTTTTCCCCCTACATAACTATTTAACAAACCTTCAAGCTGTACTTTCTTTGTTGCATTACCTAAATGTTGATTGAGTATATCACGAAATACTGGAAAACCTCCGTGATATTTACAAATCGCCGCTCCAAGGGAAGATTCTCCTATTTTATTGAGCGTAAAAGCTCCTGGAAAATCGGTAAACTTATGTTCATTCATAATCTTAATATATCTTTTAATAGTAAATTCCAAATCTTTCCATTTCCCGCTCTCAACTTGTTTCTGTTCGAAGCCCATTAATTCAAGAAAATTCTTATAGCCTCCGTGATATTTTTGGATAGCAATGTATAATGATCCTTGACCATTGTCCTTCATCCAATTTGTAGTTGGAAAATTTCCTCTAAGCTCGGGATGTTCTTTTATTATCCTATATATTTCTTTTTTTACAACATCAATATTCTTTAGTACCCCATTATTTCTTTTAACAACTTCATAACCAAGTCTTTTTCTAACATTATTAGTGCCACCATGAACGTTAGTAATGGCATTTGCTAAGGAGCTATATTTGAGATTTTGTAACACTTTTTGTGTTGGAAAATTTCCTGTTTCTCTAATTAATCTTTTTAAGACTTTCTCTGCATTTTTCCAATTATTCCAATATCCTTTAGGTTTTATATCAGAAGGTTGGCCCATCTCTTTTCTAAACTTTCTGAACCCTCCGTGATATTGATGAATTGAATTTACAAGGCTTGAAAATCCTAAATTTTTAAGTTCTTCTTGATTGGGCAGAGTTTTATAATTGTATCTTCTCATGAACTTTCTAGTTTCGTATAAAGCATTGTCTAGACTTTTCCAATAGCCAGATGGTTTCATCTCGACAGTTTCATACCCCATTTCTACCCTGAAATAGTTTAGACTTTCATTATGATATTTCCTAAGACCTTGGACAAGGGCGTATTCTCCTAATTTTCTTAAATTATGGCCACTTGGAAAATGATTAATCTTTCTTATAACTCTTTTCAGCTCCTTAATTATATTTTCTCGATTTTTCCAATATCCAAAAGGTCTTTTATTCTTCATTTTCTCCTTCTACATAATCTTCCAATAATGAAGTGAGATGTTCTCCTTTCTTTGATAGAGGTTGTAATCTTACATATCTATTAAATCTTTTTCTGAAAACATTAAATCCACCATGATATTTATGTATGGACTGCCTTAATGAATTATATCCAAGGCTGCGTAGAGTCCAATCCCCTGGAAGCGTTTCATATTCTAGATTTTCCTCTAAAAACTCCTTTGCTTTTTCTAAAGTAAACTCCAAACTCTTCCATGAATCGCGAGCTTCCACTATTGGATCTTCTCCTAAAAGTTTCCTGAAATTAAAGAAACCACCATGGTAGAGAGAAATCGCCGAGGATAGAGAAGAATATCCTAGCTTGGCAAGCCCTTTTCGACTAGGTAACCTCTTCAAACCTTCTTTTTGTATCAATCGCCTTGCTTGCTTTAGACAATATTCAATATTCTTCATTATCCCATAACTATGTTCTGGTTTCTCTCCTAACAATCTCCTTATTCTTGGAAGACCTCCGTGATATTTATTTACTGAAACAACGAAACTTGAATATCCCATTTCGTTAAGTTGGGATCCTCCTGGTAATTTTTTCAGTTGATGTTTCTGAAGAATCTCGCGAGCTTGATCTTTAGTATATTTTAAACTCTTCCATACACCCATCTCTCTTATTTTTTTAGGTTCACCTAATTTTGCTCTAAACTTATAAAAGCCTCCGTGATATTTTGATATGACACTAGAAAGGTCAGACCTACCATATCTACAAAGCACCTGGCCACTGGGTAGAATATTAAATTTATTTTTTTTCATAAAATCGAGTGCCTGCTGTACGGCATAATTTTCATCTTTCCAAAGCCCCCATTCACATCTTTGACTTTTTTCACCTAATCTCATTCTAAAATTGGTAAAGCCGTAATATCTTTGAATTGCATTAGCAAGGCCTCTAAAACCTAAACGAGAAAGCTCTATAAAAGAAGGAAGATTTTTCACTTTTAGATCTTTCATAATTCTCTTAGCTTCTTGAATTACATTTTTTTCGTTTTGCCAATATCCCCTAGGTCTTCTCCAAAATTCTTCAGTATCAAAAGAAGTTCCATCTACATAGGAAGTTAAAAGTTTTTCAAGCCTTAGTTTTTGTTTAAGCATTTTTCCTCCTTACATAGTCCCTTAACAAACCTTCAAGCTGTACTTTCTTTGTTGCATTACCTAAATGTTGATTGAGTATATCACGGAAAGCTGGAAACCCGCCATAATAAATGGAAATCGCTGCAGATAATCCTTGATACCCATGATTTGCAAGAACTTTTTGTGGAGGAAGTTCTGTGTATCCTATCTCTTCCATTGCTTTTCTTGCTTCTGTTAAAGTGTATTCCAAGTCTTTCCATTTTCCTGGAACTGTTCTCAGAGGTTCTTCTCCTAATTCCACTCTAAACTGAGCGATACTTCCATAACATGCTCGAATAGCATTTGGTATCATAGTATACTTATATTTTCTAAGAATTCCCTCAGCAGGCCAAGATTTCCAACCATGTTTCTTCATTAATTTTTTAGCCTCGCTCAAAACGAATTTTGGATCTTGCCAGGTTCCGTTAGGAGATACTGCTTTTTCTCCTGCTCCTTCTCGAACATTGTTAGAACCACCGTGATAGCGTTTGATTGCAGAAATAATTTGACTATATCCAAGTCTATTGAGAGTTTGATATCCTGGAAATTTTTTGAGTTTATGTTTCTCTTGAACTTTTTTTATTTCCTCCTGCAAATATTTCATATCTTTTAATGGATCTTCTTGAACATCTCCAAATTCTTCTTGAAGAAGATTTCTTAATTTAACTAACCCTCCAAAATGTTCCCTTGCAGCATTCGGTAAAGTCCCTAATTGCATTTCTTCTAATTTATTCCACGAAGGTAATGTTCCAAACTTTTCATAAAGTTCACGGGCCTTTGCATAGGTGTTATCTTTACTCCAATAACGATTTTGTCTCTTCCTTAATGTTAATCCTAATTTTTCTCGAAAATAAGGATATCCTCCCTGCTTCTCAATTTGACCTGCAAGTGCACCGAGTTTTAAATCCTGGAGACCGTCTTTTGTAGGTAAATCACCTAATCTTTCGACAAGTTTTTTGCACTCTGAAAGTATTTTTTTCTCTGTCCAATATCCATCTTCAACTTTATTAAGTTCTAGTCCCAATGTCCTCCGAATTTCTATAAAACTGGAGTAATTTGCAACAGCGCCTACGAAATTACTATATCCTAAATTTATGAGCTGTTTTTGCGTTGGTAAAGTTCCAAGCTTCCTAACAATTTTCCTTGCTTCAGTTAAAACTCTGGCTTCACTCCAATAATCATTTGGTTTTTTACCAGGCTCTATTTTAAGAAGTCGCTTTATCCTCCCTATTCCTCCATATTTATTGATTCCGGACATCAGTCCCTTATATTTATCATCTCTATTATGAAGCTCTTTATTGGAAGGAAAATGACCATATTCTTCAGCGAAATTTTGACAGAGACTTTTTACTAAACTCGGTTTCCAATACCCTCTCGCTCGTTGTTGTGTTAATTTTCCCAAGCTTTCTGCTACCTTATTAAGTCCCCCATGATACTTATTTAATGCACTAGGTAAACTTGTATACCCTTTTTCAGACATCTCTCGCTGATTTGGGAAATGCCCTAATATTTTTTCTAGCTCTTCTAAGGTAGTTTTTACATGTTGAAAATCTCTCCAATAGCCCATGGGTTTTCTTATGGTATTATCTATTTCAAGACCATCTGGAGTAGTGCCATTAGCATATGCCTGTAAAATTTTTTCGAGATTTATGGATTGAGTTTTATTCTTCATTTTCTTTCCCAACATAATTTTGTAATAAATTTTCTAATCTTTCTTTTTGAGTTAGAACACCTTGATGTTGTGAGAGTATATTCCTAAATTTGTCCATACCTCCATGATTACGACAAATTGCCGAGGCCAAGTATCCATGTCCAAGACTTTTTAGCTTATCGGCAGATGGAAGAGTAGTAAACTCTGGGTGTTTGCTAAAGAAAGATATTGTTTCTTGAATAGTATATTCAATGTCTTTCCATAATCCATGTTTTCTTATTTTTTGACTTTCTCCTAATTTTTCCCTTATATTTCTAATACCGCCGTGATATCTTTGAATACTGTGTGCTAAGTGAGAGTATCCAAGTTTTAATAATTCTAAACTATTTGGAAGCGTGGAAACTTCCAATTCTTGAATACATCTTTTCGCTTCATTTAATGTGAATTCTAAATTTTTCCAACTACCATAATTATATCTTGCTTTACCTCCTATTCTGACTCTGAACTTGTAGAAACCTCCGTGATATCTATTAATTGCATGACTCAAATTGCTATATCCTAATTTAATAAGGGCATCATGGCCTGGAATTGTTTCATATTCCGGATGTTTTTCTAAAAATTTTTGTGTCTCTGAAAATACATTATTAATATCTTGCCAATATCCTCTTGGTTTGTTTTTCATTTTGTTTAAACTACCTTTTTAGCTCTTCCTCCTTTTCTTCTTGCTCTTGATCTTACTTTGATAATACTTCTGGTTTCAGAAGGATCTCGAACTTGATCGCCATTTTCTTCTGGAGCAAGAGTTTCAAACCAAAAATTTTCCGCATTTACTTCAGCAAAATCATCTTTTTTTCTCGCTAAAATGTAATAGGTTTGGGAAAGTTTTCTTGCATATGATTCTGCATAATGTTCTCCTTTCTCTTGTTTGATCCTTTGGAAAAGTCCTCTTCCAATATTAAAACCTACATTTTTGTCTGTGATCAATTCAAAACCTAGCCCTTCTAAACCAGTATAAAAGTCTTTTCCTTTAAGAGAACCATCAAAGAACTTTTTACCTTCAACTGTCAATCCAATTAATCCATTAGGTTTTAAGATACGATGAGCTTCTAAAAGAGATTCTTTAACTTCCGAGGTATTTTTTAATAAAGATATTGAAGCATTGTCTACCATTTGGAAAGAACTAGTCGGAACCTTACTATTTTTCCCTGTCATATCTCCCAATATTTTATTATTGTTTTTTCCTTGTTTCAGCATTAAGGCAGAAGTATCTCTATCAAAAATTGTTGGTATATTCAAACCAAACGATTCCAATAGTGGCCCTAAATTTTGATAATTACTATAAAGCAAAGACGGACCTGATCCTTCAGAAATAATGGTTTTTGGAAACTGAATGCTTCCATTTAATGCTCTTGATGCTAGATCTAATATTTTTGCACGGTGAACTACAGGCACTGATAAGTTTGGCAAGGTTTTCATATATAGATCAACAAAAGTAGGATCCTTCCAACATCCAATCGGATCTCTTCCAATCCATTGCATCAATACTTGGGCATCTGTAGTTTCATCTCCAGGAACATAAAAAGCAGAACTTTTTCTTGATATATATCTGCGTTTATTTAACTCGAAATCACCTAAATCTTTAGCTTCAACTTCAAACGTGTTTATAGATTTCCCTCCAAGGCCCTTTCTGATTAGCTCTACAAATTTTTTTCCTTCAGTATCTTCAAGAATTTCAATTTCTGGTTGGGTTAAAGGATGTCCATCCATTGCTGTTCTATTAATTATAATCTTTTTCTCTACATAATTTTCAAGCTGTTCTTCAAGAGTACCAAGAATCATTAAATGGGAAATATTTACCTTCTTATGTTGACCCTTACGAGCAATACGTGCCACAGCTTGTTCTTCAGTTTTAGGGTTGTAATCTTTATCTACAAAATATGCCCAGTTAGCTTGGGTAAAATCAAGACTTTCTCCTCCTGTTTCAGTCGTACAGATTATTCCATCTAAATCTTTTCCAAGACGATCAACTATCTTTTCTCTTTCTTCAATATCTATAATTGTACCATCAATTACCCCAATTTTTACATGTCTTTTGAATTTTTTGGAAAGTCTTTCTTCGAGGACTTCATTAAGTGGATGATCTAGCTGTAAGCGTTGATATTCTTTTGTCAAGCCCATTCGCGCATATTTTTCTCTTATTTTTTCATGCCCTTTTTGAGTAACGCCTTCTCTAAAGATACTGGAATATATGATAAAATTTTCTTTTTTAGATATTGGGCCTTTTTCCTCACCTAAAAGTTCTTCAAGTTTTTTATATTTAACTGAATTATCAAAATTTAACTTTCCAAGCACGCCCAGACTCTGGAGTATAGATGGGTCTACTAGACGAGGATCTAAAAGTGCTTTTCTTGCTTGCATCAACCAATCTTTCGCTCTAAATTCAACAATATGCTCATAAATCTGCCTTTGAATAGGGTCAATAGAAAGATCTACATTTTTTTCGTCAATTTTTAGATTTTTGTTAATATCTTGTGATGTTCTTCTAATACTTTTTTCATTGAAGAAGGTATACAAAATACGGGGATTTTCTTCATAGAGTTCTATAAATTTTTTGGGTTCGGGGCAGTGATTTGGATTTAGGACGTGATATAAAACTGCAAAATCATCCATATTATTAGAAATAGGTGAACCAGTTAAGAGACATAGATATTCAGAAGAATGCGCAAGTTTTTGTGCAGCTGCACTGCACGTAGGTTTTCCTGACTTTGTTAAGGTTCTTTGACTTTTGATATGATGTGCTTCATCAAATATAGAATAATCAACTCCCAAATCGATTAGTGCATCAACGAATAGTCTACCATCATCCGTTCTTGTTATTAACTGTTCATAATTAACTACAATCCACTTTTTATCTTCTAATTCTTTTAGAAAAGACTCATCTTTTCTTCCACCATTGATTACAATAACATCCTCTTCTTTAACTCTATCCAAATCTAAATACCGCTGATCAATATTTCCTAGAAATCCTTTTTTCCAAGCTTTTTTTCCATTATTTGGACATACTATTACTGTTCTTTTGAACTCTCTCCCATCTTCTTCCATTGCTTCTTGAATGAGGGGTTGTGCTAGCGTGGCTATTGCGGTTTTTCCTGTACCGCAACCATCAAAGACACCGAATTTTTTCTCTTTTAAAAGATGATAGATAGCTATATTCTGGTGGAGTGATGGCAAAACTCCTTTTTCCCCTGTTTCTGGATCACGAAATTCCTCATTTACCCCCAAAACCCTTATATTATCATAGGCTTTATAGGTCTTTTGAATTTCTTGATAGATATCTTTTATATTTTTGTTTTTTTCCTCTTTTATTTTCTTCCTTACAAAATCAAACGCTTTTTCTCTATTTTCCTTAAATTGTGGAAAGATATCTCTTTCTGCTTTCTTTACTAAAAGAATCCTTAATCTTCTTTGATATTCCTTATCTCCTTTATATTCTTCACGAGGTATATTTCCGATTAATTCTTCTAAATGAGAAGATAAACCCCCACTATCTTCTTTCTCTGATTTTTCTCTAACTGGTTGTATTCTCTTTTTCTTTGTCCCAACATTTAGAACTACTTTGTAAAGTCCATCCGTGTTTCCTACTCTTTCTCTAACTTCTGGATGAACACAGAAAATATAATTGGCAATTAGATCAGCATCTCTAATATGATCAAAGTGATCTATAATTTCCGATTCATTCTGTGTAAGGTCTGCTTTGAGTTTGTCATAAATTCTCTTAGCTCCTTCATAAGTAAGATAAAGATCTCCAGTGATCATTCCTTTTTCTTCTGCATTTTGAATAACCTTTTCATCTACTCCGTTTTTTCTTGCATCTTCTAAGGTAAGATAAAGGGAAGATTGACCTTTTTTCAAATACTTGCGTAAATCCTGTTGACCGTTCCTAATTTCTTCGGAAAGTAAATCATCGAATGTGGTTCTCATGTTTCTTGACTCTAAAATTCTATCACTTTATAATACTTAAAAATGTATGAATTCTAGTATATTTCATTTAAATTGAGCTGTAAAATAATATATAAATCTTTGCTATGTTGCTATTATTTAGTTACAAATAGTAATGTTTAAAAGCATTATTAAATTGAAAAAATGATGAAAAGACCACGAGGATTTTTAACTTCCATGAGCCCTGATGAAATATTGAAATATAAAAATAAACTTTATGGCAAGGATATAACAAGAGGAGAATTACAAAAAAAAGACCCTGGTTTATATCATAAAATGGCAGAAATTTGTTTATTAAGTCAAATTAAAACCATTAGAAATGTAGGCTTCTGCTTAACATTTAGGGAATGGTATGAATATGGAATTGAAAATGGATATAATGAAAGAAACGTTACAAGTTTAATTAAAAGTGAAGATAAGGATGAAAGGAGTTGGTATTACCGGGGAAGTAACATGGAATATAGAGGAGACGGTGTGGGAAAAGAAAAGTGGTTGAAGAAATTTCCTTTTCCAAAAAAATTTAGGAAAAAAAATTATTGGAATAATTTTGAGAATTTTAAAAGAGAAATGTTGGGTGCGATAAGAGAAAATGGGGGGGAATTTCCCACTTCTCGAAAATTGAAAGAAATGGGAAAAAACAGTTTAAGCTTGGCAATTAGTAAGAATTATGGTGGGATATGTAATGTTAAGGAAATAATTGGTTATAGATCTAAAAATGAAGAATTGAAAACTGGACTGGAAAATGTTTTAAGAAAGTATAGTGAAGGGGGAAATAATGTATGAATTAAGAAGAGTGAAAAGAAAATAAAACTTATTACTTTCCTAACTTTTCTTCAAGTTTTTGGAGCCTGGTGATGAAAGTATCTAACTTAAATTCTATATCTTCAAGTTTATTCTTTAATGCTTGAACCTCATGGATGGATTCTTTAGATTGAACTTGGCTAGAGGATAATGAAGATGACTGGGGGATGGAAGTTTCTGATACGGCATTCACTGAAGCCAAATTTGAAAGAAAATCTCCTAATGGGGAGGAAGGCGATGAAAATGGGGAGTCTGAAGGTGAAGAACCTGTTGGTTCTAATTGTGGCATTGAAATTGAATCTTGTGATGATTTATTAAACATAGTAAGATCAATTACATCATCTTGATTTAATGGAGATTTAGAATGGGATTTTGCTATTTTTTGGGATCTCTGAAGAGTGCCTTTTTTTTGTAATGCTGAAAGATCTATAAGTTCTGGAGACCTCTTTTTGAATATTGGCATAAGGTAACTAAGAATAATTTTTATTTAAAGGTTTGCCCAGTGGCTAAGAATATCGAATAAAAGCTTTAAATAGGCTAATAATATCCTTTTTTATGGGGGAAAGTAGATATTCAGGAGAATTGTATATAATTATACCTAGAAATGAACGGGATAGTTTACACGATATAACGGCGCTTAGAATGGTTGGGGAAATAAATAATTCTAGAAGAATAAATAATATAGTTATTAAAGAAGATGAAAAATTCTCATTAGTTGAAAAATTTTGCAATGAAAAAGATATAACCTTGAATAGTGTAGCAGAGAATTTTAATTTAATTGAAGAACTAACCCGATACTATGGGGAACCTCCTAGAAGATTTGTTTATTTAACTAGGTCGGAATCACAAGAAAGTCTTTCTGGTACAATTGAGACTTTGGCTGATTGGGGATTTTACAGTGAGTTTAGAATTCCTAATTCTTTTTAGACTTCTCAAGATCGTGTTTTCTGCCTTTTTCTATTAAGTTAACTAATTGTGTCGTGAAATTTAATCCAGTTCTGAAATCACTTGGCTTACCATGTTGTAAGGTTGAGTTATAATTTGTTCCAGAATAAAATATACGGAAATGCTTCGCTCCATTTTCAATCTCCAAATTAAATTTTTTAAGCACTAATCTTTGCTCTTGTGTAAGTCTTCCGTCATATGATCTGAAGGCACTTTTTATTTCCTCCCTTTCATCGCGTTTTATTGTGTAGCCAGATTCTAATTTTTTGTCAATTGATTTATAGGAAGGATCCAAAACTTTAAGAAATTTTATTGCAATCTCTGATTTTTCCCTATCAGGTGATTCGGCTAATTTTATTAATGAGGGTTCATATGATTCTCTTACAATTTTAATTAATTCATCCCCTGTAGAACTTTCTTTTAAATGATGAATTTCCCTTTTGAATCTACCCAAACTTATTGCTCCAGTGCTCTCGAAATAAAATTCTGGATCGGTCATCATATAAGATTCATTTTCATCTCCTTTGTTGGCTTTATATAAGTTTAAACTTATATTTTTTTCCAGATTACCTTCTTTTTCTCTTATTGCTATGGTAATTAAAAATCCTAAAGATATTACTATTATTCCAAGAACTGAAATAATTTGAGGTTCAATATTATCGACAATTACAAGACCTGTTATTGTTCCAAAAGAATTCAATAAAATAAGAAAACCTAGAATAATGTAAAATACCCCTATTATTCTTAATATACTCTTTTTTTTCATTTTTTATTCTTTCTATATACTGCCAGCAATATACCTGTTAAGACAAACCAAGCTCCAAACAAAAAGCCTTTGTTAATATCTACATCTTCATAAATAGCAAAACCAGTTAGGCCTTGAAATGTATTGAATATAATTGTAATGCCTAAAAGAAGGAATAAAATTCCAAAGATTATGAATGCTTTTCCCATTTAATTACATGGATAAGTGATTAATAAATTTAACGAATAAGTAAACTTAACTTATTAGCTCATTATTTTCTAAAGGAAAAATTAAAAACATATTTCAATATAAAGGAGGAGTATGATGATCATAGATTATAGATTGTACTAGGTTATAAACTGGACTTAATAGAAAATTAATATTATATTTAAGAAAGAAAATGCTTAAATATTTGATAGATGTATAAGGGATATGAGTGACAGAGGCAAAGTGCTTTATGTTGAGAATCCTTATCAATATGAAAGCGGGGATCAAAAAAAGGAAGAGGAAAGGGGTAAAAACTTCAGGGCTTATTTTGAAAGAAAAGGATTTGAAATAGATCATATTAAAGGCCTGAATATGTCTGCGGTTAAAACTAGCATTACTACATTTGATTATGATTTTATGGTTACTCATTTATTTGCTATTACGACCGATGATGGAAGAGATTATCATCCTGCATTTTCCAGAATAAAAAACTTGAAAATAGTTCATCTACAGACACATAATAAAGATATTAAAGTGATACTTTACACTGGGGCTAATATTAATGAATTTGAGAGATTGTTAAATGAAAATATTACTGGAACAGTGAAAAAAAGTTCTGAATTTAATAGGGATTTTGCTAGTATCGAGAGATTATTGAATTAGTTTTTAAAAACTCTTAAATTCCCTAAAAGGAACATATTTTCCTGTTTCTTCATAGTATATTTCTCCATTGAAAGTGCCTTTTCCAAAATTATCTTCAGATGGAAGTGAAAATGCTATAAGCTTTATTTCTTCAGCTACTTCCCTGCTATCTACATTTGGGTGAGAGGCTTCTAGAACGTATCTTCTTTCGGTTAGGCCTTTTTCAGCCATGAAATTTTTTAATACTCGTGAGAAATCTCTAATTTTTATGCAGGAATTTGTTATGTCGATTTCTCCCGGTTCTCACAAAACCATGAAACCCGAAGGGTTTTGTGATATTTGGATTGTATTTTAAATTTTTACCCTCCATAAGAGTTAACTCTAACTTATCGCCTAGTAATGGGTGATTCCTAACTATTGAAATTCTCTCGTTAATTTCAGTTTTAGAGGCTGGAAAATCAAAAATATAATATGCCTTTCCAACTTTTTCTATAGATGCAATTTCTTCTATTTCTCTTTGGAATTTTTTGAATAAGTCATATAATGCAACTTCAAATTTATCTTTTGATTCCATTTTTACCTCAATAGACTATTTCTGCGGGAAACCAATCCCCGTTTTTATAGAATTTATCCCCTATTGGTGATGCATATAAGCAATTATAGATATCTCCTAATTCTGTATAAGCTTTTTCATTTGGTGCACCTGGCAAAACGGCCACCATTGTATAATTTCTTCCCATTTTTAAATTTTCATAGGCTATTCTTTTTAATTTTTCATCTTCAAATATATCTGGATTAATCCCCTCTATTAGTATTAATTCTAGATTTTCAGGCGTTAGAGCTAATCTTCTGGCTCTTGGAAACTCCTCTAATATTTCACTTTTTGAAGCATTGCAATAAAAAAAGCTGTACGCTTCACCTGTATTTGAAAAGCTGTACGCTTCACCTGTATTTGATTGATCTACCATATTTTATTATGGAGGGGGAAGTATATAAATATTCCCTTTTAGTAACTATATAGTAACTACATAACGAAAGATTTAAATACCCTATTTGTCACTGAATAGTAAGTAAAAATAATACAAACAACAAAATGGTAAGAAGAAACGAAGATTATGACGGTAAAGGAACATTTCCCTTATTCGAAGAAGCAAATGAAATATTAAAGAGAGAGGGGTACGATATTTGGGGAGAAAGAAGATCTAGCGATTCATATCGGCAAAGTCGATTCGAGGGTAGTATGATGTCTGGGGCTTTTGGAAGCAATGGAGAAAAGAATAGAAGGAGGCAATCTCATAATTAAAATGACATTCACAATAAAAAGAAAGGAAATGAAGAGAAAAGAGCCAGTTGGGGCTTCATTTAGCGAAGAACTTGAGGATTATGTTAGGGCAGGGGCAAGAGGAGCTTATACTGCTTTGCCAATTGCAGGTTATGTTCTTAGTTCTGATAAACTAGGAGAAATAGATAAATTAGGATTTTCTCAAAAATTAATAGCAAATATATTTTATGGAGGAGATATAAGCAGACTAAATGAGTTTAATGATTATAGTGCTAAGGGTATTGGGCTTGCTGGAGCATCACTTGGAGGATATGGTATTGATAGACTTGCAGAAAGTATTTTCCCAAAAAGTGCTGGATTAAGAAATACTCTAAAGACTGCTGGATACTTTATTGGGGCAAATATTGCTAACGTAGTTTCAAAGGGTATGGATGGAGTAAAAAGTCTAGGCAGCTTAGAAGGATTAATAGCAAATGCTCAAAATACTTTGGCGACTGCTACTGATACATTATATAATATTGCGAATACTGGAAATGGAACAGACGCTGAGAATGCAGTTAATACCGGCATTGCTGGACTAACTGCGCTGGCTGGAATCAAAGGGATTAATTATATGGCAAAATCTGAATTAGCAAAAGGCATGACTAGCTTTGTTAAAGATATGACTAGAGAATTGTATGGGCTTGGAAAATTTACTGCTAAAATTTTTGTTGGAAAACCATATAGCTGGATATTAGGAGATAGAGCTGAAAAGTACGAAAATAGAAGGATCTCAAAATTACTAGATAAAAAATCTCAAAAATTACAAGCAGAAGCTGATAATATTAAACGGGTTGCTTAATTACTATTTGATAATTGATTTGTCAAAGTTTAAATAAAGGTTTTAATATAATATTATACATAAAAGAGAAGATGGCAGTAAACATACATAACTTAATTGCAGCTATAAATCCTGACTTATACTGCGATCTTGAATTAAAAGAAGAAGTTAAAAAAATAGCTAAAGAAAAAGGATATTTAGCTGCTGCTGAAAAAGCTAAACCGAGAAAAACTACTTTTATTGATTTAAGTCAAGTCGCTTATGTTAACAATCCATATCATATGCTGGGAATTAAAAACCCAATAGAAAAACATAGCTTGGCTTACGACAATTTTTCACAGGCATTAGAACCGATATATTTTTGGCTTGTTGATTATATAAATAAGGAATATAAAAATTCTGAAAAATTACTTGATAACTTTGTAACTTCGCCCGGATCATCGCAGTTTTCTGAAATGGGGGGGAGGGCAACAAGAATGCAGGAAGAGGCAATGAAGATGATGCAGACTTCTGGGACTATTATTAAGTCTATATTGAATATAGTTTACGATTTAAAAGAATTTAAAATTAGATTATCCTTATATGATGATTTAAAATCAAATGATAAATCAAGAAAAAACGCGGCGGTACTATCTTTAAAACAAATATGGCTGGACCAGGTTGATGCAATTAAGAGAGGAACAACTAGCATTAAAGGACTAGCACAGCAGTTTGATTATGTTACTCTGATTGATGCATTCATGGTTGCTGATTCATTAGATAGAGTAAAAGATTTGGATTTAAACGATAGGGTAAAAAGAATTTTAGAACAAAGATTAGCTGAATTTTTTAAGTGGATTGAAGAGTCTGAAAGAGAACTAAGAAAAAGATTTGAAATAGAAAAATTATACTTAAAAAACCAAGTTAATTCTGTAAGATTATATGCCCGATGGATAAAACCCTATTTGAAAGCGGCGCAGGCATTAGAACAAAGGGCCAGCCCAACATCTGCTTTAGTGAATACATTTAACACTACTTTAATGGAACTTACATTGATGGGGAAGAGGGCATATAAGATGGATGATGATATTGCTGCTGGTGCATTGCCCCCCTATTATAGAAACAAGTTCAAAAAAGTTTTCAATACAATTGCACTTGTAGAGCTTAAATATAGATCAGTTCCTGAAAGACTTTCTCAAGGAGGGGGATATGGGTTCCGAGGAAGAGTTGATATTGATTTTACAAGCTATGCGTTAACAGATGATGAAGTAAAAGTCATGAAAAAAGAATTAGAAAAAGATGACCTTGGAGATTTAATGAAAATGATTGAGGGTACTACTGATGACAGTTTAGCTAAAATACAGGTGGACTTAGACGAATTTATGGATGATAAAAAAGATGAAAAGAAAGACAAAAAAAGTTCCGATGATGTAAACCCATTTACTGCATTGTTTTCAATTTTCAAACCCGAAAAGAAAGACAAAGAAGAAATTCCTAAGGACACTCAAATGGAAAAAATAATTAGAAATCAGACAATATTGTATGCTAGGGCTGGCTGTAGAAAACTATACAATTCTTATAAAGATACTATTGATATGCCTAGCTTTTATTAGGGTAATTGATAGGAAGATTTGAAAAAAGACTGTTAACTTTTTTATATTTATTAAAATCAAAAATATGTATGTAAAAACAATCAAAATTGTTATTTGAACTCAAATTATTTATAATATATTGCTGATGGTATATAATTAGGCCATAGAGGTGTTAAGTTATGAACTGAATTTAACAGGATAGTTGACTATATATAGTAAATAATCTTAAATATATTATGAAGAAAGAAAGGAAAAAAATCAAAGAAGAAGAAAGAAGCGAGATAAAGGTACTGAAAGAAGTAAAGCCTAAAATGAAAATTATTACTGAAAAGGATAGGGATGAATCTGACTTAGAAAAAGATGCTAAAGAAGTTGGAAGGGGAAAAGCTGGAGAAGTTATAGGGGAGACTAGTAATATGGCCGTTGTTGAAGGATTTAAAGGCCCTTCCCCTGCTCTTGAAATTAATACAGTTGAAGAGAGAAGAGGGGAATTAATTGAAGCTAATAGAGAAAGGCAAGAATTCGAAAGAGAACAAGCAGTGAGAGAAAGAGGATATAGGACAAGGGCACAAGAAACAACAGCGAGAAGCTATGAATCTGCCTATTATTCTGCAGGTGGTGGAACTTCTACAATTACAAATGCTCCAAATCAGGATGTTTTTGCCGATAGAAGGCCAATTGTTGAAAGAAGAGATATTGCCAGAGGTGAATCCATTGAACAGAGCAGGTCTGTTGAAGCTGGAGTAAGAGATAATAGGTATGAATCCCAACATGGTCAGCAAAAGAAAAGAAGATATCCTTGGGAAGTTTAACTTTTTAATGCTAATTCTACAAGGTTAATTGCCCCTTGTTTGGTTTTTGCTACAACAATAAATAGTTTATTATGGCAAAATTTTGCCCCGATTACACCTGAAACTTTTTCTAGTTCTTCATCAGCTAACCCAGCCCATTCTTTTGGAAAGTCTTTTCTATTTTCAAACTTTCCTATTTCTATAGGAACTGCTAAACCAAGCCAATTTTTATCAAGACTATCTTGATAAATTATGAATTTTAAATTTGATTCGTTAACAATAATTTCTTTCCACGGAATATATGTGTCTAGCACCAAATATTCTTCTTTTGTTTCTTTTATTTTTTCTCTAATAATTTTAACGGCATCTAAAACACCTTCCTCCCTTTCAATTTCTTTTTTTAAAAGTTTTTGAATAAAAGAAACTGCTTCTTTAAAACTAGTGTTAAAAAGTTTAGGACTAATGTTTGGCCATGGAGGATTAAACCCGCTAATTAAATGTGAAATTGTGTAGGGTTCTGTTTTTTCTGAAGTGAAAGTTTTAAGGCCTACATCGTGTGCGTCTATAAATTGAATAATTTTTTTGTCTATGTTGTTCCAGACTTCTTCTGAACTTACTAATTTCATTCCATAATGCTTCCAGATTAATCCTGCTGATGCATAGGGAATTTTATTTTCTCTTTCGCCTGCACCTCCTTGTTGATGATGGTCAAAATTTCCATTTTCATGATCGTAATTTCGCCCTACATCTACTCGAATGTCTGATTTTTTTAGAATCTTTTCATTTCTTGTTCTAATAATTTTTGCAGATGGATAAATTAATTTTAATATTGCAACCGCAAAAACATCATCTGCATGAAATATCCCCTCATGGACGGCAATTTTTTCAATAGTCTTCATAGTTTTATTTAATTAAGATGGTTTTTAACCTTATCTTTATTTGTGTAAAGGAAAACTCTTAACTTAATTTTTTTAAAAATGTGAAAATATATGTAAAAATACTTAAAATCTAATTATTAATATAGATTATAAAAATATGATGAGGAATCTTAGCAGGGATTGAATTACAAACGGAGTATAATAATGGGGGAATATTTAAAAAGAATGTTTTTATAAGAAATATATGAATATATTTTATACAGTTAGGGCAACTCCTAAGAATTCAATTTTGGACAATCCTGAAATAAACCTTGAAATTAGATCAGAAATTGAAAATGCATTAGGAAATGTGAAGATTGAAGAAAGAGAGGGTTATTTTGAGGTTAGGGCTGGGTTTGAATCAAAGGCACAAGTGGAATCTGCTATTAGAGCATTAAATCACCAAAGCAAGGAATGCAAATACTCTTTAAGAGGATAGATTTATATAAATCGGTTTCTTTCAGGTTATAATGGCAGACGCAAGTGAAAACCCATATAAAAAGGGATTTGATTTTGACCCAGTTTATGGAATAAAAGAAAACTATGGGGAGAGTTTTTTGGGATTTGATTATAGATCTTCAGCAAACGAATTTGGCGTTCCTTCTAATCCAATAGGATCTAACATGCTGAAAAATGTTTCAGACAGAATTTCTACGGGTATTAAGACAATTGAGGTATCTGGGTTTAATATAGGGCAGGGAGGAATAGGAATACATGGAATGGATATGATTCCTAAACAGCAATTTAAAGAGGTTGAAAGGTTAAAAAAGTTAACTGGAATTGATCTGACTTTTCATGCTCCTTTAGTTGAAGTTACAGGATTCCAAGGTAAACAAGGATGGAGTGAACAGGATAGGGAAAGAGTTGAACGGGAAATGATAAGCACTGTAAGAAGAGCTCATGCATTAGATCCTAAAGGGAATTTAGTCGTTACTTTTCATGCAAGCAACGGTTTAATGGAGCCTGAAACATATACGATCGATGATAAGGGAAAAAGGGAAGTTAAAAGTTTTTGGGCAATCAACGAAGAAAGCGGGCAATTTCAACCTATTTCTCAAGAAACCAACTATTTAAAAAAAGAAGAAAAAAAAGATATTAATCCTAAAGATGTAATTGAAAAGCAGAATACAGAACAGTGGCTTAGACAATTACAGCAAATCACATTTCAGGCAAGGCAAGGGGAAAGGATAATCGAAGAAACATTTAAAGATAAAGAGGACAATAAAAAAAGTGAATTACTTGAAATATATAAAAAATTTGCAAAAGGGGAAGAGCATCCAGTTATTAAAGAACTTGAACCTGAAACTAAGAAATGGCTTAATAGAGAATTAAGTAATATTACTCAAGGAGATATTTATTTAAGAGATGCTTATTTAGGATTTCAAAACTTGTTTAATAATGCCTATAAAACTGCTTTAAAAAACGAAAATAAAGAGGATATCAAAAAATTGGAAAAATTTAGAGATGAAATTGCTCCCAAAATAAGTCAAATAGAAAAAGATCCTTCTAAAGTAGAGATTCTTTCTGATGAGGTAGTTAGAGGAATTAATGTTTTACGTGGTATAGAGACACCCAAGACAATTAGACCATTAAGAGAATGGGCAATAGAAAAAGCGTCAACCAGTTTTTCGAATACTGCATTTTCAGCATTTAAGGAATATAAAAATAATGCCCCGATTATTAGTATTGAAAATCCTCCAGCTGGAGATGGATTGCATACTGCTGAAGATTTAAGGGATATTGTAGAACAATCTAGAAAAATGTTTACAGATAAAGCGATGAAAGAAATGGGCATGTCTAAACATAGTGCTGAAGAACAGGCCAATAAACTTATAGGAGTTACTTGGGATGTGGGGCATATTAACATGCTTAGAGGAAAAGGTTATAGTGAAAAGCAAATAATCGAACAGACTAAAACAATAGCCCCTTTAGTTAAGCACGTTCACTTGTCTGATAATTTTGGACTTAGCCATACTGAACTTCCTATGGGAATGGGAAACGTACCAACTAAACAAATGCTTGATTTAATTCATCAATATAATAAAAAAGTTAAAAAAATTGCTGAAACTGGAGATTGGCTAAGTCAGAGTGGACTGAATCAGAAAACTCCTGTTCGTGAGACGTTATCAAGTTTTGGAGCTTCGGCCTATGGCGCTGGTGGCCCATATTGGAATCAAGCGAGTGCAATTACCCCTGGTTATTTCTCTGGGCATGGTAATATTAATCCCGACTTCCATCATTCCCTTTACGGAGCTGGTTTTTCCAATTTACCATTAGAATTAGGCGGACAGATGGCTGGAAGAAGCAGGACATCTGGGGCACCTATTGAATAAAATTATTAAATAAAGCAAAAAAGATATTGGGGAAAGGCATTAAAAGATTTAAATAGACATATATACTTTAATATATATTATGGCAAAGAAGAAGGTGAAGAAAGTTGAAAAGAGAGAAGAGAAAAAAGAACAAGATGTAAAAGTTCTTCCTCTCCAAGAGAGAAAACTTATTGATAATAAAGAAATAGCCATGGATTTTGCTGAAAAGGCGCAGAAAAAATTTGACAGGCTGATTAAAGCTTCTGTTTTGTTTGGATCACAAGCGACAAATGATTCTAAACCTGGATCTGATGTTGATGTTATTTTTATTATTGACGATGCTGCTGTTAATTGGGATTTGGAATTAATCGCGTGGTACCGAGAAGAATTAGGAAAATTAATGTCATCACAAAGATACCCTAGGGAATTGCATATTAATACAATCAAGTTAACAACGTGGTGGCAGGACTTAATGCAGGGCGATCCTGTTGTACTAAATATATTAAGATATGGAGAGGTACTGATTGATTACGGAGGATTTTTCAACCCATTAAAATCTTTATTGATACAAGGAAGAATAAGGTCTACTCCTGAAGCAGTTTATAATGCATTGCAAAGAGCGCCAATACATTTAGGAAGAAGCAAACTTGCTATTTTAAGCTCTATCGAGGGAGTTTATTGGACAATGATTGAGGCTGCACAGGCTGCGTTAATTACTGCGGGTGCATTGCCTCCAAGCCCTGAACATGTTCCTAAAATGTTAAAGATAGAATTTGTTGATAAAGGAATGACTAAGATTGAAAATGTTAGGCTACTTAGAGATATTTATGTCCTGCATAAAGGAATTACCCATAGAGAAATACATGAAATTAAGGGTGAAGATATTGACAAATGGCAGGACATTGCTGAAAAGTTTTTGATGGAAATGACAAAGATTATTGATCAAATTTTGGAAATGAAAAAATAAAAAATTAAGCGGCTTTTTTAGTTTCTACTTGATAGATTAATCCTCTTGCAGTTTCAAACTCTTCAGTTGATCCTTTTGCTAGATTCTTTACAGAGGCTTTAACATAGTCTATCACTTTTTTATCTTTGCTGGTTTCATAATCCCTTAATTTCTTTTCAGCTTCCTTAACTATTTCCCCAGCTCCTTCTTTTACATATCTATCGTTGATATATCCTTCTCTAGCTGCTAGTTCTGCTAGATCTGCAGCCATATTCTGAGCATCTTTACTATATCCTTTGTTCTTTAGTTTTTCTCTAATTTCATTTTCAGCCTTTTTGGCACCACCTGATCTAATTATCTGTAATTCTCTTGGATCATTAACTTGCCCTTTTTCATATCTTTCGACTAATTTCTTTCTCCCAAGATAATCTTGATATAACGATAATACTTCATCATACCCTTTTTCGCCTTTTTTAGAGATAGGTTCTGCAAGAGCTATTTCTTCTAATGAGTTTTGATTTATAGTATTAAGAATGTCTTCAGTATTATCTTTAAACACTCGTCCTGAATCTTCACTATTTAGAGTTGTTCTAATTTGTATTCCTTTTTGAACAAAGTTTGGACTAATAGTATCTGCTGTTTCGGTCCTAAAATCAATTCCTGGCTCGCCAATATCTTTCAATGTTTCATATGCTCTTTTTCTTAATTCTTTGTCTGCCTTGTCTTTTTCACTTGCTCTTGAATCTTTTTGCTTAGTTTCAACTAGTCTTGAGATTTCTTCCTCTTCCTTTGTAAACTTTATGAAGTCCTCTAAATTTGTCATACTTTATGCAGTGATATGCAGTATTTAAACTTTTCGGTTTGTTGTGCCTATGGAGAAGTAACAAAATAAGCTTATTAAGGGTTGGCCTCGCCGTGCCACTCTTTATCTTGAGAAAGGCCAGGGTCTTCTATTTTTTCTTCTTTCTGCTGAAGAAGTTCTGAATCAATAGGTATTGCATCATTTAAATCAGGTATTTCATTTGAAGATTCAACATTGCCAGGCATATATTCATCCCCTAGTTCTTGGAGAGCTAGCTCTTCAATATCAGTAGTTTCTGTTTTAAAAGCAGTTACTGCAATAGGTTCATGCATTGGAACTTCAATCATTTCTTCTTTTAGAACTTCTTTTTCTATTGGATTTTCAACTATATTTTCCACTTGAATAGGGGAGGATTCCAATTTGGCAACTAATTCACTTATTTTAAATGCTGCATCTGCATTTACAGATAAACTGCTTATACCTTGTGTGATAAGGAAGCGTGCCATTTCTTCCCTGCTGGCTGCCTGTCCGCATATACTTGTTTCTACATTGTATTTCTTGCAAACTTTAATAACATGGGCAATGGAACTTAACACAGCTGGATTCATTTCATTATAGAGATGCTGGACATCTTTATTGTTTCTATCTAACGCTAATGTATATTGAGTTAAATCGTTAGTTCCAAAACTAATAAAGTCTATTCCTTCTTGGCAAAGAGACTCTATAATTTGAACCGCAGCAGGAGTTTCCACCATAATACCTATTTTAATATTGGAGGGCATTTGAATTTGCGAGGCAAAAGATTTTGTCGCTTGTAATTCTTCAAGCTCAATTACTTGAGGCACCATAAATCCAATTTTTTTAGATGGATTTAAATGAGCAATTGATTTTACTGCTTTTAATTCTGCTTTTAATATTTCTGGATATTTTAGGGTGAACCTAATTCCATGATCTCCAAGCATGGGGTTGCCCTCAACTTCTTTTACAGCCCCCTCTAAATTTCTATATTCATCAGATCTTATATCGGAACTTCTTACCCAAATTTCTTCAAATGGGGCGACTATTTTTTTTAGGCCATTAACTAGTATATTTACATAATCTTCCATGTTTTTTTCTTTGACGAATTTAAGAGGATGTTTTCCTGATGAGGCAATTATTCCTTCTAACCTTACTAGGCCCACTCCTTTGGCGTGAGATTTTGCTGCTCTCTCTGCATAATCAGGAAGGTCTACAATGACTTTTATTTTAGTCTTTGTTGGAACTATTGGAAGAATTTCAGCTAGATGAGTTTCTGCTTTGCCGTTATATACTTTTCCTGCGGTACCATCAATTGTGATTACTTGCCCTTCTTTTAGTTTGATTGTAGCTTCTCCCGTACCAACTACCGCTGGAATTCCCATTTCACGAGAAACTATAGATGCATGAGAAGTTAGACCACCTTCATCAGTAACAATTGCTGACGCTTTTTCCATTGCTACAACCATATCTGGGTTTGTCATAGTTGTAACTAAAACATCTCCTGGTTTTATTTTAGGAAGGTCAGCCATCGAGTGAATTATTTTAACTACACCTGAAGCTACACCTGGGGAGGCACCTAAGCCTGAAAGTAGTATTTCGCCTTTTAAATCGACATGTATTTTATCTGAAGCTTTTGTTGTGATTGGCCTAGATTGAACTATATAAATTACATTTCTTTCAATGGCAAACTCAATATCTTGAGGCTTTTGATAATGGTTCTCTAACTCCTTGCCATATTGAGCCAATCTTTTAATTTCATAATTTGATAATACCTGCTGTTTGCTTCTTTCAGAATTTAATTTAACTGTTTCGTTATTCCCCGATGAGTTTCGTACTATAGCTATTTTTTTCTCTGAAATTTGAGATTCTTTAATATCAAAATTTTCAAGGTTACCACCAACAGCATAATGATCGGGCTTTATCTGCCCAGAAACTATTCCTTCTCCTAAACCCCATACTGCTTCTATTATAATGGTGTTGTCATTCTTAACAGGATTTTGAGAGAACATAACTCCTGATTTTTCTGAATCAATCATTCTTTGAACTACGACTGCTAAATAGGCTTTATCGTGGGCAAATCCTTTTTTTTGACGATAATATGTTGCTCTTGCAGTGAATAAAGAAGCAAAACATGCCTTTACTTTGTCAATCAATTCCCTCCCGCCTTTTACATTAAGAAAGGTATCTTGCTGGCCGGCAAAACTTGCATCTGCCAGGTCTTCTGTTGTTGCAGAAGAACGAACTGCTACAAAAGGAGGTTCGTGGCCTGTTTTAAGAATTCCAAGTGCTCCATACCCAGCATTATTAATTTTTTGTTTATCTACGTCGAGAATATCATAAGCCTCTAAAATTTGGTCTGCCAGTTCTTTAGGCATTGATGCTCCTTTTATTGATTCTCTAATTTTTTCTGTTGCTTCATTCAACGAATCTGTGTCTTCGATATTTAGATTCTGCAATGTGTGTTTAATTTTTTCTAAAAGGCCAGATTTATCGATGAAATATTGATAAGCTTGTGCAGTTATCATAAATCCTGGAGGGACGGGAAATTTGTTATTATACATCTCAGCTAAACTAGCCCCTTTACCGCCTGCGATTGGAACATCTTTATTGGATAATTCAGAAAACCATTTTACAAATTGATTGGAATTACTGCTTTCTCCCTCTTTTTTATTCACCATTTAAGGTTAAGGAATAATGAGTTAATAAATATTATTGAATGCTAGAAAATGAATAAAGATGGTTATAAAGGAATATTCTTAAACGAGAATTAGGCAAATTCATATATCGAGGACCATAATATTTGATATTTTTCTTTAGAGAGTTTGCTTTTGTTTAGAATTAATTCAACATCGTTGTAAACTTGCATATTATCATTTAATGATGAATTACCTACTTTAGAGAAGTTTGCAAAATTAGATAATAACAATCTTCTCTAACAAGAAATTTGAAAATTCTTCTCTAAATTTCGAATTATTCAAATTTCTCTTTAGAAATATAAAGGCTATTATGTCCGCCGTTGATAATGTTGCTGGGGTCTTTATTATGATTATTTATTAGAATATTTAACTGCATGAATTCATCTATTTTTAAGGAATTGAATAAAGAAATTCTCTAAAATTTCCTATCGAACCAGGGCAGAGCCCTGCGGTATTCGGAAATTTTTGATTCGAGAATTTCTAATTTCATTTCTGGCAGATGCAGAGCATCGGGGTATTAAACCCAGAAATGAAATAATATTTTTATTTCTAGAGACATAGTGATTTGAAGAATAAATTGTTTTTAAAAAAGGGAAGTATATTTTTTACTTCTGAACTGCAGGAACTGGAATCTTAGATTGAACTTTTTGGAATAATATTCTAGATCTGCATGGAAGTTTTGCCTTGATATCCTGCAATGCATCTCTTGCAACACGAGCTGATTTTTCATTTTCACATGAAATAAAGAAAACATCTTTTCCTGCATTTACGATAGCTGCTCGGCCAATTGTAATTCCATAAGAATGTTTCATACCGCTAGATAAACGGTCAGCACCAGCTCCAGCAGCTGTTTTATTTTCTCTAAGAATATGATGGGGATAAACATTAACTGCAAAATAATACTGCCCTAGAGCATTCTTATCAAGCATTTTATTAACATACATTCTACAAGCTTCTAAAGAATTATCTCTAATTTGAACTCTTTCGTCTGCAATTAATTTAACCATATAAGTGTGCTTACCTTCTTGGAATGCCTTAAGATTTCCCATGTGGAACTTCGCTATCTTTATTGTAGGAACTGTTTTGATATATGCTTTTTTCTTAGATCTTGATCTTCTAGTGAATGGGCGTGCTCTTTTCTTTGAATATGCGGATGCTTTTCTTAGTGCCATTTACTTTGCCTCCTTTGACTTTTTGGTTTCTTTGACTGGAGATTCTGAAACTTCAATATCAGTTGTTACTGCCTGTCCAGGAAGGCCTCTTTCAAAAATTGCCCTCACTAATCCTTTATTTCCATGAGCATCCGATATTTTTCCCTTTATTTCTTTTCCTGCAGGGCTTCTCCAAACTACGTCTTTTCCACCCATTTTCTTAGCTTCTTCCCTACTAGAAAACCCTAAATCTAATAGAAAATGCCTTTCATGTATATTACGCCTTCCTCGTCTAAATTGAACTACTATTCCTTTCATATTACTTTTAGAAAAGAAGGCTTTTTAAAACTTGCCTTTGGGTAAAGTAAACCTCTTAACTTAATGTTTTACACAAAGATTAAAATCAAAAATATATGCAAATGCACTCAAAATTAGATATTTAAAATTCGATAAGCTCTAATTATCCATAATATTGTGCTGATGGATATATGATTGCAGATTAAGGATGGGGTTAAATTATAAATTGGACTTAACACTTTGGGTTTACAAAAAGAAATGTATAAATTAACAATTAAAAATTTGGAAAAATAGTATTTTTATTAGCTTTTCTTGGTATACTTAAAGATTAAAAATATTATTGAGAGTATTAAAACTATTATTATAAATACCAATAAATATTTTATAAGACTACTCCTAATTGTCTGAATACTTTCCTCAACCAGCTGGCTGTTAGATCCTATCACTAAGACTGCATTGTTCACATCAGAAGTTTTTATACCCACATATAATTCTTTATCCCCAATTCTAACAGGGGTTATTTCTTCAGGAAGAATGTTATAATTTCTGTTTTCTCCTACTATATTGAGATTGATTTTACCTTCATTAATTGTAAAGTCAATTATATATTGCTGTGAAGTTTCTTCTATTTCTAAAATTATCCTTTTTCCGTCTTCTATTTCTAAAGAGGAAGATGATTCAGATGAGATAATTGTAATTACATTTATTTCTTCTCCTTCTGCATTAATAACCTCTATTATTGGATTTTTATTTTCTTCTTTAGGTTCTACTTTTTTAACCTGGGTTGTGTCTCCACCTGATCCACCACCATCTCCTGTATCCCCACTTCCAGGATTTCCAGAATCACTTGGAGGAGGATTTGTTACACCGCTTGGCTGACCTTCAACAATTGTATATATCGAGAATCCGTTTACGTTTACTACTAAGGTATTAGAAGTATAACTTTCTTTAATGCAATCACTTGCAGGACATTCGATACCATCTTTCAAAACTTTAGGATCATTATAATTAATATTCCTAAATGTTAAAGTTGCTTTTTTATTTAGGTTTGCGTTTGGTAATGTTGCAACACTAATTTTTTTATCTGATATATCAACCATTGCATCTAAATCCAATTGGTTATTAACTGCTCCTAAAACTAGATTCACTTTTTCATTGAATCTTATTTTTGCGTTTATTCCATCATCTAAAATTAAATCTATTAATTCTAATTCCAAATCATTAAAGTTATCGAGATTTGTTGTTTCTCCTATGCCTTTAAACTCGTTATATTTTAATGAAGTTAGCCTGGTAGAAATTATGCTGAAAAATACTGTTTGTTCTATTTCACCAAATGCATTTTTAGCGAAAACTTCAAGATCGTGATTTTCAACAATATTAAATCCTGATGGCTTTATTATTAAAATTTCTTTAATATTGCACGACTTATCCTGCCTAATACCATCTAATAAAATCCAACATTCATCTGAATTTGATGCTAGAAATTCAACAACTACTGGAACATTTTTATATTCTACACTTATTGGTGAAATAACATTTAATGTTGGTTTTTGTCCTAGAATTTCTAATTTACACAAAGCATTGCAACCATCTCCATCGATATTGTTAGAATCATCGCATGTCTCGCCCGCAGAAGCTTGAATTATTCTATCACCGCATCTTTCTGTAGGGACACATGAAGAATAAGCCGTACATAATCCATTACAACTTGATATTCCATTGTATCCATTTACACTGCAGGCTGTTGAACTGCCTTCGCATATTTCATTTACACCAATTCCATTTGGACTTTGTACTATACCATCTCCACAGAATGTTAATTTACAACTTGAAGTACATTGCGAATTTCCATTAGTACCTACATCACATTCTTCTACACCTGTTCTTGTTATACTATCCCCACAAACTGCATTAATGCAAGAGTTTGTACATGCATCACTATTAATTGTATTTCCATCATCGCATGTCTCTCCAATTTCAGTTATTATATTTCCGCATAATGGTGAGGTAATTCCTTTGCATTGTGAGTTGCAATATGTAGGTTGACCATTCAATGCACCATCATCGCAAAATTCATTTCCATTAATTCTTCCATCGCCACATGATTCTACTGCAATGCAAGAATTAAAGGCACTGCAATCAGTTTTACAAGATTGAATTCCCTGATAACCTTGAGATGTAATACAGGTTACTAAATTTCCATCACATGCTTCGACTCCTTCATAGACAATATTATCTCCGCATTTTGCATCAGCACATACATTAGTACAAGAATCTGTAATTATACTATTCCCATCATCGCATTGTTCTGTTCCTTGAGGAATACCATTGCCACAGGTTGGACTTAATTCATTTACATTTAACAATGAACTGACAATAGTTGTTCCTTCATTTCTAACTGTTGCGGTGAAATAATATTCTGGAACCCCCCAGTTACATTTACCGCCAAAATCACCATCACATTGCCATTCAGCAGTCCAAAATCCATTTGCGATTCCATTTACGAATGTAATGCTTGTAGGGTTAATATTAGCGTTATCATCTTCATCTAGTGGAATATCTTTTTCATAAATATTTAAATCGATAACCTTTCCATTGCAATTTGATCCTTCAATTGTAATGCTTAATAACTCTCCTTCTATTACATTTAAATTGCTCCAATATGCATCCGTTAAAACACAAAATAGTTCAGTCTCGCAAATTGATGAACATCCGTCTCCATCTAAATTATTTCCATCGTCGCATTGCTCTGTTCCTTCTTTTATAGTATTCCCGCATATAGGACACCCTTCATCAATAAATCCATCACAATTATCATTTATGCCGTTGCATAACTCAACTGCATTAGGATGGGTATTAACGTCTTGATCATTACAGTCAAATGATGAACCAGAACAAATGCCATAGGTGTCTCCATCAAGATCAGTAGACCTTGATAAACACCTGTTAAATATTTCATTGCATGTATCTGTAGTACATGATTGGCCATCGTTACAAACTACTGGAGTTCCAACAATACAACCCTGAACATCATTGCATATTTCAGACCCATCGCAATAAAGGCCGTTATCACATCTTGAATTAATTGGGGTGTGGACTAGGCCTAAAGTTTCATCGCAGGAATCTTGTGTACAAGCAATTCCATCTTCTGCATTTCTAGCATCTCCAGTACATGATCCTTCTGAACATCTATCATTAATAGTGCAAAATTTATTATCGTTGCATGTATTTGCATTATTAATTGTATTGACACAAGATCCGGCATTGCAAGCATCGTTTGTACAGGGATTATTATCATTACATTGGGAATCTAGGGTACAGCCAGTGCATGTATTGGTGTAAGCAATGCATTGGCCATTATTGTCTGTTCCTCCATCTGCACCCTCGAAACATTCATCTGCTGTGCATTGTACTCCATCATTGCATATTATAGATGTGCCAGCTCGGCATCCTGAAAATGAATTGCTTGATGGTGAACTTGGTTCACAAATTTCTGCCCCATCGCAGAACAATCCATTTTGACATAATGCGTTATTGATTGTATGAACTATTATATCATTAACATCATCACAAGTGTCGGATGTGCATGTTTTTCCATCATCTAGATTTAAAGAGGTTCTTACACAAGAGCCTGCTGAACAACTTTCTACACCATTACAGAATAAACCGTCTGAACAAGAATTTGCATTATTGTTTGGAAATGCACATGATCCAGCTGAACATAGATCTTCTGTGCAGGGATTATTATCATTGCATTGGGAACTAGTTACGCACTGAACACATGATCCAGCTGAACAAATTGAATTTGTGCCGGCACAATTTAAATTTCCTCCATCATCTGCTATATTGTCACAATCTTCATCAAGTCCATTACATACTTCCGGTTGTGGAACACAAGAACTGCACCCATTTCCTGGATAGATACTCGGATCATTATCGTTGCAATCAACTGGAGAGGAATCTTTTTTATACGTATCTCCATCAAGATCATTATCACAAAGATCTCCGATATTATCTCTGTCAAAGTCAAATTGATTTTGATTTGCAATGTTTTTGCAATTATCTTCAACATCACAGATTTTATCAGCATCGGCATCTGGACATGCAACACCAAATGAATCTTTGCACACCCCTATAAGGCCTCCCCCATCTGCGCATTTATATCCCGAAGGACAACCATCTACACAGATGTTATTGCAGACCCCTAATCGCTGGCCAAAGTATAAACTTTCAAAATTTCTACATACTGCAGTAATGTCGACCATAGACATTCCATCGAGTAATGCCTTAGCCATAATTGTTTTATCGGCTGGTCTCCATAAATAGGTCTTTAATGTGCTTGTTTCATAACAAAATAAATTTCCTTCGTAACATGATATCTTTGTATATGGATTGGGACAATTGTTGAAATAAATTCTATTTGAAGTAAAACATGTTCCAACTAAATAATTCCAGTCTGAATTTTGTTCACATGAAATTGGATTATTGGTTGCTTCTGAAGCATGATAAACATTAGGTGATTTCATAGTTCCAGTAGGATTAGTATTTTGTTTCCTATCATCTGCATCACACCAACTAGGGAAGTCATATTCATCTGAAAGATATCCGAATGCATGTCCTAATTCATGACCAACTAAACCAGATCCTTGACTTGTAAATAGGGGAATAATATCGGATGGGGCCGAGGTTTGTGTTGTTTTATCAAATACAAAAAAATTGCCTCTTTGGATAGGGCATCTAGCAAGAGCATATTCGTATAATTTATCTACACCGTCCCCGTCAACGATATTAGAAGTTCCTGAATACATTGGATCAATATACCAGACATTAAATTTTGACTTATATTCCTTATATGGTGGCAGATTGAATAAAGCTGAAACACGATCTTCATTATTTATTGAATTAAATTCTCCTGCTGAATAGTATCCTAGGGGGTGGGCATTTACATCCCAGTTTGTTTCAGCATTCATCATTCTGAAAAAAGAACGCCAATCTGGGGAAAAAGTAGTACCAGAAAAAGTCCCTATCTTATTTCCTAAAAAAACTAGATTCCATCTGTAAGGATCATTTGGATCATTTCCTGAACCGAATAATTTACATTGGCCTGGAACTGAAGCAATTATTTTAATAAGAAGTGTATAACTTGAGGTCACTCCACAATCTGGACAATTTATAGAGACTCTAATATTATAGTCTCCTAAAGGAAGAGAATTATCTAATAAAAGGTGATTACCAAAAAATTTATCACCTGCTGTACCATCATCATGCTTCCCATCGTCATAAATAATAATATTCCTTGTATAAACCACATTCGTCGAAATATGTGTGAAACTTACTTTTACAGGAAAACTAAGCCTATTTAGCGTATATAAGTGTTTAATGGGGAGGGACATTCCTGTTGTGAAAGTTAAAGAACTATCAGATATAAACGGCAAACTATCTTCTACACTCAACCCAACTTCTTTTTTATCATTTGTTTCTTTATGAAAGAAATTAACTTTATTTAAAAGAGATTCAAGAGGCTTGATTTTGAACTTGCTGATTCCGTTTTTTTCTTGATCGTAATCAATATTGTCAGCCAGAAAAAAAATAATTGAGGTGATGATGATAATTGAAATGATGAAAAATAAAACACGTTTAGGATTTTCCCTCTTTTTGACGATACTCATACGCTATTAAGGCAAATTTAACTTTATAAATATAGTGAACTGGGACAATTAAACTTTAATACTGCTATTTGGAATTATACAAATGAATGATGAAGTTAATCATGCTCCAGTAAGACATGAGAACTCTGAAATAATTGATGGATTAAGATATTTGTCTAGAGAGTATAAAAAAGAAGAAAGGGTTAAGTTAATTGATTATTTAACTGAATGGGCAAATGATTTTCCTGATAATAAGGACGTTGTAGATATTATAAGGGTGAGAATAGAGCAAAACAATGATGTTAAAGTTTTTGGTTTTAACTATGTATGCGAAAAATTATTCAAAAATCCCAACAATCAATTAGAATATTTTATGTCGAGGCTGTTAGACGAGGAAGAATGGGAAAAATTGAATAATAGGATTGAAAGTAGAGATATAAAAGAAAGTATCCTTCTACAAGCAAAAATATATTATTCAATGGAAGAGGCTGCAAAGACAAATAATAAAGGAAGGCATCATAGCCTTTAATAGCTATCAGCTAAATCTAGGGCTTCTTTGATTGATTCTTTAACTGAATCGTCTAATTTTGAAAACATGCCTATTGTTTTTCTTATTATTTCTGCAAGAATTTCTTTTCTCTGAAAATCGGTTCCTGGAATGAGTCTTGAATTTTCAAAAACCCATGGCCCATTAATTGAAACATCATCGCCCCATAGAGTTCCCTTGTAGAGATGAATGTAGGGATAGTCATCCTTATTTGGAAAATTAATTATAATAGCATGATAGTTATCATATCTAAGAAAATAAGTTATTCCTCTCTCTAGATAATACTTATACCATTCTCCTATTTCATGTTCATTAATCTTAGAGAAAAGCTCTGAATCGGATATATCTGGGTCAACAATATCCATTATTAAACGAAGCATAAGAAGTATATATAGGTTATTGTAATATATCGATAGTCCTATTTTAGGTGATTTTAAAGAATAATTAGAGTATAATAATATTTATAAATATCTTTTCCGATTTTTGATCATGTATAAAAGAATGTTATTAATTTTTTTATATATGTTTATTATTTCTTTATTTTCAATATCTCCTGCTATCGCAGAGACTCTCTTTATTCGCGGTGATGCGAATTTTGATGGGAGAGTTGATTTGAGTGATTCTATCTTTTTGAATAATTATTTATTTAAGGGAGGGTCTTCTCCTGGCTGTAATGATGCTGCGGATGTAAATGACGACGGTAAAGTGGACATTAGTGATGGGATTTACTTGAATAACTATTTGTTTTTAGGCACAGGAAGTCCGCCTCCTGAACCTTATCCTGGAGCTGGAGTGGATCCTACAATTGATGAGTTGGGTTGTGGGGTTGAGGTAAAGGAGATTTCGGTAAGTAAGTGCGGAGGGACTAGTTTTGAAGGTAACTGCAAAAGAGAGAGCAATGAGATAAATGAAGGTCCAGGCGGGGATTTCTGTACATATTCTAGTTTTGAAGAATGTTGTGATTATAAAACAAAAAGTACAGCTATAGCTTATGGAGGCATTTTAGATGCTGGTAAAGAAGTTGCACGTGGAATAGATACCTGTAAGGATTCTGAAATATTAAAAGAATTTTATCTTAATTGCCCAATTCTTACAACCTCTAGTGATAGTGTAGATTATGTGGAAAAAGATTGCAATGATTACAATTTTGATGATACAAAAACCTATGAATGTACTAATGGGCAGGTGATTGAAGTTATTCCTCATTTTGATTATGGATGCAGTGATGGAGCATGCTCCTTTGATCGGGTTATTGAAGTGAAGAAAATTATAAGCAGACAGGGAGATAGCGATTATTGTTATCAAAAAAAGAATAAATGCAATCAGGGTTGTTCTCAAGGAGAGTATGATTGTGATACTAATTCTGAGTGCGCAACAGGATTGGTTTGCCTTGGACCCATAGGAGGGGCTTCTGATGGATGCTGTAAAGAGGGGCAAACCTGGGATACAGTAAATTTTCGATGTAATGATTGTACCACTGGAACATGTTGCGATGTGAATGGTGGGAAATTCAAATCTTCTTCGACTATTTGCAATAGTAATACTGGAGTGGTTCAATATTCTTGTAAAGAGGGGGTTTGTGCTGGTAATGATGTTTGGAAAAGGGTCGAGCAACAGTTTTGTTCGGGAACTTCTTCAAGCTGTAATGGGCGGAAAGATTTTGCGGATTCTGTCGTAGCAACTAATTGCGGTGGATCTCAATATTGCAGTGGAAGTTCCCAGTGGGTTACAACGCAATTGAGCTGCAAGAATGTACAATGCACTTCAGGCGTATGTTGTGATACTTCATGCGGGAATTATGCTTTCAAAGGAAATGACTTGATTTGTGATCCTAAATCAGATGAAGGTTGTCCTTGGGGTACTGATTTGGGGAGTGATACTGGCAAACGATTAGGTGGAATTGTTTGTAGTGGAACAGCTAGTACGTGCGGGGATGGACCTCTTAGATGGAAAGATTGGTTTGTAAAACAAGACTGTTCTAATGTCCAAGTTTGCGAAACCACTGGAGGAAGCGCTTCTTGTAGGAATATTTGCTTTAAAAATAGTGATTGTGGTACTGATGAATGGCTTGATCAGAGATTCTGCAAGAATAATGATGTCTGGGACAAAAGGAAAAACTGGGTATGTATTGATGGGGGAACAAAGAGTTCTTCATGCGACGCTTCTTTTACTGACCAACTTTGGGAAGATTGCAAAGAAACATGCCGGAATGGAGCTTGTATTGTCGCAAGTTGCATTGATAATGATGCGGATGGATACGGCGCACAAATAAGTGCTCAATGCTCTAAACAAGGAATTGATTGCAATGATAATAATGCTGCTATTAATCCTGGGGCATTAGAAATATGCGGAAATGGTATTGATGAAAACTGTGTGAATGGAGATAATCTTTGCGGAGAAACCTGTACTGATGCTATTAAAAATCAAGATGAGACTGATGTTGACTGTGGAGGAGTTTGTGTTTCTCAGGGAAAGAAATGTGTGAATACTAAATCGTGCAAAATAGGAAGTGATTGTCAATCGAATTATTGTAATCCTTCGACTTTGAAATGCGAGAATGCTCCTGCATGCAGTAATGAATGCACCCAAGGTGCAACGCGTTGTTCTCTAGCTAATGCAAATGTAAAACAAACGTGCGGAAATTATGACACTGACACTTGCTTGGAGTGGGGAGGAGATTTAACATGCCAGTATGGATGTTCGAACAATCAATGTAATACTGCCCCTCCACAAGGAGCTGATTTGACTATTACTTTATTGGCAGTGCAATACCCAACAACCCCTATTGCAGGACAAGATATTACTATGGCATTTAATATTAAAAATCAAGGAACACAGAGGGCAGATTGGATTTTCTGGAAATTAGATACAGGCTCGCCAGACTCTGATCCTGTAAATAGCTTGGGACTTTCTTTAGATGCAGGGAAAAGCATTACAGTTTTTACTAAGATTAAGTATGCAACTAGAGGCACTTACATAGCAAAAGTGATTGTTGACTATCAGAATACTATTGTTGAAATAAATGAAGGAAATAATGAATTAACGAGGAGTATTATTGTAAGCTAAGATGGATATAAAAAAATTTTTACGATATGGCAGTATAGGACTAATGCCATTTTTTGCTAATGGATGTCCACAACCAGAGGAAAATAAGCGGCCTGACACAAAAATTGAGAAAATTTTCCCGAATGATGGGACTGTTGTTTATACTGTTACAGGCACTGATCGTGATGGAAAGGTAAAAGCGTTGCATGTAAATTATAATAAAATGGGGTGGGAAAGTTTTTCTACAAATGCACCAGAATCCTCTAGAGATTATATAAAAGAGGTTGAAGCAAACAACTTGCTTGAAGCAATTGCCGAAGATAATAAGGGCGCGAAGGACAGAAGCCAAGCACAAAATGAGTTCTTGGTTCCGAATATGGAAAGCGCATTTTCTGTGATAAAAGCGATACTTGATGTCAGGAGAGATCAATATTTGAGTTACGAGGCCGATTCTCGAGAAAAGATTATGATAACTGTTCAAAGAGATGATATGATAAAAGAAATTGGTGTTAATTTCCTGGTGAGACTTTCGGAAGATGAATATGCTGTGATCAATTATATTGGGTTGGATGAGGATTTGGACAGAGCATTTATTGATGAAGAATTAATTGAAGAGAATCTACAAGGGAGAGCATTATACCTTTATAGGCTGCCATTGGAGGAGATTTTGAGTAGAACTGATAAATATATTCAGAGAGGTTTTCGAAAATGAATAGGCGCGATTTTCAAAAAGCAATTTTAACGGGAGGTTTAATCACAATTTTTGGCTGTGGAGGCGGGGGCGGTGGAGGAAAAAAGAAGAATAAAGCCCCAGTTATAGAGTCAATTGTGAGAGGTTTCAAGAATACAAATGGAGAGTATGATGGAAAAATTCATTATAATATTATTGCAAAAGATCGCGATGGTGAGATTAAAGAGGTCTGTGTAAAATGGAATAATGAGGACTTAAAATGTTACGATGACCCTATAGTTGAATTCTCTGGAAAAATTGATGAGGGCGTTAATACGCTTAAGGCAACAGCCTATGATAATATGGGAAAAGCTTCTTCAACTCTATTGGACGGTTTTAATGCCCATATTCCTTCGTATACTGAAGCATATAATCACATTCGGGAAATGATTGAAGCAGACATCAGAACAGGAGAACCAATTCGACTTAAAGATGCGTCTTCCTCTGATGAGCAAAAATATGCTGATTTTCCAGGTAAAGTAGTAATTGCCCTAGATGACCTTCTTGTACCTTCTGATTTTAAAATTATAAAAAATGATGGGAGCATTGCCCTCATTAATTATTCAAGCGCTGAAGAAAATTTAGAAAAACATCTTTCATACCGCCGAGCTCTGCAGGATTATCGCATTGACAATCTATATTTTTATGCCACACCTCTTGATGAGGTACATAATGCAATGGGGGAGTTAATTAGTAAATATTACGAGACAGATTTTTAAATTTCTATTTAAAGAATAATTTCGAAATCCCCTAATTCTTTCTTTAATAATTGCAAAACATCTGAGGAAAGTTTAACTTGAAGCCTGTCTCTTGTTTTAGAAAGGGCTTCTTCAAGTTGTTTTTTGTCTGAATTAACTAGTGATTTATTTTCTATTTTTTTAATTCCTGATTCAGTAACAAAGAAGCTTCCATGATCAGTTAAGACTAGTTCTCCCTTTTTTCCTGAATATGAGATTTGGATAACACCTTTTTCAACAGATACTAATTCCTTCCTCTGCTGGTATTCAACTAGAGCATTAATTAAATCAGAAGAATCTCTTGAAATTCTCTGCATTTCAGTTTGAGTTAACTTTTTACTTTTTGCTTTGACTTTTATTTTTAAAATATCATTTGCAATTCCCCCCATTCTTGGGCTTAATTTGCCCTTTTTCACTAATTCTGTTTCTAGAGAATTAAGAAGTTCTTTTTGAGTTTTATTTCCGAAGATATGCTTAAGCATTTTTTCCATTTCTACATGAAGGTTTTCAACAAGATGCTCCTGCATTCTCATTTCTAGTTTTTCACGAATAGCCTTCAATTTCTTCAGGTACCCCTCTGATTCCTTCTTTAAATCGTCTATTTCTCTTCCTGTAATTTCTTTTAATTTTCCGTGCTCATAATCTTTGTAATATTTTACTGCCTTTTCTAGAGTTTTCAATTCTTTTTCTGACATTACTTTTTCTTTATCTACTAATGCTGATTTTACTTCGTTTACTATATTTTTAGGAACGGGAGGGGCATGGCCTGCTAACATCATTAGGGCCTGTGTTGGAGTCACAACTCCAAAATAAATATCAACCATTGTATCTAACAGCCTTCTCTTTACGAATTCGTCAGTCTTTTCCCCTTCTTTCATATACTGGTCAATCGCCTCCGGACTTGGCTTAATTCTTCCCATTAATAATAATCTCTTCCAAGGCAAGAATGTTCCCCTGTCATATAGTGGAACTCCATCTCTAATAAATGTAAACATAATTGGCTGTGCGTCTTTAACACTTTGCCAAAAGTCAGTGAGAAGATAAACTTGAACATTCAGAATATTTTTTACCCCTGCTAATGCTGTTGCTTCCTTAATATAATCAAAGATAATTCCTCTTAACCTTTCTAACAGTTCTATTCTTGACATTCTTTTTACATCAGTATCATCTATAACGACAAAAACATCAACATCAGAAGTTTCGTCAGCTGTTCCACGAACTAGACTGCCTGCGATTACATAGCTTGCAATATATCTATCAAATCTATTAAGAACTAATGATTTATGTATATTGGCAACCCTTAATGAACCCAGAAAGCCTGAATCATGCAATGGTATTGAGGCTGAAACAGCGTCCATAAATGAGAATTTTGAATCCAGACCATAATTCCAGAGATCCACTTCTGTTTTTATATGCACCCAGAGTTTTTCTCCTGTTTCTTTTGCTATGGAGATTACCTCTGGCTTAATTTTTGCAATATTTTTGTATTCCTCTTCTGGAATAATCATAATAATATGCATAGGTTTTGTTTTTGATACTTCTTCCTGCATTTCCTGCGGTATTTCTTCTTCTTCAAACATTGGATAGGCTTTAGCAGGCAATATTCCCAATGACCTAGTAAAAGGGAACTTCTTAAGAATTGCTTTTTTGAATATTTCTAGTTTTTGTTTTATTTTATCAAAATCTTCTGAAGTAAGTGCTGGAGCTATAGGCGGCTTTGGTGAATTATTCGATGAACTAATATAACTTCCTAGACTTTTTGGTTTTTTCTCATGGCCTTTATCCATATTAAGTGATAATTTTTTCTATATTTAAAGCTATGCCTTTGCTACTGGAGAATGAATGTTTTTGAAGGATTTAATGGGATTTGGACGGGTAAAGATTTTTAAGCAAGGGAAGATAGTAAATAAAATGAATCAAGAAAAGAGGAACGCTAATTTAGCGCAGGAAAGGACTTACTTGGCATATGAGCGGACAATGCTTGCTTATTTTAGAACTGCTTTTGCTGCCTTGCTTTTTGGTTTTGCTTTAGTTAAATTGTCTCAAGAGACTTCTATTATTTATATTGGAAGCATTTCTATGGGAATTGGAATTGTATTTTTTATTATTGGACTTTATTATTCTCCCTTTAGAAAAAAAGTAAGAGCTCACCATATTTTAAAGAATTAAAAAGGTTTTTAAACCAGAATCTGTGAAGATTTTTATGGAAAATGAAGAATTAGTAAGAAATTTCTTGCTGGATGTTTACGGATATGGAAGGATAAAGGAATATATCCATATGGGAAAGAAAACTGAAAAGCTAAACAAATACTTAGAAGGGACAATAATAGGAAGCTATAAAAAAAATGTAAATGAAATTGGAAATCAAAACTCCAAAAGAATTTATTGGCCTAATTTATCGAAAGTTAAAACTACGGAAGAGCTATTAAGCAGGGGAGACAGTTCGATGATGAAAAAAGAACTGCCCTATCATATAATGAGCGCATCATTTTTTGACGGCCAGAGGTTTACTCAAATAAAAAGTTATTTAGAAGAAAAAGTGATGCCATTTTTTTCTTCAGTTGAGGCTAATCTAGAAAGTAAAAAGGGCAGATATAAATGGAAATGTTCAGTAAGTATTCCTTTTTTTGACCTTAATGTGGTGGGTTCGCACCCTGCAAATAATTGCAGATACTTATATTTAGGATTTGAATCTGGAAAAGAATTGGCCGATGAAATTAATGAGATTGTAAGTGACTATCGTAGAGTTAGATATAAAGTTTTGGAGAATAAATGAAAATTATAAGATATAGGCCTTTTAGTCATTCAGTAAAAGTGGGAGTAGGATATAATCCGCGGTTTAGAGGAAAAAATTATTGTTTTGATGCTGGCCAAAGAGATTGGGGGTTTTGCGTCCCATTGGGTGATTTAGAAACTATGATGATCAGTTTAAGATTGCAAAGAATCGAGCCTTTTCAGATAGATAATATTGAAACATCAACTCCTTTTCAAACAGAGCCTTTGTCGGAAGAAAATTATTATTTATTAAGAAGAGGTCTATCAAGGCCTGCAATTGTAGTTGTTGGATTGCCGGGATATAAAAAAACTGGAGAGGCAGAAGTTGATACAAAAAGAAAATTTGCTATTGATATAGATCCTTTAGCAGAGCCCGATATTATGGACTTAGACCAATTACTAACTATACTAAATATATTTGGAAGTACAAAGGATGACTTACAACTTTTAGAGCAAAATGAATTTAGTTACTTTTCACTCGAGGAAAAGTATAGGAATTATATTCTTGGAGCTTTGGATAAAAAAAATAAGAGATGAATAAGTAGGGATAAAATTTAACTTAATAGTACATTCTTTGCTATTTTTTTTAGGGATTCGCTTTTTATTTCTTCTAAATGGGGATTTAAACTTATTGGAAAATCTGTCTTGCCTTTTTTAGTATGCCCAATAAGAGCTCCTTGGGATATAAGAATTTTGATATTTGAATAAAAAGAGGTCATTTCATTTTCATTTTTAATTTTTCCATTAATATCTCTTCTCAAATTTTCAATTCTAATGTAACACTCGCCTATATGCCCTCCCCTTTTTAATACCTGAAATATTTTCATTGCCATTTCACTATTATATTGAATTGCCCTAGATTGCCCTATCGAATCGTTATTGGGAGAGAGTAATTCTAACATCTCTGGGGAACTATAATTTGTGGGTTCAATTCTAATCGACTCATCTAATGAGTTATTGGTGGAAGCAACTTGAGAAAGCAGATTTTTGTATTTTTCAAAACTATTATTATCCATTAAGAATAAACGAGGGTTATCTCGAATTAAATTCCATTGAGAATTTGGTACTATTTGGTCCAAATCATACAACCTCTTTTCCAATTCACCACTTTTACATCTATCCATTATCTTAATTTTAAGATTTTCATCATTAATTTCTACCAACTCTAATATTTCCTTAATGTTTGCTCTTTCATTTATATCTTCAGTTGTCCTGCAATAATCTCTAATTTCTTTAAACATTATTGGAATTGCCTTTCTATCTGCATCGTCCAATAAACCTTTTTGGACAAGACTATTAAGACTGTTTTTTACTTTCTGAGTCCCGAAAGGTTTTAAAGAATCATAATTTAACTTGGACATTAATGACCGATTTTCACCCTCTATTTCTCCATATTGAATGGATAATCTATAATTATAGAATGAATCTATTGTCTTTAGTATTTCAATCTCGCAGGAGGATAATGAATTATAAATGGACTTAGTTTTATTAGGAAGTTCTGAAAGAAATTCCATATTTTCTTTTGCAACATCTCTTTTAGTTTGTCCTCTTAAGCGTGCTATTTCTTCTTTTTTAAATTTAAGCCTCATTTCAAATTGCACTTTTAAATCAGAAATATTTCTCTCGAGATATTTTATCAGTTCTCCATCTGGATCGGATTTTACCTCTCGTGCCTCAATAATAAACCTATTTGCGAGGGAATTAACCTTTTCAATTGCATCATTATAATCCTGAGTGCTTAATTTGATTTTACTATATTTTTCTATACCGGCATTTCTTAGCGCTACATACTTTTCTACATCATTCATTTTTTGATGACCAAGAGTTCATTTAAATAGCTTTCTATTTTTCTTTAATTCAAAACAACATTTATTAACAGCCTTATTTATTAATAATAATGAAAAAGAATGGTGAGAAGTATCTGCCTGAATTTATTTATGGGGCGATTGATGGGATTGTAACAACTTTTGCTGTTGTTGCCGGCTCTTTAGGGGCTGGATTAAGCTCAAGTATAATATTGATACTCGGTTTTGCTAATTTATTCGCAGATGGATTTTCAATGGCCATTTCTAATTATTTGTCCATTAAATCTGAAAATGAGCTTAATTCTAGGCATAATCATAAACATGATCATGTAAAAAATCCGAAAAAAACTGCATTGGCTACATTTAACGCTTTTGTCATTGTAGGATTTATACCTCTGATTTCATTTGTACTTGCTATGTTTATTCCATTTGTTAATACTCATAAGTTCTTATACTCTGGAATTTTAACTGGAATTGCATTTATTATTGTTGGAGCATTTAAAAGCAAAATTATAGGCAACAGCAGGATTAAATCAATAATAGAAACGCTAATTATAGGGGGAATCGCTGCATTTATTGCATACCTCGTTGGGTATATTTTAAAGAGCATAGCCGTATAGTAAAAAATACTATATACCTTTAAATAAAGAGAAACCTTTCTAGAAGTATGCCTAGAAATATTTCTGGCTTGATAGTTTCGTGGTTTATCAAGGTAGTCATTGTATTGGTTGTATTGCTGGCAGTAAACTTAATAGCTTATGTTTCTCCGAGTCCTATTGTTTCTGATCTGGCCGAATTCTTTAACAAAAATATATTATTACTAATCTTAGCTTCGCTTCTATTCTTTTTGGGAGCTTTATTTTATTATTTTGGATTTCCTATTAATTTAGGATACCCTATATTTGATGGTTTTGGAACTGTTTTTTTAATATCATTCTTAATTAAATTAATTGTCGTCATTGACAACTACGTTAATAGCGGGATTGGAGCATTTTTAGCAACTTTCGCCTGGTGGATATATGTTATTGCTTTCATTATTGTACTTTTGTTTGGTTATTTACATATAGCAAGAAGAGAAGAAAGGATTGATAGAAGAATTAGAAGAAACGATGAAGAAGTTATAGAAGAAACAGTTGAGGATGAGCCCCTTATAAGGCCTATAAGAACAAGAAGAAGAGTAATTAGAAGAAGAAGACGTATCTAGTAACTAACATAAAAATTTATATAGTGGAATGGGCTTCCATCAAGATGTTTTATAAAAAGGCACAGATTGGAACGGTTTTTGTTGTTCTTGTTTTAATATTAATTATTGCTGGAGGAATTTATTTTTATAAAAATTCATATAATGTTTCAGAAAAGAAAGAGGATTCTTCTGAGGCTAAAGGGAGGGTAGTGTTTGCTATAACTGATGCTGCAGCAAACATGAATGGTGTGTCGAAGGTTTTAGTAACTGTAGATAAGGTGAGCGTACAAGGCAGCACCAACGCTTGGGTGGATGTTTCTACATCTCCCAAGAGTTATGATCTCTTAGAATTAAAATCCCAGGGAAGTTTGGCTGTAATAGCTGATATGAAACTAGAGGAGGGGAATTATAATCAAATGAGACTTGATGTAAGCAAAGTTATTATTGTAGACAGCGAAGGAGAACATGAGGCTAAATTACCTTCAAATGAGATAAAGATAAACGGTGATATTGAAGTTAACAATGAGTCCACTGCGACAGTTACATTTGACTTTATTGCTGATGAGTCTATACATGTGACTGGAAATAACAAATATATATTTGCTCCAGTCATTAAAGTTGAAACACGTGAAAATGCCAACGTCGAAAATAAAGGATCAGGAAAAGTTGAAATTAGCGGCGGTGAAATAAAATCAGATACTAAAGTTGCTATGAATGCTGAAGGAAAGGTAGGCGTTGGATTTGAAATTGCTCAAGATGCAGAAATTGATATTGGTGTAGATGGATTAATAAAAGTTGGAAAGGGCAAGGTTAATTCTTCTGCTGGTACTGGGACTAATATTGAATTAGGGAAAAGCAAGATTTCTGGAGATTTAGGAACTGAACTTGAGATTGAGTATTAGTGGAGAAAATAAGAATATTAAGATGTATTAAAATTGTTATCTGTTGGTAATAAATGTTTTTGAGAAGATTTAAATATGAATATCTATTTGAGGAAAAATGAGAACAGTAAATGCTACATTACATAATCATTTAAGAACATCCAGTTATATAACTAAAAATACTGCAAATAAGGCTGTTAGAAAGGCAAATAAAAGACTGGGGCCTGGAGGAATACTAGGGGTAATAAATTTTAATCCTTCTCCCAATGAGAATGATCCTAGATGGAATTTATTTGTAGATAACCTTCAATATGATAAGGTAAATACAGGAAACGGAGTTTACTTGCCACAATTAGATATTTTAGCTGTACGTGGCCAGGAAGTTCCAACTGCTGAAAATTACCATGTTCTTCTAATAGGTACTCAAAACGATCAGAATGTTAAAAATGGAACTCCACTTGAAGAAGTTTTAAAACTAGGGAATAAATTTGGAGCATTTATTGTTGAGGATCATCCATTTGATAGACATGGGATTGGAAATTATGCCAGCAAACATTCAGGAATATACGAACAATTTGATGCAATAGAGGTTTTTAATGGAATTGCAAAGGGAAATGTATTAGCTCGAGAGGAATTCAATAGGATTAAGGACGAATTTCCAAAACTATATGAATTTGCAAGTGATGATGGACATTCTGTTTATGAAATTGGAAGAAGTTATTCACATATTGAAATGCCTTCAGACTATGAAATTTTTAGAAGCTTTCCAGAAAGAGTTGTTCAGGCATTAAAAGATGGATTTAGCTCAAATAGATATAAGGGCCTTGGACATCAAGAGAAAGGATCTATTTGGGGAAGATTTGATCATGCTATTGATTTGTCAATTTTGATAGGGGCTGGGAAAATTCTTAAATGGGACTCTAATACAAAGACTGCTCCTTTATTGGATAAAATTGGAATAAAGATTTAAAAATGGAATTAAGTACTATTATTACTGGGTCTCATGGCAGAATTGGAAAAATTATTACTCCTTACTTAATGGACAAATATTTATGCAAATATATTTTGGTCGATAAAAAAAACCCTATTTACCCTCTTGACATATTAAAAGATGATTTTCCAAATAGGTCTGATGCGTTAATACACCTTGCTGCAAATCCAGATCCCTTTATAGAAAGGGATGAGGCAAGAAAAAATGTAGATATTACCAAAAAAATAATTAAGAATTTGGAAAACAATGGAACAGTAAAATTAATTGTGAATGCTAGTTCTATTAATGTTTATAATTATCGAGATTTAGAAAAAATTACATTGGAAACTCCTCTTGATGCAAATAGAGCATTCAATAAAAATGGATATTATGGACTTGCTAAAATTGAATCAGAATCCCTATTGAACGAATATTGCAGAAGAAGTCATACAACTTTATTGAATTTGAGATTGGGTTGGGTAAGCGAAAACGATAAACATCCCCCTAATGCTGAAGATAGACCTCATCCAAGAGATTTGGAAATTGCATTAAAACATAATGATTTGAAGATAATATTTGAGAAGTGCCTAACAGAGCGTCTACCATATTCTCGTACATTAAACTTTGTATGTATCTCTAAAAAAGAGAGTTTTATTGGTAGTGATATTAGATTTCCGATCTAATTTGTTAAAATGAAAAAATTATTTTATTAATTAATTACAGATGGTTTGTACAATTAATAAGCTTTACTATGGGATAGTATAGTTTGGCTAGTTTCTTTACTATGGGATCGTATAGTCAGTTTATTTATCGAAGATAAGTTATATTTAAAAAGTAGTACAAAGGAAAGATTATTTTTTCTTGAATTCAAGATATACTAAGAAAATAATAAAGATAATCCCATCAAGCAATGGGAGAATGGATTCTCTCCAGGTTTTTGGGAAAAGATAAAGAAGGTTTAGGCCTGATTCAAACGCATAGGGATAAAATATTTTAAACCCTGAATAAAAGATGAAGTCGAGCAATATATGTGTTAGAACTCCAAATGCAATTATAAATAATACTGTGCTTGGCTTAAACTCTCTTTTCATAAACTTGGCAGGTTTTAATTTTATAGTTAATACTCCAAATACAACAAAAATCAACATGAAAAATATACTGTGTGAAAAAGTATGGTGGACTTGATCCATAGTATAATTATAAAAGCTTAATATGTAGAATAAGATTATGTCAACGTCAGGCAATGCTCCAGCAAGACCTGCAAGAAGATAATAATGGGATTTAAACTTTTTTCCAAATATTAATGATAAGATAAGAATAGGAATTAATATATGGGCTACTCCGTTTGGCATTTCAATATTAGGGAAGAGAGATATTTAAGCCTGATGGATGTTAAAAAAAATAATGCCGAAAAAGATTAAATATTATATAAAGTACTAATTTATATGGTAAAAATCGCAGCAAAAGTAAGAAAGTGGGGAAACTCATTTGGAATAATAATTCCTCAAGAAGTTATCAAACGTAAAGGAATTAGAGAAGGGGAAGAGATTGATGCAATAGTGTTAAAAAAGAGCAATGTTTTAAGAGAAACTTTTGGTACAGTAAAATTCAAGAAATCCACCGAACAGATGATGAGGGAGACAGATAAGGGGCTATATGACATTTGATTATGTTTTTGATACATATGCATTAATGGAAATAATAAAGTGAGTAAAGAATTTAAAGCCTAAGACATTATTAAGCTTGTAAAGTAAAAATGGAAAAGAGCGAGTTTATAGATTTACAGAAAGAAGGGAATAATTATCAGATTTGCGAGGCTTGCGGAAACAGGATGATTGAACGAGGATGTAAAATAAGATGCGAGAAGTGCGGATATTTTAGATCTTGCTCTGATTTATTTTGATTTGTTTAATATAATAACTAAAATAACTCCTAACACTATTAAAATTGAACCTATTAATATATTTATTTTATTAAATAGAAAATAATTTAGAAATTGATTTGAACTCTTCTGATCTTCCTCATGGGAGACGGTATTATCATGCCCTTCATGAGCAAAAATCAATGGAAGAAGCAAAATTGTCAATATTAAAAAAATAAATCTTTTCATATTAAATAATAGAATTTTGCTTATAAAAACTTTTCCGTATGATTTAATAACTGATATTCCTTTGATAAAATATGGAAAATAAGATAAAAAGAAGAATGTTGGCTCTTATTCTTATTTTATGTTTCGTTGCGTGGTCTGTTCTTATTTATAATTATTCGCCTGATGAAATAACAGAAGCAGTTGGCGTCAAAAACGGATATATACTGGCCTTCATTATTGCTTTTTTGGGAGGGACTTCTATTTTATTTCCTATCCCTTATTATCTTGTAGTGTTTACACTTGGAGCAGGCGGACTGAACCCCTTTATTTTAGGAGCTTTTGCTGGAATTGGATTGATGGCTGGAGATTCTACATCTTATTTATTAGGCTACCATGGAGGGGATATTTTGCCCATAAAATTACGGAAATTATTTATGAAAACAACTAATTGGTGTTTGAGATGCTCTTATAAATTAATATTTTTTGTATTTTTATTATATGGCAGTATTATACCTATCCCTAATGATTTAATTACAGTTCCTATGGGTTTAGGAAAGTACCCATATTGGAAGGTTGTTATTCCTCTTGGGATTGGTAACATAATTTTTAATATATTAGTTGCTTTAGCTGGTTTTTATGGATGGGGAAGCTTTTTTTAAATATTAATCAGTTTGAGAGTTGGGGTTAAATTTGGGAAAACCATAGTTTAATTTTTCTATAAATTAATAGCCCGATAACTAATATTATTATAGAAATAAATCCTATTAATATATAAGAAAACAATTTAGGCTGTGCTTCTTTTAGTCCTGATATAACACTCTGCTCATCGACACCGAAAACAACCAATGCATTTCCTAATCCAAATTGTCTAACGCCAAGATATATATCTTTATCCCCAACCCTTATAGAAGTGGCACTATCTTCAGAAAGATCGTAGCTCTTCCCATCACTAATAATCTTAACATGATCCTCTTCAACAACAAAGTCAACTATATACCCTTCAGTTGAACCTTCTATTTCAAGAACTATTCTTGTTCCGTTAGTAACATTTACACGACCTGCCTCTTTATTGCCGCCCCCTATGCTTACAACATCTAATGTTTCGGCTTCAGGATTTTGAACTGATATATCGACTGATCTATTGTCTGCACTGCTTTTATTTTGAACTGGGGGCGGGTTAGAATTTCCTCCATTGTTTCCACCATTATCTCCAGATCCTGTATTTCCTGAATCACTTGGAGGAGGACTAACTGCCTGTTGCCCTTCTTCTACAGCATATGTTGAGAATCCTAACACCGTGAATTTCAAAACACCATTAGCATAACTTTCAATTATACATTCTGTTGCATTACATTTCACTCCATTCTTAAGTATTTGCGGCGAATTAAACGTCAATTCACTTAACGTTATCCTTGCTCTTGCATTTAAGAAAGGCATAACCTCT
>JAUSIK010000013.1 GCA_030648155.1 Nanobdellota archaeon | reverse complement strand
TTATCAGGGTCCTCTCTAAAATCCAAATAAGCATACACTCCAATTACCTTTTTCTTCCCTTCAACAATCTCCAGTGCAAAAACAGATGAACTCAAAAGTATAACTAAAATGAACGCAAAAATAAAACCTCTTTTCATTAATCACTCTATCATTTATTATATATAAATCTTTATCGTCAATGGAATCAATCGAACCATTTGCTCATCCATCCAGTAATTCGCCTATACCAAGGCGAATTATCAGAGCTTAAAGGAGTCGAACTTGCACTAGGCTTCAAGCTAGAACTTGCCGTAGGTATTCCAGAAGGACTCACACTAGCAGAAGAAACAGGACTAGCCGTATGACTTCCAAAAGGAGTCGGAGTTACAAAAGGACTATTGCTTGAACTTGGTGAGGCCGAAACACTAGAGATTGGAGTTGAAACCTCTTCTTCAGTTTCAGATTGAGTTGATGAGACCCTTAATACTAAAAGAGCAAAATCTTTTTCCTCATCAATAATACCATCTGAATTCAAATCTGCATTTTCCTCGCATGCCAATGGAATTCCAAAATCAAAATACTCTTTTAGCTCCACAATATCTCCCTCAAAATCGATATTGCCATCTCCATTAACATCTCCCTTTCCAACCTCTTCGCACAAGTCAATATAATCTATAGGAATACCATTCTTCCTTATTTCAAAACGCTTTACTTCTTCTATTCCCAAATCTTCTGGCAATTCAGCCTTTATCAAAATTGGTAAATGATTAATATATTCAATTTCCCCAACAAATCCTCCTTCTTCATCATCTTCCTTAGGTCCATCTCCATAAAATGGTTCTATATTATCATATGTTTCACCGCTCATCATAATTTCCCCATTAGTCCCATCAATCATTTCAACTTCTCCAGGCAAATCCGTATATACATCAAGAGGATTAAATTCCCCTAAATCAAAACTCTCCCCATCATCAGTCACATATCCAAAACTATAATCCCCGCTTCCACTCTCACCTATACATCCAGCACGAGCATCCCTATCAGATATGCTTAAACCCCCATCTTCATCTTTTATTTTTAATTCTATAGAATAATACTTTTGATCCTCGCAATCTCGCAAATCCCCTACAGCTTTCCCAGTTATCCCCCCGCTAGAAGAAGATTTTTCTATTTTATCTATAACAACTTTTTCATTATAAGATCCGTAGTTATCTGATCTTAAAGTCCTCATAATCCCATTCTCCACAGACCGGCTATATTCGGCAAGTGAACATCCATTATAACATCCATCATTTCTTCCTCCAAACTCATTGCAATCGGCAACGCAATTTCCAGCAGAATTCCTTGGAATTTTTGCAGGCACATATTCTTCTGCTAAATTTACAAAAGCATGTCCAAATTCGTGTATAATAACGCTTAAAGGATGTTTTGCATTTATGCTCATTACATTCATATAACTTGAACTTCGAATATCATCATTTTCTTCATCATTTATCACAATAATATAATCATTTGGACAGGAGCTTGCCTTCTTAACCAAGTCTCTTGTATAACAAAGCAATGCTATGTTCTTATACAACTCACATAAAGGATAATAATCCCCAATATAATAAAAATTAAACCTATCTTTATACTTATCAAAAGGGCTTACGCTCAAAAAATAATCACTATATTCCTTGGCAGTCTCTGCATTATCTGCAAAAAAAACAATGTCTACCCCGTTCTCGCTATTTTTTTGGATAGTATTGCATCCAACCAGTCCTGCATCAGAAAGCTTGATATTATCTTTAATATAGAAAAAAGCACCTCCTGAGATTATGAAAGCAATTAGAACTAAAATAATAACAATGTAACCTACTTTTTCCATATTACTACTAATTAAATAAGCTTAAATATATTTTGTTTAATAAATAAAGTCCTTTCCCATTCGAATAAAATTATTAATCATGATTATCACCTAATTTTTATAACAATAATAATTAAATACTCATTTAAATTTTTAATCCAATGAAAAAAGAGTTGATTATTGTCCTAATTTCTCTATTACTAATAATTCCGTCAGTATATGCGCTCAATGCCGATTTTGCAATTTATACAGGTTCTGGTACCTGGGAGCATAGTATTACTTCTTTTGAAAAATTTTTAGATTGGAAAAACCTAACATATGAAGAAATTAACTCTTGGGATTTAAATCATGCCAATCTAAGTGGCAATTATAAAGCCATTTTCTTTCCAGGCGGATGGGCCTATAATTATAAAAAATCTATACATTCATCTGGAAATCAAAATATAAGAGACTTTATTCAAAATGGAGGTTCTTATATTGGAATGAGCGCAGGTGCTTATTTCGCTTGCGACAACGTTAATTGGGAAGGGCAAAATTATCCCTATTATCTAAATCTTTTCCATGGTAGTTGTGTAGGGCCAATCGAAGAGATTGCTCCCTGGCCAAATTATGTCATGACAACCATGGCTATAAACAATTCACATTCTGCGAATATCTATGAACCAGCAACAGAAGATATTCTTTATTATGGCGAACCATACTTCATTCCCGATCAAAATCAAGAAATGCAAGTACTTGCTTCCTGGATAGTTCCCGCAAATCCATCAGCAGACAATACTCCAGGAATTATTGGATTTAATTATGGGGAAGGAAGAGTCTTGCTTTTTGGACCGCATCCAGAAATCGAGGAAGATTCGCAAAGAGATGGAAATCAATTCGCGGAAGAATTAAATGATAATGGATCAGACTGGCCTTTCCTATGGACTTCAGTTGATTGGCTGCTAAAAAGCAATATCTCTCAACCTCCAGAACTCCCAGCCGGCCAATCTCCATCCCTAAATGACACTATTCCACCATCAATAAATTCATTTTTTGATTCTCCAGACCCGCTTTATGCTGGAAATATCCTAATAATAAAAGCCAATATAACTGATAATATAAAAGTTGACACTGTTAAAGTTAGTATTTTGGAGAATTTTTATATAATGAATCTCGAGTTTGAAAAACCATTAACATTATATTTTGATAATTTCGAATCAGGCACTCTGGCATCATGGACAAATTTAGCCGTTTCAGGTGCCCAAAAGTGGACTGCAAGCAAAACAAATCCATACCAAGGTTCTTGGCATGCACAGTCTCAACCGCGTTCTACCTCAGAACCAGCAAGTGTTTTAGAAAAAACAATTCCAACAACAAACCAAGAAGGCATTACTATAAAATACTCAAGAAGATTAATAGGCCTTGATACAGTAGATGAATTTAAAGTGAAATGGTTCGATGGTTCAACCTGGAACATTTTAGAACAAACTTTATCTTCATCAGCAAACGATCCTTCCTATCTAATCAAAACATTCTCCCTTCCTCAAAAAGCAAATAACAACCCTAGTTTCAAAATTAGATTTGAATGCACTGCAGGTGCAGTTAGTGAATATTGCAGAATAGATAATTTAAACATCTCTGCAAAAAGTTCCCCATCAACAATTTATTCCTTTTTCTTAAATACATCGGTTTTATCTAATGATACTTACACTTATGCCATTAGCGTTAATGATTCCTCAAATAACCAGCCAATTCCGCAAGGCGGAGAATTTTCGGTTATTATGTAGCCAAGCCAAAATGTCTTATAAAATAGGAAACCTATATAAACAAAAAATTCTAGTTTAATTAAGCATTAATGATAATCTTTAATGCTTAGCATCAATGCACAAAAAGAGGAAATATGCAAAAAAGTAAAAAAGAGCTAGTAATAAATGTACTTAAAAAAAATAATGAGGGATTGACTATTACTGAAATTTCTTCATCTGTAAAAATATCAAGAAATACGGTTGCCGTAGTATTAGCAGAGTTAAAAGGCGGAAATTTAATTAGAATCCGCCCCATCGGAAAAGCAAAACTGCATTATTGGCAGGGAGGTAAAAAATGAAAAAATATTTAATTTCATTTTTATTAAGTTTACTTATAATTCAATCAGCAAGTGCAGTATTAATCTTTTCGGATGATTTTGAATCCGGAAATATACAAGAATGGAACAAAACAAATTCAGCAGGAGCAAGAAACTGGACAGCAAATCAAACTGACGTCTTCCAAGGTTCTTGGCATGCACAATCCCAGCCTCAATCTACGACTCAACCAGCTTCAGTTTTGCAAATAAATATATCTACCTTGAATTATCAAGATATTAGCCTATTCTACTATAGAAGACTAGTAGGTATTGATTCGGCAGATGAGTTCCAAATGGAATGGTATAATGGGACAACATGGGAAATTTTAGAGTCAACTGGAGGGTCATCAGCAAATGAGGCATCCTATTCTCTTAAAAATTTCAATCTTTCATCGCATGCAAATGATAACCCTTACCTGCAAATAAAATTTGAATGCACTGCAGGAGCAACATCTGAATATTGCAGAATAGATAATGTAAGCCTGACTGGAAATTTAATACCTGATTCAATCTTCCCAAACTCAAATCTTATTTCTCCGCAAAATAATTCACAATCAAAATTCTCAACTCATAGTTTCAATGCCACATTTTCAGATAATATAGGCTTATCTAATGCATCGTATTACCTTTGGAATTCTACTGGTTCAATAATTAATATAACTTCAGCCTCGCTTACAGGTCTATTAGGAAGTATAAACCTTTCTTTAACTTTGCCGTATGAAGGTCGTTTCACCTGGAATTTCTTGGCGACAGATACATCCAATAACTTTGCTTTCAACTTAACTAATTTTACAATTAATTATGATTCAACCCCCCCTTCAGTAACAAATCTAATTGAATCCCCACTAAGTCCAATTACTTACATTCAAAATCAATTGTATCAATTCAATTCTACTATAACTGACAACTCCGGCATACAATCAGTAAATTTGCAATTCAATAATTTAAATTATACCCCGAATAATATATCTAACTTCTGGAATGTATCCATCTTAAATCTCCCTGCAGGAGAATTTCCATTTTTCTGGATTGCTAACGATACCTTAGGCAATTTAAATAGTTCACAAATATCCACTTATACTATAAATAAAGCAGACAGCCAATTAAATCTAACTTTGAATGAATCCGAAGGAAATATAACAATAAATCAAGGAACATCAATTTTAATTAACGGCACTAGAATAAATGGAGATTCTACAGCCACTTTGCAAATATATAATAATGGATCACTTATAAATTCAGGAGAATCACAAAGAATAACTAACCTTTCTAATTTTACAGCTATCGGTCTATATAACATCACTTTACTCTACCTTCAAAGTCAAAATTATTCTGCCAATTCAAAGACTTATTACGTGAATGTTATTCCAGTAGTTGATCTCTCCCCACCCTCCTTTACATTGATACCTTCAAATATTTCAGTGAGTTATCCTGGAGATTTTGCGGTTAATTTCGAAGCTTCAGATAATTCTGCAATTAGTACCTTTAAGATTAATTGGACAGACTTATTTCAAATAAACAATTCAGGCTACTTGAATAATACGAAAAAGCTAGCAGCAGGAATATATCTGATAAATGTTTCAGTAAATGATTCATCAGGAAATGTAAATTCTACAATTTACAGCGTTAATGTTTTACAAAACGATACTTTTAACATATCTATCAATATTTCCCCTAATAATACTGTTATTTTTCCATCTCAGACAAATGTAAGCATTCTAAATTGCCCTATTGAATTAGAATGTAATTTATTTAAAAATAATATCTCTATATCAAATCCTGAAATTTTATTATTATCTGCTGGAAATTATCACTATTTGTTAAATACGAGTGGAAATTCAAACTATTCATCTAAATCGATTAGCTCTCTTTTAACAATTAGTAAAGGTGAAGGAAAAATTTATACTTATATTAACAACTCAAGATCTAACATTACAATCCAATTAGGCACTTCTATATTTTTGAACTCATCCCTTATCAATGGTACCTTCTCATCAATAAATCTTTCACAAAATTCCATTCAGTTAAACTCAAGTATTAATCAGAATATCACTTATACTCAATTGTTTAATTCCATTGGAACCTTTATAATAAATTCATCTTATTCAGGTAATGAAAATTACTCTTCAAGCAGTGAATCATGGTTCGTCACAGTAACAGATTTCCAAATTCCCTCAATTTCATTATTAACCCCTCAAAACACAACCTATAATACTAATAATTTGCAGTTAAACTATTCAGTTTCAGATAATAATCTAGATTCATGCTGGTACACTGAAAATAATGGGCAGATAAATACCACTCTAACAAACTGCCAAAACATTTCATACACAGCATCGCAAAACTCAACAACAATAAAAATCTACGCCAACGATTCAGCTGGAAATATAAATTCTTCATCAGTTGCATTCTTTGTAGATTCAATTTTGCCCTTGATTTCCTTCACTTCCCCAACACAAGCAAACAACTCCATCTTTTCGCAAAATTCAATATTTATTAATGTTTCCGTAATTGAAACCAACGAAGCAAATATTACTTTTTCATTGCACAACTCAACATCTCTAGTTAATTTAACAACCTTTATAACATCACAAAGAACAATTAATTTCTCAAACCTTGGAGATGGAGTTTATTTCTACAATGTAACAATAAAAGACTCGTTGAACAATCAAAATACAACAGAAACAAGAACATTAACCATTGATACAACCCCTCCTTCAATATCAATAGTTTCACCTCAGAATACTACTTACACAAATGATACAATTTTGATTAACATTTCCAGCAACGGAAATAATATCTGGTTTTATAATGGAACAGCAAATGAAAGCTACACCTTTCCCGTTTATAGAATATTAGATGGGTCAAATTTATTAATAGCTTATGCAAATGACTCATTAGGGAATGTAAATTCTTCATCAGTAATCTTCTATACTGCTATGATAAACATTTATTGTGAAGTTGGAGGCCCATATCAACAAGGAGCACTGATATTAGTTCAAGGCAATCTAACAAATAAAACTTCTCCTATTTCCAATCAGCAAATAAATCTCTCTATTTACAAAAATAACCTGCTAAATCAATCAAAATTAGTTGAAACATCAAACGATGGAAGTTTTGAGGCATCGTTTAATGATTTGTCCTTAGGGAATTATACTCTAAATGCAACAAGCAATTATCTAAACTTGAATAATTCCTGTATTGATAATTTTCAAATAGGCTCTACAGCTTCATTAATATTTACTAAAATAGCGACCATCCACAATACTACTAATGACACAATTAATTATAATATCACTCTGCAGCTTGCAAATAATGGAGGAGCAGATTCTTTAAACACCAACATTTCAGATTCAGATTCAGAATTATCACCTTATATAATTGGAAAATTATCTCCCTCTTCAAAATATGAAATAAGCTATATTAAAAATTTCACAAGAAAATCTTCTTTATCTTATTATTTGACATCTAAGGCAATAGCATCTGGAGTAGATTCTTATTCCAACACCTTAATTTCTCAAAATACAACACAAATTAATTTAACAATACCTTCAACGCAAGTCGGAAAACAAATAATTATAATCAAAAATATTATATATATTTCAGAAAACTCATTAAATGTTACATATAACATCACGTCAGTTATTTATAATTCAGGAGATGAAGATTTAATCGATATTAATTATATCGATACTGATTTTTCAAGCTCAGCAGTATTGCTAAATCTAACAAAATCTAGTTCTAAATCTTACTATACTGTAAAAATAATTGACAAGGCAGCATCCAATACCCAGCATGAATTCGCACTAGGAAGTGCAACCATTGATTTAGTAAGTTTCTACTCCAACAGGCCTAAAATAAATATCCCGGGATATGGGGGCCCAGCAGATGTAATTGTTTATGCACCTGAATCTATCCCGCCATCTTCCAATTCTAATTTTGTAATTGAAGTTAAAAATGCAAACATAGACATAGGCCAAGATTTTACTACATCTTACTGGATAACCGATGATCAAGAAACAATTAATTATAGTGCGGGTCAAATAACCATCTACATTGGCGCCAATAGTTCTGTAAATAATACTATAACACTTTCCTCTCCCCTAATTCAAGGCTCTTACAAGCTAAAGGCCTCAACATCTTGGGCTGGTGGAACAGCTTCCTCATTTGATACTTTTCTAGTAATTTCTAGTGAAGAAACACCAGAGAATCCATCTCAAGGTTCTTCTTCATCAAGTTCAGGTTCGTCAAGTAGTTCATCTCAAGTCTCCCCTAAACAAAAGGATCAAGAAAACCAGCCAGTCCCAGAAACTAATGATAATCAAGAAATAATATGCAATCCACCATATATAAGGCATGGCTTAGAATGTTGCCTAGATCAAAACAGTAATAATATTTGCGATGAAGATGAAAAATCAACTCCAGATGAACCAAAAAAATCCGGCTTTTTCACAACAATAACTGGATTCATAACTAATAATATAATTAATGCCGATATAGTTAACAAAATAATAATTCCAACTGTCCTAATAATTATTATAATACTAATTACATTATATATAATAAAAAGAATAAAGAAAAAACCAAAAGATAAAAAGAGTCTAAAATCCTTAATAGGTCTAAAAGTATTCACATCAAGCGGAATGGAAATCGGCACATTAAAAGACATAATCCTTGCAAATAACAAAATAGACTCAATAAAAATAAAACTATCAAAAAAATTAAGGAAAAACAATAAAATAAAGACAAGAGGCATATCAATAAAGTATAAACACGTGCAAAACATAAGACAAATCGCTATAATAAACGAAAAAATACTGGAGGAAATTAAGTAAAAATGTTTATAAGTTAAATTAAACATTAATAGAAAGGCAAAAAATGGTGAAAAAAATATTATTACTAATACCAATAATTCTGGCAATACAGCTAGTATCTGCAGCCACAATCTTCTCAGATACTTTTGAATCTGGTGGACTTGCTGGATGGACATTAACAAACGCTGCAGGAGCAAATAATTGGACAGCATCTTCAACTGATCCTTTCCAAGGCTCATGGCATGCTTTTGGCAGACCTATAGATGCTGATGACCCTGCCTCCACAATGGAAAAAATAATAAGCACGTCTACTTTTAACAATATTAATTTTTCCTATTATAGAAAACTAAATCTAGGGACCGCTTCCCATACATTTAGGGCAAAATGGTTTGATGGAAGTGTCTGGACTGCTGTTGAAGATGTGACTGGAACTATTGCAGATTCAAATTATGTGCTTAAATCTTTTTTATTGCCTTCTGGAGCTAGTAATAATCTAAACTTTGCGATAAAATTTGAATGTACAGAATCGACAACTACTAAAGATTGCAAAGTTGATAATGTTAGCATTAGTGGAACAATAATCGACTCAACCCCTCCAATTATAACAATAAATTTTCCGATTAATAATGCATTTTACAATTCAATTCTAAATTTTAATGTTTCATTAAATGAAAATGGAAGTGTAATGTACAGCTTAAATGGAGGAATTAACAATAAAACTATGATTTTCACTTCAGACCATGTTAGCTTTTTTGGAAATTTGTTCAATCATACTAATTCTAGTATTGCTGACGGAAGCTATACATTTAGTGTTTATGCCAATGATACAAACGGAAATAAAAACTATACCTCCTCATCTTTATTCACTTATGATACTCTAAATCCATTATTAAGTTTATTAGCCCCTCAAAACACAACCTATAATACTAATAATTTGCAGTTAAACTATTCAGTTTCAGATAATAATCTAGATTCATGCTGGTACACTGAAAATAATGGGCAGACAAATACCACTCTAACAAACTGCCAAAACATTTCATACACAGCATCGCAAAACTCAACAACAATAAAAATCTACGCCAACGATTCTGCAGGAAATATAAATTCTTCATCAGTAACATTCTTTGTAGATTCAATATTTCCCCTTATTTCTTTTGCTTCTCCAACAGAATTAAACAATACTTCAATTTCTTTTTCCTCTATACTTATTAATGTTTCAGTCATTGAAGTCAATGAAGCAAATATTACTTTTTCATTGCACAACTTAACATCTCTAGTTAATTTAACAACCTTTATAACATCACAAAGAACAATTAATTTCACTAATCTAAAAGATGACGTATATTTCTACAACGTAACAATAAAAGACTCTTTGAATAATCAAAATACAACAGAAACAAGAACATTAACAATCGATACAACCCCTCCTTCAATATCAATAGTTTCACCTCAGAATACTACTTACACAAATGATACAATTTTGATTAACATTTCTAGCAATGGAGATAATATCTGGTTTTATAATGGAACAGCTAATGAAAGCTACACCTCCCCAGTTTATCGAATATTATCTCAAGGCTCCAATACTATTATTTCGTATGCCAACGATTCTTTAGGAAATCAAAATACAACATCAACAACCTTATTTATTGATTCAATTGCTCCTTCGCTTACACTTTCAACTCCAGTAGACGGTTCTACTTTTGGTACCAATATAAGTCTTGCCTTAAACTATTCTGTTTCTGACTCTAATCTAAATTCATGCTGGTACAATTTAGATAATTCAAACAATGTTTCTCTTCAAAATTGCGCAAATAATTTCTTCAACACTTCAGCCGGACAGCATACATTATACTTATTCGCAAATGATACCCTAAATAATAAAATAATAAAAAATACAAGTTTTACTATTTCTATAGGGGCGCCAGCAATAATACAATCATCCCCATTAAACACTTTCCTTAACTCATCAAATATAAATTTCAATTATACTCCTGCCGATGTAGATCTAAATTCTTGTGAGTTATGGGGAAATTTCACAGGTCAATATAGCCTGAATCAAACAAATAATACTCTAGTTTCAGGCAAACAAAGTTTATTTAATTTAAATCTTCCAGATAGTGAATACCAATGGGCAATAAGATGCAATGATACTATAGGAAATTCTGCAATAACAGGAAATAAAACATTTTCAATCGATACCTTATTCCCAACACTATCAATTTCAGAACCATCAGGAACTAAAAGTTCAAGAGACAACATCCCATTAACTTTTTCAGCATCAGATAATAATTTAAATTCATGTTGGTACAATCTATATAGAGGCTCTAATCTTGAAATATCTAATACTTCATTAATTTGCAATCAAGCAAATTCATTTAATGTTACTCTAGATGCTTCATTTGCCCTTAACATTTATGCTAACGATACAGCTAATAATTTAATATCCACTTCCACAAGTTTTACAACTGATACATCCTCTCCTTCTCCTGGTTCAAATCCAGGGAGCAGTGGCGGAGGAGGAAGCTCTGGCTCAGGATCAAGTAGCGGTTTCTCAATCCCATCAAAAAAGCAAAATTCAAGTCTAGTACTATCGGTTGCTCAATTAAACAATTTTATAATAAAAAGGGGAACAAACATTACTTCAGAAATAGAAGTCTCTAATGATGACAAAAAGTTTGCTAATAATTGTAAACTACTAATTTTATCTCCACTGGATCAATTTATCTCAAATAGTGATCTAAAAGGCATTAGCCCAGGTGAAAAAGCTAAATTCTTGCTAAATATTAATGCCCCGCTTACAGCTGAAATAGGAAGGTTTAATGGAGAAATCGTAGTAAAATGCGATGAAGGAGAAACCTCATTAGTTACTGAATTATTAGTTTATAGAAATAGTTTTGAAGCCAGATTAATTAACTACGAGAGAGAAACTGACAAATTAAAAGTCTCTTATGTTTTAGAGGAATTTTCTCAAAAAGATCACGATATTAAACTAACTTATAAAATTATAGACCCAAGAAAAATTCTAGTACTAGAAGGTTCAGAAAAAATTCTCTTGAAAGCAGGAGAAAGGCAGGAAAATGATTTAATAGTGGATATTCCTAAAGGCCTTACTGGAGAATTTGATTTAGAAATAGTCTTATCGGACGACACGGCATCCAACCAACTAACAGAGAAATTAGATTTAGGTAAATTGACTGGTTTTGCAATATCTGCAGAAAATAGAAAAACTCTTTCAAAATTTGGATTTGTTCTTATTGCGCTTATTGGAGGATTTTTTGCAATAAGATTCATCTATAAATATTATAGGCAAAAAGTAATAAATCCATATAAAAATAGAATAGAATATAAACATGGAAGAAGGTTAATTAAGATAGACCTAAAGCGCCATTCTTAATGTCAATACCAAATCTTTAAAAACGATCTTTATCATTTTAATACATGGCCCCGTAGCTCAGCCTGGATTAGAGCACCTGCCTTCTAAGCAGGGGGTCGCAGGTTCAAGTCCTGTCGGGGCCGTATATATTATCAAAGATAATATAAATTCTGAAAGAATTTGAATCCAGTGTTCAGGTTCAAATCACTTTAACTTCTTATATAGAAGTTTAAGGATCCGAGATTGCAATCTCGTGAGCTGTCGGGGCCGTATATATTATCTATAAGTAAGAAATAATTAAATTTTTAATACCTTTCAAATAAAACATACATACCTTTAAATAAATAAATAATTCCCTTTATCCATGCGCGGGTGGCACAGCGGTTACTGCATTCGCCTGCAGAGCGAGTTTTCGTGGGTTCGAATCCCACCCCGCGCTTAACAAATAAAGAGATAATATGAATAAAAAACTGAAAAAGATATTAAAATATTCTCTTATTCTAGTAGGCATAATGATATTCCTTTTTCTTCTTTTTTTATTTGGAGAAATCTTAAATGTTGTTATTGGATATCTCAAGGCTATCCTAAAATTTATTAAAAATGTCTTGAACTCACGCCTCAAAATCTAAAAAGCCTTTAAACTTGCGCTTGGAGAAGGTGAAGCACTTCCGCTGCTTTTTGGAGTAGAATTAGGTGTAGGGCTTATTGAAGGGCTTGGATTAGCTTTATAACAAATTCCACTTCCATCTTCATAAAAGTCCACCTTGCAATTTTCTGGCTTCTTGCAGCCGCCAACTTCATCTTGGGCAATTCCGCTTCCAACAGGTTGTTCACCAGTTGCCTTATCTCCTTCTTGTCCTCCAGCATCCATTTCATCGGCACCATCTCCCCCTCCCAATTTATCATCGCCTGCTTCTCCACTCATTGTATCTTTATCATTTTCTCCGCATAATAAATCATTTCCACTCTGTCCAAACATAGTATCTTCTCCTCCACCACCATACATATTATCATCATCACCCTTCCCATACATTATATCCTCCCCCTCACCGCCATACATCTCATCAGCCCCATTTCCCCCATCAAGATCATCTTTTTTATTTTCATCATTAGCATCACCATATAAATAATCCTTTTCACTTCCACCATCAATATCATCCCCGCCTTCTCCACCCCATATATAATCTATATCATAACCTCCATCTAGTTCATCTTCCCCATTTCCCCCATATAAATAATCATCACCTTCTTCGCCCCAAATTTTATCGTTCCCTTCTTCACCATATAAGTAATCGTTTCCAAATAATCCATCTATTTTATCATCCCCCTCTCCCCCATAAACCCTATCATTCCTATCTCCCGTAGTTATATCATCATTTCCACCTTCACCATGAATAATATCCTCCCCGCTTAATGTAACAACTTGATCATCACCACTTCCAAAATATCCCTCAACATCCACATCACACGCCTCCATATAAAGAATATCATTCCCATCACCTAAAGAAACTTTAAGTTTTGAGGTAGGGCAGTTATAATATAACTCCACTAGTTCAGCATTTGAATAGTGTTCAATTAATACTCTTCCATATAATGAATGCTTGTAAATTCTTACAACATCATTCGCATCTGTGCCAATTATTTCCACCACAGAACCAGAATATCTCGCCCTTACTCCTTGAGCAGAAGAATTATTCAGTAATAAAATTATGATTAAAATTGAAAATAAACTTAAAAGCATAAGAAGAAATGAACTTTTTTTCATATTTAAACACATCCCTCTTCATCGACTTTTCCATTGCAATTGTTATCTATTTCATCATTGCAGACTTCGGTTGAAGGCATCCCAGGAGTACATTGCCGAACAATTCCTCTAGCACATAATCTATCCGAAACCTTGCAAGCCCCAACCCCGCATGTATAATTGCCTAAGCCATCATCTATTTTATTATTACAATCATTGTCAATATTATCGCAGACTTCATTCCCATTAAAAACACACTCTCCAATAGGCGATAAAGAAGGAGAATTTTTTGACCTATAAAAATAAACAACTAAAGCCAGTATAATTAATATTATAATAACCCATACTATATAATTACTTTTTTTATAATAATTTCTTTTCACCATCTTTTCACTATCGTATTTCCCCGTATATTTAAATCTTTTTCTAAGCGAAAAACAAAAAAATCGGCATCAATAACTTTAAAAGCATCAGATTCCTTGGTTTTTTACACAGGAGGTCACAATGGCAAAACAAGAAATTGAATTCTTTGACGTTAAATCGAAGAAAAAATTTAAAACGAGTGACTATAAAATTGTAGATAAGGGAGGAAGAATGTTCGCTGTAACAAAATCTCCAACCGGAACCTATGAGTGCTGGAGAGTAGTCTCTAAAGATTTCGCTGCTAAAAATAAATAATTTAGAATAATTTAAATAGCTGGAAAAAATTAATATAGCATGTCCAAAGAGAAATCCGAAGAAGAAAAAAATTTTTTAAGTTTTATTCAAGAATCAGGTTTAATATGGGGTCCAAGCCCTGAAATTTATGGGGGCCTAGCAGGCTTTTACACTTACGGGCCAATAGGCAAGCTATTGAAAAACAAAGTTGAAAATTCAGTTAGATCTATTTTTAACAACTTTAATTTTCGTGAAATTGAAGGGCCAACAATAATGCCTGACATTGTCTGGCAGGCATCAGGGCATCTAGAAACATTTAAAGACAGGCTCATAAGATGCCAAAAATGCAAATCCATATTTAGGGCAGATAAACTAATTGAAGAAAATGAAGATATCTCTGCAGATGCATTTTCTGATGATCAAATTCTAAAGTTTATTGCAAACAAAAAAATAAAATGCCCTTCGTGTAACTCTAATTTTGAAAATAAAATTGAAAAGCAATCTCTTATGATGAAAACACAAGTAGCAGGGCACGAAGCATCATTGCGCCCAGAAACGGCCACTGTGACTTATCTTCCTTTTTTAAGATATTATAACTTTTATAGAAAAAAATTACCTTTCGGTGTTTTTCAAATAGGAAAAGCTTATAGAAATGAAATATCTCCCAGACAATCTGTATTAAGGGGGAGAGAATTTACACAAGCAGAAGGCCAAATATTTATTGATCCACAATTGAAAAATTCATGGCCAGAATATGAAAAAGTAAAAAAAGAAAAACTTCCTTTTTGGCATTATAAAGATCAGGAAAAAAATTCTTCCATTTCAGTAATTTCAATTGAAGAAGCACTAAAGAAAAAATATGTTTCAAGCCAAGCCTATGCATGGTGTTTATGGTTAGCCCACACTCAATTCTTAGAGTTTGGTATTCCTAAAGATCATATAAGATTAAGACAACATCACCCAGAGGAAAAAGCCTTTTACGCAGAGGATGCATGGGATATTGAAATTAAGCTTAACAATTATGGATGGACAGAAGTATGCGGAGTTCACGACAGAACAGATTATGATTTAAAGCAGCATTCTAAATTCTCAAAAGTAGATCTAAAAGCCCAAAGAGAAAATGGGGAATATTTTGTCCCTCATGTCCTTGAAATTGCCTTTGGTACAGACCGTCCAACTTACGCATTAATAGACCTTTTCTATGATAAAAAGTCCATTGAAGAAGGAAAAACTACCTTTAAAATACCTTATCATATGGCTCCTATTGATTGTTCCATATTCCCCCTCATGAAAAAACCAGATTTAGTCGAATTAGCAAAAAAAGTAAAACAATCATTGCAAAAGGAATTTATTATAGATTACGATGAATCTGGATCAATAGGCAAGCGTTATCTGCGTTCAGCTACTCAAGGTACACCTTATGCAATAACAATTGATTATGATTCTCTAGAAAAAAAAGATGTAACTCTAAGAGATAGAGATACTGAAAAACAAATCAGAGTTCCAATAGAAAAAATCAATGAAGTTCTAAAAAAGCTTCTTTCTTTAGAAATTGAATTTGTAAAAGCTGGAAAATTAGTAAAGTAATCCCAAACTTTAAATACCTCATTCACTTAATTCCACTATGATGAATTTTGATAATTTCTTCTGGTGGCCTTTTGCTGCTGCATTCACAGGTGCCTGGTTTGTTATCGGAATTATAATTCTTGCATTTTGGATTTGGATGATTGTAGACTGTGCAAAACGCAAGTTCAAAAACGATTTGGAAAAAATAATTTGGATTTTAGTAATAGTATTCGCTCACTGGATAGGTTCATTAGTTTATTTCATTGTTGTAAGAATGTATAATCCTCATGGCTTAGCGAAGAAATAATCTAATTTAAATACTCAAAAATTTTCTATTAACTATGGCTAATACCATAATTCTAATACTACTAAGTGTTTTTTTAGTAAGTTTAATATCGTTCATTGGAATATTTACTCTATCAATAAATTCTAAAAAACTAAAAAAAACATTGATCTATCTAATAAGCTTTTCAGCAGGAGCATTATTAGGGGATGCATTTATACATCTCCTTCCAGAAATAATTGAGGCAAATAACTTCACCATTAACACTTCTTTACTCATACTTCTTGGAATAATTATTTTCTTTGTTCTAGAAAAGTTTATTCACTGGGAGCACTGCCATGGCAATATTACTCAAGACAATCATGTTCATCCATTTGCATATATGAATTTGGTAGGAGATGCCCTCCATAATTTTATAGATGGAAGTATTATCGCTGCTAGTTATTTTATATCTGTCCCTGTTGGAATTGCAACAACCATCGCAGTATGTCTCCATGAAATTCCTCAAGAGATAGGAGATTTTGGCGTCCTAATTCATGGAGGTTTCACCAAAGCCAAAGCCTTAGCTATAAACTTCCTATCAGCAATTACAGCTCTTCTAGGCGCTTTAATAACAATCTTAGCAGGAAAAGCTATAGAGAATATTGAATTATTATTAATACCTATCGCTGCAGGAGGATTCATATATATCGCTGGATCTGATTTGATTCCAGAATTACATAAGGAAACAAAAATATCAAAATCACTAATCCAATTAATATCTCTTATTTTAGGAGTTTTAGTAATGCTTTCTTTATTGCTCTTAGAATAAATGTTTATAAAGTTTCCTTTCTCCTCGATTCTTCATAGGGCCTGTAGTATAATGGTAGAATATATCCATGGCATGGATGGGATCCGAGTTCGATTCTCGGCAGGTCCATTAAGAATCGAACGAGAAGAGTTCGATTCACTCCAATCATGTAAATGTTGGAGGATCCGCGGACTTTGTCTGCGTGAGTCGGCAGGTCCATGAAAGCCGATTGGAACTGACGATACTAAGATCGCAATCTTTCAATCGGCAGGTCCATTTATCCCTTATAATAAGCAATTACAACAAAATACTCTCCCTTAAAAGATCTTAGAGTAGTTTCCATCCTATTTATTAAATCAAAAAGTCCTTGAGTTTTACCACACCTTAAAAAGTGTGGTTTGTTTTGGACTTTTGGATGCTCAAGATTCAAATCCATGCTAAAGCATGGAGTTCTAGTCAAGAATCTTGACATAATAATTTGCCTCCTTAGGAGCTCTATTTTTTAAATTTTCATAAAACTTCATTTTTTCTCTTTCTTTTAATATAATTTCTGAAGAGATAGGCAAAGTTCTAAGACAATTACCTAATACTTGGCCTTCTAATGTTGCAAGATCGCCTTTAGAATTTATTTTTAATTCTTTCATCATATTTTAAATAATACTATTACCAAACAATACATCTATAAAAATATATAACATTAATAATTTGGCATTTAATTATAATTTTTCCTATCATTAAAAAGTCCTCCCAAAATTCGTAAAATTGTTTTTAAAAACCAAAGCAATAACCTTTTAAAACCAGAAATATTTATTACTGTATGCCAAAAACAATTGGAATTATTTCAATAAAAGGGGGAGTTGGAAAAACAACTATCGCATCATCATTAGCCTCATCTTTAACCAGCAATTTCCAGAAAAAGGTACTCCTTATAGATGCAAATTATTCTGCGCCTAATTTAGGAATACATATGGATATTCTATCTCCTGAAAGTACCATACAAGAAGTATTGTCTAATAAGTCTAGAATGAAATCAGCCATTCATAACAGATTCGGAGTCGATGTAATACCTGGAAGTTATATGTTTCAGGCTCAATTTAATCCTCTAAAATTGAGAGATAAAATAAACTCTATCAAGAACGACTACGATTTTATTATATTAGATTCTTCGCCCTCTCTTAATGAAGAATTACTCTCAACAATTCTAGCATCGGACAATCTATTTGTTGTATCAACACCAGACTACCCAACTCTTTACTGCTCCCTTAGAGCTGCAAAACTGGCAAAACAAAGAGGAAGGCCAATTGCAGGAATTATATTAAACAAAGTTAGAGATCCAAGTTATGAATTGAGTCTTAAAGAGATTGAATCAGCTTTAGAAATTCCAGTAGTAGCAAAAATTCCAGACGACAAATCAGCCGCAAGATCTTTATTCTTGCGTATGCCTATTCCAATATATAAGAAACATTCTAAATTATCTAAAGAAATAAATCGCCTTGGTGCAGCCTTAGCTAATAAAAAAGAAAAACGCTCAATCCTTGGCCTAATAATGCCTAACTTTAAGCGTGAACAAGTTAATAGGCAAATAATGAAGGAAAATTTTTATACTAGTTCTTTCTCTTAATTGAATGCCGGACAATTGCATATTTTGTAAAGTAGCCAAGAAAGAGATTCCTCCAAAACACATAGAAGAAACTAATAATTTTTTTGTAATTCCAGACAAATTTCCCAAAGCAGAAGGGCATATTCTAATTATTCCTAAAAAGCATTATGTAACTATATTAGACATCCCAAATACTCTTTCGCAGGAATTAATGGAATTAATAAAAAAAATGTCTAACAAAATTTTAGAAAAAAAGCAAGGAGATGGTTTTAATATATTAATGAACAATCTCCCTCCCGCAGGTCAATCCTTCCCTCATGCACATATTCATCTAATTCCCAGAAAAGACTCTGATGGCTTAAGAATAATATCTTAAAATATTGAAGAATATCTTATAAAATCGCTAAATGCAGAATAACCTCTTACGATTTCTCTAAAATTTAGATTCATTATGGAAATCCTGTTATCTGCCATAGCAGCTTTTTCATGTATGTTTCCAAAATTTATGCTTTCTCTTAAATTAATTTGAGGAAATCCATGTTCGCCCAGTCCATTGCATAGGTTGCATTTTGTATAAATTAATTTATTTCGTTTATTTTTTTCATTCATTGGAAATTCTAAATGATAATTATCATTTAAAGGTAAATAACAATTTATTATATTTTCCCCCAACAAAAATAATTTGGTAATATCAGATGAAAAGTTTTTTAGTTTACTAAATTTCGGAAATCTTATTATTTCATCAGATAAATAATTTTCGACTTTTATAGAATCCAATATTTTATGCTCTCCAATTCGATGAAATCCATAAAGCCAAAGATGTGTGGGATTTTCCTTTCTATTTTTAACTTCCTCTATATCTTCAGCATGACTAAAAAGGTTAAATTCCATAAATTTCCATCATTATAATAATTTAAAAACTTTTCTTTCTACCACTTTTTCATAATTCTTAATACAAAACTAATTATTAGCATAAAAAATCCAAATACTAATCCAAATTTTCCAATTTCACTCTTGAATAAAAATGAAGCGCTTCCAATAATCATCAAAGCCAAAAAAACATCGAAAAAGAATATAATAGATCGAACAAATGTTAATTTTGTAAATTCTCTAGCCTCATCCAAATCACCTGTTTTTACTCTTACCATTTCTAAGAAAATTAAATCTTATTAATAAACTTATCCAAAAATATATTTGCATAACTTCCAAGGAAAGTGGCTGTAGGGAGAATTGAACTCCCGACCTCATGCTTATGAGACATGCGTTCTACCACTGAACTACACAGCCAAAACTATCAAAATAAAATCCTTTTTAAACTCTCTGATCCTTAGTATTATATGGTCTTGGAAGAAACAGCAATTGCTGATATATTAAAAGAAATAGGTCTAGTAGGCCTTTGGATACAAGCAGTCGGTTTGATTATTATTCTTTGGATAATATTTCAAATCATAATCTTAGTTAATAATAGAATAAGAAGAAAACAGCTCTATGAAATTGAAAACCGCCTAAAAAAAATTGAAAGTAAAATTAACCAGTTAGTTAAAAAGAAAACTTAATCGTATTTGTCTCTATCTTCCCTTCTGTTTCTTCTTTCTTCATCTTCCGCTTGAACTTTCTTTTTCGGCCTAACTCCAATACGCTTCGCCTGCATCAATCTAGCTATATATCCTGCAATTTTATTTCTTATAGGTTTAGAAGGCATAGTACTTCCTAATATTTTCTTATTAAAATCAAAATCCTCATTGAATTGATGCTCACCTGCAAGTAGCTGTTGTGCCGCTCTCTTAACCATAAGTAGTTTTATTCTTCCCATTCCTTTCCTCAATTTTCTACCTTTTTAAAAGTTTCTCTGTAAAATAATAGCTCTTTTTTAGGCCTTATATGGATTTTCTCATCTTTTTAATGCAAGAATTATTATCTTCCAAACACTTCAAAAGCCAGTATTCGTTAATCTTAAATCCCTCTCTCAATTTCTTAGGCACTACTTCGATATAGGTTCTAAGCAAGTCAATTAAATAAACTCTTAGAATTTCTTTTTCTTCCCTTTTAATCTCACCATCATATTCATCTTTTTTCCCTAAAACATTCACATACAAAATAACAAATTCTTTTCCCTCATCGAAAGAATAAACCCTCCCATTCATAACTTAAAAAAGTCAATAGAATATTTAAATTTTTATTTTCTCAAACTTGCAGCTTCGTAAGAAGCAAAAGTGCCGAGAAATTTCTAGCGAAGTTTCTCGAATCTAATCAAATTTCTCCATTCTCGCAGATATTCTTGAGCCTTCTTATTTAACTCCCCGCTTGAAACAACCAATACAGGCATTTTTGCAGATTGGGCAGTCTGCAATGCAACCGCTAAGTCATTATCAGTTACATTCTTTTTATCTTTAGCCACTAAAAAATACTCCTGTTTTCCAAACAAACTTTCAGTTCTAATTTTCCCCATAAATTCTTTCTTCTTATCTAGAAGAGATTCAAAGACTTCAATATCTTTTCCATTAAGATACTTTTTAACCCTTAATGGAAATTCATTTTCTTTTATTACTATTTTTCTAGCATGCTTCTTAATTTCATCTCCATTTCCTTCTAAAATATTTTTACTATTGTCTTTCACTTCGTCCAATTCACTAATTTTATTATTTATTTCTATCAATGGTGCAGTTATTTTTTCTTCAGCCTCAATTTTCAACGGTTTAACTTCTAGTTCAAGTTCACTCTTCACTGCATTTGCTTCCCCTTTGTCTTCTCTTCCAACCCCTTTAACTCTTTCATGAACAATCGATAAAGGATTAATAATACCCTGCATTTGTGCTCTAGCTCCAATTTCGTCAAGTAAGTGATATCTCCAAAATACCTTTTCCTCATCCTTTAATATAATCTTAACAGGAATAGCAAAATCTCTAATTTCTCTTAAAGCGACCCTTATAACAGGAGTCAATAAGCTTTCATCCAGTATGCCTGCTTTCTTCAAAACCAAAAAAGCCTCTCTTTCTTTAACATTTAAATGTTCAATAAAATTTTCCAGCATTCCCTCCTGCCCCTCGATATAATATAATGGAGAGCTCCCAACCCTCATATTGCTTATTTTAATTCTTTTTTCAGCATAAAGCTCTGATAAAAATGCCCCTGCAAATAAAGGTACAACCCCTATTCCCTTAGCCACCTGAACAGGTAATGATGGTCCTTTCATTTTAATGATAGAAATTATCCTCTCTTTTTGCTGGCTCATAGGCATCATATCAATTCCTATTCCCTTTTTGTTATAAATGTTATTATACTAAAACATACTACATTGTCGCAGTTTTTAAATAGGTTTTATTCTAAAATCCACTTATGCGAAAGAGAATTTCGGCACTTATCATAGAAAATAAGAAAATTCTTCTATCAAGAGACAAAGACCTCAAATTTTATAGTCTCCCAGGAGGAGCATTAGACATAGGAGAATCAATCCAGCAAGCCTTAAGCAGAGAGATTAAAGAAGAACTTAATGTTCCAATAATAAAATCGCATTATTATTCATCCTATACCTCTTTTAATGAAAGATTAAATATTCGACAAATAGACTATAATTATTTAATCTCAATTAATGGTACTCCTTCCCCATCCAATGAAATTGCAGAAATATATTGGTTTAACAAAGAGGAGTTTCAACTTCACCCTCAAATGTTCTTTTCCCCATTTTTAAAAGAGGTCCTTCCAAAATTGTTAGAAGATAGTCTTCTATAACTTCTTCCACTCAACTTCATAATAACTAATATCTCTCTCTTCATCAACAATAGCAACAAGTAAATTCTTCTTCGTAGAATGAGCGATTCTATTTTTGCCGGCAAAATCATGCCATTTTAGTTGCTCATTTTCCCTAACTACATATACAATCCACTTAGCATGATCCTCTCCAGGTTTTACTCCTCGCTCATAAACCCTAAATTCAGCCCCGAACTTCAATGCAGTTTTAACAATATATCCTTTTTTTCTCAAATCAGAAAAAACAACCAGTTTTCCCTCTACTCCTTTGTCCTTTCTCTTTATCTTTGCAATTAATTCATTAAATCCTAGCTTTTTCTTTCCGTAAAAAACCTCCATCTTTCTTTCACCAATCAAAAACAAAGCCTCAACATGCAAGTATTCTATTCTCCCTCCAATTTTCTCGCCAAGTCTAGATTTTTCATATAAGCTAAACGCTTCATTAGAGTTTGAAAAAACACTTTCCCCATTATAATGTGCCTGAATCATTTATTAAACAGCAAAAATATCTATTTAAATCTAACATCCATAAACTATTTTCTTTGTATAGAGAAATTTGAATAATTCCAAATTTAGAGAAGAATTTTCAAATTTCTTGTTAGAGAAGATTGTTATGATTGAATTTTGCAAACTTCTCTATAGAAATATATTCCTTAAAATCTTTCCCTAAATTAGATAAACTTAATCCAATATTCCTTGTCCTTTCTTCTAACATTCCCATTGTTTTTCCTTGATTTATCAAAAAGCCAACAATAACAAACATCCCCCCTAATATAATTCCCATTCCTGCTATGATTATATTTTCAGTTGCCCATGTGCCTCCAATAATAGCTCTCAATACCTGATAAGCAACATATACTATTATTATTAAAAATACTATTCTGAATAAGGTTATAGCTGTATCTCTTAAATTTTTAACCATCCCAAATTCTTAGCAAGCCATAAGAAAAATAGAATAGCCAGAACTAACAATAACCAGCGTAAAATCTGCAAAAATACAAGCCAGCTTCTATTTTTATTAGCCATCTTTCCTCTTTATACTATAACAAATATCATATACTTTAAATCCCTTTGGTTATTTTATTTCCTTTAACTGGGTGGAATGCCTTAAGGCTCTACCTCGATCCAGGTTGAAGGTTTAAAAATACCTAGAGACTTTGGGTAGATTGGGATTTTTATTTCCAAAGGAGTTCAGTGGTATCCGGTAGCTAAGAAAGCAATAACTAAAAATAAAATAACAGGCAATAATACAAGAAAATACCCATATAACATTCCTTTCTTTGTACTATAATCTTTAGATATTCCCACACCTATGCTATTTAATATTAGAAAAAGAAAAATAGTAGAAAAGGGAATGATAGAAAAAGATCCTAAAATACCAAATATAGGATTGCTAAACCTGCTATTCTCATTGAATACACTTCCAACATACAAAGAGCCGGCATAAATACTGAAAACCAAGCTTAAAATAATTGAAATTATTATCAAACAGAAAGATATTCCAAAACCTTTAACAATACTCCCTTTTTTCATATTTCAATTATTTGAAAAGTTGTATTTAAAACCTATGAATTTTACCTCTAGCATCCTAGCACACAACACTTAAAAACCCATTCTCCTAATCTATTTTATGGAAGAAAAATTCGGAGATTTTGAAGAAGTAAAAGATCAATCTCAAAATCAAAACACTCAAGCAGTTCAAGAGTTCCCAACAAGAATAAGGTTCCCAAGAAAAGGGGAAGTAGTTGGAAAAGTTCTACAAAGACTAGGTGGAAATAGAATGGAAATCAAATCCACTGATGGAAAAACTCGTAACTGCAGAGTTCCAGGCAGATTTAAAAGAAAATTCTGGCTTAGACCAGGAGACTACGTTATTATCACGCCATGGCCGGATGATGATGCCAAAGGAGACATCGTATTTCAATATCCTAAAAATTCCGAACATCAATTAAGAAAACACAATCTTCTTACAAACCTTAAAGATGAATTCTAATAAAGTCATACCCTGGATTGGATATGAAGAAATATTGGCTACTCATAAAGAAAAATTAGAGGAAAAAGGATATATAATAAAACCTTTCAAAGATGGGTTTAAAGCCCTAAGTCATTTAGATAATGAATGTTACCGCTTATTGCTTTTACAATATCTGGTAGAAGAAAGTAACCATCTATTAATGCCTTTCAATCCAGTAAATACCAGACAGCAAGAGATGGCTATTTATTTTCTAAAATATATAAGAAAAATGAACAGTTACCATGATACCCCTATTATTGTGCCTCATTTTGGACTCGGAGAAGAAAAACCAAAATATGTAGAGGCCGGAGCAACTGAATTAGTAGATATTTTAGACACGCCTACCCCCTTCAGAGATTTAGTTGATGTAATAGAAAATCATCTAAAACCAAAAATTTAAATCCCTTCCAATCTAGACTAATAAATGCAAGATATTAAAAAATTAGATTTCCAAAAAATAGAAAAAAAATGGCAGTCAAAATGGGAAAAGAAAAAAGCATTTGAACCTAAAGTAGGAGGGAAAAACAAATATTATGTCTTGGAGATGTTCCCCTACCCGTCAGGTTCGGGTTTACATATGGGTCATGCATTTAACTATACTTTAGGGGACATATATGCTCGCTTTAAAAGAATGAAAGGGTACAATGTACTCTATCCTATGGGATATGATGCATTTGGTCTTCCAGCAGAAAACGCAGCTATAAAAGAAAAAACTCATCCAAAAAAATACACTCAAAAAGCAATTAATAATTTTATTAAACAGCAAAAATCTCTGGGATTAAGTTATGATTGGACAAGAATATTAAAAACGTGCGATCCAGAATATTATAAATGGAATCAATATTTCTTTCTCAAATTTTATGAGAATGGATTAGTATATAGAAAAAAATCAGCTGTGAATTATTGTGCAAAATGCGATACAGTTTTAGCAAATGAACAGGTGCATGACGGAAAATGCTGGAGACATTCTGATACAGAGGTTGAGATAAAACAGCTTGAACAGTGGTTCATTAACACAACTAAATATGCAGAAGAATTACTCAAAGAAATTCCTAATTTAAATTGGCCTGAAAGAATAAAATCCATGCAAAAAAACTGGATAGGAAAAAGTGAAGGTACTGAAATAACTTTTAAAATAAATAATACGGATTGGAAAGTATTTACAACTCGACCAGACACTATTTTTGGAGTTACTTTCCTTGTAATATCTGCTCAACATCCACAATTAATGAGTATAGTCACAGAAAAGCAAAAAAATCATGTAGATACATTCTTAAAAATGGCAAGGTCTACAAAACAAGAAGAAATAGATAAATTAGAAAAAGAAGGAGTTTTTACAGGAAGTTATGCTTTGCATCCTTTAACCGGAGAAAAAATACCGATATACGCCGGAAATTTTGTTGTTGCAGAATATGGAAGTGGCATGGTAATGGCTGTACCTGCTCACGATCAGCGTGATTTTGATTTTGCAAAAAAATATAATCTTCCTATTAAACAAGTCATTAAAAGTAAAGAGAACAGTATCTTAAAAGCTTACGAAGGTTCGGGTCAATTAATAAATTCAGAAGGTTTTAATGAGTTGTTTAGTGAAGAGGCTAAAACACACATAACAAAAGCACTTGAATACAAACAATTAGGAAAAGCAGTGGTGCAATATAAGTTAAGAGATTGGCTTGTTTCAAGACAGAGATATTGGGGAACTCCCATTCCTATGATCTACTGTAAGGAGTGCGGTATAGTTCCTGTAGAAGAAAAATCGTTACCCGTAAAGTTGCCTGATAAAGTAAAGTTTGGAAAAGGAAATCCATTAACTACAAATAGTTCTTTCTTAAAAGTTAAATGTCCAAAGTGTAATTCCCCTGCAAGAAGAGAAACAGATACCATGGATACTTTCTTTGATAGTAGCTGGTATTATTTAAGATTTACAGATAATAAAAATAATAAGAAACCTTTTGAAAAAGAAAAAGTGTCTTATTGGATGTCGGTAGATCAGTATATCGGAGGAGCAGAACATGCAAATATGCATCTAATATACGCAAGATTCTTTACAAAAGCATTAAGAGATCTTGGATTTTTAAGTATTAATGAACCATTTATGAAGTTATTTAATCAGGGAATGATTCATGGAGAGGATGGTCATGTAATGTCTAAATCAAGAGGAAATGTTATAGACCCTCTAGAAATTACTAAAAAATATGGGGCTGATACACTTAGATTCTTTTTAGTATCCTCCGCATCTCCCGATAAAGATTCTTTATGGAGTAAAGAAGGAATAGAAGGAAGCTTGAGATTTGTAAAAAAATTATATACCATATTATCTGAAATAAAAATAGGTAGTTCCTCTGTAAAATTAGAACATTGGATAAATAAAACTATAAAAAATGTTACCTCTGAAATTGAAGGAATGAAATATAATACTGCATTGATAAATGTAAGGAGACTTTTGGAGAAGATTGAAGAGGAAAAAGAAATAAAAAAATCAGATTTGTTGTCCATTATAAAGATTATTTCCCCAGTTACGCCCCACATTGCAGAAGAACTCTGGGAAAAACTAGGAAAAAAATCCCTAGTATCGCTAGAACAATGGCCTAAAGCAGATGAATCTAAAATTTCAGAAGAATTAGAAGCACAAGAAAAAATACAGCATCAAACTTTAGATGATATAAAAAATATAATTAAAATAGTGCAGGAAAAACAAAATAAAAATCCAGAAAAAATTTACTTATATGCCATCCCAAAAGAACTATCTGTTTATAATATTCAATATTTAGAAAGTAAATTAGATAAAAAGATAAAAATATTTGCTGTAAATGACCCAAATAAATATGATCCGGAAAATAAATCTCAAAAAGCTAAGCCTGGTAAGCCAGGAATATATTTGGAGTGATTTCCAAGTGATATTCGAAGCCTCCTCTTCTATTTATATTTTGTCGTAATGAAGAACATAGAATGTACATACATAAGATATAAATAAAACGTCGTCGTAGTTAAGTCATGGCTTCAGATAACCACTCTCAATTCATTCTCCCGGAGCAATGTAGAAAATGCGGTGCAGTATTTGATCTCTGGTACGACCTATCAAACAATTCCATATTAAATGAAGAAACAGAAGAAAAATTAGGAAAGAAGCTTTCTGAATCATTGTGTTGGAATTGTAAAGAAAATATAATAAAAAACACCTATATCCAAGACGACAAAGGCAATAGTTCCTCGTTTGATGAACTTTTTTTAGATTTTGATTTTGAATGAATATTTTTTCACTTATCCCTCAAAAGTGATTCTATGTCTCGTTCTAGTGACTCTCTATATAAGCTTATAACATTCTAAAAAACATATAATTTAGTACAATGTATCTATATAAATAATTTAATTATTCAATAAGTATGGCAATGCAAGGATATACAATGCCTGTAGCCTGCAGTCAGTGCGGCGAGCTTTTTGACATAAGTTATGATATGTCTAAAGGCATGGAAGACTTCCTAGAAAAGTCCATGTCAAAAAAAAGCAAGAAAAAGAGTACACTGTGCTGGGATTGCAGGATAAATATTGGCGCTTAGTCGCCATTTTTTTATTTTTTTATTTAATTTTAATTAAAAACTATTCAAACTAAACATTAATTAATTTTATTAATCCTTTTTTAAGCCAATTTATATGCCTCAAATAACCGAAGCAATAATTATTGCGATAATACAGGGTATTACAGAATGGTTTCCAGTTTCGAGTTCAAGTCATTTAATACTTGCATCAAAACTCTTAAATTTTGATAATACTCTTTCATTTAATGTAGCCCTTCATTTAGGGACCTTACTGGCAGTTTTTGTTTATTTTAGCAAAGACATTACCAATATTGTTCGTGACTTAATAAATTTTAGATTTAAAACACCAGATGGGAAACTTGGAATACTGCTAATTTTAGCCTCTGTCCCGGCACTGCTTGTAGGATACTTCTTCAATAATTTAATAGAATCAACACTTTCAAATCTTTCGCTTATATCGCTAGGATTAGGAATAACATCCTTATTATTAATCATGGCATCTCTTAACTATAAAAACAAAAATAAAGGGAAACTAAATTCCAAAACAGCCATTCTGATCGGTCTGGCTCAATCATTCTCAATATTCAGGGGAATTTCAAGAACAGGCTCGACATTTTCATCTGGTTTAATTCTAGGTCTAAATGAAAAAACAGCTCTAAAATTCTCTTTTCTTTTGTCAATTCCAATTGTCTTAGGTGCGAATGTCCTAACTCTAACAACCAACCCTCTCCCAAAAGAATTTATCTGGTATTCCCTAATTTCTTTTGCTATAGGCCTTCCAGTACTTCACCTCTCTTATACAAAAATTCTTTCAAATAGAATAAATCTTCGTTATTTCGCAATTTATTTGCTTCTTTTAGCTCTTGTAATAAATTTTATTTAGATTATTTAAAATTATGATAATTTTTTATAAAAAGTACTATTCCGTAAATTGCTAGATACGTGTAAAAAATACCCCAAATACATAATAAAACTACTGGAATAGAAAATCCTTGAGTTTGAAACAAAAGATAAGCAAACAAAAAACCTCCAAATGCCATAATAAAGGTCAATATAATAAAAAACCAAATTACTAATATCGTTTTAGTCTTAGACATTTTTTTCTTAGACTTCCCATCTGAATTTATTATTTTTCCTAAAGTTATAAATAAAATAATACTAAAAACTAATTCTAAAATGCCTTTTGAAACAAATTTTATTAATGATATGTCTTTATTAATATAATAAAAAACTAAAAAAATAAAATGAACTATAAAAAAAGGAAATATAAGTCCTCGTAGAACTCTCAAAGTATTAAATTTATTTGATCTATCTTCTCTTTTTTCTGAGGTCATTCCAAGTACTAAATTTTAAAATATCTAAACCTTCGCTCACTCAACGACTCCCTTTATCCTTCTAACTCCTGCTGAACTGCTTTCCTCTTTAATAATCCTAAAGTTTCCAATTTCCTTTGTATTAGAAATATGTGGGCCAGTGCAAATCTCCTTGCTGAACCACCCACTTTTCTCCTTCTTATCTAGTACTGTATAAACACTAACAAGTTCGGGATATTTCATTCCAAATTCTCCCTGTGCCCCGCTTCCTAATGCATCGTTTAAAGGCATTTCTTCTCTAACAACCTCTAATCCCTGTTTAATTTTTTCATTAACTAAATATTCAACTTTCTTAATTTCTTCCGATGTTAATTTTCTGGAAAAATTAAAATCAAATCTTAATCTTTCAGCAGTGATATTACTCCCTCTCTGCCTTACATCTTCTCCTAAAACAATTCTTAATGCCTCATTTAATAAGTGAGTTGCTGTATGCAGCTTTCTTACAGCCTCTGAATCATCTGCCAAACCGCTCTTAAAAACCCCTGCAGAGGCTGTTCTGCTTAAATCTTGATGCCTCTTAAATTCTTCATTATATGATTCCAAGTCTACTTTCAATCCTCTCTCTTCAGCGAGCTCTTCTGTCATTTCAATTGGAAATCCATAACTCTGAAAAAGCAAAAAAGCCTCCTTTCCAGAAATAATTTTATCATTCCCTAGTTCATTGAATTTTTTTAGTCCCTTCTCTAATGTTTCTCTGAATCTATTTTCCTCCTCCTCCAAATTTTCATAAATAAACTTATGATTCCGTGCAAGCTCTTGGTAGTCGTGATAAATAGGCAGTATAATTTTAGCCATGTGAACAGTAAAATTATTTTCTAAGCCAATAAGCCGGCCATATCTAATTGCCCTTCTGATTAGTCTTCTCAATACATAGCCCTGTCCAACATTTGAAGGTTTAATACCCCTTACATCACCTAGAATGAACACGCTTGCCCTCAAATGGTCAGCAATGACTCTCATCGCCTTTTCATTTCCCTTATATTTTCTCCCGCTTATTTTTTCAAGCTCATTTATAATAGGTAAAAAAATAGATGTTAAATAATTATCAGTTAATCCATTCAATACTGCGACAGTTCTTTCAACCCCCATTCCCGTATCCACATTTTTTTGTTTGGCTAAATTATAATTTCCTTTTTCATCTTTCACATATTGCATTAAAACATCATTCCAAATCTCTACCCATCGTTCATCGTCAGGATCAAATTTTTTCGGAGCCTTCTCCTTGACTCTCCAATAAAACATCTCGGTATCAGGCCCACAAGGCCCAGTCTCTCCAGCAGGCCCCCACCAATTTTTTTTGCTCTCTAATACTCCTCCCTCCAAAAAGGCTATTCTCTCTTTCGGAATTCCTAGGCTTAGCCAGATTTTATATGATTCTTCATCCCTAGGTAATTGAGGAATTCTCTTATCGCCTCCAAATACACTTACAGCAAGTCTATCTTTATCAAGTTTTAAAACTTCAGTTAAAAATTCGTAACTATATTGTATGGCTTCTTTTTTAAAATATTCTCCTAGACTCCAATTCCCAAGCATCTCAAAAAAAGTATGATGCACCTCATCCCCTACTTCATCAATATCCCCCGTCCTAATGCATTTCTGCACGTTTACAAGCCTCTTCCCTAAAGGATGCTTCCCACCAAGAAGGTAAGGCACAAGAGGATGCATTCCAGCCGTTGTAAAAAGTACAGTCGGATCGTTTTCCGGAATTAAAGATGCAGATGGAATTTCATGATGCTTTTTCCGTTTAAAAAAATTATTGTATTCTTTAATGAGTTCTTCCCTTGTCTTAATTTCTTTCATTCCTTTTAAAGAAACATCTCTTTTATAAAATTATCCTGTCAACAAATCTAAAGTCCATTATATGACCCAAGATAATCCTCTAAATCAACACCTTGATTTATAGCAATTCTTGCAAGCCTGTTTTCATTCCTAATAATTCTTGCTTCAACTTTTTCCATGTCTTCGTCGTAATGTCTAGTTATTTTTTTATCTATTTCACTATTATAGTACTCTATATCTTTCTTTAAAGTATCAAATAATCTTCTAGGTATGGTGACTCTTGAAGCCAATTCATCATAAGGGGATCTTAATAAAAGGTTTGGACTATCGACACCACATCCCCCCTCATATAAAACCAACTCATTCTCCCCATACAGAACATGAAAATATCCTCCGCACTCTTCAACGGCAAAAACATCAATTCTATCTTTACTCATGAATAAAATACTATTCTAATATATAAATATATTTTGTAAATCTATCCCCTTATTTTTACTACCTAAATTAATAACATTTTAAAGAAGAATTTAAATAAAGCCCTTTAGAATTCTAAATATGTCAATTGAAATAAAAATAAAAAAGAAAAGGCTTTATGCCATATTATCCCTATCAGTTATTATTTTATTGCTTTCGACTTTAGCTTTTTACATTTCCCACCTTAATAAAGAAAAACAAATAATCGAGTATAAATCAGCAGTTTACAGTAGCTTGCTCTGTCAATTTTCCTGTCCAGTAAAGGAAATTCTAATTAAAGAGCAAAAAAACATTGTTCCAGATCCCGAATGCATTAGCCTATGCACTCGAAAATTAAAAGAAAATAATCTCGACCAAAATAAATTCAATGAAAAAGATCTTTTAAATGACAACCTATTGTCCGACATTGACACATCGATAAACCAATGCAGAAAAGATAATACTGATGAAAATACCTCTAATATCAATTACGAAAAATATTATAAATGTAATGTTGAAAAACTTATCTCTCTAAAAAACAAATACAATTATCTCAATACTCTCTAAGAACCTCGAGCTTTCTTCTAATCCGCTCAACTTCCTGTTCCAGTGTATAGCTTTCCTTGTCGTCTTCGCTCATTCCTTCCATTCTGTCTTTCAAATGGTGTTTTTTCTCCTTAATCAGCCCAGCCATTTTCGTATGAGGGAGCATTTTATCTAATATACTAAGCATTTCAATAAGCTCATCCATTTTTTTCTTTAAAAGAATTTTCATATTAAGCTCTTCCTGTCTTAATTTTTTATAATTTTTAATCCTCTTCACAAATTGAAGTATTCCAAGTTCACTTATCAACAAATTCTTCTCACCGTATAAAGATTCACTTGCAGAAAATTTAACATATTCTAAGCTCATTCTACTTTCTCAAAAAGATTTATTGCTACGTCATTTATCTTAACTTTAATGCCTGTTAGTTCATTTTCCCATGATTTTAATTCTTGGTCTTCGCGAAACTTTGTCTCCCTAATTTTTCTTAATAAAGCATCAATCTCTTGTAATTTATCTTGAGCATCGAACAATGCCTTTCTAGCAGAATAAAATTTATCCAATTTTACAAAAATATCGCTGTTTTTTCCCCCTTTCTTTGGTGGTTCATCCCTTTCATAATTCATTACAGGAGGCTCTTCAAGCCTAGGGCTAGAAGTTATAGGGCTGTAAGGTATATTTGAAGGCTTTCTTGTTATAGGCAAAGAATCTCCCGCCCTCATAGAAGGAGTCCATTCTTCCATTTCTATTGCTTGAAACTTTGAGTTATTTTCCGGCATTATTCTTTCAGGCTCATTATCTTGATAATTCGGATACTTTTCCGGCGGAGCAATAACACTTGATTCTTCAAAGTTCGAGCTAACTGCATCTTTAATAGCTGCTTGAGAAAAACCCTTATCATTTAAAGAATCTGGAAAAGAAGGAAGTTCATGCTTTTCATCGAATGTCTCCTCGTCATCCTCTAAATGAAGGCTCCCATCCCTCATAGGTTGTTGTACTGGAATTGCCGGTTGCCTATAAGGCGGTAAATCTGGCAAAAGCTTCTTATCCTCTTTTTTTCCCCATACCATATAACTATTCTTGGAAATTAATTTATATAGGTTTATATTAATTATATAATAGTAACAAATGAAAGAGAAACTTTTTAACCCAGCAAAATTACATAATATTATGCAGCTTGATTTAATTAAAGAAATAGTTTCTAACATAATAGGAAAAGTTGGAGAGCAAATCGTAAACATATTATATAAGAAAAAAAATGTAAATGAATTTTTAATTGCAAAAAAATTAAACTTGACAATAAACCAAACTAGAAATCTGCTCTATAGACTATCGGATAAAGGTCTAGTTCACTTCATAAGAAAAAAAGATAGTAAAAAAGGCGGTTGGTATACTTATTTCTGGACATTAAATGAAAAAAAAGCATTAGAACTTCTTAAAAATCAAAAAACTTCTAAAATTATTGAATTACAGCAAGAACTGGAAAAAAGAAAAGGAGAAAGATATTATTTTTGCCCAGCCTCGGCGTTGGAATACAATGAAGAGCAGGCACTGGAAAATAATTTTATTTCCCCTGAAACTGGAGAGGTTTTGCAGTTAAAGAATAATAAGCAGGAAGTAGACCGCCTTGAAATAGAAATTTCAAAAATTAAATTATTAGTAGAAGAAGTTTCAGTTGAACTAAGCCAAATTGAAAAGAAAGGCGAAAAAGATAAAGAAAGAAGATTAAAAGCTGAAGTCAAAAAGAAAGAAACTGAAAGAAAAGAAAAAAGAGAAAAACTTAAAAAATTGAGGGCAAAAGAAGCAAAAAAAGTCTCTAAAAATAAAGTGAAAAAAGTCTCTAAAAAATCAAAAAAGAAATAAGGTTATGAAATATAAAAAATATTCGGCCAACATAACGGATAGATTATCCAATTTTTCAATAGTTGGGTGGTTGATACTCGTAAATATTATCTTTTCTTTAATTGGATTTTTATTTTTTGCACTAGGAAAGATTGAGTACATTGCTCTAAAGCCAACTAATATAGTTGAAGGAAAATATCTTTGGACTATAATTACCCATATGTTTGTTCACGGGGGTTTGTTTCACCTATTTATCAATATGTTTGTTTTGTTCTCTCTTGGCAGTTTAAGTGAAAAAATAATTGGCAGAAAAAGATTTTTATGGTTTTATATAATTTCTGGAATTTTTGCTGGTCTATTATCTGTATTCCTCCCGCTGTTATATGGAGATACTCCGCTTGGTGAAAGAATTTTTGGCAGTCCCGAAATATTTATGGTTGGAGCTTCCGGAGCAATTTTTGCAATAGCGGGATTATTTGTAATGCTTCTTCCAAGATTAAAATTTATGATAATCTTCCTCCCATTTTTTTCACTTCCAGCATATATAATGGTGCCGTTAGTTTTAATAATAACATGGATAGCAAGTATAGCGGGAGATTTTCCAATTGGAAATGTAGCTCATTTTGGTGGATTTCTAGCTGGACTATTATACGGTTATTATCTAAAAACAAAATACACTAAAAAAGTTAAATTATTGAGGAGAATGTTTAAATGAAGAAACAACCCTCTGTAAAAAAAGATATAATCGAATATTTAAAAGAATCTAAAAAATACATTCTATCAATATTAATATTATTCATTCTAAGTGCACTAATAGGTTTTATCAATGCAGAAAATCTCCAAGAAGTAGGAAACCTCTTGAGAGATATTATTGATAAAACAGAAAACCTCTCTGGTCTCGAGCTAATAGTATTCATCTTTTTCAATAATGCATTTAGTTCTCTCATTGGACTTGTATTAGGTATTTTTTTGGGAATATTTCCCCTTATAATCACCATAACCAATGGCATAGTTTTAGGTTATGTTATGAACAGAACAATTGCAGTGGTAGGTGTATTTCAACTTTGGAGGCTTCTCCCTCATGGAATAATAGAATTAACAGCAGTATTTATTTCATTAGGCCTAGGATTAAGATTAGGTGTTGAAATAAATAGAAATTATCGAGCAATAAATAAAAAGAATAAAGCACTCAAAACCCTTGGCACAACCTCATTAATACTTGGATTAATAGGCATAGGCATAATAAGGTTCGCAGTAGATTCTATAATTGCATCTCAATCAAAAGATATATCTGCATATTTAAATTCATTAATAATTATAATTTTAGGCATATTAATTATTATTCCATTCGTAATACTTTTCTTCTATACAGATAAAAAAATGAGGGAATTTATAGTAATTAATATTAAATCCTCTTTAAAAATATTTGTTAAAATAATTGTCCCTATGTTAATTATTGCAGCAATTATTGAAGGGCTTCTAATCGCTTTAGTGTAAACCTTAAATAACTTAAAGTATATAAGGTATATGCCCTAAAATACAGTCTTATTAAAAATGGAATTATCAGAAAAAACGCTCGAGGAAATTGATACATCAAAAGAAGAAGAAAACTCAAAAAAAGTAGAAGCCTCATTATTCATTGCCGGCAAATTTCTTACAATACAAGAGCTAATAGCCCTTACAGATGTCAATCCAATTCTTTTAAAAAAAATTCTTTCAGATCTCCAGGATAAGTACAAAAATTCAGGAATTGAGATAGTGCATAAAGAAAACCTCTGGAAAATGGATGTTTCCCCAGATTACACTTATCTTGTGAATAAACTAGCCACAGGCTCTTCTGAATTTAGTAAGGCTGAGCAAGAAACCCTGGCAATCATTGCATATAAAGCTCCTCTAAAGCAGTCAGTATTGATTAATATAAGAGGCAATAAGGCCTATGAACACATTAAAAAATTTGTTGAAATAGGCCTAGTATCAAAAAAGAAAATGGGCCATACTGCTGAATTAACTTTGAGCGATATATTCTATGACTATTTTCACCTTACAAAAGGCGAAAAATTAGATGAGCAGGAAAACTAAAAAATGGATATTTTTACAATTGTTTATTTATTAATGTTTTTTTTCGGAATATTTTTCTTGATGATATTTCTGGTGCTTCACAATCGTTACTATTCTTATTTATTTAAAAGCCCAGAAATTAAAAATTATCCGTCAATATCTTTTTTAGTACCTGCTTACAACGAACAAGATTCTTTAGAAGAAACAATTAAATCACTAATTGAAATAGAATATCCTGCCAGTAAAAAAGAAATTATAATTATTAATGACGGTAGTACAGATAATACTCTTAAAATAGCAAAATCTCTGCAAAAAAAGTACTCTAACATTCTAGTCTTGGATAAAAAAAATTCAGGAAAAGCCAATTCCTTAAATGAAGCTCTAAAAATAGCAAAAGGAGAATTAATCGCAGTAGTCGATGCAGATTCTTACCCTAAGAAAGACGCACTAATTAATATGGTTGGACATTTTCAAGATTTAAATGTGGCAGCGGTAACTTCAAGAGTTCTAGTTAAAAACAAAAATAACTGGCTTGGCAAATTTCAGGTAATGGATTATTCGATAATAGCATGGACAAGAAAACTACTAGACTTTGTAGATTCAGTATATGTAACAAATGGTCCTCTAAGTATCTATAGAAAATCTGTTGTGAAAAAATTAGGCGGATTCGATCCAAAAAACCTCACAGAAGATATTGAAATTACATGGCATATTCTTAGTGAAGGTTACAATACAAGAATGTCTTATAATGCTATTGTATATACAACAGTTCCTGAAAGTCTAAAAGTCTGGATCAAGCAAAGGGTCAGATGGAATCTGGGAGGCCTTCAAACCGTTCATAAATATTGGAGAACCATGTTTAAAAAAGGAGCATTTGGATACTTCGTAATTCCCTATGTATCTGCATCATTTGTGCTCGCACTCATAGGATTCTTTCTAATGATGCGTTATTTATGGATTAAAGGCTCTTATCAAGTAATTGCACTATATTATTCTTTTATAGGCTATGACTACTTGAGATATCTTGAATTTTCAATGTCATTCACTCTTCTTTTATTCCTTGGAATTATATTCTTCGGTCTTGCTGTTTACTATTATAAAACTGGCTTCAAAAATTCTGAAACAGGAAACAAAAGTGTTTTAAACATCTTAGCTTACTCATTCTTCTACAGGGCATTATATGTTATCCCATTAATTATTGCCTTGTATAAGCTTGCCAAAGGAGATATTAGATGGTATACGAAATAATGAAATCAAAATTCAGAATTTTTCTAGAATCCCTAATTATTTCTGTATTAATCCTAATTATCGGTTTTTCACTTGGATTATTTGTTGAAGCATATAGAACTAATAAAATAGTAGACTACTATAAAGATTATGAAATTCAGGCGCTTGATCTTAAACTGCAAAATTATTATTTTCAAATAATGGATAAAAGTTCCTGCGAGGAAGCAATAGAGCAGAACTTTATTTTTGCAGATGATATTTACACTCAAGGCCTAGTTTTAGAAAAATATGAAGAAGCTAATCAAATATCTGATGATTTATTTAGAGAAAAAAAGAGATATGTTTTACTAAAAACAGAACTCTGGTTAAACTCACTGCTGCTCAAAGACAAATGCAGTGAGCCGTTTGATACAATCGTATATTTCTATTCTGGCGATCCAAAAAATTCAGCATTAGTTGCACAGCAAAAAGTTTTATCTAATGTTTTAAGAACAGTAAAAGAAAACAAGGGAAATAAGGTAATTCTTCTCCCTATTGCAGGAGATTTAAAGTTAAAAGCGGTCGATCTTCAAAGAAGAGTCTATGATGTGACAACTCTCCCAACAGTTATGATCAATGAAAAAGTAATTCTTGAGGGATTCCATACAGTAGAAGAAATCGAATCCTATCTAAAAAAGTAAATTATCCAGAATAACAATCAATAAAAACCCTTCTTAACATTAAAAAATATGGAACCCTGGTACACCGATATACCTACCGATTTAGTTGATGTAATTGAAGAAGGAAAAATAGTGCGTGTAAAAGAATCTTATGCTAAATCAGAGGGGCTGGCAATAATAAGAAGGCCAATAATTAAAAGGCCAAATAAAAAGAAAGACGATGAAAACCAAGAGGAAAGAATCTATTTTGAAGATTTAAGAAAACCCTTGCAGTGGAAAAAAAATCAAGTTATAGCCGAACTAATAGAAAATTTTCAATGGCAAGTCACTAGAAAAAGGAAGGAACTTGGCCTAACAAGAAGGCAAGTAGCTCTTTCAATAGGAGAATCAGAAAATAACCTTAAGTTAGTTGAAAATGGGCTCCTTCCAAAAAATGATTTCGTAATTGTAAATAAACTCCAAAAATTCTTTAATATTAATTTAAGAAAAGACAAGCAAGATTTTACTCAATCCCCCCGCTCATTAATAGAAACAAAGCCATCCGAAGAAGACAAAGCAGATAATAAAAAACCCGAATCCAAAAAGCCCTTTTCAGGTGAAGATATAGAAATTATAGATTAACAATATTTTTATACTAAGAATACTCATCTTAACTATGAACATATTTAACAGGAATAAAGTAAAAACAACAATCAAAACTACCTTTGCAATCGGAATATCAGAATATGTTTCAGGTGGAGAGTCAATTAATCCACCATCATTTACTAATAAAAATATAGAAGAATTAATTGAAAATTTAGAAAAAAATAAGATAGTGATAAGTCATTTAAAAAAATTAATGAAATAAAATCTCTCATTCCTTTTTCTGCAATTCTTGACCAAAAAAAGCATCCTATTTTGGGATATAATTTAGTATCCCTAGATGAATCTTTAAATATCAAAATTAGAGATTTTCGAGGCTCGCATGGATATATGCCTGGAGCCATAGGGGGAAGTGGCCACAAAGAAGGAGGAATAAAGTTTGTAATTACATATGAAGGCAACTCCTATCAACAAGGTGAAATTACGGAAAAAACTAAAGATATACTTCAAGAATTCTATCAGGCTCCTCTTTCTCAAGAAGAAACATTATTTAGAAGCCAATTAAAACAACATATAGAAGATGTATTAAAGGACAATCCGAAAGGCTTTTAAACCATAAAAAACCATTCTTTATATGAATATTGAAATCACTAAACAGGATAAAAACGAAATTGAATTAAATATAGATAATAGTACACTTGCCGAAATAATAAGGGTATATTTAAATGCCGATGATATAGATTTCGCTGCATGGAGAAAAGAGCACCCTACAAAACCCTTATTAATGAAAATTCAATCTTCAGGAAAAACAGTAAAGAAGGCAGTTTCTGATGCAGTTTCTGCAATTAAGAAAGACCTCGATAAAATCTCTGTAGATTTGAAAAAGAAGTAATTTTTTCAAATTATTAAATCTTTAACCTTGCCTAAAATATAATTTCATAAAAGCACATATAACAATAGATGAAGCCCATACAACAGAGCAGGAGTTAATTTAAAATTAGGAAAGAATAGATGGTTGGATTTGATTAGAAAATCTTCACTTAACTCTTGAACCCTTCAATTTTTTCTTCGGTTACTTTTGCCCCTTATATTTTAGATCAAAGTCCACTGTCCACTCAATACCGTATTTGTCTCTAAACATTCCAAAATAGGAACCCCAAGGACTGTCTCCAATTTGACATTCAATTTGTCCTCCTGCCGAAAGTCCGTTGAATAATTTATCTGCTTCTTCTTTACTTTCTGCACTAATTGATATTTTACTTCTGTTTTCGTTTTCGCTTACTTGTCCCATACTTTCTGGAACGTCATTGGCCATTAAAATGTTCTTACCGATAGGCAAAGCAATGTGCATTATTTTATTTGCTTCTTTTTCTGCTACGGGGAATTCAGGGCTTGATAGGTCTTTGAAACGTGTAATTTTTGCGAACTCTCCGCCAAATACTGATTTGTAAAATGTAAATGCTTCTTCGGCATTTCCGTTGAAGTTAATGTAAGGATTGATTGTTGCCATAATGTCATCTTTGAAAGTTAAAGCTTATATATTTTTCGTTCCGAAACGATGTTTCTAGTTTTTTACCTGACGCTAACTTCACAACCCCAAAAAAGTTAACTTTATTAACCCTTTAATCATCCTATAGTAAATAAAAAAAGGAGGTTGAATTTATGTGTAAAAGCATTTGCGAGGCAGTTTTAGCTATTATTATAATATTAGCTGCGATATGGGATAATGTAGACTACTCAATGTGGATAATACTAGTAGCAGGAATTATTCTGTTAGTTCATTCATTCACATGCAAAAAGTGTTTCAATCATTCAATGCCATCAAAAGCAATAAAATCTTCAAAAAGACGAAGATAAACAAATATATTTTTTCATTTAGTTATTTTTATATATGCCAATGATACGTATAATCATGGTAAAAATATCTGCAGGGTCATTCGATTTAAACACCCTTCTTCATGGGGGATATGAAACAGATATAGTAACTGTTATATATGGCCCTTCAGGATCAGGAAAAACCAATTTCTGCCTTTTGACGGCAGTTTCTCAAGCAAAAAAAGGAAATAAGGTCATTTATATAGACACTGAAGGAGGTTTTTCAATTGAAAGAGTAAAACAATTAGCTCCAGAAAAAACAGAAGAAGTCTTAAAAAATATCTTTCTTCTAAAGCCGACAAATTTCCAAGAGCAAATTGAAGCCTTCAAAACCCTTTTAAAACACTTAAAAGATGAAGTGTCTCTAATTATAGTAGATGGCCTTACAATACTTTATAGGCTAGAATTCGCATCCGCAAGAAACTCCCTCCCAGATAGAGAAAATAAAGAAATGCAAAAAATAAATTCTGAATTAGTTAATCAAATTAGAACACTGGCAGAAATTTCAAGAAAAAGAGAAATTCCTTGTATCATTACAAATCAAATATATAATTGGGATGATGAAAAAAGAATGGTTGGAGGAGATATACTAAAATATTGGAGCAAATGCCATATTGAGCTCTCAAATGAAAAAGGTAAAAGGACACTCTATATTAAAAAACATCGCTCTCTCCCAGAAAAAGAACTCACTTTCCAAATAACTAATGAAGGCATAAAAAAGCGAGGATGGATTTAATATTATTGTCTTTCAATCATCAATTTCAAAACAACCATTAAAAACTTCCAATATTTCCCCATAATCAGCCTTAGATTCACCCGCATACATTTCTAATAAATCCCAATCATCCATATAATAAATTTCCATTTTTCCAGTCATCTCAATTAATATACTTCACAAAGTAACTTGTAATTATTAATCTTAAACAATTTAAACATTATACAATTACCTTCCCATAACCCTTAAATAAACATCTTCATTTCCTAAATAATGCAATACTCTGAATTTATAGAACTCTATGAATCCCTGTCCCAAACCCCAAAGCGTTTAGAAAAAGTTTCAATTCTAGCAAGCTTTCTAAAAAAACTAAAAAAATCAGAATTAATTTACCTTCTAAAAGGAAAAGTATTTCCAGATTATGATTCTAAAGAATTTGGAATATCCGACAAACTAGTAATTAAGGCTATTTCGAAAGCATCTGGAACATCTGAAACAGACCTATATAAAAAATACAAAAAATTAGGGGATCTAGGTGCAATAGCAGATGCATTTATAGGTAAAAGAAAACAATCTACGCTGTTTAACTCAAAATTAACAGCAGAAAAAATCTTTGAAAACTTAAGAAAATTAGTAGAAATACAAGGCCATGGTGCAGTTGAAAAAAAATTATCTATTATAATAGAAATTCTTAATTCTGCTTCAGGAAAAGAAGCAAAATATATAATTCGAACCCTTCTCTCTGACCTTCGTATTGGCGTAGCAGATGGTGTATTAAGAGATGCATTGGCAGAAGCATTTTTTCCAAATGAATCCATGTCAGAAGCAATAGAAAGGGCCTACGATATTTCCAATGATTATGCAGTAATTTTTGAGTCAGCATCCAAAGGAAAAAAACATCTCGAAGAAATAACAATCATGCCAGGAAAACCAATAAAAGTAATGCTTCCAATCAAAGTAACAAATATAGAAGAAGCATTCAGAATATGTGGAAAACCCGCAGCCATCGAGCACAAATATGATGGATTCCGTGTAATGATCAATAAAGATGAAAAAGGAATTATCTCACTATTCACTAGACGCTTAGAAAATGTCACATCTCAATTTCCAGATGTAGTAGAAGCAATAAAAAAACATTTAAAAGCAAATTCATTTATTTTAGATACCGAGGTAGTTGGATTTAATCCAGAAACAAAAAAGTATCTGCCTTTTGAAGCGATCAGCCAAAGAATTAAAAGAAAGTACGATATAGAAAAGCTGATAAAAATTCTTCCAGTTGAGATAAATGTTTTTGATATAATATATTTAAATGGAAAAATTATTGCATCGGAGCAGTTTAAAGAACGAAGAAAAATACTGGAAAAATTAATTCCTATTGTAGATAAAAAAATACGCCCCTCTATGCAATTTGTAACAGACGATGAAAAAAAAGCCCTAGAATTCTATACAAAAACACTTTCATCAGGAGAGGAAGGAATAATGATGAAAAAATTAGATGCCCCATATCAAGCAGGTCGCAGAGTAGGATATATGATAAAAATGAAGCCAGATGTCCAGGATCTTGATTTAGTAATAGTTGGAGCAGAGTACGGATCAGGAAAAAGAGCTGGATGGCTAACATCTTATATCGTAGCCTGTAAAGCCGATTCAGACTCTGAAAAATTTTTAGAAGTAGGAAAAGTTTCATCAGGTCTTAAGGAAAAAGAAGACGAAGATCAATCTACAACTTATGAAGAAATGACTAATCTCCTTAAGCCGTTAATCCTTGAAGAAAAAGAAAAAGAAGTAAAAATAAAACCTAAGTTAGTAGTTTCAGTAACTTATCAAAACATCCAAAAATCTTCAGCATATTCATCAGGCTACGCCCTTCGTTTCCCAAGAATAACTCATTTCCGTCCAGAAAGAGGCATTCATGATATAGCCTCATTAAAGGACATACAAATAGAATCCAAATAGAAAAGAAGCCTGTTAAAAACAGCGTACATATTTCTAATAAATTCCCCTAGACCTATTGTGAAACACCAAGGGAATTATGAAAAAAGTGAAAGTGATGAAAAGTTTCAAGAGCCAGATTTAGTAAATCCTAATGATCCTTTAGAAGAGTATTATAAAAGAAAGAAAAAAAAGAAAAAAGAAATAAATATGCCCCATAAAAAATCATAAAACCTGCTTTTTCTCAAAAATATGAATTTTTCCCTCTAGTGTAATTTCTCTACCTTTCGACTTATCATTTACAAGTTCAAGTTGGTAAAGCGCTTCTAAATTGATTTTTTCATATAACCTTTTATTTACACTCTCCTGATCCTCTTCGGCCGACTTGCCCTTAGGAATTGTCCCAAAACAACTCCCGTTAAAGTATAATATGTAAAATCCATATTTTTTATCCAGTTCATAATAAATCCTCTGCTGAAAAATTCCTTTGTCATACCTTAATATATACTCCCCAAATGGACTGTGTGCTCTATTCCTCCACTCAATTATTAGCTTCCCAGGATAGTTCTCATCATTAATATCTTCTTTCTTAACTTTCTTCTCACGAATAGATGAACGATGGGTCTTTTCCACATTCGTTTATATGCTCAAGTGTATTAATATTTTAGTATTTTCCGAACAACAGGCCTAAAAGAAAGCTTTATAAAGCATCTTCCTTTTTAAATAACATAAAGAATGATAAAATGGCAGAATCTAACTCTAATTTAAAGGTTCAAAATATTGTTGCTACGACGTCCCTTGGAAAACCAGTCTCTCTAACAAAATTAGCTCGTGTACAGTCTAATACAGAGTATAATCCCGAACAATTCCCAGGTCTAGTTTTAAGAATTAAAAAGCCTAAATCGGCAGTTTTAGTTTTCTCATCAGGAAATCTTGTTTGCACAGGAACTAAAAGTGTAGCGCAAGTAAAAGAAGTAATAGAGCAAGTTATAAAACAAATAGCAAAAATTGGGGTAAGAATAACAGACAAGCCAAAAATTACAGTTCAAAATATTGTTGCATCTGGAAGCATTGATTTAAGTCTTAATCTTAATGTTTTAGCTCTTCAATTAGAAAACACAGAATATGAACCAGAGCAGTTTCCAGGGCTTGTATATAAGCTTACAGACCCAACAGCCACCTTCCTTTTATTTAGCAATGGAAAACTAGTCTGTACTGGTACAAAGAATAAACAGCAGTTAGAAGAGTCTATGCGCCAACTTAACAAAAATATCAAGGAAGCTGTTGGTAAAAAGTGATATCCTCTAAAAATCACTTAAACTCCTCTGTTGCATTTCAATCATTAATGAACTTTCTTTCAAATATCTCCCTACAGGAATTCTTAATCTAGTCTGAATATCATCTAAAGCCTCTTTCAAATTACTAAATTTTTTCCCCTCTCCTTTCATTGCGCTTCTAGTTGTTTCTCTTAATATTCCCACGCCCAAAGGTGCATAGTATTCAGGCTTAATCTCTCTAAAAATTAATACAGTAGCCTGCCTCCTTATGCTTTCTAAATATTCAGTTACCCCTAGTCTATTTGCATAATAAGCTCCTGTAACTGATTCTGCATATTTTTTCCTTTTAAAAATAGTCTCATAATCTTTCCATATTCCAAAATTCTTTAAAGAAATTTCTATTACCTCGAAACTCCAGTATCTTGGAATTAATAAAATCTCATAATGATTTCCTACATACTCATCATGAAAAACCATGTAATCAGATATACTGGAATAATACTTTATCTTATCAATTTTTTCTTCTGATAAATTAGAATCCACTGCTGTTATACTCCATCTAGTTGGAACTAATTTCCTATTCTTCCCCACCCCTAATAATCCAGCAGATAGTAATTTTATCATGGTCGAAGTATCGATCCCTCCTTTTTCAAGTTCAATTAAAGCCTGTTTAGATTTAACATCTCTATCCCCAACTAAATATTCAACCTTCTTTTCTATCTTAGGGTTCTCCTCTAGTTTCACACTCTCGACAGGGGCAGCGTTGGATATCAAAGGCACCCTATTCTCTTTTTCATCATTCCTGCTAATTGGTTTCTTTAAAACAAACTGGCTTGCAACTGATTTAGAAGTCATTGCAACCTCCTGCAGTACACTCATAAATCTATTTGCATTTAAAACTTTTTTAATATTATTCTGCGTTCTGCCGTATATTAATTTGTTCCTTAAATTTACAACATCCTGTATTTCTAGTTTTTTAGAATGCCACTCTTCATGGCTAGACATAATTTTTGTATTCCCATACTCTTCAGGCGACAATATGCCCACATATACATTTGGATAATTCCATTTCCCCACAAAAACTTCAGGGGGAGAACTTCCAGAAAAACTATCAATTTTTCTAACCTTCCCAATGAACATGCTGTGTTCTTTGCAATCCTCTTCCCCGCATATTCTGCATTCTGTCATAAAGTAAAAAACAAGTTAAAGTATATATTAATTGCGAAGATTTAATTTAATGTTTTAGAAACATCTTTATTAAATAAGAATATCAAAAATATTATTCCTACAATGGTCCCTATAGGAAAGTATAACAAACCAACTATAGACAAAACTATCAATAAAGTTCTAGCCCAGTCTTTATAATTAACTAATCCAATTCCAGCTAAAATATATAATGAAAAATAAATTAAAGAGAATACAAGAATCTCTAGCAAGAGAGCATTCCTCTGAGTTATTAAATCAAGAAACCAAGAAGAATTTCCTCCAAAAACATTACTAAATATGTATAAAGAGGAAAAAACTAAAAGAATAAATAAAATATGTAATGCCGCATAAACAATACTTAAAATTCCTAAAACTTTGACAACCCTCTTTCCATTCATACTCAAAACAAATAAATGTTATTATTAAATTTACCTATTATCATGCATCTAAACTAAAGAAACCTTAATATCAATTATTTCATAGCTCTTGACGATTCTACCCCATCATCAATAATCAATTCAACTTCCCTTCCAGTTCTGTCCCGATAACTTTTAGCAAATTCCCTTAATTTTGGAGCATATTTTTGATTAATAACTTCTATTCTTAAAGGACAAATATCACAACTATGCTCATAATCAAAAAAGTTAGAAACTATATCTCCTACAGAATCGTAAGATCCATCTCCAAAAACACGTTTTAAGAGTCCAGGTTTTTTAGCAATAAAATACATTGAAGAGAAATTAGTTCCTTTTAAAACATTATTAACGTTAGTGTGGCTATAAACCAACCCCAACCTATCCAGCTCTTCTCCAAAAACCATAAAGTCTTCTCTATATTCCATCTTACCTATCCTTTACCATATCCAACTGTTTTAATTCCAGTTTTTGACCTACAGCTTCATAGCTACTAATTACAAGATCATCAATAAACTCCCTTAAAACTCTTTGAGAAATCTCTCCATTTGACAAATTTTGATAACCTTCAGATGAAGATTTTAATAATCTTGGAGCAAAACTCATTATTGAAGTTTCAGAAAGATTATCCGCACTATGAATAAAACTTATAGTTCCTATACTCCCTCTTCGACTAACGTGCTGATGATACAGCTCCCCTTCACTAGTAAAAAAATAATCTCCTCGCTTTAAAGTTACTCTTTCTACTTCAGCAATTTTCAGTATCTTTGCAGTTTGCCTGTAAACTTTGTCAATTATACAAGTATATTTAGAAATAACATCCCATTCATAAGAATCTTTAATCTCTTCATCTGCCCTATTCAGCTCTTCTCTATAATCCATATCTATCCCTTCAAATCACTAATACCTAAAAGAATGAATAAAACACCAACCATTACAACCACCCAGAATAATCCGCCCTTAAAGAAATTCCAAGCAGCACTCCAAAAATCCCAGGCTCCCCAACTTTGAGAATAAAATGCAATCACGATAGGAACAATTACTAAAATCAATCCCAGTAATAATTCACTCCATTTATCCATGATTAAAATATTCTAAATCCCTATTTAAACTTTTCTTCGCCCCGTTACTACTCAAACAAATACTAAAAAAGGTTTAAATAATATCAAATTGACAAATCCTAATGAAAAATATAAATTCCTCTCTTTCATTAATTGTTGATAGAGCTAATATTGCATTAACAATAAAAACAGAAGAAGAAAAAGATGCATTTCATTACTCCTTATACTTTAATTATAATAATAAACCCGTTAGACTAAGTCTTTCAGTTCTTAACAACGGCAAATCTAAAAAATACCAAGTCTGCGTAAAACCTCAAAGCCCTAAATCAAATGTTGAGTTTCTAGATTTGGAAAAATTTGAGACAAACAACAGAGTAGATGCATTATATCATTTTGAATTGTACCTTTCATTCGCTCAACGACAATCAATTCCAAAAGAATGGCTCCCCTCTTATAGAAAATGGGAAAGAATCCATAGATTAAATCTATCAAAACCTGCAAAAGAGCCTCACCAATCAAACAAAACCCTAGAAGAATATCTTCTTAAAGATAAAGGGGGAATTAGATTAAACGCCAAAAGAAAATCCTACAAAACTAATAAGGAATTTACAAGTTTATATTTTAATTCTCCTTTCGCAGAAGAACTCATTAGCATTCATAATGGAAAAATCTTGCAAAGTTCCTCAAATGACCATTATCAAAAAAAACTAAGAGCATATCCAATTAGATTTATTACATATTACCTTTCAGAATTGCGAGAATTACCCTGGCAGGATGATATAAAAGCCCTAACAATCAAACGCTAAGTAACCTATTTAAACACCTTTCACTTCTTAAAAAAATGGAAAAAATAAACCTTAACTTTCTTGGAACTTCAAATTCTATTCCATCAAAAACTCGAAACCATTCAGCTATTCTTCTTTCATATAAGAATGAAAATATTCTTTTAGATTGCGGTGAAGGGACACAGCGCCAATTTAAAATAGCAGAAATTAGCCCTTCAAAAATAACAAGAATCCTAATTACACACTGGCATGGTGATCATGTTCTAGGCCTTCCTGGACTATTGCAAACTTTAGCAATGCAAGGCTACAACAAAACGCTAAAATTATATGGCCCTAAAGGAACAAAGCATTATATGTCTCTATTGCAGGAATTAGTCCACATTAAGATACCGTTAGAAGTCCATGAAGTAGAAAACCAAGTATTTATTGATGAAAAAGATTTTACTGTAGAAACTAAACCAATGGATCATACCTCGCGTTGCAATGCTTATGCATTCATAATAAAAGAAAAAAGAAGGCTTGATAAAAATAAAATTAAAAAGTTTAAACTCCCAAATTCTCCACTCCTAAAAAACCTGCAAGAAGGTAAAGACATTAAATTTAATAATAAAAAAATAAAAGCCTCACAAGTTTCATACATCGAAAAAGGAAGAAAAGTATCACTAATATTAGATACAAAATATAATGAAAACGCAGTAAAAATAGCTAAAGACTCTGACTTGCTAATAATAGAATCATCATTCTCCATTGAAGAAGAAGAGCATGCTAAAGAATTCAAGCACCTGACTTCGGTAGAAGCAGCAACAATTGCAAAAAAAGCAAAAGTAAAAAATTTAATCCTCACTCATATCTCACAGCGTTATGAATATAATCTTCAAAAAATAGAAAAAGAAGCTAAAAAAGTTTTCAAAAAAGTATCCATAGCAAAAGACTTTGATTCATTACTTCTCTAAAGTCTTTTCAAGCTGAGTAATTGCATAACCAATTAGTCTCTCTTCTTCCTCTAAAAGTTCATTACTCTCCCTATAATGCACTAAATCCTGAACAAGCAAAGGAATAACATAAGGCGCTTTAATTAATATTTTTGCCCTTTCAGCAAGCAGATCATCATTTAATTTAACTCTTAAAGCTGTTTCAACTTTTCTTATTTCTCCTTCTTTAGGTGAAACCTCAATTTGATCCCTATCCACCGTATTATTTTGTTTTGAAGCCCTCCATTCAAAATAATTTAAAGCCTGATTATAATCTTCTCTAGTAAATCTAGCGTCATAACTTATTTTAATATCTAAACAATCATCACCAAACTCAATTTTAGAACTATATTTTTCTTCGCCCATTATCTAGCAGATATAGATGCTGGCGAGATATAAATTATTGTATCCCCTCTTAAGAATGTCAATCCGATATTTTTCTTTACTTCTCCATCAACAACTTCTTTTGCATTATCTAATGCCACATTGATATGCATATCAAATGCCATTAAAGTTCCAACAAACTGTTGATTCCCTTTTAGTTGAATCAAAACTTCTTTGCCTTTTGCCTGATTTAACAAGTCAAGAGGTCTTTCTATTCCATTAACCATATCAAGTTTTCATCACAACCGTATTTAAACTTTACGTTTGTCAATTATGTATGTTAACTGTAGAATTAATTAGTAAATAAAAACCCTCTAGAAATCTTTATAAACCACTGTTATTCCCTCCCTATATGAAATTAGGAAGAAAAATAACTGGCGGAAAATATCATGCACGTAGAAAGAAAAAGCATCATGAAAAGAAAAACCAAGAAAGGCCAGTTATTCTTGGAGAAAACAAAAGTAAAAAAATAAGACCTACTGGGGGAAAAAGAAAAACAATATTATTAAAAGCCAATACTGTAAACCTTTTAGTTAAAGGAAAAATTCAAAAAGCAAATATAAAAAATGTTATAGAAACTCCTCAAAATAGATTTCTAGCAAGGCAAAATAGGCTTGTGAAAAGTGCTATTATCGAAACTTCACTAGGAAAAGCAAAAATTACCAATAGACCCTCACAAGAAGGGATGGTAAATGCTATTCTTGTTGATTGACCCTCGTCGATAACACCGAAAGCTTTATATATAGGAAAATAGTAACTCTTTTAAAGCTTTTGGATTAAGTTCTATGACCTACGTAAAAAGATGCCCGGAATGTGGAAGTGTAAACCTTACTTATGATGATCAAAAAGGTGAAATAGTATGCAATGAATGCGGTCTAATTATCGAAGAAAAAATGGTCGATACAGGCCAGGATGCAGGAGGCCAGTTCGACAAATCAGAAAAAAAAGGACGTGGTGGCGCACCTATTTCTATGCAAAAATATGACAAAGGTCTAACCACAAACGTCGGAGAAATTTCAGATATCTATAAATTAGAAGCAGGGCAAACTCGTAAATTCTTGAGGTTAAAAAAATGGCAAGAAAGAGTTTCTACATCAATTGAAAGAAATTTAAGATTAGCAATGGCAGAATTGAGAAGAGTAGCCTCATTCTTGAGTCTACCTTCAGTAATAAGAGATGAAGCATCAAGAATCTATAATTATGTTCTTCAAAGAGGTCTAGTTCGTGGAAGATCAATGGAATCTGTAATCGCAGCGTGTATTTACGCAGCCTGTCGTTCATACAATATCCCACGAACATTAGATGAAATAGCAGGTGCATCAGACGTAGAAAGAAAAGAAATAGGAAGAACCTATAGATTTATAGTAAGAAAATTAAAAATTAAAGTAACTCCTTCTTCGCCTAAAGACTATATTTCTAGATTCGCATCTATTTTGCATCTAACTCCAAAAAGCCAGAATGATGCTCTAAAGATTCTAAAAAAAGCAGATATTGTAGAATTAACCTCTGGTCGAGGTCCGGCAGGAATCGCAGCTGCAGCTCTTTATGTAGCCTCTCTCCTTAACGATGAAAAACGCACTCAAAGAGAAGTTGCGGATGTAGCTGGAATAACAGAAGTAACTATAAGAAATCGTTATAAAGAGCTTATTGATAAACTAAAATTAGAAGATAAAATAAGATCAAAAGTCTCCCCTTCAGACAAAAATAAAGAAAAAAAGGCAGGATAATTTTTCTAAGGCATTCATTCTAAATAATAATCTCGTGAGGGCGTGTCACCTTGGGTCAATGTTTGCACGATCTCAGACATTTTTATCGTCTATAAGAAATTTTGGAAATGGTTGAGTGCTCCCGTAGGAGCGTTAGAGTTATATTTTTTAAAAATTAGAGAAATTCTAGAGAACAGAAAATTTTATAAATTTGAATTATTAGTCAGATAAATGAAAAAAAGAGGTTAGTAAGACCTCTTAAACAAGTTCTGGTCTTACTGTAGAAAAGAGAACTGAATCTCAAAGGAGGTAAGACAAAAATGGATTTAGCAGACCTAGTAGTTTTCCTAATCGGTTGGTTAGTATGTAGCTTAGTCTGGGCTATTTGGCTAGACGGCATTTATATTCCGGCTACGGGATTAATAACTATACTTGGAGCGATAGGCGCATTCAAGATAATTTTCAATGTACACCACAGATAAAAATGAGAAATAGGGAGTTAAATTTCCTAGTTGGAACTTTATGGAAGAAAGGAATAAAAAAAATCATACTCATGTAGCTTACTCTGATGAATCATATTATCACGGAGGAGAATATAGCTCAATATGTATGCTATCTATGGAACTGAAAGCTGTTAGCTTAATCGAAAATAAAATGGCAAAACTCTTAACAGAATCTGGGCTTAAGGAATTTAAATGGTCTAAACTAGGAAGCGCAAGAGAAAGATTAGCCGCCAAAAAAATTATTGACTTGGTTTTTCAGTTTCTAAAAGATAAAACTCTAAGAATCGATGTTGTTATTTGGAACTCCTATAAAAGAAAGGAACAAATTCCAGAAGACAATAACACTATCTTGGGAAAAATGTATTTCCACTTGTTCAAAAATGTATTTACAAAAAGGTGGTCTTCGGAAGCAGAATGGGTTATATTTCCAGATGAGCAGGGAGTAATTAATTGGGAAGAATTAAAGAAGATTTTGGATAATATTTCATCAAAAATATTTATCAAGAAGAAAGAAGATGGAAGTCACATTTTTGAGATAAAAAAAGATTTTGCCGTATCAGAGATAGAACAAGTAGATTCTAAGAAATTTCCTTTATGTCAAATAGCTGACTTTTTTAGCGGTGTTGCTGCATTTTATAGTCTGGATTGCCCAACATGTAACTTAAGTACAAATCAAACAAGATTGGATAATCAGAATACTACACTTTCAAATAAACAAAAAGAGAGAATAGAGGTGTTAAGATATATGAAAGAAAAATTCTCAGGCAGTAACTTCGAAGTAACCTTTGATACCCAAAAAGGAATATATACAAAAAATCCAAATGGACAAATAAACTTCTGGCAGTTTGAGACTAATCTCTCTAAATACCAAAACCAATCATTAAAGAAGTGGTTTTAGAAAATTGAACATGTTTTTAAAATAACTATACTAGCTTGAACCTCTCCAAAGTTACACCCTCTGGACCAAAAATATTTAAACTATGAATACATGATTAAAGTATGATAAAAAAAGAGGGCGATTTTACTATTGTAGAACTATTTGCTGGTGCTGGGGGATTAGCGCTGGGTTTAGAAAAAGCTGGATTAAAAAACGTTTTTCTTAATGAAATTGATAAAGATTGTGTATCTACTTTAAGAAAAAATAGGCCTAACTGGAATATTACACATAAAGACATAAAAGATGTTGACTTTAAAGGAATTGAAGCAGATGTTTTAACTGGGGGCTTTCCCTGTCAGGCATTTAGTCATGCCGGTAAAAGACTTGGTTTTGAAGATATAAGAGGAACTCTATTTTTTGAGTTTGCAAGAGCCGTAAAAGAAATACAACCTAAAATATTCTGGGCTGAAAATGTTTCAGGATTAGCTAATCATGACGGCGGTAGAACTTTGAAAACAATGGTTGAAGTTCTTACCTCTTTAGGTTATAAAGTTAAATACAAAATACTAGACGCAGTTAATTATTCTGTTCCGCAAAAAAGAAAAAGAATTATTATTATAGGAACAAAAGATAAGATAAATTTTGAATATCCTACCCCTCACAAAAATACAACAACTTTAAAAGATGCTCTTAAGGAAGTTCCTTCTTCCCTAGGAACTAAATATTCTGAAAAGAGAAAGAAAGTATTGGATTTAGTTCCTCCTGGTGGAAGTTGGGTAAATTTACCAAAAGGCATTCAAAAAGAGTTTATGGGTAAGAGCTTATTTAGTGGCGGGGGAAAAAGAGGAATGGCGAGACGTATCTCTTGGGATGAACCTTGTTTAACGTTAACTACCTCTCCTTCTCAAAAACAAACTGAGAGATGTCACCCAGAAGAAACAAGGCCATTCACAATTAGAGAATATGCAAGAATACAGACTTTTCCAGATAACTGGGAATTTGTTGGAAGTGTATCTTCTCAATATAAACAAATAGGCAACGCTGTTCCAGTAAAATTAGCAGAAGAAGTTGGAAAACAAATAATTAAAGCTTTATCAAATACAAACGAGAAAATTATTGAAGAGCCGATCCAAACAAACCTACGAGCTTTTTCATATCCTCTTCAGGAATCATTACCGCTTTCCCATTGAAATAATCATTTATTGCTCTTGGGAGAGCCAACCAAGTTTTCTTTAAAGCATCTTTATCTCCAGTTATTAACTCATAAACTTTAGAACCATAAATTACTCTTATTCTTTCGTTTGTTTTTCTACCTTTTTTATTCCAAATTCTATCTCCTGATGAATTGTCTTTTGATATAATGAAAGCCCAGTATGCTTTGGCTTTTTTATTCTGTGCTACTGCTCTTTCCAACTTATCCCTAACTTTATCTAAGGAATCTGAATTTACTGTATTAAATTTATTTTTTAACTCTATAAATATAGATTTATCTTTTTTCATTAAGTCTACCTTAGAATCATCACCAATTCCCAAATCTACCCAATTCTTAACACTTCCAAGTAATTTTTGATGAAACTCTCCAATTCTATTATTCAGAGTTTTATCAGCTTGTCTCATTTCTTCATTTTTTAACCAAGTATCAAAACTTATTCTTTTATTGATTAAGTCAAATAAGGTCTTAAACGGATCTAGACCATTACTCTTTAAATCCTCTATGGATAAATTATCTCTAGCTTCAGCATATCCTTTACAAACATGCTCTACACACTTCAAAAAATCTTTATCTGAAACGAAGTTTACGTATTTATTTTTTCCAAACATAATTCTACTACCCTACCCTCATTTTTAACCATTGTGATTGATTCAGTCTATTCGGGGAGCACTTAACTTCCTATTTTTGCAGAGTTTAACTTTAACACTTTTTTAACTACAACTTTTTTGATGAAAAAAGCTCATCGACTACAAACCTCGTTTTTGGCTCGTGAGATTCTTAACCTAATGCTAATTATCTCCTGAAGGCATTTATCCAAATTCACCAACTTTTTTCTTATATTCCATCAAGCGTGCCTTATATTTTTTCAATAACTCACTAGTTTCCTCATCCTCCCCTAGTAAACCAAGTTTTTTTTCTAAAGCATCAATAAGACTTTTATCTAGCTCCTTAATATAATATCTAGCCAATATATTACCTCCTTCTTCAATATCTTTATCTAACTTATTAAAATGTTTTTCTATTTCATCTTTATAACTCTCAATCGCTTTCTTCAATCTTTTGCTTCTTTTTGCCATTTTTCAGCCTCCTAATTCTTTTCTTTAGTTCATCTATTAAAGCCATAGCTTCTTCAACCGCAATAGTCTGTTTAGGTTTCAAATTATTCTTAATCCTTAAATAAGCATTGTATGATTCTTCACTAGCAATGCTTCTTATCAATCCTAAAAATTCTTTATTAGAAAAATCTTTATTATTTTTTAAGGATTCAATTAAATATATTTCTCTTAGTCTCAAAACTACAGAATATATAGTCTCATCAGGAACTTTCTCCCCCATTTCTTTATCTATTTCAATGGATTTTTCATTTATTCCAGTCATAGATTTTATTTCATCCAATTGTTTTTTTATAAAAATACCCTTAACCTTATTTTTATACAGTTCTAAAAAATACCCGTTTAAAATTGCCTTAGATTCACTAATCAAAGAAGCTAAATAAATACTTTTCATAATAGAGTTGTCTAATCTATCTTTAGAAATAAAAACTATCTCATATTTTCCATTTTTTATTTGCTTATTGAAATTATCAGTTATAACTAAAACATCAATATCACTATCTTCCGTTTCCTCTCCCCTAGCATAGCTCCCAGCTAAAAAAATCCCAATTGTATTTTTCAACAAATTATTCTCCTCTAAAATCTCAAATATCTCTTCTGTAATAGATTTTTCAATAAGTTTAATCAATACTTTCTTGTTTCTCCATTCATTAGGTAGAAGAACTCCAGCAGAATTCCCTAATTTAAATGCCTGTTTAATTATCTCATGTCTCATGTTTATACATGTATAAACATATTTATAAACATTCCTATCTCTAAAAGTCAAGAACATTTATCAAAGAGCACTTAACTGCTCATTTTTGCAGAATTTAACTTGTTTCGAATAATATTTTTTATTATTTCTATTCAATAATTTATACTTTTCACTATTATGCCAGAATTCTACTTTTATTATCGATCAAATAGCTTGAATCAACCTTCTTGCCATCATATGGACTATCATTTCTTTTTTCCACAAATCCTTTTTAAGAATAATATCAGTACTTTGAATTTTTAAAATCTCTAACCCAAATCTTTAAAACTCTATTTATCTCCCTAATTTTATGCGGGGATGCCGGAGCGGTCAAACGGACTTGGCTTAGGACCAAGTGGCTTAGTGCCTTCGAAGGTTCGAATCCTTCTTCCCGCATTTCATGATCAAAGATCATGTCAATTCTGAAGGAATGTGCATACGCTAGACAACTATTGAGAATCAATAGCCTTCTAAGTTTTTGAACTCATAGAAACTTTTTTCTAAAAAGTTTGTATTTCAGGATCCTTCTTCCCGCATTTCAAAATATTTACCCAATTAATTAGAAGTTTCTTCGACTTTTCAAGTTAAAGATATAATTATTTCTTTTCCCTCGATAATCGCATTATTTAAATTGTAATAAATGAGGACTTTACTTTCAGGAATAAATAATCCTTTGCTATCTAAATAAGCTTGTAATCCGTTCACACTATTAGCTTCACTAATTAGTTGAATTTCAAATAATCCTTCCTCAATTGGTCGAACATTTCCGATCAATATCTTTAATTGAGGAGTATAAATTTTTCCTTTCTCAATAATCAATATTATTCTATCCGCAGTAGAACTTTTTTCTATGATGCTAATCGTATTTTCAGGGTTATACTCATTGCTTAATATGTATTGATAATCTCCCTCACTCCTTTCTGCATCAATAACCTCTTTTGTACCTTCTATTTTTATTATATTTCTTCCCTCAACAAAATACCCGTCAAAAAATTCATCATACTCTCCCCCTAATGCAGTATTAGTATCATCAATATTATAAGAAAATACCTCTATTTTATTTTTATTCACTTTTCCAATTCTTCTATCAATCCAAAGTGCAAAATCTTCAATAAATATCTCTGAATTCAAAAAATAAATATCTGTAATCTTTCCATCTTTATACAAATAAATTTTAATCTTGCTGTTATAATCCTGCCCAAGAGTTAATTTAACAGGATTATTTGTAACTTGCGGAGTCGCCTCTGGAGATAGAGTTGACTTTGGTGTCACAGTAGCAGTTGCCTTTGGAGTTTCAGTTGGAGTCGGAACCTCTGTTCCCTTCACAACTTCTGATTTCCTGCTCTCCTGGTTTCTTATTTTTGCAATAATTTTTTCAACCTGCACTGCTTTGCTGTCTCCAATTAAATAAAGTATTTGCGCCTTATGATGATTAAGCACCACTCTATCAAATAAAGAATCTAGTCGAATTGTTGTTTCTGTTACTTCCTGGTCGCTTACTTCTGCCTTTGTCCTTAACATATTTATAGAATCTCTTATTTGCTTAATTTCTTCTACTGCAACATCATCTCCAACAATTATTCCCTTATTAGCTAAATCTTCTCTTTGAGTTTTCTCAATTTCCGATAATGTCGCGTCTCTAACTCCTGCATTGTTATCGGTTATTGCATTAGCCACACTATTTTTATCAAGCCAGCATCTTAATTTTGGATCACCGCAAAATCCCTTATCAGCAAATCTACTAGGATCAGTCGCGCTTCCAGGGTTTTTGCTTGAACAAATTCTAACAATTCCCCTATTATAAATTTGTGGCAAACCTGCCTCTTCTGCATTTGCCCCAATATTAGGACTTAATACAGTTGCCTTTAAACTTGTGCTTCCACTTATGCATTCCCCTTCAGTTTTTATTTCTGATTCTTTTGCCTGGTCAGCTACATAACTATCTCTTAGAGAATTAATTGCAAAGCTTGTTGATACTTCTTTAAATCCACATTCTTCCTTATCATTTACTCTTACACATAATTCTTTATATCCTTCTGGAGCAGTAAAGTCTTTACTTTCGGTTGCATACTGCCCTCTTCCAACAAATCCAGAAGCAACATGTACAATGGCAGGCAAACTATAGTAGCTGGATGTAGGGGGATTCTTCATATATACACTATAATGCACACCCTGATCCTTTCCAGAAAATATATGATAAAATACTTTATACTGTGAAGTAGCAGGAACAGTTGCATCTGTAAATCTAGTAGCACTAAACCATGCATGGAATTGTGGAGGACTGTCAGGTTCAATTAAACTCTCAAACGAAGTAGGTGCCTTTGCAGAAACAAATGCCTTACAGAATGGAGCCCCTGCCTCTTCTATACTTCTTGCCTGGAATGCTTTAATAGAATTCGCAGCATAGCTTTGAGTGAAATAATTTACAGAGTCTTGTGTATTCTGCCAAGCTGCACTTACAGTAAGATATTCTCCACCACCTCGTGTTCCCTGCCCATAAGCAAGTTCAACTATCTTTGGTAAAATTACTTTGGCAACAGGAGAAATCTGTCGCCAGAAAAATTCACATAAATATATTGAATAAATCTGGTCGCAAATTCCAATTGTTCTCCCAGTTTCTAAACTTTCTTGCAAGCAATCTCTATGATTTTTTAGAATACTTACAAACCCATCAATTCCAGCATGTATTCCTGTCAAGCAAACAGGAATAATAATTTTTTCTCTAATATTAGGAAGACATAATAATGTTGATCCAATTATTCCAGTCTGTACAACGTCTGCTACAGGATATTGCCCTCCAAAATCACATCTAGATGAAGGACAAATAACAGGATCACAAACATTAAACATTAAATGGCATTCTTCAGGAGACATAAAGTTCTGGCATTGAGTTGAAGGAATGTTTGCAGCAGGCCTTCCAACCGCAAAATCCTTTCCAGCAACTCTTGCAAGTTTCCTGCCATATTGATTTGCAGCATCTTCAATTGCACCAACTGCCTGTCCAACTCTTCTTTTTGCTTCAGTCTCACTCAACCCTGGGAAGAATCCATAAGGCTGTCCTGTATTCAAATTAATTAATTGGCAAATATCATCCCCATATCCCTCAAAGAATTGCTCTTTATGATTAGGTCCAACATTGCATAAGTAAAAACTAGTAACTCTTCCGCTAGAATCAAATGCTCCTATTCCTCCAAATGCAGGTAAAGTCTGTCTTGTCGCAGCATACCACCCATCTCTAACATCAAAAGGTACAATCGCAGGCATTCCCTTGTATGGTTCAGTTTCATAATATCTTACTTCAGGGTTTTCGTATGAATTTGCATAACTTACACTATCTGCTGGAGTTATTCTGCCAATTCCATATATATCTAAGAAATCTCCCCTCTCACTACTATCTAATATTTCATATTTATTATCTCCAGTCTTCCTATAAACTTCCTGAACAGAATATCCCTCTGTATCTTTGTTCAGTCCCAATAAGTAAATATCTCCTCCCTTGAAACCTTTTCTCTTAATACCATTAACAGTAAATCCCTCTGTATTATAAGTGCTCATGCTTGCCAGATGAGTATTTTTTTCCTTATCTAATTTATCAATTTTAACATCAGAAGAAACTCCTCCCACACTCACAACCTCTCCAACAACATTCTTTCTAATACTACTAGTAGGTGCAATCGGAACAGAAGGTAATCCTAGAGTCTTTGTCGCTTTAGCCTTCTCAACTTCCTCATAACGATGTCTATTTTCATAAATCTGGTCATAACTTCCTTGTAATAATCTATTTGAACTATCTTTAACATTAACTGAAGAAGCCCTATCTTTCATTATCAAATTATATTCTATCTCTCTCAACTCATTGTATCCATAAAGCCCCTGATTATTATATCCTTGTTCACAATCTCCTAATACTTCACTAAATTTTAGAGTTCTTTCATTAGCCCCTTCTTTAATTTTAACATCTCTTGTTCCATATCTCGTCTTTAAATCGTTGCAGTAAGCAACCGCCGCCTTCCCCCTATTGATATCCGTTCCGCCTATAGAACTGCTTTCAACATAATTTCTTTCAATCCCTTCAATTCTAGTATTAATCTGATTTATTGCTTCATTTGCAGAGCTTACATCTTTATTAATCTCATCACTCTTTGCTAAATAACAAGCATTTAATGTTGGATATTTTGGCGGATTAGCATTAACCAAATCACTGCACTCTTTTGTCCATCCTACCATCACTTTTTGCCTTGCGAGTGCCTCTCCACCTATTCCGCTTATGAAATTCTTCACAGTCAATACGCCTGCAGTTGCGAAACAAGCACCCTTCAATCCACTTACAACCTTTCCTAATTTTTCATTTATATTCTCCCACTTTTTAATACTTTCATTAAGATTTTCAATCATCTCGCTAGTTTTATCAGGTGATAATTTTATAGCTCTCTTTTCAATTCCAATATTTACGGTTAAATTTGTCTCTGTTCTAGTCCCTTGTGCTTCAGGTATTAATCTTACTTTTGCAATCTGTTCAATATGTGTATCTCTCAATTTAATGAATGCCTTATCGCAAACCTTAGTAGCCTCATCATTTAATTTCAAATTATAAGATTCTGACTTCAAACCATAACCTCCCCCGCTCTTTTCAACTCTGCAATTTATACTAGCCTTAACATTTTCTTCATCATGTATTTTATCTAATCTTATGCTATCAATCGACCCTACCCCTCTATCTATAATATTTTTTAGTTCATTTAAATTTACTTTAACATTTCCAGATTCCACGCCAGTCAAAGCAAAATCAGCACTAGATTGTTTTCTTGGTATTTCCAAATCAACCAATCTAACATTGTAAAACCGCTGGTCTATATTTATTACCCCACCTGCTCTTGAAAAATCAGTGCTGACTATCTGATTATATTCATATCTATAACTATCAGCAAAATTTGAATCAGGATACCTATCAACAAATTCTTTAATTAAATCTGCCCTTATCTTTTCCTTTCCAGCCAATGAAGCTAAATCAATCGCCTTCTTAAGTGCCCTTTCTCCCCAGCTTTCTCCATCTTTAGAATTGCTGTCTCTCTCGGCAGGATATTGATCGCTTACATTTCTAAAAGCAGAAATAGCCTCTCTAAGCTTATTCTCATTTTCATCGCCTAAATTTAACTCATCAATATTGCTGTTAATATTATAGGCATCCAATTTCAACTCCTCATTTACAATCTTAGCCCCATCTAACAATTCGAAAGAATTTTTAACCTCATTAATAACATTCAAATTAACATCTTTAATTGCATCCCCAAACTTTATCGCATCCATATAAACCACATTATTTCTTACCTCTCCTATTTCAAGTACAAATAAAGGCCCATCAAAATTAACATCATTTTCAATATATTCCAAATAAACTTTAGCATCTTTGAAATAAATTCCGCTTTTTATTTTCTTTCCTAAATCTAAAAATACATCTATTCTTTTAGTAGGATCATATTTTTCAGATAAATGCCATTTATCTTCTTTCAAAACATCTCCTAATTTAAGCTCTAATCTCTGTCCGTCACTGCATCTAATGCTTACATTTCCTGCCTTAACAGTAGAACTACTTTTTTCATCATATATTTCAATTTTATCTACACTACACTTATCATTTAAAAATCTGCTTCCATCATAAACATCTAAAATATCGGTTCCTTTATCATCACTTATTGAAATCGTTGCCTTATTTTCGGCAGCAACCAATCCATCATAAGTGACTTTAACTCCAGCCCTGCAATAAACTCCAGGAACCCAAATAGAACTGCTAGTTTCGCCTCTTCCAACTCTAGTTGTAGATATTTTTCGTTCACCGCTAAATAAAGAAACAACAACAAAATTAGGATCAACTTGTTCTAGTCTAACAAAATATCTTCCATTCCAAAAACTCTGTTTGAATTTTTGCGTTTCCCATTCATAATCACTAACTGGTTCTAAAATAAATTCTGCCTTCCCAATACCAAAAGCGTTTCCTGCCTCGTAATCAATTTGAGCAGATAAAGTTACATTAACAAAGTCAGGAACATTTTTTTCAACAGGGTTTTTCTTCAAAACTACCACGACATACCCTATATTATTTATTAATGGACTTCCTAGTAATTTGTCCCTAGTTCTTAATGCAGCTCTAGCAGGATGAAATCCTGCGCCTAAAATCTCTTGTGGATATTTCCCAGTAAATCTAAGGCTTCTAATTTTATCAACATCAATTAAAGGGTTTATTTGTAATGCATCTATCTGGCAAAATACAGGAACATTTTGTTCAGCTAATAGATCAGACCTCACTACAGCAGGCTGGCATCCAGCAGGAGAAATTTGTAGTATAAAGTCCTGTCTTGCCTGGCAAGTTTCTTTATCCCCCAGTATAGGCCAGTATGTATTTAGTCTATCTTCAGGCCCATAAATTGCCTGATAGCTTGCCCTATGTTGATATGTGACTGATTGTGAAAAACTCCCCCCTACTTGAGCTTCTACTCCAACCACTAAAACAAACAAAATTACAATCCCTAGTAATATTTCTTTTCTCATATAATTGTCACCCTCATCCCTTCAAAGGAAGCGTAATTATATTGTAATTCTTCTAATGATTTAGGTAAAGGAAGTTCATCAACATTTATCTCAATATTTCCAGTTTCTAAATAATCAGCAAGGATATATTCCTTAGACGTGCCCCCTCCCCTTAATGCATATTCTATTTTAGTTTCAGGTATTGATATATCGAAGCATTGTTCTTTGGTCCCTCCAAAAAAGCCCATTATTCCAGATCGAGGAACATCTTGGCATTGTGTTCGTTTGCTTGAAGGAATAGTTATGCTTGAATTTCCATAAACATAAATTTTTATCTCGTATTCGCCCTCGCTCAATTTAATCTCTGGAGAATCAGGCAATAACGTACTTTTGCTTTCTCCATTTGAATCAGTAAAGGAAATTATTGCAGTTCCATCAAGTTTTTTCCCTCCAACATTTAAGTCAAGTTTAACATTATACTCCCTTTCAAGTATAATATCAATATTTTTTTCTTTATTTGTTGAAAACTCTTCACTCTTATCACTAAATCCATCTGCCCTTAGTAAAATCTCTCCATTTAAACATGATGGAGCCTTTCCTGCAAAGTTTCCATCTTTACTTTCTCCGAGTCTGCATCGCTGATTAAAGCATTGGTAAGAAATATTAGCATTTGCTCTTTCTAAATTCACATCATAAATATTTACTTCAATATCCTGGTTCATAAACTCGCACAAATCAAACTCCTCACTATCCTGCTCCAATTCTGAAAATACTCCCTCTCTTGCAACATTATTATCAATAATAACCACTACAGGAAACTGGAATATTTCTTCATTATTATATATCTGCACCATAATTGGAAAACTGGCATCATAAACAAAATGATAAGGAGCATAACAAAATCCAAGGATGCCTAATCCCTCTTGTATTCCTACTGGTGAAGCTATCATTAAATCATCATCGACTCCCTCTCCAACTATTTCTACTTTAGAAGGCATTTCTCTAGAATATATCAAGTTAATATTCTCATCTATATCTTCACCTGCATCAATTACATAATATTCTCCTTTTTTGTTAATAAGATTATAATAGTCGCCCTTAAATTTCAAAGCACCAATATTCGCTTCAAGTCCTGATTTTAATTCTTGTATCACATCATTTGTTTTCCAAACTTTTCCAGAACAGCTTATTTCAACCCCATCTACAGGAGTGTATAATCTTAAAACATCTATTGCATAAGTTTCAAAAACTGCATCGGCTCTTTGTTTTTCATAAATTTTTCTTGCAATATCATAAAATTTTCCTAGTTTACTATTTATTTCAATATTATGCTCGCTAATTCTAGCATATGCCTCTCCTTTTGAGACGGTCATTTCAGAAATCACTCTTGCCCTCAATTTTGTATTTTCAATATCCACTTTAACATCAGCCTCGTCAACCTCAATGCTATATCCCTGTGCAATAAAAGGAGTAAAGTCGCATCTTTCTAATTCCTCTCCAACATACTCTCCAATTTCAATAGAAATATCTGCTTTACTCGGCATTTGCTCTTTTATTAGTCCATTCCCAGATACATAATACCAATAAGGAACTGGAAAACCCAAAAAGTTTAATTCAGATGAAAAAGGAGCAAATTCAGTTCCAGGTTTGTAAGCTGGGACATCAATATATCCCCCCTGGCTTCCAGCCAAACTTGCCCCATTTCTAGTTTCCTGCCTTATGCATTCTTTATAATAATTAAAAACAGGCTCTAGTTCGCTAGGAACATTATTATTTCCCAAGTTTCCACGAACGACAAAATAGGTTATAATTCCTGCAGCCAATACTATAGCCATAATAACAAATATAGTCATCTGCCCTTTTTTTTCAAAAATCATTTTTCTCTTCTTCCCCCTTTTGTTTTAATTCTTTCTTTTATTAATTCAAGAATCTCGCTGTTAATATCTTTATTTAGAACTTTTTTAAACTCATCCCACAAATGCTCATCCTCTATTAAAAGTAAATATTTCTTCATTCCCTCTTTTTCCTTAATTCTATTGGTAAAAATACTATAAAAACCTTTCTTATTAACTAACTTACTAACTTACTTAGTAACTAAGTGAAAAGTTATCAATACTGCAATAATAATCAACAAGAATATATTCAAATAAATTAAAAAATTAAATTGCTTTGTATCTGTAGCTCTTTTAGATATAGGGCTTAACCTCTTTCCAGATTCACTCAAGTTTAGAACCAGCCAAGTTCCTAAGCCTACATTGCCATTTTCAGAATTAACTTTTAACAATCCATAATATCTTCCAGAATTTTCTCCGCTTAAACATATAATAGACGCATATTTTCCATCAACAAAAGCCCTTTTATGATAATCTGCAGTTATTCCAAATTTTTTATTATTATAATTATAGTCATTAATATTTCTTGAAATAAGTTTCTTTTCACTCCAGGAGTCATTTAAAACTAAATTAACACTTTTATCACTAAAAATCTTTATTTCTTTGCATATAGTGTCTCCTTGTTTCCCTGAAAAAACTATCTCTGGAGGAGATACTCCCAGTTCTAACCCGCTACAGCTGGTTATCAAAAACAATCCTATAATCAATAATAAACATGACTTACATGGCCACTGCAAAAAATCTAACATCTGCTTTGTGTCCAGGAATATCATTATTTATATTGCCTGTAAAACTTATTAAATCTAATCTAGCATATATAAATTCTTTTTCAACCTCTCCCCTCGCAGGAGCAGTTATATTAAATGTAAAGTTTCCAATTCTTTCAAAAGGATTAGTGGTTCTTCTTGCAAAATAAGTGTAATTAAATATTTTTTCAGATGTATCAACTAATTGAGGAGTTATAAAAACCCCAACAGTACCAGTATTAGTAATATTAATTCTAATTTCATCAGATCGTTTTCCCTTTTCTAAATCTCCAAAAAATACGCTATCAGGTACTGAAATACTTACAACTGGTTCCGGTTCTCCTAATATATTTGCCTCAAAACTAGAAATATCGCTATGTAAAGCACTAACAAAAGTTATACTTAAAAGAAAAACACTAACAAAAGTTACACCTCCTTTTGTAATATCCATATCATAAAATATATATTCCAGTATATAAATATTTCCTATGGTCCCAGGCAGAATCGAACTGCCGCCCTATCCACGTCAAAGATATGTCCTACCACTAGACGATGAGACCCTTTCTAACCCCAGTAAATAACCCTATTTAAAATTTCTTAATTTGCTAAATACAGTTAATAACTTGCCCCTCCCCTTGTCCTACAACCATCTCCCCATTATCCCTATATTATTAATAATTTGATTTTATGTTTTTTACATATCTTTTTAATTTTTACATTTGTAAAAAAATTAAGAGGTTTACTTTACTTTTCTTAATTTTTAAATTACTTTCATCTCTTCTAAAACTTGATCAATTTCTTCCTCAACCTTATCTAAATCAATGTTTTCGTATCCCTTATTGACCCTAATTAATAATTCCCCCTTAACTTTTCGAAGAATTTTATCTCTAATATAGGCAATATTTTTTTCAGGTAATTTTTCTTTAGGATTAATCATATCCCTATATTTTTTTGCGATTTGAAAACTATTTATCATTTCCTTTCTATACCAATCCACAATTTCTGGATTTAGAGTAGCTTTCTCAAGAATTCTATGAACAACTGCATTAGAGATGTTACTTATAAGAATATCAATTAATTTATTTCTATTATGCACTATTTCCTACCGCCCCTTATAATTAAATCAAATACCTTATCATAAAAAGAATTATACTTTCTTATAAAATCATCCCTATCTAGCAAGTTGTCTTTAATTTTATCAATATTTACTCCAAATATTTTTTTCACTTCTGTGTCTACACTCTCTTTGCTAATTTTTTTCCCTTTGATAAAAAGATATATTGCCATAGCATTTCTCACCAAATAATATTTTTCTCCCCCATTTAATATATCAAAATTATCTATTAAGGCCTTGCTTTTTAATAAATGCAAATCCAAAATTTTATAGTCTATTTTTCTCTTTGTCCTATAAACAAATCTCTTCTTTGAAATGCACTTATTTAGCATCATTTCATATAATGGATCACTTTCCAGCCCAGCTATCAAATCCTTATTCTTTATTCCATTAATATGAAATTCAATGCCTGTTTTTTCTTCTAGAATTCCTTTCAAATATTTCCCATTAATTTTATCACCCACAATAATTAAATCTATATCTTTAAAATTAAATCCCTTATTCAAAAAAGACCCTGTAATAATAATATTATTATATATAAACGCCCTTTTATCCATCAAAATTTTCATAACTTTTTTAATTATCTCTAATTTTATTGGCTCTAAGTCCTTAACACCATAAAAGAAAAGCCTCTCATTTACTTTTCCATTTTTCTTCTCTCTGCCAATTTCCTCTTCTAAGGCTTCAACTACGACATAATCTCCTGCATTCAAGCCCTCTCTATTTCTAGGCAGATATATCTGATCCATTTTGCTCCCCCTGCTGACTCTGCTTATAACTACCATATTACGTAATTATACGTAATAATACTTAAACCTTTCTATCTGCAAAAAATTAAGGATAAAAATCAGCTCAAAAACAAAACCAAAATCTTATAAACTCTTCAAAATCTAATCTTTATATGCCTCAATAGCTCAGTGGTAGAGCATTAGTTTTGTATGAGAAGAAATCCAAACGAACTAAGGGTCGGGGGTTCAAATCCCTCTTGAGGCTTTTTGGAATTGAAAATTCCAATCAATTCTTAAGGAATTGTGCATGCGCTAGACAACTATTGAGAATCAATAGCCTTCTAAGTTTTTGAACTCATAGAAACTTTTTTCTAAAAAGTTTGTATTTCAAATCCCTCTTGAGGCTTTTCTTGAACCTTCACCAATTTTGCTTTTTTCTAGCTGAAGGTCTCCAATGTCCAGCTTTGTAAGACTTTTCAACGTGATCTATCAGCCATTGAGGAGCCTTAATTTTCCTTAAAAATTTCAATTGTTCATCAAAACACAAATATTCATGTTTAGCAAATGTTTTAGGTTCCCATTTAAACCCTTTTATAGCATGCAAATAGTAGTGATGTACATCATGTACAATAATCCCAGCATACCATTCAACTCCATGGTAAGCGGAACGAATATTAACATTAAACTGTGCCGTCTTTAATAACATTAAAGACCGAGATGACTGCTTTATAACCTTCAAATATTTCCTAACTTTTTCATAATCTTTCTTGCTCTTACTCTTAATCCATTCAAGTGCATCTACAGTTTTCTCTGAAAATTTCCCAGAACCTATAATCTCTATACCGTCGTATCTCATAAATAAAAATAATCAAAGAACTATTTAAACCATATCTTGCCAATCCTATAGGATGTCTCAATGATCTTTATTAAAAATTGATCCAATAGAAATTTATATCTAAATAATTAAGATAGAATAACTTTTTTCTCTTTATTTCCAATATTTTCCATACTTCTTTCTACAAGCATCCAATCAAGTTTCATCAAATTTTTTACAATAAGGTTTTCCAAATTTAATTTATAATAATCGGACTTTCCAATTCTTCTAGTTTTGTAAACAATACCGTTCTTAATAAATTGAGGTAATATCAACTTTAATGAATTATAGCTTACATTACTTTCTCTAGCTATTTCCGTTAGAGGAAAATCAAAAAAATGATTATCTATAAAAAAGTCTAAAACTCTCAATTGAGGAGTATCTCCAAATTGTTTCAAAAATAAAGACTTATTCTCTTTAATTTTCATAATATGATTAAATTATGCCCCTTTATAAATATTACTATTCATAATAGAGATATATCAAAAATAGAAACATTTATATAAAAATGAATTATTACATAAAAATGAATCTTACTTTAGAAAAAGAGAAAGCCGAAATAATGTTTAAGTTAGCCAGGAAAGAAAACTGGGGGGCAAAATATGACCGAACAGAACATTTCAAAAGATTTCAAAATCTTAATGAATCTCTAAAACAACTTTCTAAATTGAACTGGATATTAATATATAAAAAGTCAAATTTTACTGGAATATCATTGAATCCTGAATTTAAAAAAGAAATTAGAGAATTTATATTACTGCATATCCCTAGTGTTGGAGAAATGATAAAATGAAATCCAAAAAACCTCAATCAATCTCAAACTTCAAGAAAAAACTTTCCCCAGAACAATATCACATACTTAGAGAAAAAGGAACAGAAGCCCCATTCACAGGAGCTCTGCTTCATAACAAAGAAACTGGAGTCTATACCTGCACAGCCTGTGGAAATCCACTATTCAACTCGAAAACAAAATTTGAATCTGGAACAGGCTGGCCTAGTTTCTATGATGCACTTCCTAATTCAGTCCAACTAAAAAAAGATGATTCCTTATTTATGAAAAGAGTTGAAGTTATTTGTAAAAAATGCGGAAGCCACTTAGGCCATATTTTTGATGACGGCCCCAATCCAACTGGAAAAAGATATTGCATGAACTCCCTAGCATTAAATTTCAAAAAGCAAAAGTCTTAAATAATTCCCCGTATTTACAAAAACATGCACTCTACTAAATTATTTCTATCAATTTCAGCCCTTGCTCTTTACACCTTAGGAATATTTTTTTTAACATCAAATAAGGAAATTCTTCTTTCCCCTGGAGACAAAACTAATCTAGTGTTGACCTCAATTCTTCCCTCATTATTTATAATAATCTCCATTGTCCTTTTTCTTATAGTAATTAAAAAGAGATGATACATTCAATATTACATAAACTAAAAATAACAAAAAGAGATGAAAAAAAGTTAATAGATAGATTAATCTATCTAGCTGGAATAATAAGCCCGCTAATAACTCTCCCTCAACTTCTTAATATTTGGCTGGAAAAAAACGCATCGGGCGTATCAGCAATATCCTGGACATCATACCTCATTGTTGCCTGTTTCTGGCTTTCCTATGGAATTATCCATAAATATAAGCCAATAATATTTGCTTATGTAATTTGGATTGTTTTAGATGCATTAATAATTATAGGTACAATTCTTTACGGCTAACATTATTAATTTTCATCAACATAACTTGCCTTTTTCCCACTAACCAAAACGTCGCATACTTTAGAATCTAAATTAACCAAATCTCCTTTAATAAATGGCCCGATTAAATTGCCTTCCATATCAGCAAACGAATCAATATTTTCATTAAAAATGATCATCTTAAATTCTAATTTGCTATCCTGTCGCCCATTCATAATTAAAGAAAGTTCTTTATCCCCTTCTTCTAGTGCCTTTACTAAATTATCAAATATCTTTTTCTCAAAATCAAACATATTTTCATAGTCTCTTTTCATTATTCCAGTTTCAGCCGCCACAAAAACTAATTGAAGTAATTTCTTCTTTCTTCTTAAGATTATTCCTTTAAATAACGCAATAGAATTTTCGAGTTGTTTCTTAGAATCCGCAGCACCGTTTGAAAATAAATCACTCTCCCCTTTAGTCTCTTCCCTTAATTTTTTTAAATATTCAGAAAAATCAGTCAAAAAATTCCGATCTATCTGTTGTAAAGTTTCTGAATATTTCTCCTTTCTAAGTAATTCATATAAATCATTATAAGTTAGCATATAATTCTCATAATTAACTTGCTTATAAAATTAGTTGTAGTCTAAAATTATTCTTTTTTATGGACATCCGTTGAATCGTATCTAGGATGAGTAACCACAATTAATTCCAGTGGTTCCTTAGATGTATTTTCCAAATGATGATATTCTCCCTTAGGTATAGAAATAACATCATCCACTCCAATTTTTCTTCTCTCCTTTCCAATTTGTATAATTCCCTCCCCCTTAAGTATATAATAAACCTCTTCCATTTTATCATGTTTATGGGAAATTGCATTTTCCTCTATCTTAACATATGCTATGCTTATATTTTGTGAATCATAAAGACCTTGTATCCTTCCACATAAGTCTCCAAAAGACAAAATATCTGCTCTATTTTTTATATCCATAATAAATATTAATCATTTAACTATTTAAGATTAATGTTGAATATAAAGCTATTACAACAATATTTTTATAATGAAAGTAATTTTACAAAATATGAGATTAAATGACGCATTTAGAAAAAGAGAAAATGCAAAAAAAACATTAGAACAATGTGAAAAAGTTATATACGAACATGCTAGGCCATTAATTCTTAGTGTTCTTGAGATAGTTCAAGATAGATACGATTTTCCGGGTAAAACTCCTGAAGAAGTCACAGCAAAAATTAAGTTATTATATAATAATAGATACACCACAAACGATATTAGAAGTGTAATGTTATTGATGAGAGAGAATAACGAATTAGAGCATTCTCCAAAAAAAGATGGCTATGTAATCCGTTCATCTGTTAAAAATGTAAAAATAGTGCCATTTAGAGATTATTAAATAGTGTATAAAATTAGCCATAATCTATCCCAAACCAAAATCTTCAACTGGCCCTTCACTTCCAGATTCCCCATATAACTTAACACCATAATTCACCCCTTCTCTTACCAATCCCTTATAGAGTGATTCATCATAATCCCTTCTTAAACCATTTAAAGAATTCTGTGCAAGTTTTAAGCTTTCTCTTTCATCCAATGCAGGATGCTTATCCCTTAGTTCCTTCGCAATATCAGAAACCAATTCAGATTCTTTAAAAGTAATCCTGTGTATTATTGTCCCGTATTCAATACCCATAATTATCCTTACCTTCATACCTTTTTATTCTTTATTGCAAACAAACACAACATTCCATTACATATAAAAATCCATCCTTCCACCTATATGAAATGGCAAATAAACTAAATATCTATCTTTTCCGTCACGATCAAACTACTTATAATAGAGACAAACGTTTTACAGGTCTGCATAACCCTCCACTAACAGCATTGGGGAAAAAACAAGCCAAAATTTTGGCAAATAAACTGAAAAATAAAGAATTTCAGGTTGCTTTTCAAACAAAATTAAATCGCTCAAAACAAACACTTAAACAAGTTCTAAAATTCCACCCTGAATGTAAAAAAATTATCATCGATAATAGGATAATAGAGCGAAATTACGGCACTCTAAATGGAACTCTTCATGAAGATTATATAAAAAAGCATTCCCTGGATGAATTTAATAGAATTCATAGAGATTTCTCCGCCTCGCCTCCAAAAGGAGAGAGTTTCAAGCAGGTAGAAAAAAGAGTCTCTTCTTTTATTAAAGATTTAAAAGATTTAATGATAAAAAATAAAGTCAATGTGGCAATTTCAGCACATGGAAATTCAATCCGTCTTTTTAGAAAAATAATGGAAAAAGCATCAATAAAACAAACCTGTTCCTGGACAATTCGCTTTGATAAAATATACCATTATCGAATAAAAATTTAAGTAAAACACAACTTTATAAATCTCCCTCCTCTAAGAAAATTATGTTTAAATCACTTAAAGACAAACTAACATCCTGGTTCAAAAAACCAGAAGAAGAAAAAACTAGTAAAACTAAGTCTGCTAAAGAAAAAAAAGAAATTAAGCCAAAAAAAAATAAAGAAAAACCAGTAAAACCTTCTAAAATAAAAAAAGAAACTAAAAAGAAGAAAATAGAGGAAATCAAAGAAGAAGTTATTCAAGAAACGCCCCAAAAAATCGAAGAAAAACCAGTCATTAAACCTCAAGAAACTGTTCATGATGAAAAGCTTCAGAAAGGCCTAGAAGAACTTGAAAAAGAAATTATTGACGAACAAAAACCAGCTGACGAGAAGCAAGGCTTTTTCTCAAAAATTTTCTCAAGAAAAAAATCAGGCGAAAACCTAACCCAAGAAAAATCAGAAGAATCAGCAATTATTGAACAAAAAGTGCCTGAACAATCCATTCCTGAAGCAATAAAAGAAGAACCTAAAAAAATACAAGAACCAGAAAAACAAGAAGGATTCTTTTCAAAATTAGCGTCAAAACTTTCAACATCCACTCTTGCACAAGAGCAGTTCGATGAACTATTTCAAGAGTTAGAAATAACTCTTCTCGAAAATAATGTCGCGCTAGACGTTGTAGAAAAAATCCATAAAGAACTGTCAAAAGACCTTGTTGGAATAGAAGTAAAAAAAGCAAAGGTAAATGAAACAATAATTAATTCCCTTAAAAATTCTATTTTAGAAATCTTAACAGAACCGCCTAATCTTATCGAAGCAATAAATAAAAAACACACTGGCCCTTATGTAATAATATTTGTTGGAATCAATGGAAGCGGTAAAACCACCTCAATTGCAAAAGTAGCACACTACCTTAAAGAAAATAATATCTCATGCGTTTTAGGAGCAGCCGATACCTTCAGGGCTGCCTCAATTGAACAACTCCAGCAGCATGCGGATAAATTGCATATACCTATTGTAAAACATACCTATGGTTCAGACCCTGCCGCAGTTGCTTTTGACACTAAAAAATATGCAGAGATCCACAAAATAAAAGCAGTTCTTATAGACACTGCTGGAAGAATGTACACCAAAACAAATCTTATTAAAGAAATGGAAAAAATAGTAAGAGTCTCACAGCCAGATTTAAAAATATTTCTTGCTGAATCAATAACCGGAAATGATGCTCTAGAGCAGGCTAAAACATTTAATGAATCGATTAATATTGACGGAATAATACTCTCAAAAGCAGATGTAGATGAAAAGGCAGGTACAATTCTTTCAGTTTCCTATGTAACTAAAAAACCTATTTACTTCTTAGGGACTGGACAAAACTACAAAGACCTAACTCCTTTCACTAAATCCACAGTTCTAAAAAATCTAGGACTCGAGTAAAAAACTATCTCCCTGCCCTCTTCTTTAACCTTCTTAATTCTACTTCTCCTAAAGGAGTTTTTCTGCTTATTTTAAGACTGTCTTTTAGTTCATTCTTAAAACCCTTGTAAAATAAATTAACAAAAAAAGTCACACTTAGAGTTATTAATCCCCCCAGCGTCGCTAACAGCATATCTTTCTGTGCATCCCACTCATCTCCTTGTGTTCCTAAATATGACTGGCCAACATCTCCGCCGACAATTACAGCAAATCCATATTCTATTAATTCATATAACATTGAAAAAGCCATAACTAACTCTAAAGGCAAATAATATCTCCAAATTCCTTTTGCCTGTGCTACTCTCCAAAATAGTTCTCTTAGAGGGTACGCAAAAAGCAGTCCAAATGAAAAATGAACCAATCTATCATAATGATTTCTTTCCCACCCAAAAAATTCTTGAATATCAAAATTAAAATAGTTCATAAAAAATTGAGGATAAGGCACTTCAGAATAAGTAAACCTCGCCCCAATAATATGCAAAATTAAAAAAGCAAATATCAAAGTATATGATAGATTGCTCAACCTAAAATATTTGTAGCTAAAAATCATCAACACAAAAAAAACAATAGTCATGATATGTTCGTAAAAAAAATCTTGAGGATAAGGAGGGTTAATTGCAGTAATACCAAAAAGCACTAAAATAATTATTAATAAAGAGAAAGCATATTTATTCTTTCTAAAAAAACCCTCTTTCGCCATCTAACTCTCTAAACATTTTCAGTATAAAAATCTTTCAGCAATATTTTTTAAAAGAATGTTCAATCTCCCCGCTAAATTCCCCTGATTTTCTTTCAATTGTTTTATTTTCATCACCCCTAACGCCTCTAAATTTTTCTAATTCTTGCTTGATGAAATTCTCAACTTTTTTGCTCATGCTAATTCCGTGTTTCCTGCAGTATTCGGAATATTCTCTATAAATTTCCCCATTTAAATTAAAAGTCTTTAAACTTTTTCCACCCTCTTTTTTTACCATTCTTATTTAACATTAAATAATCTTAATAAATCTTTCCCCCAATTATAAATCACTAGTAATTTCCTCCCCTATCTAACCCTTTCAGGACTAAAATTAAATAACTTTATTAAATATTAAATAACATTATTTAGATTTATTTAATTAAAGTATTTAACTTAAAAGTAGTTACAAACAAAAAGATTTATAAACCTCATTTAGCCCACATCCATATGACAATAAGTATAGGACTAATTCCTAATAACAATACAGTTATGTTAATTCAAGATGCTGAAGGGACCTACCAAGGAATAGGATTTACGCAAGATATTTTTAAAAAAATTCAAGAATTAGATGATTCTTCAATAACAGGTGTAATAGGTTCTCCAGTGCTAGGAAATGAAATTATTCAATTAGTTAAAGAGAATCAATATAGGTCAGGAAAAGAATTAAGCGATAAAGTTGAACAATCTTACCATAACATAAGGGCGAAACATTTTCAAAGAGGAGTCCTAGCAAAATATGGTTTCTCCGATATTAGAGAAGTAATAGCCCCCCAGCAAGGTACAGTTATTAATCATCATGTAGTAGAAGAAGTCCTCAAAGCTTCGAATAATACAAACGGATTTTTTTCTTTGGAATTAATGTTAGCTACAAACTATGATAATCCCCTTCTATATTTAGTAGGATTTCCTGGAACAAGCCTATTATTCAATAATATAAAAGACTACGCCGTTTCAGGAAGCGGACAAATTATGGCTATTGAAAAGATGGGTGTAGAATTAGAAAATTATAGATGGAAAAAAGAACTAAGCTTAGACGAAGGAATAGATGTTTTAATGAAAGCCGGAAAGGCAAGTGAAAAGCATACTGGGGTGGGGGGGCCGTTTGAAATTGTCTACTTACAAAGAAAAAAAGATGAAATGAAAATAATACGTCCAGATCAAAAAAAGATAAATATGGTAATGTATCTTTTAGATTTAAATGTGAATGAGGCCATAATGGAAGAAACCATAAAAAAAATGAGGGATGATAAGAATTCACCCCAAGATTTAGCAGATTATATAAAAACTCACACTAAAGTAGGCATAGAGTTTGATAGATATTTTGGTCTAAAGTAATATTTTAAACCTTTTCTCTCTCAAAACCAACATTTATTAACATTTCTCCCTCCATCAATAAAATGCGTATACTATACGGGGTATGTGGAGAAGGTTTAGGTCATTCGTCCAGGGCAATAGAAATAATTTCACATTTACATAAAAAAGGACATAAAGTTCTTGTACTAACTTATGGCCAAGCTTATGAGGTATTAAAAAAATTCCCCTCTATAAAAATCGAAGGAATCCCATTAGTATTTGAAAACGGGAAACTTTCGCTAACTAAAACTTTCCTTAAAAATATTCAAACAACCCTTACAGATTTATCAAATTGGAAGCCAATAAAATCTAAAATAGACAAATTTTCACCTCAAATTTGCATTTCAGATATGGAACTCCTAACTCCAATAATCTCCTATTGGTATAATCTTCCATTAATAAGCCTCGATAATCAACACCTTCTAACAAATACCAACATAAAAATACCAAAAGAATATCTCCTGTCAAGTACATTAGCCAAACTAACGATAAATACCTGTGTCTCAAAAGCGGATGCGTTCATAGTAACTTCATTTACAAAAACAAAACCTTCTAAAGAAAAAACATTCATAGTCTCTCCAATATTAAGAAAAGAGATAATAAATTTAAAGCCTATAAAACAAAATAAAGTTCTAATATACTTAACCAAACCTTCAGAAAATTTAATAAAAATATTCAGTTCAATCCCAGAGAACTTTATCGTTTATTCTCCTTTTATCAAAAAAAATGAAAAGATAAAAAATATCCTGCTAAAAAAGCCATCAACTTCATTTCTAAAAGACCTATCAACCTGTAAAGCAGTAATCGCATCTGCAGGTTTCTCTCTAATTTCAGAAGCAATTTATCTAAAAAAGCCATATTTCGCACTCCCTCTAAAAGGCCAGTTCGAGCAAACATTTAACGCCCTCTACCTAAAAAAATCAGGCCTAGGTGACTATTCAGAAAATCCTAGTAAAATCCAAATCCAAAATTTCCTCAACAATCTATCAAAGTATGAGAAAGCTCTAAATAAAAACAAGTTCAATCCAGAAGAGCCTCTCAAAGTCCTGGACAGAATAATCAAAAATTACGAGATGTTAATCTGAACCTTCTTTTTAATATTAAGTCCAGCAACTTCCAATTCAGCAACCACATACCATCTAATCATGCCAGCATAACTTAACATTGTGTTCATCATTGTATCCACCGTTGCATTCCCACTATTTATTTTAGACTCGATATTACTCGGAGTCTTCAATTTAAAGTCAAATTTACTCTCTCCAGCAGGATAAATCTTTTCTCCGCTTATTGGCTTCTTGAATTCATAAACAGCATTTTTTTGGCTTGATGATTTTCGGCCAAAAGAAGATTTCTGTTTTCTCTCTCCAATAATCCCAATATTAAGTGCCGTTGCCTTAACTTCCTTTCTTAATTTTAATATAACCTGCCCCTTAATTTCCTCTCCAGTAGAATATTCAAATTTTTCCAGTTCAATTGCAATTTTTCCCTTTAGCATCTTGATTATATAGGAAATAATAAAAATAACAACAGCTAAAACAATTGCATAAATAAATATCTGATCCAAGTTCATGGTCCCTTCAATGTGAATTAATTTATAAAATTACCTTATAACAGGATTTGTTATATTTTTATTACCTCCCACTTATATGTTAATAATCCGAAAAATGAATAATTATATTTGTAACTTTGTAATAGTGATAAAGCGAAAGATTTAAATATGATCCAATAATAACCAAAATATGACATATGAAATATATGATATAAATGGTTTAAATGTTCATACCGGAAATTTACCTACAAATCCAGAACATTTGGATTCCTTAAGAAGAGTAACTTCAACAGTTGTAGACATTTACTTTTGCAAGAGAACAAGAGATGGTGTTGAAGAGAAAACTCCTTATGATACTCGTTCTATCACTGGGAATAAATCGGGACTTGGAATTACAATAAGAGATCAAACATCTGGAGAAATTGCAACACTCCATGTTGGAAGTTTAGACAAAGTCACACGAGTTTTGAATGCTTTAGAAGTAAGACCAGAATCTTTGGCTTCTGCTGTCGGAAAAGAAGTAAATGCTTACAAAGATGCGATTGCACTTTATGGAATATGGGTTCCAACTTTTGCAAGAGAAAGAAGAATTGCTTAAATAAATTCCGTTAATTTTCACATTCCGAAATGTTTTTGAAAAACTCAAAAATACATTGTTGGAATTTTTAGTCGCGCCATTCATAAACATTATCTCTAGCGAAACTTTATTAACCCCTTCTTTCCTGCCTTTTCTATGTTAGACAAACTGTCATCAGTATTGAAAAAAACAACAGATAAGATAGCTAATGCTATTTTTCTAGATAAAACTCTAGTTGATCAAATTATAAAAGATTTGCAAAGAGCACTCATAGAAGCAGATGTTAATGTCTCCTTGGTCTTGCAAATCACCCAAAAAATTAAGCAAGTTGCTCTAGATGAAAGAATTAAAGGCTTAGAAAAAAAAGAGCATGTCATTAAATTATTGCATGATGAACTATTGTCTATTCTAGGAGAAAAAAGAGAAATAAAACTGCAAAAATCAAATACTTTTATGTTAGTAGGTTTGTACGGATCTGGAAAAACAACTACCATTTCAAAATTAGCATCTTATTATGCTAAAAGAGGCCATAAAGTATGTGCCATAGGTCTAGATGTCCATCGTCCTGCAGCAACCGACCAATTAGAACAATTAGGAAAAAAATTAAACATTCCCATCTTTGTAAATAAAAAAGAAAAATCTCCTGAAAAAATCTACAAGTCTTTCTTACAAGAATTAAAAAAATATGATTTAGTTTTAGTCGATACAGCAGGTCGTGATGCTCTAGATTCACAGTTAATAGATGAAATAAAATCCTTGAATAAACTTATTTCTCCTTCTGAAACTATTCTAGTCATGCCTGCAGATATAGGGCAAGCTGCAAAATCCCAAGCGCAAAAATTCAAAGAAATCCTAAATATTACAGGAGTAATAATAACTCGTATGGACTCAACCGCAAAGGCAGGAGGTTCACTAACAGCCTGTGCAGAAGTAAAAGCCCCTGTAATATTTATCGGAACAGGTGAAAAACCATCTGATTTAGAAACTTTCGACCCAGAATCATTCCTCTCAAGGCTTCTAGGTATGGGCGACTTAAAAACACTTATGGAAAAGATCCATTCAGTAATGGATCAAAAACAAATAGAAGAACAGCAAGCAAGACTGCAAGAAGGAAAATTTACCCTTAAAGATTTGCAAACACAGTTAGAATCAATGGAATCTCTCGGCTCCATGGATAAAGTTCTTTCTCTAATCCCAGGTTTAGGAAAGGCAAAAGAAAAAATATCATCAGAGCAATTAGAATTACAGCAGGAAAAAGTTAAGCATTGGAAGCATGCAATAAATTCTATGACTAAAGAAGAAGTTGAAAATCCGGAAATTCTAGAAAAACAAACATCAAGAATCGCGAGAATTGCAAAAGGATCGGGAACATCCACTTCAGAAATTAGGGCATTGATAAAACAATATAAAATGCTTAAAGAAATGATTAGTTCTCAATCAAATCTTGCATCAGGCACAATGGATCAAAAAACAATTATGAAATTCGCCAAAAAATTCGGTAGAAAAATGAAGTTCTAACTTCAGTATTATTAAACAATAATCAAAGTTTAATTGTTCCCTTGAACAAGAGCGACTATCCCTCCGCTCAAAGCAAATATATCTGAAGTGAACGCCCCTGTTACTACAGCAATAACTCCTCCCTTAACTACCTTCTTTTTATTCATCATTAATTTTGACGCATAAATTTTCAATATTCCTGCTATTAACAAACATATAAAAATAAGTATTAAAATGCCGGCAATTAGTCCAGGTGCTAGTTGAGTTCCTATTTTATCATATAATGATGCAACAGATAAAACAACAATCCCAACTAACAAAAACAAAAATGAAATTACAAAAGTAATTATCCCCCCAATCAATGTTAGTATTGATCCTGCCTTAGAAATCATCTAAATATATGCCAAAAAAACCTTATAAACCTTCCCTTGCACCATCTATCATGAAAGGAAAAATAATTCAGCAAGGGGCTGAAGCAATTATAATAAAAGATAAAGAATTAATTACAAAAAAAAGAGTAAGAAAATCTTACAGGCTCCCTGAATTAGATCAAAAAATTAGAAAGCAAAGAACAAAAAAAGAATTTAATCTTCTTCAAAAAGCGTCCAAACTTATCCCAATTCCTAAAATTCTTAAATTAAATGAAAATACTCAAGAAATAATAATAGAGTTTATTGAAGGAAAAAAACTATCCGAACATCTGGATTCTATAAAAAATAAATTAGAAGTATGTAAAAAAATTGGGGAAAATCTTGCCAAAATTCATGACAACGATATAATTCATGGAGATTTAACTACTTCTAACATGATATTGCAAAAATCTATTCTCTATTTTATTGACTTCGGTTTAGGGTTTACCTCGAAAAGAGCAGAGGACAAAGCAGTAGATCTCCACTTAATTAAAGAAGCTCTAGAGGCCAAGCATTTCAAAATTGCCGAGCAGGCCTTTAATTCCATTCTAGAAGGCTATAAAATTTCAAAAAATTATGAAGAAATTTTAAAAAGATTAAAAAAAGTAGAATCAAGAGGGCGTTATAAAGATCAATATTAATTATCAAAAATTAATTTTATATCGTACTCTCTTTCCAATGTTTGAACAATGTCTTTGCTAACTTTTCTTACTCCATCAATAGGAATCTCAAAATGACCTTCTTCTTTGTTATTAAATATATCTGCTTTGGAATAAACAACATGCCTATTTAATAGCCACTTATGTACATGAGACCAAACTTGTGATGGTGGCATGAAACAATACTTTGAAATTTCTGACTCAATAATATCTCCATGCGGAACAAATAACAAAGAACTATCTAATCTTTCACTCTGGCCAATTCTAGCAAATCCTTTCTCGATTGAATAAATTCTTGCTTTTTCCTCTTCCACTGCAGGAACTTCTTCTATTTTATAAGGCATAAGTACCAAAGTAGAACATCGATAAACTTCCTTATCCAATGCTAATTGTGCAGGAAGACGCTCATCACCTAAAACCCTAAGGCGGACATTTTGATGAGAGGTGCTTCTTAGTTCCACTGGATGATTTTTATTTACATTAAAAATTTGTAGTTGAGAAGAATAAATTTGCTTCCCAAAATAGTTATTTTTGAAATTTGCACTACAAAAGTCAAAAGAACTTGTATCAGATTCAAAAATAATAAAGTCTCTATTTACTTTAGTAACATCAAACTCTCTTTTTACTTCTTTATGGTATGTCCACATAATTATAATAAATAGAAGATATTAATAAAGTTTTATACATTTGACTATATTATTAATCACTTCAATACTACTAGAATATAAAAAACAATTTAAATACAACCTCCACCTTTAACCTTAATGGTAAATAAACCCCTTTTATTTCATTCGTCCCTTGTTTTAATTGGAATAATAATTGTTATTTCAGTTTTTTATTTAGATATTGTAAAAACACCGCAGGAAACAGAAAAAAAACCTGGAGAATTATCTTTTAAAGTTCTTCTTGAAGGAACACAAAACAGCCTATCTCAAAAACAGACCAGAATAGCAAAATCAACAACAGATTGGACAAAACTATGGGGCGAAATGTTTCCAGAACAAATACTACCCTCCTCTCCAAACTTTCAAGAAGAAACAATTATAGCCTTATTTCTAGGCGAAAAACCTACAGGGGGCTACTCAATTAAAGTTGAAAAAATGATCAATCATTTATTTTATATTGAAGCCATAGTAAAAGAGTCGACTCCTGGAGAAAATTGTCTTCTAACCCAAGCGTTAACCCAACCATATACCCTTGTATCAATCCCAAAGACTAATAAGCAAATCATAGTAACTACTGTATCTGAAAACTATGCTTGTTAAAATGAATAGCCCCTTCAGCTTTTAAACTAAAAGTTATTTATCCGACTATTTTTTATATATTTATCAGAAAAAAAATAAACCAAGTATTATTTAATATCTTTATCAGAAATTATAAAATCATCAAAATAAATCTTACAATCTTTTCTTGGAGCAAAACTTTTGTCATCGCCACCAAAGAATACTGTAAAAATAAATGACTCAACCCCATATTCTTTGGTATTCTTTTCTCTTAGGTCGATGTATTGGTAAAGGGCAAGTTTTCCATCAAGCCATGAGATTATATGCCCCGGATCTTTCCAGTTGTTATTCATTTTGATTTTCATTTTTATAGTGTGCCATTTACCAGGCTTGAATTTCAATTGTTCAATTTTATTAGAGCACAGATTATGCCACCAGAACCCTTTTCCGTAATGAGCATTGTTTTCTGGATAATAGACATATTGATGCATTGTTCCTTTTTCGCGCCACATAACTCTTGAGGAAAAACCCTCCTTAGACTGTTTTCCTCCTCCGGGTTTGTCTCCTCCACCAAATCCAGGCAATTTTCCCCCCAATTTCCAGTCAAAACCTTTCTCAAACTTTACCTTATACTGGCAATATAAAACTTCATAACTTTTTTTAAAATTTATATGCCAGCTTGCCTTATCTTCCTTTCCAAACTTTCCTTTTGAAAAACCTAATTGGAGAACATTTTTATTTCCATCTTTTACTATTGTAGGTTTTACAGAGGTCGTAACTATTTGAGGATTATTCCAAACTTTCTTAATTCTATTCTTAGGATATAATCCTATCTTTTCTTTTTGAAAATTAATTTTTATTTTCACATTAAGATATATGATTAATCATTTTTAACCCTTTCCAAATAACTAAGTGATGTTTGCACACTTAGACTATAGAATCTTTTGTTGGATAACCCCTCCAGCTTTATAACTAAAAGTTATTTATCAGGCTTTTTATTTAAACTTTCTTAGTATGAAATCAGGCACATACATGTTTTTTATGTAAAATTCTTGTCTTTTTTTTGATAAGGTTTTGAATTGGTTTATTATTCCTCTGCAGTTTTTTGCTCCGCAATTACATTTGCAAGTCCATAATGTTCTTCCAGCCGCCTTTATTTTTTCTTCGTTGTCATTCATTGTAGTAGAATAATCAAAAGTTATTTCTTCTCCAATTGTAATATTTTTCAAAGCAACAAGTTCATTTCTTCCGCGAATAAATGCATTAGGATTACATAAATGATTAAAAGTTCTTGATGTTTCGTCTAAATCCAAATATTCTTCATTTTCAACTTCCAAGGGATCGGAGGGCTCTTCCACTCCATTATTTACCTTCTTTATTATTTCGTCTAAACTACATAATTCTCCACTTAGAAAGTAAATAGTTTGTCCCTTTTTTATTTCTTTACTGGCAAAAATCCCATTTCCAGCTATTTTAGATTTTTTAATTTCAAACAGGTCATTCATGTCAAGATGTGTTATAATTTATTTATTAAGCTATCTAACCTTTTGTTTCATAGCCCCTCCAGGATTCGAACCTGGGTCTTCAGGACCAAAACCTGAAATCCTAGACCACTAGACTAAGGGGCTATACTTGTTAGGGAATTTAAGAGTTTTTAAAAGTTAGGGTCATGTATTTAAAAGCCTAAAACCGAATTACAAGAAAAACTTAACCTCTCCAATTAAGTAAAAAATAACAATAGATGCTATAAAGTAAATTCCAATTGTCGCCCTCTCAACCCAATTTTTACTCTCCTCTTTAAATAATATAAACAATGTAAAAGGAATTAAATAATATCTCTGTTCTATTAACCACATAGGCAGTAAAGATATGAAACTGAACAAATATATCAAATAAAACTCCTTTTTCTTTAATTTAATAACACACAGGCTTAAAATAGAATAAGCGATAGGAATAAATAAACAAGCTTTAATCCATATTCCAGAAATAAACTCCTGAAGGATAATATTTCTTAAAAAATAATCTTTTCCAAGAAAATTATAGGGATGATCAACGACAAAAAATTTCATATATATTATAAAAATACCAATAAGTAAAATCCATATCCATTTATTCTTCCTAGTAAATTCCTTGATCCTAAAAATATTGCTTATATTTAAAAAGAAAAATAAGAAGAAAAATAAAAACAAGAAGAAAAATATATTTCCTAAAAATATTCCTCCCTCGTGCATTGCCTTATCTCCTGCTGAAAATCCGCCATTATAAATGAAGAATAATACAGATATTGCCAGTCCTAAAATAAAAACCCAGCAATTCTTTATTGTCTCCCCAATCCCGCTGAATTTTATTTTCATCCCATTTCTTTGAAAATAAACTAAAAATAAAGCAAACCCCATCCACACAACATTATTTTGCCTCACAAAAAAACTTAATATTCCAAATATCGCGGCTATAGAATATCTTTTAATTAGAGTAAAGTAAACCATAGCCATTACTAATAACAAAGATAAAACATCAGTATATATCAAAAAGAAAAAAGGGAATAAAATAGGAAAAAATGCATATTCAAGCCCTTTTCTCCAGCCCCTCTTCCCTTCAATCTTGAAAGTTAATAATAAAAAAACAAAAATCGAAATAAAGCCAATAGTTGCATTAACTAATCTAATTTGGCCCTCACTGTAAAAATCAAAAGTTTTTCCGATAACCGATAAAAAATAATGATATCCAGGAATTACAGTTATAATATCATATACTCCTCTATCGCCAGACATAAATCTTTTAATCTGCAAATAATGAACTTCTTCATCCACAAACAAATTTTTATCAGCAATATACAAAAAACTTCCAATAAACGTAAGTATCAAAAATAAAACTATTATCAAATCTATTTTTCTAATCATTAAATTATTCACACTTTAAAATTAATAAACCTTTTTTTACTCTTTTTTTCTTGTTTTTTTAATTTCTTCTTTATTCTCTTCTTCGGTTTCTATTTCCGAAATTTCTTCCTTTCCTTGTTCTTCCATTAATTGCTTTCTCTCTTCTTCTTTAATATCCTCCAAAGCCTTTTCCCCTATAATTTCAAATACTCTAATTTCGCACATAGCTAGAGGATAAATTTTCTTTAATTTAGCAGCCATTCCTCTTTGCAATTTATTAGCAATTATATCAGAAAACAATTCTTTAGTAGTTCTTATTTTCAAGTACCCTTCAATAAATTTCCTTGCATTTACCCTTATTGCATTCCTTACCTCTCTAGATACTCTTCTTCTTGTTATCATAAAAGGTTTAACAACCAAAACTGCATCTCTGCAGTTAGCCTTAAATGAATCTTCAACATAATCAGATCCTCTTCTTAAAGCCCTTCTAATGTAAGAGCCTGCCAAATTAGCACTAACTGGACTAGCCTTTAATTTTCCATCTTCATTTTTTATCTTCATTCTTAATTCCAAACTCCTTCCTCGCAGACTCTTAGTCAAATCTAAATTTACAACCCTTCCTTCAAATTCTTCCATTGAACCGCCGTATAAAGAAATCTTAACCGCGGTCAATGGCGCTTCCACTTCATAAAATCCTTTTTTAATTCCGCGTTTTTTGCTCTCTGTTTTCTGTTTAACTGCTTCTGCCATTTTACTTTGAAATCTTCTCCCCTATTTCTATTCTTCCTGATCTAATTGCTTTTTTAATATTATGCATTTTCTTGCAAACTTTGCACCTATATGTAACAGTAATTCTCTTTGTAACTTTTGCCTTCATTTTCCAATCTTTAGGCCCCTTTCTTGATCTTCTTCCTAAATTTCCAAAGCCTCCTCTTAATCCTCTTAATTTTTCTCTAGAACTAGATCCTCTTGATAAAGGATGAGTAGCAGATCTTGCTCTCTGTTTTGCTGTATCAACTGCATGTGTCGTATGTTTTCTGCAATACGGGCAGTATCTCTTAGTTTCTTTAGGTAACTTCATAATATAATAGGTCAATAAAGCTAGCCCTTAACAGACCTAGTCAAAGGATGCGCTTATCATTATACTCTCAATCAAACCTTTTTAAACATTACGCTTCTTAAAATCCCTAAGCAGCAATCTTTCTTAGAACCCCTTATCAATACTTGCTATTTCTTCCAAATCCTGATCAGTAAAAAATCCTTTCTTAGGATTAATTAATCTTAATATTTTTTCGCTACTATGATAACCACTATTCATCCTAGCGTTATAATTCTTCAATATATTCTCAACATATTTTCTAGCGAAATATGTCTCTTTTCCTAAACCTCTCCTGATTGCCTCTTCATCAGTAGCCCTCTCAATTCTAGAAAAGTAATTTTCAACATACTCCCTATCTTTTACCTCATTATTAATAGCAGGCAATAAAAATTTATAATTATCAAATCCTTCTGAAGCTACAGTATAAAGAACATTCCTAAGCCAAGTTTCATCCCCTTTAATATCTCCTCTTGAAATATGTGTCAATTCATGGCCTAAAATCCCTTTAGTAACTTTCATACAGTAAGGTTTTTCAATTAAACTTCTAGGTAGATTTCCAGCAATATGATAATAATCCCCTCCAAATAAAGGGCTCACAAATACATCTGGAAATTTATCATCAGAAAATTCCAAACCAACTATAATTTTCTCTCGATCAAGATCTGGAAAGTTAATAGTGCATAACTCATCTACTAACCCGTTTAACCCAATATCCATTACATTATCAATAGCCTTTTCAGCCAATCCAACTCTAAAATCCATTTCATCTTCCATCCTACTCCCTTTGAAAACACCTTTATAAATCTTACTATGTGTAACCACTATCCAATAACTACTTACCCCCCCATTTATCAACAAAAAACAAACAGAAACCTTTAAAACACCACTAATCTAAAATCAATTATGCCAAAAACAAAAAAAACAGAAGAAAAAGAAGGTTCACCAGTAGATTCATCTGCCCCTGCTGAAGAAAAAGAAGAAAAATCAAGCTGGATAAAAATAAAGCCTCAAGAGTTAGAAAAAATAATAGTAGATCTTGCAAAACAAGGAAATTCACCAGCTAAAATAGGCTTAATATTGAGAGACAAACACGGAATTCCCAAAACACGCCTCCTAGGAAAAAAAGTAACTCAAATTCTAAAGGAAGCAAATGTAAAGTATACTACTGAAAAAGAAATAGTTGAAAACAAAATAACCAACCTAAAATCCCACATGGGCAAAAATAAATATGATAATACTGCAAAAAAATCACTGGCAAAAAGATTGTGGCTTTTACACACGCTAAATAAAAACCAATAAATATATTTCAAAAAGAGGATGTTAGACAGAATTAAACTAGCAATTGAAAGAATAAATAATCTTACGACATTTCCAATTAGAATTGTAAGCCATTTTGATACCGATGGAATAGCTTCAGCAGCAATATTTTCACGTGCGCTTCAACGATGGAACAAAACGTTTACTCTAAGTATAGTAAAAAGCCTTGATGAAGACTTTATTAAAAACCTTCCAGAAGATAATCTTCTTATATTTCTAGATTTAGCCTCTGGAAGTTTGAAATATCTTAAAGACAAAAAAAATCCAGTTATAATCCTAGACCACCACGAAATAACGCAGGAAATACCTGAAAATGTATTAATGGTTAATCCCTCATTAGAAAATCAAGAATCCCTTTGTAGTGCAGCAATATGCTATTTTTTTGCAAAATCTCTTTCAGAGCAAAATAAAGACCTATCAACGCTTGCCCTGATAGGTATGATAGGAGACAATCATCAAGATAATATTGGAAAAAGATATGATGAAATTATAAAAGATGCAGATGCAGTAATAAAAAAAGGCCTATTAATTTATCCCTCTACAAGACCTCTCGACAAAGCACTAGAATATTCTTCATCTCCATATATCCCGAACGTAACAGGTTCCTATAAAGGGGTAATAGAGCTTTTAAGAGAGGCTAATATTCCAAAAAATAATGGAGCCTACAAAGCCTTATATGAACTAACCAATGAAGAAATGACTAATCTAACAACTTCAATAATCTTAAAAAATCCTGGCAAAATTGAGTCGGAAAAACTTATAGGCAATCTCTATTTATTAAAATTTCATAATCGCCTTGAAGATGCCCGCGAACTTTCAGCTCTAATTAATGCCTGCAGTAGAATGGGTTATCCTTTCGTCTCTCTGGGATTTTGCCTTGGTAATAAATCCCTAAAATCGAAAGCTGAAAAAATCTACATTGAGTACCGCCAGCATTTGGTTTCGGCCCTAAAATATATAGCTGAAGCTGAAAAAATTACAGGCAAAAATTATACAATAATAAATGCAAAAAATAATATTAGAGACACTATCATTGGAACAGTAGCCTCAATAATATCTCGCTCCCCATTATATAGTGAAGGCACAATTATCGTTGCATTGGCCTATAATGAAGATAAAATAAAAGTCTCTGCCAGAATTACAGGAAAAGATGGGCGTAATGTTCGTGAAGTCCTTGATAAGGTAGTAGTTCCTCTAGGGGGAGAAGTTGGAGGACATCCAAACGCTGCTGGTTGCCTCATTTCAAAAGATAAGGAAGTACAATTCATCCAAGAATTGCAAAAAGTGCTGGATATAGAACTTGTAAAGGTCTAAAAAATCATTTCAAAACATTTATATCTCTCTATTTTAACTAATAGTTGTAAAAATATGAAAAACAACCAAATTAAAATTCTTAATCTTAACATAATGCATGGAAGAAATGTTAATAATTCTGTATTCCCAATTTTCCTAAAAAAAGAAAGAGTTGCTAAAAATATTGAAGAAATAGCTAGGTTAATTAAACATGAAAATGCAGACATTGTAAGCTTGCAAGAAATTGATCGTAATTCTCTATTTACGGGAAATTTTGATCAATTAACAGAATTAATGAAGCTAACACCATATCGTTACAGCTTTTACGGCAAACATTCATCCCTTTCTCTTGGAAAAAAGAGCATATATGAATTTGGAACAGCCATTTTATCTCGATATCAAATTAAAAACACATACTCCCGCCCATTTTCATTTTCATTTCCAACGCCTAGAAAAGGCTTTGTTTCTGCTGAAATCGAACACCCATATAGAAAGATCCATTTTGCTTCAGTTCATATGGTATGGCTTGACTATTTGAGGTTTCATTCTAGAGAGAAACAAGCCAAAAACATTATAGATTATTTTTCAAATTATAAAAACACTCCGAAAATTATTGCAGGCGATTTTAATTGCGATTTTGCTGGAAAAGAAAAAACACTCCATATGCTTTGTGATAATTTAAACCTCCATACTTACCTTCCTCAAAAGAAAATCCCAACTCACCCTGCAGTTAACCCAAAAGTAAGAATAGATTGGATACTTGCATCTAAAAAATTTAAGTTCCTAAATTATACAGTATTAAATGACCTCCTTTCAGATCACCTGCCGGTCAAAGCAGATCTTTTATTAAAGTAAATTAACCTCTCTAACTCCATTATTCACTAACCAAGAGTTAAAGAGTTCATAGTAATCTTTAAAACCCTTCATCCCTTAAAATTTTTATGCCTAAATTCAAAAAAACGAAATTCCTTAAAATAGGCTGTCCAAGATGCAACACTACCAGGATAGTTTTTGGAAAATCAGCATCTATAATAAAATGCTCTAAATGCAACTATATGCTCTTAAAAACAACAGGAGGCAAGGCCAAAGTAAGAGGCCCAATTAAAGAAGTCTTATGGCATTAGTAGAAGGACAATTAATATTATGTACCGTTAAGAAAATAGAAAAAACAAATATCTTCCTAGATATAGAGGATGAAGGAGAAGGCTCAATGGTGCTATCCGAAGTAGCTGCAGGAAGAATTAGAAATCTAAGAGAATACGTAATTCCAAACAAAAAAATAGTCTGTAAGGTGTTAAATGTCTCTCAAGGCCACGTAGAATTAAGCCTAAGAAGAGTAACCGCTAAAGAAAAGTATGAAGTATTAGAACGCCATAAAAAAGAACGCAGTCTAATAAGTATGTTAAAAAACATTGTAACAAACCCTGAAGAACTTGTTAAAAAAATAAAAAAAGAATACGACTTTGTAACATTTTTAGAAGATGCAAAAGACAATCCAAATATATTAGAAAAATTCTTTAGTAAGAGCCAAATTGAAAAGATTTTAAATATACTTAAAGAAAAAATAGAAAAAGAAAAAGAAGTAAGGAAAATTTTCAAGCTTTCGTCAGTTTCTCCAAATGCTATAACAGAGATGAAGGAAATATTGGATGTTCCAGATTCAGAAATAAATTACTTAGGTTCTTCTCGCTTTTCAATTTCCGCTAAAGCAAAAGATTTTAAGGAAGCTAATAAAAATCTTCTAAACATCCTGCATAATATAGAAAAGAAAGCCAAGGAAAAGAAAGCTATCTTTGAATTAATAGAAAAATGACTAAATTAAAAAAATGCCCAAACCTTCATTATACCCTAAATGATGTCTGCCCAAAGTGTAATCAACAAACACAATCAGCCCATTATAAATTTATTAAAATTCGTTCAGCCCCAAACCATAAACCTTAAATACTTTCTTACCTCAAGTATAACATGGTAGAACTTAAAGTAAGACTCGGCCCCAAAGGGCAAATTGTAATTCCTAAGATATTTAGAGAAACCTATAAAATGTATCCTCAGCAGGAAGTTATTATAACAGAAGAAAAACAAGGGGTACTAATAAAGAACAATAATATAGATATCCTAAAGGAACTTGAAATTATGGCAGAAAAAGCGTCTAAAGAAAGAAAGGGAAAAAAGATAAACGTTGATCCCCATGCAATCTATGAACAGTATGATGAAAGGGCAAAAAGAGCAGGAATTAAAGTTTGATGAAGTTTATCTCGATGCAAACCTATTCATTTACGCTTCTATAGACACAGAAGAAATAGGGAAAAATGCAAGAGCAATTATAGAAAAAGTGAAAAAAGGCCATTATAAAGCTTACACTACATCATTAACTTTCGATGAATTTATTTATCAAATTAACAAATATAATAATCGCGAAACCGCTGTTGAGGCAGCAGAACTATTCTTAAAATTAGAAAATTTAGAGATAATTTCTACAAATATGCAAACCATAATAAAAATGATTGAAGTTTACAAAGAAACGAATCTAAAACCAAGAGACGCATTTCATCTCGCATCCATGAAACAAAAAGATATCAAAACCATAATAAGTTCAGATCCTGATTTCGATAAAATAAAGGGCATAAAAAGAATTGATTTTACAAAAAAACAATAATTATACTTTCTTCCCATTTAAACTATCCTTCCCATTATCCACCGCACTTTGTTGTCTCCACAAAGCATAATACAGCCCTTTCTTCTTAAGTAGGCCATTATGCGTGCCTTTCTCAATAATTTTCCCTCTCTCTAAAACATAAATTACATCTGCGTGAATAACTGTGGACAATCTATGTGCGATTAATACAACCATCAAATTAGGCCTTGCCTTAATGATATTCTGTATTGTTTTTGTGATTTCCTTTTCAGTTATAGAATCTAAACTACTTGTAGCCTCATCAAAAATAATCAAGTCAGGATTTCTTAATAATGCCCTGGCAATTGCGAGTCTCTGTCTTTCCCCGCCTGAAATTTTAATCCCTCCCTCCCCAATTTTAGTATCTAGTCCATTTCCTCCTCTTTCAAGTAATGCAGTAATAGAAGCGAGTTTCAAAACTTGCATGCACTCTTCATCCGTCGCATTAGGATTTACGAAAAGCAAATTTTCCCTTAAAGTTCCTGCAAATAATTGAGTCTCTTGTGAAACCAATCCTACACGCCTTCTTAAATCATCATAATCAATTTCTTTAGAATCTTTCCCATTTATACTTATTTTCCCTTTTGTCGGACTATACAACCCTACTAAAAGTTTAATTAATGTAGTCTTTCCACTTCCAGAAGGTCCAATAAATGCTATAGTTTCTCCACCCTTCAAATTTAATCCTAAATTTCTAACTGAAGGTTTACTTCCGCTTTTATAAGTAAACTCGACATTCTTAAATTCTATAGATTTTAAACTCTCAATAGTTTTAGGAGAAACAGGTTTCTCCTGTGGCGACATCTTTAATACCTCTTGTAATTTTTCATTGCTCGCTTTAGCTTCCTGATAATGAGCAGCAATAGTTCCAAGTTCACCAAGCGGTGAAAATATAAAGAATGAATAAATATACAAACTAAAGAATTCACCTAAAGTAATCCCCCTGGTGTAAACAAGCCAAAGCATTAATAATAGCAAGCAGACCCTCATCAAATTTATTATTGTTCCTTGAATAAAACTTATCTTTCTAATTATAACTATTTTCTTTAATTCAAGATTAAGTATTTTTTCATTAACTTCATTTAATCTTCCAATTTCCTGACTTTCCAATCCCAAACTTTTAACAAGTTCAACATTTCTTAAAGTTTCAGTTGTAGATCCAGCTAATGCAGCACTTTCAGCAACAATTTTCTTTTGAGCTTCTTTAATTCTCTTGCTCAAAACAAAAGTCAATACACCCAAAATTGGAACAATTAAGAAGTAAGTAGCCCCAACCATCCAGTGAACACTGAAAGCATAGATTACGACAAATAAAATGCCGACTATAGACAAATAAATAACATTAATAAAACTAGCAATCCATGTTTGTGTGTCAGTTCTTGCCTTTTGCAGTCTTTGCAGTAAATCTCCAGATCTTTGATCTTCAAAAACCTCATAAGGCAAAGAAAAAGTATGATTCACACTTTGAGAATACATTCGTGTACCCATTTTTTGAGTCATATAACTCACAGTATAATCCTGAAAATTCTTGGCAATTCTAGAAATCAATGCCACACTTATTGATGCCAAAAGTAAGAGCCCTATTCCCTTGAAAAACTCCTCTCTTTCTAACTCTCCAATTTTGCTGGCATAATTGTCTATAATTAATCTAAATATTTGAGGATCAAGCAAAGAAAAAACCTGATTGATTGTAGCCAAAACTAAAGCTAAAACAAGCAATCCCTTATACTTCTTTAAATTCTTCCATAACAATCCCATACAAGCCAATAAAAATCTTCGTTTTTATATCTTTTTAGGAAGGCAAAAAAGTGCCATTAAATTATCACTAAATAATAGTATCAAATTAGAAAGTTTTAAATAACCCTTATTTTTAACATCTTTATGATTATTAAGAAAGAAAACCTTATAGAATACCTCTTGAATAGCGATAGCTCTCTCGAAGATAATTTTTCAGATAAAACTTTAGAAAACCTGTCTGAATGGCATGGAAAGTATGGTGATCCTTCCCTCTCAATTGTAGATAATCTATTTCTTTATCATCAAGATAGTAATAAAAGTATTAACTTACTCGCAAATGAGGCTAAAACATCTCATCCTACTTTAACTAAAATTTTCCGTCAATATAATCTTCCAAACAAAACAAATGCTGAGGCTACAAGGGAGAATTGGAAGGATGAAGAGTTTAGGAAGAGAAATGCTGAAGGTTTAAGAGAAATGTTAAATGATAGATGGAAGGATGAAGAATTTAGAAGGAAACATTCTGAACGTACAAAAGAATTATGGGAAAATGAAGAATTTAGGAAGAGAAATGCTGAAGCAGTAAAGAAAAATTGGAAGGATGAAGAATTTAGGAAGAGACATTCTGAAGGTTTAAGAGAAATGTTAAATGATAGATGGAAGGATGAAGAATTTAGAAGGAAACATTCTGAACGTACAAAAGAATTATGGGAAAATGAAGAATTTAGGAAGAGACAAGCTGAAGCTACAAGAGATGCACGTCTGAATCCAAATAATCTTTCTAGATATAGATTGCCTACATTCCAGGGTTATAGGGGAGATATTCAATTAGAAACTCAATCAATGTGGGAGGCCAATATTGCTAGAATATTTCATTATCTGGGTAGAGAATACCTTCCTCATCAAAGATTTGATCTTGATGTACCTGAAAAGTATAGGGCGATTTTCAATTCAGATAAAACTTCCTTGCAAATAGATTTTATTGTAAAAAATAAAAGAGGTAGAATTCACGCTTATGAAATAAGAACTAATAAAGAGGATAAGAATAAAGCAGAAAAATTAGAATTATTTGTAGAACAATATCAACTTCCTCTAAAACTAGTAACTCCTGAAAAATATTATCGTCTAGCCAGTTACTTTGGTGATAAAATAAATTCCTCAGAAAACTTAGCTGGCTGGGAAACTTCAGAAGATAATTTAAGAACAAATCCTACTAAATATTCTAATTTATCAAAATAAGTCACAAAAAGAAATATAAAGATATAGTTTCTAAAAAGACAAGTAATTGATAATAAAAAGAGAAAAACAAAAATGAAATACAGGCTTAAACCCATCGTGCAAAAAGTGGTGAATATTCTAAGTAAAGAAGGATTCTTTATTCAAAGAATGCGTGGAGATCATATTATCGTAAATAAAAATCCGCCTCTAAGAAGACCGATTGTTCTGGTAAATGTAAAAAAGCCAACTAATATTATAAGACAAAACCTTCTGTCTGCATGTAATGAGGTAGGAGTCTCTAAAGAAATTATTGAAGAATTGAATGAACTATTAAGATACTAAAACTAATCTACTAATCATCGGAGCATTATTATCGTTTTCTTCCTCTTCTTCTATCTTCATTAATCTTTCACGTTCCCAGGGAGCAGACTCAAAATAAAGCTCTAATGCCTCTCTTAAACGGCTTTTGGCCTCTTCAATAGAATCCCCTTGTGTTGCCACATTAGGGACTTGCATAGAGCTAATGCTATAAACTTTATCTTTTCCTTTTCCTTCAGGATAAATAATAATATCGATTTCTATCTTTTCTGCCATATTAATATATTAACGATAAAACCTATATAAACTTTTAGATTATAAAAAACTGAATTTTTCTCAAAGAAAGCAACGAATTAAATTTTATACCTTTTTGACCTTCAATTAAGAAGACTCTATCCTAAATCCTTCATTTAGTTCAACTAAATATTTTCTTGGATATCTTAAAGTTTCATTCACTTGTTCAATAAATGTCTCAACATTAAGCTGTCTTTCACCATTATTTAAGTCCCAAACATAATTAACTTCTATCTCCCGATTTGGATAAGATGGGCTAGTTGTTTCATACATAAATAATTTTAACCTTCTTGGAAGGTTTTCGAAATCTAGCATTAGCCCGTAATGCTGTTCAACTCGGACAGAATCATCGAGATAACCCATGCTCCCTAATTTCAAACCTTGTCTAGGTTTAAAGAACAATGCAAAAAATGTAAATATATCTCTATCGGCTAATACTTCTTTAATCGCACTCTCTAAGTTATCCCCTTCTTTATATCTAAATTTATAGTCAATATTTGAATTTAGAGTCTTTCTCAAATCCTTTTCAATAACTGGTTTTTTAACCAACATTTAAATTTATATCCCAATTATCTTATAAACATTATTATCTTCCAATATAACCTCTCTCAATCCATCAATCAAAACCAAAAAACTTAAATACTGAAAATTCAATAATATTATTGAAAATTCAATAGATATGAAATGACTAAAATAGAAAGAAAACAGAAAATAGGCTTTGGGTCCTTTGGGAAAATGGAATTATCTTTTCTAGAGGGGGCTGTAATAAGTTCATTTTTCCCAGAAGGCAAAGATATGACTATTAAGGAAATAATTGAAAGATTAGATAATTATTATTCTTATGAGAGGGTTAACTCTACTTTAAAATCCATGGCTGATAAAAAAATTGTGAAAGAAGATAAAAAAGGAAAAACTCTTGTATATTTTTTAGACATGGATCACTTATATTCAGAAACAGGATTTGATCATTATATGCTGCAAAGAGAAATAGATTTTATGAAAAAAAATAAAATAGTGTATAATGCAATAAAAGAGATTATGAATAATCACCATATTTGGATGGTCGTATTATTCGGGAGCTATTCTAAGGGAACAGAATCAAACCAAAGCGATGTTGACATTATTTGTGTGTCAACTAAAAATAAAGAAATAGAACATTTTGTTAAATCACTCAAATATAAATATAATCTAGAGTTTGCTCCAATCATATTATCTCCAGATGAATTTCCGAATATAAAAAAAGATAATCTTGAATTATGGAATGACTTAAAAATGTATGGGATAGTATTCAAGGGAGAAGATACATTTTACTATTGGATGTATAAAGATGAGAAAAATTGAATTTTATTTGAAGAAAGGCAAAATTGTAAAAGACAAAACTGTAATTTCTTTAACTAAAAAATATTTGGACAAAGCAAAAAATAATCTTATAACTATGGGCATTCTTTCCAACTTAAATAATAAAAAAGCAAGAATCTTGCTTCAAATACCTTCTGATTATAATTCCAATGAGTGGGTAGCTATTACAGGATATTATGCTTTGTACACTGCTGCCCTTTCTTTAATAGCAAGTATTGGTTTTAGAAGCAAAAATCACGCCGCTACCCTTATGATTCTGGAAGAATATTTTGTTAAAAAGAAGCAATTAAATCAAAAAGATTTAATGTTAATAAAAAATGCACATTTTCAAAAAGAAGAATTAGAAAAATTAGCTGATGCAAAAAATAAAAGAGAAATTGCACAATATAGTGTAACAAAACAAACATCAAAAGAAATTGCAGAGAAAATCAAGAAAGATGCTTACAGTTTTATAAATAAATGCGAAGAAATATTGGGAGTATAGTAAATTCACTTCCCAATTTCTTTCTTAACAATCTCTAAATCTTTTTCCCATTCCGCAATTAAACTTCTATTATAAATTATCGCTGCAGGATGAAACAAAGGAATTAATTTTAGTTTCATTCCATCAAGTTCAATCTCCCTTGGTTTTCCATGTATTTTAGTAATTCCTTCCTGTTCATTCATTTTATCAACATCTGTTCCAGCCAAGAAAAACTTAGTAGCATAATTTCCTAATGAACAAATAACTTTAGGCCTTATTGCTTTAATTTGCTTGAGTAAATAGGGCGTATGTGCTTTAATTTCAGAAGGTAATGGGCCCCTATTTTCCGGAGGCCTATACTTCAATATATTAGCAATGTAAACATCATCCAAACTCAATCCAACTTCATGAAGTAATTTATCTAAATTCTTTCCAGCAGCACCAACAAAAGGCACCCCCTGCAAATCCTCGTTCCTTCCGGGCGCTTCTCCAATAAATAAAATTTCAACATCACCCTTTCCTTTTCCAAATACAAGATTAGTCGCTCCCTCTTTCAAAGGCAAATCCGCCTGGAGAGTCTCTTTTTTTATCTCTTCTAATAATTTCTCCTTTTCACTCATTTTCCACCTCAAATAAAAACTATTCCCTATAACCTATTATATCTAAAAAAATCTCACCTCTACCCTCAACTCTTCTTTCCCTATTCTTAAACCAATCATAAAAAGGCCCATTGTAACCTTTAAGAGCATTGCTTAAATCTTCTCTAAATTCATTATTTCTTTCTTCTTTTCCACTAACTGCATCTTTCTCTAAATAATTTAAAATATTATCTATAATCCTTTCTTCATTATTAACATTTCCAATTAATCCCCTCACTTTGAACAAAGCAGAATAATAAACATCTCGCATCCTCAATATACAAATCTGTAATTTTTAAATATTTATATAATGTTTAAATTAATACTATTTATGAAAGAAAAGAGGAATTTAATATTTATAGTTAGTATTCTAACTTTTTCTTTGGTTCTAGCCATTTATACTAACCAATCGACTCTTAAAGATTTCCCAAATTCTGCAGATGAATACTCCTATTTAATATCTGCTAAAACCCTTTCAGAAGGAAAAATATCAGTCCCCTCTCCTGAACAAAAAGAATTCTTCGATTTTTTTCACATTATTAATGATGGAAAATTTTACAGTAAGTACCCTCTAGGCTGGCCTTTATTTCTCTCCATTGGAATTCTTATTAATTTTCCTTTTTTAATCAATCTTATTTTTTTCCTACTAACTTTAATTTTGATCTATTTAATAACAAAACAAATATCTACAGAAAAAACAGCCAGGACATCCTTGATTATTGCCTCAACAAGCCCCTATCTAATATTTAATTCAGCCTCCTATTTTTCACATCCTTCAGCATTATTTTTTTCAGCCCTTTCAGTATATTTTTATTTAAAAAATATAAATCATCCAAACAAACTTCATCCCATCATAATAGGCCTATCAATAGGCATACTTCTAAACATCCGCCCATTAGATGCCATAATACTTTCCATTCCACTTCTAATCCATTATTTATTCACATCTAATAAAGAAAAAATGAAAAATATCTCATTAGCATTAATAGGATTCTCGGCCCCATTCATTCTATTTCTAACCTATAATTACCTTCAAACCTCCAGTCCATTTATTATGCCTTTTTCTATCTACAACCCTCTAGATACATTTGGCTTCAATAATGGCTACACCCATTCATTCTCCTGGGCTATTGAAAACAATATCTTATTAAGACTTATTCAACTTTCAATTTGGGTGCCTCTTTCAATAATCCTAATACCTCTCTCCCTTAAAAGAAATAAAAATGACTCTAGAATATATTTATTCCTTGCCATAATACTATTATTTATTTTAGTCTATTTTTTCTATGCAAAAGAAGCAGGAAATCAATACGGTCCAAGATATTTATTTTCCTCCTCATTCGCATTTTTTCCTTTAATATCCCTATCTATAAATAATCTAAAATACAGAAAATTAGTCTTTTCTCTAATTGTTATCCTAAACATTTTATTTTTAATAATTTTTTCTAATATAATATCTTCTGAAATAAATGAAAGGACTTATATCTACAATTATATTGAAAATAACAATATCTCAAACGCCATAATTTTTCTAGATTGCGGTCTTTGTTCTGGAAAAATGCCAGCAAAAGACTTAGCAAGAAATGATGTCCACTTTAACAATTCAGTTTTATACGTTAATAGTTATGCAGAAAACAATATCCTCCTCATGCAAAAATACCCTTCAAGAATTTTTTATTCCTGGCATTGTACTGATATAAAAACTACTTATCATCAATCAATAGATCTCTGGCAATCTTCCAATATAGACTGCAGTTTAATTAAAATAGATCAAAATTATTATAAAAAATAATTTACTTTTTTCCTAAATAGTTAAAATATTTATGACAAATATTGATAAGGGCAAATCTAAATAATTATACTATTGCTAAGTTTATTAAAAATGAGTTGTCTACTCTATTAATCAAAAAACATAGCAAGTCAAAATAAATTTAAAGGACACATCATATAATCATAACTATGAAATCAAATAAACAAAAGATTAAAGAAATATTCATTCTTACTATATTTGTACTTGGCTTGCTCTTAACTCTAATTGGAAGAACTTTATACCCTAATGATACTCTGTTTTTCAGTGGGATAGGAATAATAAGTTCTGCAATGGCCCTCTCAATTATGGAAACCTTGAGAAAAAAGTATTAATATTCATTAGTCTTTATTTTATTGCTTAATTTTGATCTTTAAAACAATCAAAATTAGCTGGTGGAATGGCAAAGAGTTGAACCCCCAATAATTGTCCATCCTTTTCTTTTGAGGGAATGATGAACCCTCTTCTATTTTTTAGACTAGTCTTATTCATCAATTATTACTTAATAAACAAAACTGCAAATACCAAAATCTTTAAAACCCCTCTAATCCAAACTTTCCCATGGTAATGGAAAGAACTTTAGTATTATTGAAACCCGACGCAGTACAAAGAAGCCTAGCAGGAAAAATAATCTCTCGTTTTGAAGATTCAGGCCTAAAAATAGTAGCCATGAAAATGGTTTGGTGTGATGAAAAACAAGCTCTGAATCACTATCCTCTCGATGAAGAATGGGCTAAAAATGTATTTGAAAAAACAAAGAAAGCCTATGATAAAGAAAATAAAAAGATGGAATATAAAGATCATATTGATCTAGGAAAAACCATCCAAAGCTGGCTTACCACCTTCCTTAAAGAAGGCCCTATTGTAGCCTTAGTTATTGAAGGTCCTCATTCTATAGAGTTAGTAAGAAAAATGGTGGGCGCAACAGAACCTAGACAAGCTATTCCAGGAACAATTCGCGGAGATTATGCTTCAATTGAGTCCTACTCATTGGCAGATAATAAAAAACGCGTTTTAAGAAATCTTATTCATGCATCAGACACTTTAGAAAATGCAAATAAAGAGATAAAAGTCTGGTTTAAAGATGAAGAAATTCATTCATATAAAAAAGACATAGATAAACATTTCTAACAATTAACTTATAAACTCTTTTCTTTTAACTTTATAGGGCCTATAGTTCAGTCTGGATCAGAACGCATCCTTGCGGAGGATGAGGTCCTAGGTTCAAATCCTAGTAGGCCCGTTATAATCTCCTTAAATGTTTTTTACTGTAAATGATTTACACCTAATATATAAAATTAACAGCATTTTAGAACATCTAGTTCAAAGATACGTTATTAGATTAGATTAAATAGTTTTTTAATAAATGATATTTTATAGTAATTATGAAAATAAAAGACATTCCAGAGAATGGACGGCCTAGAGAACGATTCTTAAAATACGGTTCAGAAACATTAAGCGATGCAGAATTGTTGGCTATAATCCTAAGAACTGGCACCCCTGGAGAAAATGTTGTGGACATGTCCAATAGATTAATAAGTGAGTATAAACTGGACAAACTTTTTGAATGTTCATTAAAAGAACTTCAGAAAATAAAGGGAATCGGGCCAAGTAAAGCAATGCAGATCCTAGCAATGACCGAGCTAGGTAAAAGATACAATCAATTAAAGCAAACAAATAATAAAAATCGAAGAAAAATATCCTGTGCAAAGGATGTTTTTGATTATTTCCATGAAAGATTAAAGGACAAAAAAGAAGAGCATGTCTTTATTCTCATGCTAGACACAAAAAATAATATAATCGGAGAACAATTAGTTAGTAAGGGAATTCTTGATGCCTCATTAATTCATCCAAGAGAGGTTTTCAAACCAGCAATTAAAAATTCAGCCTCTAAAATAATCTTAGTTCATAATCACCCAAGTGGTGATCCTAATCCTAGCCAGGAAGATTTAGAAATAACAAAGAGATTAATGAAAACTGGAGAAGAGTTAGGAATAAAGGTATTGGATCATGTGATAATTGGTGAAGATAAGTGGTGGAGTTGGAAAGAAGAGAAAGTTAAAACCTAGTAACTCCAATCATGATAACTTAATGGTGCCCTATTCAATTCATTTTTAAATTGTTTCCAATTGGGCATAAAAGATTCCATCTTTGCTTTAAACTTATCTGAATGTTTTTTCTCTAATAAATGAATCATTTCGTGAACAAGAACATATTCTAAACAATGTGCTGGTTTTTTAGCTAGTTCCAAATTTAATAAAATTCTTTTGGAAGAAGGATTGCAAATTCCCCATTTAGTCTTCATTTTCCTTATACCCACTTCATTGATTCTTACTCCGATTATTTTACTCCATTTTTCTAAAAGAGGGGTTATTTGCTTTTTTATCTCTGACCTATACCAATTTTCTAACAATTTCTCACGATGTTTTAGTGTGCTATTTGGTTTGACATACATATGGAGATGAGCCTTTCTTTTAATTTCTATTCGGGGAATGGGCTCAATGTCAATTACGTTTAACAAATATCTTTTTCCCAAAAAATAATGGCTTTCACCTGAAATATACTCTCTTTTTGTTTGTCTTTCTTGAGCCATAAATTTAGATTGTTGTTTTTTTATCCAAGGTATTTTTGAAATTATCAATAACCTAACAGATTCATCGGAAGTTTTTAAGGGGGCAGCGACCCTAATTCTTCCATTTGGAGGATATACTCCTAAATGTATATTTTTAATATCTTTTCTAACAGTCTCGACCATGAGATTGCAAATTTCAAACTTAGTTTTAGTACTCATTTTGATTTTTTACCAATTCAAATACTCTTTCGACTTCTTTAGAGTCATCTTTACCTACCTTTTCTAATTCATTTGTAATGATTTTCTTTATTTTTTTCTCTTTGAGAGTGTTGCCTCTCCAGCCATCAGGCTTATACTCCGTAATATTTTCATGCAATACTAATGCCAAACTTTCATTCTTGTCTAAATTATCATACAGTGCTCGTTTAGCAGAAGTATTTAATTTTTTAGAATAATTGCTTGTCTCTGAAGGATTCTTTAATTGTTTAACAAATTCCACTATTTTTTTTAGGTATCTCTCATAATGGACAGCCTTTGTTTTTCTTTCCCTTATTAAATCATCCAATAATACGGACATATTCTCATAATATTTTGGATTTGTAGGTTTTTCATCTATGATTAATTTACGAACATTATTTTCAATTACTTCTGCAATTGCTTTGTCATCCTTTTTTATACTAGCTGGAAGGTCTTTTATAGCATTTTCTCCATTTTTAACAATTAAGTCAATAAGTGTTAAATTATCAAATGCAGAAATAGTTCTACTTGCATCGGCATCAATGTAAGAATCAATTAAATGTCGCATTGCGGGCTCGTATGCTTTTAAGTCAACATAATCTCCGCTTGCTAGTTTTATTTCTGTTCTTATTTGCTCATAGTATTTTACTTCTTCTTGTATTTTATTTGCATCTTTTTTTGAATATCCTGCTTCATCCATGTCTCCTGCAATATTGGAATAAGATCTAATTAATTTTGAAGTTAATTTATATAGCATTATTCTTTTTTGCTCACTGTTCTTTAAATCAAGAGAATTTTCAGGATTACCACAAAAAAATTCAATAAAGGAAACCGTGTCCTTTGGAGGGTTTACTGGTTCACAAAGAGCTCGAATACTCTCAAGTGCAGAATCTAAATTTTCTTTCGCTACCTTTATTCTGTCTTTTAGTAAACCACCCACATCTTCTGGATCAAATCCTCCAAAAGCTTCAGTAGTATAATCTTTAACTGCTTCGTTTAAACTATTAAATAGGTCTTTGTAATCTATGATGTACCCATAATCTTTATCTTCTCCATCTAATCTGTTAACTCTACAAATTGCTTGAAATAATCCATGGTCTTGCATATTTTTATCTATATAGAGATAAGTTGCAGGCGGAGCATCAAAACCAGTTAATAATTTGTCTACAACAATTAATAATTTCATTTGTGCAGGATCTTCAATAAACTTTTTCTTTACTTCTTTTTCAAATGTTTCTACATCTTTACCATCAAGCATTTTTTGATATATATCATACTTTTGTTGATTTTCTGTTTCTTCTTCATCACTTACTGTTTCTCCCTTGATTGAGGAAATATTTCCAGAATATGAAGTTACTATTGCACATTTCTTTAAGCCACTTCTTTGGAATAACTCATAATATTTACATGCTTCCAAAATGCTTCCTGCAACAAGGATAGAATTTCCTCTTCCACTTTGAAGCCTACTCTTTTTTTCCATATCTAGCAGTATATCTGCCACCACCCGACTAAGTCGTGATTGGGAACTTAGAACTTTTTGCATAGTTCCCCATTTCTTTTTTAATATAGCTTTAGCAAAGTTTGTCAATCCTCTTGTTTTCAATTCAAACCACTCATCAACCTTACTCTGAGAAGTCAATTTTTGATCTATGTTTCTTGCTTCATATTGTAAATCTAAAACTACTCCATCACTTACTGCTTCATCGTATTTGTAAGTGTGAATATATTTTCCAAATACTTCCCTGCTTTGTTTTTTATCTGTTTTTAGAAGAGGAGTTCCGGTAAATCCAATAAATATCGCTTGAGGTAATAATTTTTTCATTGCTTGGTTAAGTTTTCCTGATTGAGTTCTATGACATTCATCAACAAAAACATATAAATTTCCTTTTGGTTTAAAATTCGTTGGAAGATTTTTAATTAACTCTTCAAAATAATCTTCATCACTATTTTCTGTTTTTCTTCCAAATTTATGAACTAAAGAACATATCAAAGATGGATTTGCATCTGCCAATCTATTCAATAAATCTTTACCGCTCTTTGTCCTATATATTTTTTCTTCTACACCCTTAAAGAATTTTTCAATTTGTTCGTCTAATTCTTCCCTATCGGTAATAATCAAGACTCGGGAATTGTTAATATTTTCTTTTATCCATTTTGCAAGCCAGATCATTGTAAGACTTTTTCCACTTCCCTGAGTATGCCAAATTATTCCACCTTCTCTTCTGTTAAGGAATTTTTGAGATTCTTTTACTCCAAAATACTGATTATGTCTACATATTTTCTTAGTTCCTGCGTCAAACACAATAAAGTCATGAATAAGTTCTAAGATTCGCTCTTTGCTACACATCTGAATAATTTGTTTGTCTAATTTGTTTCTAATATCTGAATCCTCTTTCCAAGATAAATAGTATTTTTCAGGAGTTCCGATTATTCCATATTTTAACCCTTCAGAATCATTTCCCGCAAAGATTAATTGAATTGTTGAAAAGAATGATTGAATAAATCTCTTATCTTGATTATCCAAATTTTGTCTAATCCCTTCTGAAATAGAGATAGTGCTTCTTTTCAATTCCAATGCTGCTAATGCAATACCATTCACATATAAAACTATATCTGGTCTTTTATCATGCTGACCCTTAACTGTTACTTCCTCAGCAATATAAAAGTTATTATTTTTTGGATTACTCCAGTCTATTAAGTTAACTGTATCTTTATTTTGTCCACTGGTTTCCTTTACTTGAATTCCATATCTAAGTAAAGTATAAACCTCTTTGTTGATGTCATAAAGACTTTTATTTTGAGTAGAAGCTATTTTATTTAATTCAAATAATGCTTTATAGATTAAAGTTTCAGAGTACTTTTGTTTTTTTAAGAATTTTAATAAAAGTTCTTCTTCTATGTTGCGATTGTTTTCCCTTTCTTCCCAATTTCCAAGATAAGTATAGCCTAATTTTTCTTGAAAAAGTTTAACAAGTCTATTTTGCGTCCTTCTTTCAATTTGTCCAACATCTAATTGTTCCATTTTTATTATTTTCTAAATTCCCTCCAAATAAAATTTACTATAGGGACAAAACATAATATGAGTGGGATGAAAAATAAAATAGAGATAGTAATTTGATATTTTCCTCCCAAGAGAGTTATTAAAAAATTGTAAAAATATACTAATGCTACAATCGCACCAGTTAATGCTATTATTTTGTTAAATTCTTCTTGTCTTTCTTGTTTCAACTCACTAACAACATATTCCATACCCTTATCTGTTAAACTAATCTCCATGGGAATCTCTAAATCCTTATAACTCACTAAACCTTTATTTTTAAGGTAAAGCAATACCTTTACAAATTCATCCCCAGACACCTTATTTTTTTTAATCTCCTTTGTTATCTTTTTTGGATCTTCCATATAATAAACTGACTTCAAGATTCTAAAAGCATTTTCCCTAAATCTTTTACTCATTTTAATCTAATCCTCCCAGTAAGCAATTCTTGCATCATACCAGTTTTAAGAAGTGTGTATTTATCTCTCTTTCGCTCAAGCTTTTCAATCTCTAAATCCATATCGGAGAGGATTTGAGCTATTGCTGATTGTTCTTTAGGATCTTTCGGAATATTTATCCTGATTGAAAATAAGTCTTTTGGGTGTACATGAGGTTGTGCCCCGCCTGTTTGCATCTTATAAATTTTATTTTGCATAAGTAGCAAAGTAAAATATAAGTATTCAATTGAATAATTCAAACTTTCTTCTATTGTTGAACAATCTGAAGCAAATATGGGGCTAACGTGAAAAGAAACATATCCTGCATTAGCTCCAGAGCCACTCACAGTTATTGTTTTCTTAATTCTATTAGGCTTATTGTGGTAATAGGAGATAGTTTTACCTCCAGCGATAACTGGTATATCTCCATCGATTCTAGTTTCTTCAGTGATTAATTCTCCCTTTCTAATCTCCGCAACATCTCCTAATATTTTTTCTTCCCAATCTCCGTTAAATCCTTCTAGTCTTTTTTTTCCTGTGAAAAGTTCTTGCATAGATCCTTGCTTTATGTTTTTCTTTTTTGCGATAAGTTTTTCAAGGGATTCGATAAGTCCATCGGTGTCAGAGAGGATGGATGCGATGGCTGATTGCTCTTCAGGATTTGGATAAATGATTTTATATTTAGAAATCTGTGGAGCAGTTAATTGAGGTACACCCGTACTTTCTATTGAAAATTTAAATCTATTATTTATATATTCTGACATAAAAATGCAATTTAGTTTTTGAATAGGCGATAACACTAATACTCTAATTATAGCATTGAATTTATGATCTCTTGCGTTTGCCATACCTAAAGATCCTCTTGCAGTAATAGTCACACAATTTTCATTATAAGTATATTCTGAAGAATATCCATATAGTCCTTTATTTGTAAGTGAATTAGAATATATCGGGAATGGATGTTTGTCATCTTTAATGCTCGAAAATGCTTCTTTTTTTAAGTCTCCTCCTGCGGTGATTGAGAATAATTCATCAAATCTTTTAACTTCCCATTCTTCAGGAATTTCTCCTATTTCAGTTTGTTTTAATTTTTGTGCGGTCATTTGATAACTCTCTCCGGATTTGACTCGAGATAGTGTTTATCGTCGATGGTTTTTTGGTATTTATGCCCCTTGACTTTAAGATAAGAATGAATTGACTCTTTTTCCTTACCTTGTGGAAAGATAATTGTTTTGTTTTTTTCATCTAAATCATAAGTAATTTCAAATCCTAAATTATTTTTAGCTTTTTTAAGATATTCATAATCCACCATCTCTAAATTTTTATTGACAACTGGATTAAGAAGCATCTTTTGAAATGTTCTATTTTTAGAAATCTCTGATTCTACCATCTGGAAAGAAGGATTGTTTTTTATTACAGGATCTTTGCGAACAATTTCTAATGCTTCATTTCTCTGTTGTTCAATTATATCAAAGGTTCCATTAAAGTCATATTTATTTAATATAATACCTTCGTCTTTAATTTCACTAATCTTAAAAATTAAATCTGCATATTTATCAATTTCTACTCCTTCTTGTTCTATTAATTCATTAAATGAAGAATCGTCTAGAAGTAAAGAGAATAATCCTTTTTTTGTTAAAACATTTGAGGAGGAGATTTTTCTTGTATATCCAATTATCTCTTTTCCTTTCTTTGAATAAATAATAAACGCGGTTAGTTGATTTTTTATTTTAGAAAGAATTTCATCCTCTTGAGTATCTATCGAAAAAGCTTTTTCTTTAAAATCTTTCCAAACATTAATCTCTTCTAAAGAAATATACTCTGGATTTTCAAAATTTGTTAGAGTATAATCAGGATAATCCTTATTATTAATTTTGTTAATTTGATTAATTAACCAATCTTTTAAAATTAAAGATACTTTATTTTTTATACTCGCTTTATAAAATATGTAATGAGTTTTACCACTGTTTCTATACTTTCTTACAAAACAAAGATTTACTCCTTTTTCAATATTAGGAAAATTTATTTTATGCCCCATATTCAATTAGAACATTTCCCCCTAATTTTTTTATATCAAGATTTTTCTCTCCTTGTAGGTGTTTATTTTTAGAAAGTAAAAAATAGGTTGTTTTTCCTAGAGAAACTTGATAAATATTATATCCAAAAAATATTTTCAACAAGGGATTTACTCCAAAAAGAGAAGTGTCTATGTATAAATATGCTATAAGAAAAAATAAGATACAGAAAGAGATGATACTTCTAATTCCAGTAAAACTAACTAAAAAAGGGATTATATAGGTAATCAAAAAACCGAGATACTCTGAATTTTTATTTTCATTAATAGATACCTTTTCTTGAGACGATGTAACACTTTTTATTGTTTTTAATAATAACCAGATAAAGATAAATCCGAATAAGATTAATCCAGAAAGGGTGACTAGTAGATATTTCATCTGAAAAATGTTACTAATTGCTAGAATAACAAATAACGGAAGATAAGCAAAATAAAAAAGAATAATCTTAGAAAATTTATTTAACATATTTAAATTTTAAACCCCATTTTCTCTAGATGTTTATCAACCTTCTTTGATAATTCTTCAACTTCGGAAGTTAATTTTGGAAGTGGAATATCATATCTATCTCCAAGTTCTTTTATTCTTCCTGCGAGCTTTTGAGAAACTCTTTCCATTTCAGATTTAACAGAATTATGCAAAGACAATAACCATTTATCTTCTACAACTAATGTTTTTATTTCAGTTTCACTTAACTTAGAATATTGACTCAAAACCTTTTTATCAAGTTCTATCTCAAGCAAGGAGATCTTATCTTTTGTTTCTTTCTCGTGTTCAAGCAATTTAAGATATTTGTCTAACGCTTTAAATTCATCGTCAGACTCTTCTTTAATCTCTTTTATTCTCTTAGTTAAATCTTTTTTATTTATTTTCCCTGCTTCGCTCCTTGCATCCGCAAATAAATCTTCATCTCCAGAGTTTTCTTCATCCAACGCTTGCATTTCGCTTTGAACACTTTCAAGTTCAGATTGTAATAGTTCAATCTTATTTTTATCAGCTGTGAAGTATTTGTTAATAACTAATTCTTTAGGAATTAAATCACATTTCCAACCTTTATCTGTAACTTTCTTTTGCCCTGTTTTCTTGTTCTCAGTTTCAACAACTATTCTTTCAGGTTTAGCAATCCATCCATTAACTGCTACAATATATGCATCATCCTGCATTATCTCGTCCCAGTATAACATTAGATGCTGGTAAATATCGTACTTATCAATAAGTTCTAACTTTGAGAAGTCATTAAGCAAATCTTCTCCTAGATTAAATATAATTTCTTTAGGTTTTGAACCAATTTTAATTCCTTTCAAAATACTTAAATTTCTCTTCTTCCAATCATTAAATGCTTCTTCAATCTTTTTAGAATAAGTAATAAACTCAGAATGGTCAAATATAGTTTTTTTAATATTTGATTGTTCTATTTTTAATACAGAATAACCTTCCCTTTTACTTGGATTAAAAAGCATCTTTCTTATAGAAGGATAAACTTTCCAATAAGTTTCTAAATCATCAACATCTCGGTTAGGAATATCTCCCCTTAGATGTGCATCAATATCTTGTAAATCTTCAGTTTCTTGACTATCAATATAACGAGGAATATTCAAGTTATAATCATTTTTTGAATCACTAATTTCAGAAACAGGAACCATCCTTGAAAATTTAGGAACTTCTGTTTGTTTTGTAAAAACATCTACAATTTTATGAACATCTCTTGCCCTTAATCTGTTTTTATTTCCATCTTTATAGAATCCCTTACTTGCATCTATCATAAAAATACATTTACGACTTTGGGCATTTTCTTTATCAATAACAATTATACAAGCAGGAATCCCAGTTCCAAAAAATAGATTTGCTGGAAGTCCAACAATCCCCTTAATATATCCTCTTTTGATTATGTTTGTTCTGATATCTGATTCTGCATTTCCTCTAAATAAAACGCCATGAGGTAAAATAACTGCTGCCTTTCCAGTACTCTTCAATGATTTAATCATGTGCAATAAGAATGCATAATCTCCATTCTTTGTAGGCGGGACAGAACCCCATTCTTTGATATCGAAACGTTCAAACTCATCTTCTTCAGGCTTTATCCCATTACTCCAAGATTTAGTAGAAAATGGTGGATTTGCTACAACAAAATCAAATTTCTTTATTGTCCCATCTTTTTCTTTGAAATACGGAGCAGAGATAGTGTTACCTCTCCAAATTTCAGCCATTTCATGACCATGTAGAATCATATTCATTTTTGCAAGAGCTCTTGTAGCTACATCATTTTCTTGACCATAAATTGTAATTCCGTGTTCTGTTTCATCAGCTGCTTTGAGAAGTAGAGAACCAGAACCGCAAGTTGGATCATAAACTGTCTGGTCTTGTCTTTTTGCTTGATTAATAGAGATGACTTTAGCCATTACCCTTGAAACTTCAGAAGGAGTATAAAACTGACCCTTACTCTTGCCTGATTCTGTTGCAAAGTGTCTCATTAAATATTCGTATGCATCTCCTAAAATATCGTCTCCTTCTGCTTTATTTTTACTGAAATCTAAAGCGGGATCTTCAAAAATACCTACTAAGTTAGTTAGTCTATCAACCATGTCTTTCCCTTTCCCTAATTTATCAGAATCATTAAAATCTGCAACATCAATTACTCCTTTAAGGTCATTTGCTTCTGCAAGTTTAGCAAGGATTTTATTTATTCCATCCCCAATTTCGGCTTTTCCTTTAAGCAACATCATATCAGAAAAACTTCCGCCCTTGGGGACTTCAATAAGAAAATCTTTGTCAGTTTTTGATTTATCTGAAACATATTTTATGAACAATAAAACGAGAATATAATCTTTATACTGAGAAGCATCCATTCCCCCTCTAAGCTCATCACAACTCTTCCAAAGTTTACTATATAACTCAGATTTTTTTATTGCCATTTTGTATACCAATCTAATAAAACCCACATATAAAAATTTAAGCGTCTTAAAAAAATTGCCGAGAAAAAGGCTTTTATAGTCTAAATTACTCCACTCGGATAGAACTAAAATGCCCTACAAACTATCTCCTTCAAGCTTAGGACTGATGAAAGAATGTCCAAGATGTTTCTGGCTCACACAGCATAAAGTTTGGAAAAGACCAGCAGGAATATTTCCTTCTCTTCCTTCCGGAATGGATAAAATTCTAAAAGAACATTTTAACAAATTTATGCAAAGAGGGCAATTGCCTCCTGAATTAAGTGGAAATGGAGATTGCAAGAATATGAAACTCTTTAATGATCATGAGTTGTTAGCTATTTGGAGAAGTAATTTTAAAGGAATTGTTTGGGAAGATAAGGAAGGGAATATTTTGAAGGGGGCTGTAGATAATATTTTGATGAAAGGCAAGAAACTGATTGTATTAGATTACAAAACAAGAGGATATGAATTAAAAGAAGACACTGCAAAACACTACCAAGATCAATTGGATATCTACAATTTTCTACTTAGAAAATCAGATTATGATACGGAAGATTATGCTTTCTTATTATTTTATGTACCTAAAGAAGTCGCAGATACTGGAGAAGTTATATTTGATACAACTCTCAAGAAAATGAAAATAAATGTAAAAAATGCGGAGAGTATTTTCAAGAAAGCGATAAAACTCCTAAATTCTGACTGTCCTAAAGAAAGTTGTGAGTGGTGTGATGGTAAATGAAAGTAAGTAATCTACTAATATTCACACATATATTCTTTGGAACAGCAATTACAATATTGGTAATAAGAGCTATATTCTTTGAAAGAAGTTGGATTTGGGTATTATTAAACCTCGCAATTTACTTTAATACTTGGGCAACATTAGAAAGAACCAAAGAAAGAAAAAAGATGCAAAAAGATTGATTAAAAAATTCGCTTAATTTTTTCGTTTTATCTACGGAAATCCATTTCGTGTTTTTTAACATAATTCTGGCTCAAATTTATCTATTTTAATAAATAACGCCCCCAAGCAATCTTTAACCTTAGGTTAAGAATCTCACATTTTCTTAAATTTGAAAATAGAAATTTTATAAAAGAATATGTGCTCCTAGTTCTTGGTATTGTGTTATAGCATATTCCAATCTCATTGGGTCTGAACCCTGCGATAATAACCCTTCTCTTGAAGTATGAACTTCAAATTTTTTCTGTCTTAATGAAGCAATTGTATCGAGAACACATGCATCAGCATTGCATCCTAATACTGCTACATCATTCACGCTTAATCTATTTAACACTTCAACTAAATCATTTGGTTTTTCTGTATCTTGAATGTTTGAAAATAAATTAGATAAAGTTGCATCATCAAAACCTTTTTTAATTTTAATATCCCCCAGTCTAACGCCTAAAACAGAATCTCCAAATTTACCAAACCCATTGTCATATTCAACAAAAATTACTGGTCTTTTAGAAGTCATCCTATAATCTTGGATCACTCCTTCTTGCCACAAACATACTTTATCCACTTGTTTTCTATCTTTTCTGTCCATTGAATTTGATCCAAATAGAAAAGAAGGTTGCATATCTATGACTACCATGGCGTAATCTCTTATACTCGCAAATGGATTTACAAAAAAATTTATTGATTTATACATAATAACACAAGAATCATTATCCTTTTAAATCTTACTATTATTACTACTTTTTAGTAACATATAATAGAGTAGTACAAATTTTATCATACTTTTTGTATCAAATTGTGTTATAAATCGTGTAATAAAAAGTATTACACATCTCGTGGGGGCGTTTATCCCTAGGATTAACTTAGCTACATAAACCGAATAACTAATTAGGTTTATAGTGCAACGTTCATTCGGAGCGTATGACTTAAAAGTTGAGTTCTCCAATGGAGCATCAATCTAAATTTCGTTTTTAGCTCTACGACCAAGACAAGGCATTTATTTTGCAATAATTATATCATAATACAAATATTTATAAACTATATTGCAATACAAGTTATATGTTACAAGAAATAAAAGAAATACTTACCTTGCAAAAAAGAGAAATAGAGGCAAAACTTAAAGAGAATTATATTGAAAGAAATCAAAATTTAAAATTAAATAATAATTTAATAAAAGTAATAATCGGGCCAAGAAGAGCTGGAAAATCATTTTTTGCAATACACTTCCTAAACAAGCAAGGAAAATTTGGTTATGTTAATTTTGACGATGAAAAATTAGTTGAGGTGGGAAATTATGATGAAATAATTACTGCTATGAATTCTGTTTATGATAATCCTAAATTTATTCTTTTTGATGAAATTCAAAATCTTCCAAAATGGGAATTATTTGCCAATCGCTTGCAAAGGCAAGAATACAATTTAGTTATTACTGGAAGCAATTCAAATCTTTTAAGTAAGGAATTAGCAACCCACCTAACTGGAAGGCATTTATTAACTAATATCTTTCCATTTTCATTCAAAGAGTATCTTAAATTTGAAAATAAAGAATTAATAACTTCTGAGATAAAAGAAAAATTATCACAATACTTGCTTAATGGAGGTTATCCTGAAATATTGTCAAAAAAAATTGAATTAAAAGAATATCTGTCCAATTTGTTTAACTCAATATTGTATAAAGATATTGTGAAAAGATATAAAATAAGGAATCCTAAACAGATTGAGAATTTAGCGATTTATCTTATTTCAAATATTGCGAATGAGTATTCTTATAACTCCTTAACAAACATTGGAAAAATCAAAAGTTCCCACACAACTGAAAAATATCTTAGTTATTTAGAAGAATCTTTTATTTTGTTTAGTTTAAATAGGTTTTCATATAAAGTTAAAGAGCAATTGTCCTCAAATAAAAAAATTTACTGTATAGACAACGGATTTATTCAAGCGAAGGCATTTAAATTAAGTCCTGACTTTGGAAAATTATATGAAAACGTAGTTGCTTGCAAACTAAAGAAAGAAGAAATTGATGGAAAATTAAAATTTTACTACTGGAAAAATCAACAGCAGGAAGAAGTTGATTTTATTATACAAGAAGGCTTGAAAGTTAAGCAATTGATACAGGTTTGTTTTAATATTGGTGATTTAGAAACTAAAAATAGAGAAATAAGAGCGTTAATTAAAGCAAGTAAAGAATTGAAATGTAATAATCTCTTAATTATAACCGAAGATACAGAAAATGAAGAGAAAGTAGAATGGTTTGGAGATAAGGCAGATATAAAATATATTCCGCTTTGGAAATGGCTTCTGGCTTAATTTTTAATATCGTAAGGAAAAAGTTGAGGAGTTAATCCTTAGGACGTCAAGAATTCGTAATTCTTGAGCGCACTCAAGAACTGTTAGTTCTTGATGTTAAGTAATCGTGGGGGCGTTTATCCCTATGATTAAATAATCATGAGGTAATCGAAAGATTTAAATATAAGTAAGATTAATCTTATTTATGATAATTGATACAACTAAAATGAGTTCAAGAGGACAAGTAGTGATACCCTTAGATATGCGTGGAGATATAAAAGAGGGAGATAAGTTAATTGTAATTAGGAAAGATAATGAGATAATTTTAAAAAAATCTATTCCTGAAAGTGCTATTTTATCTGAAAAATCTTTTGCTAAAACCTGGCTTAATAAGAAAGAGGATGAAGCATGGAAGGATTTGTAAGAGGAGATGTTGTAATAATAGAATTTCCGTATTCTAACTTAAGAGATGTTAAACGAAGGCCTGTTTTGATATTAAAAGTTCCTAAAGGTGATGATATAATTGTTGCGCAAATAACTGGAGAGTCTTACGAAGATTATGTAGAAATCCCGCTTAACAAAGAAGATTTTAAGCAAGGTAGCCTTAAAAGGGAGAGTTATATAAGAATAGACAAAATTGCATCTATTGAAAAATATTTAATAAAATATAAGGCAGGCTCATTAAAACGGGAAAAATTTAGTGAAATAATCGATCAAATTTGTTCTTTTCTAAAAAGTTGAGCAAAACATCAGGGAGTTAATCATTAGGACGTCAAGAATTAGTAATTCTTGAGCGCACTCAAGAACTGTTAGTTCTTGATGTTAAGTAATCGTGGGGGCGTATTACCTAAGACTAATAATCTCACTTAATTTTTTCATTTTACCTGCGAAAATCGATTTCATTATTTTTGACAGTATTTTCCTAAAAGGAAAACTGCTTTATTGCTCTATCTGATAAAGAGTTCAAAGAATATTATAAGATAGTTCCAAAAGAACTCACATGGGCTTTTACAGAACCAAGCGGTAACAGAAAAGCTTATAAAGTTCCAAAAATATTCTTTACTATGAAAAAAACAAAAGCTTCACTAAAAAATGTAAACGTAGATCAGCTAGAAAGAACTCTAGATAAGTGCTTAATTTGGTTTTATGCTTATCCAAGAACAAAGATTGGTCTTAATGATCTAGCTAAAAGCATCAACTCATCCAAATCAGCTACAAAACAGGTTGTTGAATCCCTAATAAAAATAGAATTTCTAAATAGAGACATAATAGGAAAAGCATGGCTATTAACAGCAAACCAAAAACATCCATATTTAGTTACAAAAAAAATACCTTACAATCTTAATCTCGTTTATGAATCTGGGATTATAGATGCTGTTTATAAATTGATACAATCCCCAAGAGCCATTGTTTTATTTGGAAGTTATCGTTGGGGGAGTGATATAGAAGACAGTGATATAGACATAGCTGTCGAGGTCCTTGATAATCGTGATTTGGAAATTATCCGTTTAGGAGAAATTGAACAATTAGGTTATAGAAAAAAAGTTCCAGTAAATCTACATGTATTCTCGCGTAATAAAATAGACTTGAATCTATTTGCAAACATAGTTAATGGTATAGTCCTAGACGGATTTATGGAGGCACGAGTATGAGTAACCGAATAAAACATCAGGATAAAAAAAACTCAATAAGTATTCTTAATGCTGCAGAGCGAGAGATGAAATTTACCTTAAAACAACCCGTTACAGAAGAATCTGCATTTAACATCATAAGAAATGTTTATGAAAGTTTCAGAATGTTAGGGGATGCTCTACTAATTTCTAAAGGAATTGTTTCAAAAGACCACATGGAACAAATAAGAGAACTTGAAGCCTTAAATATAAAGACATCTCGCCCTATCAAACTTATTGATAGCTTAAGAAAATTAAGGCATAATATAAATTATTATGGTTATATTCCAACAAAAGCAGAGGCAGAAGATTCAATCTCTATTGCAAATGCTTGTTTCAACCCATTGCTAGAAGAAATCAGGAAAATAATAAGTTAATCTTCACAAACTCCTATTTCTTCATATCGCAGAGGAAAACGTTAGAAAGTTAATCCTTAGGATTAAATCCCCTACATAATCCGAATAACCTTTTGCTAAAATATTTCAAATCATGAAAAGAGAGTTGCACTAAGAAAGTTATTTATATAATAGCGAAAACAGTTAAAAAGATTTAAATAGCCATAATTATCCACTATTTTATGGAAGACAAATCTGCTAATAATGAACGAGAATCATTAAAGATACAAGTAAGTAGGGAATGGACATCTCAAGAAAGAAGTAAATTAGCTTCTTTATTGGATAAAGATATTGAAACATTAAATTCAGAAGAACAAAAATTAAGGGAAAGAATATTATACGAGGCTCCTTGTTTCCAAGATATCGCCAGAAAAAGAGAGCATCTCTGTAGAATAAGAAATTATGCAAAAGTTATGCCTGCTGCTTTTTTAGAAATTAATCGTTTCAATTATGAGGGGTATATTCAAAAAACTTAAAATTAGCGGAAAATCTTAGCCTAAGATTAATTATCTCATGGAGGCATTAATCCCCATTTTAACCAACAACTAAAAACTATTAGCTCGTCAGCCTAAATATAATGCAACACAATCATATTCTTAAAGTGGCTAATTAAAAACTCTATGTGGACAACACCTTATCATTGTGGGATATCGACGGAAATTTAGTTAATGTTTATAAGTTCCACACGCCTGCTTATCAATTAGGTATAAGAGAAGTATTTGGAGTTGAAGTTTCATTTCCAGAAATAGAAACTCATTATGGCAAGCCTGCAAGAGAAGTGGTATCTGCCCCACTAAGAAAAAAAGGAATTTCAGATAATACTATAGAAAATGGAGTTGGAAGAGTTCTATCAATTTATTCTAGCCAATTAGAAAAAATGACAAGTTCTTTAATGCCGAATGAAGCAACCTTGCCTGGAGTTTTGCCTCTTCTCCATCAATTTAGAAAAATGGGAATACCTATGGGGATTGTAACAGGCAACATAAAAATTGCTGGAGAAGCAATTCTAAAGGGAACCAATCTCTATGGCCTCTTTGATTCAAGAATTAGTAGCTATGGGGATAATGCAACAGAAAGATATCAAATTGTTTCTAATTCGATTGAATCTGCAAAAAAGTTTAATTTAATTAAAAACAATGCAAAAGTTTATGTTTTTGGAGATACACCTAGCGACGTTGAAGCAGCGAAAAAAAACAATTGTAAAAGCATTGCAGTTGTAAAAAACTCCAATAATAAAGATAGTTCACCAGGCGGTGAAAATTATCTTATTAGAAAAACCGCACTTATAGAATCAAAACCAGATTTCCTTTTCGATGATTATACCGATACCTTCGAAATTCTAAGACTTATCGGTCTGAAAAATAATACATAAGGCTAATTATCTAAATTTATAAAAACCGAAATAATTATAAACCAAAAAAATGATCAAATATCCTTCCTTGGGCAAAGAGTTCTGATAAACCTAAATGAAAAATAAATCAAAAACCTCTAACCTATTAAAAATAATCCTAGCTGGAGTCTTAATAGGTTGTTCAGATTCAAAAAAACCATCCCAGTATAAATCAATTGAAAAGTTTGAAGAAAATGATTCTTCCCCAACAATCAAAATTGAATCAAATGAATTATACACTCAGGCAAGAGTAGTAGGTAGAAGTTATTCTCCAGGTTTTAGTGTGAACAAAAATGTAGATGTTTATCATCATTCCGGTTTTGAAACTAGCCATGGACATACTATCCCCATCAATATTTCCCAGCCAGAAAGATATTTTCTTTTCGTCAAAATAAACGATAGAACGATAGTAAAAGAAGTAGAAAAAGAACTATTTAGAGATGCAAAAGATAATCAGTTTCTAATTGCACGTTACACCCTAGAAACTATATCCACCTACAAGCCTAATTCTCCTGAAGCAGAAAAAATAAAAGAAGAATTCCATGATATAGAAATAAATAGTTTAGAATTGCCAAAGTAACTCTAACAAGCAAAAACATTCTATACAAGAAAGAAAAAAATTAAATTTGGAATTACTTTATTGCTCACTCTAATCAGTCTCAACATTAATCTTTACTTTATGAAGTTGAGCATGGCCCATTATTTATTTTATCCAATAAAGCCTATTTTTTATGATTAGTTTAATTAGAGAATCTTAAATTTTCTTGTATTAAGATGTATATCGGCATACTGCTCTTGTATATATACATCCTCTTCTTTTAAATAAAATAATGAGAACCAAAATAAACAAAAAACTAAAAGGAGGTAAAATGAATATTAAAGGTCAACTTAGCTGGGCAATTATATTCCTAATAATAGCTGTCATTGCAGCAATTTTAGGCTTTGGAGTAATTTCTGGAACAGCCGCATGGATTGCAAAAATACTTTTCGTAATATTTTTGATATTATTTATTCTCTCCTTAATTAGAAAAAATTTCTAATATATTGTTTTTAATAAACATTTTACATTATAAATGAAAAACCCTAGTCTAGTAAAGAGAAATATATTAACAGGGCAAATATTATTTTTTATCTTTTTTAGTTTTACCATTGTTTCAGGAATAAATTCAATTAACTTAGACAGTATAAGCAGTGAGATAAAAGTAGATGATTCCAATGACTTAGATGGTTTTAATAAAGCCACATGGAATGTCTGGATAAACCAGCAATCCTATGTCCCTAATTCCGGAATAATAGGCAAGTATATTGCCCGAACAGGACAAAGATCCTATCTTATTCGAACATCCAATACGAACGGAGTTTCAGTGATTATTTCTCAAGATGGCACAAATGTTGAAAGTTATAGTAGCACTATAAGCCGTAAATGTGGTATAAGGGCTAATGATGAATGGACCATGATTACTGTTACTTATGATGGCTCTCTGATAAAATATTATAGAAATGGAATTTTATGTGATCAGGATCAAACTACCCTCTCTTCAATCCATAACTCTCCCTCCCCAGTACGTTTTGGCGGAGGCAATAATATATTTCTGCTGGGTAAGATAGATGAATTAATCATGTATAACGAAAGTCTTGCTAAAGAGCAAATACTTCGTATTTATGATGAAAGTTTCTATGGTGCAAACTTGGGGCAATCAATTCCTGTTCTAGTATATCATAAAATAGAAGATGGCCCAGCTGAAACAATCAAAGTATCTCCGGCAGAGTTCAAGAAACAAATGGACTATCTTAAAAAAAATAATTTTCAAACTATTACATTAAACGACTATAATGATTGGAAAAAGGGTCTATTCCTCATGCCAAAAAAAGCAATTATTATAGTATTTGACGATGGATTTAAGTCTGTTTATACTAATGCAAAGCCAATTATGGATCAAAACGGATTTATAGGATCTATTCCCACAGTTGCTAGATATGCTTCTTTTACCTCCAATGCATCAGGCTATCTGAATTGGAATCAAATCAAAGATTTATCTAATAATGGCTGGAGTATTGAATCTCACAGTGCAACTCATAGTCATATGCTTAGATTAAATGAATCAGAATTTAGAGATGAATTACTCTCTTCCAAACAAATTATTACTAGCATGACTGGAAAAGTCCCTGCCTCCTTTACTTTTCCCTTTCACGAATCTAATGAATTATATACAAATATTTGTGGAGAATATTACGATCTTTGTTGGACACAAGGAAGTCTAAATCCCTCATATGATTTTAAATCTACTCCAGGAAAAACATATCTTAGTTTAAGAAGAATTAATGTTGTAGATCTAACTGCCTTTAAAGAATTTAGCGATTTTCTAAGACGCGATACAAATAAAGCAGGAGAATGGAATATGGAAGAAGGTCTTGGAAGTACTACTGTAGATACCTCTGGAAATAATAATATTGGAATGCTTTTAAATGGGGCTTCTTGGTCCTCTGAAAGTTATATCCTTAATACGCTTATTAGCCCAGATAGTCTAAAAAAATCTTCAATAAAAGTAGAGGACACTATAGATACTAGCAAAAATAAATTTCAAAAGAAAAATCATGTTAAAAAAATATGGCCTGATAATATGCCTATCGAAGAAGATAAGTTTTATCCGCCCGTACCATTGAGGAAATAATATGTGTGGAATAATAGGATATATTGGAGAAAAAGAAGTTAAGCCATTGCTTATAGAGGGCCTAAAAAGATTAGAATATCGAGGATATGATAGTTCTGGAATTTGTGTTAAAAACAATTCTGGACTTAGTATTGTAAAAAATGTTGGAAAAGTAGAAAAACTTGAAAAAGATGCCCGTCTTTCAAGCATAAAAGGTAAAGTAGGGATTGCACATACCAGATGGGCCACACATGGAGAACCTAGTGAATTAAATGCCCATCCGCATTATGATTGTAAAAATGAACTTGCAGTAGTGCATAATGGCATAATCGAAAATTATGTGCCTTTAAAAAAAATGTTAGAAAAAGAAGGGCATAAATTCAAAAGTCAGACAGATTCTGAAGTCATTGCTCATTTATTAGAAAAGTTCTATAGAGGAAATCTTGCAGAAGCATTATTAAAAGTTCTTCCTCTACTACAAGGTACATATGGATTAGCCGTAATTAGTAAAAAAAATGAAGAAATAGTTATCGCCAAAAAAGGATCTCCTTTAGTATTGGGCATTGGAAATAATAAAATGTTATTTGCTTCTGATCAGACTGCCTTGATAAATTATGTTCCAAATATTGCCTATCTAAACGATAATGAAATTGCTATTTTAAAAGAAAATAGTTTTGAAATTAGAAATAGCAATGGAAAAATAATTAAGCCAAAAATTGAAGCGTTAAAATTAGATGCCGAAGATATAGAAAAAAATGGATTCGAACATTATATGCTTAAAGAGATATTTGAACAGCCAAAATCGATAAAGAGAGCGCTCTCTGGTCGTTTGAATAAAGATGGAGTAAAACTATCAATTGATATAAATCTTAAAAAAATTAATCGAATTGTATTGCTTGGTTGCGGAACAAGTTGGCATTCAGCATTGATAGGAAAATATCTTATTGAAGACTTGACAAACATTCCAGTAGAGGTCGATTATGCTTCTGAATTTAGATATAGAACCAATCCTCTTAAAAGTTCAGATTTAGTTATTGCATTATCACAATCAGGAGAAACTGCAGACACTTTGGCTGCAATAAAGAAAGCAAAAGAAAGTAAGGCTAAGACTATAGGGCTTGTGAATGCAGTCGGTTCTTCTATTGCAAGAGAATGTCAATCTGTAATTTATCTTCAAGCAGGTCCTGAAATAGGTGTTGCAAGCACTAAAGCGTTTACTTCGCAAGTTACCACTCTTCTTTTATTAGCCCTATACATTAGAAAAGAAAAAGGGATGAAACTAGATAAAAAACTATTAAAAGAAATATTAACTTTGCCTAAAAAAGTATTTTCTTCTCTTCAAACTGAAAATAAAATAAAGGAATTAGCTGACAAGTTTAAAGATAATAAAAATTTCATTTTCCTAGGCAAAGGGGTTAATTTTCCAATAGCTTTAGAAGGAGCTTTAAAATTAAAAGAAATCTCTTATATTCATGCAGAAGGCTATCCTTCAGCAGAAATGAAACATGGGCCTATTGCATTAGTTGATGAGAACATGCATTGTCTATTCATATGTACCCACGATCATACATATGACAAAGTCCTAAGCAATATAGAAGAAGTAAAAGCAAGAAAAGGAAAGATAATTGTAATAACAGATAAAGCAGATGATAAACTTACTTCAAAAGCAGATGAGATAATTTATGTCCCCCATATAGATCCCATTCTAGCCCCTCTAATAAACATAATTCCCCTGCAATTATTTGCTTATCATGTTGCAAATATGAAAGGTCTAGATGTAGACAAGCCAAGAAACTTAGCCAAATCAGTTACTGTTGAGTAAATTAAATCTCCCTAACACTCATCTTTTTATAAATTAATCCATCGGTTCCAACGCCATCGCTTCTCCAATATACAGCAATATTCGGTTTGCCAGATTCAGAACCTAAACGATTATTTCCCTTAGTCAACTTTAACGCTGGATCTATTCCACTCTTACAACCTGCTCCACCAACACCAAAGTTACTCCCATTATCTTCAAATTCATTAACTTTTATCCAAGTACCTCCATTCAACCCGTCAGTTTCATCTAAATACAATTCTAATTTTACATTTCCATTAGGCAAATCATATACAATATACTTATACCCTATCCAAACATTCTTAGGTAATCCTCCAATCCATTTAGTTTTACTAGAAACGACTTTAGATGAAGGGTGTTTCGTCTCTTTTTCAAAATCAACCTTTCCATCGTAACGCATTCTTGCAGTTACTCCCCTTGTATCACAAAGATTTTGCAATTCTGAAGCAGTTGTTCCGTGATTGGTTCTAGCTACACCTACAATTCCTCCCCAATCAACATCACTATCAACTACTCTCTTAGCATAAACGGTCATTTCCACATTTCCCCAACTATTCACTAGAGTAGGATCATGAATGTACATCCTAGGAACAGAGCCAGTAATTTTGAATAGACCCTTACCATCCACTTTGTAATTGGCATTTCCATGATCTGCATCAAACCAAGGGTCTTGAGGATCTATGCCTGAAAAAGTTCTAGCAATTCCATTATTCCAAGTAGAAAACCATTCTTTTCCTTTAGTTGGATATATCTCTTTCACACCAAAAGCATCTGCATTTGCTATTGAATCAATTTCTTTATGATTAATTTTAACTTCAGTAATGCTATTCCAATTATTAAGAGTATTGCCATATCCTATTATCTTAATATATCTAGCATCCTTATTTATCCTATAATTCTCAAACCCTAATGTAGTCCCGTTACTCTGTCCAGAAAAAACAGTTTGCCAGGTTAAACCATCACTAGATACGTTTAGATGAAATTTTTCCTTTCTAACATTTCCCCTATAGAAAGCAATACTAATGTCTGATACAGATCTTGCCTCTTCTAAGTCATACTTTATCCATTGCCCCATTCCTGATGCGGACCACCTTGTAGAGAAATTACTATCTAAAGTATTCTTAGGTGCATTTCCATCATCAGATGAAGCGATAACACTCAATGCAAGCACGGGGTATACTACTAATAATAGTGCTGCAATTAGCATTATGCCTAATCTTAAAGCATTGCTTGTATTTGTATCTAAAACAGATCCTCTGCCAAACAGAATCTTTTGTTTTGCCTCTTTCATAAAAAGAGCATAAAAAGGCAATATTTAAGCCTACGTAACAAATTAATGGGACATTTGTATCTTTTTAGAAGTATTAAAGGGTATTTATTTACAATCTATTCCTTTTGTAAATTTTTCTTATTTGCCTTTCTGAAAGATTATATCCGTTCTTTCTAAGATCTATTCGCATCCTATATGCACTTCTCTTCATTTTTTTCATCATGTCTATTACTAATCTTTCAGATTCTTGATCAATAAACTTCCCCTTACGTCCTGATTTCCTATTTTCTAATCCACTCTCGCCAAATTTTTCATATAATTTTATCCAACGGGACAAAGTTTGCTTGGGTATTTGTTTATTATGAGCAACTTTGCTTATAGACAAGTTTCCAGCCTTAAAATATTTGATAAATTTTAGCTTGGACTTCTTATTATATTTCATTATTAAGAATTTTCCTCCCTAACTTCTATATTTCCAAACGCAAATGTCGCATTTTCTCCTCCAAAACCTTCAGCCTTTATACCAACTCCCCCATAAGCAGGCATATTTGGAACCTCCGCACTTAGAACTTCTTTTCCATCCATCATACATCGCACGTGAGTTCCTAAAACAGTCATAGAAAGATCAGTCCTATAAAACAAATCCTTAGGAAGATTACCTTCTTTAATTATAATTTGAATATTTTTCTTTACCTCTATTATTCTAACCAATCCATTTCCATACTTGCATGCAGTATAATCTCCGCCTTTTGTTAACCTAAATATAAGAAAAACACTAGATGCTTCTAAATTTTTCAATTGTAAAGAATAAGTATAATCTTTCCATAAATAAGAACCATCTAAATAGGCAAATACTGCATCATCTGATGAATTTGCCCCTTTTCTTAATACTATTGAATTCTCCTCAAAACTTGCGCCCCCGGATAGCCTTGGCCAAAGATCATAATTTGTATAACTTTCATAATAAGGAAGTTTTAATGCCCTAGACGATTGAATCCTTTGTAATAATTTATCAGGTGTACGAAAAGAATCTGCAGCAAATCTGGCAACTAAATAACTATCTTGCTTTATTCCCTGATAATTCCCCTTATAGAGTCTATTCTTTAAAGGAAATTCGTAAAATACTAAGTTATATGTATCTGCAGTTAAATCATGCACAATATTATTGGCCTCTGCATAATTACTGCCTCTCTCTCCAAAATCGCCAAAAGGAAGAGCAAAAGCAATTACTGGTCTACTAAATTTATTTTCTAAAAGATCCTTTGCTTTATTTAAATCGTTGCTTATTCTTGCAAAAAATTCTTCATCAGTTTCAAGCCTATTCTCTTCACCAATCCATAATTTATTAGTTAAAGCGGGAGCTATTTCTCCAGTTGATGCAATTGGAAGTCTGTAATGGGATTCATGAGTATGTGACTGTATTTCCCATCTTCCTGTTTGTTCAGCAGCAATTAGTTCACTCTCATTCATATAATAAGGGCTTTCAACTCCCTCTAAAGAATGTCCTGTAATAACAAACATTACCGCATTATAGTCTAAAGCTTCTAAGATAGGATCCACATTATAGTAAGCGGTCTTAGCAGCATCATCAAAAGTTAAAACAAATGATTTATCTGGAAGATTTTTTTCCCCGCCTAAAAAGAGATAAAGATCGTCCAAACTTACTGTTTGATATCCCTGGCTTTTAAGAGCAAACATATTCTGTTTAAACTGATCATAAGACAATTCATACTCATCTTTTGGAGGATCTTTAGATACTACGTGATAAGTTAAAACAAAAACATTTTTTGCATTTTCGTTAATCAATTCACTAGGATTTCCTATTGATTCTGCCTCTATTCGAAGTTGGGGATAATCTATTTTTACAAATCTAGGATTCTCTTTTTCTATTTTAGGTGTTATTCCAAAGTATCTAAATAAGATAAAATAAAATATTAATAGTATAAAAAGAGCAAATAATATCTCCAATATTATCGTCTTAGACTTTTTTTTGTTTGTCAAACCCATCATCTGTACCATACCATTTTTTTAATTGTTAAAAAAGAATAAAAAATAAGCCAAGATAGTACTAATGTAGAGAGCAAACTCATAAGAGGACGATAAACCCATAAATGGGAATCAGGATTTTCAATTTTATACATAAAGCCATAAAGAGATCCTATAAAGAGAATACCTCCTAAATAATAGAATCCTGATAACACATCTCCAGTTAAGGGAAGATATATCAAATGTCGCAATGCTACAATAGGGCCTGCAAGAACAAACAAAACTCCAAGATAATATCTAATAGCCGGAATTGTTTTTTTTCTCCAATAAAATTTTCCTGTAAAGAATATATTTCTAATGAAAGATTTTTTCCACCTCACATGCTGCCTAATTAATTTTTTAAAAGTATTTGGAACTACAGTAAATACTTTTGCAGATTTGCAATAAAGAACTTTCCAATCCCTTGTAGGATAATTTTCTTTTTTTACAAAATCAGAATCTGCATATTTTTTCTTTAATTTCTCGCCTATATATTTACTTCCAAGCACATATCCTGTTAGTTGTCTGTCTGTAGCAAATTTAAATTCGCTTCCTAAAAAGGAATCATTTACCCAAGCAGGAATATAATTATATACGGCAGATCTTCTAAAAACAGCCAACGGTCCTGAAACACAGCAAACTGAACCATAAACACTTTCAAAAGCCTTTTTTACAGAATATTGAGTTTCATACCAAGAATCTTGAATTTTAGTAAGTAAATTCTCATCTGAATTGAGTGCTCTTCCATGACCGCTAATAGCTCCAACATCACTCCGATTTACGAATATCTCTACTAATCTGCTTATTGCATCAGAAGCAATAACGCAATCGCTGTCAGTAAAAACAAATATTTCTCCTCTAGCGATTTTAAGTCCTTCAGCTATAGCCTTTTTCTTGCCTACATTTTTTTCAAGATTTATTATTTTAACATTTTTAATATGTTTATATCTCTCCAAAACTTTTTTGGTATTATCTGTACTAGCATCATTTATTATAATTATTTCCTTATTTTTATAAGTTGAATTTATCAAAGAAGAAATACATTTTAGAATTATCTTCTCTTCATTTCTTACGGCTAAAATGCATGAAATAAAAGGATTGATCATTTCTTTATCCAATCCCTTTTCTCTCAATTCTAAACTAGGATCTTTATATCTAAGACTTATGCCAAATGTAAACAAAACTACTCCTACAACCATAACGCCATAAACAAGAAGAAAAGTATTAGGCGAATTAGAAAAAAATGCCTTTCCAATTAATAACAATATTAGGGAAATTAAAATTATTAATACAATCAAACGCTTTAGAAATTTATACTTCATTTACAATTTCCTTGTTTAGTGTTTTTGGAAAACCCCGCCCAATACCATTGTAAACTATGCCTTGAGATTCAATATTTTGCATATCCAAACAATTTCTTCCATCAACAACAATCTTGACGTTTTTCCAATTTCTTACATCGACAAATTGTTTATGGTTTGTAGCAAGTATTACTCCAACACAATTTTCCAATATATCCCCAATAAGAGCAGGAGCATGACCATTGCAATAAGGATCACAGCATAAAACATCTGCTCCTAATTCTAAAAGCTCTTTCTTAATTTCTAAAGCCGGACTCTCTCGCATATCTCCAACATGTGCCTTATATGATAACCCAAGTAAGCCTACTTTTGCACCTTTAATGTCTATTCCTAAAATTTTTAAACCATCTACCAACTTTCTAACCGTATAATGAGGCATGCTGTTATTTATGTTTCTTGCCACTTTAAGAAGCTGATGATTAAATCCATTCTTTTCAGCATAGTCTATAAGATAATAAGGATCTACTGCGATACAATGGCCTCCAACTCCGCATCCAGGATAATGAGGCATAAAAGCAAACGGTTTATTGGAAGCCCCTCTAATAACTTCATGAACATCTATCCCTAGTTTATCAAAAGATTGGGCAAGTTCATTTACATAAGCAATATTCACGTCTCTAAAAACATTTTCAACAATTTTTGTTGCTTCTGCGACTTTTAGAGAAGACATCTCATTGATATTTGCATTTAAAAATGATCTATAAAAGTCAGCGGCAATATTTGTTCCCTGTCTTGTTAAGCCTCCTATATTCCTATCAATATTATATACATTCCATTTTGGACTTCCAGGATCTATTCTTTCAGGACAGTGTACTAATTCGAAATCAACTCCTCCTTTAAGGCCTCCACTTTCCAATATTGGAAGTACAATCTCTTCACAAACTCCAGGGTTTACAGTAGACTCCAAAATAATAATATGGCCCTTCCTAAGATTTCTTGCTATCTTTTCAGCAGCTAATATGACTGGTGAAAGATCTGGCTTCCTCTCTTCATTTATAGGAGTCGGCACACAAACAATAATAAACTTGCTATTTTTCAGAACATTTTCTTCAGTAGTAGCATGTATTATTGCTGTTTTTATATCTTCTTCTGCCTGTCTATCCTCTACAGGAGAAAGATGCATATTAATTTTATCTACTCTCTTTTCATCAATATCCAAACCATATACTTCATAATTATTGCTCTTTGCAATTGCACAAGCTAATGGAAATCCAACATACCCTAATCCAATCACAGTAACTCTTGGTAAATCTTTCATTATTAATTCTATCATGATCACTTCAAGAAAAAGGGCTATATATGCTGGCGCAGTAGCTTAGTATAAATGTTGTACCTTTTAGTACACATTTTATTAATAGAACTTTGTAAAAACTAAATTTTAAAATTCCCCTAAAGGATCGTGGTTATATAGATTAGTATTGAAAGACTCATAAAAACTAGCCATATCTTTTTTATTTTTTAAATGACTTTTTATTATCTGAGAAATCTGATTAATTATGCAATAAGAGCATATGAGTGGCATTTCTTCTTTGCATTTTATACACCCCATTATCGAAATTCCATTTAAATTTTTTGAAGGGAATGAGGCATAATCTAATAATTCTATTTGCCCGATCATAATTTTAAGCTTGCTATTAATTTTCATATTGATCTCTTTTTTAATTTTCTTATCATAAGACCAAATTTTAACCTCTTTTATAATGCAAGAACAGCAAATTGGTTCAGTTATAGAATAGTTGCATTTTAAACATAAAATTGACATTTTTTATCCACTTCTCCAGGCTGTTTTAAAGGAGTTTTTCTTTATATTATGAAGCGGTATTATCTAATACTTGTTGTATATTCCAATACTGCGTAAATTATAAAAATAAAATCACACCAAAATAAAGCTGTATAAAAAATAGATCGCAAAACCCTTCGGATTTCGTGGTTTTTTAAGAATCTGGAGAAATCCAAATAACAAACCAGTTTAAAAGCTGGAGATTTTTCACGAGTATTAAAAATTAATAGCTTCGGCCTTGCCAGGAGATGCTGAACCAGAATCCTCTTTATTTTCAGAATCTCCCTCAACAAACCTATAATGTCTTGTTATTTTTATCTTAGCAGTATCTTCAATTACGTCGCCAGTTTTATCGGGCAATAATTTCATATTATTAATATCTATTCCTTGAATTTCTATCTCTACTTTTCTAATGCTTGAATGATTCGGAGTTAAAACTATAGTCTTATGATCGGGACCCCATTTTTTCTCAAAAGTTCCAGAAGTATAATTAAATTTAGATAAAGCAATCTTTGGAAGGTCAGAATCTTTTGCCTTTAAATAAACTATATAGTCTCCATAAGTCATTATAGGTATCGTTCCTTTCCCTTCCAATTGGCTATTTTTTTCAAATTCTTCTGAATCTCTTCTATGAATATAATACAAACTGTCCTTTTCATTTATAAGATTCTTTATAACGCCTAATTTTTCTTCTTTTGTTTTTTCCATTTTATCCAATCTATCTATTCCAATTAAACTTGTTTAATCCTCATCTCTTCTTGACTTATGTTGTTCAGTACGTTTAAGAATGATTTTACGTTTGTCTCCATTCCCAACTTTAACATTCTCTCTTGACTCTACAACTTTATCATATGAATCTTTTTTTGAGCTATCCCTTACAATTATATCTGAAACAGCAAAGCCTAATATTAATAAAATAAAGCCAATTATTAACAAAGCATATGCCCACGCTATAGGAACAGTTACCATAGCCGAAGAAGTTCTAGTATCCACATTGCTTCCTTCTGTAGTAATTGTATCTGCTTCGATCTGCTGCATAGGCATAAAATATAACAATCCCCCTATAACTAAAAAAACAATTCCAAATATAATAAGGCTTGTTCTCATTTTATTTTCCTTCCATATGATTTAATTTTATTTTCCATTTTTTATCCAAATCTAATTTAATTAAGCTCTTTTCACAGTATGAGCAATTACTGAAACTACAAATAAAATAACAAAAATTACTGCTAACCATTTAGCTATTGCAAGTGAAACCCCTGAAATTAATCCGAATCCAAAAACTGCTGCAACAAAAGCGATTATTAAAAATAATAAGGCCAAGCCTAGCCAGCTTGATAAACCGTTTTTATTAATTTTTCTTTTCATATTATATTAAAATAAAATAAGTATTTATATTAAAGCTGTATGACTTCATACTTATTTAATTAGAATTTCTGATCACCGCAAAAATATAATTTTTCATTTATTATTTTATCATCTTTCCAATGTTGAACATTTACCCTATAAATTACTTTCTTTTCTCCCTTCTTATTTTCGATATTTATCGCCCATTCGGTCATTGAAACATTATCGTCCTTTCCTCCAAAAGTGACAGAATTTACTTCGGCGCTATTCAATTTCTCAATTTCCTTAAGAAAAATCATTTCCCTCTTCCTATTCGCATCTTTTCCATTTATAGGCGAATTTCCATTCACTTGTGTAACTACATTATCATCATAATATTTCTCAAAAGCACCCATAATCTTGCCTTCTCTTATTAAAGCGTTTAATTCTTCCACATTATTTTTTAATTTTGTCATTATGATTGTATAAATTTCAACTATAAACGAAGTATATAAAATGATGCAGTATGAGATAATACTTTTTTAAAAACAGACTATCTGGAATATAACCAATTACCTATATATTCCAGACGTCCTTTAAACTAAGCTATCTTTTCTACAATAAGTTGCATGTTATTAACAAATAGATGTCTTATCCCAATATTCCAGATATTAGAGGGTTATCTTCAAAAAACTTAAAGTTTTCTATTTACTTCAAGTTAACTATTCTGTCTCTTCTAAGCTTTCATCTTTCATTTCTCTTCTACTGGCAGTTATCTCATCGTTTTTCGCTCTGTGTTCCCCCTTTACTTTATCTGCTTCAAATCTTCTTTCTTGAGTTAATGCATCATTTTTATCTCTGCTATTAACCATTGCCTTGTCTTCCATTTCCCTTTTACCTATTGTAGCCATATCGTTTTTCGTTCTTTGTACATTAGACATTTTATTATTTCCTCCGTTATGATATTTAATAGTTAATAAAGTATATATGCTGGCGCAGTAGTCTATTATAACTGTTGTATGAAAACAGACTTTTTCTATAAAAATTTATAATATTTTTTTAGAATTATTCCAAAGAATATTATAAAGATCTATATACTCTTTTGCAACAATATCATTCTCAATTACTATAGTAGAAATCGGATGAATCCAAAGTGTAATATACACCGCATCATTACAAACTATTTGGGTTATTTGAGAAATCTTTGACTGCTGACTCTTAGGCAAAATTCTTGCTTCTGTAAATTTCAATCCACTAAGCGCCTTAATTTCTTCTTCTGGAAACTTATGAAAAAAAAGTTTAAGCTCTATGCGTCTTTTTATTCTTTCAATATGAAAAGAATGCATTAGCCTATCATTAAGAACATTAGTTATATTTTCGTTTTCTGCAAGGCCGTATATCCAAAAAACATCTAATTTTCTATCTAAAAGACCGAATAAAATACTTTTTACCGCATTTATTCCTTCTAAGGTATAAACTTTTGGGGTCTTGCCGGATATATAAGTAGTTTTTATGTAATTTGTAGCTACTTTTAAATTTTCCAATTTATCCTTTTCCTCGCTAATAATTAAATCTGTAGATAAAGCTGCAAACATCTGCTTTCCTTCTTTATTTGACAAATAAACAAGATTTCTTTCCTTCAGTTTTGTAAGGGTGTCATATACATTTGCCCTATGCATTTTTGTCCTTTTAGAAACTTGTGTTGCAGTAGATTCCTTATTTTTCAATAAGTCTAAATAAACCCTAGTCTGCATTTTTGGTATGCCTATAGATTCAAAAATCTCTAATATGCGCTCATCAGTCATATTAAATTTAAGATAGTTCATTATATAATTCTATCTGTCTCTTTTACAGCACTAGATAGCCTTCTTTAGTCTATTGCATCTTTTTGCCATTTTCCAATTTCCGAGTCCTATTTTTAAACTCATCTATTAAAGCCAAAGACCTTTCCTGTAATCTTTACTATCATAAAATAAATAGTTTAGAATTACCAAAGTAATTCTCAACAGCAATAACCTTTTTAAATAAATTTAATTTATATTATTAATGCCGAAAAAACTTTTGCCTATTGAAGAAAAATACAATAAATTATTAAAATTAATCAAAGTTTCTAAAAACAACTATCGCCATGATTATAATATAGGGTCTCAAAGAGTTCTAGAAAATATTTCAGGATTCGAAATCCTAGAAAAAAAGCTCCAGTCTGCAGAAAAAAAGCTTTCAAGGATAGAATTCTCTTTTATTATTGATTTTGCTCAAAAAAGCACTTGGGATGGATTCTATAGTGCAGGATATTGTCCAAGTTATGTATCATACCAGATAGATAAAATTGCCTCTTTAACTAAGCAAGAAGAACGAATAAAATACATTAATTCCCTAATTTAAATTCACTCCTTCATTTCACTTTTCCAATTCTTAATTTTGTTCTTTATATCTCCACCCAAATTATTCAACTCCATTTTCAAATCTTCGTAACTTTGATAAGTCCTCTCGCTTATGCTAGAGAAACCATCGATAGCACCTTGAGAAACCTTATTATTTTTTAGGCTATCTATTATCTCATCCTTAGTAGTAGGATAATTTATTCTCTGTAAAAAATCAGGAATCCATTCATCTTCCTTCCCTTCCTGTCCTCTATCTCCGCCCTGCTGACCCTTCTGTCTTTGTTGACCCTTATCTTCATCACGTTGTCGGCCCCTATCTTCCCTATTTTTATTTCCCTTTTCTTGTTGATCCATGAATTATTTAAGTATCTACAACTTATAAAAGGGTGTAGCTTTTTTATTACTTCTTCTCGCTAGGTTTAAAAATCTGTATCAAACTTCCACCTGTCTCATTCAAAAAAGAAATTAGACTCTCAGATCTAACATCTCCCTTATAATTATGAAAAATCCATGGCCCTATCTTAGCATTAATAGTAAAATTTTTTACATAACAGGCCATATAATTAAAATCAAACTTATGTCTGTCCTTTAATTTCTCTTCACCTTCATTAAAGGGAAGTTTAATACCTAATATATATCCTCTTGGTAGAAATCTACAATTATGTTCTCCATTTACTCTGGTATCCCAAAAAACATTATTATGCAAAGAAAAATCCCAAACATTTGCAGGAACCCACAAATCTTGATTTTTATCCTCCTCTTCTCCCAAGATTAAATAATTAGAAGATAATCTTGCGTAAAGTGCACACCATCCAGCGCTATCTGCATAGCCTCCAAACCTAGGGGCCTTAGGTCTAACCATTCCATCCCTACATTCAAATTCCATTTCAAGTCAATCTAATCGATACTTAAAAACCTTACTCAAGTTTACCCCAAACTAATATAATCCTTTCATCTTTAGCTAAATTATTAATATACTTAACAAATCCTCCTAATCCATCTTTATTTATCAATACAAAATTGTTTCCTGCAGGTGTAAATATTAAACTCTTATCTTCATTATCTGTATAAACTAAATATCCTCCAAAGTCATCCTTCCATTTTTCACAAAAAAAGAATAGAAATTCTGTTCCTTTCCTGTCTATTTCAGCATCATGCAATAATGTGTAATCTTTATGTCCAAATCCTAAAATTTTATATTCCACTTTAGAAAATTCCCCTCCATTAATCTTAGAAACAAACTCCAAAAAATCTTTGGAGCTAAACAACTTCCCCACTCCGCTTAAATCCCCTAATTCCTCATAAGAATATCTATCTGCAATTTTAACATGCTCCCCTCTTATATCTTTAATAAGTTTTATCAGTTCATTGTATACTTCAGGTTTCAAAAAATTCTCCAGTTTTATAACGCCAGTTTGTAAATAACTTTCCCTCATCTGATTAATAGTGTTCTCATCCAAATATATTTCATTTGTAAATCTTTTAAAATCCATCTAACTATTTAAAAATAAAATCATATTTAAATTTATTTAATATCCTATAACATCGAGCTCTTTAATTTTTTTAAAGTGTTTAATATTTTTTGTTATTAATTTTTGACCATTCTGAATAGCAATTGCTGCAATCATTATATCTTCCAAGTCTATTATTTCTCCCCTATTAATCAAATCTGCCTCAAGCTCTATTTCAATCTAGCGATTCTTTTCTTATGCATTTCTTGATGCTGCTTTCTTCCATCTTCTATAGATTTCTCTAGGTTTTCTCCCCTTTCTCCTGAAAAAATACCATATATCTCTTTTAATTTATCAAAATTACTTTTCCTTCCCATTTACCTATAGATGCCTACGTATATATGAATGTTTTTATTTAATTATACTCTCAAAGAATTAATGAAACCACCCTCCAATAGCATATCTATCCTTTTGACCTACATTTTCTCCAACTTCGTGAAAACTCTTTTCAGAAACTTCAAAAATTAATAATGAATTCCATAATGGGGGATACTTCTTGGCAACTCTCCAAGGTTTTCCTTTTTCAGAATCAAACATTACAAATTCCCCTCCATCCTTTTCATCAAATCCCTCGCTCAAGTAATATACAAAAGCTATTTTCCTGCTTTCGAGCTGATCATCATGGCATAATAAATAATCACAATTTTTGTATAAACTTCCAGAGACATCTATCTCTCCTTCTAATTTAATTCCGCTTATTTCTTCAAGCCACTTAAAAAACTCTTTTCCTTTTAATGAACTATACAATTCCTTTAGTATCCTATTTTTTGTAAATTTAAAGTCTTCAGTCTGATTCAAAGAAAATAAATCACTTTCCTTATGCTCAAACTCTTCTTTTTTTAATTCCCTTAGAATTTCACTTGCTTTTCCCTCATCTAAAAATCCTTTAATAAATAAGTGTTTGTAAGGTTCATTCTTTGCAAACTCTTCCTTAAGTTCATTTATCTTCTTTTCATTTATTAAATCTAAATTAACAAATTCCATACCCTAATCTTAAAAATCAAACGTTTTAAATCTTCTTGAGTTTTATTCCCAGCCCAACTACAATCCAACTTACCACAGCTCCAAAAATCCCTAGTGAAATATCTTTTATTGCATCAAGCGAATCCCCCTGTTCCCCTAAATAATTACTTACAGTTAAGCTATTATTTCTTAAAGCCACATACCCGTATTCAATACTCTCAAAAATTCCTTTGAAAGCTGAAATTATAAAAAAAGCAATAAACAATCCCCTCCACCCCTTAGGAATTAAAAATATTCTATTCAATATTTCATAAACTGGATAAAACATTAATACTCCGAATAAAAAATGAACAACGCGATCATAATGATTTCTTTCTAATTGATAATTATCTTTAATCCAATCAAACAAAGGCATTTCAGCATAACTATAATGTCCTCCAATAGTATGCAATACCATAAAAATAAATATTAAGCTGTAACTTAAATTTGAAAGCCTAATTTTTCTATAACTAATCAATAACACACCAACAAACACAACCACAAGTATATTCTCATCAACCCATACACTTCGGTATCTTGGGTTTATTGCACCCCATATCCATACCAAAATATAAATAACAAACAAAATTTTAGGATAAACATTTCTCAAGTTCATTATTATTTAAAACAAATACAAATTATAAGCTTTCCTCTCTCCGAGCTTAAGCCAATAGTAATGATATATATTCTTCATCTCTATTAAATGCTAAACTAAATATTATTAACCGTAGATATTATCTAATAAATTAATTTTGAAAACTTTTTAATATTATAGTGAAATTAATTAAATACTAGCCTTTTAGAGTTAATTTTATTATCTTAAATATAATTAATTAATAGAATTTCCCCATTAAACTATTCCATCGCTTCATCTTTTATTCCAGAAGATGTCACAAAAAATTGAGCCTCATTATCCGGCAAGTTTGGAGAGTCAATTAATTTTGCAACCCTGCTTCCGCCCTTGCCTCTTCTAAAGTAAAGGCGATACGTGGAATTGTGAACAATAAATCCATTAGCAATATAGTTTTCATTTTTAGGAACAGAAAAGTCATACAATAAAGACCCATCATTATTTCTTATAGAAATATCTCTAATCCTTTCAAAGTTTATGCTTCCTTTTAACAACCTCTCGATAAATATAATTTTCTGTCTAATTTGCCTATCCTCGACCTTGCAATTCATTAAAGCTATGAAAGAATTCTCAAGTTCTTTTCTACTAACCCATTCATAAGGCCGTGGTCTAGACCTTATAACAGTGGAATACTTTAGTCCGCACCTTTCCAATAATTCTCTTAATTCCAGCCTTCTCACAGGCATTATTTCATAACTATAGGTTTGTTCATTTTCTTTAACCTTATCAATTAAAACTTTTTGTTTATCACTGGCACTAAATCCTACCTGCAAATATTTCTTAACATCTTTATCAATAATTCTTAAAACATTTACTTTATCCCTGCCAATATTAAACTTGATAGTCGATCTTATTCCCAATCTCAATAAAAACAATTGTAAATATCTCAATACCTGATCATGTTTTTGAACTACTTTAATATAAGCCCTCTTTTTATTTATATTTCCTTCAGCATCGACAAATCCTTTAATAAAACCTTTAACAACATCTACTCTAGATTTTCCTATTTCGTGCAAAACACTTGGATAAACTGCTTCAAATAAATCTCTAATTTCCCTTGAATTAATATCTAAGGTATAACAATTCTTACTGTTCATTTTGCTAATTTTTCCTTCAATATTAAATGTTTCTTTGAACAATTGTCTATAAACTTCAAGAACTTCGCATCTTGCATCTCTAAATCTCAATCCCCTATCTTCAAAGTTCCCATCTCCCCAAAAGTAACCAAATATCTGGCCCAATTTCCAATCTAGAAATTCAGGAATTTTCAAATCCTTATGTTTATTGCTTACAACTGGCATAAGTTGTAAAAGTTGATCCTCTCCAAAATAATTCTGCAGATTGTTTAAAACACTCCATGAAGTAGGATATTGCTGGTTTAAAACTCTCCTAAACTGCCTTGAAGTTATTCCAACTTCTTTGCATAAATCTTTTCTCGAAACTTCACTCTTTTTTAATTCTTCCTTAACAAAATTAGCACTTTCTTTAGAAATTTTTCCAATTTTTTTAATTTTAAATTCAGGCAATCTTATATCTTCTCCATCTATATCTATTCTGCAAGCCTGAGCCACAAAATCGCCTGCCTTTAAATCCCTGGCCTCTTTTTCAATGAAGTTAAAATTATCTATGCTAAAAAACCTATGCAATTCTGAACAATTAAGTTGGCAGTTTGTTTTTATATTGTATATCTCTTTAACATTTGGATTAATAAAAACATTTTCAGAGTCAGAATTCTCTAGCTTGCCTTCTATAAGATTTCCAGATAATACTTTTTCATTCTTCATATCCTTAATATCTATTATGTCTCCATTAGCCAATTGAACTAAAGAATCCCCAGTCAAACACATATGAGCCACAATATTCCCCCCGACGGGAGTAGTAGGATCACCAAACATCATCCCAGGGTTTGCCATAACTTGATTTGTAACTAAAATAGCCAAATTATGTTGCTCTGCCATCTTCATCAAATTATGCAAATATCTATTCAATTTCTGTTGTCTGTCTGCAAGTTGCCCTCTCCCTGCAAATTCAGCCCTAAAATGTGCAGTTAAAGAATCAATTATAACTAATTTAATTGGCTCCCCATTTTTAATTAATTCATTTATTTTATCAATTAATAATATCTGATGGTCAGAATTAAACGCTCTTGCTACTAAAACATTTTTTAATACTTTTTCCCCATTAACCCCTATACCCTCGGCAATTTGTTTAATTCTTTCTGGCCTGAATGTGCCTTCTGTATCAATTAAGACGGCTTTTGCTTCCATTCCTCCCTGATCCTTTGGTAATTGAACGTTAACTAATAAAGTAAATCCTAATTGTGATTTTCCAGAACCAAAAGCCCCGTAAACTTCAGTCATAGATTTTGTTTCAATACCCTTCCCGCCTAATAAGTTGTTCAAGTTTTCTGATCCTGTTGAAATATACCCTACATCTTCTCTCTTTTTAGCAAACTCCATTCCATCCATAAATCCAAGCTTCATCATTCCCCTCGCCGCCTGAATAGCCTTTCTTGCAACCGCTTCTCCAACCCCGGCCATTTCGCTTAAAGCCGAAGGAGACATTACTGCCAATCCCATTAAATCATAAATTCCAGCTGCTTCTAATTTTGAGGCAATTCCAGGCCCAATTCCAGGAACATCTGTAATTTTTGCCTCTCCACCACTAGAAATGCTTTCTACTTCCTCCGTTTTTTCTTCTTTTTTAGCCATAAAATCCTATGAAGGCTCGACTTTATAAATATATCCGAACTCAATTAGCTATTTTTATCGTCGGTATCTTTATCAAAAAAAAGCGCACTATTACCTAAGTCTATTTACTTTCCAATTCAGCTATTAATTTGCTGGTATCAATATCTTCTATCTTATCTATATTTAATTCATTAGTATTAAAAACCTGATTGCTTCGTATATTTCCAAAAAATAATTTTTCCTCTCCCAGTATCTCTTTTTTCTTTTCACTAAATTTTTCCAGTGAAAATACCTCTTCTTCAGTTATCCCTAATTTTTTTATTCCTTCTCCAAATAAAACACTCCTAATAGTTTCACTTCCATCATCAATTACAATATTGACTAATGCTCTCTTCTTCCCCTTAACCTCTCCATGAACAGCACATTTCCCCTCACTAACTTTTTTCCCGCATTCGGGGCAAACTTCAAAATATTTAGGATCAAACATTTGGACTATTACTGCCCTTGTACTGAATGATTCCCCAGCCTTAACCTCGCTCAATTTTTTATAAACCACTATTCTTTCTTCAACAACATTTTTCATCTCTTCCTTGCTCTTCTTTATATCGGAAAATCCTCCTAAATGAATCTCCCCATTTCTAAAACTCCCATTAGATATCTCAACAACATGGCCTTTTCCAATTTTCCCCTGTTCAATTAAAGAAATATGATGCAGATCCCACAAAACCACTCTTGCATTTGAGCTGTCATCTGCAATTCTAAAACTGCATACCTTTCCACTCTTCCCATTTTTATTATATTCTGTAACAGCAGAAATATCGATAATTTTTCCAATAACATTAACTTTTCTCATTCCTACAACAAGTTGAGAAATCTTCAACCTCTCCTGATCAAAATTAATCCCGAGTTCAGCAGCAACTATCTGCGCAGCCCCTTCCTTGCTTACAAGTCCGGACAACTTCGCCCTCTTTGCCTCTATTCTTCTTTCTATATCTTCAATTCCTAGTCCCGCTGCCTCAGATATTCTAGAAATCAACTGGCTGTAATTATCACCCATCTTTCTCCATAATAACCTTCCTTTAAAAGCATTATTGTTAATTCCTTCTCATTTAATCATTTTAAATTCATAATCTTTATTCTATCCTCAATAAATCCAATTCTCCTTAATTTCTTCTTAATCCTCTCATTCGAGCATATAACTTTCTTCGCACTCTTCAAATTCAATGAACGAACAACAACTTGATCATTCTCCTTAAACAATCGTCTATCCCTCCATTCTTCATAACTCCCAGCTTGAATAATCCTCTCGCTTTCTCTCAGGCCCTCCTTCTTATCCCATTCCATTGCCTCATCAACACTCTCTCTAACTAATTTCTCCAAGTAATTAAAATTCCCATTTTTATCTATTAAAGCATCCATAACATTATGCCATTCATTATAATCAACATCAAATCCTTTAATATAATCAAACTCAAATAAAACAACATCTATTCCACTCTTCTCTCTATATCCTGTAATAGAACTCTGCCCTCTTGCCAGCCAAACCTGCGGATAAAATCCGCAATAATACCCTAGCCATCTATAGGCTCCCTGAAAACCAAGATCTCCGCCCTGAATATTTCCTTTTACCTTCCCATAAGCAACATACTTCAATTCTCTATTATGCTGGTACATTCAAATACAGCCACCCACAAACTTAAAAACCTTTATTTCCATCTCCCCTCATGGCAATCGTAGCAGTTATAGTAAAAATATTCCCAGATTCACCGGATGCAGACCTATCTAAAATAAAAAAATCTGCTCAAGAAGCACTGGAAAAAGAAGGATCAAAAAATATCTCTTTTGAAGAAATACCTATTGCTTATGGTCTAAATGCAATAAATATCAAATTTGCCTGGCCAGAAGAAAAAAACACCGACATCATTGAAAACTCTCTTTTAGAAATAGAACATGTCTCTTCAGCTAAGATTGAAGATTATAGAAGGGCTTTTGGCTAAGCCGTAAATTTAAATATTACTTAATATTACTTAAAAAATGGCACTTGCACCAGATCAAATTAATCAATTAAAATCCCAATTAAAGGATCAAATAAAAAATCTCTCTCCAGAAAAGAAAAAAGAAGCCGAGTCCCAAATTGATTCCCTTTCTACAGAAGCATTAGAATCAATGCTTGAAGAACAATCCCAGCGTGAAAACCAAAAAACAATTTTTAGAATGCTGGTTGATGGCGAGGTTCCTTCAGTAAAAATTGGAGAAAATTCTCATGCAATTGCAGTCTTATCAACAAAATCCCTCTCAAAAGGCCATGCAATTATTATTCCTAAATCTCAAATAATTGATGAAAACAAAATCCCGAAAGAAGTTCATTCTCTTTCAGAAGAAATATCTAAAAAATTGATTAGCTCTTTGAGCGCAAAATCGACAGAAATTCTTTCAGAAAAACTTTTTGGAGAAGTTATCCTTAATGTAATCCCCATATATGATAAACCAGTCACCTTAAAATCAAAAAGAGAAGATGTGCCGGTAGAAGAGTTAGAAAAAATTAAAACTTCTGTAGAAGTTTTAAAGATAGAAAAAAAAGCCCCAGAGATAATTAAAGTGGAAGCCAAGACTCCAGAAATCCTGAAATTAAAAAGAAGAATACCATAATTAATGCAAATAAAAATGCAGGTGTGAATGGAATTCCCTCTTTAATATAAACTTCTTTTCCAGCCTTTTTTAATAATACTATATCCTCAAGGCTTAACCCATGAACCGTTTTCTTGATAACTCTCCCCCCGACCCTTATATCCCTTTCAATCCAGTCTCCTTCAGTTAATTTTGAAGCCTTTATTTTAACAATCATACATTTGTCCAGAGCCCCAATATAAAAGTAAAGTATTCCTAAGCTAATAATTCCTAAAATACCAATAATATTGAAGGCATTATAAAAAAATAACATAAGTATTAATAAAGCCCCAAATAAATACAATATTTTCTTTTCCTTCTTTATTTTGTTCTTTATTTCCTTTTGTAATGTCTTTCTTCTTCTATAAGCTATAAAAAAACTGTATACAACACTATAAATTGCGCCTAAAGAAAACAATCCTATAATAAAAACAAGTCCCCATTCTATCAGTCCGAAAAAATCCTTATAAGGTAAAATTATTCCAAACCCCATTAGTAATTTTGCATCCCCTCCTGCAAATGCTCTGGCATAATAAAATCCATAAGCTAATCCAAAAAATATTCCAAAACCTAAAATCCCCGTTAAGAAGTAGCTTGCATCACCAGAAAATAAAGAATAAAATGCCCTATATGCAAGAGCAAACCCTACTAACGAAAAATTCAGCCAATTTGGCACCTCTCTTTTTTTTAGATCAACATAAACCGCAAATATGCACCATATAAGTGCAAGCACAAAAAGAAAATAATATTCTTCCATCAGAACCCTAAATCAACAACATTTATTAACTTTCGCCCATATTCTCATTTATGAAAGAAGAGGAAATAAATAAATACCTTTTTTGGGCAGGTATTGCCGTTCTTCTAATTCTTTCCTATTTTATTATCAAGCCATTTGTAATTGCATTGATAACTTCATTTATTTTAGCATATCTAGTAAAGCCAGTCTATAATTATTTCTCCCCATATACTGGGAAAAAGTCATCGGCCCTTATATGCCTTCTTTTAATAGTTCTAATAATATTACTTCCTATTGCCGGAATTATTGGAGGAATAATTTCCCAGGCCCAAAATTCCCTAAATGCTGAATTCATCAAGTCTACTCTAAAGTCAATTTCTTCTTATCCAATCATAGAAAACCTTAACATTGATATATCTAGCCTTACAAGAAGCGCAATCAACTTTACAATTTCTCTCCTAAAAACTTCTGCCGCAGCCATTCCAAGTATTGCAATTTCAATTTTAGTTTCTCTATTTGCAATATTCTACATTTTGACAAATTGGGATTATCTAGCCGAGAAATTAAAGCAATACCTTCCTTTTAAAGACAAAAATAGAATAATAAAAGAAATAGCGCACACTACAAATGCCCTAGTTTACGGAACAATATTAATTGGATTAATAGAGTTTATAGTTTCAGCCATAGGTTTCTATCTTGTAGGTGTAAAACCCTTTCTATTACTATCTCTAATAATTTTCTTCTTTGCTTTCATTCCAGCTCTAGGTCCAGCAGCAGTCTGGATACCCCTGGCCCTCTACTATTTCCTCATGCAAAACTATTTCACAGCAATAGGTGTAATAATAATAGGGCTAATAATAAGTATAATTATAGACGGAATAATAAGAATAAAATTCCTGGGGGACAAATCAAAAATCCATCCTCTAATAATGCTTTTAGGAGTATTAGGAGGAGTTCCATTATTTGGCCTTTTCGGCTTTATAATAGGCCCATTAATTCTTATTTATACAATAGAATTAATTGACGAAGCTCTAAAGCAATGATTACTTTTACTTTCTTTTATCCCCATCACTTCTCGTATTAGTATAAGAAATATCAGTACTTCTGTATTTTCCCCCTCGTTTATATTTCATATATTTCCCTTTAGCCTTTTTGTCTCCTTTACTCTTCCTATTGCTGGGCATTCCATAATCCATATTTATATTAATAAAAATAAGTTTAAATTCCTATCTATTTTGTTAAATCTATTATTAACTTAATTTTCCCCTTGATATACAACCATATCATAGAATATCCTCCCCATTATATCTGTAATAAAATCAAGTTAATATATTTAAATTAAATAATTTAATACTATCAAAAAGAAGCATAGCCAGTAGGACATGGTCCTTTTAGTCCAACCTTAACTTGCCCATTAACTTTCTTTATAAATTTATCATCCTTTTTCCTTGGTTCACCCTTCTCATCTAATTCAACTTCAGCGCAATAACTATTCTTAATAGCACCCGAACAAGCCTCTAATTCTTCTCCGCCCAATCCGGCCTTAACTTCTGTATATTCACAATTAATCTCCTTAGTCCCATCGCTCAAGCTGACTTTCTTAAATTCACAGTAAGAAGTCTTGGAATCAGTTGCAACATGAGTTTTGCAAGCAGTAATCATAGTAGTTAAATCGCTTCCTTGAATTATTCCAATTTTTCCAAATAAATTCTCCCATCCTAAAGAAAATCCAAGTACCAATAATACTAGAACTATAATTCCGAGCACTATCAAAACCAAAGTACCTATAGATAATTCCTGTCCTCTTTTGTTCATATCAACTAAAACCCAAATTTCTTTATAAATCTTTCTAACCTCTTTTCAAACTAATCAAATCCCCGCTATAATCAAATTCCATCCTTAAATTAATTGTCCTTTCAATGAAACTTGCACCTCTTTGCGATTTAATTTTCAGACCCCTCATTTCAAACCAATATTTTTCCTCATCCCTGTTAAATTCAAACTCTCCTCTTAAAATCTTCCCAAAATAATTTTCCATTCCCTCAATTTCTAAATTTTTATTTAAAGCTATTTCTCTAAATTTTTCTTTTAATCCTTCACTTTCTCTAATAAGTCCCCCTTCTGAAATAATCTCTCCTGAAATTGCTTTTGTTTGCGCATTAATATAACCCTCATAAAAACTAATGTCTGAAACTATCCCTCCTCTTTCTTCAGAACCTTCAGCAAAACTCCCATTAAAACTCACAAAACTGAATAATGTAAACCCATACAAAACCAATGCTGCAACAAACAATAATGCAGTGGATAAGTCCCCTCGCTTGTTCATTGAAAGACCCATCCATAGAAACCTTTTCCCCTTGTTCATTTCCCCCCCTCCAAACATTTTCCATAATAATATTGAAAAACAATATATCTCTTTTCATTATTGGTTTTAACTGGAAATTTAACCAGTACAAATTTATTTTTATCGTAATATAAATTAAAATCATACGCTCTCCCATCTTCAATTTTTCCAGCTTTGAAAGAATAATATATATCTCTGCTTCCTAATTTAACTCTCTCCTGTATTGGCCTTCCTTCATCAAAAAAGACCAAAAAGCAACTGCCCTCTGCTTTTTCTTCAAGTTCTTTTTTTATTCCCTCTCTTATATTATTAAAAAAAGAATTATAAATAATATTTAATTCATCATATCGTGTTTTCTCTTCGGTAGTTAAACTTCCTGATTTGGCTCTACTATAAAGCCTCTCAAACTCTACAGCCATTAACCTTTCTTTAACAAACCCTTCAACTAAAAGATGCCTTTCACTCTGGATGTTTAATTCAGTAAAAATAAAATCATTGGTTTCAAAACCCTCTAATAAATTAGGAACTTTTGGCTTCTCAATTAATATAGCAAATCCAACTAGAATTAAAAAAACCCCTGATATAAAAATTACAGATAATAATACGGGTAGAGTAGTAATAGCTTTTCCTATTAGTTGCCCTTTTCTATTCATCCTTGCACCCTCCTAGAAACTTGATTGCTTAAAGTTACAATAACATATTTTTTTCCTTCTTTTTGTATTTCCTTAGTAAAGCATTTAGGAAAAGACTCATCTTTTTCATTTAATCCGCAAACATTAAAATTGCTTCCTTCAATAAAAATTGATTCTTTAGAAGTCAAACACTCTTCTCCAAACCCATCACAAATCTTTATCATATTATTTTTTTTAATCACTTCACTGTCAATTCCACAAGAGGTATAAAAATTTTCACTAGAAAAAAAATCTTTGCTAATCTCATTCTCTAAAATACATTTGCTAATCTTAGAATTCAGCATTTCAGCTTCAGCCTCTCTAAAGTCATATCCCTCTCCATAGAAAGCCCATATCGAAATTGCAATTGAAACACCAATAATTGCCATTATAACTAAAAAAGGAATTATCATTAGTTGCACCCCAATCACCCCTCTTTTATGTAACATCTTCAACCCCTGCTTTTTTAACATCAAAACATAATGTATTTACAAAATCTCCAGCATCATTCCTTCCCTCTCCAAGTTTAAATTCTAAATTAACAATATCCACATCACTAAAATAATTGTAGCATCTCTTTATTCCCTTGCTTAATTTAACACATACATCATTATTCTTATTATCTATCTGAAAAATTTCGCTATAACTCCTAACTTGATTATCTCTTCCAATTACACTAGCCCTGTGCACATCCAAACATACCTTGTCTCCCTCTTTAGCAAAATCAATGACTTTTACTATTTCTTTAGAATAATAATCAGACCATATATCTCCCCCTTTCCTCTCTCCATAAACATAAGCAACCATCAAACTAGCAAATACAATTAATATAATCAAATAAATCAAATAACTAGTCATTAAATCAGATTCTCCTTTATTATTGATTAACATTTTATTAACCTCCTATAGGTATAGGTCCTTGAGGACCATCATAGCGGTATTCGCCTATAGTCTCCGTCTCAGTGATTTCTACCCTTTTAGCCTCCTTACTAACTGTTAACTTGTGCAATCCCTTTCCAAAATCTATTCGTGATAAAGAAATTTCAGTATTAGTATATTTTTCAATATTGTTAATAATAACTTCATCTTCTTTTAAATTTTTACAAATCCCATTGTCATTGCAGACTTTCGCATTCTGTTCCTTTAAATTTCCACTTACTGGCAAATCTTTACAAATACATATACAACTTTCCAAAAAACATTTATCAGGTTTGATGTCAGCACCATCTTTTTTATTCCAACCAACAAGATACCAATCTTTTAATCCTCGTATTGTAAATCCCTCTACCTCCCCCTCTTCAGCATCTTCAACTCTCTCCACTATAATATTCAATAATTTATCTGCACTAGTTCTTTCCCCCTCATTATAACTTTTATAAAGCATAACTAATACAACCGTAAGGCCAAGTAATATAACTACTGCAAGGATAGTGCTTGCAATCTCATTTGCTGTCATCTCCCCTTTTTTACTCTTCATGCATTTCCTAAAATTCCTCCAGCACACATTTCGTTTATTTTATCCAACTGATTATAATCAACCGCACTTATGACTGAACACCCCTTTCTATTTTCATCATTATTTGAAAACCCTCCACAGTAAGCAGCAGAAACTGTTTGATCATTTTGGGCTTTAAGATAAGAAAATCCACTCCCAACTGCAATACTAGAAATTTCTATAAATAAAAGAGGCTTTTTAATAATATTAGTTATTATACCCAATGGGCTTAATGCAGCATTTCCAGCCAATATAAATCCTGTCCCCTTTAATGCAGCATTTGCTGCTACATCTAACGGGTCTTCTTTAGTATTAACCTGTGCAAAAATAATTGCCAATTCATTTGTATTTCTCCCTTCATTTTCTTTTTTAGAAAATTCTTCCCTAAACGAACCATAAGATCTAACTGCATTATCTGTAAACAAACTCAAATAACTCTCCTCTGATTGAGGAGCTTTATGATTTTCTAGATATTGATTGACATTAACTTGAGAAATAATCGAATCAAAATTTTCTTTGTCTTCTATAAATTCCTTATCGAGTGCAATTCTTGAACATATAACACATTGGGCTTTAGCTTCATCAGCAGAAAGACCTTGTCTATTTCCCCACAAATCAAGCTTCCCTTCCCCCATCATTTTCCAGCAGGCAAGCATAGAATCGGCAATAGTCTTATCAATAGTCCTAGCGCTTTCAGTTGAACTTCCACCTAATCTCACCAGCTCCGCGCTCTCTCCTGAAAATTGCCCCTCACATTTTCCAAAAAACCTATTACTGATGCATAATTTTCTTGTATTGCACTTTAGGGGAATATTCAAATTATTTTTCACTACATCAGGAGTTGTCGCTAAAGTTAAAACACTAAATTTGCAAGTTTCATCAATCGTAAATCCTTTAAAATTAAACTTCCCATATGCTAATAATAATACTGCTAAAGCCATAATCACCATAATTATACTGAATAAAACCCCCCATGCAAATTCAAACCCTCTTCTATCCATCTAAATAAGAATTCCCCCCTCTTTATAACAATTACGCTTAATTGAGTAAAGAGTTAACTAAATAGGCAACAGCCCCCATCGCAATAATAATAAAAATAATCCATAATATCCAATTAGAAATATTTTCTCCTATCATTCCTTTTTTGTTCATGTTAAACAACTCCCTCCAACAGCCTCTTTTTCTAATCTTAAAACAATATATTTCCCATCTACAATTTCGGGACAAACATACAAAACCCTTCTAGGCCCTTCTAATTCTTTGTCTAGTTCAGCTTGTATGAGAATTGAATTCCTTAATAAGTTGTCTCTCCATTTAACAACCTCCTCCCTTATTAATAGTTCATAATTTCCATAAGCGTCCTCTACTCTTGACCCTTTGTAATAAAACTCTCCCTTAGACCCTATAATAATATTCTCTCCATTGTAAGGTACCCTGAGATTATAACTATCCCCTTTTGTGCTTACAAAATTAGCCCCTTGTGTTTTATCCATACTCTTCAGCTTTTGCATTATCTCACAATTATTTTTACTTAGATCCAAACTCCCTATCCTGCAGTTAATAGTCTCGCTAGAGTATCCATTCCTCCATATTAAAGCATCCTGTTGCGCCCACTCCCATCCCCTAGAAGGGGCTTTATCAGTAATATATCGATAATAGATTAATTTCCCATCTATATTAGTTCCATAATATAATGGCTTATCAATAAAATTAGGAGGACTAACAATCTCTTCCTTTTCTTTTAATGTAACTTCGACATCATAATTAGTATATTTAGAGCCAGCTAATTTAAATCGGGCATTATAAATTACTAAATCAAAATCATCACTAATATAATTCTCAATATCTGATTTTACAGAATCATAAAAAATCTTTCCATTCTTTACTTTTATACTCTTTCCAGTAAAATCAAAAAACTTGTCCCCATCATAATATTCAAGTTTTCCATCATCTAAGTTATACCTTAAAATTCCCGCCTTTTCATTCAAAGTATCATCTCCCTCAAATCCAAATTGGAAAAATGACATTTTTCCGACAATCCATGGAAATAAATTTATAAAAACAATTACCAAAACCAATAAAGCTACAACCCCTATAACAATAGCCGTAAAACTCATCTCCCCTTTCTTTTTCATCTTATCCTCCAAACTTAAACAAGTCTCCAATATACCTTAGTGCGTTTTCAATAGTTTTTCCAGCTGTCCCATTAAAAACTAAATAAATCACTGTTAATGCAACTAAAACTATTAATGGAAGCAAAACAGTCCATGGCATTTCAAAACCTTTTTTTCCCTTTATCATTTACAACTAATCTAACTCCCAATATTATTAAATCTTCCCTTATAACCGCACAGTTTATAACATTCTCTTTTCTTATTATATTATTAAAAATTTACAAAAAAGAGAAAATGCCATCCACTAAAGAAATACTAGATAAATATTCAAAAAAGTTAGAAACTCAAGTAAATTCATCTCCAGGCGATTCCGAAAAAAACTATTCAGAAGAATATTCCACATTTAAGAAAGAAATGATTCCGGAGCTTTCCCGTTATGAACGTTTTGCCAAATCCCTTGGAAATATTATAAAAATAAAAATAGCTGAAAAAGATAGGAAAAAAATACAGCCTTTTCTAGACACTGCACGTTTAGATGTTTCCTCCTCTGAAGTAATTTCTCTTTCCTTTATCTCAATGTTAGGAATATTTTTCCTTTCAATGTTAATTTCGCTTGCAATTTATTTCTACACCGATTCATTTCCAACGCCCTTTTTATTTATGGGATTATTAACAAGTACAGCCCTATTCTACCATCTTAAATCAATGCCAAAAAGGCTTGCAAATGCCTACCGTCTTCAAGCTTCATCTCAAATGGTTCCAGCAATTTTATACACTGTAGTTTATATGAAGCACACCTCTAATCTAGAAAGAGCGATTCATTTTGCTTCAGAACACCTTGAAGGCCCGCTTGCCCTTGATTTCAAAAAAATATTCTATGATGTTGAAATAGGCAAATTCTCAACGATAAAACAATCCTTAGATGCTTATCTTGAAACCTGGCAGGATTATGCTCCTGAATTTATAGAATCATTCCATCTAATAGAATCTTCTCTTTTTGAACCATCAGAATCAAGAAGAGTCATTATTCTAGAAAAATCTCTCCAAGTAATTTTGGATGGAGTCTACGAAAAAATGTTGAAATATTCCAGAGAAATTCGATCGCCATTGACGAATGTCTATATGTTAGGAATAATTCTTCCAACTCTAGGGCTGGCTCTCTTGCCTTTAGCTTCCACTCTTCTAGGAGGAATAATTCAATGGTACCATGTAGCAATTCTTTTCAATATCTTAATTCCAGTATTTGTATTCTATTTAGTTTCAGAAGCACTTCTCAAGCGTCCAGGGGGTTATGGTCAGTCTCAAATTATCGAATTAAGCCCTGATTATGAAAAATTCAAATCAAGAAAACCCTGGATTAGAGCCTCGCTAATAGCTCTCCCCCTTTTAATTATTGGTCTTTTACCTTTTCTATTTCAGATTTCTGCCATTACAAACTTGCTAGGAATAGAATCAGATTATTCATTTTCTCAAATAGGAATTCCATTTCTAGGAAATGAAAAATTATTTGATTTCAAAATAATCGAAGATGTAAAAGTTGGGCCGTTTGGACCTCTAGCAGTGCTTTTGAGCTTATTTCTTCCGCTTTCAGTGGCAGTATTTTTCTCAAGTGCCTATAAACAAAAAACAAAATCTCTCATTAAATCAAGGGAAGATACCAAAATCCTTGAAGAAGAATTCACTAATTCCATTTTCCAGTTAGGAAATCGTCTTGGAGATGGAGTCCCTGCAGAAATTGCATTTTCTTACGTAGCACAATCAACCAAAAGTCAAAAAACTCATGAATTTTTTTCATTAGTAAACCAAAATATCCAGCAAGGAGGAATGTCTCTGGAATCAGCTATTTTCAATAAAAAGAGGGGAGCCCTTGTGTTTTTCCCTTCACCTTTAATAGCCACCTCAATGAAAATTCTTGTCGAATCAGCAAAAAAAGGACTTCAAGTAGCAGCCCGTTCACTGATGGCTATTTCTGATTATGTAAAAAACATCAATAGAATAAATCAGCGCCTTCGAGATCTTCTGGCAGAAATAATCACTGATATGAAATCAAACATGACTTTCCTTGCACCATTGCTGGCAGGAATAGTAGTTGGACTTTCAGCTATGATTACGTCAATATTGAATAAGTTGCAAACATTCCAAGCAGAACTTAATAACGGCTCCAGTGTGAGCAATCTAGCTAACATTGCAAATTTATTTCAAGTGGATAAGATGATCCCTCCTTACTTTCTTCAGGTAATAATTGGAATTTACCTAGTCCAAATTGTGTTTATTCTAACTTCTGCACTTATAACTGTAGAATCAGGAAAAGACCTTCTAAAAGAAAAATACGAATTAGCCAAAAATTTAAAGCGATCTCTAACGCTCTATCTAATAACAGCTCTTTTCTCCATATTAGCCCTTACAATCCTATCGGTTGTTGCTTTAGGCCCCCTTTCCCCTTAAGAGAAATTTGAATAATTCCAGATTTTGAAAAGAATTTTCAAATTTCTTGTTAGAGAAGGTTGTTATTATTGAATATTGCAAACTTCTCTTAATCTTTAGCAAGGTTTAAAACGTTCTTATTCTAAAAATATATATGATAAAAATGAAAAAATGCTTCGATTGTAAGACTGAATTTGAATATGATACTTCGGCAAGATTCCAAAGAAAATATTGCAAAAAATGCAGTGAAAAAAGGAAAAAAATGTGGGATAATCAGTGGAAAATAAAGTTCGAAGATTTAGATGACGAATAGCCCAATACCTGCGAAAAAAGCTATATTTTTCACAAAGCAAAAGTTTAAATGCCTATAATTATCAGTTTTATTATAACCGCAGGAGGTATACAAATGAAAGGAACAGTAAAATTTTTCAATGAAGTGAAAGGATTTGGATTCATAGTTGGTGAAGATGGAAAAGAATATTTCGTCCATAGCACTGGCTTGAGTTCCGGAGTCTCTCTTCGTGAAGGAGATTCAGTAACTTTTGAAGTTGAACAAGGGGAAAAAGGCCCTAAAGCTTCTAAAGTCAGCAAAGAGTAATTTTTAATTATTCGTAAAACATCAACAGTTTTTTATTTTTTATTTATCTTCAAATTTTTCTAATGAGCTAAAAATGTCAATTTACCTCGCATTTTCATTTAAAGCATAAAGGACTTTATTGATCAATATTTCTCTCCCATTGAAGATTTTACGATTTACTTGCCTCATCCACATAGGTAATCTACTTTTTTCAACCGAATTATAAAAATAGTTAAGAAGTCTAAATCTATAATTAAAATTAACCTTCTCAACTTCGTTAGTAATTCTACTACTCAAATCTCTAATAAATTGTTCTTCATCCCATAAAAAGGCTTTATCATAATCAATTTCTACCTCACAAGGATATCCGATAGTTCTTTTATCTCCCTGTACCCCTACGCTTTGAACATTATATATTCTTACTCCAGCATGCCTATATTTCACGCCAGATTTCTCCAGCTCTTCCCTAAAAATTTTATCAGCATCTTGAGCAAAATACATTAGTAACTCATCTAGCCCTTCCATAAATAGTTTTAATTCGCAACTTTATATATTTTTTCTGTAAATCGATTCCAGTATATAACCCCTCATAGTATTTTTAAATACTTAATTCTACCTTAAAATATGAATAAAAAAGTTATTTTAGAAACATCCAAAGGAAACATTACTATAGAATTATACGATGATATGCCTATTACTGCAGGCAACTTTGAAAAACTAGCCAATCAGGGTTTTTACAACGGAGTTATATTTCATAGAATTATAGAGGGCTTTATGATCCAAGGAGGAGACCCTACTGGAAGCGGTATGGGTGGACCAGGCTACAAAATAAAAGATGAATTTACTCATCAAGGTGGAAATAAAAACGATAAATTTACTATCTCTATGGCGAATTCAGGGCCTAACTCAGGAGGAAGTCAATTCTTTATCAACCTAGTAAATAATAATTTCCTTGACTCTAAGCATCCTGCATTTGGCAAAGTTGTTGAAGGCATAGATGTTGTGGACACTATCGCAAAAGTAAAAACTAATTCAGAGGATAGACCGCTAGAAAAGATCAGTATAATTAAAGCAAAAATTATCTAGCATGACCATAAAGTTCCTGATTTTCCAATATCGGGCCATATATTTGACGGAGGATTCTCTCCAAATTTTTCAGCATATATTTTTGTAAAGGTATTATAGTCCTGTTGTGCTTTGTCTATCTGCTCCTCTGTAGGGTTTGGTGGACCAGGATTATGATGTATAAACCCATTGGCTACCACTCTGCAAAACTCAGCATATTCATTAGTGAATATTAAGAAAGTATGCCATAATTCATCAACCGGTCCATGAGATAAAGGGAATTTTTCAGTAGGATGTATCGCTCTAATAGCAAGATATTTTTTCATTTCCATTTCATGCCTTCTAGCTTCTTCTTCAGAAAGTTTATTTTTATGCTTATATCTTTCAATTATTCTTGGAATAGGGAAATTAACCGCTCTTGTTATTATTTGTTCCATAGGTAAATGAATGCAATCATTCCTAATAAACAATAGTCTTCCTTTTAAGGAGTACAATAGAAAAGTCTAAATAATTAATATTCATTCAAAAGAAATGGACACCTCCTCTTTGGAAAAAATAGGTTTAACACGCAATGAATCTCTAATCTATATCTCTCTGCTTAAATTAGGTTTTGCCAATGCTCAGCAAATACTCAAAGAGTCAGAGCTTCATAGATCCCGTGTTTATGACAGTTTGGAATCTCTGGAAAGAAAAGGCTTGGTAAGTTCCGTGATTAAAGATTATAAAAGATATTTTCAGGCAGTTAAACCTGAAAAACTTCTTGATTATATAAATGAGCAAAAAGAGAATATAAAGTCAATCATCTCTGATTTAAAAAATATTGAAGGATCAAAAAGAGAAGATATATCTGCCTCTATATTCAAGGGAAAAGAAGGTTTAAAGTCTATTTATTCTCAAATGCTTAAAGAAGGTAAAGATGTCCATATAATAGGGGCTAAAGGTTTTATTTTCTCAGAACTTAAATATTTTATGCCTAATTTTGAACGTGAAAGACTAAAAAAGAAAATGAAATGGATTTGTCTCTGGGACACAAAAGAGGCCGAAATATCAAGAAAAAAGGATAAGTTAGTAGAAGGCCATACTCTGCCTCCAGAATACAAATCAAATGGTGTAGTGAAAATATTTGGAAACAAAGTAGCTTTAGTTTCTTGGAACAACAAAAATCCTCAGGCATTTATGTTAAATAATAAAGAAATAGCCGATGCATTCAGAAAATGGTTTGATTTATTATCGCGAAATGTTAAAAATAATTCCTACCATTTTTCTATTTCTTTGTAAAGCCATTCTTTCCACTTAGGAAAAACATACTCTTCTAAAGGCAATCCTTTATCCTTTCTAACTTGCTCGCTAATTTTATAGAAAACGCCATTTGCAAGTGAATTAAATTTAGCTTCTAAAAGTTGAGGTTTTCGTTCCTTCTCGCTTGCATCTACAATTTCCTGTTTTATTTTCCCGCGTAAAACAATATTGTCAAAAACAGCATCCCAATTTCCTGCCCATCCCTTTACATTTCCAGCGATGCTTTTTATTATTTCAGAATCTCCATTCATTAATTCAGGCGTAGGTTCTAATTCATCTTTTTCAACATTGTATCTCATTAAATCAACAAATCCTTTTTCCATTGCCGGGTCTTTACTCCATAATTTTCTAACTTCAGTTATACTAACCACTCGCCTAGTAGTTTGTAGTCCATCGGCGCTTCTTACTGGATTTGCAACTACAATAATGTCTGTAGCCTTAAAACTTGTAGTCGCCACATTCAGATCATTAACAACCCTGTCAAACACCCCATAAGGAGAATCTCCGTGAATTGTTCCAGCAACAACATTTGCCAAAGCCCCTACTCTCATTGCCTCATATAATGCTTTTGCTTCATCACTTCTTACTTCTCCAACTATCAATGCACTGTCCCCAAGCCTTAGACTAGTCCTTATACCTTCCGCAGCCTCTACCTCCGTAGTACCGCTGACTAATGCACTTCTAACCTTCATTCTCAAAATATCATATCCTATTTTTCTCATTGCATCTACACTTAATTCCATCGTATCTTCCACAACAATAACTCTATACTTAGGCATTATCTCTAACATCAGGCTCCCTAGCAAGGATGTTTTTCCCGAGCTTCTAGTTCCTGCAATAAGCATTGTCCTAGCTCCAGAAATTAAAAAACTCAACAGTCCAGAAGCAAAAGAATTAATCATTTTATTTTTTATGAATAACGGCAAAGTCCAAGGATCATCTCTATGCCTTCTTATAGCGTATGCTAGTCCATGAGGAGATAATGGCTTTGTTATCGCAGCAACTCTCGCCCTTGCATTTTTAAAACTTAAATCAGTGTCAAGTACAGGATTAGCTTCATCAAGCGGTCTCCCGCTTTGCAGTCTCAACTTAGCCGCCCAAGAATCTGCATCCTCATAACTAGGAATTATATTAGTAACACACTCATCATACTTAGCATGTCTTACAAAAATATTATTTTGTCCAATGGGGGCATTTAAAACAATATCTTGAAGTTTATCATCCATCAATAATACCTCAATTAATCCGAATCCTATCGTATGTCTTACCAAAATTCGTGCCAATTTATTTAATTCCCTATTGCTCAATCCTATTCCCTTACTTTTAGATAATTCTTCAAGTAGGTCTCTCGAAATGTTAAAAAAAACCTCTCGCGTTCTTTCTGGATCCGTAAATTCTTCAGTTTTTGGCCTATGTTCTGTTAATACATTTCTTGCCAAATTTAAAAGTAAATGATGTTCATCAGTCAGATTATACTCTGCAGGCATTACATGATAAATATATTTAGAATCATTTTCTTTTTTTAAAATAGTAACTATGACATTATCTTCTTCACCCACCTCATATTGATCAATGAATTCAGCATTCTTAGGCAATTGTGCCATTAACCTAGTAAAAGTAAAATTAGGCAAAATATCAGGCCTAAAAACTTCGCTATAAATTTCTCTATCTCCAAAGCCATATTCTCCAATCACCCCAATTAAACTTTGTATCAGTTTAGTCCCCTCCAGCATTCCCTGAATCCTCTCTAAAAGCCTGACATAATTCACAAATGTCGGCTTATTAATTGCCTCTCCTTTTTCGAGCCCCTTTCTCAAACTTTTAATCCTATTCTTCAATTCGATATAGCATCCAACGGGATCTTGCTTCAATAATCCTAATAAATAACTTAATTCCCCATAAACTTGTGAAATATTTCCAAAAAATTGCAATTTGGCCGGGGACAATAATTCATCCTGCTTCAATAAAAAGTTATATAACCTAGCAATTTCCGTCAATAATATAGTTTGTTCAAAAGGATAATTATAATTTCTCTGTTGTACGAAAACAATTCTTGAAGCATTTGAATTTTCAATTAAAGCGTCAATAACCCTGCCCATAACATCGGGATTGTCTGCAATGCTTGGTACATACTCTGCTTGTAAATAATTAACATATAATATATCTTCCCCCTCTTCTCTTTCAACTTCAACAGCATATAGCGCAGCTCCCTCTTTGAAAATCATTTCTCATCTCCTTTTTCAATGGTCAAGTGTTTATCTTTGAAAATCATTTATAACCCTCTCTTATTATGAAAAATCATACATTCGGAATATCTTCTTAAATTAAATATCTTTCGTAAAAGCATTCTTAGTTCTTTTGATCCTTAGAACTTTTCTTTCTAAGAAAAGTCCTAAATTGAATATCTTTCGCAAAAAGAAAAAACATTAAACGTACCTAAAAACTCCTTCTCTAAAACAAAATCTTATATACCCTTCCATCTTATAAATAACATGGCAGCATCTCCTAACCAGCCCCCGCAACAGTATTCATCTGAGCCTGGAATAAGAGTTAGAGAGATTGAGGATAAATTAAATCTCTTAAAAAATAGAATTTTATTAATTGGTCAATCTCACGTCGATGAACGAGAAAAAAACTTCATTGAAATTCAACAATTAAAAAAAGAATTAATTCTAGTTAAGGAAGAAAATACAAGAATCCGCGAACTTTTGCAAAGAATAACTGAACAATTAACAAATTCTGCCAGAAAAGAGGAGTTGGCAATAATTCAAAGGCAGCTTGACTTGCTAAGAAAGTAAAATGGGTGTAATAGAAGAAATAGGAAAAATGAGGCAGCTAGGAAAATCAGAGCAGGAAATAGCCCAGTTATTACAGCAAAGAGGCATTTCAGACCAAGAGATTTCCAATTTAGTTTCACAATCCCAAATTAAAGAAGCAGTAATGGCATCAGTTCCAACCCCTCTTCCTGCCCCAGAGCAAGAGATGCCTCCCCAACAGTATAATCAAGAAGAATATCGAACCCCTTACTTTGGAGCCAGGCCTGCAACAGAAGAATTAGGCACTTCAGGGGAACAATACCCCCAACAATCTCCCTCTATTCCTGCACAAACACAAGAAGAGTATTCTCAAGAGCAATTCTCACAAAACCAGCAGGAATATACTCAAGATCAGTACCCTTCTTCCCCGCAAAATTATCCAGAGCAAGAACCTCAATCAAATTATGATTATAATCAGCAATATGCTTCTTCAATTAGTTCAGATACTATAACTGAAATAGCTGAACAAATAGTAGAGGAAAAAATTTCAAGATTGAGAAATAATATAGAGAAAACTATCGACTTAAAAACTACCCTTGACGCAAAATTATTTAATCTAAACGAGCGCTTGCAAAGAATTGAAAAAATAATTGACCGCCTGCAACTTTCTATTCTTCAAAAAGTTGGAGAATATGTAGTCAATGTTTCTGACTTAAAAAAAGAATTAATTGAAACTCAAAAATCATTCAAGTCAATTTCTGAAAATCATACACATCACACAAGTCAATCACCGCATCATCATGCAGAACATCATCATTCTCAAAAATCAAAACATAAACCTTAATTATTTCTTTTTATCGTTATCGCCTGTTGCCCCTTTAACCAGCACCCAGCTTACGATCAAACCAATAACTAATAAAAGCATCGCACCAAAAACTCTCGTATTGTAAATATCTCTTGTTAATTTGAATAAATTTGGATCAGCTCCAGCACCTTCACTTCCAGGCAAATATGGTCCTATCAATTCAGAAAATACAATAAATGCAGAAACTAAAAAGATTAATGCTAAAATGACTACGAATACGATTCCCACTCCCTTAGTCAATCCTTCAATTGGCTTTCCAACAAAACCAATAATAAATAAAATAAAGAATAGGCTAACAACTAAAGCCCCAAACCAAGGAGTAATAACCAAGACATAATCTCTTACTCCCGCTGCAGAAACAAATATTGTCGCAACAACAAATGAAACAACTAATTGTACAAATAAACTCTCTCCCAATAGTTTAGTTTTATTCAGCAAAGCAAAAAGTATTGTTAATACAATTAAAAATGCCAATATCGGCGCAAAATATCCTATTCCTGCAATGTCAACTGGTGTTACCATTTTTAGCTGCCGTCGCTTCTACCTCCAAATAGAGCGTCATAAACCGCATTACCTCCTCTACTTGGAGATGTTCCGCTTGAAGTAGATGCAGCAATAGCAATTATTAATCCAATAAAAATAACTCCTCCAATAATCCACCCTATAGCTTCAGAAGTAAAGTTTCCATAAGTCCATCCAAGATTAGAGAAACTCCCATATATTATTACTATAGCTATTACTCCCGCAATTGCGCCTAAACCCCAGAACCAATATCTTTGTTCATCCTTCGCAATAAACAACCCAATTAATATTAAAATAGATAATAATATTGTTATTCCAATCCCTAGCCTAGGAAAAATCTCCGAATAAAATTGGTTAAAGAATGGTGATCTTATTCCTAAAAAGCCAACAACAAGCGCGATGATAACATTTACCCCTTTATTCTTTCCAAAAATATTCATTTGCACCAAAATTCCAAAAACGACTGCAAATATTAACAGAAAGGGAAGCAAAGTATCAAAAAACCCAATGCCCTCTAATTGATAAATCACCTCTTGAATACTATACGCCATCTTTATTTTAGTTGAAAATCATTTATATATGTTTCTAAGATTTTCCCACTATCCCCCTTTGCCTTTTCCACCGCTGCTCTCGCCTTTGCCAGTCCATACAACGGAAACAATTGCCCCAACAATAACTGCGATCAGTATTATATTCATAATTAATCCAGGATAACTTCCGCTATAAATAAATCCCAAAATATAATCTATCCCTCCAGTTAATATCAAAACCATCCCAATCACCAACAACCCTGCCAATATTCCCAATGTAATTTTTAGTCCATCGGGCATTTTAAAATCTCCTTCCTGATAAGCAAATCCGAATAAAATCATGAAAATTAAAATTACAACGACCGCAATTCCCAAAATAGGAATCATTCTTACAACAATGTCCGTAGCCCCGCCAAACGAAACAAAAATCAATCCAATAACTAGAGCAACAATAGCATCAATCTGTCTCTTTCCCTCACCTAATATCTTTGTTTTCTCAAGAACTGCAAAAATTAAAGTAAACACTAATAAAAATGGTAGAATAGTCTGAACAAATAAAGGATTAGTAAAAATTGTTTCCACCATAAACAAAATTAATCTCTAAGATATATAAATCTTCACTTTTCAAAAAAATTAAATTCCGCTAATTGTCCCTGCAGATTCAGCACCCTCAACAACAAAACTCTCGCCCCTATCGGGCAAAGATGCCTTATTTATAATAAAAACATCTCCAATTGCTTTAACAAACTGGTGAGGTACAACAACACCTCTAGCTCCCCCAAACATACTCATAAAACTATTTCCAATTCTAATTTTCCACCCATCAATCTTATTATCTACTAAATTGACTTCCTCTATCTGTCCAAAATAATCTCCTTCAGAAGTGTAAACATGCTTCCCAAGTATCTCGGTAACATTTTTTATTCTCAACATAAACTTTCTTATGTTGAAGGGTATTTATAGTTTTTGTTTGCAAAACATATACGTCAAATAAACAAAACACCTATCAGCATAATGTTTATAAGAACCGTCTGCAGTAATACTCTATGAAACCTCGAGAAATAAGCCATATTGCATTGGCCGTAGTTCTATTAACTCTTGTTGCAGGCTTGCAATTTGCAATAAAATCTCAATGGAATCAGTTAATATATGCATTTGCTTTTTCAACAATAATAATCGTTGTCGCAGTCATGTCTAAAAAATTTGTAGCATATCTTCTCGATGCAGATATAGAGCATGAAATCTGGCATACCTCTGCTTATGGTTTAAAAAAATCACAGCATTTCAAAAAACCAGTTCCAGCAGGATTAATAATTCCTTTATTAATTTCGATTGTAACACTTGGCCAAGTAAAATTTTCAGCCCTATTAACCTATGAAGCCAGAGCCTTAAAATATCGCTCTTCAAAGCGTTTCGGTTTCTATAGTTTTAAAGAAATTACAGATTGGCATCATGCCTTGATTGGGGGAGCAAGCACCATCGCCCTTTTAATCCTAGCTTCTTTCGCATATCTTTTTCCACAAATCAATCTAGAGTATTTTGCTAAATTGTCAGTCTATTATGCATTTTGGAATCTTCTTCCTCTCTCAAAATTAGACGGAGCGCAAATCTTTTTTGGATCAAGAATACTTTGGTCAGTCTTAGCAACAATTACCTCGGTTGCAGTTATACTTTCAATAATAACTGTTTAAGCGTTTTCACTTTCCCTTTTGTCTACAATAGTGTAATTTCTTATTTCATTTAATATATTTCTACATGCCTCTTCATCGATGTTATACAATCTTCCAACAGATGTTTTTCCCCCTAAATTTTTTTCTAGTATTCCAGTAATTAAATGGCCTAAAACTCTTTCTTCATTATCTCCATTCCGTTCCATCCTATCTCGCAAACCGTAAACACCGCTAAACCCTAAAGAATTATAACCTTCAATATAGCTTTTTAATATCGCTTCAATTTTTCTTTCATCCATTAAAATAAGCTGTAAAAAACCAAGTATAAAAATTAATTTGCATTGAAATCCCTATTTTAAAAACCAAACATATATTAATGTTCAAAATCCTATATAATTAATATTTCAATTTGAACTCCCTAGTTTAATACATTTAATGAATCTAAATCAAAAACTATATATATTAGCTTGAATTACAAATATTATGTTCCTTGTAAGAAACGTATTTCACGCGAAACCAGGTAAGGCAAAAGCACTCGTAGAAATATTCAAAAAATCGGCGCCTCATTTCGAATCAAGCGGTATTACAAAAAAAACAAGAATCCTTACAGATTCCGTATCGACCTTTTGGACAGTAATTATTGAAAGTGAAGTCGAAGATCTTAACAATTACATGAATATGGCAAAAATGCTTAGTACTAATAAGGAGCTAGCAGAATCAATGAAAGGATATATGGATCTTGTAGACGAAGGATACAGAGAAGTATTTAGTATAGAGAAATTTGAATAATTCCAAATTTTGAGAAGAATTTTCAAATTTCTTGTTAGAGAAGATTGTTATGACTGAATATTGCAAACTTCTCTATAGAATAGTATTTTCAACGCAAAACTATAAAATCTTGTCCATTATTGAATTATAATGCTAAATTTATCCCCGCGAGACTATCAAAAATCAATTGTAGAAACTGCAAAAAATGCAAACACTTTAGTTGTTCTTCCAACCGGTTTAGGAAAAACTCTAATAGCCCTCATGCTTTCAATAGATAAAATACAAAAACATCCAACAAAGAAAATTCTTATGCTTGCCCCAACCCGTCCGCTAGTAGAACAGCATTTGCAGTCATTCCAGTCTCAACTGCCGGAGCTTTACGCAGATCTTCAACTTTTTACAGGATCCATTCATGCAAATAAAAGAAAATCAATTTTTCAAACTGCCGATATAATTTTTTCAACACCCCAATGTATTGCAAATGATTTGAAGCATGGACTTTATTCTCTTCATGACGTCTCTTTGCTAATAATAGATGAAGCTCATCGATGCCTAAAAAATTATGATTATACTTCTGTAGTAAAATCCTATAAAAATCAATCTCCCATCCCCCATATTCTAGGCCTTACTGCTTCCCCCGGATCAGAAGCAGAAAAAATTAAAGAGATTTGTGCACATTTAGACATAGAAGAAATTGAACTCCGAACTCGAGACTCTGAAGATGTGAAGCCTTATCTAAAAGAAAGAGAATTCCAAAAAATTGAAGTTCCCTTCCCAGTTGAATTTCAAGAAATCAAAGTCTTGCTGAAAAGAATATATGACAAAAATGTGGATCTCCTAAAATCAAAATCTCTTATTTTTGGGCCAGTAAATAAAATAACTCTATTAAAACTTCAAAATAAATTGTTTCATCGAGCCTCCCAAAACGACTTCACAGCAATGCATGCCCTATCATTGACTGCCCAAGCAATAAAAATATCGCATGCTATTGAACTTCTAGAAACACAAACTCTTTCAGGCCTAAATGAATATTTCCATTCCATGATAAAACAATCTAACGAAAAAAAATCTAAAGCAGTTCAATCTCTTGTGAAATCCCCTGAATTCAACGCGTGCCTTATTTCTCTTCAGCATCTTCTAGCCAAACAAATAGAGCATCCAAAAATAGAGGAATTAGCGGTTATTTGCGAATCAGAAATAAAAGAAAATCCTAAAGCAAAAATAATAGTATTTACACAATTTAGAGAGACAGCATCTACTATTGTAAAACGTCTCAATAAAATCGAGTCTATTAAAGCTCTGACATTTGTAGGTCAGGCAAAAAAGAAAGATACAGGTTTATCGCAAAAAGAACAGAAAGAAGTAATTGAAAAATTCAAATCTTCAGAAATAAATATCCTAGTAGCAACTTCAATAGGCGAAGAAGGCCTAGACATACCAGAAGTCTCTGCAGTAATATTCTATGAACCAATTCCTTCAGCCATAAGAAAGATTCAAAGAGCAGGCCGTACAGCACGTCTCTCCCCTGGCAAACTCTTCATTATGATAACCAAAGATACAAGAGATGTGGCTGCTCATTACGCCTCATCAGCAAGAGAAAAAAAGATGTATCAAATAATAAAAGATGTGCAAAAAGAGCTAAAAGCCAGTAAAACCCTTAAAAATCCATCGCTCTCTGATTTTGAGTAAACGAAAACATTTATATATGTATACGTATAGATATATAAATGTCTAAATTGATAAATGTTTCAGATGATGTCTATGAAAAACTGAGTGAATTAAAAGGTAAAGATAGTTACACTGCGGTAATCAAAAGATTGATTGAAAAAAAGACTAATAAGGAAAGAATATTGGAATTTGCAGGAAAAGGTGGAATAAATGTAGATGAAATTAAAGAAATTAAAAAAGGATGGAAAAAATGGTCAGAAAAATATGTTTAGATTCAGATGTAATAATAGAACTCCTTAGAAATAATGAGCAAACAAAATTAACCATGTCTGCTTTAGACGCAGAATTCTATACTACTTCTATAAATATATTTGAACTTTGGTCTGGCAGAAAGGAAAAAGAAGAGAATATAATAAAAGATTTATTATCCTGGTTAAACGTAAAAGATCTAACGAAAGAAGTTGCCTGTAAAGCAGGCGACATAAGAATTAAATTAAGAAAACAGGGTTTAGATATAGAATTTAGAGATATTTTTATAGCGGCGATTTGTATTGATAATGAATTAGAACTCCTAACATACAATAAAAAGCATTTTGAAAGAATGAAACAGTCTGGACTTAAATTAATAGAATAGGAATTAAAATCTTTTATCCTAGCAAATTTTCAATAAAATGTAGGACTTTTTATATTACCAATATATAAAAACCCTTAAACTATAAAATAATCATGGCAGACAATAATTCCTTCTTTAAATTAAAATATATAATATATGGTGTCATTTTTATATTATTCGGGTTAGAGATTTTTATTCTATTATTAAATAATATGGATCTTGAATTAAAAGTAATAAATATAGGGGCGTTAGTATTTGCACTTCTCCCTCTTTTAATAGGGATAATTTATATAATGGCGGGTATCAAAAAAGAATTTAATAGTAGAATAAGTTTATCTCTCAATATCGGTTTTATTCCATTATTAATTTTGGTCTTTTTTATTTATCCTTCTATATTATATGAAGAATTAAATGGTGTCGTTTTATTCCCAGAAAACTATCTAGTAAGTTTGCTCTTGCCAATTATATCTTATATTTTTCTAGGTATATCTCTAATAATATTAATTTTCAGTAAATCTCCAGCAAATAACAAAACAACCAAAATATAAATATTAACTCTCCATTAACAATTTATGTTCCATAATATATTTTCAAATAAAAAAATAAAAGAACAGCCTAAAGTAAAAATAATAGTAGATCATAGAGAGAAAAATTCCCTAGTTATCTCTGAACTTATGTCGCAAGGAATAGATATAGAATTTCGCCAATTAGAAGTCGCAGATTATATCATAGGAGATATAGCAATCGAAAGAAAAACAGGTATTGATCTGATCGGCTCCATGATTACAAAAAGGATATTCTTTCAATTAGAAAGCCTAAAACAGTATGATCGTTCTCTCATAATTATAGAAAGTTATCAAGATATAAACCTTTCAGAATCTAAATTAAGCGAAAACGCAATTCGAGGGTTAATTCTTTCCCTTGCACTTGAACACAGAATACCCTTAATATTTACAAAAGACCCTAAAGAAACAGCTACATTCATAGCTCTTCTCACTAGGAGAAAAAAATCCGAAATATCGCTAAGATCCAAAATCCCAATGTCTGATTCGAAAACCCTCCAGTTTATAATAGAAGGCTTCCCCTCAATAGGTCCTGTAACTGCGAAAAAACTTCTCTCTAAATATAAATCTCTTAAATCGATTGTCAATGCTCCAGAGGATGAAATCAAATCTCTTTTGGGAAAAAAAGCAGATATATTCCTAGACCTTCTTAAATTGGAATATCAAGTCGAAGAATAAATTTCCACATCCCTATAAACAGGTCCAAGTGTTCTCAACTCGCTCTCCTTAAGTTTAAACTCTTTAACACTAAACTTAATCTCTTTTCCTTTTATTCCCCTAACATAATCAATAAATCCCTGTTTATCCTTAACATATTTTATCCTAGCAATAGTCATGTGGCTCATAAACCTCTCCTCCGTTTTAAATCCGCACTCCCTCATTTTTTCATCAACCTTTTTTTGCAATTCAAATATTCTCTTTCCTCCGATCTTAATCCATACAACTCTCGGACTTCCTCTAAAACTAAAACTCCCTATTCCATCTAGTCTGGCATCTAATTCACTAAATATAATTTCCTTAAGTTTAGCCCTAATCTCTTCGATTTTTCCCTCATTAACCTCGCCAATAAACTTCAAAGTTAAATGTAAATTCTCTAATTCAGTCATCTTCCCAGTAAATTTCCTCGTTCCCAAAACCTCTTGTATCCTTGCAACTTCCATCGTAACTTCCTGAGGAAAATCAATCGCAATAAATATCCTTTTTAGTTTTTTGTTCATGTTTAGAAATTAAATCTATTCCTTTTAATCTTTTGCAATTTATTCCAACCCTATTTAGGCTTGAACACATGCCCCATCTACACAGGTACAAGAGAATGTTTTAATTTTCCATTCTTCATTAACGCAATATCTTTCAGAAAGATAACAGCCCGTTCCAGAACAATCCCCTTCTATAATACCTTTATTACATTTATCAACTGATTTGAATTGTCCTTGCTGATCTCCATAAATAACCTCTCCTTTAACATACTTATTATTTCCATCTGGATACTGCTCATTAGCATCGCTATCTGAACAAAAGTCTAAATTTTCAACACATCTTCCTCCCTTGCATATATAATTTCCAAACTGCCTACAGTCAATACTATGGCCATAATCTGGAGCTTTATAATCGAACTCACTTAAAAATGATTCATAAACACATCTATCTTCATAAGGTAAATTTCCTTTCACAAAAGGATTATCTCCATTAGGATATTCTTCACTGAATTCCTCATCAGTTAATCCACAATCCACATCCAGCGCACATTCATCTTTTCCTTCTCCAAATTCAACAACGCACATTTTATCCCTGCAAACACTATGTCCACAACTTAATTTATCATAAGTTTCATCACCCCCTTCCAAATTATTGGGCTTGGGTAAAGAAGCAGGATTTCCATTAAACAAATAATTCAAAATAATTATGGCATCAGAAATATCTACAACACCATTATCATTAGCATCTCCAGAATCATCACATTGTAATTCTTGCCCTCCAGAATACAAATAATCCAGGATTTTTACGGCATCTCCTAATTCAACATTTCCATTATTGTTGGCATCTCCGCGTATGAAAGATGTAGAAGGCAAAACTCGAAAGCGGATACTTAGATAAGATGCATAATTCTGTTGATTTTGGACCTTTACGAATAAGTGATTCTCTCCTGGACCAAGAATTAAATTTAGATCAGCCTCGTATTCTTTTATTTTTTTATCATCATAATATTGACTTATATAACCTATTATGTCCCTACCCCCCACTATAGGATAACCAACATTATTAAAAAGTAAATCTCGATTCTTATTTTTAATTGCCTGAATAATATGTAAAGGATCTTCACTTTTAACCTTTATTGTAATTGGAATTGGCCCCTTAACTGTAGGAAATCTAAAGTCTAAATATTTGGCTTTTCCATCTCCAAAATCATCAATAAAATTAAGAACTTCGCCTTCAGTGCTATAGGGTCTATCTAAATATGGAGATTCAATAATTATTTCAGGATAACTTGATAGGCATTTCTCTGTTCTTGGAACATCTTCAACAATATTTAATTCATCAGCATAATTTCCAAATTTATCATAAACTCTAACAAATATCCCTTGATATGAATAATCTATAATATTATATTCAAACTTATAGGGGGATTCTGTCAGTTCAACAATAACCTTTTTTGAAGTTTCCCTATTAGAGTTTAAATCCCAATTATAAAATATTACTTTTCCAATACCAGACTCATCAGTAGGTTTAACCTCTAAAACCTCCGTGCACGAATCAGGTCTTTCAACAACATGCATATCACCAATAACAGGCGCTTCAAAATCAGTTCTTCCTAATTCTTCTATTGTTATAGGCAATCCATCCGCATTAGGAAAACCAACTTTAATTTTAGTTCCGCTATTAGGATCAGTATATGTTTCTCCATAAGGCAAAACTGCTTTCTTTGCTCTTGGACAAAAACCAGGATTACATTCTAAAGTTGTATCGATTGGAATTGGGAAAAAAATAGAGCTGTATAAAAAGCCAGTTCCTGGACCATCGCTAATATGCAATAAAACTCCATCAAATACATTTGAATCAGATAAAATACTTAATTCATTGTCTAATCCAATTTGCTTTCTCCATTCAACATATAAATGAGTTGTATAAGGAACATTAATCCTGCTGTCATAATAAAATCCATGAGGTATTTTTAAAGCCTTTAATCCAGGATTTGGATCTGCTAAAGGCTTTAAAGTATAAGTTTTACTTTGAGCAAAACTTTCTTTGTTAATTTCCTTAAGGATATGTTCTCCTTCAGTGGAAAGCCATCCAACAGATTCCAATAATCGAGCATTGCTAAAAGTTAGTTTGTTGCTTCCCCCCATTAAATCAAATGGATCACCATGTTCAATAACATCTTTGCAATCATCAGGAGAAACTCCTTCTGCAAATAAGCATTTTTTAAACATTGCATGTCCAATCCCCAAACTATGAGATACTTCATGACTTAAAGGCGACAATTCAAATTTTCCAAAACCTACAGAAGCCAAATCTACAGCAAAACGAATTAATAAAGGATTTTCTGCAGTTCCATAATCTTTGGCTATAGAAAATCCTCCACCGCCATCAGGTAAAATACATTTTCCTTCAACTGAAAGCATTGCAATAATCAATTCATGCTCAACAACACCTCTCTTTTTTAATTCTTCAACTACTTTTTCTAAAAATTTCAGAGAAGTGCATTCTTCCTGTGTAAGTGGAATAGGCAAAATAAAAATATCATCTAAGTCTCCCGGATTGCCGTCAAAACCAACAATATCAACCTTCCCAAATGACATTTCTTTAAAGTAAGATCTTACAGAACCTGTTTCCCCATATAAAATATTTACAGCATCCTCTTTAACAAATGGAACTAAATTATCAGGGTCCTCTCTAAAATCCAAATAAGCATACACTCCAATTACCTTTTTCTTCCCTTCAACAATCTCCAGTGCAAAAACAGATGAACTCAAAAGTATAACTAAAATGAACGCAAAAATAAAACCTCTTTTCATTAAT
>JAUSIK010000022.1 GCA_030648155.1 Nanobdellota archaeon | reverse complement strand
TAGAGGTCTGGCTGGATTTTCTGCGTACCTTTTTTCAAGTAATAAACACCGATGATGCCGTTCTTTACTCCACCAAGTGCATGGTGAAATCGCTGATAGAGAGCGTTGCCTGCGGAGTTCCTGCTTAAAGCGTCGGTCCCTTCCAATGCGATCACCGGCTTCTTGTTTATTTCTTTGCCATTCAGTCCGTCCACCCATTTCTCATCCACATACCATGCGGCGTCACACGAGCCATAAGAAACGCCCTCAAATCCAACAGTAAGACCACCCTCTGAAAAGGGCTTTTGATCCTCGTTACTGCTCTGTGGAAAAATTCGAAGTTTAATCCCTTTGGTTTCATGGCCGAGGGTATCTAGAATCTCTCTTTTTATAATTTCGTCGCTGGAGTATGCCATATTATAAGGATTTAATTTTTTCCAGAATCGTTTCCGTCTCCAATGCCAAGACGAAACTAACGAGGTCGGACTCTTTGTTTATCTCTTCACCTTTCGACTCGAGGTAGAACTGCTTGAGCTCGTCGTTCGTGAGATTTGAAATGAGATAAAACTTAATGTAATTCCCGAGCCAGACTGTGTACTCTTCCCGTGATAGTGGATTTTCCGCCGTATATTTGGTTACGGGGAGGGTGATTTTTATTTTGAAGTCGGCATCCAAACTGATCAGACCGAAATAGTCCTTTGAGGGCTTTGCCTTTGCCGGATGGATCTCAAACCCTTGATCGAACAGTCCGGTGTTGAGATATTTTTCCAGCTGTTTGGTCATGACGAGGTTGCCGGTTTTTGCTTCGCCAACAATGAAGTCGTGGGTAACGTGATCAGTTTCGTTCTTCGTCCCTTGCTTGAAATTTCTTATGAGTGCTAACTCGATCATGTGGAAACCCGTGCTAGGGAGATATCCGTAGTTGCTTATTTTAGTTATGAGCTCACTCAGACCGTATCCAGCAAAATCCGGAGAGCCTATAGCATGAGCGAGGGGTATCTGATTCTCAACAATGAAGCCAAGGTGTCGGAAGTATTCACCGGCGAGGTACTCCATAAAGGGTTCCATTCCGTTGCCTTGCTTACTTGTCTCGATGCGTTGGATAATATAGTTTTCTCGGTCTTTTATGTGATCAAACTTTGTCTTGAGTAGATCGACTAATTTCTCTTCGGACTCAAACTCAATCGGGACAATATATTTATCTCCATCAAACAAATACTTCTTCGCTTGCG
>JAUSIK010000021.1 GCA_030648155.1 Nanobdellota archaeon | reverse complement strand
TTGCCATGGAAAAATTTTGATTGTACATGGAGAATAAGGGGTTGCTAACCTCGTGAATTTTCTATCGCCTCCTCGGGCGATAGCGCGAGCCCTCATTGTAAAATGAGGTGAAAAAATACTTGGCTTATATGCTGGAAAACCTAGTTAATAGTTTAGTACCTTTTTAAGGTGATAATCTAAACTAAAATTTATCAATTTTTGTTGATAAATTGCTGGAAAATCAGCAGGGAAGCTGGTATAATTAAGGTATGAAACTGGATAAAAAGTTCCAAGATATCGTAGTCGGTTTGCTTCTTGGTGATGGGTGTTTTGAGAAGAAAAAAGATACCATAGGGATTCGATTGCAAATTAAACAGCAATCGAAAGCTAAAGAATATGTTGAATGGCTTTACGGCCACCTCAAAGGACATTGTCTTTCTGAAGTTAAATTCAGAAAAGATTATGGTCAATATTATTTTAGCACCAGGTATTTGAGAGAATTTCAAGACATGTATAATCTTTTCTATGTTGGTGGGAAAAAAGTTGTCCCCTCAAATATAAAAGAGTTACTTACATCTCCACTAAGTTTAGCCATATGGTATATGGATGATGGATCTTTAGACTATAGACCCAAAGATCATTATGCTTTTTATCTGGCGAGTAATTGTTTTTCAGTAGAAGATTCTAAAAATCTTCAAAGAGTTTTACTTCAAAATTTTGGAGTAAAATCTGCTGTATATAACAATCTGTGCAGAGGGAAACGATATCCGAGAATATGTATTGGATCAGAGGGCAGAGATAAATTTTATCAAGCCGTTGCTCCTCACATTCTCAATTGCTTCTCTTATAAATTACCTAAATTTACCTAGCCCCTCAGAGACTTGATTCTTAAATGAATCGAATAGCAATTTTTTAGTTGTTATAATACGCCGAGCTCCTATTTTTATAGGATGATGATATAGTCCAAAACAAAATTTATTTATTTTGTAATCGGCCAGCAGCAGCGGTAATACGAGGACCCCGAGCGTTATCCGGAATTATTGGGCGTAAAGCGTGAGTAGCCGGTTTTGTTAGTCTGATGTTAAATCTTGAGGCTCAACTTCGAGACCGCATTGGAAACGGCAAGACTAGAGTGGGTAAGAGGCAGACGGAACGTGCAGTGTAGGGGTGAAATCCATTGATATTGCACGGAACACCAAAAGCGAAAGCAGTCTGCTGGTGCTCTACTGACGGTCAATCACTAAAGCGTGGGG
>JAUSIK010000012.1 GCA_030648155.1 Nanobdellota archaeon | reverse complement strand
TAGGAAACTGGCTCATCAGTACCATCCAGACAAGGGAGGAGATGAGAATAAATTTAAAGAAGTCAGCGAGGCCTATAGAGTCCTTTCAGATTCCGATAAAAGGCAGCAATATGACCAATTCGGCCGGGTTTTTGATGGTGGTCAGCAGCCGGGCTGGGATTTTTCCGGCCAAGGCGGACCAGCCTCGGGCTGGGATTTTGAATCAATGAGAGACAAATTCGGCGAAGATTTTGATTCCGTGGATTTAGGCGATATACTTGGAGAAATGTTCGGCTTTGGCATGCGGTCAGGCCACAAAAAGGATTTAAAGCGAGGTAAGGATATTGAAATAGAAATAGAGGTTCCCCTAGAGACAGCTCTTAAGGGGAGAGAAGAGGAGCTTTCTTTATATAAACAAACCTTTTGTACGCGATGCCAGGGGAAAGGAGGGGATCCGGGTACTGCCATTAATGAATGTTTCTCTTGCCGCGGCACGGGAGAAGTCCAGCAAATCAGAAAAACAATGTTTGGAACGGTTACCCGTTATGCTGTTTGCCCGGAGTGCGGCGGAGAAGGCTACAGGCCGGAAAAGCCCTGCAACGTTTGCAAAGGAGAGGGCAGGGTGAAGTCCGAGGATAAAATAAAAATTTTTATTCCCGCAGGCGTTGATACCAATCAAGTGATAAAAGCAGAAGGCAAAGGGGAAGCTGGCAGAAAAGGTGGAAAGCCCGGAGACCTTTACGTCAGAATTTTTATTAAAAAGCACCCGATTTTTGAAAGAAAAGGAGATGATTTGTATTTGAGCCGGGAAATTTATTTTTCTCAAGCTGCTTTAGGAGATGAACTTGAGGTTCCCACTTTAGAGGGAAACAAAATTTTGCTGACGGTTTCTGCCGGCACGGAATCAGGAAAAGTTTTACGGATATCTAACAAGGGTATTCCTCATTTTTCAGGTTACGGCAGAGGAAATATGTATATTGAACTGATTGTGGCAACTCCTAAGAAATTGACAAAAAAGCAGAAAGAGTTATTAGAACAATTACGGCAAGAAGATTTATAATTGGGGCCTGTAGGGCCGACGCTTCGGTCGGCCTCCCGACCCCCGACACAGGGTCGGGGCGTCGGGACTCAATTGGTAGATTTGCTTATTAGGTAGAGAATTTTTGAAGCAATTTATTATATAGAAATATAAACACGGGCCTGTAGCTCAATTGGTAGAGCAACACCCTTTTAAGGTGATGGTTCCGGGTTCGAGTCCCGGCAGGCCCACCAAAACAGAACTCAACGGCTTTTTCAAAGCCAAAAGGTGGGACGCGCGAAGCGCGTCCCACTGATTTCCCCCCATTTTTCCAAACGAATTCAGAATTTTTGGCGCGCTGGCGCGCACTAATTTTTCGCCGAGGAGGAGGTTCGAGCCAAAGATTTCTTTGGCACAGACCTTTTTTGCAAAAAGGTCTGAATCAGAAGCAATTTTGTCTATATTCTGTGCGACTTTTACCCAACTTTGGAAAGGTTCGAGCCAATCATTTTGCTTG
>JAUSIK010000010.1 GCA_030648155.1 Nanobdellota archaeon | reverse complement strand
TCTAAAAATTTCTTTGCGAGCAAAACCTTATCCAATTTACTCTTTTTGACATACTCCGAATTAGATTCGGTATAAGTTTTGCTCGCATCGCCAAGTACAAACTCTCGAAAATTAGACGGTGAGAAAATATCCTCAATGCTTCCTGCGGTGTTCAGCACAGCGAGAATCAAATCTTTCGTAACCAACCAATTATCTTTTAGGTTTTTCTCGCCGTCTTTTTTCCCTTGGTCATTGTCATAAAGATAAATAACCTTTCCACCCCAACCATGCAATATGGTCCCTACAACTGGCATATTTCCAGCTCCACCGCCGAAAATAAAGTTCACGCTATCTTTGCTAAGAATTTTCTTAAACGCATTTAAATAATAAAGGTCAGAGGCTCCTTCCACAACAACATTATTAACTTTATCTAGTGCGGTAATACCCGCACTTAATTCTAGCCCTATTGCAGTTAGAATAGGAGTCAGAGTTTCTTTATCTGCCAAAGCGTGAACTTTATTTTCAATTTTGGTTCCTGCTTTTTTTGTGCGATGAATCAATCTAATCTGATTAAGTTTGTCGGCTTCCAAAAGATAAGGTGAATGTGTTGAAAATATCAACTGAATTTCTTTTGCTGAATCTTCAAGTTTATTTAAAATATCTTTTTGAGCTGTAGCGTGTAGGAATAATCCTGGCTCATCAATCAAAATAATGTTTGGAACATTCTCGTTTGCCCGTGCAGATACTTTTATATAAAATGCGAGATGCCATTGTCTTCCTTTGCTTCGCAAGCTTGGCTCATATGGATAACCGTCTTCTTGAATCCAAAAATTGAGGTCTTGAGAATCCCAATCAACACTTAAACTTGAAACATCTTGTGACCAAAACTTTTCGTAATCATTGTTAAGTTTGATATTTATGTCAGTTTTATGTTTTTGTTTATCGCGCGCAGTGGCTGTTTTAATAGTAGCGACATTCAAATCACTTATGACTGCTAAATCTTGAATCCACTCATTTGTTTCAAGTTCTGCAAAAGGTATTTTATTTGGAAAAACATCTTCAAATGAGTTAAAGAAAACAAAATTTGGAATCCATTTTTTGAGGGCTTTGAAAAATTTGTCTTCTACTGTGATAAGATTTTCAAGATTTTGAATTTCTGTTTCTATCTCACCTAAACTTTTTGGAAAGCTCTCACGATCTTTTTCATCAATTTGTGGGATATTTGGTGCAGTAGCAGTTTTGAAAGTAGTGAAAAGTGTTTTTTCACTTGTTAAATCAGAAAATTCAAAATCAAAAGAAATTCCCCCTAACTGTGGATATTTTATGTGTAATGCTTTTACCTTACTCCACTTATCTTTGATTGATTTTTGAATTTTTTCAATTTCTTTTGTTCCAAAAAGCTCATTTTCCTTAGTGGTTTTTCCAAAAGTGTAGATGTCTGGAAAAGTTTTAATAATCTCAAGCTCAATATCAGCAACTGCTTTTTGCGTACTACCTATTTCCGTCAAAACTTCCTTAACGGTATCTTTTTCAACAATGAAAGTTATAGAAATTTCAGGTATCGCCTCTGGCGATTTAATAGGTTTTGCAGTGTCTCTAATCTTTTCGTCAGTATCAAAATCTTCCAGTGCTTCAAGAATAGAAGTTTTTCCAGATTCATTTTTTCCTGCAAGAATAGTGATTGTATCCGTTAAATAACAATCGCCACTATCGGTGATTGACTTAAAATTTTTAATTCTGAATTTTTTGAGTTTCATATATTTTCGCAAACAACATAATGCAGATACTCGACTGTTTTTGTCGCTTTGTAATCCCTATTTTCCGTTTTGTCCGCCTTAAAGCGGTTATAATCTTTCGTAAAATGTCCGTATTTGCCCCTTAGGCTCATTATTTCCTTAATATCGTCCAAAGTCATCAAGCCCTCGTTGTTGTAGCTTAAAAAGATATATTTTACTTTTGTTTTTAAAACTAA
>JAUSIK010000008.1 GCA_030648155.1 Nanobdellota archaeon | reverse complement strand
ATTCCTTATATAACTCATTTATATGTTGAATGGAGAAAACAAATTGGATTAGACAGCGAATTAAGCACTTTATCCAATTCAAATGTTTTTGAGGGAGTTTTACTGCATATTAGCGATGACCCAGGCACTAACTTTAGATATAGCTCTCTTTTTCATCCAGTTCCTATTGACACAACTTTAGAATGTCTCTCTGGAGGATCATGTCCTAGAGCAAAGAAGGCCGTATTACCGTATGGAGAAACATATACTGATCCTAATAGCGGAACTAAAATTAAAGTTGGTTTTCCTAATGCGGATGGATTGCCTATAACAATAGAAGAATTAGGAAGAACTGATTTTGAAGCGCCTGTTATTGGTGATATGCATGTAGTTGAAAGACCTGATCCTTGTACTGAAGTATTGGAGGTTAAACCGACGGATGAGTCGGGTATTGGAAAAGTTGTATTTTATAATTGGAATTTAGATGCCAATAGAGAAACGTCAAAAAAAGTAATTATAGAACTAACAGATCGCCCTTATAAGTTTGAATATAATATTATAGATTATTATTCTCAAGGGATATTTGTAAGAGTTCATGATAAATTTGGAAATTATGCTGATGAATTAGATATTATTGAGGATGTTCCTATGACGGGAAAATGTTTATCAAGTGCTCCTGAAATAATTATTGAATCTCCATATTTAGATAAACCTTATCGTAGTGTTGAACAAATTCCTTATAATAGTTATGGTAATAATCAATATTTAGATTTTAGATTTCCAATTGCTAAGGGGCCAATCCCAATTAGAATAAAAGTAAAAAGTGATGATCCCTTAAAATTTATTCAAGCAATTAAAGATAAGAATCGAGATTTATTTTTTAATAGTCTTGGTTATCCTAAGCTTAAAATAGGCGCAGATGCGATTGGTTATTTAAGTGAAGTTTATAGTGACGAAAATATAAAAGAGTACGAGGCCGATCTAAATTTAATTCTTGATCCAGGAGAGAATCACTTATTCGTAAAGGCCGACAATTTGCAGGATTATGCCTCTCATCTAAGTATCCGCTTTCGAGTTTTACCTTCAATGCCATTTATTAGGGGAGATTCTAATAATAATGGAAATGTTGAATTGGGGGACGCTATTAAGATTTTAGATTATTTGTATTCCGGGGGGCAAGAATTGCGATGTTATGATTCTGGAGACGCAAATGACAATGGTGTTGTGGATATTTCTGATGCGATCATTATTTTGAATTATTTGTTTAATGGAAAACCAGATTCTTTACCCAAGCCTAATAATTTGGAAGAGGGTGATGAAACTTATGATAAATTAAGCTGTGGACATAGCGTTTGCAGGGACAAAATGTGTGTTGTTGAGTTTGGGGAAGGAAATGATGAATGTGCTTTGGATGTGGATTGCGGATTAACCGATAAGGAAGTTAATGAGGGATATCCTAATGGAGATAATCCTTTTGTGAAAGGGAATTTGCCTTATGATGATAAATGTGCTGGTGAAATATTTTTAAGTGAGTTCGATTATATAGCTCCAGATTATGGCAGTAGTGTTGACTGTAGGCAGTTTGGAAATTATTTTTGTAATGAAGGAAGATGTATTGGAGACCCAAATTACTGTAGTGATAGCGATGTGACAGAGCAATATCCTGATGGTCTGAATTATTTTGTAAATGGAGAAGTATTTAATAGGGAATATGGCATTAAGAAGATGGATAGCTGTTTTAGTTCTATTAGTAGTACAACTGTTAGTGAATGTTTTGGGACTGATTGCTATATTGGTGAGAATTATTGCGACATTTCTGCAGGTACAGGTATCGGTTATAAATTAGAAAAGTGTTCTAACAGGTGTAGAGATGGCGCATGCTTGTTAATTGATGCACATTCAATATGCCAAGATATGGCTTGTGTTGTTGTAGATGGAGCAGGAGAAAATGAATGTATTACGGATAGTAATTGTTTTCATTCAATATGCCAAGATATGCAGTGCGTACAGATAGAGGGAGGGGGAAGGAATGAATGTGAAAAGGATATAGAATGTCTTGAGGGGTGTTTTGATAGTGATGGCGGAGGTATCGGTTCTGAGTTTATTAAAGGCTCAATTAATGGTTTGGAGGAATTCGAGGATTATTGTACAAACTCAGATTACGTAGCAGAATTTTCATGTAATCCTTTTACAGAAGAGGCGAGACTGGGTTTCGCCCCATGCTCAAATGGTTGTGTAGATGGAGCATGCATTCAAACTTAGGAGTTTTTATAAAACAAAATTGGAAAAGTGTTCTAACAGGTGTAGAGATGGCGCATGCTTAGGGGATTGATTCAATTGCATTTGAAGCTTTAATTGGATTTAAAAAGAGAAAACGATTATATTTATTATGGCAAATTCAATAATGGTTGATTTGGATGATCCTAGAACTGAAAAAATAGCAGATGTTATTTCTAATAAGACTTCTAAAAAGATTTTAAGTTTACTTGCTGAAGGAGAATTAAGTGAAAGTGAGATTGCAAACAAATTGGAAATACCTTTGAACACGGTTGGATATAATATAAAAAAATTGGAGGAAGTTGGGTTAATAGAAAAGGTAAAAGGATTTTTATGGAGTGTAAAAGGAAAAAGAATACATAAATATAGGGTTTCTAACAGGAAAATAGTTATTTCTCCTAAACATATTGTTAAGGGAGTTATTCCTAGCATAATTGTTTGCAGTGTAATTGCATTCGGAATAAAAGTATGGATAAATAGTAAAATTGCTGGCGGTCAAATTGCTCAAACCGCGCAAGATGCAGGAAGTAATGTTAGGGAGATCGCGGTTGAAAAATCTATTGCGATGGTTGAAGAAGCAGGAAATTCTGGAGCTTTAGGGGATGGAAGTGCTTTGTTAATTGCTCAACATCTTTGGCTTTGGTTTTTAGCAGGGGCTTTAGTTGGAGTTTTAGTTTTATTATTGTGGAATTCTTGGAGGAGAGAATGATTAACAATAATTTTGAGTCTTCAAACTTATTTGAAGTTAAGAAACTGTTTATATACCTGGGGGTTTTTAACTCAATATGAAACAAGAAACAAGAAACATAAATTTTGTTGGAATATTATTATTTATCGTTTTAGGATTGATAGTTATTTCAATGCTTGATTTTGATAGATCTGAAATTAAAAATGGAGATGTAAAGAATTTTCAATCAATTGATGAATTGAAAACATTTTTGAAAGAAAATCAAAAAATGAATGAAGCGAGTGGTTTTATAGGAAGAGACTCTTTTAATAAGGGAGTTGGAGTTCCTTCTATTGCATCTGCTGAAGATTCTGGAAATGCAGGAAGTGCTGAAATGAGACAGGGAGCTGATGATTATTCAACTACTAACATACAAGTTAAAGGTGTAGACGAGGCGGATGTAATTAAGAATGATGGGAGATATATTTACAATATTGCAGGAAATAAAGTTGTGATTACTGATGCTTATCCTGCAAATGGAATGAAGATTATTAGTGAAATTGAATTGAAGGATAAAAATATTAGAGGAATATTTTTGAATGATGATAGGCTGGTTGTTTTTGCAGAGGGATATGAAAGGGTTTATGGCGATAAAGAAGAGGGAGTTGCAACTGAAGTTGCAGTAGATAGTAAGATTGCTGGCGGATTTGCACCTGCGGGAGGGGCTGACATGGCCATATATCCTTATTATGGCGGGGAATCTAAATTATATGTTTATATTTATGATATTTCTAGCAGAGAGAACCCTCAGTTAGATGATGAAATAGTTATTGATGGAAATTATGCTAATTCAAGAATGATTGGAGATTATATTTATGTAATTAGTTCTAAATATGTAAATAATGAGGGGCCTATACTTCCAATGCTTAAAGTAAATGGGGTTGAAGAAAGAATTGCTATAAGCGAAGTTTATTATTTTGATTATTATGATTATGGTTATGTTTTCAATAGTATAAGTGCTATTAATGTTGAGGATGGAGGGATAAATAGCAAGGTATATATGACTGGAACCACAAATAATATTTATGTTTCTAATGATAATATTTATATGACTTATACTAAAACTTTAAGCCAGAGAGATTATTTTGACGACGCAGTAAGAAAGGTTATACTTCCTATTCTTCCTGAAAGTGAGAAGTCAAAAGTTAATGATATTTTGAATTCTGGAAAAGAATATTATGAAAAATCAAATGAAATAAATAAAATTGTAAGTGATTATTCAAGATCTTTGAAAGGTGATGAAAAGAGTGACTTCGATGAGGAATTATTTGAAGAACTAGATAAATTTCAAAGAGAATTAAGCAGAGATAGTACGAAGACTGTTGTACATAAGATAAATATAGATGAGGAAGAAATCAATTATCAGGGTGAAGGAGAAGTAAGGGGAACTGTATTGAATCAATTTTCAATGGATGAATTTAACGGCAATTTTAGAATAGCTACGACCAGCGGACAGAGCTGGGAGGGAAATAGCGAAAACAATTTATATGTTTTAGATGGCGATTTGAAATTAATTGGAAAACTAGAAGGATTGGCTGAAGGAGAGAGCATTTATTCCGCCAGATTTATGGGTGAAAGAGCATATTTAGTGACTTTCAAGCAGATTGATCCATTTTATGTAGTGGATTTAAGCAACGCTGAAAATCCTAAAGTTTTAGGATATTTGAAGATTCCAGGATACTCTAACTATTTACATCCATACGATGAAGATCATATTATCGGTATAGGAAAAGATGTAGATGAGAGCATTGATACTGCTGTAAAAGGAATTAAGGTATCTATTTTTGATGTAAAAGATGTTGAAAATCCTAGGGAAAGCGCTAAAATAATTGTTGGAGAGAGAGGAACCGAAAGCAACGCATTGTATGATCATAAGGCAATTTTGTTTGACAAGGAGAGAAATTTATTGGTATTGCCTATTAGTTTGGTCGAAATTGACAAGAGCAAATATAATGGGAAGATTCCTAGCGATGCTTATGGCCAGATGGTATGGCAGGGTGCAATGGTATTTGATATTAATCTTGATGAAATTAAAGTAAGAGGAAAGATAACGCATTTTGATAATATTATTAAATATAAGCCTGCAAGTGAAGAGCCTGTTGGGGCTGAAAGAAAGGATGATGCTGGCAATGTATGGGTTAAAGTTAAAGAAAATAGCTGGAAGATGAAAGAGAGTGCAAAAGAAGATGAGGTTGAAGCTGATTACAGATACGGTATGCCTGAATCTGATTACACATGGAACGATGATTCAATTGATTATCTTCCAGGAGGAATTAGGCATAATCCTTTCTATGATTATAAGAATCAAATAGAAAGAAGCTTGTATATAGGCGATACTTTATACACTGTATCTCCAGGAAAAATAAAGGCAAATGACTTAGATGATCTAACTGAAATTTCAAAGATCGACTTGCCATTTACCCAACAGTATTATGGCAGAGTTGCTTATTAATAGGGTGTGCAAACTCTTGATCTTTCATCAGCTTTAAATAGCAGGTTTTTTTGGTTTAGTATGCTTAATGCTAAACAACTCTTGGAATTGAAAGAGCATCTTGAAAAGGCGCAAAATCCTATTTTTTATTACGATAATGATTGTGATGGATTATGCAGTTTTTTAATTTTAAGAAGATATTTAGGAAGGGGAAAAGGGGTCGCTGTAAGAAGTTTTCCTGATTTAAATGCTCAATATGCAAGGAAGGCCAAAGAACTAAATGCAGATTATGTTTTTGTTTTGGATAAGCCTGTAATTGCAAAAGAATTTATTCAAGAAATAGGCGACTTAGGATTACCTTTAGTTTGGCTTGATCACCACGATGTGGATAATGAATACTATAAGGAGTTTAGTAATGTATTTGTTTATAATCCAAGTAAAAATAGTGGAAAGGATAAAAGCAGTGAACCTGTAACATATTTAGCTATTAAGGTAAGCGGCAGAAAGGAAGATTTATGGCTTGGAATAATAGGGTGCGTAGCTGATCATTATCTTCCTGATTTTGCAGAACAATTTGCGGAAAGATATGGTGAATATTGGGGAAAAGTTAGTGAGCCTTTTGATGCTTACTATAAAACGGAGATTGGGAGAATTGCCCAGGCATTTAATTTTGGATTAAAGGACAGTACAACGAATATAGTCCATTTACAAAATTTTCTGATTTCCTGTAAGGGGCCAGAAGAAGTATTAATGGAAGTAAGCGGGAATCACTCATTTAGGAAAAGATACAGAGAAATAAAAAGAAAATATGACGATCTATTAGAAAGGGCAAAATCTTCTCAATATGAAAAAATTATTTTCTTTGATTATACTGGAGACTTAAGCATTAGTTCTGACATTGCTAATGAATTGTCTTATATTTATCCAAAGAAATACATAAGTGTGGCATTTAGGAAAGGAGGGGTTTCTAATGTTTCTTTAAGGGGAAAAGGAATTAGAAAAATTCTTGAGAAGATGATAAAAAAGTTTGAAAATGCAAGCGGTGGAGGGCATGAAGATGCTGTTGGAGCTAGAATTCAAACTAATGATTTGGAAAAGTTTAAAAATGCTTTAATTGAGGAGACTAAAGATGAAAGAAGCTAGAATTGAAGTTAAGGGGAGAGTACAAGGAATACATTTTAGGAAGCAAATAAGACAATATGCATTAGAATCTGGGTTAGTGGGAAGTGTTATGAATTTAGCCGGAGGGAGTGTGTTAATAGTTGCTCAAGGAGAGAAAAGCAAGATTAATAATATGATTGACTGGGTAATGGATAATCCTGGATTTTCAAAAGTTGAAAATGTGGATATAAATTGGAGTGATATTGATAAAGGGGTAGATGATTTTAAAATTGTAAGGGAAGGAAATTTTGTTAGTGATAAAGTCAAAAGTGTTGGAAGATTATTTAGAAGAATATTACGGTTGGATAATATTCAGGAAAAATTCGAATTAATTCCTAAACATGTTGCTATAATTCCTGATGGGAATAGAAGATGGGCTAAATTTAGGGGATTAGAACCGCAATTCGGACATTATAGAGCTGGAAGCTACAGCAATATAGAATCTTTATTAAAGAAAGCTAAAGATATTGGAGTAGGATATGTTTCAATATGGGGATTTTCAACTGAAAATTGGAAAAGGAGTGATGGAGAAAGAAAAGCAATTTTTGATTTGCTTGCAGGCGGTGTAGAAAGATTCATTAAATTTGCACATGAAAACAAAATGAGATTTAGACATATAGGAAGAAAAGATAGATTACCTTCCGATTTATTAAAAAAGTTGAATAGACTAGAAAAAGAGACTGAAAAATACAAGGAGTTTAATGTTTTATTATGCCTGGATTACGGGGGAAGGGATGAATTATTGAGGGCCGTTAATAATATTTTAAAGGAAAAAATTAATAAAATTGATGAAAAGGATTTTTTAAAGTATTTAGATACTAAAGATATTCCTGATCCTGATTTGATAATTAGAACATCTGGAGAAAATAGGCTAAGCGGTTTCATGCCTTTTCAATCAGTTTATGCAGAGTTATATTTTAGTGAAGTTTATTTTCCTGATTTCGGAGTTAAGGAACTAAGTGAGGCAATAAGAGAATACGGCCGAAGGCAAAGAAGATTTGGAGGGAGTTGATTTTCTAAACAGCTGAACGGCATTCAGATGTCCAAAGTGTTCCAGTGGAAGAGCCACCGCCACTTCCAGGTGCATCAACACCAGCTATTTCATACTCTATATAGTAGGTGTCTCCTGATTTTGTTCCGCAATATACCTTAAATTCACAGTTGCCTGAACAGATCTCTGCTGATTGACACTGCTTTATTACATTTACAATCATTAATTTATTTGTATTGCACTGTACTTGAGGATTAATATTACAACTGCAAGCTTGGCCTGCGAAGGTTTTTACTCTTGGGAAACGTGAGTATGGGTCTTGATATTTAGATGAATCTAAGACGTTGGAACTTGCTTTTAATGTTGCTGGACTTCCTGAAGGAGAGGGGCTTGCTGATGATGAGTAGTAAGGAGCTAAACTTGGAGAAGCATTATATTGGATTATTCCTATAACTGCTAAAATAATAACTATTATTAAGATATAAAGGCCTAATTTAGATTTTTTCTTAGGGGTTTTAGATTTCTTCACCATCTTTCTTTAAAAATATAAGTAGTTAAGGTTTTTAAACACTCGTTTTGTTTGTTTCTGATGGATACCAATAAAAAGAAAAATATTGAGAAAACTGCAAGAAAGAATTTACTTAGAGAGAGCGAAGAGGTAGATGGAATTCCTATCAAAGGATATGATTTTAATGAAGGTGTGGATTATGAAAAGATAGTGGATAATTTTTCGAGCATGGGCTTTCAGGCATCGCACTTACATAATGCAATTGAAATTGTAAATTCAATGATTAAAGATGAGGCTTTTATTTTTTTAGGCTATACATCTAACTTAGTAAGCTCTGGATTGAGAGAGGCATTTAGATATTTAGTGGAAAATAAAAAAGTTGATACTGTAGTTACAACATGCGGTGGAATTGAAGAGGATATTATTAAATGTCTAGGTGATTTTAAATTAGGAAATTTTAGAGCTGATGGCCAAGACTTAAGAAAAAAAGGAATTAATAGAATTGGAAATATTTATGCACCTAATAACAGGTATGTTGAGTTTGAGAAATTCATGCAACCTTTATTGAATGAGATTTTTGATGAGCAGAAAAAAACTGGGAAGATAATTTGCGGGAGTGATTTGATATGGAAAATGGGGGAGAAGATAAACAATAAAGAGAGCATTTGTTATTGGGCATGGAAAAACAAAATAAGAATTTACTGTCCAGCTTTAACTGACGGAGCTTTAGGAGATAATATTTATTTTTTCGCATTAAACAATGATGAATTTAAGATTGATTTAGTTGAGGATGTAAAGAAATTAAATAATACTACGATAGGGCTAAAAAAGTCTGGGGCAATAATACTTGGATCAGGAGTTGTTAAACATGCTATTTTGAATGCTAATATGCTAAGAAATGGATGCGATTATAGTGTTTATATAAACACTACACAGGAATATGATGGAAGTGATTCAGGTGCAATGCCTGAAGAGGCTATTTCATGGGGAAAAATAAAAGGTGATGCTAAAAGCATAAAAGTTTTTGGAGATGCGACAATATTATTTCCATTAGTTGTAGCAAAGAGTTTTGCTAAGAATTAATTGGTTTTTTATATTAGTTGCTTTTTTACTAATTATCTTTTCTTAATTTTATTATTGAAAATATAAGGTAAATGAATCCTATTATAGCTAATAATATTAATAGGGGATGGAAGGCATATTCTCCAATAAAGAAATAAATTAAACTAATAATTAATATAATAATAATTGAACTAATTATTCCTATTATATTTGAGACTTTGCTCATTTATAATATAATGTTTGTTTTCTTTTATATGTATCTATTTATTAAATGAGAATCAAGATAAAAAATATCCTATTTATATTCTTTTGATATTCTAGTTTATCGAAGAATTAATATCTTCTAGGAAAGGATCTTTGTCTTGAACTGAATTTTCTTTCTTGAGGTCTTTCTCTTCTATCACTACTACCTTCACTTCTGTCTCTTCTTCCGAATTTGCTTCCTCTAGTATCACGATTGCCTCTACCTCCAGAATCTCTGCCTCCAAAACTTCTTCTATCGTCTCTACGACTTCCAAAACTTCTTCTTCCTCTATCAAATCCTCTTTGACCTCCTCTAAAACCACTTCTTTCTGGAAGCTGTAACTTAACCTCTTCAAAATTAGGAAGCTCTTTAGCAACTATTGGGAGTGAACGGTCTGATATTATTCTGTTGAAATCTTGATAGTCTCTATTTGTAACTAAACTTATTGCTTCGCCTTCTGAACCTGCTCTTGCTGTTCTGCCTATTCTATGAATGTAGTCATTACTGCTTCCTGAAATATCATAATTATAAACATGTGAAACATTTTTTATATCTAGACCACGGGCAGCGACATCTGTGCAGACTAAAATATGAATTTCTCCTCTATGGAATTGCTCCATTATACTATTTCTCTTGCTTTGTGTTCTTCCGCCGTGAATAGCTGTTGCTTTTAATCCTATTTTTTGCAAGTTTCTTGCGATAAGATCTGCAGTTCTCCTTGTATTACAGAATACCATAACTAATTCGGATTTATCATCTTTAAGAAGATGAACTAACAGGGAAAATTTTGAGTGAGGGGAAACATCGTAATAAGACTGTTTTAATTTTTCAGGTTCTATATAAGATTTTACTGAAATATATTCAGGATGCGTCATATATTTTTCAGCAATATAATTCACGTCTGATGAAATAGTGGCTGAAAAAAGAAGTGTTTGGCGTTTTTGAGGGCACATTTTAATTATTTTTTCAACATCTGGAAGGAAACCCATATCAGACATTCTATCTGCTTCGTCTAAAACTAATATATTAAGATGCTGGAGATTTAGTGACCTTTTTTGAAGATGATCTAATACTCTACCAGGGGTGCCTACAATTACTTCTGATTTTTTTATTCTTTCTACTTGATTGCTCATTGAGACTCCACCGTAGACTTCTTGGATTGCAATATCTGAATATCTGGCAAATCTTTTAAGAGTTTGAGAGACTTGTTCTGCTAATTCTCTGGTTGGGGCTAGAATTAATGCTTGAACACCTTTTCCTTTTTTTACTTTTTCTATTATTACTGAACCAAATGCAAGAGTTTTTCCTGATCCTGTCGCGCTTTTTCCTATAACGTCTTTTCCTTGCAAGACTAACGGTATTGCTTTTTCCTGGATCTCACTAGGATTTTCAAATTTCGCTTCTTTAATGGCCTTTAAGATATTTTCACTTAGGCCTAACTTTTTGAAGTTTTCCATTTTATTATGAATTTTACTGAGAAATAGATTGGCTTTTTTGAGCCGCTATTTCTATACGCAATATTCTATACAATTAAGGGTTTTTTAGGGTATTTAAATGTACGTGTTTTGGGGAGTAGGATGGAAACCTCATCTGAATTATAATTTTGTATTAATTGGATTTACTATATTAGAAATGATGAATAAAAACTTAGTTTTTGGGATCAATATTTATTTATGCCAGCCTTAGGGGAATATGGAAATTTTTAACTTGATAATATGATTAGGAAGTTTTTTATAATTGCATTTTGTTAATTTGTTATGTCAAAAGCACAAGTTTTGGTTGAGGTTAAAAAAGGTCTAAAGGGAATGATAGGACTGGAGATACACACTTATCTTGTTACAAAGGAGAAGTTATTCTGCAAATGCATCGCTTCTAGAGAAAAAGGCTTAAAGGCGAATGTAAATATTTGTCCAACGTGCACAGGACAGCCTGGAGCCAAACCACTATTGCCAAATGGGGAAGCGGTTAAACAAGCAATTAGAATAGGATTAATGCTTGGATGCAAAATAAATAAGGAACTCGCATGGCAGAGAAAGCACTATGATTGGCCCGATTTACCTAAGGGATACCAGAATACAATTTCAGGAAGCAATATTATTGGTTTGGGTGTTAATGGGGAATTTGAAGGAATTGGAATATGGAGTATGCATTTAGAGGAAGATCCTGCTTCGTGGGATCCTGGAACAGGCAGGGTTGATTATAATAGATCAGGGCTGCCTTTAGTGGAAATCGTTACTGCTCCTGATTTTACAACTGCTGATGAGGTTGCCCAATGGCTAAAGATATTACTTCATAATTTATTTTATTTAAAATCTGTGGATACGAATGCAGGAATTAAGGTCGATGTTAATGTAAATATTAAGGGGAAGACCGAAAGAGTTGAACTGAAAAATTTAAACTCTATTGAAAATATTCAAAAGGCCATAAATTATGAACTAGAGAGACAAGCAGAAGAGGGGAGTCAGCGTGAAACTAGGAGATTTGACGAGGCTAAAGGTAAAACATATAGAATGAGAGGAAAGGAAGAGGCTGATGATTACAGGTTTATATCTGATCCTGATTTAGTCGATATTATTTTAGATGAAAATATGATTGAAGAATTAAAAAGTAAATTGCCTGAAAGCCCCCATAAAAAACTAGAGAAATTAATAAAGCAATATAAAATAGGAGGGAAGGATGCTGAAGTTTTGGCTAAAAATTTTGATATCGCTGAATTTTTTGAAAGAGTTGCTATGAAAGTAGATGCGAATTTTGCATTGCCATGGATTACTGTAGAATTATTAAGATTTTTAAATTATAATAAGATTAGCCTTGATAGAGCAGATATAAAGCCTGAACATTTTATTGAACTTTTAGAGAATGTTAAAAATGGGAAATTAAGCGTGTTAAAAGGGAAGCAAATTTTAAATGAATTTTATCCTAAGAGTTTTTCAATTAAAAATAAAATTGAAAAAGAGGGAAAGATTTCAGATAGGAAAGTATTAGAAAAATATGCAAAGGAAACAATTAAAGATAATAAAAAAGTAGCCGAGGATTACAAGAACGGAGAAGAAAAGGCATTTAATTATTTAATGGGGGAGATTATGAAGAAAACAAATAGAAGGGCTGATTTTAATATTGCTAGAGAGGTATTAAGAAATTTGTTAACATGAAAGCATTTTTCGCTGTACTTTTTGTAGTAGGAATTTTAGGAGGATTATTTTTTTCTTTATTTAGCTTGTTTAAACTTGTTTTTCTTTCATTAGAGGAAGGAATAGAAAGCAGTGTTGGAGATATTTTGACTTCACCGCCTTCTGGACAGGAAGGGGGAATTTTTATTTCAGCTATATTAGCCGGCTTGATTGCAGTATTAATAGTAATATTTGAATCTGGAAGGCAAATTATAAAGAGGAGAAAAAATTAATTAATCCAGTTATTGCACCTAGAATAAATATCGAAATTAAGAGATACTTTACAATTCTTGAGGTTGGCATGGAATATTCTGGATGCCTATCTCCGAGAATTTTGGCTTTATCAATCATAGATAAAATTAAAATTGAACTTAGTGTACCTGAAATTATTCCACCAAGGCCCAATATTTTAGTGAAGTCAGCATTATTTGTTAAGGATAATATTGTGAAAATTGACATAGGTATTATTGCTGTTATAAGCCATGACTTAATTTTAGATAACTTAAAATCAAGCTGAAAAATATCGATTAATGCGACAGATAGAGCGAAGTAGGCATTAAACATAGTTATTATGCCTAGAAAGATGAATGGTTTTCCTAGTGCTATGGTTGCTATTTTTGGAGTATTTTGGCCTTCTGTTCCCACAACAATTAATGAAAAGATAATGTATATGATTGCACAACTAGATATTGCAATCAATATGGTTCTTTTCATTTTATTTTTATTGTTTTTAAGAACCCTTTTTATTTCAGGAACAATGGAATAGCCTAAGAATGCAAATAAAATTACTCCGAAAGGCGCGAAATAGCTTAGGATATTTGGTGAATTATGAAGAAAAATATTATTTGTATTTATTTTATCTAGAGAGAAAGCGGCTAATGATAAAATAAAAATTATTGCAGTTGATACTCCAATGAATTCTCCTTCTTTGAGGGCTTTTAACCCAATATAGGATAGAATGGACATGAATATCCAGAATATAAAACCAAAATGCAAAACATAATCTTGATTATTGAATATTAAGACGCTAAATGAATTTCCAACTCCTATTAAATAAGCTAATATTGCAGTATTTATCCCGTATAAAAGGGAAATGAACATGAGCACTTTGCCTTTTTTTCCAAGATATTTTTCGGCATAACCAGGCAATTGATGATCCGCTTTTGTTCTTAATGCTATTTCCCCTAAATATAGAAATGTTGTTGACATAATTAGTGCGATTAAAAGGATTTGGATTAGACCTATAGTTAGGCCTACTTTCATAATTACATAGGGGATTGCAAAAATACCTGCACCTATTATTGTGCCCATTATTATAGAAATTGCTCTAAATGTTCCTGCCATAATATCCTCTTTTCAATAAGGTTAAATAGGATAATTATTTAACTCTTTTCATAGGCCTATAGTTCAGTGGATAGAATAGTCGGCTTCGGAACTTGATTTATATAAAGAAGAAACCGATTGACGGGGGTTCGATTCCTCCTAGGCCTGTATTTATTAAGTATATAATATACAATTATTTATGTTTCATAAAAGTTTTTTTATTTTAGGAATTGTTTTGCTAATTATAGAGGTTGGCTTGGTGACTCTTGTTGTTGCAAACCCCTTTTTCATTCTTGTTTCACCTCTTGATATTTTACTTGTGGTAATTTCAATAATAGTCGCTCTTAGTGGATTTATTGAGGTTCGTTCTCTGCGAATTACACTGGCAGCTCTTGGTACATTAGTTTGGACAATAGTTTTTTTCTTTATACATATATATTCTCCCCCCTTGATACATCAATTACTTCAAGGGTAGTTTGAGAAATTTAGGGAATTAATAATATAATTTGTTTTAGGAGTTTACTATAGTATTTTTATCCATAAATGTTTTTTAGGAATTTGTCTGTCCCTTCTACTAGAGGAAGTTTTAACGCTTTAGCGGGAGATATCCAAATAGCTTTTAGATGTTCTTCCTTATTCAATAAAATTTTTTTCATATTAGCCATTTTAGTATAGAATAGATGATAAATAAAATCATATTCTCCATTACGTCTTACCTTATAGGTATGAATGAAATTTATTTCTTTTTTATTTACCTCGATTCCTGTTTCTTCTTTTATTTCTCTTTGAATAGAATCTAATAAATTTTCTTTTTTCTCTACTTTTCCGGAAGGTATTCCCCATTTTCCACCCCCCACTTTAGAATCTTTTCTTTTAACTAAAATTATCTTTCCTTTTGATTCTATTATACAGCCTGTCACTTCTAATACTGGATTGAAATCTAAAGGATTGAGTTCATAGACCATAGGTTTATGAGGGATCTTTATTTATATAATTGTTTATAGAATTTAAGCAGCTCGTGCTTGCGAGACCATTGCTTGACTAGGGCTTCTAAGATGATATCCTACAACTGACGCAGCATAATTATCTGCTTGAACTTCATTTCTTATGCCTAGAGCATGTGCAACTTCATGATGATAAACAAACTGCCTTTTATATTCGGGGAGATCCCTTGAGATATAAATCGTATGAGAAGAAGGGACATACATTCCTAGGACGTTTGAAGGAAGAGAGGATTGAGGTACATAGATTACTTTTGCTCCACTTTTAGGGTCTATCGCTGTTGATTGAATTTCTCTTGATAGACCTTCATCTAACTGATTTTTTTTGAAGATAGGATAGTAGATTTTATTTTCCTTATCTTTTTCTGGGTGGTAGTCTTCTATTTTGTTTTCTTTTGGTTTTATATTTTTAAGATGATCAACTAAGGATATTATTTTTTTGCCATCTATTTTCTCTATTTCATTTTCAACTTTTTTAACAATGGATTCAAGACTAGATGATTCTTGCGAATTATTCTCAATTGTTACTAATATACTATATTTTTCAGAATAAATTGTTTGAAGAGGAGTTTTGGCATATTTTATTGAATAAGGATCTTTTCGTTTTTTAGTGTAAGGTTGAGACATTGGAAAAAGTGTATGAATTAATATATAAAATTTGTGAATGATAAGATTTAAGAAATAGGAGTTATTGTATTGGGAATGGGAAAGGAAAAGAAAGAAGGGGGAAATGAAAAGCATAAATCAGAGGGAATAATTACCAAGAAAGCGGAAAACTTATCTGATTGGTACAGCGAGGTTGTTCAAAAGGGAGGGATGGCAGATTATTCTCCTATTAGAGGGTTTATGATTATTAGACCACATGCTTACTCTATTTGGCAAGGAATTCAGGATTATTTTAATAAAGTCTTAAAAGATAAAGGTGTCAAAAATGCTTATTTTCCTTTATTGATACCCGATTCATTTTTTAAGAGAGAGGCTCAACATGCAGAAGGATTTGCTCCGGAGTTGGCATATGTACAAGGAAGTGAGGATGGGGAAAAATTAGCTTTACGACCTACTTCTGAAACTATTATGTATGATGCTTATTCTAAATGGGTGAGGAGCTGGAGAGATTTGCCTTTGAAGATTAATCAGTGGGCGAATGTAATTAGATGGGAAGTAAAACAGACTAAACCCTTTATTAGGACCAGAGAATTTTTATGGCAAGAGGGACATTGTGTTTTTTCTGATGAAGAAGGTGCAATAGAAAACATGGAAGATATTATTGGAGAGTATCAGAGACTACTAGAAGAAGTGCTTGCAATACCTATAATTAGAGGAAAAAAATCGGAAATGGAAAAATTTCCTGGAGCCAGGACAACTATGACTATTGAGGCTATAATGCCTGATGGAAAAGCATTGCAATGCGGTACATCACATAATCTTGCAGATAATTTTGCAAAGGCATTTAATGTGATGTTTAAAGATAAGGATGAAAAAGAACACTATGCCTACCAGACTTCTTGGGGTTTTTCAACTAGACTAATTGGGGCTTTAATTATGGTTCATGGCGATGATAAAGGCTTAATACTGCCTCCTAGAATTGCAGAAAATAAAGCAGTTATTGTACCTATTTTATTTGAGGATTCTAAGACTAAAGTTTTAAAGAAATGTGCAGAGATTGCTAAAAAATTAGAAGGTATTGGCGCTTTACTTGATGAAAGAGAAGGATATTCTCCTGGATGGAAATTCAATGAATGGGAATTGAAAGGGATTCCTTTGCGAATTGAAATTGGACCTAAGGATATGGATAAAAAACAAGTTACTGTTGTAAGGAGAGATAATGGGAAAAAAGAACAAATTAGTGAGGGGAAGGTTGTAGAGAGAGTAAAAGAGATACTTGAAGAAATGCAGGGTGAAATGTATAAAAAAGCTGAAAAGTTTTTGCATTCAAGAATAGACGAGGCTAAAACTTTCAAAGAATTAGAGAAGAAATTGAAAGAGGGGAAGGTGGTAAAAGTATATATGGCTAATAATAAAGAGGTAGAAGCTGAATTAAAAGATAAGACTGGCGGAGCTACATCTAGAATAATAGAAGTAGTTTCTAAAGAGGGGAAATGTATTATATCTGGTGAGAATGTTAAGACAGTGGGTTATGTGGCGAAGAGCTATTGATAATTATTAAATAGTATACACTATTAATTGTTATAGTATGTCGGAATTTAAAAATAGATTATATAATGAAGTTATTAGAGAAATTGAGGAAAAGGTAAGAGATTACGGAGGTAATCCAAGTTTAGAATATTTTAAACGATCTAAAAAAGATAATATTCTTCATGCCCCTATAAAAGAAATTTGCATTTATAGCTGGCCTTTTGACTCAATTATTAGAAATCAATGGAAGCACTATGTTCATGATTGTGATATGAGGGTAGTTAAATGCTTAAAAGATTTGATGGCTAGAAAATCTGATACTAATAAATTAAATCTTGAACTTTTTTGTATTAATTATGATTTCTTTTTCCATCCAGAGGGATTATCAGTAGGACATAAAGAAAATCCAGATTATGATATAGAAAAAGTTCGTAAAAATAAAGAGTGGTCGGAGAGTCCCGAAGTAAAAGAATGGTACGTTAATTATGGGCGAGTTTATAATGAACTGTATACTAAACTAAATAGCGAACTTCATGCTAATGAAGAAGTCTGCAAAGAATGTTCTGGATCTGGAATTACTTATGTTGATAATTATGAATACGGTTATCAGTCATGTCCTGCTTGTGGTTATAAGACTGTGGATTTTAAATATATTGATTCAACCAGCTTAGAAAGGCAGGCAGAATCAATAGTAGGTAAAATACCTAAAGCCCCTTATCCTTTTGTTAAAGAAACATTAAATATTCTATTAAAAGATAACTTCTCTTAAAATATAAAAAATAATAGGGATCATTTATACCCTATAGTTTTATTCAGATTAACTTAGTGTGTTAATTAGCAAGGTTTTTATAAGTATTAGAATTTAGAGTTTTATGGCTATATTAAATTTTAATCCTGGCGATGAAGTAGAAATAAGATTGGCTAAGGATGAACTTCGAGGGAGGGTTTTGGAGAGTGGGGAAAGAGATATTTTATTGCTTAAACTTGATAGCGGATATAACATAGGCATCATGAGAGATAATATCTTAGCTGGAAAAGTTATAAAAAGATTTAAGGAAGATAAGGAAGAAGAAAAGATTGAATTAAAAAGAAAAGACGGACTAAAAAATATTGGATTAGTAATAACTGGAGGGACTATTGCTTCTAAATTAGATCCTCAGACAGGAGGAGTAAAGTGGCTTACTAATGTTAATGAGTTCATTAAATTTTATCCTGAAATAATGGATATTGCAAACATAAAGAAAATAGATGTACCATTTATGATTGCTTCTGAATCAATGACAAGCGAGCATTGGATAAAAATTGCTGAATGCGTGAAAAAGATACTTGATGATAATGAGATTGAAGGTGTAATTGTAACTCATGGAACTGATTTTTTAGGATATACGGGGGCTGCACTATCTTTCTTTTTAAGAGATTTGAATAAGCCCGTTGTATTAACTTACAGCCAGAGAAGTATTGACAGGGCATCCAGCGATGCAAATTTGAATTTACAGTGTGCGGCTGAAATGGCTTTAAGTGATTGTGCAGAGGTTATGATTGTAGGGCATGCAACTATTAATGATGATTTTTGTTATGCAATGCCTGGCACCAAAACTAGAAAAATGCATACTTCAAAAAGAGATGCCTTTAAAGTTATTAATGATTTGCCTATTGCAAAAGTTTTTCCTGGTAAGGTGGAATTTTTAAGAAAGTATAGAGTAAGAGATAATAAAAGAAAAACTGAACTTGATATTAACTTTAATGATAAAATAGGGCTAGTGAAATTTTACCCTGGACAGGATCCTTCCATTCTAGATTTTTATGCCTTAAAGTATAAGGGTATTATAGTTGAGGCTTCCGGATTAGGACATTTGCCTGTAAGTGAATCTGGAATCAATTGGCTTCCTAATTTAAAAAGACACATCAAAAATGGATTTGTGGTTTGTGTTACTGCTCAAACAATTAATGGGAGATTGGATCCATTTGTTTACAGCAATGGGAGGGAACTGATGGATGCTGGAGTCATTTTTTTGGAGGATATGCTTACTGAAACTGCATTTGTTAAATTGGGTTTTGTTCTAGGACATAGGGGATGGATTGGGAAGGCAAAAGAAAAGATGCTTGAGAATTTTTCTGGTGAATTGAATGATAGATTAATTACTAATATAATTTGATTATATATTTAGCCTATTAAAAAGAAATTACAAGACTACAATGTTATACCAAACAGATTTACAATGGGTTTTGAATGAAATGCTAAAAGGATATTGATTTTTAGTTTCAAAGGGTAAGAAAAAAGGTTAGGGAAGGATTAAGAAATGAGTTGGACTTTTAACAATTATTTCAATTTTTTTTCTATTTTATCTAATTGCTTTTTAATTTCTTCAATTTCTTTTTCTGCTTTTCTATTAACTGCATAATCATATTCTGTTCGAATTCTATCTAATTGGGATTGCCTGTTTTGGGACATGAGGATTATTGGGGCTTGCAAGGCTGCTAGACAGGATAAGATAAGATTCAGCATAATGAACGGTTTTTGATCCCATACTTCTCCAAAAATTAACCATATACTGTTTACTGAAATCCAGGCTAGAAGGAATAATAAAAATAATATAATAAAGTACCAGGAGCCCATATATGTTGTAAGGATATCTGCAGATTTTTGCCCTATTGTTCTAACATGTGAATTAGCAGGATAGCTATTAATGCCTCTTTTTTCCATTTTATTTTTAGTACACACGGAGTTAAAAGGTTTATGCTCAACGCAGGGATATTGTTGTAACTAGATAGGAGTTGCAGAAAGAAAGGTTTAAATAGAGATAAAAGATAGAATGAGAATGGCAAAAGGAAGTTTTAGCTTAATAAGTAAAGGCATATTTAGAGAGATTCTTAGAAAGAAACAGATTTTAGAAAGAAATCCTGAATATCACTTGCATTATTCCAACGGAAAAAAGAAAGCATTAAGGAAAGAGGCAAATAAGCATTCTGTAAGCCTGGAGCTTGAAGGGTATAATACAAGCACTACTCAAGGAAGAAAAAGAAAATCTTTCGAACAAAAAAGGTCGCAAAAAAATTTAGAAAAAGCTATGGAGTATGGGTTAAATTATTATCAGGGTGAATTGACAAGGGAATTTATTGAAGAAATGGGAAGAAAAATGGAACCTACCATTAATAATAATGGATATAGAACCGAAAAAGTTAGAATTAGTGGAGCAATGTGGAGTCCCCCTTCCGAGGAAAAATTAGAAAGAGAAATGGATTTATTTTTATTTGAAAATAACTCTTTAGATAATATTATTGAACGGGCCTCACATGCTCATTTTCATGTAGCAAGAATTCATCCTTTTTTAGATGGGAATGGAAGAACTGCCAGAGAAGTACAAAACATAATACTAGAAAATGGAGGATTTTTTCCATCTATCATTAAATTAAGTGAGAGATTAGAATATATACATCTTTTGGATAATGCAGTGAATAGTTATAAAATTGCTGAAGGAAATCTTTCAGCGGAACAACTTGATAAATTGCAATCATTATATGATTTTTTTAAGAAGGATAATGTTACTGAAAAGGAAAGAGAATATTATAAAGGGGTTGCTATAAGCTTGACAAAAGCAAAAATGGCTCCTGAACAACATGATTTTTATAACTTTTTGGCTTTGAAGATAAGAGATGTGTTGAGAGAAGAAACTGAAAAGTTATATGGTTTAACTAGAAGAAAATATAGAAGTAAATAGTTTTAGATAATTTTAATAACTCTTAATTTTTTAGATTGATATGGTTATTGATTATACTAAACTTGGAGTTAAGGCTGGGCTCGAAATACATCAACAACTTGATGTTGGGGGGAAATTATTTTGCAGATGCCCTGCTTTTTTAAGAAATGATGGGCCTGATTTTCTTGTAAGAAGAAAACTGCATGCAGTTGCTGGTGAAACTGGAGAGGTTGACATGGCTGTTCAATATGAGGCTAATTTAAAAAAAGATTTTATTTATCAAGGGTATAATGATACTACATGCTTAATCGAAGTAGATGAAGAGCCTCCTAAGATGATAGATGAGAGGGCTCTAGATGAGGTTTTGAAAATAGCATTACTTTTAAATTGTGAAATTTATCCAGCAACTCAAATAATGAGAAAGACTGTAATTGACGGGAGCAATACTTCTGGCTTTCAGAGAACTTTACTTATTGGACATGATGGATTTCTTGAAATGAATTTTGGAAAAGTTGGTATAGCCATGGTTGCGGTAGAAGAGGATTCTGCAAGACTTATAGGTGATAAGAAAGGAAAAGAAGTGGTTTTTAGATTAGACAGATTAGGAATTCCTTTAGTGGAGATTTCTACTAAAGCCCAATTATATAATGCTGAACAAATTAAAGATTGTGCCTTAAAACTTGGAGAAATTTTAAGGGTTTGCAAAGTTAGAAGAGGAATTGGAACAATTAGGCAAGATCTGAATGTTTCAATTAAGGGGCATGATAGAGTGGAAATTAAAGGTTTTCAGGATCCTAGAATTATGATTAAAACAGTTGAACTAGAAGTACAAAGGCAAATTGATGACCTAAAAAATAAGAGGAAAAATGGGGAGGTAAGAAATTCTAAGGAGGATGGAACTACTGAATTTTTAAGGCCAATGCCTGGTGGAGCAAGAATGTATCCTGAAACTGATTTACCATTACTGAAAATTAATAGAGATAGGATAAATGCTGTCAAGAAAAATTTACCTAAATTAAAGCATGAAATTAGGGACGAATTAAAGAAAATAGGCCTGAATGATGAACTGATGAAATTGATTTTGGATAACTCAAATAATTTAGACGAGTTTGAGACTTTAATTAAAGTATATAATAAGGACGCAAATTTAGTTGCTAAGATGGTTGTATTATGGAGACAGGAATTTGCAACTAGACTTAAAAAAAGCTTTGAAGAATTAAAGGAAATATTAAGTGAAAGAATTTTGGAGAAGGTTTTGGAGAGGGTTGCAGAAGGAAAATTAAGCGAGGGGGATGTTAAAAATGTTCTTTGGGAAGTTGCGGGGGGGAAGGATATTGAAAAAGCTTTAAAAATTGATAAAGTTGGGGATGATGCATTAGAGGGTGAAATTATTAAAATTGTAAAAGAAAAACCAGGATTGGGGGCTAATGCTTATATGGGGATGATAATTGGGAAAATGGGAAAGAATATTGATAAAAGAAAAGCGATGGAAATTTTGAATAGGATTGTGAATAAATAAATTATGCTTATTATTGCAGAATTGATTGGGAGTGTGGACTCAATCCTAAAGGCCCTAATTATACATTTCTATATAATCGTCTCCTTAGTACTCTCCTTTCGGATTTTCCGATCAGACCATGCTCTTTTATTAGTTGCATTATGTTTTTATTTTTTTCTATTTATTATAATAAAAACTTAGGCGAAGAAAGGTTTATATATATGCATATGCATATGCATATATGGTTAAAGTGATATCTTTATCTAATGAAGCATATGAGAAGCTTAAAGCATTAAAGAGAGAAGGATCTTTTTCAGAGTTGGTTATGGAACTTACTAATGGCAAAAAGAAAGACATTATGGAGTTGGCTGGAGCATTTAAAGACAGCGCGGATGAATGGGAAGAAATAAAGAAAAAAATATATATGGATAGAAAAAAGTTTAAGTTAAGAGAGGTTAAGTTTTAATGTATTGCCTTGATACTAATATTATTATTGATTTTTTAAGAGGAGAACCTGCAGTTATTAAAAAAATTCAGAGTATGAAGTCTAAAAACGCAGGGCTTTTTATTAATACCGTTGTTCTTTGCGAATTGTATAAGGGTGCTTATCTTGCAAAAGCAAATATTGAAAATATTCTATCTAAGATAAAATTTTTAACAGAATCTCTGGATAGTTTAGATTTCAATACGAATGCCTCTTTGTTATTTGGAAAGGAATATGGCCGATTATCTAAGTTAGGAAAAACGCCTCAAGAATTAGATCTAATGATAGCCTCTATCGCAAAGGCGCACAATATGATTTTGATAACAAGAGATAAAAATGATTTCAAGAATATAGATGTTAAAATTGAGGTTTGGTAATTAATTTTTAAGCCATTGTTTTTTCAATTTATGAAAGGTGTTGGCTTTTATGGATTCTCTGATTTGCTTTACTAGGTTTAACATGAAATGTATATTATGAGTTGTTGCTAGTTTGCCATATTTATTTTTTGTTTTTTCATCTTGTTTGTTTTGTGTCATTTTTTTGTAAATTTTTCTTATTTCTGATCTTGAGTATTTTTTACAAGTTGGACAGGTGCATAAAGGATCTATTGGTTTTTTATCTGATTCAAATTTTGTTTTTTGTATATTTAGTCTGAATTTATTTTTTAATGAGCCTCCTGATTTTGGAGAGATATAGAGATTTCCGTGTCTTGCGATTCTTGTCATTTCGACGCAATCAAAAGTATCTATGCCTTGCTCAATACAATTGAATAAATCATCTATCCAGCCAATGCCTAGCATATGCCTTGGTTTATTATAACTTTCCTGATTTTTTTGAAGTTCTTGCATTATCCACTTTAGGATTTGATTCATAGATTTTTTAGAATCTCCGTAGGATGTTCCAAAACTTCCCCCTATTGCTATTCCATCAAAAGGAAGTTTAGAAATAAATTTTGTACTTTTTAGTCTTAACTTTTTAAATTGACCTCCCTGAATTATTCCATATAGGGCTTGATTTTTGTCATGATATTTTAGAGATTGTAGCGCCCATTTATTTGTTCTTTCTAGAGATTTTCCTTGCTGTGAAATTGATTTATTTGCAGCAGTACACTCATCAAATGCCATTATTATATCACTTCCAAGATTAGATTGTATTTGCATTGATTTTTTAGCATCTAAAAAATACCACTTGTTATCATAAATTGATTTAAATGATACTCCCTTTTCTGTAATTTTTGTAAGAAGAGAAACTTTTTCAGAAGTGATTTTTTCTTTATTTTTCCCTAATTTGTTAACTCCAAAGAGTTTAGCTTCTCCTAGAGAAAAGGCCTGAAAACCTCCTGAATCTGTAAATATGGGTTTAGAAAAATGCATAAACTTATGCAAACCGCCAATTTTTTTTATTTTTTTATCACCAGGATTAAAATGCAGGTGATAAGTATTAGCTAGTAAAGCTTGAGGATTTATTTTTTTTATATCTGCAGGGGAGAGCGATTTTATTTCACCTTTTGTTGCAACTGGAATAAGATATGGTGTTTCTATAATTCCATTTCGAGTGTGAATTATACCTGCTCTTGCTCTCGATTTTTTATCTTTAGCAAGGATTTGAAATTGAATTGGGGAATTTTTTTTAGGCATTATTTTTTAGACGCAGGAAAGTTGATAAAGGTTATGTTTAATTTATTTATAGATATCACTTCTATGTCCTAACTCTATTACATAAATAATTAAGGCAGAGGTATGAATATCGAGAATAACCCTATAAAATCCTACTCTCAACCTATAATATTTACTATTGGTTAATCTTTTTACAAATTTAAAAGGCCTGATTTTAATTCTTTCTAATGCCCTGCCTATATTTTCTTTAATATTATTAGGAACGTTTTTTAATTGCTCTTTTGCTGTGTTTGTAATGATTAATTCATACATTTATTTTCAGCTCTTTTTTAATATCTTCCCACTTGTGTATTTTGCCTTCTTTTATTTCTTTTTCGGATTTGGTTATATTCCTTTTGGATTCTTCTGAAATTTCTAGTGAATCTTCTATTAAATCCCAGATTATTTCTTCATAGGTTTCTTTTTCATAGAGCTTCCTTTTAGAAAGTGCTTCTTGTAGTTTTTCGCTTATTTGAATAGTTGTAGCCATAGTTTACTATAATAGGCTATAGTATATAAAGTTTTCTGGGTATAATTTCTTGATTAAAACAATAATCAAAAAGGTTAAAAAGAGAGATTTTCTTTGATTCATATGGATCTAGGTAAACTAAGCAAGGAAAGAAAATATGTTTCTGATGTTACATTAAGTGATGAGGGCAAAAAAGTAACTGTTGCTGGATGGGTTTATGATGATAGGGATCTAGGGAAGGTGAGATTCATTGTTTTAAGGGACGTAAGCGGAGAACTTCAAGTTACTGGAGTAAAAGGTGAGACTGAAGAGAAAATATTTAAGTTAATGGGCGGTATTTCTAGAGAAAGTGCTGTAGTGATTAAGGGAATAGTTAAGAAAAGTCCAAAAGCTCCTGGGGGGAGAGAATTATTTCCAAGTGAAATTGATATATTGAGTAAAGCGGAACATCCATTGCCTATTGATGTATCAGATTTTTCAAAGACCGAATTACCGAAAAGATTAGATTATCGATTTTTGGACTTGCATAGAAAGAGAACGCAAGCTATTTTTAGAATTCAAAGTACATTAATGCAGGGTTATCGAGAATTTATGGTTGGAGAGGGAGCAATTGAGGCAAATTTCCCTTCAATTATTGGAAGCAGCAGCGAAGGGGGAACTGAACTATTCAAAGCAAAATATTTTGAGAAAGAAGTTTATTTGAGCCAAAGCTGTCAATTATACAAACAAATGGTTGCATGCGCTATGGAAAAAGTTTTCGCAGTTTTTACAGTATGGAGAGCTGAAAAGCATAATACTATAAGGCACTTGAATGAGTCAAGACAATTTGATTTTGAAATGGCTTTTGCAGATGAATTTGTTGCAATGGATTATTTGGCAAGGTCATTGCAATTCGCTGTTAAGAAGATTATTGAAAAAAATTCTAAGGAACTAGAATTACTTGGGATTAAGTTGAAAGTACCTACTACTAAATACATGACTTTTAAGGAAGCAAATGAATTGTTGAAAAAACATAAAGTTGAAACTTCTCCGAATGATTTAACTGGCGAGGGCGAGAAGAAATTAGGAGAATTATTTCCAGATGTTATTGTATTTGTTCATGATTGGCCATTAGAAGGAAAAACATTTTATATTATGCCTAAGGGAAAGGATTTAAGCTGCGGCTTTGATGCGATTTACAAAGGAATGGAAATTTCATCAGGCGGACAAAGAATACATTTGCCTGAATTATTAACTGAAAGATTAAAGGCTAAAGGACTCAATCCAAAAGATTTTACAAGTTATATTGACTCATTTAGATATGGGGCTCCCCCCCATGCTGGTTTTGGAATGGGTGTAGAGAGACTTACTATGGTAATGCTAGAGCTTAATAATATTCGAGAAGCAGTGATGTTTCCAAGAGATAGAGATAGATTAACTCCTTAAAATATTTTAGTGCAAAATTAATATTTTACCCAGCCATAATTTGATAATTCATTATCTAGTTTTTGCCTAAATTGAACATCTGAATGTTTTTGGCCATTTAACTCTCTTTCTAAAGGAAGAAACATTTCTTGTATAGCTTCTGGCCGATAGGTATTGGTGATTGGTTTATAATGAGCTAGTGGGCGATTTTCAAAGGGACTGTTTAGTATTAATCTTGGAACTTTATCCTCATCATCTTTTTTATATGTAAGAGTACGTCTTTCTAACGTATCTCTAGCTGTTTTTACTTTAGTCGTAAGTATTCTTAGGTTTCGTATCGGGTGTGACATTTTCTATGAAGAAAATGAAAGGGAGTTTTTAAATTTTTCTTCACTTGGGTAGATAAATATTTGAGGAATGTTTATTAACTAAATTTTACTTTTCTAAATATGAGATTTTTGGTAATTGGAGATTTTCACGGAGATTTTCCTGAAAGGCTTATAAAATTGATAAAGAAAGAGAAGATTGAACTGGTTGTTTCTAATGGAGATTACTTTCCATTTCATTATAGGAGGTTGTGGTTTAAGTACAGTTATAGAAAAGAAAGAGAACTTTGGGAAATAATTGGGAAGAAAAAGTATAAAGAATTAGTTATTAAGGATTTGAAAATGGGGGAGCGGGCATTAAAGAAATTGAATGATATGGGGGTGCCTGCAATAACTGTTGTAGGAAATGTAGATTATTCAAGGGGGAATGATCAGTATGATTTTAAAAACTCTAAAAGGAATTGGAAATGGGATGATCAGGACTTTTTTTCTAAAATTATTCTAAAATATAAAAATATTAGTCGATTTGATTATTCATTTTTTAAGTTTAATGATTATACTTTTATTGGGGCATCTGGAGGGAGCTCGCCTGGAGATGTAAAGAGCAAGGCCTATAGGAAGAGCAAAAGAAAGCTAGATGAATTATTTATAAAATTTAAAAAAGAAAATAAAAAAGGAAAGGTTATTTTCGTCTCTCATAACGTTCCATTTAATACACGATTAGATAAAATAACATGGAAAGATGCTGAAAAAAGTGTAAAGGGAAAGCATTATGGCTCGAAACTTGTAAGAAGAATTATAGAAAAATATCAGCCAGTTTTAGCATTTGGGGGCCATATACACGAATCTTGGGGCAAGGATAGACTTGGAAAAACAGAGATAGTTAACCCTGGAGCAATTCACGAAGGAAAATATGCTATTGTGGATATTAATGGCAAAAAAAGAAAGATAAAGTTTGGGAGAATATAAACTATCTTTTTTGAATATATTTTGTTAGAAATTTATTTTTGACAAGATCGTATTTGAATTTTGGCTTAAGATTAAATGCCCTATTGAAATTGAATATATTATTGAAATCCTCAATTTTGTCTGAGTCTTGCTTTCCAAGTAAATTATGGTTTATTAGATTATAAACCAATTCTCCAATATCTCTAGTATTATGTATTCCAATTTCATTTAGAACTGTTTTAGCTAGACAGCCAAATTGGTCTATTGCATATAAACGGCATCCATTTAATAGTTCTTTTCCAGTGACATGCCTTTTTTCAATTTTAAGCATATTTTTAAAAGTATAATTAAGTGAATCAAATATAAATCTATAGGCTTCCATTTCATATTTTCTATCATGCTTTATTAGATAATATAATTTTTCGTTTATTGTTTTCATTATATTTTGATGATTTTTATATTTATAATTTTTTCTCAATTTTGAAGGTACGATAAGGTTTATTAATTAAAGTATTGTTTGTTGATTATGTCAAATGAAATGAATGAAATAAGAGAAGAGGCTAAAAGACTATTAGATAATTTCGCTAGGGCTTTGGAAAAAGTTAAAGTGCAAGGGGAAAAGATTAAAAAGCCTCATGGGGGATATAGAAATGAGGGGTCTGGACAAAAAGCTGATGGAGATTTTAGGGAAAGGATTTTCTCAAATGCTCCTGAGAAGTATGGTGATTTTATAATTGCGGAGAGCAAAAAATGGCAGTAAAAAAGAAAACAAATTCAAAATCGATTGTTAAAGAGAAGATTAGCAAAAAAGTTGAAAAGAAAATGTCAAAGTTAGATGATGAGGATAATGGAGAAGCTGAAGAGGGCGAGAGTGAAAATGAATTGGATATTGACATTGGAAATGCAGAAGAAGAGGTCAAAAAGTTAAAAGAAGTTTTAGTTGGCGGAGATATTGATATTGATAAAGTACAGATTGAAAATTCAAAACCTATCACACAGCTAAAAAAAGGGGATAAAGTTAGGGTTGATGGAGTTGAATTTAGCGTAGATGCTCATTATATTTTAATTGATCATGGGAAAACAAAAGAAATGGCTATTGAGATATTTAATCCTAAGACTGATAAAGATTATCAATTAAGATATTTTGTAGATCAACTTGAGACTAGCATGGAATTTTATGAATTGCAGGAAATTGTTTATGTGAGAAGACCTGTGAAGAAAGTGGAGTGGTAGATCAATAGGAATATTAATATAATATCATATTGTAGTTATCTTATGAGAGAATATATTTTTGAATTTGATTTGGAAAAGAATAAAATATCTAAAAATACCTGCAGTGGAAGCGGTGCCAACTTATAAGATGGAAACAATAGAAGGGCAGTATGAGCATGATGAAAAGGGTGCAGAATGGAGTGAGCCCTCGGGGCGTGCTTCCGAGGAGGCTCTGCGAAGAATTCGTGAGGATCGTGAATGGTTCGAGGCGAACTTCCAGCGACTTCGAGCAAAGTATGGGCGCAAGGTGTATATTGCGATTCATGCGCGAGAAGTGCTTGCGACTGATAGGTCAATAGAATCCCTGCAAAAGATAGTTTTGCGTAATTATGATCGACTCAGCTTTTATCTTGGGGATCTTCGTAAGGAGCCAATCACTGATGCGAATTACTTCATCAGTCGTTCAGATCTATTTGATGATTTGCAGATTTGAATAGAATATTGAGAATTATTAAGAATAATGAATTAGATGATGGGGGGATGAAGGCTTTGATTAGCTTGATGAAAGCAAGCCTAAGAAAAGAATATCAAGAAAATTTTTTAAATGCAGTAAAGGAAGGGAAAATTAAATCTACAACTGAATTTCTTGATAATTGTAATTCAATAAGCTTATAAAGTGAAGGTTTTTTAGTTTTTTATGGTAGATAGAAGCCCAAATAATTTAAGAAATGATAAATTTAGGTATGCATTTATTGTAGCACTAAGTGTGGCACCACTAATGGGCTATCTTGCTAAGGAAGAAGATTTTTTTAAAGAAAATGCTGATGTCAATCAAGATGGATTAACAGACGTTGTTGTTCATGATAATAAAAACAAGGAATATTCTGTTTTCATAAAAAGAGAAGATGATTTATATGAAAAAACTCAAATTAGAATACAAGATGGTATTCCTTTCTTTTACACAAAAAATGGCTGGTATGATCCTTGGGGAAGTTTTTTTGGATTTGATGGAACTATAAAAAGAAAGGATGGACTTATTTGGAAACTAAAATAAAAATTAATTTTCTTGAGAATAAAGAGTTCTGATTAAATGTTCTTTTGCTTTTGAAAAATTGTAGCCGAATCTTGAAATATACCAAGTGAGAATTCCATAATAGGATCTTCCATTTTCCTGCTTTATATTTTTAAAGTCTCTCATCGAAAGGTCTTGTGGTTTTTTCTCAGCTTTTTCTAACAATTCATCCAATTTTTTCTTTCTAAATTTCTTTTTGTCATATACACTATGAAAGTTTTTGCTTAATCTAGCTTTTCTTAACCATATTCCAACTGTTTCTGGATGCACACCATATCGCAAAGCTATTTCTTTTCTACTAAGCTTATTTTCTATATATAAACAATTTAACTTTTTGTTACTTGGCTTATTAATATTCTTTTTTAGATATGCATTGGAACCATGCCGCCTTTCTATTCCTTCTTTTTCCATCCACCTATAGATTGTTTTTGGATTTACATTCCTTTCTTTTGCGATAATTTTAATGGGCTTTCTCATATGTTCATAATAGTATCTTAAAACACCAATTGGGGGCTTATTTGTACTATATTCTATATAGTCTTCAATTGATCTCAGAGGAATATTGAATGATCTTAACCAATTGTAGAGAGTTTTTTCACCTACATTTATTTTTCCCGCTATTTTTTCCCCTGAAAGATGCTTATGATTATATTCTCTTATAAGATAGTCATCTAATTTTTCTCCAATTTTATTTTCAATTTTTAACATCAGAGAGGTTTTTTCCATTGTTTATTTTGTCTTCATCAATTTAAAAGCATTTTTGCATTCCTGTTTATGAAGTAAAGTTTAATAAACAAGCTTTTTCTATTTTTTTAATGAAAAGCGAATCTACTGAAAATAAAGTTAGGGGATTTTTAAATAAGATTAAAAGAGAAGATGGGAAAATAAAGGCCTTTTTGCATTTAAATGAAAAGGCAGTTGATGAAGCCAAGGAAATGGATAGAAGGGCTGGAGGTGGAAAGGGAAAAATGGGAAGATTGTATGGAAAGGTTATAGGTGTTAAAAGCAATATCAATGTTAAGGGAATGATATGCAATTGTGCTTCAAAAACTTTAGAAAACTATAGATCTACTTTTGATGCTTGTGTTATTGAGAAAATAAAAAAAGAAGATGGAATTATTATTGGGATGACTAACATGGACGAGTTTGCTTCTGGATCTAGCGGAGAGAATAGTGCTTTTGGAGCTACGGAAAATCCTATTGCGAAGGGCAGGATAACTGGGGGGAGTAGCAGTGGGAGTGCTGCTGCTGTTGCAGCTGGATTTTGTGATATGAGTTTAGGAAGTGATACTGGGGGGAGTATAAGAAACCCTGCAAGTCATTGTGGGATTATTGGAGTTAAGCCGACCTATGGGCGAGTTAGTAGATATGGATTAATTGATTTAAGTATGAGCCTAGATCAGATTGGGGTATTTGCGAGGAATTCTGATGATGCTATATTATTGATGGACGTTATCCAGGGGAGAGATGAGAGAGATACAATTAGTGAAGATTTTGGAGAAATTAAAATAGAGAGTGTAGGAAAATTAAATGCCGGTATAATAGAAGTTGATGGTGTTGATAAAAAAATAATTGAATTGTTTAATAAAAAAGTTTTGGAATTTAGGGAAAAATTAAAGTGGGGTTTTAAGGAAGTAGAGGTGAAACATATTGAGCTGGCTGTACAGACTTATTATCCTTTAGTTTATGTTGAATTCTTTTCTGGAACAAGGCGATTTGATGGGAGAAGATATGGAAAAAGAATTGAAGAGAGCTGTGGAAAAGAAGTTTTAAGAAGAATTTTAGGAGGAAGTGAAATAACTAGGGCAGAGTTTAGGGGAGCTTACTATAAAAAAGCATTAGAAGTTAAAGATTTAATAAAAAAGGAATTCGAGGAGGTTCTGAAAAAGTTTGATTGTTTATTAATGCCTACTGTCCCTTGCTTACCATGGAAAATAGGCGAAGGGAAAAAAATGAAAATTGAGGAGATTTATGCAGCAGATGCATTAACTATTCCTGCAAATCTAGCTGGAATATGTGCTGTTTCAATTCCCATAGGTAAAATTGATGGGATGCCAGTTGGGATGCAGATAATATGCGGGAAAGGTGGAGAAGGAAAAATGTTAAGTATAGCCAGAGAAATTGAAGGGCTATAGGTTTAAATATTAGTTATACATTGTATAATTATGACTGTGATAGATGTGAAATTAAAGAAATGGGGGAATTCATTTGGAGTAGTTATACCTAAAGAAGTTGTTGAAAAAGAAAATATGAAAGAGGATGAAAATGTAAAATTAATTGTAATAAAAAACGGTTCTAAAGCCTTTAGTGAGACTTTTGGAATAGGAAAAGGAAAAATCAAAAAATCAGGACAGGAGTTTAAAGATGAAGCAAGAAGAGAACTTTACTGAAGTTTTAGGGGGAAATCAAACTTTCTTTTTCGATACCTACGCTTTTGTCGAAATTGTTAAAGGCAATTCCAATTATCTTCCATATAAGGATGCTGAAGTAGTTACGACCAAAATGAGCCTTTTTGAGTTATATCATGGATTTTTAAAAGATAAGAATGAAGAATTGGGAAAGAAAACAATTGAAATTTATTATAAATTTGTTAAGGATTTCGATGAAGAGGTTATAAAAGAGGCAGCAAAATTAAAATTTAAATTAAATAAGAGAGATTTATCAATGACTAATTGTATTGGATATACATTTGCTAGACAATTAGGAATAAAGTTTTTAACTGGCGATAAACAATTTGGAGATATGGATAATGTTGAGTTTGTAAAATAAAATATTAATGTTGCTTGTTAAATTTTAATTTCGAGTTAGACTTTGATTTTGGAAGAGGTTAATTTAACTTGGATGAAGGGGGGCACGATTAAGTTTAAAAATTTGAGTTTATAGGGAATTATATGGAGATAGGCGGGGTAAATATTGATTTTTTAGGACATTCAGGCTTTTTAATAAGAAATGGGAATGGAAAGAGGATTGCTGTAGATCCTTATAATATTTCTGAAGGAATTGAAAAAGTTGATTTAATTCTTATTACACATAGTCATTATGATCATTGCAGTATTAAAGACATTACAAAATTATCTAAAGAGGGGACTATTATTGTTGTTTCTCCAGATGTTCAAAGTAAAATAACTAGAATTGAAGGTGTTGAAATGCAAGTTGTTGAAATAGGTGATGAAATTGAATTTGGAAATGTAAAAATAGAAGTTATGCCGGCATATAATGTTGGAAAAGAATTTCATCCTAAGAATGAGGAATGGCTGGGATATTTAATTAAATTACATGGGGTTGTTATTTATCATTCTGGAGATACTGATAAAATTCCAGAAATGCAAAATTTAACTGGATATGGAAAACATGGAAATGAATTTATCGCCTTATTGCCTGTATCAGGAAAATATGTAATGGATGCTGAGGAGGCGTATGAAGTTGCTCAAATGTTAAAGCCTGACTTAGCTCTACCAATGCATTATGGCGCAGGGGTAGCTGGAACTAAAGAGGACGCTGAAAAATTTGTCAAGCTTTGCAATGACAACGGCATTAGAGCAGAATTATTAGAAAAAATTTAATGGAAAATAACTCATTTAATGAAATATGGGCGAAAATTAAAAAGTGCAAAAATATAGCCATGACTTTGCATTCTGTTCCTGATGGAGATAGTTTAGGTTGCTGTACTGCAATGAAATATATTCTAGAAAGAGATTTGATATGTAATGTAAAACTTGTAAGCTACGATAATGTTTCTGAAAATTTGAGTAAACTTGAATATTCTAAAGAGGTTGAATTTGGAAAAGATATAAGTGATCTAAATTTAGTGGATTTTGATTGTGTTATTTTTTTAGACTGCGGTTCATGGAAAAATGTTTCAGGTAAACTTGGAGAAAATTTTAAACTCAAAAATTTTATTATAAATATTGATCACCATGATTCAAATTCTTATTATGGAAATTTAAATTATGTAGATTCAATGGCCCCATCTGCATGCTCTGTACTAGTTGATTTTTTTAAATCTAATGGTATAAAATTCGACAGAGAACTTTCTAGAAGATTATTACTAGGAGTATGTACTGATAGTGGTTTTTTTGAATATGACAGCTTGCCTGAAAAGGCATTATCGGATGCTGTGTTTTTGATTGGCCATGGCGCTGATTATTTAAATGATATATTAAGACCCGTATTATACACTCAACCATTTAGAATTATTAAGTATTTTGGATTACTTTTTAATAAGCTGAAATATGATAGTGAATTAAAATGTGGATATACCAGCATAACTCTAGCAGATGTTAAGAGGTTGGGGCTAAATAAGGCTGAAACAAGGTTAGGAATAAATGAACTGCAATTTATAGGGGAATGTGATTTTGTTTTTAATCTTATTGAGTGGGAAAATGAAATTAAGGGATCATTTAGGTCTAAAAAAGGTGTAAATGTCGCCATACTTGCAAAAGAGTTAGGGGGAGGGGGGCATAAGGCAGCTGCTGCATTTGTTTTGAAAAAAATGCCTTTGGATCAGGCTGAAAAGTTTGTTTTGGATAGTGTTAGAAGAGTTGGGATAAAGAAAATTTAGAATAAATTAGTATTTTTTACTTCATTCTTCATTTTTCTTTTGTCACTATAATATTACATAAAAAATATTTTTTTGCCAGGGTGAGAGTATAATTAATATTCTGAAGAATAGTCAAATATTTAAAGGAGTTCTCTTAATGAATTAAATGGTAAAAAAAGAAATGAAAGGAGGTTATTAGAATGGTATTAGATTTTGCAAAAGAGGCTATGCAACATGCAGAGACTCATAGTATTAATTTTGATGAATTACGTGCTGGAAAAGCTAACATTAAAGTTTTTGGTGTTGGCGGAGCTGGATGTAATGCTATAACTTGGCTGTTTAATAAAGGAATAAGCGGGGCAACTATTTATGGCGTCAATACTGATGCACTTCATTTAAGCATTACTAAATCTGATGAAAAAATTCTTATAGGAAAAGAATTGACAAGAGGATTAGGATGCGGAGGATATCCACAAAAGGGAAGAGAGGCTGCTAAAGAATCTCTTTCTGAATTGAAAAGAGCTGCTAGCGGGGCTGACATGGTTTTTATTAATGTTGGTTTAGGCGGTGGAACTGGAACTGGAGCTGCACCTGTTATTGCTCAATTAGCTAAGGAGTCTGGAGCGGTTGTTATTGCTGTTGCTACTATGCCTTTTGACTGTGAAAAAGCCAGGCAGGATAAAGCTGAATTTGGCTTACAAGAGCTAACTGAAGTTGTTGATACAGCTATTCTTATTGATAATAATAGATTAGTTGATATTGCAGGAAACTTGCCGATGGAACAAGCATTTGCAGTGGCGAACGAATTAGTCAGTACAATGATTAAAGGTATTGTGGAAACAATTACTTTGCCATCATTGATCAACTTAGACTATGCGGACGTTTCTGCTATAATGAAGAATGGTGATGTTGCAGTTATAGGCGTTGGAGAAAGTGATACAACAGCTAGAGTTGATGAGGCTGTGCGACAAGCACTAACTCACCCACTTCTAGATGTCGATTATAAAGGGGCAACTGGAGCGTTGATTCACATCACATGCGGACCTGATTTTAAATTAGAAGAGTTCGCTAATGTTGGAGAATTAGTAACTGAAAATATCAGTCCAGATGCTCAGGTTATCATTGGAGCAAGAGTAAATAGGGAATTTGCCAATAAAGTGCGTGTTATTACTATAATGACTGGTGTTAAATCACCTTACATTACAGGAAGGCATGCTGAAGATAAAAGGCAGGTTTCTTCAAATAAGCCTCAAATGTCTGACTTAGGAATTGAATTTTATAATTAATCTTTTTTAAAAGAAGGTTGTTTTTTTCTTCTTTTTTATTTTTTTGTGATAGATAGAGCATCATTGTTATTGATGAACTTACATTCATATAATCCATTGCTTACATTTATTATCGCGTATAAATCTCTAGATACCTCTTTTTTAATCTCGATATCGGCTGGGTCTGCAATAACTTGAGTTGCAGACTCTACACCGGAGTACCCTAATGTTCTTCCCCTTAGAGTTTTTGGCTGATCTCCGAATATGATATAAATTCCTTTTTTATTTTTGACTATTGGAAAGCTTCCATCCCCAATAGGGTTTGCAAAAAATATATAATTGTCTGTTTGAGCGATATTAGGAAGAATCATACTAGAACTTTTTCTTAATTGTTTTATTTTTTCTTCAATATTTTGTCTTTCTATTGCATATTTTTTAAGATTATCTTCCATTTCTTTTATTGATTCCATTGTTTTCTTGGTTAATTTTCCTTTTTCTTTTGCCTCTTTAAGTACATTATCAATCATTTTCAAATAAGTGCGACTATTTGTCTTTTTCATTATTCTTTCTTCCTCATCCAATAATTTAATTTCAGAAGCGTCATATAGATTTTCAAGATCATCCAAAGGTTGAGAATAATCTTTTTCTAAATAACATGGATCAATTATGAGCATTTTTTCGGATTTTATTAGAACTTTCCCTTCTAATGTTAATCTTATATTTTGAGACGGTGTTTTCATTTTCTTTTAAACTTTACTTAGACTCCTTTCTTTAATTATCTTTCTAGCTAATTCATTTATTCCTGCATACATTCTTCTTCTATAATCAAATGCCTGTGCACTTCTTACTGCATAGCCTCTTATACCTGAATTTGCGTAATCATTTTTGCTATATGTTATTCCGATTATATTCGAGTCATCTCTCCAATCAGTAACTCCTGCAAATCCTGAAGAATGGCCATCATTTCTAGATACATCGGCTCCGTTTCCTGTTAATACTCCAAATTTAACTTTGATTTTACCTTTACCTAATTTATCAAACGTTTCTTGAGCAAGTTTCTTTGTCCCTCCAGATACAACCCAATCGTCTAATACTAAAACTGTTGGCTTTTTTTTAAACTTTAGCATTTCTTTTACTAATGGTTTTAGATGGTTTTCTGTATCTTTTGTAGAATTACTTTTACTAAATCTTCTAAATCTAAGAGTCCCGTCACTTGTAGGCAACCTCCCATGAAGCTGGCTATATAATCTAAATACTGCCAGGCCAAGTAATCTTGCCCCTCTATCGCTTGCAACTATATAATCTGGTCTTAATTGATGGATGTATTCCACTATTGGAAGGGCATATTCTCCTATATTACTTGCAGTTATTGTTGCAGAATCATCTAGGGATACATTAAGTCCTAATGGAGATAATGACAATGACTTAAATGGAATATTTAGAAAATTCGGAATATAATTATTTAATTGAAGATATTTTTCTTTGGATTTTTCCGGGATGAATTTCCATGAATTTATTTCTTTGTTTTCATTAAAGATAAATTCTAAATTTTTTGGTTCAACTTTTCGAGTTAAAATATCTTTAGGACTAGGTTTAGATAATAAAGGTGATAATTTTTCCAGCGAATTATAATAAATTGGGGATTCATTTTCTTTCATTTTCTTTCGCATTGATTCCTGACCCAATAGCAAAGATTTTATATCATAATCAAAAATAAGTAAGTCCTCAATATTCTTTTTTTCTATTTTTTCACTTTCTTTTTTAGAAATTTCCTTTTTCCATTTAGTGGGTTTTTTTGAATTTTCCATGGTTACTTATTTTCTCCTAATTTATTTAAGAATTCAGTTGATAAATATTTTGTTAATTCACTTATAGAGTCAAAAGTGGTGATAAGACTTTTGTCAATATCTAGGGGAATTTCTACTTCTCCTTTTTTAAATCTAGATATTACTCTTGCTGCGCCTCCTGAATTTTGTAGGCAGAGAATTTGTTTACCTAAGTATAAACTCTTCAATGTTTCATCTAGTGTACCTGTAGATCCATTTATAAGCACTACCAAGTCGGCTACTGCTGCGATATAGGACCTTCTTTCTCCCATATCTTTACCTATTTTTTCTACCCTTAATGATCCATTTTTTGTTTTATTAGCTAATGTAAAATAATCTTCTGATGGCTCCATTTCCATTTCAGGAAATAGGATGAAAAATTTATCATCTAAACCTTTTTCAACAGAATAATCTACTATTCCACTATAAACGTCTACCCCTATTCCAGGCACGCCTCCTGTAAATAGAGTTCCTTTATTATTTACTGCCTCTCTAAGTTCATATCCTAATCGGTATCCATCATCACTATCGTAATCTGGCAGAGGATTAGCTGCACCTATGATCCCAATTAATGGTCTTTCATATTTTTTGATTATATTCTCTAATGCTTCTAAGGTCATAAAAATTATAATAAAAAAGAGTATATAAACTTTACTACATGTTACTATTATAGAGTAACATTAGTTTTCTTCTTTGGGAGGGAGGTCTTCTGATTCTGTAAGGAGGGTTGGGCGGTTGCCATTATCCCATTTTTCCCAAAAGACTACATTATCAAGGGCTTTTTTTCTTGGTTTTTTGCCTGAGTGAGATTTATTCTCGTATCCTATTGGCAAAATGGCTTCAATTTGGATATGCTGTGGTATGCCTAAAGATTCTTTTACTATTTCATCTGAAAATGCGCCTACCCAACAAGAGCTTAAATTTAAATCTGCAAGTTTTAGAAGAATTGTTTGAATAGCAGAACCTGCTTGCTGTCTTGAATAGACTCTTCCTCTTTCTCCATAAAGATTTTCAAGGTGTGTATCATCGGAGCATACTAAAATTAGCAGAGATGATTCTGCAATCCAGGGTTGGTCTGCTAATTTTGAAATTTTAGAAATTGTTTTGCTATCTTCAATTAGAATAAACTTGAGATGATTGTGATTTCCTGCGAATGGACTATGATTAGCTAATTCAATTGCATCTAAAGCAAATTTCCAACTTACTTTTCTTTTTGAAAAAGATCTTGCTGAATGCCTTTTTTTAACAACTGAATCGAATTCCATTTTTATATTAAGTTTAGGGAATATAAAAAGGTTGGGGATACTTAATTTTTAGAATGTTTTATTTTTCCTATTATAAAGCCTAATATTGAGCCAATAATAAATGTAATAATCAAAGTGGGAACTGGCAGAATTAATAAGCCATAGAGAAAATAGAAAATTTCTTGTTTTGATAAAGAAAAGAATTTCAGAGGAGATGTTTCGAGGAAAAAAGCATATTCTATTATTATAATTATTATTCCTATTAATAACCCCCACATCCCTCCTTTTAGCCATGCTTTCATGTTATCTTTAGATTTTAATTATTAATAAAACTATCTCATTTCTCCTGAAGCTACCAGGTGATTATTGTTGTAGATAACTAGATACTGGCCCTCTGCTACCGAACTGATTGGACTAGCGAACTTGAAATAATAAGAGTTTGATTTTTTTATTAATTTGCCTTTGTGCAGTTTTCCCAGATGGCGGATTCTTCCTTTAAGATTTGAGGGAATTTTAGAGAATTTATTTATAAAATGAATTTTATTTATTTTTATTAATTGCTTCTTTAAGAGAGGATGATTTTCTGGAGTTAGGATTAAATTGCTTCCAATTTTTTTTGCTACGTAAAGTTTTTTATTTTCTGCATTTTTGTTAAGATTAATTCCTATTCTTGGACCTGCCCTTTGTCCTATTGTATAATACTGTATTCCTTGATGAACGCCTAAAATTTTTCCTTCTGGAGAATGAACTTTTCCATTTTTGTAGCTTATTTTCTTACTTAAAAAACTTTTCATATCTACTTTGCCTACAAAACAAATTCCTGACGTGCCTTTTTTATCCCAGTTTGGGAAATTGTATTTTTTAGCTAATTTTCTAACTTGAGATTTGGTCAGATTTCCTACTGGAAATAGTGTGTGGGAAAGGTCGTTTTCAGAGAGTTCTGAAAGAAAATAAGATTGATCTTTTGTTTTATCCTTTCCTTGAAGGAGTTGATAACCACTTGGAGTTTTTTTAATTCTGGCATAGTGGCCTGTTGCTATATAATCTGCTTTTATTTTTTTAGCTGTTTTCCAGAGAATAGGAAACTTTATCATTTTATTGCATAAGATATCAGGATTAGGCGTTAGGCCTTTTGCATAAGAATTATACATAGGGTCTATTACTAGCGACTTATATTCTTTTTCTGAATCTATAAAAATAAATTGGATATTCAGAAAAGCCGCCATTTTTTGAGCCATTTTTTTATCTTCTAAATAGTTGCATTCACCAGTATAGGGATTTTTTATATCTGAAAAGTTTTTCATAAATGCCCCTATAACATTATAGCCTTGCTTTTTTAGGAGAAGCACAGCTAGTGATGAATCTACGCCTCCTGATAGGCCAACAAGGACTGTTTTTTTGTTTGCATTTGAAATCTTTGCTTTCATGATTAATCGACTGATAGAATGTTTAAAAATGTTGAGGATGTTTGGAATTGATGGATGCACAAAATAATAAGAATCTTAATTTATTTATTTCTTTAGTTACTTTATTATCCTTATTCGTACCCTTTATCTTATTTGTTTTAAATGCCTCTGAAGAAATAAAAGTTCAATCTATTATAATATTTGGTATAATTGCTATAGCTAGCATTATTTCATCAGTTATTTATTTTTTTTATCAATCATATAGAAATATCTCCCTTGGTTTAGAAAATAATAAAAAGGAAATGCTAGAAATAAAAAGGTCTTTAAACTATAAGGAATTGTTTAATAATATGGATGTTAGAATTAAAGTTCTAGAAAAGCTATTAGATAGGAAGAGCAAAAAGGGGCAGATAGATCCTAGGATTATTTGGATTATTGTCATGTTAATTTTATTGTACTTATTTTTGAAGTCTATGGGGATTTTACCTTGAAGATATAAATGTTTATAAGTAAGGATTTTGTTTTTTCTTAATGGTATTAGGGTATGATATGAAGAGGCCTTCTGAAAAAAATTATCATGATTTCATGTTCAAATTTGTAGAAGGATTAAGAGGGATAGGCAGTGAAGAAATAAGTTTTATGGTATATGGTTCTTTTATAAGGGGAGATTGTATCTATGGAAGAAGCGACATTGATGCATTGTTAATCCTACCTGGAGAGGTCGTATTAAATAAAGATATCTTAAGAAAATCTGCTGAAATTTATACTGAAGCTAATAAAGAAAATAACGTGCCTTTTCAGGTGACTGTGAGTGATTTGAAGACAATGCAGGAAGGCACTTTTAATAGTTATGAACCTAATTTTAAAAGTTATTTTGATAAGGAAGGAAAAGTTGTTGTAGGGAAAGATTATAGGGAAAGTTTTAGATATCAACTACCAAACCTATCTGATCAAACTTCTTTAAGATTTAATCTTAGAAAATGCAGGGCCGGATTGCTTTATTCATTATATGATGAGGATTTTGAATATACAGCCTTTTTGAAGAAATTTAATAAAAATCTAGATGCAATTAGCAGAGGTTCAAAGCAGATTCTTACATTGATGGATGGAGGCGTTAGAGCAAATAGATTTTCTGCTTTGGAAGAATTAGGGAACATGTTCCCTGACCTAGATTTAGATCCTTTAAGAAAAATAAGGCAATTGTATAACAATTTAAATGAGTTAGATGCTATATATAAAGATTCTAAATATGTTCTCAAAGTCTGGAACGAATCGGTTTGTTTTTTTGAATCTTTGATTAAGAGTTATTTAGATTGGAAGAAAGAAGAAACTGTATAAATTAATTTTCTATTTATTTTTATTATAAAAATAGATTACTATTACAGCTAGAATATAGGAGATTATTATCTCAATTAATAAGTAAATGTAATTTATATCTATAATTAAAGAATTTTTTAATTCAGTTATTTTTATAACCGAATTTGAGATGGGGCAGGGAGAATTTGGTTTACAGAGGTTATTCATTTTTACTGGAAAGAAGAAAATTAGAATTATTATTAAAATTATAAACGTTGGAATGATGGTTTCTTTCTTTATTCGTACTTTTCTTTGCATTAATAGCTTAGGGGAGAAATATTTATAATCCTTTATATTCTATTTTAAACATGGTAGAGAGAGTTAATACTGGTGGAGCAATAAGCTTTAATTATTCAAAGGGTGAAAAAAGCAAATTGAACAAGGAGCAAAAAGAAGACATAGAAAAAGGATATGATGAATATTACAGCCGCAAGGAAAGGGAAAGGAAAAAGAGATTTTTCATTATATTGTTGATTGTAATTTTGATTGTTGCTGGTATTTTGGCTTGGGCTATTTGAAAACGTCTAAGGATGGATATGGAAATTTATATATAGATTGATAGGTTGTATGGTAAATGAATATAATTCCTAAAAAATGGCGTGAACTTCCTATTAAAGAAAAGTTAGACATTCCTAGAAAATACTTTAAAATCGATGAAAATATTTTGGAAAAAATACGTCGGATAGAAAATCCAAAAGAAAAACTAATCGCTGCAGCCAGGATTCAATATGAATTATTTAATAACATACATAGTTACCTTACTGTATGGATAGCAGGATATTCGAGCGATATTGCAGTTAGAGAATATTTTGGATCTACAAAGAATTTGAGAGATCTTTTTATTAGGCCTATAATTTATGATGAAAAAATAAAACCTTCTTGGGCAGATATAAAAAGAAATTTAAAAATTCCTGATAAGATGACTGAAGATCTTGCGGAGGAGATAGGCATTCATATTGGAGATGGCAGCTTATATTCACATATTGATAAAAGGGGATGGGGAAATTATAGATATACAGTTAGTGGAGATTTAACTAATGAATATCTTTATCATAAAGAATATATTGGAAAATTAATGAGAAAGTTATATAATATTGGACCTTTACTTTTAGAAAGAAAAGATAAGAATAATATAGATTCTCGTTATAAATCCAAAGCTTTAGCAGAATTCAAGAATAAGATTTTAGGTTTACCTTATGGATCAAAAAAAGATATAATCATTCCTTCAAGTATTTTGAAGAATAATGCCTTTCAAAAGAGATGCGTTGTAGGAATTATAGATACAGATTTCCATATAACTTCTTCTTTAAGTATTAGCGGAAAGCTTCATAGTTTATTGGTTGCAAAACAAATGCACGAGATATTAGATGCAAATCAAATAAAACACATTTTTAGAATTTATGAAAATTATGCAAGATTTTATATTGGTAAAAATGAGGCTTTCAAGATTTATCATCAATGGGGACTTCATAATGAAAAACATATAACTAAATTTAAAATCTTTGAAAAATTTAAGAAGTTTATCCCTTTTACTACAACTCCTGAGAGATTGGCTTTATTAGACGGAAAGTTAGATGTTGTCAAGTTAGAGAAAATTAGTATGGAGAGAAGAGAAGGTGATAAAATTCCTTCTTTAGTATCTTATAAATAATACGATCTCGGCTGGACTCGAACCAGCGACCCCATGGTTACGACCTTCTCCAATTACTTGGAGGGTAGGACTATACCATCACCATAGCTTTTCAGCTTTAGGCGGCGAGTGTCTAGTCTCTGCACCTTCCCTTTCGGGCTTGGCTCAGGATTGCCCTCAACTTAATGTAGGGTTTCCCTGAATTTACTCGCTTATCATTCCCAAGTTTCCTTGGAAAGCTGCTACTTTATTTAGCTCGATTATTTAATTCGAACAACGTACTACAGCCATGTGCTCTACCGACTGAGCTACGAGATCCTAGGAATGGGAGATAATGGGCTTTTATAAACGTTATTGTTGATTTTAATACTCGTGAGAAATCTTCAGTTTTTAAGCTGGAGTTTGTTATTTAGATTTCTCCCGGTTCTCACAAAACCCCTCGGGTTTCGTGGTTTTGTGATATAACTTATTCATACTTTTTCTTTTCAGTATTCATTTTTTCTAAGTATCGATAAGTATTAGCTTGTTTTGTTCCTCTTGCCAGATTACTTATTGCAGTTACTACTTCTTCAATTAATTCAGCATCTGCAATTATTCCTATATCATTGTCTTTTATTACAATATCGCACCCAGTAATGTCTTCTATTGTTCTTTTAGTTCTTCCTTGGGTGCCAATTAGCCTGGCTCTTACTAGCTCAAGGTTTTTCTTTTTAGTCATACTCTTTATATTTATGACTCTGAATATCTTTGTATCTTCTTTTAATGAAAGAGCTTTAATTGCTGAAAATCCTGCTTTTATTGCATCTAAAACTATTGATGCTTCATACTCTTCTAGAGAAGGACCTTCAATAGTAACTCTCTTTCCTTGAAAGGATATTTTTACATTTAGTTTTTCTTCTAAAAGATCTTTATTTCTTCTAATTTCTGCTGTGTTTTCAAATAATATTGATTGCATAGAAAAATAAGGGAAATGATGTTTTTTAAACTATTTGGTCTTAAAAGAATTTCTTATTAAGGGCTATAGTCTGTATTATAACCTGGATTGGATTTTTGCCATAATAGGCGTCGCTAAGTTTACATCTCCCTTTTATAAAAGAATTAAAGTAAAAGGAATATTATTTATCGTAGATATGTCTTCTTTTTCGATTATACCTGCTTCTAATGCGGCTTGAATTGATTTTTGCCCTACGATATTAAATGTGGCATCTTCTTCTGATTCTTTTTGAAGAATTTTTACTGCCTCTTCATGTGAAACTTTTTTATCTTTATAGAAGGATTCTCTGCAGTCAAGAATTCTTTTACCTTCTTCGAAGGTTTTTCCTACAATTTCACTATCACAGACAGCTACTACATTTCTATAAGATTTGTGAATTTTTATGTACATTTTAAATTCCGTATTTTATTGGTGATTTTGCACCACAGGCAAGACAATGCTTGAATTTTATTCCTTTTTCAGCTATTATCTCTGTGTCTGGTTTTGTGCAAACTGGACAAATAACAAATTCTTTTGCATATAGTTCTATTTTTTCATTAACTTTTTGGGAATTTAATTTAGTGTTGAGAATAAGGCGATCATTTTCTATTTTGCCTGCCGCTGCTAATTCTTTCTGAAGAAATTTTGTTATTTGCTCCAATGGGCGCCTTAAATATGACGCTATTTGAGAGATATTTGTAATTATAGTATTTTTTCCTGCAACTTGGCCTTGAACTTTAGGTATTTCAAATCTTTCGGAGCCTTTACTTATTACTTTTACTTTTTGGTATGCTTTTTTTAATAATTCTTCATAGTTATCCATTGAATTTTTAGAAGAGAAGAGTTTAAAAAGGTGTTGGAGGGATTGATCGTGACTATTTATTATCTAAGTTTTTATAAAGTATAAATTATTTGAGATTGTATGGATAAAAGAAGTCAGACATATTTTGAAATTTCTGAAGAAAAACTTCCTGCTTTGGTGTTAGCTGTTAATAGGGAATATTCATTTAAATCTGGGAGGGAATGGATTTCAATAACTCATCAAACGGCTGGACATTCATGTCGTCATGAATATATGTTTGGAACTATTTTAAGGCCAAAAGATGATGTTTTAGAGTCGATGAAAGTTATTAGTAATCACTGGTTTAATTCTTTATGCGGGCAAAGTGGAATTGCGAGATTGTCTGAAATTTTAAAATATAGAGAACAAATAAATGAATTGTTTAATGCTGATTGTGAGCGTACTTATACTGTGTTAAAGGAAGGAATGTATCCAATGGATTGTTCTTCTGAATTAGTTAGGAAATTATCTACTGATGAAATTCCTGAAGATTTGGATGATTTTATTATATTTAAAAATGATATTGATAGAATTCGCGGTATTATGGGAAGATGGAATCTATATATTCTTAGTGAGAATTGTGATTGAAGATAAAAAGATTTAAAAATAGAATATAATATACTTTTTTATGAGAAGGACATTAAAAAATTTGTTGGCTTTTGGGCTGATAGGAACTGCGGCATGTACGCCTAAAGACAGAGAGGTTGAACTGTCTGAAATACTATATGAAGATGCTATAGTTAAAGAGAGGGTTTATGTTCCTGCTCATAATGAAACTATAGTACTTCCAAAATTGGATTTTGATTTTAATTTAAGTTTTGAATTTGAAGAGGTAAGTGTAGATGCTTTTTATAAAACTGTTTTTGATGGGGAGCCTGCGGACTTTAGCATAGAAGGGCCTAATGATGAGCATAAAAAGACTTGGGAGAAATTTGGTGATGGGGAGAAAGCTAGAGTAGGATATAGAAAGAAAACTTTACTAATATATGACATGACCAAAGCTGAAAAAGAACTTAAACAAAGAGAGCTTATGGGTTATGAATTTGTTGAAGCGGTCAAGATTAATCCTTAAATTTAAATAATTAAATATGTTTTTTATTGAATGACGAATAGTTTTTTGGAAGCAGAAAAGATAAGGGAAAAATTAACAGAAAAATATTTACTAAGTGAAATTAATAAAAAGACGCATTATGTAACAGGAATAAGCAGCTGCAGGATTAAAATGGCAGATTCTAATGCTGGGAGATCAAATTCAAATGATTATTGCGTAAGAGTATATTTGGATGATAAGGTGATTCCACCTTTTGATATTCCTAGAGAAATAGACGGTATTATTATTTACAAAATTAGAAGTTTAAAATATAGTTTACTCAAGGATACAGAAGAAATAGTTTGAAGTTAAAGAAGGGTTTATATACTAAAATTCATTAGATGGAATATGATTAATGTTAAGAATATTGTTCTTGGAATTGGAATAGTTATTATTTATGGACTTGTATTATGGCAGGGAATTGAGGCTTTTTATCCTATGCCCCAATATGATGATTTTTGTCCTGCTGGAAGATTCGAGCCAGCTTATTTTCCTAGTAAACCTTTGCCTGCTGGGGAGAGTTGTTCCTTTTCAAGGGAATTACAAGAAGCGGAAAGAGCATGTTATGCCGAACGCGGAAATCCTATTTATGAATATGATGAAAATGGATGCCAGATTGCTTTGAAAAGCTGCGATTATTGCAATAGAGATTTGGAAAAGGCTATAGATGAGCATTCTAAAATTGTATTTATTATAGCAATTATTATTGGGGTTATTACTTTAATTGTTGGATATGGTGTTTTGAGTACAGAACCTGTTGGAAGTGCTTTAATTGGATCTGGAATATGGGCTATATTTTGGGGATCTGCAATTAACTGGAGGAACTTCAGCAGTGTCTGGAGATTTTCGTTATTGTTGGTTGCATTGGTACTTGTTGTATGGTTTGCATTGAGACTTAATAAGCCTGGAAAAAAAGGCGTTTTGCAGAAGCTGGGGATGAAGAAATAGGTTTATTAGTTTTGAATTAGGAGATAAATTATTATAAAGAGATTGTTATTGGTTGGTGTATGAATTATGAAGAATATTTGAAGTATTTTGCTAATATCGAAGGAAAGTATGGTTTTACTATAAATGAGAAGAAAAGTAAAATTGATAAAATTTCAGATGTTTTTTATAAATTTGTTGCAATTTATTTATTATTAAAAGCTCCTATGATAATTAATGGATTAAGAAATAGATTAGTTATTGATGTTAATAATAAGTATACTTCTATTGAACAGGCTAGAAGTGATTTAGATATAGAAAGAAAAAAGTTGGGATTGGAAAAGATAAAAATAGATTTATATTTTGTTGATAGAGAGGAGTGTACCGCTAATGCTGAAGGGACATTGGAGAAGGGAATAAAAATTGAACTTGGAAAATATAGAAATAGGCAAGCATTGAGGCATGAATTGTATCATATATCCAAATATCTGGAGCGCGACGAAAAGAAAGAAAAAGAAAGAATTATTGATAGGCTCTTAGGATTTGAAGAGTGGGGGGCAACAAGTTATGCGATTAAGGAATGATAATATTAATATAGAGTACTATTTTGTTTTATTATGGAAAAATACAGGAAGGAAACAAAAAGGATTTATGAAATTAATGCAGAAAGTTATGAATGTAAAACTAAGCATTATTTAAAGGATTATTTAATTGGAGATGCCAAGTTATTTGCAGATAATTTATCTGGGGGAAATATACTCGATATAGGATGCGGGCCTGGAAGGGATATGATCTTTTTTGATGGCATGGGACTAAATGTATATGGGATAGATATTTCTAATTCTATGTGCAGACTTTCTAGAAGTAAAGGGTTGAGAGTTGTTTTGGGTGATTTGGAGAACTTGCCTTTCAGGGAGGGTCATTTTAATGGAGTTTGGGCATATACCTCATTGCTTCATATGCCAAAAGATAATTTTTCTATTGCGTTGGATAATATTGCAGGAATATTGGGGGATAATGGTATTTTTTATATTGGCATGAAAGAAGGAAATTTTGAGGGATGGAAAGAGGGGAAAACAATAAAAGGTGAAAAAAGATTTTATTCATTATATAAAGACGGAGAGATGAGAAACTTATTAAGCCGTAATTTTAAGATATTACATTTTAAAGGAGTAGATTTGGGAGAGGATAAATATTTGAATTATTTGTGCAGGAAAAATTAGTCGATACTATTTATATACGTGAGCATTTATTCTTATTCTCGCTAGGTTAGAGGATGTAATATTAGGGGGATTATCTGCTATTTGATGCATAAAATGCCATACGCTAAATATATCTTTTTTAGTGATCAGCCATTCTAAATTTTCAGCAGTATGAAATTGAGGAGATATTTGACTTACTTCCTCCCAGAATTTTTTATAATCTTCTTTTCTTTTTATAAGTCCACTTTGTCTAAGCCCAATTTCATTATATGAACCTGGAATAGTTTTTAAAAAATCTTGAACTGTTTTTTCATCTACACCTAGAATATTAATTAGATAAGATACCCCTATTTTGTCTTTTTGTTCAAAGCTTAAAGAATTTCCTGATAGATACCATTTTCTTGATAATTCTTGCCCAACTTTTTCCATTAAATCAGGATAACTATTTACTATAAAAACATTCTTATGTTAAATTATGATTATCCTAGATATCTTAGTTTTCCTGGACGGGGTTCATAGACCATGCCATCTTCTAAAAGTCTTTTAATTTCTTGATTAATTATATCAGGATGTTCTTTTAATTCAAGAATCATTTTTTCAACTTCAATACCATTTGTTGATTCTGAGTTTTTAACCATTTCTAAAATTTTATCTTTTAATTGAAGTAATTTCTCTTTATCTAGAGATTTTGGCTCTTCTGATTCTATTTCTAATTTCCTAATTAGAAGAAATGAAGGATCTTTTTTCTTTATTATTTCTGGAGAGATATATATTTCATCTTTCCAATGTTTTACCAGACCTATTAGAAGAACTGTGTCGCCTTGATTGAAAGGGGAGAATTTGGATAAGTCATCGCCAAATGCTTTTACACGAATTTGGCCTGTTGCATCGTCAAGAGTAATTGAACCATATTTTTTTTCACCCTCTTGTAGAAATTTATCTACTATGTTCGCGATTATATTTACTCTTATTATATTTTTGTTATTTATTTCTAAAAATCTTAGTCGATCATTTTCAAGTATGGGCTTGCCTGTAAGAAGATTACCTATTCTATATTTAAAAGCTATATGCCTTTTATATTGTTCTGTTGAAATGGGCTGTTTTAATTCCTCTTTTTGGTCTGCCATAAAAGAACTTTAGGAATAAGGGTTTAAATGTTTTTGTTTAGTATTTGGATAGGAGAAAGTCTGTCATAAAGTCTGACCTGTCTAAATAGTGTCTAAAAAGGCAATTATGATGCAATGTAGCCAATAGATTTAAAAGAATTAAAACAAATAAAAGATTATGAATATTATACTTGTTCGCCACGGAGAATCATTAGCTAACGCAAAAGGGATATCTCAAGGAAGAGGAGATGAATGGGCAGACACTAGATTAAGCAAAGAAGGAGAGGAGCAAGCATTAAAAGTTGCTCAAAGACTAAAATCTGAAAAAATAGATATTATTTATTCTTCTGATCTAAAAAGAGCACTTCAGACAGCTAAAGAAATAAATAAATTTCATGAAGTCAAGATAAAATTAGATATAAGATTAAGAGATATGCTTGATGATGAAAACCTTGAAGAATTTATTAAGAAATGTGATGAATCTTTTAAAGATATAGAAAGAGAAAATAAAAACGTTTTAGTGGTGGCTCACGGGTCATCAATTCTTACACTTCTAGCAATTTCAACAGGAAGTAGGGAAGAGGGAGGAAAAATAGTCAGAGAATATAGTAGTAAATACGGAAATACTTATGTTAGTCTTGTAGAAAAAGAGGGTAGTAAATATAATATTAAGCTCATAGGGTGTAGGAAGCATTTAGAAAAATAATTTTAAGTAATGAGTAGTGAGCCATAAATAACAAGATTGCTCGATGGGCTTAGATTTTAATTATTCCCGTACCTTTTTAACATATGAAGGTATTGAGGCTTTTTCATATTTGAAATAGACCATTATTTTTGAAGGGAGAAAAATAATAGAGTGGGAAAGAATTTTTATGGTTTTGGTAAGGCAAGGAATTTAGCTGCTTAGATTTTTTGAATAAATCCTTGTTTTGGCTTGAAGATGTCTCCCATCTTTGATAATTGGTCTATAGCTTCATCTAATTCTGGTTTTGTTATTTTGTTTTCAAGAGCTTTTTCTATTTCTTCTATAGGTATTAATTTTCCTAATTGGGCCTCTAGATGTGAAAGGGTTTCTTTTACAAGAACAATTTTTCCTCTTTTTGATGAAGATATTCCTGTTGTTATCTTATCTATATCAAATGTTTGAGTCTCTTCATCATAGCCTACTTGCGATAGAGAGGTTTTTAGAAGGTCTATGGCAGTTTGCGCATCTTTGGCCGTTACTGTTTTTCTTAGATGAAGTTTAGCATGAGCTTCTGCTAACCTAATTATTCCTTCTAACTGTCTTGCCGTTATTGGGATAGGTTTTATTTCTGAATCAGATTTTATTGATTGGTTTCTTAATTTCACATAAAAGTTTTTTATCTCATTTATTGCTTCTTCAGTAAGTTTTGGTTTTATTTTTTGTTTTGCATAAGCTACATATTTTCTCATTAATTTTGGCTTGACTATGTCTCTGATTACTTCTTGAGTATGCTCCTGCAATACGTGAGATGCAATTGCTTCATCCTGGACTTTATTTGGAAGGTCTCTAATTATAAATATTACATCAAATCTTGAGAGCAAGGCAGGAGAGATATCTATTTGCTGTGGAATCGGCGTATAAGGGTCAAAACGACCTAGTTTAGGGTTTCCTGCTGCAAGAACTGTTGTTTCTGCTCGAAGAGTTGCATGAATGTTTGCTTTGGCGATTGTAACCGAGTTATGCAATACCATATTATTTGAAATAAAACTGTGAGTAGGTTCAATAGTGATATCATATACCCATTTTGTATCCGCTTTTATTCTCTCTACTGATTTTATTTTTGCCCATTTTATCTTTCCAAAAGCTAATCTTTTTATTTCTCTTAATGTTGGAAGTATCGATAGCATACTTTCTATTTCATACAGCAAGACTTTTTGATAATTTTCATCATTTAGTTCTTTTTTTTCTTTCTCGCCTAATAAATAATCCGAAATACCTAATTTTTCTGAAATATATAAGGCAGATAACTCTAAATTCTTCCTTATTTGCCCTAATTTTTTTGTATTCAAGGTTTTTAAAAGATTTTCTTTTTCGTTAAATAATCTTTCTACTTTTTCTTCTGCTATTTTAGTCATTTTTTGAAGAAAATTACGATGTTTATTACAGTTCATACAAATTTGGTTTCCTAAATACTTTTGCTGATTAATTTTTAATTTTTTGAATATGTCTGCTATTGCAGGAGTCACATTAGGAATTATATCTGTAACTGACCTGAATGTTCTTGTTTTGGATAAATACTCTTTAATTCTATTTTGTTTTTTATCTGACAAGAAACCTATATTTTCATAGTACTTTAAAATATTTTCTTCACCAGTAATATCTAGTCTATAAAACTCTTCATCTTTGTAAATAGAGGAAATTATTCCGAATCTTAGAAGCAATTCAGCAACTTGTTCTGCTAACTTTTTATTTTCAGTTATAAGGCCTATTCTAAGACCATTTCTCTTTACGTTAACTACAGTACCATCTCCATCAAATAATGCTCTTAACAAAAATGCAAGATCTTCTTTTTTGCACTTCATAATTTTATCTGGGATGACTTTTAATATTCCTTTTTCCATCAAATTTTTGTCTAATGAGTGCATAAATTCGGCAACTTCTTTCGAAATTACTCTTACTGAAAATACCTCTTGCTTTTTTGTTATGCCTGGAACTAAATTAAATAAAGAATTAATTGAATTTTTATAATCCTCAATTAGGACACTATTCTTGTTAGAGAATTGAATTCCGTTCTTTTTTCCTCTATTTAATTCGCAACAACCATCGCTTATGTGATACCCTAGAAGTTTGCATAATTGAGGCCCGTTCTTCCATGGTTTTTGTGCGAAAGTCTGTTCTTCTCCTTCTATAGGTAATTCTGCTGGAATTGGGAAAAATTCTTCATTTGAGAGTTTTTCAGCTGGAGTAGTGGTTATTTTTCCATCTCTTATTACCCAACATGGATGCTCTGGAGTAACTGTTATTTCTCTTCCATTATTTAGGGTTATTTTTATTAATTCTTCTGGAGATTTATGCCGGCTTAGATTTTTTATTTTGGCAGGATAGATCGATTCGAAATCAGTAGTTAAAACTTTTATCTCTTCCTCTAGAGGAAGAATTTCACAATTAATTCCTGGTTGTATTTTATTCTTATATTTTTCCATTAAAGAGTTTACTAAAGTGCCTATTTTTTCTTTTGAACCATCTGGAAATGATATTTCTAGATTAGGATGGTAACATTGCTGTTCCATCGCTTCATGCATTGATGATCTATCTTGTTCGCTCATTTTTTCAATTTCATCAAGACAAATTATTCCATGATTACTTAATACCATTGCTCCAGCTTCCAAAGACCAGCCTTTAAGAAATTCATCTTTAACTACAGAAGCAGTAATACCTGCTGCACTGGCGGCTTTTCCTGATACGTAGCGTCCTTTAGGGCCTACCGTTGAAATAAATTTTAACATTACAGACTTTGCTACTCCAGGATCACCTACCAGAAGAATATGGATATCTCCTCTAGTTGAGCCACCATCTGACTTTGTTTTTTTGACGCCTCCAAAAATTTGGAGAAGCACCGCTTCTTTTATTTTCTCAAAACCATATATACTGGGAGCGATACTTTGAGACAATCTTTTAAACACTAAAGGATCTGCAGCTAACTCTAGAATTTCTTTCATATCTTCTTCTTTAATATTAAGGTCTTCAAAAGACTCTTCAGTTGGAATTATATTATTTGCTTCTAATGCTATATCAAATCTAGTGGATATGCCTGTTGGAAGAGGAACAGGAATTTCTTTTAGTATGCCATGGATTTTTGCTTTGCTACCAGGAGTTGTTCTTTCTTCCATTTTTGGATCAACTAAATCTTCTTTTAGGAAGACGTTTATTCTTCTTGGCTGTTCTCCTCCCTCAAGAGAGTCAGGGGATTCTTCTATTACAAGGCGCTGTACGTCAACCATTTCTTTTGATAAAAGTTTAAAATTTCCTTTCCATTGACATGAACACCGTGAGGGATCATGAAATTTTCTATCTACCTGCAAAACGGAAAGTATTGCCCCACAACTTGGGCATTCAAATCTAGCGTTAATAACTTGAGGCCTAACATCAGAGGCCTGTTTGACAATGCCCTCAATAGAAATAAATTGGTCAAGATGCTTTGCTCTAATATTTCTTATCGATATATTTGTTGTATGCGGGGGATCTACAATTCTTATTCTGGGATTTTTTACATATTCAGACTCTTCTAAAGCAGCTTCTAATATTTCCAGAGTTTCTTCCGGCGTGTCTATTAAATTATCTGCCAATTCTGGAGAAAATTTTGAAAGGTCTGAAAATTTTATTCTTATTACTCTTTCTCCTTCTCTTGCTGCCTCTACTATCTCTTTTTTATGAGAGTCAAAGAATCTCTTTGCTTCCAAGATTAGGTCCTCTCTTTTCTTTTTCTTATCCATAATATCCATATATAAGGGCGATTTATATGGTTTGTTGTTTTAAAGGGATAAGAAAGAGTTTATATTAGGGTTTAATTTAGTCATTTTATGAAAAATAAAGGGGTTATTGTTCTTTTAGTTATATTATCAATGGTTATATTGCTTTTTATTGTGCGAATATTTAATTCTAGGGAAATTGATGACGTTAGTCCTGCAATAGGGTGTTCTGGGGATATTTTAATGAAAAGTGATGTTTTATGGGTTATACCTATATTTCAGAATGATTCTATTGAAAATTATCCTGAATGGTGCGAGTATATATTGAGTTTTAATAAAAGTTTAGGATTACATGGGGTTTATCATAGTTTTGAGGAATTCGGTTATAGCAGAAATGCTGGTTATTTGAATATAGGGGCAGGAGCTTTTGAAAAATGTTTTGGGTTTAAGCCTAATTCTTTTAAAGCGCCACAATTAATTATTTCTGGAGAGAATAGAAGGATGATAGAAGAGCAAGGCTATAAAGTTAAGGGCAGACTTAATCAAATTTTACATAAAGTTTATCATTGCGGGGATAGTGGAACTTTTTCTAATAGATTTATAGATTTTTTTTGAGATTATTCTAACGCAAATCTCACTAATTGTTCTTTGAGCAGTGATTATAATGGGGGATGAAAAGTACTATCAACTAAGGGTTAAAATTTTGGAAAAAATTATTCAAGATTGAGCCTTCAGAGAGATAGAATATATTGGATTTATTTTTTCTTTAATAAATAAAGAAGACAAATACGTGTATTTTTATCATAAAAATCCTTAGGATTATCAAATGATGGTATCCAATGATAGCTTCCAATACTTCCTTTAACTTTAATTAAAACTACTGCATTATCTTGGTCTTTAATTATTTTTTCAAGATTGTCCAATAATTTTTCTTGACTGCCTTCTTGTTTAAATATTTCATAATAGTTTTTTAGATATTTTTTTAGGGATTCTTCCATTTCCCAGGGCCAGGTTATTATCATTGCGTTATTGTTTATTATAGATAAAGAATCTCTCAAGATGTTTCCTGAAATATTACTGTCCAATATTTCTTTACTTAATTCTTTCTCTTCTTTTTTTATACCGAATTTTTCAAGAACTTTTTTTAATGTTTTTGGGCCACAACCTTTAACATGATAAGGATTATATCCTTCTTTTCTAAGATTTATACTTTCCTGGTTTTCGCTTATTCTTTCTATAACATTACAACTTGATAAACTTGAAAAAACAAGAAGAGAGTATCCTAGACTTCTTTTGAAATTGAACATATCCATTTAAATTTTTTGAAATTATAAACATTTAGATATTTTTTATAGTTGGGAGATTGTTGTTTGTAGGGAAATTTATTATCAGATAGTAGAGAAAATTTAGGATAAGGTTTTTAAAGTTAATCTTTATAGGGCTTGTATGGTTAAATTGGAAATAGATGTTATAAAACCAAATTTACAAGTTAGAGATTATGAAAGTATGGTGGGGCCTGTAGTTGGAATTCTTTATAGTTTAGAAAGAGCTAAGGATGTTGTTAAAAGCGCAAGAGTTGTAAATGGAATTGTCGGAAGGCATATTGATGAAAAAGGATTAAAAATAATGGAGAGTGATTATGAATTTATAAATGGAGAAAATCCAGGTAAAAGGTCTGGAACTTTTAGCTTTCCTTTAGACAAATATTTGAATTCTATAGATGGTTTTTCAGGCATAAAAAGAGTTGTTTTGAAAGAGCCTGAATTATTTGGCGTGACTCATATTATTAGTTCATTCTCTGCGGAGCACGAAGAATTAACTAGTTGGTTTAATTTAAAAAATGATTTAGCTGATCCTCAAAAGGCTTTTGACCGAATGGATGGAAGAGGCATAATCAGAATTGACAGGGAAAAATCATTGGAAAACATGAAAAAACTCTTTGAAGAATTAGACTCTAAGATGCTTAACCAAAGTGCTGGCTTGAATATTTCTCCTATAAAATATAGAGATAATGAAAATTATTTTGGTTTTATCTCTCTTAAAGAATCCAGGAAAGAAGGGAAAGAAAAAGTTAAATTGGCTAAAGATGAACTTGTTGAGAAGTTGAAAGAATTTGATGGACCTTGTTTATCTTTAGATGCTTTTGAATTGTACATGCAATGTACGGGAATTAGACTTAATGCTAACGCATTGGTTTCGAACTATGGAGATATTTTATTAAACCCAAATTGGCCAGAAAGATTTTTTAGGTTTGATCCTTAATATTGATAAATATATTTTAGGGCACGATTAATCTCTTCTTCTATGTCTTTTTTTTCGTCTTTCATTCTATAAATAGGTTTATTTCTACCTATAAGTTTTCTTAATGCATTAAGTGCAAATCTTTGAACATAACTTGGTTTCTCTTCTACACGGTGATTGTTTATTATTTCTGCTGTTGAATGATTATGCATACCTAGATAAGCATTTAAGTAAACTATAGACTTTTTATATTGCCGTTCACCAAAAATATAAAAAGCAACCGAGGCTAAAAAAGGTTTTTTAGTTTCTAGCTCTAGGCCATTTTTGAGACAAACATTAAATAAGTTTTTTGTTATATTCGAACCTGGCTTAGATGCTTCATTTACTATAGGAGCACTCATAACTTTTTTTCTTGCTTGTTTGTAATTATTTAAAATAATAAATGAGAAATCTTCTGGAGTTTGGCATTCTATTATTTTTTCTAAGTCCGAGCATTCTTGTTGTAATTGTTCGCTAATATTTTCCATATCATATATCGCTTTCTATCTATATTTAAATTTATCTTTATTTTTTTTATTCTAACGCAAACCTTAACACAGCACCTACACCTTTTGTTAGATTAAGAAACTGTTCTCCATACTGATTGTCTGTGGAGATTATTATTATTTCAGCACCAATGTTTGCTGCTGCTTTTTCTAGCTCTTCTGCCTCATTTTTTGGAAGTTTTTTGGAAATTAGCAAAATATCAACTGCACCTCTTTGGAGGGCTAATTTAACTTTTTCTAAACCATAGGCTGCTTTTTCCCTATGTTTTCCTAATGTTTCAAAGAATTTTGCTAGTATATTCTTTTCTTTTACTAATTCTTGCTCGGCAATATCCTGCTGTGATTGTTCTACTAATAGTTCTAGGCCGTGCATATCTGTATAACCTAAATCTTTAACTGCAATTACTTTATTTCTTAAGGTAGTTGGTAAATCTCCTTCTTCTAGAAATTCTTCTTTGGTTGGAATTGGTCCGCCTACAAGAATTCCTTTTAATTTAGGCATTTCAAAAAATACTTTTTTCATTTCACCTGAAACTCGGCGGAAGAATTCTTTTGCCAGACCTTCTGTAATTCTGTGAAATCGCTGTGAGGAATTATGCACTAAAATATTATTGGCAAAGAAATTTTCAGAAATTGTCTCTATATCTATCAGGCCTATCTTATTTTTTATTTTTGTTATTTTTGTTATAGACTCTTTTTCTTTTTTATCATTTAAAAGAACTGCGCCTTGCATTGTCATATCTGCAGTAATTTCTTTTAGTTTATTGCCTTCTAGAATAAATAGAGTGTGGTCTTCTGATAAAATAAGCAAGTTATTATTGCTTGTTTTTATTTCGAGATAACTGCTTTTTGTATTTTTCCATATTTTAGTACATTTTGTATAGACTAATTCTCTATTTGGAACGTCTAGTGCTTTGATTTTATCGCCTATTTTAATATCTCTTATTTTTATTTTTTCACCATTATCTTTTATTACAAGAGTATCAGGAGAGAGACATTGGCCTCCGGCCCTGACTTTTCCTGGGACTCCTGAAGTCATATGCGTTATTAATTTAATTTGTTTTCCTTCAAGTATGCCTATAGTTGCTTCTTGCCTGTCAATAACTAATAATCCATAAATTTCTTGAGCTTCCAGCATTTCCTTTAATGGGTCGATTATAAAGACTTGATCACATCTGTAGATTCTTACATTTAGAGGTTTTGCAGGTTCATATAACCATAATTTTAGATCTTGAACTCCTTCTTTTTGTGATATGTTGCCAGCGAACGCGGCTAAACCATTTTTTGGAGTTTGCTTATAGTTTTTTAATTCACGAATAATTCTTTCTAGAGAATCTTCTACGGCTGTTCTTGTTGCTTTTGACTTTATATTTGCTGCAGTTGATTTTTCTGCTTCTAATTGGCGAACAACTGAAGAAATATTGAAGCCAGCAGGGATCATTACAGTGACTAGTTCAGTATGACGGCCTCTTACACTTACAAGTATGTCTAGTAATTCTTCTAATTCTTGCTTTTGTTTTTGATCTAATTCCATATTTGGAGAGAGAAAAGAAGGTTAATAAAGGTTAGGATTTTCTAAAGGAAAATTGCTTCTTTAAAATTTTTGAAATGAGAATCATTTGTTAATATTTTTGCACTAATGTTTCTGGCTACAATTATTAGCATTGCATCAACTAGTCCAAAATTTTCTATTTTTTTTCTTGTTTCGGCATGTAATAGACCGGCCTCTTTTAACATTTTAGGAGTCAATTCAATTATTTTAGAATTAGAGATAATGGAATTGTAGGCTATTTCAGTATTCCCATTTTTTCTTTTTATCTTACTTACTACTTCCGCTATAGAAATTTGAACACTATATATTTCATGATTCTCTTTTAGAATCTTATTTATTTTTTCTCCAACCAAACTACCATTTAAATATTCTATCCAACCGTAAGAATCAATTATATATTTCATTCGTCCAATTGACTTTTTAGTTCATCTTCTTCAGTAAAAGAACCTATTCCTTTTAAGGCCCCAAAATAATCCTTTCTCTTTTTTTTAATAGTTACTTCTATTAATTCATCTTCTCTAATATTTTGTTCGTTTACTAATTCTTTTGGTATTGTTATAATCAATGATCCGCCCAGCTTTCTTGTTTTTGTTACTATATTCATTTTTTCATTATATTTTTAGTTATATTTATATAATATTAAGTTATATTTAAACCTTTTGTTTGAATCTATTAACTAGCTTGCTAAATTTTCCTTGCAATTTTCCATATATTGTTAAAATAAACTTTAAAAGAATCAGCAATTTCTTTTCCTTTTAAGAGGATTACAATTGGCTTTTCTGTCCAGACTCCTAAAATAACATTTTCTTTAAAAATATCTACGGATGTTGGAGTTTCTTCTTTTACATATTTAATTATTGTTTGATTTATGCTTGAATCTGTTGATTATTTTTATCATTATTTTTTCTATTTTATCTTTATAGAAGAATAAAATAATTGAGATTATCATAAATACTAGAAATATAATTAGTGAATTCTTAGAAGTCTGTGATGCTAGGCCTGAGCCAACTAGATTAAGAACAATGAATCCTGGTAATCTTCCAATAGTGGAAATTATCATGAGAATACGCATTCTTATTTTAGTTAATCCTGCAATGTAGCAGATTGCGTCATCTGGAAGAACCGGGAGAAGATAGATGAGGAATAATGCTATTAGGCCATTTTCTTGCGAGAAGTGATCAAATTTTTTTAGTGTATCTGCATGAACGAATTTTTCTACTAGAGGCCGGCCGAATTTTCTTGATAGGAAAAAGGCAATATATGATCCTATGATGAGGCCTGTCATACTATAGAGTGTTCCTAGAATAGGACCGTAGAGAAAGCCTGAAACTAGACCTGCTGCCTGGCCTGGAATTGGGGCAAATAGGACTTGAAGAGCTATAAAGACTATTAAGACAATTGGGGCTAGAAGTTTAAATTGAAGTAAGAAAGATTTTAATATGTCTCTATTTTCTACAATATTTACGAAATTATCGTAGAAGAATAATCCCCCTAATATTAAAAGGATAATTATTGCGATAAAGTTGATAATTATGTGATTTCTTTTCATTTGGGTTTTTAATACTCCAGTACTTTTTTAATTTTAACGGTTATCTTATATTTCTTAAATAATTGGTGGAATTGAGCTGCATATTCTAATGGAACTAAAATACACCCTTTTCCCATTCTTTCTCCTTGATATTTTTGCAATAGGCCTTGATAGAATTTTCCTTTTTGTTTGTATCCTAAGAGCTGTTTATTGAATAATACTCTTTTCGAATTTGGGGCAACATTTTCCCATATAAAGAAGGTTTTATGCTTCCCTTCTGTTATTTTTGGTTTGAATTTACCATATATAGTAATTCCATTTGAGATCATACTTGATTTAAGACTAGGCCATTTTTCTAATTGCCCTATCTTTAAGCTTATTTCATTTTCTATACCTAAAGGCTTCCAATAATTTTTATATTTTGTTGATTCTTTAAAATTATCTAGGATTTTTTCTATTTTTTTTTCAAGAGATTTATCTTCTTTTATTACATCAATAAAAATATCTATATCACTATTAGATTGTGCTTCTTCCCTCGATACAGATCCAAATAGAATTATTTGTTTTATTTCTGATTTTTCTTTTATTTTTTGTATTAAAAATGATACAAAATCTATTGCATAGGCTATTAACTCAGATTTCATTAATTCCTGCCTCCTTAAACAACTTTTTCAGTTGATTAAAATTATTTAAAACTTCTTGAATAGTTTCTATTTTTTGTGGTTTGCCGTAGCAGAGGATATTTCTTTTTTCTTCTATTTTATAGATTAATTCTAAAATTTCTTGTTTTTTTGAAAAATCAAAGGGAAATTTTTCTTCTATAGTATTTTTTGATTTTAGCCATTCATGTTTTATGATAAAGCCAGGATCAATTAGACTACCTTTATGCAATAGGATCTCTAATAAGTCTACGCTTGCCGCCGAAGTATGAAATCCTATAGTTCTTTGTCTTTCTAAAAGACCTTTTATTATACTTTCTTCTATTACAGCAAGACTTTCTTTGAGGTTTTCTAAATGGCTTTCTATTTTCATATTTGAAACTATATTTTTAGAATATATAAGCTTTATGGTTCAAATGAAACTAAGGCTAGGTTTCAAGTGAAACTATTATTTTTGAGCGAACTCTACTTTGAACTCACCCTCATTAATTTTTTGTGAGGCTGTAACTGCTTTTAGATCTGCAATGCAGGGGGAAAGGGATTTTAGAGTCTCTTTTGGAAGCGAGAGAATTATAGGTGAATTCATTGATTTCTTTGCCTCTGACTTGGCTTGGCGGATCTTGGATAATGTTTCAATTAGAGATATCCAGGACTCTTGGTCGGATTTTTGTGTCTTTATTTTTATTTGAACAGGCCAAGGAGATATATGAATAGATGAAATTTTTTCATACTGTTTTAAATATTCTTGATAAAGATGCTCTGTGATAAAAGGAGTTAAAGGAGCATATAATTTTAGGATAGTTAAGAGCGAATGGTAGAGTGTGTAAAAAGCTGAAGCTTTTTCTTCTTCAGTTCCTTGATAAACTCTATTTTTAATTATTTCTAGATAATTATCTGCAAAAGATTTCCAAAAAAAGGAATCTGCATCTAATTTTGCTTTTGAATAGTTATATTCTTCAAAAGATTCGGTTGTGGATTTAATTATATTATTTAAGTGGCTTAAGAATAGGCGATCCGTCTCTATTAATTTAGGCTGTGTTTTTTGGTATTGCAAATTCATAAATACAAATTTTGTTGCATTTAGTATTTTATTTATAAATTTCTTTCCAGTAATAATATCTTTTTCTTGATAGTCTAGATCCTCTCCTAATTTTGAGGTAGACGCCCAGTATCTTAGTGCATCTGAACCATAGTTATCCATTATTGTTTGCGGAGATATAACATTTCCTTTTGACTTAGACATTTTTTCTCCTCCAAGCGTTACAAAACCAGATATTGCTATTTCTTTCCATGGGATTTGATTTTCATGTAGAAGAGATTTTGCAATCGTATAAAATCCCCAAGTTCTTATTATATCATGGCTTTGTGGTCGCAATGAATATGGGATTTTTATTTTATTGTTTACTAAAGAAGAGCCCAATTGAGGGGTTAAAGATGAAGTAGCCCAAGTATCGAGAACTTTTGTTTCGGCTTGTGCTGGAGATTTACATTTTGGACAGTCTTTCTTTATTTGAATTGGGTCTATTGGCAGATCTGATTCTTTTGGGATAAGAATTTCATTACATTTTTCACATATCCATACTGGAATAGGTATGCCAAAGTGTCTATCTCTTGAAATAGACCAATCCCATTCAAGGCCTTGAATCCAATTTTCATATCGCTTAAACATATGTTCTGGATGCCACTTTATTTTTTTTCCTTGCGCGATTAATTGCAGCTTTTTGTCCAAAATTTTAATGAACCATGCTTCTAATGGAATAAATTCAATTTCAGTTCCACATTTATCATGAACATTTACTGAGTGCTCAATTGTTTTTTGCTCAATAATTAAGTTATTATTTTTTAAAGTCTCCAATATTTTGTTTCTTGCAGATTTAATTGGAATATTTTGAAATGGTGAAATTGTTAATTTTCCTTCTTTGTTTAATATTATTCTTGGCGTTAATTTATGGCGCTTTATTGCTTCAACATCGTATTTATCTCCGTATGAACAAATCATTAAAACACCTGTTCCTTTTTCTATTTGTGCTGAATTATCTGCAATAATTGGAACCTCGTGGTTAAACAAAGGGACTATTGCTTTTTTTCCAATAAAATTTTTATAACGTTTATCTTCAGGATTTACAAAAACTGCAACACAAGCCCCTAAAAGTTCGGGCCTTGTTGTAGCTATTGGCAAGTCTTGGTTTTGAACTTTAAATTTTAAGGTTGTAAAAAATGCAGATTTTTGTTTATCTTCTAATTCTGCTTGAGCTACTGGTGTTTGACATTCTGGGCAGTATATTGTTGGAAATTTTTCTCTATATATACGGCCTTTTTTATAAAGGTCGATAAATGACTGTTGTGAAATCTTTTGGGAATTTTTATCTATTGTTGAATAAGCAAGGTTATAATCGCAGGATATTCCTAGATTTTTCCAATCTTGAACAAAATCTGGAGTTATTTCTTTTAATGTCTTTAAACAAAGAGATATAAAATCTGCTCTCGACATTGATTTAGACTTTACGTTTTTTGTTTTTTCAATTAATCTTTCTGTTGGAAGCCCGTTGTCATCTGTTCCAAAAGGATAAAAAACTTCAAAACCAGACATTCTTTTGAAACGGGCAATAAAGTCTTGCTGTGAATATGAAAATGAATGACCAACGTGCATTTTACCAGATACTGTTGGCGGGGGGGTATCAATTGAGAAGATTTTTTTCTTTGACTTAGGATTAAAACTATAGACTTTTTCTTTTTCCCACAATTTTAATATTTGGGATTCAATTGCTTTAAAATCTAAGTCGGGCATGTTTTTTCTAGGAGAAGGAGCATTTTAAAGTTTAGGGTTGGCAATCCCTAAAGGTTAAAAAGGGGTAATTTTTAGTTTATATGTGAAAAATAAATTATTAGATTATATAGGCCAATTAAGAATTTATTCTTTGATTGATTTAATATTATTGCTCTATGCTGCAGGGGCGGACAGAGAGGAACTTATAGGAGGAGTTTTATTACATATTGGATTTTTGGCTTTCCTTGAAAGCAAGCATAGACATGGATATAGGGAAAATGTGCCTTTGTGGTTATGCCTATTATTTATTATTCCTGGATTAATATTGTACGGCCATATAGAATCTATAGGCTTTTTAGCTTTCAGTTTTCTTTATGCTTTAAAAAATGGCGGTTATTTTGGAATATTTGCTCCTTTGTTTAGAGGAATGCAGTACTTATTTTTAGTTGGAGGGATAATGGGGTATTATACCCCCTTAATATGGATGATTGTAGGTATTGTTATTGTTAGGAATTTACTTGGAGATATTAGGGATGCTCAGAAAGATAGGGTTGAAGGATTAAAGACTTTGCCGATGATTTTAGGATTAAAGAAAGGATTTAAGTATATTCACTTAGCTGGAGTTTTGGCTACTACGCTAATCGCTTGGAATATTTCTGATTTGAGCTGGATTTATTTAATAGCGATTTGGATTATAGAGATTTCAACTTATAATTTGACTAGAAGGTAGATTTTGGCTGTATTCATTCTAAAAAATAGCCACAATAGTTAACTAGGCGCGAAGCGCCGAATTCGCTGGATCGATAATTATTTAAATTGCGATTAATATAAATTAATATGGAAAAAACAATCAATTTAGAAGATGTTTATAGAGAGTTAAAAAAAATAGAAGAAGCTATGATTACTAAGAAAGAGCTAAAAAAGATTTTAACTACTTTGGAAATACTTTCTAACGAGGATACTATGTCTCAAATAAATAGAAGTGAGGAAGATATATTGAAGGGACATGTAAAAGAGGTAGATTCAGTTCGAGATATATAATATGCTTTGGAGCGTAGTTAGAACAGATGAATTTTCCTTGGCTTTTAAAAAATATAGTAGGGATAAAGCTTTTGTTGATGCATTGGATAAAAAAATACAGAAATTAAAAGAAGATCCACTTAGTATCGGCGGATTTTTATCAGGAGATTTACATGGATTTAAAGCTACTAGAATTATAAGGAAGTTTAGACTTATTTTTAGGATTGATGAAGAGGAAAAAAAGGTTTATTTATTGGCTATAGATCATAGAAAATTCGGGTATAAGAGATTTTAATAGGAAAGAAATAGCAATCGATAGGAATTTAAATTTTGATTAATAGTGGTTTAGATGGGGATTGATAGAGAAAAAGCCTTAAGACAGCTAATGGAACTGAAAAAATTAGGTTCTTTAAAGGAAATTAGATTAGCGGCTGAAGAATGGGATAAACCATGGAAAATTTTGATATCTACTATAATGTCTGCTAGAACAAGGGATGAGGTAACTATTCCTACAGCTACAAATTTATTTAGGGAATACAATAGTCTAGGTAAACTTGCTAAGGCAGAAATTGGAGATATACAAAAGATCATTAAACCTGTAAATTTTTATAAAAATAAATCTAAAAGTATTATTAATTGTGCTAAAGTTCTTGTTAGGAATTATAATGGGGAGGTACCTTTGGATTTTGAAGAATTAGTAAAATTACCTGGAGTTGGAAGAAAAACGGCTAACGTTTTCCTTTCCGAATTAGGCGGAGATAATATTGGAATAGATACACATGTTTCTTATATATCTCAAAAATTAGGCTGGACTAAACATAAAGATCAGAAAAAGATAGAGGGGGATTTAGAAAATTTATTTCTAAGGAAATATTGGAATATGGTAAATCCTACTTTAGTTAGGTTTGGTAAGAGTTATACGAGTAGAAAAAGAAAGAATGAATTGTTGGATGAAATAAAAAATAGATAGATTTTTATAGCTGGAATTAATAATAAAAATATGGCTGACAATAAAATATCAATGCCGGGTGGAGCTTTCGGCGGACTAATGAGGTATGATGAGGAATATAAAAGCAGATTCATGGTTAGTCCAGGACAGGTTATTGGTTTTATAGTGGCGATAGTTATTTTTGTAACTATCTTGAAGGTTATTTGGCCTGCTGTTTAAATTAATGACAAAGCAAAATTTATATATCTAGAGCAATAATAGTTTGAATGGCTAGGAAAATGTTGTTTTTAATGTTAATTATTGGGATAATGCTTATTGGCTATTTTATTATTTTTGAGTTATTTATTAATAATGAAAGTTTTCCAATAATAGGGGGGGATGTTGGAGATGATGGAACTGGTCATTACTATTTTGTATGTGAGCAAAATTCATCTGGGGAAAAAATATATTATAAAGAAGTGTGGGGGAGAGGCCCAGATAGTGCTTTTGTATCTTTGTATAATTCAAAGGGCGAACTTATAGAAATAGGACAGATAGGAATGGGTGGCACGTTTAAATTTAATTTGGATAGTTTAGATTGTATAAGGACTACTCAAGAATATTTTAGGACAAAGGTTAAAATTGACTAATATTTTTAAGTTAATTTAATTTCCGCTCATTAAAGTTGTAAAGTCGGAGTTTTTTTACCATTATCTTATCAATAAGTATTCTGATTTTATAAAAAGGGAACGGATAAACCAATACATTGAATATAATTCAAATGCAAATGGAAAGTAACCTAGATATCCTAGAACTGGCATTTCAAATACTTTAAAGAAATCTACAAATGGAATATGATAAGTCCATTTAGGGATTGCCCAATAATTCCAGAATTCCCAAAAGAAACCAAGAATTATTCCTGCAAGGAGAAGAGATAAGGGTATTGCAAGTTTCTTGTCTTTAAGATGGCGAATAATGGACGGCTGTTTGTGGATATAATTAATTGGATCTAACAGAAAGAAAAATGCGAGCCAAATTAATGGAAAAGTAAATTCAGGGAAAAATATCGGAAGGATGAAACATAAAATGCCTAGAGATATTAGAGTATATAGAAAATGCTTAGTGATGTTATGTTTTTTTCTTAATTTCTTTTTTTCAAAAAGGCCTATAGCGCGGATTAATTCAACTGTTTCAAATAATGCTGGAAGAACTGTTGCAAAAGAAAGTGTTCCAAATAAGTTTTTTAATATATTATTTGATGAGGGATTTTGTGCATAATTTTCAAGACCTGAATAAGACCAATTATTTAGTGAGATGTTAGTAAATTCAAATATCCACCAAAATAAAGAGGAAATGATAAACATTCCTAAAAACGAATAAGGGCGATTGGAAAGAAGAGACGAACCTTTTATTTTATACACGAGTGCATCAATTGTTAGAATATATCCAAGCCATACTATTGGGAAATACCAGTTTGCGAATGGTTGAATTTTTAAGAAAAAGTTTATTTCCACTAATATGATAAGAATAATTCCAATTATGCCATAGAATTTGAAACCTCTTTTTTTCATATTGGAAACAAGGTTAAGGGGTAATTAAATATTTTGCATTTGAAAATGTTGGAACAATTAATCTCTATAAATTAAACCTTGGAGAAATAGTAAGAACCACATTGTTCCATTAAATAATGCAATTATAGTAGAATAGATGAGATTAAGAGTAAAGAAAGAAATTGATAACATAAATAATCCTATGGCGGTTAGACTAGAGGTTTGCAATGTTAGATATTTCTTTTTATCTTTAAATCCTTTGTATACTTGAAATGCTAAAGAGTATCCAAAAATAATATTTGCAATTGAGATAAGTATGTCCTGCCAAATCATTAATTTTTCAGGGAAAGTTTATTTTTAAATTAAGCGGATATTATGGAAATTGATTAAATTATAATTGATATATAATTAAGAAGGAGAAAAGTATATAAAATACCTTCTTTTTCTAAAAATATGTTTCCAGGAATGGGGGGAATTGACCCTAAAAAAATGCAGCAGATGATGAAACAGCTTGGCATCAAGCAGGAAGAGATAGATGCAATTAGGGTTATAATTGAAAAGAATGATGGGGGTAGAATTATTATTGATAATCCAAATGTGCAAAAGGTTGTAATGCAGGGACAGGAAAGCTGGCAGATTACTGGAGAGGCACATGATGAAGTTGAAGAGGGAATAAAAGAAGAAGATATTAAGCTTGTTATGGAAAAAACGGGAAAAAGTGAGGATGAGGCTAGAAAAGCTTTGGAAGAATCAGGCGGAGATATAGCTGAAGCTATTGTAAGTTTGAGTTAAAATGGCTCCATCTACTGTAAATACCCCCTGGTTCAATTTCGTTCACATACAGAAAGGTATTTCCAGTATAGCTGAAGCCCTTATAGGTTTAAGTTAAGATATATATTGATTGTTAGAAAGGTATTTAAAGGAGGCGAACTTTTTAAACATCTCGCGAATTTATTGGGGTGAATGCTTGAATGGAGAGAATAATCAAAGAAAAAATTAGTGCAGATCATCTTCTATATGTAAGTTTAAAATATACTAAGACATGCGATGTTATATTAAATTTGTTGTTAAGGTGGAGCAATATGATTGAGTATGCACTAGATTTGTTGATTGAAAAGGCAAAAAAATCAAAAAAGTGGAAACCGGTGCCTGACGCCCCAAGAGCTAAATTATTGCAACTCAAAAAAATTTATGAAAATGATCTAGTTATTAGCAAAGTTTTGGAAATGCAGGAATTATTTAGGGATGTTGAAAAATTAGAAAAAGTTAGGGAAAGTGAATTCAGAAAAGGTGTTAATTTAAGGGTTTTTTATAAAGGGGAAGCAATAAACATAAATTTAGATAAATTGAAAGAATATGCCGATATATTAGAAAGGTTTATAAGTGCCCTCAAATAGTTTGTTCTACTTAAGAAATTTTAAGATTTAATATGTCAAGAGTGATTACAATAAGTTCAGGAAAGGGTGGTGTTGGAAAGACTACTACTGCTATAAATTTAGGAAGTGCGCTTAATCAATTTGGAAAAAATGTAGTGGTGGTTGACGCAAATTTGACTACTCCGAATGTCGGCTTGCACTTAGGTGCACCAATAGTTCCTGTAAGTTTGAATCATGTTTTACTTGGGAAGGCAAAAGTTTCTGATGCTATATATGAACATGAATCTGGAACTAAGATAATACCTAGTTCTTTATCTGTTAGAGAGTTGAGGCAATTACAGTATGAAAAATTAAAAGATGTTTCTAGAAGACTTAAAAAAATGACTGATTATATCATTTTAGATTCCGCTGCTGGCTTAGGTGAGGAAGCAGTTGCTGCCTTCGAAGCTGCTGATGAAATAATTCTTGTAACTAATCCTGAAATTCCGGCTGTTACGGATGCATTGAAAGCAAGCAAATTAGCGGAACAATTAGGAAAGGAAGTGAAGGGAGTAATAGTTACAAGGGTTAGAGGGGAAAAAAGCGAAATGCCTATTGCAAATATTAAAGACATGCTTGAACTTCCTATTTTAGGTGTTGTCCCTGAAGATAGAAATGTACCAAAATCTGTTTTAATGAAAAATGCATTAATATATACTCACCCTAGGAGTAGAGCATCAAGAGCTTATAGGAAATTAGCTGCTAAAATAATTGGGAAAAACGACTATCGCGAGAGAACACCATTATTTGATATAATTTTTGGAAGATATTAATTTTTGGTAGAATTTTGTTCAAAATATGAGTTTGGATCGGGAAATGAGGGGAATATTACAGTATGTTCTTCGTGATTAATTAAAATTCTTTCTGGACTGGATCTTTTGGGGGCAGGAGGTAATTTTGATTCTAAATCGCTTTCCCTTGAAACCTTTGCTAGTTCTAAAGTGGTTTTTTTTGTGGGTAAATAAGATGAATTGAGGTAGTAATAGATTGAAGTAGTTAGTGGAACGAGAATTAAAATTTTTGAATAAATTTTCATTTTATTTTTGAACCTACTTCAATATCTTTTTCTGTAGTGAGGAATACGACTTTAGTGTCGATACCTGCGGCTAGAATCATTCCATTAGATTCCAAACCACGAATAATTCTCGGTTCGAGGTTTGCAATAAAAATGGCCTTTTTGTCTAGAAGTTCATCTTTTTTATAAAATGGCTTCAAACCTGCGAGAATTTGCCTTGGTGATTCTTCTCCTAAATCTACTTTTAGAATGTAGAGCTTGTCTGCTTTAGGATGATCTTCTACTGAAAGTATTTTTCCAACTCTAAGATCTAATTTTTCAAAATCTGAATATGGTATTTTTTCCATTATAGAATTATTTTAACAAGGTTTATATTGTTTATTGTTTGACGCTGTATATGGATTTATATAAAATTATTTGTGGAAAAATTAGAGTTATAGAGAATGAGCAGAACGAATACATTGATAGAAAGGCGAATAGGGATTATAACTGTGGAGTATTAGAACTTTATGAGAAAATTATTTGCGATGAGAGTGATATTACGAAAGAGGTTTTGGGAAAGAGCTTATTAAAATTAGACTTTCTTAAATAAGATATCTACTTTTTTAATTTTACTTATTTTAATTGATTCATTTAGAGATTTTAATGAAATTTCAAAATTGAATATTTTTGCAATTTTTTCCGAAGTTTCTGGCATAAAAGGGGACAAGAGGATCGAGGCATCTTTAATTCCATTTACTAGCTGATAGAGAACTTTTTTATCATGTGTTTCCCAAGGTTTTTTGCTTTGGATATATTCGTTTAATTGATCGATAAATGAAAATATTTCATTTAACGCCTTATCTAATTCTAAATTTTCTATTAGGGCTTGGGTTTTTTTAATTAGTATTTTAGAATTTAGAGGGGTTGTTTCTTCGAGTGAACATTTTTCAGCAAGAGCTGCTACTCTGGAAACTAGGTTTCCCCATTTATTTGCTAATTCGTTGTTGTGTGATTCCTTTAATGCTTCTTCGCTGAAGTCCCCATCTTCCCCAAAGACTATTTTTCTCATTAAGTAATATCTTAAAGTATCTACAGAATATTTGTCAATTAAATATAAAGGAGATATTACATTTCCTAATGATTTTGACATTTTCTCTCCGTTTATAGTAAAATAGCCATGAACAAATAATTTCTTTGGCAATTCGTAGTTAAGTGCTAAAAGCAATGCAGGCCAGATTGTTGCATGGACTCGCAGGATGTCATTGGCCATTAATTGAATGTCTGGAGACCAGAATTTATCAAAATCTTTTTTTGTATCAAGACCTGTAACATAGTTCCAGAACGCATCTATCCAGACGTAACAAGTATGTTCTTTATCGAATGGCAATTCTATTCCCCAATTTACTTTTGATTTTAGTCTTGAAATAGAGATATCTTTTAGACCTTCTTCTATAAAGGAAATTACCTCATTTTTTCTTTTTTGAGGAGATATAAGATATTTATCTGATTTAATTAATTTCAAAAGTTTATCTTGAAAGCTTGAAAGCTTGAATATGTAAGATTCTTCCTTAATAATTTGAGGTTCTCTTTTATGCAGAGGGCATTTTCCATCGATTAATTCTTGTTTTGTTTTATATTGCTCACACCCAACACAATAATATGCTTCGTAAATGCCTTTATATATAAGTTTTTTATCATAAAGTTCTTGGAGGATTTTTTTTACTTCTTTAATATGTTTTTCATCTGTGGTTCTGATAAAATTATCGTTTGAAATATTTAATAATTTAAAAGTTTCTTTGAATTTTTTTGCAATATCATCTACAAACTCCTTAGGCTTCAAACCTGCTTCTTCTGCTATTTGCTGTATCTTTTGTCCATGTTCATCTGTACCTGTAAGAAAGAATACATCATTGCCTTGCAGTTTATTCCATCTTGCTAATATATCTGCAGCGATAGTAGTATAGGCTGATCCTATATGCGGTGCAGAATTTACGTAGTAGATAGGCGTTGTAACATAAAATTTATTTTTCTTTACCATCTGAAATTTAGATAAGGAGGGTATAAAAATTATTTGTTTTTCGCTTCTTTGATTGTTAAACTTACTAATTTACTTTCTTCTTCTTCTTTTTCTAAATAAGGCTGAATAATTCCATAATAGAGGGTTCTTGCTCTATCTTCAGTGATATTTAGGACTGTTGAAAGTGTTTCTAAATATAATTTATCTGGAAGGTCTTTTTTTCCTTTTAAACCATAATTTAAATTCTGTTTTGACTCTCGATATTTTTGCTCAAGTTTTTTTAAAAGAGGCCGTGCTTCTTTTGGATAGTTTTGTGCAAACCAATCTATTGCTTGGCTAGGGCTGTATTTTTTTAATTCTTTTTCTTTAACTAGCCGAGCGATTAAAGGGAGTTTCTCAGAATATTTTTTCCCTGCTTTCATAACCAAATAAACAAGCCTTGCATCATGCTTTTCTCTTCCTGTTAATATTGAGCCTAAACTTGCTAGAGCTCTTCCTAGACGTGAGGTGGCAACTGTTTCTGGAAGAAGATGATTAATATCTAATTCTTCGACATTGATTTCTTCTTTTTTCTTTACCATTTAATTTATATGTATTTACAATATATAAGTATTTGTTGTATTAATATAGAAACTTTCAGATTTGCCAATCTAAAAATTGATGGCAAAGTTTAAAAAGCACTTTAAATAGAAAATAGAATGACACAAGGAATGTATCATTATTTAAGAGAAGCATGGAAGAAACCTGGAAGAGAGCTTTTACATGAGAAGTTAATTAAGTGGAGAGCTGGAGATAGCGTTGAAAAAGTTGAAAAGCCATTGAGATTAGATAGGGCGAGAAGTTTAGGTTATAAAGCAAAGAAAGGTATTTTTGTTGTTAGAGTTAGGGTTATTAGAGGGGGAAGAAGAAGAATAAGAAAGGGTGTAAAGGGAAGAAAGAGCAGAAAACAGACTGTAAGAAAAATGCTTAAAATGAATTATAAATGGGTGGCAGAAATAAGAGCTGCTAGAAAGTATGAAAATATGGAAGTATTAAATTCATATTGGGTTGGCAGAGATGGAAAATATTATTTTTTCGAGGTAATTATGGTTGATCCTAATATGCCTGAAATTAAAAGTGATAGAACTTTAAAATGGATAACTAACAGAGCAAACAGCAAGAGAGCTGAAAGAGGCTTGACAAGCGCTGGAAAGAAGTCTAGAGGATTAAGAAGCAAGAGTCCTGAACTAAAGGTAAGGCCTAGCTTAAGATCTTGGAATAGACAAGGGAAGTAAGTTTTTTAAAAGATTAAAATTCTAAGAGAATATAGATAATTATTGGATGTTTTTAACTTGCCATTAAATAACTTTTATAAGCTTCTTTTCTAGGTAAAAATTTAGGGTGTCCTGGAAATATTTTCTTTCCCCACATATCCCAGATTTTTCTAAGACAGTCTATATCTTCTTTTTCTAGAGCATTCTTAATGTTAAAATCTAAGTCTAAAACTCCAAGAGGGATCTTAGATCCTTGATAGTGGCCTTTTAAATATGGGTCTGACAATGATAAAAGTACTAATTCAGAACCCTCCATATCAGGATCACACCCTATATGATTAGAATCTTTGGTTACATCAGGTACATATTGATCTAAACCTGTTCTTATAGCCCGGCCTATTACTCCACGGGAGATAGAGATTGGTGAACAAGCTTCTGTTCCTTGATGAGAATACACTCTAGTTTGTTCTGGTTTTAAAGGATCTACCATATATTGTCCCACAAATATGGGTTTTAGATTGTAGTTCATTCCATTATATTCTCTATTTTTTTTGAATTCGTCATATAATATAAAATTAAAGGTAGTTGCTATTTCAGTAGGATATCTTCTTTCAGGCATATAACTTAGTAGCCTTGAGTCTATTGAATCGAACATTTCTTCCTTAAATTTTCTAGGCATTGTTTCATCCATATTTTTCCTAATAATAGGTTATATATAAACCTTTTTTTTCTCGAAAAAGAAGGTTTTGCAGAAAACTATTTAAATTTGGGTAAGATGGTAGTTATACAGGAAAATGGCTAAACAGAAAGATGAAATTGGAAAAAAGGAAAAAGGGGTTCCTAGCAGTGAATTAAAAAAAAGCTTGTACAATAAAGCTATAATTGAGATCAGGGATAGAGTTAAAGATGTGGAAAGTGTAGTGCCTCGAATGGCTACTGTAACTTCAGTATTAAAAAATACCCTGCCTCATTATTTTTGGTGCGGATTTTATTTTGCAGAGGAAGAAGAGATGATTATTGGACCGTATCAAGGGAGTACAGCATGCCCTAATATTTCTTATAGCGGGGTTTGCGGAACTTCTGCAAAAAAGAAAAAAACAGTTATTGTTCCTGACGTTCATAAATTCCCTGGGCATATCGCATGCGATGAAAGATCTCGATCTGAAATAGTTGTTCCATTGAAAGATTCTCAAGGAAGGGTAATCGCAGTTTTTGATGTTGATTCCACACATGTGAATGCGTTTGATAAAATAGATCAAGAATATTTGGAACAAATAATGCCCCTTCTTTTAGAAAAAGAGATTTTGAGATAAAGAAATTCTCGAGAATTTCTAATTTCATTTCTTGCCGATGCAAAGCATCGGGGTATTAAATCCAGAAATGAAATAAACTCTTATCTCGGAACTGGAATAAAAAAATAAAAATTATATTAATAAAAAAATAAAAATTTTTTGTTTATTGTGAACTTCCCCTTAGTGTTCCTGTTGATTGTTGTACCAAAGTTCCACCACTGGTTTTTTTGTATCTAATCGTTATATCTGCTCTAACTAGATCTCCCTTTATCCATTTGGCTCCACAATCTACGTTTATTGTAACTTGGTTTCCAGATGCCCATGCGACTGGTGCTGCTGCACTAATTACATCAGCTTCTCCTGCATTTTCTGCTTCTACGCAAGTAGTACCATCAGTAAGTACAACTTCTACACCATCTGCGGTGCCATCTTGGAGTTCAAGTGTTACTGATTCGCCTAAATTTTGACCAATTGCTAATGAAATTCTATCTTGTCCAGCTCCGCCGCCGTCATTAATTATGTTGAATTCATCTATAGCAAATGGTGGATTTACTACGCCTGTAGAACCTACTAATTTTCCAGGACTAAATACTCCGAAATAAGCAAGAACTCCAATGGCAATGATTGCAGCTAAAATAGCCCAACCATAGGTCATAAGAAATTCCATTGCTGCTTGTCCTTTTTTAAACATTTTTTTACCTCCTTTTTGTATAATGTACTATTTTAACATTAGATTAGAATAATATATAAATGTTTTTGTTTTTGAATAATAGATGGAAAAGAAAATAGGGGTGATATTCATTGTTGTTTTTATTGTTTTTGGATTATGGGTTGTAATATTGTTAAGCCAAATGATGAATATTAGTATCTTTGGAGAAAATAATAATTTGGGAGAGACGGGGAGGGTTATAGATGATTCATTTAATGATAAAAATGACGGCGATCTTATCAATAATGGTAATATATTAAATGAAGGTGGTCGTGAGGGCTTTGATGGGAAGGAAAGCACTAGCAATGATAAAAATTTTGAATTTGAGGAAGGAAATGAAATTGCTAATGGAGATAAACAATTATGTTTGGTAGTTAGGCCTGGAAATTTGCCAAATATTGAATGCAAAGTGAATTATATTCATGAGGGTGAAATTTCATTAAAAATAGCCAATAGTATGGGGGAAAATCTATTTGTAAGTATTTTTCTAAGCGGATGTGCTTCAATCGTTAATGGGGAAGTTTTAAATAATGGTAATTTAGATTTTATTTTTTTCTGTGAGACAGATGAATATATAGAAAAGGAGATGATTATGACATATAACATTGGAAGCAGTAGTATAGAATTAAATGGCATTGTAATTGGACCTGTTAAAAATTAAGAAGAGCAATCTACTTCATATGTTGCTAGATGATTTTCATCCAGCTTAAACCAACTAGGCATTCCTGCAGGGATTACATTGCAGGCTGTTGGGTTTGATGAGGAGAAATAGATGAAATCGACTATTGATTTATCTGATGTGGCAATGCCTTGGGAGGATAATTTTGCGAGATTTACTAGAGACTCTACCCCATTAGTACTTGCAGAAGTTTTACCTTCTAAACGGTCTAGGAAGCTTGGACCTGCTGGAGAGGAAATATAGTATGAATTATTTACATGCAACGAAAGGTTTGTCAAATCTGAACCAATTACGAATGAAGAATAAGGAGTTCTTAGGACTTTATTTGAAATAAGACCGTTAGTTTCTATTAAATATAAAGGATCTTCAAATCCCTCTATTTTTAAATTGGTTTTTATTATTTCTATTTTTTGCCATTTAGAGACATTTCCTTTATCTTCAATTGTAATATTTATTCTCATTTTAATTAGAATGTGCCAGGGGTCAGAATGAGCGACGGTTACATTAATTACTGAATAATTTATATAAGTATTAACTTTATTTCCTAATTCTGATACGCGTGACTGCCATTCAGAAAGTTTGTATCCTTCCATCAAACCCATTGTTAAATTATTTATTGTTCCATTTAATAGAGCCTCACCTATAGAATTTTCTGCGCTTGTTACGAAGTTACCCGTTTCTCCAATGTAACTTTCAATTGATAGAAGAGATCTATAGGAAGAAATGTATAACTGCCTTCCCATATCTTTTTCTAGTGAAGGAATAAATGCATTCATCGTTTCTATTCTATCCCTGATTGCTTTTCTTTCTTTAATTACTGAATAAAAAGTTAAGGAAATTACGAATAAAAAAAGTATTAATACTACTAAAGTCGTAAATATTATTCCTCTTTTATTTAGCTTGAAATTTATTCCCATATTCTTACTTGAGCTTCTGTAGACCAGAGATAGGGTACGCCTGCGATATCAAGGTTTCCTATTTCGAGACTGGTTTGATCAATAGAGATGTCAATTTTTCCATTGTTATTTGCATCTAGTTGGGTAAGCAGTCTTTCAACTGCATTATCTATGGCATCCTTATCTGGGTCCCAGGTATCATTGCTGTTCCCTATTAGTAAATTTTTCGATTGCCCATCTTCAAAAATTATAGTTCTATTTCCACCTTGGGCTTTTTCATATACATTTCCATAGTTGACAAAACTTCTTAAAAAGAAGGTTAATGATCCATAGGATGAGGTGTTGGATACACCATAGTTAGATCCAAAATCGAGTGTGAAATTGTTTGCTCCGTCCTTAAATAACCCTTGAGCTAAATTTGGAGTGTATCCAAATCTATTAAATGTTGATATGAATGGATCCGGAGGCGAATCGTATAGCCATATTCCATTTGCTTTTGCCTCCTGTTCTAGGGAGGAGGATCCTGTTTTGAGCCATCCTAACTGCCAGTCTGCAATAACTGCAGTTGAATTTTTTGGCAGGAAAAACTGCCAGATTAGATTTCTATAGAAGGTGTCATCTTGAATTCTATTCAAGCTTTGATTTAATTTTATTTCTTGGGTTATGTCGATTGTACCAAATGGAATTTCAGTAGAAGAAGAAGTATTTATTTCTACAAAAGAGTTTTCATTTAGTTTTACTTCACCTGCTGATCCAACTTTAGCAATAACATAGAAATATTCATTACTTAAATTTGAATATGTAATTCCTGCCGTAGTTAAATTTCCTAGAATTTCTGAACTTGTAAAGTTTATTATATTATTTATTGGGGATTTAGTTCCAATAGTAACAGTAGTTGCCCTTAATCTTATTAAAAGCTGTGTTGAAGAAGAAGTATTAAGTTTTACATTTAGGAAATTTATGGGATTGGTTACTATAATGGCTTTTTCGTGATATAAGATGGCACTTGATTTCATTTTATTAAAATAGAACTTTTTTTGGTCTTCTAAAGTTATGAGGTCGGGAGTATTGTATTCTACAACTATATGCGAGGCGCCATCGTCGCCTCCTGTTGTGCTATTTAAGATAGCTACGTTCTTCCCAGGAAGTAAATACTGCGTTATGTTAAATACCTGGAAATATTGAACTGCTCCACTATGTATTTCATTACTGTTTATCCATAATTTAAATTGTCCTTCTCCTTGCCAAGATGGCTCGACTAACCAGAAGGCATTAAGCACAGTGGCATTTTCTGGGATATTTATTTCATATATAATATCGGTTTTTGCCGGCCCACAATATGATTGGGCATCACTCCATTTGCCGCACATTAAATCTCCTTTTATTATTAGGATTGTTTTTTTATTCACTATTTTTTTAAGCCATGCTTTAGAAACATATCCTTTAGTTACATTTCCTTGAGAGATTCCACTTAGGGATTCTCTGGCAGAAATAATTGAGGTCGCTCCTTCATAAGGGGTGGAATTAATGGAAAATATTAAAGTATCTCCAAACCATAATCCAATATTTTTGTTCGTTCTAATTTCACTTAGTGTTACGTTTGCCAGATATGTTGCGAGAGAGACATTAGTTACATAAAATTCACCTATTTGCTCTAAAACTGATTTATTGCTATCATTAATTACCCCATTTTGGCTTAGTGTTTGAATGTAGGAATCATTGACTTCTATTACTTTAATATTAGATAATGAGATCAAAACATCTTTGTTAATTTCTGATTCATTTTTTGTTACTTTTAAAACTGGATATGCTATCATTATTACCAATACTAGAATTCCAACTGCAATTAATGCATCTATGCTGAAGAATACTCCTCTTTTTTTCATCGTTATTCCCATATTTCAATATTCATTGTTAGAGGCTGATCGTTATATATTGCTACCCTTTCTATTTTTATAAGATTTTTAGGGGATGATGGAATTTTTCCCATTCCCGGGATAACTTGGCCATTGGCAGTAATATTCTTGGAAAAATAAATATAAAAGTCATACTGGGTATTCAAGAGCGCTTTTACAGCAGAATAATTATCTCTTGTTAAATTATAAAAGTTATCTATTTTTGTTTGGTTTATTTTATTATTTGTCAATAGACCTGGAGAAACTACGTTTGCAGTAGTCCAGTTTTTTGGGCTTCCTTCTAAAAGCAATATATTGGACAAGATACTTCCATCGTAAGTAAGTTTGTTTATAGTTGAGTCTGCTTCTTCGGTAGTATTGATGGAATAAATATAGAATACAATTATTCCTGCCGTGAATATTAATGAAGCAATCATTAAATCAAATCCCCATGCCTGCCCTCTTTTTTTAGATAACATAGTATTAATTTTAGAATGAAGAGGGCTATATAAATTTGATTTTATGCCGATTTAAAACTCGGTATCGGATCTTGACGAATAGAAATGCCTTTTTTGCCAATGTCAAATTGATATATTTCTCTTGCGTGCTTTGTACCTCTCATTTTTAAAATTTCTATATATCTTTTTCTTTTTGCCTTATTTCTTGCATAATAAAAAAGAATGATCGAATCTGATTCAAACTCCATTGATTTTGAAGCTGTTTTTTTATCTTCTCCAGGATCTTCTTCTAAGGTGAGGACTGAAGTACAGCTCCATTCTCTTATCATGTTGAATAAAGAAAGCGCAGCTTCTCTTTTTGCTAACTCATCTTCGAATAGCAATGCGAAAGAGGTTATGCTGTCGATAACTATACGCGACACCTTATTAGAGATTACTATATTTTCAATTTCTCCCCCTCCTTCTTCAAGCATAGTTTTAACTTTTGCAGGAGTATATTCCAAGAAGATAAAAAGGCCTTTTTTTTCAAATTCTGCAAGATCCCATCCAAAATCTTTCATGTTATGATAGAACCTGGATTTTTTTTCTTCAAATGTAACATAAAGACATTTTTCGCCATTCTTTAATCCTTCAATTAAAAATTGAGTTGAAAATATTGACTTTCCGCTTCCTGCTCCTCCTACAATTGTATTTATTGAATTCTTTTCAAATCCTCCTTCAATTAAATTGTCAAAATTTGGGATCCCGATTGGAATTCTAATTTCTTTTTTTCGTATAGTTTTGAATTTCTTTTTATGATTTTTAACTTTTTTCTTTATTGAATGTTTAATTTTTCTCTTTTTCATATGTGTTTTAGTTAGTTCCTCTATAAAAATATATCTCTAAGAGAGAAGGTCTGAAAATTGACTTAGAAGGATTAATCTTACTAAGAAATATACGGCTACACTTGATAGGCCCAAGGGCAGAATATACTTGGCCCCTGCTTTCTCTTCACCTTTATTTACAAGGCCTAATAATAAAGAGGCTAGAGTGCTAATTGCTAATAGGAAAACTACAGAAAAAATAATTACAAAATTTAGAGGAACATTTATTGCTGTTAATGTTAGGGGGAGATTAGTTGCAACGGTTGTATCTAATTGAGGTATATTTCCCAAGATATTTGTGAGAACTTGAATTAGAATAGATGAAAGTGCGAAAAGAGCGGGGGCGCCTACGGCAACCGCAAAAAATATGAATATTAGATACATTAGTACATTCGAGGCTGCTCTTTTTTCAATAAAACTTCTTTGTCTCATGTTTCCAGCTGTTTCCTCTAGAATTATTGCTAGGTTTCCTCCTGACCTTATTCCAGAGTTTATGACAGCTATTGTCTTAAATATTTTTTCTGATTTTATTCTTGAAGCCATGGCTAAAAGGGCAGAGTTTATATCTTTCCCCGTGATTATATCTTTCCCAAGATTAAGGATTTCTTCATCTAATGGTGAAAATTCTTTTCTAGAGCTTAATAATAGCGCTTTATCAATAGTCATTCCCGCGCGCAGGTTTGAAGCCATTAACTCAATAAAATCAGGAAATACATCTTCCATTTTTCTTAATCTTTGCGAGGTTTTTATTAATTCTTTCGTGAAAAGATAAAATTGGACTAGACAAATTGAGACTATGAGGGCGATTATTGCTGATATTGAACTCCAGGTAATTAGATATGTTGTTATAGAAATTGCCAGAGAAAATATTGCAGAAAATAGAATATTTTTTTCTCTTTTTTCTTTCTTTTCCTCTTTAAGCTGAAGGGTCTTTTTTGATTCAATTTTATCTTTTAGTATTTCTTTTTTCATATTAAGCTAGGCCTTATTGATTTTATCATTCCCAAAAACATTACTTGCATTATAACTACTGCTACAAAAATGCCAATAAAGAGCAAATTTATTAATGATCCTTCAAGACCCAACATTGATGCAATTATTATTAAAAATGTCAGAGATAGTGCGGGCATAATAACTGAAATCAACATGTAAAACATTATCAGAGGATTTAATTTGTTGCCGTAGTTTTGAATTTGAATGACTTGCTCTTCATTTAGAGTTTTAATACTTTCTTGTATTACTATTGAAATATCGCTTCCAGCCCGCATACCGTTGCTTAATTGCCATAAAGTTCTTTTAAAGAAAATAGATGAGTTGCCTTCGCCTAATTGCTCTAATACTTCAACTTGAGGCAGGCCTGCATTTATTTTTCTAACTGCTTTTTTAAATTCCTCGCTAAGTTCTCCGTAATCTGAAGAGGATATATTAACAAGGATATTGAAAATAGGGATTCCTGAATTTAGCTGAACAAGCATATCTTGCAGTGAGGAAACTAAATTTTTTTCTATATTTTTTATCCTTCTCGATTGATACAGCCTTGGGTAGTTAACTTGGCTGAAAAAAGCGAAGGCAGAGAAAAGAAAGGCAACTCCAGCAGAAATTAAAAATGGATGGCTATTTTTAACAATCACTAAGAAAGTTGCTGCTAATATATCCATTATAATGAAAGTGAAGATAAATGTTCTAAGGCATATTGAAAGATATTCTTGAGGTGTTAATTTTATATTGGCATTATCTAAATAACCTTGAAGGCTCGATTTTTTTCCAGTATTTGCTGATCCTTTGAATATATTAAATAGACTGGATTTTCTTTTTAAGGACTCTAAATTCGCCAAGGTATAAGGTATTCTAAATTTCATGTTATTCGTTAAGAATCATTTTTTTATCATTTTTACTTATTCCATCAAGGAGCATTGCTTTATTTTTATAGTAAAGGTTCATTACCTTGCCGAAGCTGTTTAGATCGCGGATATTATTTTTTATCAACCAGAGAATAATTTTTTTCTTTTGTTCAAGATCAAATGATATCTCTTTTTGAGACATACCAGTGTGACGGCCAACATCCTCATAGAAACGGAGGCTTTCTCCATGCTTGACTATTTTATCGCCATCAGCGGACCAGCGATATATAATATTTGCTTTTGCTTCTGATTTTTCAGCGCTAAATTCTGCAACTTGAAGCACCCTTCTTATTCCATGCCTTCTATCTCTAAACATGACGACGTTCAAATTGACAGCCTTTAGAAGATTTGGAGGAACACTAAGAGGGGGATTAACTAACCTAGAGATAGTTTCAGAGGCATTATCTGCGTGTACTGTCGCATAAACACTATGCCCTGTATGCATTGCTTCAAATAATACCATTGCTTCCTGCTGTTTTCTCATTTCTCCAAGGATTATTCTGTCAGGACGCATTCTTAATGAATTTATTAAAAGGTCAAGCATTGACACTTCTCCCTTTCCTTCTGGGTTTGGGGTTCTGGTTACTAACGGCGTCCAATATAAAAATTCTGGAAGCATTAATTCTCTAGTGTCTTCAATACTTATTATTCTTTGATTTGGAGGAATGAAGGGCATGCAGGCATTAAGAAAAGAAGTTTTACCTGAACCTGTTCCGCCTGAAATTAAGATATTCATTTCATATTCTATTGCCAGCCAGAGAAGAGAGGCAATATCAATATCACAAGTTTTTGTTGTGATCATGTCTACAATAGTATAGGGGTCACGAGCAAATTTTCTTATAGTTATTGTATTTCCCTTTGTATTTACTGGATAGAGAACAGCATTAATTCTATCTCCTGTAATAAGGTGCGCATCTAATAATGGATTTAAAACAGTAATTTGCCTTCCGACTCTTCTAGCGATAATATTGGCATAATTTATTATGGTTTCTTCTTGATCTATTTTTAAGCTTGTTTCCAGCCAGCCGTATTTTTTGCTGAAGACTCTAACTGGCTCTTTTGCTGAAGGAATTACTATTTCTTCTAAGTTAGGGTCATTTACTAAAAATTCTATTTCTCCTAATCCTAACATATCTTGTATTAAGTGGCCTACGAGAAATCCCTCTACTTCTTTGTCTACTTTTGGAAGATTTTGCCTGATTAAGTTTGTTGCTTCATTCATGAAACGTACTTTAATCGTATTAAAGGAAGAAGGATCTACTAGTTCTTTCATACTAATTGTTGTAATAGAAATGAGCTCGTTTCTTATATTGTTTAATAAGGCTGTAGTTGCAATGTCTATTTTTGGTATAGAAACATGATAAATTGTTCCAAGCTCACTTTTTTTTATTTCTATTTCTACCTTAGCTCCATCAACTTCAATAGGATATCTTTCGATTATTTCTTCCTTTTTTTCACTATTTACTTTTAAGGGAATATGTTTTTTTATTTCTATATGGTGGTGCTTTATTTTTTTATGCTTATGTTTTTTCATTTTATTCTATAATTGTTAGTTCTGGCTCTCCAACTCGCGGGTAATGTATTGCAGCTAATGAACCTGATTCTAAGGTTTTTGCCCAACTCAATGCTATTTCTTGAGAGATATTAAAAATTTTACTGATTGTTGAGATTCTAAGATGTTTTTTTTCTTTTAATATTTCATAAAGGATATCTAGGTCTGTTTTTGTTTTTGCTTTGTATTTTGATAAAAGAGGAAGTGTTTTCATATTTTCTTTCAGGTTGCTTTTATGCTTAATGAATGCAGAAATAGATAAGAAAATTAATAGGGACCATTCAGCTCCCAAAATATAAAGCGATGTTTGCGACACTTCTTTATATTGAGGCTTTACTTCATCAATGGAAATTTTTCCAATGGACAAACCTGAAATACCTGAATCAAGAGAGTTTGATAATCCTCCTTGAAGAATTATATGCGAGAGTGTGTGAAAAGATGCTATAATAAATATTAACGAAGTTATTAGTGCCAGTTTTTTACCCATTTTTATTCGGAAAAGGGAATGCCTCTTTCATTTTTATTAAGAGGAAGTCTTTTATAAATGTTATTGGCAAGTTACCTTTAAATATCTGATTTGTTTAGGGATAGTGTATGAAGGCCAGTATTGGAAAAAGGGGGCAGATTAGCTTAGAATATTTGATAACTGTGGGATTTATTGTTTTTTTAATAATAGGGATATTAGGTGTGAGCTTATTTTACTCTAGTTTAATTAAGGATAATATTCGAATGAATCATCTTAGAAATTTTGCAAATAAAGTTATTTCATCTTCTGAAAGTGTTTTTTATGCTGGTGAGCCTTCTTTGACTACAATTACCGCCTATCTTCCTTCCGGAGTAGAGGGAATTTATATCGGAGATAAACAAATATATGTCAATATAAGTGCGGCAGGTGGAACAAATAGGGTTTCTTTTTCAAGCAATGTACCGATAAATGGGAGCATAAGCAAAACAGAAGGGGTAAAAAAGATAAAGATCTCGGCGACAAGAAATTATGTTAATGTAACGGAGACGGCATAAATTTATAAATAAGTTCGAGGTATTAATAATGATGAAAAGAGGGCAGTCTGCTATTGAGTTCTTTGTTCTTGCTGGCGCGGCTATATTATTTTTTCTTGCTTTTTCAATTGTTGTTCAAATGAATATTACAGACAAAAGTGTAGAACAAATAAATTTACAAGTTAAAGATGCTGCTTTTTCACTTCAAGATGAAGTAAGTTTGGCTTCTGGCTCTAGTGAAGGATACAGAAGAGACTTTAAAATTCCAGATACTATAGGCGGAAGAGAATATAACATTGAAATTGTTGATGATTCGGTTTATGTTAAAACTGATGATGGGAAGTTTGCAATTTCATTGCCTGTTGGGGAAGTGACTGGCGAGGTTCAAAAAGGGGATAATTTTATTATTAAAGAAAATGGAAAAGTATATTTGAATGAATATCCTCCAGAAAGCGAAGGGGGTTTTTCACCAGAGGATGATGAGGGGGGAGAAAATAATAACTTCATTAGGGGGGATGCTAATTCTGACGGGGTTTTAGATATTTCAGACGGTATATTTATTGATAATTACTTATATAGGGGAGGGGCTAATCCTTCTTGCTTTAGAGCTGCGGACGCAAATGATGATGGGATAATAAATACGACTGATTCAGTTTATTTAAACAATTATTTATTTTCAGGAGGGCCAGCCCCAAAACAACCATACTCTACATGCGGTGCAGATACTACATCAGATGAATTATCATGCAATAGCTATTCTCCATGTGCAAGCCAATCGCAAGGTGGAGGACAACCTACGCCTATTCCAACAGGAACTCCAACACCTACTCCATCTGCAACCCCTTCACCTTCGGCTAGTCCTAGTGGGAGTTAGAGATTAATTAGGAGATTAGTTGAATTAGATAAATTCTTAAGTTTTAATTATTTAATCAAATTATGGAGAAACCGGAATATGTATACCATGGAAGTGCAAGAGAATTAGAAGGAGATAAATTAATCCCAAATAAAGCAACAGACTTAGGAGATAAACCACATAATCTTTTAGAAGGAGTTTACGCTTCAGATGTAAAAGAACAAGCGATAGCTATGGGAATATTGTCCTGTAAGGGTGTTGGGAGTTCTAGCTGCGGTGTCCACAGAAAATATAATCCAAAAGTGGAGGCAATTATTTACGAAGGTTGGCCGGAACAAGATTATTTTTATCTTTATACATTATCATCAGAAACATTTGAGAGCAAACCTAGAGGAAGTCATCAATATGTTTCACTAGTTTCTGTAAAACCTAAAAAAATAGAAAGATTATTAGTAAAAAATTATATTCATTTGGTAAGAAAAGCTACAGATACAGAAAAAGATAAATGGACAGAGAAATTTGCACATAAATTGCGTAAATAATAAAAATTATTTATCTTTTTCTTCTGACTTATTCTGCCATTGGGCTTTTTTAGCTTCCCATTCTTCTCTTTGTTTTTTAACTATTTCGCAATTGGGATTGAAACAAAATTCCCATGGGCGTTTTGCTTTTCTTATTGCCAATAACTTAGGGAATTGGCAAGAAGGGCAATTTTTATCAGATTTTTTAATTAGGGAGTTTGGAGGGAGACTATAAGTCTGCCTGCAATTTGGATATGCCGAACAAGCGATAAAATATCTTCTTGTTTTTTTAGAATAAATTACCCTTAGAGAGCCTTGCTTGCATGTTGGGCACTGCAATAGGGTATTATTTTCTTGCTCTTCTTTTCTTAGGTCAGTTATACCTTCTTTTAACTTATTTCCAATTTCTGTTTCTTTTATTTTAAATTCTTTTGAAATATCAATGATTATATTTTCTGCCTTTTTTATTATTTCTTTTTCTTTTGGAAGAAGATTTTTATCTTTAGATTTTAGAATTGAATCCATTTGCTCTTCCATAGATTTAGTTAAATTTTCATCTAATATTATAGGAGAATATTCTTCTAATGCTTCAATTAATTTCATGCCTAATGGGGTGGCCTTTATACTTTTCCCATCGAGATAACCTCGGTCAAATAGAGTTTCGATTATCAAAGACCTAGTTGTTTTAGTTCCAAGATTTTTTCTCTCTAGAAGGGTAATTAAGGATGCAGGAGTGAATCTTTTTGGAGGCTGGGTTTCTTTTTCCTCTATTTTTATTTCATCAATTTTTACTTTACCATTTAGAGTTGGAATATCTTTTTCTTCAAGCCTTGCAGGATAGACTTGAGTCCATCCTTTTTCTAGAATTTTTAAACCTGACGCAGTAAATGTAATATCTGATTTTTTACCTTCTTTATCTAATGCTGTTAATTTTACTCTCCTATTTGCTGTTTTTGCATCTGGAGAGAATGCTGATATGAATCTTTTTACTATTAAATTGAAAAGTTTCAATTCATTTCCTTCCAGTATTTTAAATTCTCCTGTTGGAAATATAGATGGGTGAGCTGGGTCTGATTTTTTACCCTCAATTGGGATCGATCTTACTGCAATTTTAACTTCTGGGAAATTTTTTGACAGTGTTTTAAGAATTTTTTTTGGTTCAATAGAATCAGGAATTTTTTGGCTGGATGTTCTAGGATAGGATATAAGACTGTCTAAGTAGAGTTTTTGAGCTATAGATAAAGTTTGAGCAGGACTAATTCCATGATGGGCATAGGCTTCTCTTTGCAGTGTGGTTAGATCGAATGGAACTGGAGGTTGGATTGATTCTTCTGTATTTTTGGTTTCTGCTTCCGCTTCTTTTATATCTTTGAATTTATCTAGAAGTTGTTTATCGAAAATGTCTTCTGGGTGCTTAAACTCCTGGGGTGCCAATGGTTCGGTGGAGGTTCCTTTCTCTTTTATAAGAGCAAATACTTGCCAATAAGGTTCTGGCTTAAAGGCAGAAATTTCTTTTTCTCTGTCAACAATTATCTTTAGGGCAGGACCTTGTACTCGCCCTATTGATAATATTTTGAAAGTATCTACTTTTTTGAGTGCAGACATTAAGGCTCTTGATAGGTTTATACCATAAAGCCAATCTAAAATGTGCCTTGTTTCTCCTGCGTAAGCCTGCCCCCAATCTGGCTCTGGAAGGGAATTATCATAAGATCTTTCTAATTCTGGTTTTGTCAATGTAGAATATTTCATTCTTTTAGCTGTTTCTTTATTGCAAATAAATCGCAGAACATTCCAACCTATTAATTCTCCTTCAATATCGTAGTCTGTCGCTAAAACTATTTCTTTTGCTTTATTAGATAATTTTTTTAATAAATCATAATAGTTTTTTGTGAATGATGCGTGTTTTGATATATAGGATGGCACCCATTCTATTTTGAAAATTGGCCAGCCTTTCTGCCCTTTTACATATGTTAAGTTGAATAAATGACCCACTGCTGAAGCAACTATGATTTTTTCGCCGTTTCTTTCTAATTCGTAGAATGAAGTTGTTCTTTCTGTATTTTTTTTAGGAGTGCCTAAAGCAAAGGCTATTTTTTGGGCTGCTTGGGGTTTTTCTGTTATTATTAAGATGGAATCTCTTTTAGCCGAACTTATTTTTGAAGGAGGGCTTTTTTCTGTTTTTTTCTTTTTCTTTTGGGGAGATTTTTTAGAAATTAATTGTGAGGCTGGAACAGGATTTCCTGGGGATTCTATTGTTGTTAGCTCTGCTATAGTTGGTTTTTGTTTTACTTCTTTCTCTATAGTTATTTTTGCATCTCCAATTGGGAGGAAGTCTTTTACAGGCATTTTAGGTGTTTTGTATGTTGTCTAAAGGACATTTTATGTCTTTTATAGATTGTTGTGCAATTGTTAAATAGATTTGTGTTGCCTGGTTTCGTCCAAATTGAGATTTCGCCCCACCATCCACAACACCCTGCCACCCGCCCAAAGATGTTGCTCGTTTCAATCGCAATTTTCAGCCTTTGATTTCTTGCTTCGTTAAAATCATAAAAGAGAACTCTCGCAAAATTGCTATGCAAATTTGCCTAACAAAATTTTAACGAAATTGCTGAAAGAATTATTTTAAAAAAAATTTATCCGAATAATTTCTTGACAATATAATCGAAACGAACTAAAGCTCTTTCAAGGGGATCTCTTACTTCAATCAAACTATTTCTTATTATTGGAAGATAATTGCTATTAGGATCTTCTCTTACCATTACGTATCTTTTGTCCCCATAGCTAAAGTGATCTTCAATACAGCCACTTGTTTTTTTTGTTTCAATTTTTGACATTTTGTTTTTCTCCTAATAAATGTAATAAAATCCTCTTTATAAATCTTCTATAACAAAGGTTAAACTAAATTGCTGAAAGAAATTTTTTATTCAGAACCAAAGAAAAATCATTCTTTTGTATAAATAGCGTAGGTTGTATCATTCTTTCCGTATTTTAGTGCATCCTCGCTGTTCAATCTAATGACTCTTACATCTGAAGGATTTACTTCTCCAATTAGTGATTGAACTCTCTCTCCAACTCCTTCCTTATCAGAAAGATTTCTCATCCTATATTCTCTTAATGATTCTTCTAATGATTTTTCCATGCCTTCGTCATTGTTTAGTAGTATTTAAATATTTTGGTTCTTCAATTTTTTATGTTTCTTCGGCAACTACGCTACGAAATCGGCTAAGAACGAAATTTCATCTCACAAAATCTTCTTCTACATTCACTGCATTAATTTTTCTACACTCAATTATTATCCTGCCTGATTTTAATGGTTAGGGGTGAGGGGCAGTGACTACATCTCATTGCCTTTTGCTCCTTAATTTTAATTTCTAAAATAGATTAAGTAGAATTACCTATGTAGCCTAATTAAAGCATCACCCATTTACTTAACAGAATCCTATCTAATATTATTATTGTAAATGGCAATCCTCATTTATTAAAACTCGTTAGGACACAATCATCAAGAACTAAATACCCTCTTTCTCTGAGTTTGGTAGGATTTAATCTTCTGAATTGTCTGAAGAATGTCCTATATGGTATGTTCTCTCAAAAATATCGGTAATTTCTTTATATCCTTTTTCTTTTGCCACGTCATAAATCTTCCTTAATGCACTCTGCGCATCTCTAACATGCCTATTAACTAATGCTACTCGATCTGTGACCGAGTTAAATATCATAGATTCATCTCCAGTCATCAATCCTACCCTCAAGCCAAGATGGTAGGTGTTTGGGAAATTATGATGTAGTGCTTGTTCTAATACCCCTAAAAGATCGCTCTCTTCTGATCCTTGAGAGTCCATTATTCTTTTGTATCTTTCTAGGGATTTAATTGGGTCTATCATAAAATTAAAATAAACCCTAGGTATTTAAAGTTTTCTTTTTGTTATTACTTGCTAGATACGGTGTGTTCCAGGAGACATAAGTTGCTTTCTAATATTTGTTCTAGACAAGATCGTACTTTTTATGAAGTCTGTAGAGAATAGATTCAATTTTTTCTGTAGTGGCGTTGTTTGGGAATTTAGTTTCTATATTGTTCAGCAAAATGGTTATTGCCTTATCTTTTCCATATGCTAGGGAGAATGAAAGGTCTTCCGCCCATTTTCTTGCATAGTCCATGCGTATTTCGGTTGGAATTTTTTCTTCTTTAAAGTAATCTAAGATGGATACAATAAGCTCTCCTTTTGCCCTCCATAAATTACTAGGATCTATAGATTCTTTTTCATCATATTTTTTAATTGGAATTTTTGGGTAGATTGAGAATAAAGTTTTTTCTACAAGGTCTAATTCCGTTCTTTTTCTTTGTTCAGATGAATCATCGTTAGATGAAACTTGATGATATTTATCCGTATAATACTCTCTAGGACCTAGAAGTTTTTGCATAGCTTCTTTAACCATGTTAACTGCCATTTCAGAAATTGCTGTTTTTTTCTTAATAAGAAGTTCTTCTTCTTTTGGTATTGGAGAATAATTTATGGATTCTTCTTTATTGCCTTCAGTTCTAGTTGTTTCAATCTTTTTTTCTAAACTCACTTTATAGTCTTCTTCGCGCTTCTGCTTTTTCTGCTTCCAACACTAAAATTAATATGGGAAGCATAACTTATTAATAAACTTTTCTGTATTTTTTTATATTTCTATAATTTTTCCTTCTTTTCCAACGTTTATTACTTTTGTTGAACCAATTTTTTCTTCAATACCTGAACCTTCATGGATGTGGCCATGCAAAAGGATATCTGGCTTGAATTTTTTTATTGCTTTTGTTATGGCTTTGCTGCCTGGGATGCCTGAAAATTCTGAAAGTGATTCTGAAGGGTGCATGTGAGTTACCATTACTTTTTTTTCAATTCCTTTAATTCCCTCATAGGCTTTTTCTAGTGTTTCTAAAAGTTCTTTTTCAGAAATTATTCCTGGTCCTGGGGCTGATTCTGCACCTCCAGCACCAAAAAATCCTATATCCTCATATTGGACGGAATATCCATGAATGTTTCTTACTCCATACATTTGAGCTAAGAAGTCTGTTGTTGCAAAAGAGTCCCAATTGCCAGGAATTATCAAGACTCTTTTATTTTTATCTTTAAATGGCTTAATGACATTTTTCGTTTCTACCCATCCAGTAAGATCTCCGCAAAGTACTACTAAATCTACTTTTTCTTTTTCTGCTTTTTCTGCTAGTTTTTTAATTTGCTTTTCGTCTCCATGAAGATCTGAAGCAGCTAATATTTTTAGTTTTTTACGCATTATTTTTGATGGAAAAAGATGGTTATAAGGGTTTGGGTCGATTATCTTGACAGCGCAAAATTTAGTTTTTTTAAGAGGTTTGATTCTATCTGCCTGATTCTTTCTCTTGTTAGGTTAAATATTTTCCCTATATTTTCAAGAGTAGTTGGATTATAACCGTTAAGCCCAAATCTTCTTTTTAGAATTTCTTTATCACGGAATTTATTAATTGTTTTTTCAATTATTTCGTATAACTCTTTTGTTTCTAGTGGATTTAATTCACTATCTGAATCTTCATCATTGATTTGCGCCTCTAGGCTATTTTTTCTATTTTCTGGAAGATAATTTAAGCTTACCATTTCTTTATTTTTTTTAAGCACTAACTCTGCTTGTTTTATTTTCTTTACAGTTAATTCATGGATTTGCAAATCTCTTGCTATTTCTTCATTCGTTGGTTGTTCATTATCCTTTTCTATTTTCGTCGATATTGAATTTCTAAATTCTTTAAAATAATTATAATTATTTACTGGTATTCTTATAGTATATGTTGAGTTTTTTATTGCTCCTTTTATTGATTGGTTTATCCAATAAGTTGCATAAGTGGCAAATCTTACTTGGCGGTACGGGTCATAATTTTCTACTGCTTTAATAAGTCCGATATTTCCTTCCTGAATTAAATCGGCTAGTGAAAGCCTTTGATTTTTAAATTGTCTGGCTATAACTACAACATCTCTAAGTTTAGATTTAATAAATTTTTCACGGGCTTTTTGCCCTTCTTCTATCGATTTTTCAATTTCGGGGAGTGAAGAACTATTATTAAAAACTCTATCTCTTTCTTTAATATATCTATAATAATTATTTTGGATAGAAATAGCTAGACTTCTTTCTTCTTCTTCGCCTAAAATAGGATATTTTGAAATTTCAGCTAGATAGATATCTAAATTTCTATCTCTTTTCATTTAGTAGTATTAGAGAATAGACCTTTAAAGCTTTATCATTGTGGATTATAATATTATTAGTTAATCTATTAGAAAGTATTAAAAATGCAAGATATTAAATTTAGATATGCACAAGGAAGAGAAAAAGAGGGGAAATAGGTTAATTATCTTTTTTATAATAAGCTTATTAATTATTGCATTAGCTGGAATAGGCGGAATCTATTATATTTTATTTGAATATAAGGATGATAATTCAACTGAAAATGTTGGAAAGGTTTTGGTTAATCCTTCTAAAGGGTTAAGCTTGGATGATGCAGTTAAGGATTTTAACGAAGATTATATTTATTTTTTATTATTTTCAATTAAAGCATATAATTTGTATGAAGCCCCATTTAGTGATGAGCTTCCAACGATTCAAATCGATGTAGAGGATGGAAGTTATTACGGGGAGGTTAATGAGGGAAGAATCAGAGTTGGAGAAGGAACAATAGAAAACGAGGATATAGTAATTTATTCTTCAAAAGAAGAAATAATTAAAATTATGCAGGACAGAGATTATGTTAAAGATTCGTTTAAGAATGGATTATCAAAAATTGAACTTAAAACCGACAAATTAGAATTGTATTCGAAAGGATATCTTGATATATATGATGAATTGACAGGGGAGTGAAATTTGTTGTGAAGTTATACCTGATAGTAAAATTCTTCTCTATTTTTTGGTCTTCTAGATTCTATACACTGAGGATAGTCTTTTTCTTCTTTTAATACTTCTATTAAATTTAGATTATTGTAAAGTATTAGGGGTGCACCATTACATATTACTTGATAATTATTCTCTGTAGGAAATTCTCCTATGTCTGAAATTATTCCTATTGAGCTGAACTCCAGATAATGAACTGGAGTTATTTTTTCTCCGGTCTCTTTATATCTTAATATTTCATCAATACATTCTTGTCTTTCTGTTTCTGGTAAATCTTCTATAGACTTTACATTTAGTTTTTCTGAGAGTTCTCTATCTTTTCTATAGAATCTTTGCATTTCACCTCTGTGTTTTTGTTGTCTAATTGCATCATACACTATCCATTTTGCTGATAAGTATGAGGCATCATTAAAATGACTATCCAACATTAGAGTGCGTGTATATCTTATTTCATTGGTAAAAGTTAATAAATCTATACCTAGACCTCTTGGAAGTCCGTCATGATGTCTGTATATGATGCTTGTAGGCTTATCTTTTCTTTCATTAAAAAAAGAGATTGTAGCAGGATTCATAAAAAAATCTTTACTTTTTAATATATAAATGTTTTTGTTGTATTTGTCGAGTGGTGTTTTGTTACTTTAGAAGATGACAAAGACGGGGAAAACTTTAAAAGGACTGATATGGCTTTAATATATACATTAGAAAGCATATGATTACAACAGAACAAATGAAAGACAACTTTGACATCTTCTTCAGGAGGAAGCCTGCCTTGATGCTAGTTGCTTTGAAAAGAATAAGCAGAGCGAGATACGGCAGTGTTTTAGCTAAAGAAGTAGATTGCACTTACAGCCATGCTGTCAAGATATTACAAAGCTTAGAAAGACTAGGATTAGTTATGTTTGAAAAGAAGGGAAGAATCAAATTAATAAAGTTGACAAAGAAAGGGCAGGAGATCGCTGAAAATATTGAAAATATTAAGGGTAAATTATCCTAAATAATTCTAACATGACTTCTGATTTTGAATCAAATAGAGAATATTTTTTAGACAATATTTTAGATATTAGGAAAAGATATGGCGATCAACTATATGTGGCAATTTGTGATGAACGTGAGGTTGGATTTGGCACTAATGAAGATGATTTATTCAAAAGGCTAGAAATGCGATATGGATCTAAAATATACATTAGAAGGGTTAAAGACTTTTTGCAATATTTAGGAAAAGGAAAGGATAGCGTAGATAAAGTTGGAACCCATTATGAAGGTGCTGATTAGATTTAACTCAAAATTTTTTCTCTTAAAGTAATAACATGCCTTTCTCTTCTAATATTTTCTACATAATGCATAGGCCTTAGATTTTTTTCTCCTATATTTCTGGGTGCGCGCATTAGAATAACCGATCCTTGCGGACTATCTATCTTTACAGGATTAGTTTTTTCTCTATCGCTACAAACATAGAAATCTCCCTCTCCTTGGAGAATAAAGATAGATATTAAATTACGATAGGCTAAATTATCTTTATGGGGTGTTATTCCAAGAGAACTTTTTCTATATTTTTGTACAAATACCTCTGTTTTTGTTTTTTGAAAATTTGCTTTTTGGGCTAATTTATTATAAGGTATTAAATAACTCAATTTCAACAATGAAGTTATGGGAAATATTCTATCTTCTTTATCCGGCTCAAAATAGAAAAATTCTTGATTTGCATTCCCATATTGAGATTGCGCTTTTCTATAGTTTGCTCTAGAAATTTCTTCAAGAAGGTTTTGCCTGACCCTTTCATCAATAAAATTATTTATAGAAAGTACTCCAATATTTTCTGGATTATAGAGTTCTTCTGCAATTTTTTTAGGATTAAATAAATGTGTGTTGAGCATTTTACTGAATGTTCTCTACTTTATTCATGAAAGCAGGAATTCCTTCTACATGGGAGACTCTTGATTTTATTAATATTCCTCTAAAGGTAGAATCTAATTTTGCGCCTAACTCTTGAAATATTGGCTTTAACTTTTCATACAATTGTTTTCCTCTTTTATCAAGGTCTGTTAATATACAGACTCTTTCTTTTTTCTCTACATACAACATTATTTGTTCTACTCTTTCTCTTAATGGCACTCCAGTTAAATGGATTGCATAAACTTTTTCAAAACCTAAAGACTTAAGAGCCTCTACGTCTTTTTTTCCTTCGACTATTATTACATAATCTTTAAATCTTGCTATTTCAGAAAGAAGCTGTTTATTGTATTTCATTATTTTAGGGAGTTTTTGGAGTTTTTATATTAGACTAAAGAGAGATTTTGCTCATTCATCATGATCACAATTTTCTCTGCTTTTTCAGGAGAAACTTTATTGTCGATGAGCTTTAAGTATTGCAAACCTGCTCCAGGTAATTTATATCTTGCTTCCATGAATGCGGCGCGCCTTCCTATATCTCTGCCTGTTTCATCGAATTTATTACTATATTCTTGATTAAGAATTCTATGCAAAAAGCTCAAGGGTTTTAGATTTTCCTGATGGCGTATTTTTTTATATAAATCTTCTGTTTCATTGATTCTATCTTCTTCAATATAAACTCTTGCTTGATCAAGACTCCTCATATATGTTTCGACAGCACTTGCTAGAACATAATCGTTTTTCGTATATCTTCTTAAATTATGCATTAGCTCATGCCCGTAATCGTACGATTTAGCAGATTTCGAAAAAACATTTTCTCTTGAAAGAGGATCATAGAAAGCCCTAGTAAATCCTTTATTTTTAAGAAAATTTTTGTAGCTTTCTTTAAATTCGTCTTTCGTCATTCCTCTTGTCTTTCCAACAATTTTTCTTAGGACATCTCTTCTTTTTTTTAGTGATTGTTCACTAAGAAAAATATTAATAATAGGCTCAGCTACCCTTAACATTCTTTTCTTATGATTGTAGTGTTTTACCATTTTTATTATCTCTTATTTTTTAAGTACAATAAGTATTTAAATCTTTCTATTTGTCACTACTTATTAATAACAACTATGGTCTCGATATAATGTAAAAATTAACTATTAAGATCTTACTCTCTACATTTCATTTTTCTTTTGTAGTGGGTAGATGGCTCTGAGTTGGGCTAGAATTAAAAAAATAAGTTAGCTGGCGGTTGGGGTAGAAAGTTGCGGTAACGCGGAGAAAAATTTTGAAGTTTATATAAATTATTGTGTTCAGGCGGACAGTTATTTCTTGTAATATGTAGGATTAATTTATATGTTTTTCTCTTATTCTAAAGGATATCAAAGCAATTAATATTACTCCAGCAGAGAATATAAAAGTATAAGATATGCTAATATCCGCAATAAAACCTGCTGTTAAGAAAATAATTATATCAAATAGGCTATCTATCATAGATAGACTTGATAAAACAGTAGCCCTGTTTTTTGATCTAATATGCTGATTAATATAATGAGAAAAAATAGGCTCTCTTGCCCATACCATAATCCTTATTATAAAGTAAAACATTATTGCAACAAAAATATTTCTGAAAAAAGCGGCAAGAATAAATGATATTAAAGGTAGAATTCCTGTAAGGAAAAGTAATTTTCTATCAGAAATAATAGTCTCAATTTTATCTATTTTTCTAGCAAAAAACCAAATGAAAACTGCACAGATAGCTATCAAAAATCCAAATCCTGCAACAGGAATTCCTGATTCTTTTAAATAGGGCTGCCATAACAATGCAAAAATATGCATTCCTGGGATTAATATTAATGTTTTATTTAAAAATAATTTTACTAATGTGGGGGAGTTTTTTATGTCTGATAGAGAAGAAAAAAACAATTTAATTGGGGATCGGACTTCATGAGGCCCAGTATTAATTTTTGGTTCGACTAATGCTAAAGAAATACAAAAAGCTGAAATGGCAAAAACAATATTTCCAATTAGTAAGATGTTAAATTGAAGGTAGGTAAGGTCTTTTGATATAATTGCACCGATAGGGGCGATAATAATAAGAGGAATAAACTTTGCAGATACAATTTTACTCATATATTTCTTCATTTTTTTTTCTTTCTTAGTCTGTTTTAATGAATCATAGATTAAGGCTTCGTCACTCCCAGAAGATAAAGTCATATTTATTCCAAACAAAATGTATAACATAAAAAAAGTCCAGAAAGAATTAGCAAATAATAATCCTATTCCAAAGATAATCCATCCAAATAAACCTAACTGAATTGATTTGCTCCTTCCAAACTTATCACCAAAAATTCCAGTAGGGACTTCAAATATAAACATGGAAATAACTATTACCGTATAAAGAATAAAAATCTTGGAATAATCTAATCCTCTAGATAAGTAAAAAAATGTCAAAACTGGCGCTAGCAAACTGGAGTTTTTAAATAAAGTTATCCAGAAATATTTTCTAATATTATCTATTACATTTCTTGCCATCACCCTCTCCTTATAATTCAAAATATAGGAACTTTAGCTATATAAAACTAATTTTTATTCTTCTTTGATTCATTTTCTCAAAGATGGTTTGTTTTTTATTCAGATTATTTTCAATTCTTTTCTGATATCAATCTTGAAACCTGCTCGAGAGCATCTCCTGTATTATGAATGCCTCTTAACTCAATACTTGTTATCATATCTTTGTCATTAACGCTTAATCCTTTTGCAATTTGCATACGATATCTATTTCTTTCTTTTTTAGTGCGATAGTCAAATCTATTCAGGACAAGCCACATTTTTCCTAATCCTAGTTCCCTGTCATAGCCAATATATTTATTCAGTATTTTAATAAGATTATCATGTTCATGAGACTGTTTTATTCTTTCCAGTGCAGGTTGGTATAATTTTTTAAATTGCTTGATTTTCTCAACATATTCTGGATACACTTGGGGAACAAATTCTGGCCCACTAAACGTTAAAGAGCTTGTGTTCCAGTCCAATTGCCCATGATCAAACATGATGCCATCGTAAATAGTTCTTATGTCTCTAAGTACATCATCTGAAATTTCTGCTTCTTTAAGATGCGAATAAAGATAGGCTAAAACAATTCTTTTTTCACTTGAATAATCTCGATTAATATCCCCTATTATCGCATCTTTTTTTCTTTGGCTAAATTCAGTCTTTTTAAGCCAGTCTTTAGCCAAGTCTAATTTTCCTTGATTATAGTTCCATCCTATTACATAAATAATTGGAATGTCCTCTAAATCAATTTCAAAGGGCTCCGCTAATAAAACCTCTAAGTCCTCTTGCTTTGCATTAAAAGATAATTTATCTCGTAAGTTCATAAAAATTAGGAGAGTTTCCCCTTTATAAAACTTTCTTTTTGTAACTACTTATAAATAATAACTATGGCCCCGACGGGATTCGAACCCGCGACACCTGGATTTCTCGATTGCTTTTAGCAATCGTGATCCCTTAAAATGAATCATTTTAAAGTTAAGAGTCCAGTGCTCTACCAGGCTGAGCTACGAGGCCTTAATTTTTATAGAGAAATGAGGTTTAAAAAGGTATTTAGAAAGGCTGGAATTAATTAATGAAATAAATATTATTCAGTTGGGGAGAAGTTTATATAGAGAAATAACCTCTTTTATATATGAAGAAGGGGCTTAAAATTTTATATTATATTTCTTGGATATTGGGGTTGATTGCTGTCGGTATTTTAATATATGGTATTGTTAAATCTATCTTAAATTAATATGAATTGGGATCTTTTGGAGTGGTTAGGTAATTTTATTAACTTTCTTATATTTACTTTTATTGCAATTAATGTTGTTAATTCTACTTGTTTTAATATTCTTGAAATGCTACTAACTGCTTTTGGATTGTTAGCTTCAATTTTCATTCAGATATCTTACATGATTTCTAAAAGAATGTAAAGGCTAGCTATTTATAGATGCGCCAGGTATGAGTGCACTTTGTGCACTTATAGAATTTTGTTTCTGATTCATCTGCTGCTCTTGTTTGAGATGTCCAGAAATATGATTTTTTATTTTTACATTTAGGACAGACCATATCGACTACAGGGTTTGTTTCGTCCTGTCCTTCTTTAATTATAGGAACAGCCTCTTTGTTTTCTATTTTTTCTGATGCTTCAATTTTTGGCTTTTTCTTCATCTTGTAACCGCAGTTAGCACAAGCAGCCTTGTCTTTGTCAACGAGAATCATACTTCCACATTTAGGGCAAAATTCCATGTGGTGATATAACAAAGGGGGTATTTTAAATTTATGGTTTTAGGGTTTTGAGCTGAAGAGGGGATTTTTTAAGCTAGTTACATAATCCTCTTTCATTTTTGGATCTAAATGGTTCAAAGAAAATAAGTTTTATCCAGCCTAATAATGGGATTTTTAGGGTTGATTTTCCTAATATATTTGCCTGCTGGATTGATTTTTCTATGGACAATTGGTCGGAATTGTGATCTCCCTTTGTGGAAATTGGATCTGTTGAAATAATTCTATGAATAATAGGATGCTGTGTTGGAGCAGTAAATATTATTATATCTCCTTCGGAATACTTATTTTTTCCTGTTACTAAGATAATGTCTCCTTTATTTAATCCATTCTTAAATGAGAATGATGCAAAATTTTCTTTTGTAATATCTTTTGATTCATACCATTCGCTATTTCTCTCCCACCACTCATTAAATGAAGATTCGTGATACATTGAACATGATTCCACTACTACTAAAGGGAGAGGGGATTGAGTTAAAAATGAGAGAAGAGGAAAGAAAATAAGTTTTATGAAAATTATAATTAAAATTATTGAAACTATCCATGATTGCCAGGTGTCTTTTTTAAGAAACTCCCAGAATTTCTTTATTTTATAAGCGAAGGACATATTATAATTTAGGATGGGTCGTTTTTAATTGTTATTATTTGTTAATAAAATATCTCTTTAATTACTGTAAGAATTAATGCAATCCAAATTAGAGTATAAAGTATTATCAGAAGATTAAATTTCTTATTATATATTTTTTCAAGGATGGGCATCAATTCTTTTGAAAATTGCATGAATGCAACCCCTATAAGGATTGATGAAAATGCCATTACTGCAAGGATTTGTGTAAATGATAATTCTTGAATAATAAAAAAGAACATAATTACTGCGATGAAAAGTAGAATAATAGAAGATAATTCGGGCTTTTTATAAATTTTTACTGCTACGTTTTTATACCACAATTTTTTATTAGTAAAAACAATAATAATTTTTATTAGAAATAAAGCTGAAAAAATAAGTGCGATGATTTCTAAAGGTGTAAACATTTTATCCTCTTTTTATTATAATGCCTGGATAGTTTATAAAGCATTCTTTTTTTGAAAAATGTTGAAGTGAATACTTCCCGCAGGAATAGAAATGCACCCTGCGGGAATCGAACCCGCGTGACCAGCTTGGGAAGCTGGCATTCTGCCACTGAACTAAGAGTGCCTGATTAATCAAGATTTTAGGGATATTAAGGCTTTTTGCTTTTTAAGAAAGAGTTAAAAAGGAGGAATTTTTAGATTTATTATGGGAATAAAATATTACGCTGATACAAATGATAATCAAAGAGCGTATGCTTTAGCTATGATAGGACTAATGCTCTATGATGGTGATTTTAAAAAAGTTAGCCACGAATTAGAACAAGGAATTATTAGTAATAGTAAAATTCTTACTCCTAAAAAGAGAAAGGTTTGGGAGCGTGATCAACGTATATTATCTAATATAAATAACTACGAAAGCGCTTTAACTAGAGCAAGAGAGGATTTTGCTAAAAATAGATATTCTAATTTGGAATAATTTTAATTTGAACTTAAAGATAATCTTTATAAACGAGTTAAAATTGAAACATTCAGGATCCTGTAGCTCAGCCTGGTAGAGCACTGCTCTGATAAGGCAGGGGTCCCAGGTTCAAATCCTGGCAGGATCATTTAATATTTTATCATTGATGCAAGGTTTTAAACTCTATAAGAAGCTTGTTATTGTCGAGGGATAAACTCTTTAATGGAAGGTTAATAGGGAGCGAATTTACATATATTTTTTTATCCCCTATTGCTTTTATTTCATATCCTGATTCTAGCCTCGAAACGAAAACATCTTGCGGAGATTCTATTCCTGGGGTTGATAATTCATACACTATTTTATCACTTAACCTTTTTATTTTAGTTTCTGCTTTTTCTCTAGGGAGTGAATTCATTTTTTCCAATTGCTTTTCTGAAACTGCTTTTTCAAAGATACTTTTGTTAGGCTTTTTAGAATTTTGAGAAGAGCCTATCTGAATTCTTATTCCATTAGGAAAACTTTTTATTTCTTCCCCATTATAGCCTTTATTCATTTGCTTGAATTGTTTATCGAGGGATTTCATGAGATTGTTCATTAATGATCCTATCAATTTATCAGTTATACCCATTCCAAGTTGAGGTGGTATCATTGACTCTTCCATCTCTTCGCCTTTTCCTAAAAAGCCGTAATCTTTCATATATTTTTCTTCATCCAGCATAGAAATTCCGCAATAAGGGCAAAAGCTAAATTTTTGATTTACTTTTGAATTGCAATTATCGCAACGTGGATTTTTTTTCTTAAAGAACATGTTTATACCGAGGAATGTAATGCTTTTAAATATTGTGTTGGTAGAAGTATAAAATATACTTTTTTATGGGCTTATTGAAGAAGTAATTAATTAGATTTTTTTAGGAGTATTTATAAAGTAAATTATTGCCTTTGAGTAATGGATTTAAGGGATAATGGGAACTTGGAACAGAATTTAGCCGAATTTGCAGAGGAAGTCGCAAGTATCGGAGGATATATAACTGCTTGGAAATTGTCTAAAGATGTTTATATGAAGAATTATTATGTTACGAAGGCTATTGAGCAAGCTAGAAAAGATTCTTCTAGACACGGATATGCAAGGGCATATGTTTTTTGTAAATGTATTGGGAGATTAGAAAGTGCTAATCAATTAAGGGATGAAATGAAAGAAAAACATCCTTTTTATTTATTTTTTATGTTTCCTCTATTAAATTTGATAAGAGAAGTTTAATATACTCAAAAAGCGAAATATTTAAATATCCCGGTATATACCATCCTGTATACACGTAAAAGGATACTTTAAGAAAATGATAGACATATTTGATGCTAAGATTTTATGCAAAAATTGCAACATGGAGATGAAGCAGGGGATTGTGGATAGAGAGGGAGTTGAGCTTAGAGCTGTCAAGTGTAATAATTGCGGGGATATGATTATACATCCTGCTGATTTAAGTTATTTCCAGCATTTTAAGGATTTAAAGGGAAAGACTTATAATGTTAAGCTTCGGGTGGTAGGGAACAGTCATGCTATAAGCATTCCTAAGGAGATTGTTAACTTTATGAATGAGATGCATAAAACTGCTAGAAGAGATATGGATGACATGGTAAGGTTATGTTTTGAAGATTTTAGGAGATTAAGTTTGGTATTTGGAGAAGATTTTATTGGCGGAGATATAAAACAAAATGAAAAAATTTTTGAGGAGGAAATATGAAAAAAAACGATGATATAAAATTAAAGGTTGTTGAAGCATTGCAGGATGATGTTTATAAAGGGGTTGCTAGAATTGATCCCAACTTGATGAGGGCTTTAGGGTTAAATAGAGGGGACCTTGTTTCTATTACTGGCGGAAGGGAAACTGTTGCTATTGTTGATAGGGCTTATCCTGCTGATGTTGGAGAGAAAATAATTAGAATAGACGGGTTAATAAGAAAGAACTCGCGAACTAGTGTAGGTGAGCAGGTAAAAGTTAAAAAAGTAGTTGCTCAACCTGCAAAAAAAGTTTCTATAGCTCCAACACAAAAAGGAGTAATGATACATGCTGATCCTGAATTATTTAAGAATAGCTTATTGGGAAGAGTAGTAATGAAAGGAGATATTATTTCTCTTGGCGGTGTTCAACGAAGAAGAGATTTAATGAATGAAGGATTCCCTGATATATTTGGCGATTTGCAAGATTTTTTTGGAAACAATTTCGGATTTACAGGATTTCAACAAATGAAATTTTTAGTTGTTTCTACAACGCCAAATCAACCGTGTATTATTAACGAATATACGGAGGTTGTTCTAAATCCAAAGGCTGTAGAGGCTTCTGAAGAGGTCTTGCCTGATGTTACTTATGAAGATGTAGGCGGATTAACGGATGAGGTTAAAAAAATTAGAGAAATGGTTGAACTTCCTCTGAAACATCCTGAAATTTTCGATAAATTAGGAATTGAACCTCCGAAGGGAGTTATCTTACATGGCCCTCCTGGAACTGGAAAAACTTTACTTGCGAAAGCAGTTGCTAATGAAAGCGAAGCACATTTTATATTATTGAATGGACCAGAAGTAATGAGCAAATTCTACGGCGAATCTGAAAAAAGAATTAGAGATATTTTTGAAGATGCGGAAAAAAATGCTCCTAGCATTGTATTTATAGACGAAATTGACGCGATTGCTCCGAAGAGAGAAGAAGTTCAGGGAGAGGTAGAAAGAAGAGTTGTATCTCAATTATTAACTATGATGGATGGATTAAAGTCAAGAGGAAGAGTAGTTGTTATTGCTGCAACTAATAGACTAAACTCAATTGATCCAGCATTAAGAAGGCCTGGAAGATTTGACAGAGAAGTTAATATTTCTGTTCCAGATAAAGAAGGAAGATTGAATATTTTAAAGATCCATACAAGAACAATGCCTTTAGATAAGGGAATAGAATTAGAGTCTTTAGCTGGAAAAACTCATGGATTTGTTGGGGCAGATTTAAGCGCCTTGACAAAAGAGGCTGCAATGAATGTTTTAAGAAAAATACTTCCTGAATTGAAATTAGATGACGATGAGCCTATTCCTTCAGAAGTGCTGGATAAAATTATTATTAGATCTGAAGATTTTGAAGATGCTCTGAAAGTTGTGCATCCTAGTGCAATGAGGGAAGTTTTAGTTGAAACGCCCAACATTTCATGGAATGATATTGGAGGATTAGATCAGACTAAGGATTCATTAAAGGAAGCTGTTGAGTGGCCTATTAAATATCCAAAGAGTTTTAAGACATTAGGAATTAGACCCCCTAGAGGAATTTTACTTTATGGCCCTCCTTGAACTGGAAAAACTTTACTTGCGAAGGCTGTTGCTAAAGAAAGCGAGTCTAATTTTATTCAGGTCAAAGGACCATCTTTATTAAGCATGTGGGTAGGAAAATCTGAAGAGGGTGTGCGAAAGATTTTTGAGAGAGCCAGGCAAGTTGCACCTTGTGTTATTTTCTTTGATGAGATAGATGCACTCGCAGGAAGGAGAGGATTTGATAATGGGACAAGAGTCACTGAAAGGGTTTTGAATCAGCTACTAGCAGAAATGGATGGACTTGAGGAAATAAAAGATATTACCGTTATTGCTGCAACTAATAGGCCAGATATGCTTGATACAGCATTACTAAGGCCCGGAAGATTTGACAGAATAATTTTAGTTGATATTCCTGATGAGCCTTCAAGAAGAAAAATATTAGAAGTCCATACAAGAAATGTGCCGTTATCTCAAGACATAAACTTAAATGAAATTGTAAAATTAACAGAGGGTTTCGTTGGAGCCGATATTGATGGATTAGTTAGAGAGTCAGCAATGAATGCTTTACGAAGAGATATTAAAGCTAAAGAAGTTACAAGACTAGATTTTGAAGATGCATTTAGAAAGGTAAAACCGAGTGTATCTGCTGAAACTGCGAAACGGTATAAGAAACTCGAGGATTATTATTTGAAGAGTGCTAAGGCTGGATTGGAAATGGGGCCTATTTATACTGGATAGTGTAAATATAAGAATACCTAAAATAAGTATTATTAGGTTAGGCGGATATTGATAGGTTTTTTATTTGTTCAAGGGCCTATTGTCACCTTTAGTTTTATCAAACCAGTTAAAGTATGTTTTTGCGCCTTCTAGGCCGCTTTTAATTAATTGATTTTTTTGTTCTTTTGTTATTTCGAATTCTGTAGAGCTTATCCCTAGACTTTTTATGTATATTGTTCTATGCCAGTCTTCTTCATTTAGATGAGTTTTATTTGCGAAATCAATGAGACCTCCAATTAGTGCTTGAATATAACTTTGAAGGGAATTTACCTCTAAAGAGGGTAGGGGCTCTTTTTTTATCTGGTTGTTTATCTCTTCTGGATCATCTACTCTAAAACCAAGAGTTTCTTTGTTATAAATATAGGCTTCATCTTGGCTAATTGTTTTGTTTTCTGAGAGATATTTTATTTTATCAAATAAATTAATTGGATAATTGTAATAAACTCCTCCATCAACATAGAGGGATTTTTTGTATTTTATTGCCTGAAAAAATAGTGGTATGCTCATAGATATTCTTACAGCATCTACTATAGACATATCGGGAACGGTTTCATGACTTAGAATAACGTGGGTTTTATAATTAATATCCGTACCTATAATATGGAGTTCTTTTGTTTTATTTTTTCCTTTTAAATTATACAATTCTGAAAAAGTAATGTCTGATTTTACTTTTTTAGAAATAGTTTTTTTTAACCATTTTTCAAATGAATTGCCTTTATACCATCCGTATCTAGATAAAAGCCTAAATATATTGATCAGAAAGAAAGAATCATCCTTAAAAGTATTAAAATTAGCTTTTTCTAATTCATTTTTTATTTCTTGAGATGAAAATCCTACTGCTAGAAGTGCTGCAGTAATTGCTCCTGCAGAAGTTCCACCTACTCTTTGGATATTTTCAAGAATTTTATTTTTTTCAAGGAATTCTAATGCTCCTGCATAAGCTATGCCTTTTACTCCTCCTCCTTCGAAAACTAGATTTTTAAATTTGTAAGATTGTGCTGCCATTTTTATATTATATTTTAATGGTTGTGTTATATAAATCTTACATTAGCGGATTTAAATAGCTGGATGAAAAATTTCTTTTAGGAAAATTAGTTCTATAATAAAGATGAAGAAAAACCTACTGATAGAAAGAAAAAATACTTCTTTTTTTCTGTTGAAGAAATAAAAGATAAGAGTTGGGATTCGAGTATCTCAAAATATAGGGAGATTGAATATGAAGAAATTAAATTTGAAAAACCAAGCGTAATAAAGAAAAAGATCATACAATTAGAAGAAGATATTCTTAAAGGATTAGAGTCTACGGAGGTTTGAACTTATTATTTATTGAAAATGGCAAAAAACAGTTAACTTTATTAATAATTCTATATCTTTGCTTTTATGACAGAAATGCATAGCAATTTAATAAAACATCCTTCAATAAGAAAAATTCTTGAGCATTATAGAGTTATTTGGAGTTTGAATCATCTTTCTGGCCTGGGTAATTGGGATTTAGAAACATATATGCCTGAGGAAGGCTCTGAAGCCAGAGGAGAGGCCTTAAGCAAAATAGCTTCTCTTTCTCAGAAATTATTTTTAGAAAAAGAATTTGTAGAATTGATAAAAGAAAGTTCTAAATTAAATGATTTAAATGATTATGAAAAAGCGATCATACGAATGCTGCTAAGGGATTTAGAATTTTATGAGAAACTGCCTTCTGCTTTTATTGAGGATTTTGTAAAAACTACAAGCGAGGCAACTACTGTTTGGAGGAAAGCCAAAAATAGCAGTAATTTTTCTTTATTTGAACCATACTTAAAGAAAATAGTTGAATTATGCAAAAAAAAGGCTGAATATCTTGGCTATAAAGAAAGTCCATACGATGCTTTACTAGATAGATATGAAGAAGGATTAACAACAAAAGAGGTTGAAAAGTATTTTGCATCTATTAAAACTATTTTAGTTGAATTGACAAATAGAATAAAAAAATCAGAATCTTATAGGGGCAGTCACTCTTTGGAAGAAGAAAAATATGATATTGAGACTATGCATAAATTCAATCAAAAATTATTGAAATTTATTCATGGTGAATTGACTCATTTGAGGATAGATGTTTCATCTCATCCTTTTTCTACTTCTCTAGGAAAGGGAGACGCTAGGATAACTACAAGATATAAGGGAAAAGATTTTGCAGGAACTTATGGATCAACAATGCATGAATATGGCCATTCTTTATATGAAATTCAATCTCATAATGATCTTCATTATACTCCTATTGCGGGAGGCTCTAGCTTAATTGTTCATGAATCGCAATCTAGATTTTGGGAGAATTTTATCGGAAGATCTGAGGAATTTTTAAAGTTAATATATGGGGATTTGGTTGAGGCACAACCTTCTTTTAAGAAATATGATTTAAGTGAAATTTACAAATATCTTAATTTAGTTAAACCAAGCCTGATAAGAACAGAGGCTGATGAAATTACTTATCACTTGCATATATTAATAAGATTTGAGATAGAAAAAGATTTGATTGAAGGCAAAATTGATGTTAAAGATTTGCCAAAAATATGGAATGAGAAATATAAAAGTTATTTAGGAGTGGATGTTCCAAGTGATAGAGAGGGAGTGCTGCAAGATATTCATTGGAGCGGGGGATCTATAGGATACTTTCCAACTTATTCTTTAGGAACTGCTTTAAGTGCAATGTGGAAGCATCATCTTGAAAAAGAAATTGGAGATATTCCTCAACTATTGAAGTCTATGGATGGAATTAATAAAATAAAAGACTGGCTAAAGAAGAATATACACGAATATGGTTCTACATATACTTTTAGAGAGCTTGTTCTGAAGAGCTGTGGTGAAGAATTTAACCCTAAATATTTGTTAGAATATCTTGAGGATAAATATGGGAAAATGTGGAATTTATAATTGAAACATTTAAAAAGAGAGATATAATTTATTTTTAATGAAGAAAAATATGCAGAGAGCAATGGATAGGCTTGATATAGACAAGGGTATTAGATATATCATTAGACAGTTGTGGAAGCATAATTATAGGACGGCTTTTTCTTGTCAGGGTGGAGTTGGACATGCAGATGAAGCACATGTGACTTATTTTTTTAATAGTGGGGATGGATGGTTTGAAAAAAAATCATTTGAATATGGGTTTGAAATAATGCCTAGAAATAAGTGCTGTTCTAGCAATGAAAAGGAAGGTTATCAGTATTGTTCTCGATGCGGAGCTGGTCTTAATGGGCATGTAGCTTACTTTAAACCTAGATTTTAATATAGAAAATTATTTTGTAAAGGAAAAAGATGGAGATTATTTTATGTAATAAGTTTTATTATATTTTGTGTTATCTTCCTTTCTGTCTTAATTGTTCATACAATATCTTTGCTTCTTTAATAGGTAAAGGAGCAATATGATGTACAAAATCCATTACAAATTCTTGTAACCCTTTAAGTTCCTCTTTTTCGCCTTCTTCCAATGTCCCATCAATTTCTTTATCTATTAGATCACATCTACGTTGATTACTATTAGAAACATTTGTCGCATAAGGTTTAACTATTTCTCTAAACACATTATGTATATCTTCGTTCACACCAGTTCGCTTATGATATTGACCATTAGAATAATATTGATTAGCAGCATCTCTTGTAAGTTCGGTGGCTTTTTCTTTCTTCACCCCTAATCCTTTTAGTCTTGTCACAGAGTGCTCTAAAATTGCTTCATACTGGCTATTTCTTTGTTTTTCCATAAAATAGATCATTTTTATCATTATAAATACCTTTTGTAGATTCACTCACAATCTACTACATTCTGAGAGATTTCTGAAAAGTTCTAAATTACATTGTAGGACACTTTAGTCACACTATTTAGAAAATTTATTGTTAATGAAGAAGATTGTACTCTCTTTACAATGTTGTAATAATTTTTTCTTTCAAGGTTAAAATAAAAGTATGCTCGGCTTGGGCTACTTTTGAATTTGATTTTTCAATTAATTGAGGATAATGATGAAGAAGTCCTGCTTGTTCAATCTGCCTTAATGCAAGCAAACCACGGGTTCCGAATTTTTTATGTATCCATCGAGAGCAAAATGGGAGTGTACTATATTCATCTGCAATATAGCCAAGAACCTCCCTTGCAAAATTATCTCTTACAGTTCCTACTTTTTCAAGATGATAGATTCCTGAAAGTTTACCATCTCTTACTGAACCAGAACCTGAAGATAATGTAGTAAAGGGTTCTATTGCATATATTCCTGGTTTAATAGTTGATTCCTGATTATTATCAAAGTTAGGAATAGTAATACCTGCGTGTAAATTATAAACCTCAATTGAATGTCCAGAGAGGTTATGTATAGGCTGGACATTAAATGACTTGCAGACTTTTTCGATTTCTGCTCCAATTTCCCTAATTTTTGTATTTAAGTTAATTTTAGATAATGCAAAGTCTCGCGCAGTTTCTGCAGCTTTTATTAAATTTTTATTTTCTTCTGAATTTTCTAGGTCTATTGACAATGCTGTATCTGCAACGAAGCCCTCTATATGGATTCCAATGTCTACTTTAAGAAGCCCTTGAGCAAGTGTTTCATCGTTATAAGAAGGTGTTGAATGGGCGGCTATTTCATTAATGGATAGATTTACAGGAAAGGCAGGCTTTGCTTTAAGAGAAATTATTTTTTCGTCAATTTTATTTGCTATATCTAATAGAAGCATGTCTTTTTTAATAATTGATTTTGCATATTTTACGATCTCTGATGCTATTTTACCTGCTTCTTGAAGGGTTTCTATTTCTTTTTTTTCCATTTTTGTTTTTTGTTAAGATTCTTTATAAACTTATAGGATATAATTATTAATAATACTATCGCTAAAAGAATTATTAATTGGTAATTAAGAAATATTTTTTCTTCTGAACCATTTTCTATTGAAATATTTTTAGGAATGTCTGATTTATTTTTTGAACTAAACGATTCTGTATCGGCGTTGGAGGTATTATTTGGAGGGATGGCAACATTATCTTTTATTTTAACAGAGGAGAATTCATTTGAACTTCCAGAAGATGTTGGAGTTTCAAATGAGGGTTGAACCTCGATAGAATTATTTATAATAAAATTTATTTCTGAAAAATTTGTTCTTTTAAACGAATCATTTGCGTATATCTTTAGATTGTAGAGGCCCTCTGGAAGAGAAAGATAGAAAGGCGAGGAAATAGATAAATTTTCATCATTATTTAAGGAATACCAAATTGTATCTAAAGTGTGCTCTATAATTGTATAATTAACTAATAATAATGTTTTGTTATTATATGAAATGTTTTGAGGCGAGGTAATTGAAACTTGAGGGGCATCCTTGTCTACAAGAATAAAAATGCCTGTTTTTTCAGAAGGACTTAGTGCTTGTTGTGCTGATACAATCTGAATAAGGACTATTAATAGAATTAGTTTTTTCATGTTAAAAGTTAGATTATTTATTATTTAAACTTGCTTTTTCTTATATACTATATACATTGCAACTATGATACCTATCAATATGAATGGGATAATAAAGAATATTAAATTAGCGTTGCTTTTTTGCTCTTGGGCTATTGGATCTTGAGTTGCCTGGGACTTTTCAGTTACAATTACTGGGAATTCTGCGTCGTAACCTACGTTTAATTGCACGTTTCCCTGTTGTTCTTCATCTTGACTTCTAACTCCAAATTTAATATTATAAGTTTTGCCTATTTCAGCATCCTTTGGAAGAGTAATTTTGATAATAATATTTTGATTTTTTGCTCCCGGAGGAACAATAAATTCCGTTTCTCCAATTATTTCTGCAATATCGCCTGATTCTAAAAGAGAAACTTTTACTCTAGCATCATTTTGTTCAGCGATGCTATTCTCAAGAGTAAATTGAATATATTTAGATTCTCCTGGATACATCTTTAGTGGATTGTCTTTCCAATAAGGGGAATTATATCCAAATGCTAGAGTAGAGCTTATGCTAAAAAGAATCATTAAAGCGGCAGTTATTATTTTTAAATTCCTATTGTCCATGCTCTAGCTCCTGTTGCTGAATAAAATTGAGTGCCTATTTCAGCTGGAACTGATGTTAGGCAATAAATTAAGTCTTGAGTATTTAATCCCGATTGGCCTCTTGGAAGATTTGCAGAAATTACAACTGGAGTAGAATCTATTAGGGAATTACCGGTTGAACATACTGTTGCTGATTCAGATGAACCTGCAACTTTAAAAGTTGAGGAAAGAATTAGCTGTAGAGGATTTGTTTCTCCTTGCAGATCAAAAGAAGTTATTTTTATGTCTCCATCAATAGGGGCTTCAAAGTTTCCATTGTTTGTGATTGTTGTAGGGATTGTAGAAATAACGTTAGTCTCTTCCGGCTCGACAGCTGGGAAGCTGATTGTTGCTGGAGATATTGAAATATGTTTTAGAAGATTCACTGTAAATGTTGAAGTTAATGAAGCGGTTACAGATGATTGATCCTGAATTGAAACAGCTACATTCCAAGTCCCAGCATCATCAAAATATTGCATTATTACCGTACATTCGAATGTTTTATCTCTGCCTTGTGTTGATTGCAATACACAAGATGCTGTTCTTGTAGTTTCGCCAGCTTTATTAAAATTAGCTGATGCAGTTACATCATTTAGGTCTGCTGGGCCATTCTTATCTGTTGCTCTAAAAGTGAAAATTACAGAAGTTGTTGATGGATTTGGGCTTAAACTAACTGCAGGTATTGCAGATATAGCCTCTATTACTGGGGCAGAATTTTTTACTTGAACTCTTACATCTGCTGGTTGTGAGGGGGCTAATTGTACTTTTTCTTTTAACCAATCAAATAGGCCTGCAGATACTAGTGGAATTGTGAATGCTAATAGAATAATTAATATTGCCTCTTTTTTCATATTTATAATAGAGAACGGTGTTTTAAAAATGTTTCTTTATTTTTTTAACCTTCTATCTTTAGGAATGTAATTAAATATTTTGACTCCATTTGATTTTCCATATCCAACTATGTCTGAATTATACTTTATTATGTAAGGGCCTGACTGAATTGGATTTTGAAGAATAAGATCTTTTCCTCTTAGCCAATCATGAAGCTGTATTTCATCTATTTCTAGAATGTTTTTTGTTATTTGATCTTTGAGAAGATGGGCGGCATCAAGAGTAATTCTTAATGTATCTTCTTTACTAAGAAAGTAAATTCCTATATTTTCTATTAGAGTGATACTTGTTAATTGTAATATTTCTTCCTTGGATAGATTACCTGAAAATGCCCTTATTTTTTCCCTTCCAGATTCAATTAAGAGATAAGGTATTTTTTCAATGCCAAACTGTTCATTTAGATCTTCTATTATTCTTTTCTTTTCTGCTGAACGGATGAAGTGGGGAATCATTTAACTTCCTCCATCAGAGTGAACTTAGCTAGGAAGAAGCCTTCAGAGTCATTATCATGAGGATAAATGCGGCAGGCTTTATTTGTGTCTTTATGAAAAGTTTCATTTTCCCATGAGAGGATACCTGGACGAGATTTTAATGGAATTGAAATAGATTCTATTTTTACTGGGAAATTGTTTAGTGCAAATGAAACTATAGTTTCATTTTCTTCTGGGGATAATGTGCAGGTTGAATATACTAAAGTTCCGCCTACTTTGAGGCACTTTAATGCATATGCAAAGAATTTCTTTTGCTGTCTTGATAGTTTATCAATCACTTTTTTATTCCAGGTTATAAAAGTTTTTGGAGAAGAACGCATAGTGCCTTCTCCGGAACATGGCACATCTAGAAGTATTTTATCAAATTTTAAATCTGTTCTAGAAATTTTTAAGCAAAAGTCAACTGCATCTTTTCTTGATACTATTGTATTCGTTACTGCGCATCTTTCTAGATTTGCCGATAATGGCTTAATTCTATCTAGTTTTAATTCATTCGCTATAATTGTTCCTTGGTTTTGCATTCGTGCTGCCATTTGAGTAGTTTTGGAACCTGGAGAGGAAAATAAGTCTAGAATAAATTCTTCTGGCTGTGGGTCTAGAGCTAAAATTGGGAGCATTGAAGAAATTTCTTGTACATAATAGTAGCCCAAAACATGCTCTATTGCATTTCCTAATTCTCCTGGGAGCAACTTTGATTCGATAAGAAGAATTTCAGGATATTGTGGATATGGCATCGTGACTAGCCATTTTTTATTAAGCCTTTCTAGAAGAATTTCAGGAGATATTTTTAATGTATTACAGCGGATGAAATTTCTAGGGGGGAGATGAATAATTTTTTCAAATTTGTCGAAATCATCTTTATTTGGAAGTAAACTTTCCATACGTTCTTTAAAGAGAGGTTTAATTGGGAATACCATTAATTTAAAGAGAAATGAAGGGTTTTAAGCTTGTTGGATGATGTATATTTTTGAAAATGAATATGTTTTTATATTCTCATTTATTTTTGTTGTTATGTCAAATTTAGGTATAGTGGGATATGGGATTGTTGGGAAAGCGGTAGAATATGGATTTAAAGGAGGGGGGAATATTATTAGGCATTATGACAAATATAAAGAATCAGATTCTTTAGAAGAAGTTGTTCGTGATTCGGAATTTATATTTGTTTGTTTACCTACGCCTTATAATTCTAATAAGAATAGGATCGATTTAGGTATAATGGATGAAAATGTAGATAAGATAGCTAGACTTTCTGAAGGAGAAGACAAGGTAGTAGTTATGAAGTCCAGTGTTGTACCAGGAACTACAAGAGCATATGCTGAAAAATATAAAGGAATTAATTTTTGTTTTAATCCTGAATTTCTGACTGAGGCTAATTATCTGCAAGATTTTGTAAACGCAGATAGAATTGTTATAGGGGCCGATAGTGATAGGACTAGATTACGGGTAACTGATTTATATAGGGATAGATTTCCGAATACACCTGTTTTTCTTACTGATTTGGTTTCTGCTGAAATGGTAAAATATAGTGCAAATTGTTATCTAGCTACTAAAGTTATTTTTGCAAATGAGATGTTTGATTTGTGTTCTAGGATGGGTGTTAATTATGATGAAGTTAAAAAAATGGTTGTTGCCGATAAAAGAATATTTGATAGCCATTTGGATGTAACGAGTGTGAGGGGTTTTGGAGGAAAATGTTTTCCTAAGGATATTGTAGCATTAATTGGTTTGTTTGAAGATATGGATGTGGATGCATCTTTATTAAAGACTGTTTGGGAAAAAAATCTTAGGATAAGAAAATTAAAAGATTGGGAAGATATTCCTTTTGTCAAGTCAGAATAACTTTATTGAATATTTTCTTTATTTTTGAAAAATTTTTGGGCTGTTTTTTAAAAACTAAAAAAATAGCCACAATAGTTTCTAATGAGGCGCGAAGCGCCGAATGCGCCGTACATTGTGGTTTTATCTTCGGGGAAAGGTCGGTTAATGGTGATTATACGAATAAGTAGTTTTAAATAAAATTGCTGATGATATATTTATATATTAATGAATTTATTTTTTATCTATGGAATGGAAAGAATTTTTCAAACCCACACTTGGTAAAATTATTTTTTTTGTTATATTAATCATTCTTACAATTCTTGTCCCAAAAACCGCTCGAATATGTAGCATGGGTCCTTCTGGCGTTTCCTGTGGTCAAACTAACGCACATGGGATAGGTTATCCAATGTTTTTTGGGACCCAATTCACTGGAGATAGTGGCGGTTATGGTTTGTATCCTTTGAATTTGCTGATTAATATAGTAGTTTATTGTTTGCTGTCTTGCGGAATTGTCTTTTTATATAAAAAATTAAGAAAATAGCTAGCTTTTATAATCATTATTCAGCAATTACGCTTCGAAATCAGCTGAGTACGAATCAAAAAACCCGTGACTCTTCACTCATTCATTCTAGATTAATTATCTGATCACTTTAAAAAATTTAATTAAGAGATTTAATTGAAGAAGATGGAAGGTTCTTACTTGCATCGAGTATTTCGATTCCTAAAACTTTTCCATTCTTGTCCATGTCTATATTGATAGATTCATTTAGGGATATTGTTTCCGCTACTTCTCCATTCTCTATATCCTTAAAATAAATGTATGCAGCATCGGCTTCCTTATCAAATTCTGTTCTCATTTCCACATAAGTGTTATTACCTTTATATATTTATCTTGTACGGCGTAGACAACTTTAAGCATTTTACCATCATGGCGTTTGTATGCTTCAGTTTTTTGCTCTTTCTTTACTGTATAATCTGGCATTTCAATGGTTTGTTGAATCTGTTTGAAATTTATTCCTCTATCTATCATTCTCTTTTTTGCATGCGAGGTAATGATTATTGGCACATAATATTTAGTTTTATAGATATTATATATTTTCCTTCAAGTTTTTTTATTTTATTTATCCAAAATTTTATGCCAAGTGCATGGGTTTTTAAAGTGCGAGAATAAGAATTATTAATGGAAGAATATATTTTGAACAAGGTAGGAGAAGAATTATTTTATATTTAAGAGCATTTAAAAAATGGAAACAGCCTTAATAGTTTAGAGAATGAGGTTTCTCATGAAGATATTGCGAAAAGCAAGCTTGGTTGTGCATTGTCAATCTTTTATGATCTTGGAAGAGTTGGATCAGCTTTAGAATCATATATTTTTCACTCTGATGGGACAGATGAGCATTTAGAGGATATTCAAAAGGTTTTAAGAGATATTGAATCTGCCTCTGATTATATAAGAAGTTTATTGTTAAAATAAATCAATTTTATAGTTCTGGGAAAGATACATCAAAAGGGATTGATAAGTTAAACTTTTTCAGAATTTCTTTAAGAATATATGATCTTTTTTTGAAAGAGGTAATAGCTATACTTTTTACTTCATTTGTATTGTCATCTCTAGTTACTAAAATTTCTGAATCTAAATGTTCGGTATATTCCTTTTCAGGAGGAGCACCGAAAGATATTTCTAGGTAATCTCCTTCCTCGTCATAGTATATGTCAATTGATTCTTTCATCTTATTCTTGATAAAAAATGTGCTGATATTATAAAGCCTTCGCCATTTAAATATCTGCCTAAAACCATCATAAATTTATTTTTAGATGGCCTATGTTTGTAATATTTATAATAAAATCTTACTTTGTCATCTTTTAAAGATCCTATGATTTTATCTGGATTTTCAAGGGTTTCTATAATTTTTTCTTTCTCGGAAGATATTTCAGGGTGCCTTCTTATTATATGCTCCCAGTTCCAATTTGTCATTCTTAGTTTTCTTCCAGTTTTATCAATAACTTCAAATATTATGTTCATAAAAGAAATAAATTTCAATATTTTATATATCTTTCATTAAAAAGGATAATTTAAATTAATTTTTTATTATACATCATTTCTTTGATTATCTTTAGATTTTCTTTAATAAGCCATCCAAGCCTTTTCTTTTTTTTCCAAACAGATCTTGTTACAGCAACATTATGCATGAGAGAGTACCATTTTATAAAATTCTCATCTTTTTTACTCAATTTTTTATTATATCCTAACAAAAAATATTTTAGGAATTTATAATTTTTTGTTGAGAATCTAAGAGAATGATGTATCTGGCCTAATTCCGCTAGGGCATCACCTCTTAGAGTATTATCAAAATCAACTATACCTACTAAATCTCCTTTTTTATTTACCAAAATATTTCCCAAATGAAAATCCCAATGCATTGGAACAAGTTTAAAATTTTTATTTAATTGCTTTGAAAATTCTGTAAATTCTTTTTCTAAAAATTGGAAATATTCTTTTTTAAGATTTTCTTTTGCAAACTGTAAATATTTTTTGATTCTTTGTCTTGTCCATTTAACCCATTCCTTGTTATTTTTAACATCATGCTTGAAATGTTTCCAAAAATGTGGAATGGGCATTGAATGTAATCTTTTAAGCAATTTTCCAGAGTTAATTAGTATCTTAACTTTAATATTATTGGGGGAATTGAGCAATACCTTTTCTGCTTCTTTTCCATTAAGGTATTCCATTATTATAATTCCTTGATTTTTAAAGAGGGTATTGGAATATATTTGCGGTGTTGGGAATTTCTTCTTACGCAGAAATTTTATTGCTTGAATATTTGCATCTACTTTTTTCTTATTTTTTAATTTGTAAATTCTAACGACCAAATATTGATTCGGATTTTTTATTTTTACTTTATAGGTTTGATGCGCTAAACCTCTTTCGAATTTTTTATAGCTAATAATTTTTGCTTTTGGGAATACAGATTTTATTGCTTTTACTACTTTTTTTTCATTGAATTTCAATTTCATCTTAAAATAACTTCGCTTGTTTGGAAGATTCTGTTAGGTCTTCGAATTTTTTATTTATTAAATTGAGGATTTGATTGGCAATTGGAGCGATTTGTTTCTCTATATAATGCTCATAATCTATTTTATGCTTTAAATTCTGAATTGGCTCTGGACCATCTATTGTGACATAATATTCAATTACATTAGAGTCGAGCTTGATTAATTTCCTGGCGGCTTTTACATGAGGAGGGGTTGTTTTTGTATATTCATCAAGAGATTTTCTTATTGATTTCCTATAAACCAGCTTTGAATCTAGTTTGCCCTCTCTTATTTTTTTAATATAATCTTTAATGAAAGGCTCTAATGGCTCTTTTTTGAATAGTTTTAGAAGAAGTTCTTTTTGGAATAGTTGAGCTGCCTCTGTCCAATCGCCTCGAATTGCTTCTAATCCTGTAATTTCTAATTCTTCCTTTCCATTTTTTTCTAATAAACCAGCATAACGCTTTTTTGCAGCTTCTTCTTTTCCCCTCAATTTTGGAAGAAGCATCGCAAGATAGAGTTTTTTATATTCTAATTCTAAAAAAGATTGGCGATTGTAATTCTTTTTGATATAATCATTATAGAAAGCGTTAATATGCGATTGTATTTTTTGCCCAAGGATAAGGGCTTTTTCTTTTTCTAGATTAGTTTCTATAAACGTGGAATCTGTGTCCTCGTATATAACTTTATATCCTAATTTTTCTATTTCTTGAGCTGTAAGTTTTAGAATGAACTGTCCGAAATGAGTTATTGCATTGGCTATATCTAAATTAAAAAACCTGCAGTTAGGATTTGCTAGAACACCAAAGAAAGAATTTTGAATTATTTTTATAGCATAGCTGGATAATTCTCTTTTTTCTGATTTTGCTTTTTCTCTGGCCTCGTGGAGAGTCGATATTATTTCTGGCAAAATACCATTGGTATTTTTAAAATGAGCTTTATTAGGGGATTCAATTAATTCTTTTTTATTTTGAGGTTTTTCTACAAATGAGGCAGGGTCTATATTGAAAGTTTTTATTATAGAGGGATATAGAGACTTGAAGTCTAAAATAAGTACGTTGTGGTACACTCCTGGTTTCGATGAATGTACATAACCTCCTTTTATACGTTCTTCTTTATTGCTAAATCTGGTTGTTGGAGAAACTAAACCTCTGGCTTTTGCTTTTCTTAAATATAGAGAATCAAAAGCCGCAATTGATGCTGTAATTCTATCTAAAGATAGGCCAGTTAGAAGTGACCTTTCTATTGCTAACTCAATCATTTTAGTTTTTTCTAAAATTTTATATACAAGTTCAGTATCTTTTAAATTATAATCAGCTAACTTTTGGTGGCTTTCAACGGTGTTCTTTTCAAATAACTCTCTTATTTCTGTATGCCTTGATTTTCCTTTTAATAATTTTCCTTCTTTTAGAATTGCTTGAGAGACATCTTCTAGGCCATATGATTCAAACTCTGCATTTCTTATTGTTGGGGCTTCCTGAATGAATGGATCTTTAACAAGAGACATTGCATCAATTACTTGCCTGCCAGTTATATCGGCGCTTGAATTTTTGAAGAATCCTGATTCTATCCTTAATCTTACATTGTCATTATCACGCCCTATGTCGAAGGGTATTTTATTTTTAGCGTATAAGGATTTTAAATAAACTAAATCAAAATCTATAAAATTCCACCCAGTTATAACATCTGGATCTATCTTTATTAATTCTGCTTTGAATTTCAATAGACAATCAACTTCATTTTTACATGAAACTACATTTTTTAACTTATTTTTTGTAATCATAAAGACTTTTTTTTCTTTTTCAGTATAAAGTCCAATACAATAAAGAGTTGACGAGTCTTTATCTGATTCTGTATCTATGGATACTATCTTCAAGTTTGGCTTATAGGGGTCTGTTTTTGAAATATCTGGTTCGTTATATATTCGATCTATTTTATCTGATGAGGTATATTCTCCTTCTATTTTTATGGTGCCTAAAATGTTTTTATCTATAATAAATCTCATATGTGGTTTTATATCTGCTTCATATGTATCTATTTTTTTATGTACTTCTTGAACTAATTTATTCAATTCTGACTGGTTTTTTGCAAGTATTTTTAGGACTTTTTCTTCGTGAAATGTTTTAAGAGGAGTTTTTTCTACAACATACTTAGAAAGCAATCTTTCAACTTTTTTTAATTCGGTTTCTTTAATATAAAAGTAAGGCTTTACTTTATTTATTGTAACAAATGACTGGCCATTTTCCAGTCTTCCATGCAGTTGGACTATTGTTTGATCCTCTATAGTTTCATAAGTTGGATAGAGTATGTAGCCTTTCATTTATTAATTTAGAGAGGGTATTTTTTATAGGTATTGTTAAAGGGGAATGACGATAAGTTACTATTTAGTGGTGACAAATAGAAAGGTTTAAATATTCATATTTTTAGATAATAATGAGAAAATGGGAAGACACTATAAAGGAATAGGAAATTATGGCAGAGCACAAGAAATTATAGATAACTTTAGCAGAGACTCTCGTTACTTAAGGAGTTTAATAGCAAATGTTACTGATGATGGAGAGTACGCGGATAGTTTAGATTATGGGGGGTTAATTAGAGAAGGGTTAAAGATAAAGGCTATTGCTAGTGAGGTTTTAAAGAGCAAAGCAAATAAAGAAAAAAGGAAAGGATTACAGGAAAGAATTGAAAGAGTAGATTATAAAGATAGACAAAGGGTAAGTAGAAACAATACTCAAGAATATATCCAGCAAGAATTCGATTTTGGATTTTAGTTTTATTTTATACTTGATTTATACAAATAATTTTATTAATACTACATTCTCAATTAATAAATGGGATTACAAATTGGAGATATTGTTCCTCGATATGAGGTAAAATTCGAGGAATTGAAAGGAAAGATAATAGCAGTTGACGCTTTTAATGCAATTTACCAGTTTTTAAGTTCTATTAGGCAACCAGATGGAACTCCACTTATGGATGAACAAAAGAGAATAACGTCACATTTGTCTGGATTGTTTTATAGAAATATTGCTTTGCTTTCTGAAGGGATGAAACTCATTTATGTTTTTGATGGTGAATACCACGTGTTAAAAGGTAAGACTCACGAAATTAGAGATAATGCGAAACAAATTGCTAAAGAAAAATATCAAGAGGCTTTAGAGGAAGAGGATATCGAGGGAATGGGGAAATATTCCAGAGGTTTTGTAAGACTAACAAAGGAAATGATTGAAGAGAGCAAAGATTTATTGCAAGCAATGGGGATAGCAGTTATTCAAGCTCCTGGAGAGGGTGAAATGCAATGCGCTTCATTAGTTAGAGATGGGGAGGCATATGCAGTAGGGAGCCAGGATTATGATAGTTTGGCTGTTGGTGGCAATAGACTTATTCAAAATTTGACTCTGGCAAGGCAGAGAAAGACTAGATCAGGGGTAGTTTATATTTCTCCTGAAATTATTGAATACGAAAAAGTTTTGAATTCACTTGGAATTGATTCTGATCAATTAATTTGTTTGGCTATTCTAGTAGGGACTGATTTTAATCCAGGAGGAGTAAAGGGAATTGGTCCAAAAAAAGCTTTGGCTTTAGTTAAAGAAAAAAAATATCCAGTTGCAATATTTAGAGCTTTAGAAGGCAAAGTTGATTTTGATTGGAAAGTTGTATTTGAAATTTTTAAAAAACCAAATGTTTCTAAGTTTAAAGTAGAATTTCCAAAATTAAATAGGGATAAGGTGAAAGAAATTTTAGTCGGAGAACATGATTTTTCTTTGGAGAGAGTTGAAAAGCATCTCGATAAACTAGGGGAAATTAAGAAACAGGGTGCGCAGAGGAAATTGTTTTAGTTATTGTCGAATTGTAACTTAGGTTTTTATATTAAACAATCTTATTAAACTAATGGAAAGGGGAATCGATAATAGAAACGTATTAGATAAATTTGCTGAAGAGTTTTGCAAAGTTACTGACAAGCATGTTAAGTATATCGTAGTTTCGGGTTTTGTTGCTATTTCTCATGGAAGAACTAGAGCAACTGAAGATATAGATATGATTATAGAAAAAGTTTCTTTTGATAAGTTTAGGGAGCTACATACAGATTTAGTTAAAAATGAATTTGAATGTTTACAATCTTCTAAAGTAGAAGACATTTATGATTATTTAAGCAAAGGAGATAGTGTAAGATATGTTAGAAGAGGAACTTTTTTACCTCCCGAAATGGATATAAAATTCTCTAAAGATGAAATTGATGAATTGCAATTGGCAACTCGAAAGAAACTTGATCTTACTGCTTTAGATATTTGGTTTTCGTCTATTGAGATGAATATCTCTTTTAAGGAAGAGCTCCTAAAAACACCCAAGGATATGGAAGACGCCGAACATTTAAGAATGATTTATAAAGGTGAAATTGATGAGAATTTTATAAATGAAATAAAAGAAAAAATAAGGAAATTGAGGTTAAAAGAAAATGATAAGAGATAAATCACATATGGAGCAAGTTCAAAGATGGGCTGAATTTGTTAAAAATAACTCTAGGGATAAATGGAAACCTGCGGTTAATGATTTAATTAATTCACAATATGAAATTGCAGCGAGATTTTATAAAAATTTAGAGAAAACTGAAAAAGGAAGAGAGATTTTGGAGAGGCTGAAAAATGAGAGAACTAAAGTTAAGAAAAATTTGTGAAAATATTAGGGGTAATTTTTATTTAATCGTTATACCCCACAGCTCTGCTATGGTTGGGAAAAGCTAAATACTAAAAAGAATTCTCACCCATGTGGAAGTGGAGCATGCTTGTCATTGTACTTATAGGGGTGGACTTGAGAAAATAAAGAAATATGTTGAAGAACAAGGCAGTAAGAATGGTCAGCTTCGTCTCGCAGCTTTTACTTAATCACATACCCTGCAGTTCTACTGTGGCTGTGTTCTTTATTTATTTTTGAAATGTTTAAAATTAATTTCTAGGTGTTGGCTCATCATAACCTTTTCTAATTCGTCTTCCACCTATAATAGCAAGAGTTAAACCTATCGCAAGGGTAAAGATCGGCCTTGCCATTTCTTCGTAATCAGTTGTTCTAGGGAAATAACTCCATATGCCATACGCGGCAGTTTCTCCAACGGCTACAATCCCTACTCCTTCCAATATTTTTTGTAAGTTCATAGAGGTGATTCTAAGAACGTGATATTTAAACTTTAGCCTTTTCAGTTTTTGAATAACTCTAAAGTAGTTACACTAGAAAGGTTTAAAAAGGGAGAACTTCTTAATTTTTCAGAGGAAAATGAATAATATGAAAGATGATGGAGAATTGAATTTAATGGAAGGAGAAGGATCAGTAGTAGTAGACAATCCAGGTGAAAATAGGGAAAATTTAGAGAATAGAATTGGGCCTAGAGATAAAAGATCAAAGATAAAGAAATTAGTTTCTATAATGGGGAAATATTCAAAAATCGGTTTAATTTTGGGTACAGTAGGTTTAATGGGTTATGTAGGATATGGCCTTTATAAGAGACATAATTCTGGAGCAGAAAATTTAGATATGAGAACTAAAGTTGAAAAAGCGGAAATTGAGCCTTATTTTTTTGAAGGTAAAATAAGGGCTTATATTGATGAGAATGATGATTCAATTCCTGACAACGGAAATATAAAAATGTTTTATGTTTTATATAATGAAAAAAACGGCGTAAATGAAATGGTGGTTAAAGGAGATGATAATATTGCATATAATTTATTTGACAGTCGTAATAAGATTGATGTAAATCTAACAGAAGAAGATAAATCAAGGTATGATGGGATTAGACTAGAAGAAATAATTGTTCAGGATAAAGAAAGAACTCAAAATTATACTCGTGAGGATTTAATGGATGTTAGTTCAAAGGGAGATCAAGTTAGAGAGACATTCAAAAGATTAACACATACTTACAAAGGAATCATGAAAGCATTAAGTGAATATGAAATAAATAAGAAACAGTGCAGTTTAGAAGATGAAACGGACGCTATTAATAAGAAATTAGAAGGATATGATTTAAGAGATAAGTATAAAGTAGATGGCGAAGATAGCGACTTTTAGCTCTTTTAGATAATTCTTTTACATAATAAAGTTTATAAGTATAAAATATCTCTCACTTGCATGAATAAAAGAGGAGCTGTTGGGAAGAGTGATTATAAGAGCTGGCTAGGCCCTGTAGTGATAATTATAGTAATAATTGTTTTTATGTTTATCATAGATTATGCTTCAGGCGATAAGTTTAGTGTATTTCCTGGAGATAAATTTTCACAAAATATTGGAAAGGAAGATGTTAGTTACGAAATTGCATTTGGAAAAGGATTTGGATGGTTAGATTATATTGTAGGAAAAGTGCCTCAATATGTTATCGATGTTACGGGAAATAATCCTCAAAGTTCAGGGATAGTAATAATTGCGTTGTGGATAGTATTTTTCTTGATTTTTGCCGATATATTTTATATGTTCGGGAATTTTTCAGGTTATGTTAGATGGCCTGTAGCTGGATTGCTTGCTCTAATATTTGCAAATGTAAAGGTAATTTCTAATGTCACTGTTTATTTTTTAACAGTTTTCGCTCTTTTTGGAAGCCTATCAGCGATATTTAGCATAGGTTTTGTTTTCGTGATGTTTATACTTTTCCATTTTGGGGGTTCTGGAGTTAGAACCTGGATTGCAATGCGAAGGGCAGGAGACAAAGCCATGAGGGCTGTTGCTGGTGGAGAGGAAGTTGCCGGAACACTCGAGGGGCTTAAAAAAGTTGGAGAGGAATTGGAGAAGATAGGTAAAAATAAGAGTAGTTAGGGAAATTATATAAAGATGTTTAATTTTTAGAAATGATGAAAAAGAGTTTGATTGGTGTATTATTTTTGGCAGGGATTATTTTATTTTTTGGAATGGTTTATGCTCAAGAAAATGAAGTTGGAAGTCCGAGTCCAAGTGCAAGCCCCTCTGCAATAGATGTAAAAGAGTCTGCAGAAAAGATACGAGAAACTGCTGGAAAATTAAAAGAATTGCAAGAGGAGAAGAATGCTGAATTTTTAGCATTGGAGTGGCAGAAATTTTTGTTAGGCATTTCGTTTTTTAATCGTCTTGATCAATTTTTCATGAAAGATAAGTTTATTTTTAATTGGATATTCGCATTAGATTATTCATTCTCATTAAGTGTTCTTTTTTCTGTATTGATATGGATTTTTACTTTTATTGCATTGCCGAGTTATTTTATTTTTTTAGAGGGGAATGCTTATAAGTGGTTTGCTGGACTAGCTGGAACGATTATTTTAGCTCATCTCCAATTGTTCAACTATCTTGGGGCTCTTGGCTCTAGATTGGTCTTTTATGGCCATTCTGCAATATGGACTTCTTTAACAAGTTTTGTTGTTTTGATTTTTATAGTAATGTATTATCTATTTAATTTAGCTATTGCATCTCGACTTAAAAAGGCTAAAAAGGAAGGGAAACTTAATGAACTAGAGCATGAAGTTAAGGAAGAGAAAGAATTTAGAAAAGGAATAGTTTCTGCAAGTTAATTTTTAATCTGCTGTTTTTCCAAACATTTTTCTAATTGCTGATAAGAATCCTAGTTCAGTTCCGACTTGAATTCCTTCTTCTTTTGATTTTTCAATTTCTTTTCTTTTTTTTGCGTATCTGACGGTTTTTGCGATAATTAGTCCTATCCCAATGAAAATTATTAAGACTATTAAAACTGCACCGCTTCCCCATCTTGATAAGAAAGTAATATATCCTCCTATATTGATTAGAGATTTTGAAATGGCGGTTGTTATTCCGATAACTGAAGTTATAAATGACAGAAGTACGCCTATTACTATTGATGTTATTTTTGAAAATGGTGAAAATAATGCCATCATATTGGTAAATATTAGAAGAAATATTAGCCAAACTGAAATTGATACTGCAAACAAAACTCTAGAGGATTTATTTTCAATACCAAAAAGATTTTTTGAAATAAACTGAAACTCTAGAGGTATTGTTACTTCTTTTTTTGCAAAAGTATCAAATTTTTCCACTACTTCATATTTAATGGGTGATTTTTCTTCTTCAACTACTTCAAATTTTTCTTTTGGGAGTTCTTGTGCGTGGCTAATTTGCGGGAATATGATGGCAAATAAAAAAATGGCAAGAATAAAAATCGCACCTGTTTTTTTCATATATTATTACTATTTAATTTAGATATAAATCTTTGGTTAGTTTTATAAATTAAATAGGCGTTGAAATGGAATGGCTATTATGGATTATTTTGGATTAATAGATTATAGAATAACTGCAATTAGTATAGGATTGATTGTTTTTTTTGTACTAACTTATGCTCTATCAAAAACAAATATTCATAAGGGTGCTTCAATAATAGTTGCTTTTGCAGTATCCGCAATAGTAGTGTGGAAATTATATAATGAGAGGATATATGAATTGGATGGAGTTATTTTTTTAATATTTGTACTTATAGTTTTTGGATTTTTATTTAAAATTGCTCAGGCGTTTATTAATTATAATAGATATAACTTTAGAAGGAGATAAATTACTTATTATAATTTTGATTTTTTGCATGTATGTGAACTGCAGATTTAAGAGTCAATGCAATTTTTGCTCTTCTAATTCTTAATATTTTCTGAATTGATCTTATAAACCTTACAGTAGGTTTTATATCTTTTACTACCTTTGCTTCTTTTTCAAGGCTTTCCAAGACCTTGGCTTCCCTTAATACTACTGCTTCATGAGCAAACTTTTGTATTTCAGCTATTTCTTCTCCTACTTTTATTAGGGTGGCAATTCTGAGGTATATTCTAATAATAAGATAAAATGGGAAAACAGCCAGTAGGTCAAGCCAATAAAGTCTAACAAATCTTTTGAATTTATGAATTCTGATCCACTTGAATATAAGATCTAATACAAAAAATGAAACAATAATATAGTCAATTATCGTAATGTAAAGCCTGTACTTTTCAATATCATTAATTGTAAATTCTGCAATAATTAGAAATGCAAGAAGCAATGCTAAATACGGAATAATTTTGTCAGTGAATTTTTCAAAGGGAGCGAATTTCTTTTCTAATTTATAATACCCTCTTTTTTTCATTCTTATTAAAGGAAGAATGCATTTAAAAATCATTTCATCTACATTATATGAACTAAATTCTAGTCAATTTTTTTAAGGGTCTCTATATGAACTACTTAAGAAAGTTTATATATTTCTTTTATTTGATTCTTGTATATGAGCCTATTAAAAAGAGGGGGAATAATTTTCTTAGTTGGCGTGTTCTTAATTAGACTAGTCTCTGCACAATATTTCGATTTAGAGTACTTTTTAGATAATGAAGTAATTCGATTTGCATTGGTATTTATTTTTATTTTTGCAATAGTAATGTTTTCATTATTAAGGACGAAATTCAAAGAGAATAGGGGAATAGCTGTTGTGATTTCATTTGTTATTGCGTTTTTTACAAGCAGTTTTTTATTTAAGAGCAGATATCTTTCTAACTTTTTTGAAGATGAGATTATTGCCTTTATCGGAGCGATGTTATTTATTTTTTTACTTGTTTTGCTTTGCTGGTCGATTGGGAAATATTTCGGATTAATTGGAGTATCCTTAGCCTTAATAGGGGCATGGGCTCTGCTAAAAAATATAGATGCTAGAGATTATATGGCAAGAGGAGGCATAGGTGATTTTATACTTCCATTGTATGATTTGTTTACAAGCTATTTGACTCTGATATTACTAATAATTTTATTTTTAATTGCTGTTTTATCGAGATACTTAAATTGGGGGAGAACTCCAAGAGTACCTGGAGCTACACCACCTGGAGCAACTCCAGCTACACCAGGAGCTATCACAATACAATTACTATCACCTCCAGCCGGAAGTGTATTTCATTCTGGTAATACAATTCCGTTTAGGATAAGATTTGTAAATGCACCTACGACTTTTTTTGATGAAGTAAGGTTATTTACATCAGTTGGAGGGGTAGGTTATATTTTCAATCAAAGCATACATAGCAGAAGGGATGGTATAATAAATCTAGTTGTGCCAACTGTTCACAATGTTTCAAATCTAGATGTGCTTATTGAAGCAAGAAATAGTGGAATTAATGAGGCATTTACAGGATTTACAATTCAACCTATTGGCCCAGCTCCCGCACCTGCTGGAGCCACACCTGCCACACCAGGTGCTCCTCCTACTCCTGCTGGAGCTACACCAGTGCCTGGAGCAGGAACACCAACACCTCCAACGCCAGGTACACCGGGAGCAACACCAGCTACACCAAGTCCACCGACACCACCAGGGCCTACGCCAACACCTCCAGGAGGGACACCTGCTACACCAGGACCTATTACAATACAATTAGTATCACCTCCGGCTGGGAGCATACTTACTTCTGGGAGCACAGTTCCTTTTGAAATTAGATTTGTAAATGCACCCGCGACTTTTTTTGATGAAGTGAGGCTATTTATTTCACTAAATGGTTCTGGATATCGTTTTTATGCACGAGCAAATAGTAGGAGAAATGGTGTAATAAATTTCAATGTACCTACAGTTCATTCTATTACTAGTTTGGATATAGGAGTGATAGCAAGAGCAAATAGAATTACACAAAAATTTACAGGATTTACTATTCAGCCATCAGCTTCAGGATCTGGAGCCTCCCCTTCACCTGCACCGGGTCCATCTCCTTCTGGAACTGGAACAGGATCGACATCTGGACCTATCAATATGCAATTAGTATCACCTCCTGCTATTGGAAGTGAATTCAAAAGTGGAGATAATTTAGAATTAGAATATGAAATTGTTAATGCCCCTCCTAATTTTAAGGCAAATGTTTTATACTATGATAATATAGAGGATGGAACATTTAAACCTGTAGATGGGAATGAGTGTATAAATGGCGGGGGAAGATTTAGGATTTCATTGGGCGAAGTTAAAGAAATTACTGAATTTTATTTTGTCCTTAGAGTCTTGGATGATAATGAATCAATCGCGAGGATGAGAATAGATCCGATTCAATATGGGCCGTTTATATTAAAACCAAAAGAAATTCCAGCATCATCGCCTTCTGAAAAAGAAATTATCTTTCTATCGCCTTTAGCAAGCGAACAGTTGATAAGTGGTGAGGAGAAATTATTTAATTTTCGATTCATTAATTATAATCCTTTAGAAATATCAAAAATGACGGTCTATTATAGATTGGGTATGAATGGAAAAACTATGCGTGCAGGTGGAATCCAACTCAATAAAGCAGGTGATCCTGAAGAAGGAAATGTGTTAATTTTAATTCCTGAAACAAAAAGTGTTGATTCATTAAGTGTTGGAATATTTAGTGGAGTTGAGAATAAGTTCATCAAGTCAATTGATTATAAAATAGTTCCCGCAATCGGCGAAAGAGAAACAGATAAAGAAGAAAAGGAAATTGAAAAGGAAAAAAAGGGAAAAAGAAAAATGGGGGCGGCAAGTTTTGATCTTATAGTTGGAGGAAATAAATATGCCAATATTGAGGAGAAAACATTTACAACTGATTTAAGAGAAGAAGAAACTGGAACTTTTAGTATTTCTAATGGAGGTTCTGGAGGAATTTTAACTTGGAGGGTTGCTTCCAGTAAGGGTTTAACTCTATCGAAGAAAAGTGGAAGATTAAAAGCTGGTCAAAAGGAAGATATAACTGTAAATGTAGTTAAACGAAACTTGAATTATATTCCCCATGTTACAATAGTTGCCAAGAGAGGAGTTGAAGGAAAGGAAGGCGTACGCGGAATTATCCGTAGGAAAATTGCAAAGGCTGTAATAAATTATATGGTTGACTAATTTGGACGGCAGTTCGATATACTAAAATTTTAAATCAAAATTAAAAAGGCGAGGATTTATTACATTAAAGAAGGATTTAAATAATCTATTAATTATTTATATTTATGAGAGGGGTACATACAGTTATTGCTTTGTTATATTTGATATTGGGAATTTATTTAATTAATATTCCATTTAAATTCCTAGAAATTCCTACCTTATTTTCTCAAATAGAACAATGGATCTTTTTAGCATGCGGTGTTTTATTGTTAATGGGGGCATTTTTATATTATAACCAGAACAAAAATCAACCAATCCCTTATAGATAGAAACTTTTAAATATATAATTATTAACTAACTATGATGGCAGAGGTGATTGGAGCGGTTATTATGGGTATTTTAATTGCAATTATTGATACTATTTTTATGATTAAAGATGAAAGCGCAGACGCCAAAACCGTGCTTGGTCATGGTTTAGGTTCGTTGGTTTATTTGATTCCTTTTTGTTTGGCAGCATTTAATTTAGATTTTGTTATTGGAATGGATTTTATTCCTGAAGCAGCAAAAAATAAGGGAATAATATTAGCTGGGTTAGGAGTGATTACTGCTATAATAATTCATGCAAAATCTGCAATGTTTAAACATTCTAAAGGATTAGGAACACATATAACATGGGCACATAGTTTAGTTGTAGGAATTTTGGTTGCAGTTTCTCCTTTTGTATATGTCTTTATTAGCCCATTTGTAGAGGGATTGACTAAAAAATCTTAATATTATTATTTTTACGAAATAGTTAAAGTTTTAAATTAAGTTCAACTTAAACTATAATGGCTAACTATGATATTTTAGGAAATATTGCAATTGTAAAGTTTGAAAGAAAAACCAAATTTAATGAAAAGAAAAAATTTGCATTAAATTTTTTAAAACAAAATAAAAATGTAAGGACTGTTTTAGAGAAAGCTGGAAAGTTTTCTGGAAGACTAAGAACACAAAAAACAAAGTTTATTGCTGGGGAAAAGAACAAAGAGGCATTATATAGAGAAAACGGATGTAATTTTAGGCTTAATGTAGATACATGTTATTTTTCACCAAGGCTGTCTTCTGAAAGAAAGGAAATAGCAAAAAAGATAGTTAGGGGGGAAAACGTTTTAGTTTTATTCGGAGGAGTAGGCCCTTTTGCAATTGTTATTGCTAAAATATCTAATGCTCGAAGAGTGGTTAGTATTGAATTAGGCAGAGAGTGCAGTAAATATGCTGAAATTAATGTGAAATTAAACAAAGTTTCTGAAAGGGTAGAGATTATTCAGGGAGAAGCTAGAAAAAAATTAAAGGTGATAAAAGAAAAATTTGATAGGATTGTAATGGCCAGGCCTAATTTGGAAGATAATTTTTTAGATGCAGTTTTTCCTAGAATAAAAAAAGCAGGAATTATCCATTATTATGGATTTTATGAAGGTGATGAAGAAAATAAATTTAAAAAAATGATAAATGAGGAGGCGATTAAAGCCAAAAGAAGAATAAAAATATTAAAGATAAAAAAAGCAGGGGAGATAGGGACTAATAGGTTTAGATTTAGGGTTGATGTTAAGGTTGTAAATTAATTTAGAAACGGGGATTAAGTTCAGAAAGTTCTTCATCTTTTTTAATAAAAGATATTAAGTGGTCTAGAGATGAAATTTCTTCAAATTTAGGATCAGCCATAATTTCAATTGGAGAATAATTTCTACCGAAACGATTATTGAGTCTATGAACAGAATAGGATCCATCTACAATATGTTCTACGATTATTTTTGTTCCTTCATTATATAATTGCATATAGTGTGGGAATTCTCCATGAATATTTGATATTCTGGTTTCCTGGAAACCTTTTTGTTTTAATTCATCATAATTTGGATCAAACATATTAAATATTGCTTTTTTGGCTACTTAAACTTAATCGTTTAGATGTTGAAGCCGGAATTGTGGGAAAAAGCTTATAAGATTAATTTATTACATGGGTTAGGGATCAAAAATATATATAAAAATAACTTATATTAGATATTTAAAATTCGATAAGGTCAAATAATTATAGCATGGGGAAAGAGGGATGAATATCAATCAGAGGGAGATTAAAACTATATAAATGAACTAAATCCTAAAGGTTTTTAAATATGATTTTTATATATTGGTATGGAAGATGTACGCTTAAATGAAAAAGAGGAAAAGCTTATGCATATGATTTTGGATTATAGATCTGACCCTACTGAAATGGCAGATTGTTGGAAAGCTCATTTTGAAAATGATGAAAGAGAGGCGAGAGAAGAGTCTAGTATAGTGTACGAACAATACAGAGAGAATTTTTATAAAAGTGTTCATAGACTAAATAGGGATATAGAATATAAGGATAATAGGGCTACAGCTTAATATCTGCTTTAATTGCTGTTGGTGCTTCACCCCCATGCCAGGTGAATCGTGGACGGACTCTGATAGGGTATAATCTTTCGGAATTATCATCAAGCAATATTGCCGAACCTTTTTCGGAAGGAAGGTTATCCATTTGCTGTTTAATATTCTCTAATAAATAGGTTTGCATTATATCATTTAATGCTTCAATATCTGGTTTTGCTGTTACTCTATGGGAAATTACAATGTCTGCTTGCGTAATTGCATCTTTATGCAGTTGTCCTGGTTGTTGTGTTGCCAAGACAAGGGAAATTCCTGGCTGGCGCCCTTCACGAAGCAATTGCTGGAGGGCTGATGTTGCAGGAGTAGTTGAATCTTTTGGCATGAATTCATGGAATTCATCGATAAAAATCCAAACTAATGGGTCTTCTCTTGTTTGATATGATAAATAGTCCTGACCGTGCTGAATTGCATAGAGTTCTTCTTTTTTTCTTGAATCTAAGCGAGATCGAAATATTTTTTTCGATACAAGTGAAATTACAAGTGCTCTGATATTATATGCTCCAATTGAACTATAAATAGAGGTATCTAAAACAGTTGTAGTTCCTGGAATTAATAAGTCCGAAATTTCAGTTCCTTCTTTGGTTTTTGAAAATATTCCCCAGGTATCTGAAGCGTTGAATAAAGATGAAACAATTTCTTTTGTTTCTTTTGAGGCTTTGTTATCATTATTAATTGCAAATTCTATGTCTTCTAAAGTAAAATTATTTACTTTATCTTTTAATTGAGTTATTATTCTTTGCATTAGAACTCCAGGCAATGATGTGAAAGGCAAATTAAAAAGTGAGATCCAATCTTCTGCATCTAACTCTGAAACTTTAATGGCAAAGGTTTCGTCTACCGGGATTCCTTTATTTTTATATTCAATAACTTTTCCAAATGGAACAAAAACTTTTACTGGAAGAGACTTTGTTTCTAGATCCCATTGGTCTAAAAGAGGTTTGTCTTTTTCGTTTTTGTATTTCATAGTCCAAAATATCCCCATTGTGTCGAATATTAGTGAGGCAATATTTTTTGAAGTTTCTTGGGGAAGATTGGTTATTTCTTCGGCGATTACTCCCAATGTGTACGATTTTCCTGAACCTCTTTTTCCAGCAATTAAAATTACGTGACTTCTAGCTACATCCATATATACTTTGTTTGAAAGAGAGGTGTAGTTCCCCATTTTCACATAACCTTTCCCAATGTACATTAGACCCTTATCCCCAAACTTTTCTTTATCAGAAGCATCTCTTCCTATTATTATATCATATACCATCTTTTTTACAACCTTTTTAAGAGCAGAGACTTTAAAGATTTTATTGCTTATTCTTGAGTGAGAAAAGGTTTTTATAGGGTATTTCTCTGATATCAACATGGCAAAAAAACAGAATAAATTAAAAGGTGAGACTTCGAGTAAAAAAATAGAAGCGGAACAAACACCTGCCTCAAATGAAACTGATATAAAAAATAAATCTGGCAATTATGTGGACAGATTAAGAGATAATCCTTGGATAGTATCTACATTAGTTTTAGGTATTGTTATTGTATTACTAATCGGATTTGTTGGATTTAGCAATGGAAGCGGAATTGTTAGTGAAAAAACTGCTGCCGATAATTTAGTCTCTTTTATAAAAAGCCAGAATAGCGAGGATTTATCACTTAGCATTTCATCAGTGCAACAGGAAGGGCAATTGTATAAAGTTACCTTAAATTATCAAGGAGAAGAAGTTCCTATTTATGTCAGCTTAGATGGAAAATTTTTAGTTTCTGATGTAATTCCATTGGATAAAGGACTGTCGTTAGATCCGAATTCCAATATTAACAAAGAAGTTGATGCTGGAGATTCTCCTGTGAAGGGAAAGGCTGAAGCATCTGTTACAATTATTGAATTTTCTGATTATCAATGTCCGTTTTGCCAGAAATTTTATGAGACAAGTTTACCTGAAATTGAGGAAGAATATATTAAAACTGGAAAGGTAAAATTAGTTTACAAGGATTTTCCATTGAATAGTATTCATCCTGAAGCACAGAAGGCTGCTGAATCAGCTCATTGTGTAAGGGAGCAGAAAGGGGATGAAGGATACTTTAAGATGCACGATAAATTATTCGAAAATCAACAGAGTTTAAGTGTTGAAAATTATAAAAAATGGGCTAGAAGTTTAGGGGTTGTAGGGGCTAAATTCGATAAATGCATAGATGAGGGAGTTTATTCGACTTTAGTTAAAGAGGATCTTGAATATGGGGAGAGTTTAGGTGTAAGCGGAACTCCAGCATTTTTTATTAATGGAAAAATGATTTCTGGTGCACAACCTTTCGATGTTTTTAAGCAGGCTATTGATTCTGTCTTGGAAGAGCAGATAGGTATTTAAATAAAATATTAATATAGTTATATGAAAAGAAGTTCGTTAGTTTTTATTTTGAGCTTTTTTCTTATTCCTTCTATTCTTGCACTTGTACCGGACAGTCAAGAATGCGCTGAAAGTGCATTGGACTTACGGGGAGATGCTAATCATGATGAACAACTTGACCTTAGTGATGTGGTTTATTTGTTAAATTGGCTATTCAAAGGAGGGGAGGCTCCAAATTGTTTAAACCAAGCAGATGTTAACAGTGATGGAAAAATTGACATGTCTGATGCTATTACTATTCTAGATTATTTGTATGCAGATGGGCAAGGAATAACTGAAATTGATAAGGTCCCTTTTTTGACTATGCCTAGCGAGGTGACCTTGAATCTTAAAGGACCCATACTTTTTAGAGACTGGGTTTATGGTAATTTTCAAGACGATGTATTATCATGTTCTTCTTTTGCAAATCCTACTACTTTTAATGGGGAAGATATAGTATTATTTTCTTTTGAGAGAGATTCAGCCAATCCTGTAGACTCTATTTCTGATAAGATTGAAACTGTTTTTGATTTAAGAAATACTCCTGCTGGTGAATACGAAGTTAAGACTACTTGCGTGGATTTGTCAGGTTATGAGGGAACAAGTATTACAAATCTGATTATTAATGGAATAGATAATAATGAAAATGGAAATCCAGATGGAGAGAGTATTTGTCAGAACGGGATAGACCAATGCTGTAGAAGGAGCGATGATGGCTTAGCGGTTTGTATTACAAGTCCTCCTGGAGGACCTAGTCCTGATGATTGTGAAAACTTAAAAGGAATTCTTTCAGGAGAATTTTTTCCAGTGGATTCTAATATATGTAATGAAAAACAGGATGAAAGGGGTCAAGGCGGGACTATAGCCGAACCTGCTGATGTTTATTGCCGAGTAAAATGTGTTGGAGTTTTTTATGGCCAAGGTAATGCCAACTGCGGTAGTGAAATCATTACTTTGGAACAAATAACTCCTTACTTTAAAAATCAACTTGGCGAGGAATATGACAGCGAGAACTCGTGGAAAAGCGGAACAAAAGGAATAGGGCCTTTGTTTGGGGCGATTGACAGAACTTACACTATGAAAACTGCAAAAGGTTTACAAAATTTTCCAGTGAAGTATATTGTAGGGGGATATGGATATCTAGCTTTTGCTAAATATATTCCTCTTGATAAGGATGGAAAAGAACTGATTGGCGGAAATACTATAGATGGAAAGCTTTGCAGGGAATATCAGTTTTCACAGTCAATAAGTAGTGGTCCTACAGGTCCTGTTTACCCTGCACTAGGAATTATTCCCCCTCGTCTAATTGCTGAACTTACAGGTTCTGCTTCTTTATCTTTATATGAATTGTGGAATCAAAATAATTTGGCTGATCAAGAAACTTTATCAAAGCAGAGAACTGACCAGAAAACAGGAAAATTTATAGGATATAATGATAAAGACAAGGAATGTAAACTTGGGGGGACACACTACTGTACCGATGACTATCATCAGATAAGGAAAAATAGCGATTATCTAAAGGAGAGAGAGTGGTCAGTGCCTTGGCCATATACTAAAGATCTAAAACCTGTAGATACATTAAGCAAAGAATATTATATAGGGAAAGAATCATTTATGTTTTACAGCGATACTCCTGGAGCAAGTTTCCCAAATGCAATTCTTCATCCGTATGAAAAGAAAAATAATTTTCTTATAATCGTAGAAGACCAAGATATTGCTGGGCAAGTAAATCATAAAATTGATTGTAAACTGAACGGAATTGGTTCTTCCTGGCAACCTGCAAAGTCAGGAATTCTTAGAGATGGTTTTAAACCTATTGATCCAGAAAGTTGTATTTGTGATGAGTGGCAAAGGAAAGAAAATCAGTGGACAAGTATTAAGCAATGGAAGTGTTAATTTGACTAGAAAACTTTAATAATATCCTTTTATATTAAATTCTATGAAATATGAATTGCCAAAATTAGGATATAAATATGATGCATTAGAGCCTTTTATAGATTCTAAAACAATGGAGATACATTATACAAAGCATCATCAGGCTTATGTTGATAAATTAAATGATGCAATTCATAAACCTGAAGGTGAAAAATTTCATAATATGCCAGTAGATGAATTATTGAAGAAGATAAATTCTATTCCTGAATCAATTAGGACGGCTGTTAAGAATCATGGCGGAGGACATTTTAATCATACTTTATTTTGGCAATTATTAAAAAAAGATGTGAAATTTGGAGGAGAAATTGCTAAAGCGATAGAAAAGACTTTTGGAAGTTTTGAGGAATTTAAAAAAAAGTTTAGTGAAGTGTCTATGGCTAGATTTGGAAGCGGGTGGACATGGCTCGTTGTTAATAGTGGAAAATTAGAGATATATAGTACTGCAAATCAAGATTCGCCTTTGATGGAAGGCAAACATCCAATATTAGGTTTAGATGTATGGGAGCATGCTTATTATTTAAAATATCAAAATAGAAGGGCGGATTATGTAGAGGCTTTTTTCAATGTTATTAATTGGGATAAAGTTAATGAATTATACGAGAAAGCTGAGTAATTTTTTTTAGATAAGTTTAAATATTGTTTAAGCTTTTAAAAATTAATTTATTAAAGAGGTTTGAGATTATGAATAAAAGTAAATTATTTTTGTCGTTGGGAATTTTATCCTTTTTAATATTATCTTTTTCTTTTGTTAGTGCAGTTCATTCATGGTGGCATTTCTGGGGTGAAGAGCCGCAGTATGCATATCCAACTTCTTCTCCTACGCCTTATGCTTCCTCATCACCTTCATCTGCAATGCCATCATCTGGAGGGAGTGGAGGGGGATCTGAAGTAAGTTGTATGGATACTGATGGGGGAAAAAATTATGATATTAAAGGTACTGTAAATGCTTCTAATGGGACTAGTGTAATGGATTATTGCATTGGTGGAGGAAATTATTTATCGGAGCAATTCTGTAATGCCGATGGGACCAAAGGGCAAGAAACGTATAATTGTGCAAATGGATGTGAAAATGGAAAATGTAAGGAAGGTGTTAATCCAACAAATCCAAATTGTACAGATACGGATAATGGCATTGTACTCGAATTAAAAGGGTTTACTAATTATACTAATTCTAGTGGTCAGCCAACTTCATCTCCAGATGTTTGTATAAATTCAAATGAATTAATGGAGTTCTATTGTCAATCAGGTGAGGGCCATAAAGTTATTAAAAATTGCGAGAATGGATGTTTCGATGGAGAATGTAAAAATAGAAGAACGGATTTATGTATAGATACTGATGGAGGTTTAAACTTTACTCTAAAAGGGTTTACTAATTTTACAAATGAAACTGGACAAGTTGGTAAATTTGAGGATATTTGTTTAAGTGAAAATGGCCTTAAGGAATATGCTTGCAATTTAAATGGTTCTTTAAAATCACAATTGCAAGTATGCGAGAATGGATGTTTCGATGGAGAATGTTTGAGTGTTGGGGAATTTTCATGTACTGATGATGATAATGGATTAAATAAAGCAATTAGAGGTTATGTAAACACAACTAATTCTACTGGTGGGATTGATAGAATTCCAGATGTTTGTACTTCTTCTAGCGAGCTAAAAGAATATTATTGTGATGGTAGTCAAAATAAAAGCCAATTAATAATATGTGATGGTGCATGTTTTGATGGAAAATGCATCGTAGATTTGCCATGTTTTGATACAGACAACGGAGTCAAACCTTATTTATTTGGTATTGTAAATTTCACTAATACAACAGGTGGAGTGACTAAAATTAATGATGTATGTATTTCGTCTTCAAATTTAATCGAATATAGTTGTAATGAAAATGGCGGTCTCAACAGTGCAGAGATATTTTGTGCAAATGGATGTTCAAATGGTACTAGAAATGCTATATGTATTGATGATCTACTTTGTGGTAATGGAAAAGTGGAAGTGGATAATGATGAGCAATGTGATGATGGAAATACTGCTAATGGGGATGGATGTTCGAGTATATGTAGGACGGAAAATATTGGTAATGGGGGCAGGATATTTAAAGTAACTTCCGTAATTAATCAGACAGGGGTTTCTAATGATAAGATTGAACTCACAGATGTTAGAACAGGCGATGTTTACAAGTCGACGGTAACTTCCGATGGGATTGCTACTATAACTCTTCCGCCTAATGGAAAGGCTTATACTGTTAAATATTATGGGGGATCAAGTAGTGATTATAATTTCATTCAAATGGAAGCAGTTGCCGATAATTATTTGCCTGAAGAAAAAATATTGCCTCAAAGAGCTTTTAGAAACTCGCATATTGTGATGGGGAATCCAGAGTGGAATGGGGTTATAGCTAAAGTAACTACCATCATAAATCAAAGTGGATTTTCAAATGATAGAATCGATCTGATTAATTCTAAAACAGCCGAAAACTATCGTACGGATTTTCTTTCTGAAGGCATTGGAAATATAAATATTCAGGGGAAGTCATATAATGTCAAAATGAATTATTGGACTTGGCATGATTTAATAGGAGGGGAATTTGGATATATTTCAGATGGTCATTTTATTGAATTAGAATCTGATGTTTTTGGACCATATAGGGCATTTAGAAATTCCTTTGTAGTATTTAAAGAAGATGAACAACCACAACCTACAGAATGTATGCTAACGCAGGCATACTGGAGCGCTGGTGGCGAAAAAACTTTTAGTTACCCAAAAAATACAATAATCAATCTTACCGTTACAGGAAGTGATTGCGAAGGAATGGAGTTATTATTCAGGCCTTTAGAAGATGATTATTTAACTAATGATGACATTTCTAGAGTTAATCCTCCAAATGGAGTATTTAAAAATGGAATTGCACAAAGTACTTGGATAGTTGAAGATCAACTTGATGAGGGATGGACAAAACCTGAATATTATTTCATTGCAGGGTTGAAAGATGATTCCACAAAAAATATTAAGAGCGGATTATTAATTGTAATTTGATTATTCACTTTTTTAGGAATTCAATTTCTTCTTCACTAAGATCTAATTGTTTTTGGACTTTTGGATTATTTAAAATTGGCCTTAAAAGATTGAAGTCTCGCATGGCTCTTTTTGAGGAACAATGTACATGGCGAGCGTATTTTTTTGCTATTGTTTTTTTCTTTTCGAATTTTTGATTATTGAGCCATATTTTTAGAATTCTTTTTGGCTTTTCGTATGCAGTAAATCCGGATAATGGTGAAGATTTGGCTAGTGAGATGCCTGCACTTTGAAATATGTTTTGATAAACCAGAAACCGCCAATATTGATTTTTATAAATTCTTCCTCTAAAAACATCTGCATTACCTAATGCCTCATAAGCTTTTGCAAGAGCCTCGTTTTTGTATTCTTTTGGGATATTTTCTTCTATCCAGAGGAGTATTTCATCTATAGATAGGGGGGAGGAATCAAATAGATTCAAAAAAGGGGCTCTTTCTTTGAAGAGTTTTTTTAAAATAATGAAAATGCTTTCTTGGGTATCTCTTTTTTCATTTACATCAATTTCGATATCTTTTGAGGCGGAGTAGGACTGAAGATCATTTAATGCAGCCCTCATGTCTCCTTGAGATTTTATGGCAATTAATTTAAGAAATTGAGAGTTTTTATTGAGGGTTTCTTTTTCAGCTACTCGTGAAAGAATTGACACAATAGTTCCAATATCTAAAGGTTTTAATTCTACAACCTTTGATTTTGCTCTTACTGGAGATAATTTTGACTGCCAAACGTCATTACAGGTCATTATAATAGGAAATTTAGTGGACTGAATGATTCTTACTAATTCAGGAATTCCTCCTCTATCGGTGCCAGTTACACCATCTACTTCATCCATTAGAAGGATTTTTCCTTTTTTGAATAAGCTGATTTGCTCTGTTGCAGGTTTTAATATTCCTTCTAATTTATCTTTATTTCTTAAATCTGATGCGTTTAATTCTAGAATCTCAAGATTATTTTCTTTTGCTGCTGCATGCACTAGAGAAGTTTTTCCTGTACCTGCTTGTCCATGGAGAACTAAAGCTTTCTTTTTTGGGAATTGATCCAAAAAGGATTTTATTTCTTGAACTGCTTTATCTTGGCCTAATATGTCTAAATAGTTTTTAGGGCGATATTTTTCAATGAATGTTGAGCTCATTTTTAATAAAAATAAGGATGATATTTATAGTTTGTTGTGATTTGTAGAGAAATTTGAATAATTCCAAATTTAGAGAAGAATTTTCAAATTTATCTATGCTGATTTTCCTTGTCCAGCTAAAACGAATGAGGCCAAAAGGGCTTGCAATTGGACAAATTCATCTGAACCTTCAGTCATTCTAAACTCTGTTTCTCCTGTTTTTTCAGTTAATCTTACTTTAATTTCAGGCTCGATTTGGAGATTCCAGACTTCTTTTTGAATTGCCTTGATTATATCTGTACCAGCTATACTTTCTTTTAACATAACGTCAAGAAGTTTATCTCTTGCATTAATAAAGTCTCCAGCCAGAGCATAATCCAAAACTACACGAATGTCTTTTGGTTTTGTTGATGAGAGAATCATATTTATCATCTCGGAATTAATATTTAGTGATATTGATGCAGTTGTCTGCAAAAGATTAATAGCTCTTCGACAATCCCCTTCAGAACCTTCATAGAGGGTTTCTAATGCGTCATCCGTTGTCTTTAAACCTTCTTGATCGGCAATTCTTTTCATTACTGCAGTAATATCTTTTTTTTCTAGTAATTTAAATCTAAAAACAACACATCTTGATTGGATTGGATCTATAATTTGCGACGAATAATTACATGACATAATAAATCGGCAGGTGTTTGAATAGTTTTCCATAGTTCTTCTTAATGCCTGCTGGGCTTCTTTTGTAAGGGCATCGGCTTCGTCTAAAAATATAGCTTTAAATGGGATGTTTTCAAGAGCTTTGGTTCTTGCGAAATCTTTTACTTTTTGCCTTACTACATCAATTCCTCTTTCATCTGATGCATTTAATTCTAAATAATTTTCTTTCCATCTTGGTCCGAATAGTTCTTTAACAATTATTAATGCTAATGTTGATTTACCTGTTCCAGCTGGTCCTGCAAATAATAAATGGGGAATGTTTAATGTTTGAACTAGAGATTTTACTCTTTTTATTATTTCCTGCTGGCCAACTACATCTTCAAACTTTGAAGGGCGATATTTTTCAGTCCAGATATCTGTGCTATTCATAGCTGTTTTTAGAAGATTGTTTTTATAAAGATTTGTATACAGATTATTATTTTACAATAATTTAACTAGCCAACCCGTAATTTTCTTTCCTATTGAACTAAGTTTTTGGAAAAATGTTCCCTGATCATCATTATAGCTTAGGCTTTGTGATGGTTGAGGACTAGGTGTTGGGGTTGGTGTAGGTGTCGGCGTGGGGGTGGGTGTAGGCGTTGGAGTAGGCGTAGGGGTAGGAGTTGGAGTTGGCGTAGGAGTGGGTGTTGGCGTAGGAGTTGGCGTAGGGGTGGGTGTTGGATCACTTGAACTTCCACTACTTGAGCCACCTGATGGAGTTGGAGTAGGAGACTTTGTCGGACTAGATGAAGGGGTAGTTGATGAACTCGGTGTTGCAGTGGAAGTTGGAGTGGTTCCTGAAGAGGAAGGGCTATTTTGAGGGGAGGGGGTAGGATTGCTTTCTGAAGTGGGAGTAGATTCCTCATCTTCTGATTGAGGCTGGGATGTAGGAACTTTTTCTTGAGTATTTTGGTTGTTTATGGTCTCTTCTATCTGGAAAGGAATTTCTGTTTCTGGGAGTATCGCTTTTTCTATCTGTTTAGGTAAAACAAATCTAATAACATTTAATATACCTTCTTTAATCAAATTTAGTGGAGTTTGTTTAATTTCTTCGATAGGTGCTTTTTGTATTTGAGGGTAATTTGCCACATATATATTTGAATCTTCATCATCTGCAATCCCATCAGAATCTGTGTCTGCTCCTGAATTGTCGCATATATCTCCAACACCATCTAAATCAGAATCTTCCTGATTAGGGTTATAAATTGTAGGGCAGTTGTCATAACCAAATATACTAATAGAATCTTCATCAGGGTCGGCATTTTTTTCTGTTAAATGATTCGTAAATTTTTCATATTCATTATCCTGAATTTCTTCAGATATTACAAGATTAAAATTTACTATTATTAATATTAATGCAATAGTCAGCAGAAAGTTATTTTTTCTATTTAGCATTTTAGATTATCCTCTGTTAAATCAATTTGATCTTTAGAATTTGGTGCTGGAATTTCTTTTATATTTCCGATAAATAAATAGTCTAGAAGTATTACCGCGTCATTCATATTTACTACTCCGTCATCGTCTACATCTGCAGCGTCTTCACATACTAAATTTGAGTGCTGTGAATAAAAGAATCCTAATAAAAATAGGGCATCATTAATATTAACATTTCCATCTATATTTATATCTCCTCTAATGAAATACAGGGAGTCTTTTTTATCTTTGGCCGATTGAGAGCTTACTGAAATCAATGCTAATAAAATTAACATTATTGCTAAAATAGATATTATTCCTCTTTTCATACTATTTTCTATTGTTTAATATTAATAAAGGTTTTTATAGAGAAGTTTGCAAAATTCGACTATAACAATATACTTTATACAGATCTTTCTCTATGAAGGCGTCGCTTCCTCTTTTCCTTCTTAAGGAGCTTTCTCTGCCATTTCCATCTCATCTGTCCTTTTTTCTTCCAACGTCGGGATGATCTTTTCATGAATTTTTGAGCAAAGTTTGGTTTATAAACTTTGTTTTTCTCATTAGAGCATGGGATTTTGGCCAGTTACTAAGAAAGTCATTAAAGATTCAGACATAATATTGCTAATATTAGATGTAAGAATGCCACTTATGTCAATGAATAAGGAATTAGGGAGGATGATTGCGTATCATAAAAAAGTCTTGGTATATGTTTTTAACAAAATTGATATTACTACTTCTAAATATTTGAATAAAATTAAAGATCAATACCCTGATGCTTTTTTTGTTTCTGGCGTCAAGAATATTGGAATTAGTAATTTGAAAAGGAGCTTGTTAATAATGGCTAAAAGAATGAAGATTGATGAACCTAAAATTGGAATTGTGGGTTATCCTAATGTTGGAAAATCTGCAGTCATTAATGCTATAGCTAAAAGGGCTAGAGCTAAGGTTTCTGCAAAAGCAGGAACTACAAGAGGTATACAATGGATAAAAGCAGGTGGATTAATGATATTAGATTCCCCTGGGGTAGTTCCTTTCGATGATAGTGAACGAATGCTGGGGATAATGGGTGCTAAAAATATTGAAAAAATTAGAAATGTAGAAAGAATTGCTTATGAAGTAATGAGGATGTTGATTCAATATAATAAATCTATTATAGAAAAATTTTATGATATAAGCGTAGATGGAAAAGACTATGATATGATTCTCGAAGAAATTGCAAGAAAAAAAGGTTATTTACTGAAGGGTGGAATTATTGATGAGAGAAGAGCTGCTTTGTTAATTGTGAAGGATTGGCATGAAGGGAAATTGAGACTTTAACCAACTATATTATTTAGTTTAATTCTGCTCAACTCTTCTTTTAAGAGATATGCTTTTTCTTCCCCTAGGATTTTTCTATAGAAGTCTATATTTGAGTGAAGTGATTTTCCTAATGAGCCTGCTTCATTAATGACTTGGGCTATTTCTGATTCATGCAGGGAAGTTTTACTTAAAATTCTCCAACCTTTTATGACTGAAATAGTTGGGGTCGATTTATCATATCCTAAAATTTCTAATATATGATCGTTGTCAAGAATTTCATCATATTGGAGATCCTCAATTAAATTTTTAGATCTCTTGAAATTGAACTGAGTATAATCTTTAATAATATAATCTGTTTCTTCTTCAACATCTTTAACTAATTCTTTTAATCTTATTTTTAGGAGCATTCCTTCTTTTCCAAGTTCTATTGTATATCTTTTTAATTCTTCCGCGATTTTTTGGATTAGATATCCTTTTTGGACTACTTGTATTGCTTGGTTTAAACTAGGATAATTTCTCAGTTCAAGAATATTTAACTTTTCAATATTAGAGTCGAAGAGTTCCCTTTGTTTTTCTAATAGCTGTATATGTTCGTTTGCTTTTCTTAATAGTTCGTCTGTATTTATTAACGGGTGTTTTCTATTTTTATAAAATAAAGTTATTTCATGCTTTCTCTCGGATATTGCAATAACAAGGGTACTAGCTTGTTTCGCAGTTCTCTCTGCTGCCTTATGCCTGGTGCCTGTTTCTTGAGTTGAAATTTTACTTTCAGGAGTTAATAATACGTTTGCATAGGTTATTTTTTTTATGTCTTTTGAAAGAACTATAGCTCCATCCATTTTTGTCAGCTCAACTAATTTTTGAGGTGTGAATTTAGTATTTAATTTGAATCCCCCGTCGATAAGGCTTGGTACTGATTCGTTTTCTATAACTACTAATGCACCTTTATGGGCTTTAAGAGCCCCGTCTAATGAAGTTCTTAAATTAGTGCCAGGTGCTACAACTTTCAATATTGCCGAAAACTCCTCCTCTGTTACTTTGTTTTCTTGGCTAGGAATAATTTTTTCTTGTACCTCTTTTTTATCCATAATTTTCATTGAAAGAAAAGGAATATTTAAGGTTTTGCTGTTTATTTTTCCAACAGGTTAATACAATTAAATAAGCAAAAATAGATAGATTATTTCTATTAACACTGTTCAGTGGTGACAAATAGAAAGGTTTATAAATTGGTTTTTTGAGTATTGGATATGGGAATAGGTACTGGAAGAATAAGGAGGAGAGATCTCGCAGCGAATGATTTGGCTCAAAAGACTCTCTACGAGACTGATGTAGAGGTAGCTGAAGATGGAAGTATTGTTTACAGGCCGGTATTTACTTATAGAAATAGCACCCTTGTTGAGGACCCTGCGAAGGGATGGGTAAGAAAACCGTTAGGCGGAAATGTTCCTGTTGTCAAGGATAAATATTCTGATGCAAGTATTATTATCATTAATGGAATGTATGGAAAAAATTGGGAACATTTTGATTCTGGAGATTTAGCTTGCGATGCTGTAAGATCCTATAACTTTTTGCAAGATATAGAAGAAGGCAAACTTACTAGTTTTATAGCTTACAGCTTGTCAACTGGAAACATAGATCTTCCCGAATTAGATCCTAGCACAGCATTACTAGCTAGGGCTAGTGGATATGCCTTAGAAGATATTAGTTTATCAATGCCGGGATTAGGCTTAAAAAATTGTGTTTATCATATTGTTGGAATTAATAAGTATATAGTAGAGAATTTTTCTAGAATTATTAAAAGCAAAGTAAGAGCGTTTAGAGAAGTTAATTTATAAAGTTTAAATTTCTTTAAGAATCATGAAAGGAGAGGTTTTACAAAAATATTATACTAGAATTATAGGTGTGTTTTTTATTTTAATATTTTTTTCTTTTATGTTGGATTGGATCGAATTTGGGCATAGAGTAGAGACATGGCACAAAGTGTTCCATGTTTTGTTAGGCTTGATTGTAGTAAAGTATGGATGGAGTAATAAGACATTTTGGAAGCCATTTTGTTTGATTAATGGGGCTTTTTTTACATTTGTAGCATTATTTGGATGGACTTTTATGGACTTTGGAGGTTTAGATGCGTTTAATTTAACTGATACAATACTTCATAGTATTGTAGGTGTTAGTGGATTAGTTATTGGATTGGTGCGAAATTGAATATTCTATATTTATCTCGTTCCGTGCAAAATGTTCTCTGTCTCTATAGAACTGATAAGGGGTCCATCTATGCGAGCCAAATATACACCTAGTACTCCATAAGTTTCATAAACTTTTCGGAGCAATAGTTCCTCATCATTATCATGGTGCAAGACTACACTCTCAAGTATTGCAACATAGCCCTTAACATACTTATTTGTCAACATTTCTCTATTCCTTAAAAACCATAAGTGGTCTTGCCTAAGCAATTCAAATGCTAAGTCTGAAGACTTATGGCCTGTATATCTTTGCTCAAATTCTTCTCTCCAACTCACTATATTGTTGCAATATATAGGGTTCGTTTTATTAAATATCTTACTGAACTATAATTATTAAACTTATTGTTTTTGTTAAATTTCATTTATTGCTTAATCTCTGCTATGATCTTTACAATCTATCAATCATTTATAATAATTAATAATTTTAGATGTTTTTACATATATTTTTAATCTTTACAATTGTAAAAAGATTAAATTAAGAAATTTACTTTACAGTTTATAATTTTTACTACATTGGGAATCCTTCTTTTCCTTCGGCAACGTTTTTTAAACCTAGAAGAGAATAAGCCCAATAGAAATTAGCTTCTGCAAAAGGTTTAGTATCTTCAGAACCTTGAGGAAATCCACTATGCTTAAATAAAACAATTGTCGCTGTTTTCCCTCCGAGTCTTGCTAGTTGTTTTTCTTCTAATTCTATTTCTATAGTTGTTTTATTCCATGCCTCTGCTTCAGGCATTGGGCCAACACTTTCTAAAACTTGCCATACAACTTTTTTATCTTTTTCATGAGAGATAACTTTCATTTTGTTGTAATAAGTTGATTTATCTCCAAATTCAATTTCACCATTTACTTCTTCTGGAGTGCCTCTTGAGTCTTTCATCCACCATTTTTGAAGGCCCTCTACTGTTGTTAATAGTGGATATACTGCAGAAGCAGGAGTTTCAATAGTAAATTTATGATAAATCTTAGCCATGGGATGAATAGGAAAATATTGTATTTAAAGATATGTGGTTTATAAAATAAAAATATGCTCCTGATGATATTATTAATAAAAGGATTAATTTAAATAGAATTGGGAACTTGAAATAATATGGACTGGAATAAGACTAGCTCTACTAAAAAAGGTTCAATAATTGGTTTAATACTTTTTGTTATTTCAGTTGCTTATTTTGGAATTATAAGAATTATACTAAACTTAGGAAAAGGAGAATGTGGATACAATGGCATGCCAAGTTTTCATGGCACTGGTTTCTGTACTTATAATAGCATCCTTCCATATTTATTCTACAGCATTATTATTTTTGGTATTCCTTTATTCTTAGTATCTTTATTTATCGGATGGATTATTCAAAAAGGTAAAAAATAACTTTTTATAGACAATTGCTAAATATTCAATTTCTGTACTTATGTGAATCTTTCTAGTTCACACCATTCTGCTATAGGAGTTATATGCTCCTGCCGGGATTCGCACCCGGGTTTACGCCGTTCTCCATTGCTTCAAGAAAATTGAAGCAACTTAAAATGAAAGTGCCTGTCCTAGAGAGGACTGAAGACATCATCTGAACGATTTATTCCTCGGCGATTCGAGAGGGCGTCGTCCTTGACTACTAGACTACAAGAGCCTCATTTTATCAAAGGAAGAGGCTTTAAAAGATTTTGGTTTATGTAAATAAAACCGAATTATAATTATTTTTAGAGATGGATAAACAAAAGATATTTTTTATTTACATAATCTCATTCTATTCGATTATGAATAGCCCCACCAGGATCCAGAAATACAAGCTTTCTTTGTAAAGAAACCTTCTATGAGTTCAAAGAAACATTTAGCTGTTGAATAACAGTTGTCTAGCATATGCACAATTCCAAGGGAATTGACATGATCTATGATCATGAAATAGCCCCACCAGTGCTCATATTCTCATCTGTAAGTATAAAATTGTTTAGTCAGATGAAAATACTCGTCGAACCTTCCAGGTTCTCATCCTGGAATATGAAATAGCCCCACCAGGATTCGAACCTGGGTCTCGGCCTCCAGAGGGCCGAATCGTAGACCGCTTGACCATGGGGCTATACTTGTTAATGATAAAACAAGGATTTTAAATGTTACTTTATGAGCTTTAAGATAATTAATTATATAAGGATGTTTATTATAGATTACATATGGATAATGATGCGTGTTTATTTTGCAGATTTATAACTAGCAAGGAAAAAGAAAAACAAAAATTGTATGAAGATAATTTAGTGTATATTATGCTAGATGATTTTCCAATTTCTAGAGGACATTCCCTTATTATTTTGAAAGAGCACGCTCCAGAATTAGGGTCAGTTAGCAGTGGGGTTGCAAGACATATTGGAAGAATGACTTCATTGGTTTCTAGAGGATTAAAAGAGTGTTTAAAACCTGAAAATATATATAGTGCTTCTTTAAATGAAGAAGTTAAACATTTACATGTTCATTTAGTACCAAGATATTCTAATAATAAAATAGGATTTGACCATTTTTCTTCTCCTAGAGGAAAATTAATCAATTATGAAGATGTTTCTATATTATCTCGATATTTCGGACTTGGGGCTAAAGGATAGATTTAAATTTTCATTATTTCTCTTTTATGAATGATAAAGAGGACACATTTAGTTATCGGTTTAGCTGCCGGACTTCATTTTTTGCCTTTTGTGAAGCATAAATTCATTTTTATTCCCATAATATTGATTGCAAGCTTAATGCCCGATATTGATTCTGGTTTTTCACAATTAGGAAAGAAGAAAATATTTAGGCCTGTACAATTAGTGTTAACTCATAGGGGGCCTCTGCATAGCTATACTATTGGAGTGTTGTTTTCTTTAATATTGGCCCTTTTCTTTCCTATTTTGGCTCTACCCTTCTTTTTAGGGTATTTCTTTCATTTATTTGCTGATAGTTTTACTGTTAATGGAATAAAGCCTTTTTGGCCTCTAAAGTTTCAGTCTAGCGGAGTAGTTCGGACAGGCGGTTTAATAGATCGGTGGATATTCTTTATATTTGCTCTAATAGATATAGTTTTATTTGTATTATTATTCGTTTAAAATCGTAAGAAAGGTTTTTATAGAACTCCATCTTTCAATTACATAGGTGAAAATATGTTAAGTTGGTGGCTAATTAGCATTTTAGTTGTAGTTCTTTTCGTAACTGTGTTTAAGTCTCAAGATCTTGTTAATGTTTTCGTTGTTATAAAAAAGAATTTGTTTTTGATATTTACAGTAAGTTTGGTTCTATTTGTCGGCTATTCCGTTTATCATATTACTTCTACTTATGATGTTGATTTTACAAGTTATGACGGAATAGTAAGGGGGGGAAAACTTTATTTTCTTTGGTTTAAAAGCCTATTTTCTAATGTAGGCAGGATTAGTGGATATGCTGTTCAGCAAGATTGGATATTAAATAATACTAATGTTACAGGAAAATGAAAGTAGCAATGGTTATTTTAAAGTTGCTTTTTTTGGGAGCTTTGTTTATTATAAGCAATCATGAATTACATTTAAATAACTCCTCTGAAAGGGCAGAATTTTTTAATTTATATAGTGGATGGTTTGAAAATTTAGTTGATCAGGGACTGCAGGTTACTAGCTATGTGGTTAAGTTTGAATGGCTTCCTGAATCGAATGAGAGTTATGGGAAAGAATAGTTATGTTTTTATAGGGTTGTAAATTTCTTTTGGTGTGCCACTATAGCTCAATAGGCACAAAAATTATATATCCTTATTTCTTAAAACTTTAATGAGAATTAAAATAAAAGGAGAGGATATTAAAAATTTACTTTTTAACTCTATTAAGGATATTCTGAATAAGAGCTGGAAGGAAATTAGAGAAGATTATTCTGTCTCGAAAAAGTGTTTCGACGATTATAAATCTGGAAAAATATTAATGCCTGAAAAATTATTTTATCAATTAATTAAAAATTTAGATAATAATCTTAAAGATAAAATCATTAATAATATAGAAAAATTTCCAGACAATTTTGGGCAGATTAAAGGCGGTAAAAAAGCTTATTTAATCAATTTTGAAAAATTTGAGGAAGGAAGACAAAAAGCTAATATTGCTACTAAGCTTCTAAGTTTAAAAGAAATTAAGAAAGAAATTGATTCTTTTTCTTCTATTGAATTATCTGACTCATTATGTGAGCTTGCAGGGGCTTTTATTGGGGATGGGCGTTTTAATAAGTATAATAATAAACTTTATCATATAGAATTTGCGGGAGATAGAAGGTATGACCTTTCTTATTATCATGGGACAATAATTCCTATATTAAAAATAATAGTTCCTGATTTAAAGCCACATATTTACAAATCTTTTAATAAGGAAAATGCAATAAGAATAGTATTTTATTCAAGAAGGTTATTTTATTTTTTGAAGGAGTTTTATAACTTTATTCCAGGAAGAAAAGCTCATACAATTTTTATCCCAGAAAAGATTACTTTGTCCAAAGATGAAAATATCAGATCAACTATAAGAGGAATATTTGATACTGATGGGGGTGTTTTTTTGGACAAAAGAAAATCTTACAATTCATATTATCCCAGAATATACATTCAGACAGTAAGTGAGAGGCTATATAATCAACTTTGTGATTATTTATCTAAACATTTTAAGGTTTTTCATGCTTTTGATTCAAAGAGGCAGATTTATAAAATAGAAATTTATGGTATTCATCAGTTAAGGAAATGGATGTCTATTATAGGATTTTCTAATAAAAGACATTTAGATAAAGTTAACATATGCCTCAGTAGCTCAGACGGTTTAGAGCGCGACATTGGTATCTAATAAAAAGACAAAGATGTCGAGGTCGGGGGTTCAATTCCCCCCTGAGGCTTTATTAAAAGATGGCAGAGGAAAAAAATATTCATGTTTCAAGCAGGAAGGAATGGAGAAAATGGCTTGAGGAAAATCATGATAAAATGACTAAGATAGGTTTAATAGTTTATAAGAAACATACAGGGAAACCTTTTTTAACGCATAAAGAAGCTATGGAAGAGGCTATTTGTTTTGGATGGATAGACACAACAATAAAAAGAATCGATCAAGATAGATATTTAAGATATTTCGCAAAAAGAAATAAAAATGGTAAATGGAGCAAGGCAACTCAAAGGTATGCTAGGGAGTTAGTAAAGAGAAAATTAATGATGCCTGCTGGGTTGTTTGCTTATAAAGAGGGATTAAAGAAACCTACTCATGATCACGGAATTCCATTAAATCCAGAAGTTCCTATTGAATTATTGAAAGAGTTTAAGCAAAATAAAAAATTAGAAGAAAATTTTTATAATTTTGCCCCTTCATATAGAAGGACATATTTACGCTGGATTGAAAGGGCAAAAAGAAAAGAGACTAGGGAAAAAAGGATTAGGTATATTATTGAGATGAGTTTGAACAACAATAAATTCGGATTGAATCCAGGGCAAAATAAAGTTTAACTATTAATAAAAAGGTTTATTATTGTTGTTTTACTGAGAAAGTAATGGGTGATTATTATTTCGTATATGAAACTTCAAATATAAAGAAAATTAAAGTTTTTGCAATTACACTTTCTGTGTTGATAGTAGTGGCTTTTTTTGCCGTTACATTTCAGGCTAAATTATATTTGGCATTTCAAGACAGCTTTATTGTAAATAGCATTGAAAATTTAATTGAGGAGGAAATTACTGAACTAACTCCTATGGGATTATTTTATGCCGGCGTTTTAGGGGGATCTTTTATTATCCCATCTCCATTGGAGATTCTTTTTTATCTTGCATTGAGTAGAGGGAGTGATGTATTAATGTCATTTTTATTATTAAATTTAGGATTACTTTTAATTCAGATTGTGAATTATTGGCTAGGGGCAAAATTTAGTCCATTTATATTGAATTTTCTATCACCAAAAAAAGTATATAAAATAAGAAGGCTTACAAACAAATATGGTGCATTTTTGGTGTTTTTTGTAAGTTTGATTCCTTCCTTGCCTTATGAAGTTCTAACTTTTGCATTGGGGATTGCTAAATATAATTATTATAGATTGTTTATTTTGGTTACTTTGGGAAGTTTAATTAAATATGCAATTATTGCTGGAATTTTCATTCTACTTCATTAAGATAGCTTTTTATATTACGATTTCTTAATCAAATTATGAAAGAGGAAAGTATTTTAGAAAAAGAGGATATAGTTAGAGATCGTACTTTAAACTTAAGAAGTCTTATTGGTGCGAGGGTTATTTCTTCTGGAGGATTAGTGGCGGGGAGAATTAAAGAGGTTAGGGTAAATCCAAAAAGCATGGGCCTGCAAGGTATTTTAATTTCAAGAGGAATTTTCAAAAAATTTCTATATGTTGGGAAGAGTTATTTTGACAGAATTTCTAATGATGCAATTATATTGAATATAGACCCTTTTGTTTTTTTAAAGGGTAAAAAAGTTATTAGCTCTGATGGGAGGGTTGTCGGGAGAATTAGGGATATTAAAAGAAGCGATGAAACTAATAATATTAAATCAATTATTATTACAACTATTTTTAGAAGATTTAATATACCAGTTGAAAATGTTAAATTGCTTGGCAAATCTGTACTTTTAAAAATAGATTATGATGGCGCAAAAAAGTATATCCAGCAAAGATCTTGATAAGGCATTAACTTCTGATGATGTATTGGGAAAGGAAATTATTGATTCGGTAGGGAGTTTTATAGGAATTGCAGAAAAAGTTTTCATTGACCCTAATGATTTTGATTTTATTGGAGTGGGTATAGATAAAGGTTTTTTAAAGAAAGGTCTGGCAATTGGAAGGAATTATATTGAAAAAATTACAAAATATGCAGTTTTTCTTAATATAAGGGTTGCGTTTGAAATTAGAGGCATGGAAGTATTTGATAAGGATGGAAAGGATTTAGGTATTGTTTCAGAAATAGAATTAGTTGTAAATACAAATAAGATTAGCTCGATAGGGATTAAAAAAGGAATATTTGGAAAAAAAATAATTATCCCTTATAATTTTGTAGAAAGAGTAGGCGATAATGTTTTACTAAATACGACTAAGAAAGAGATTTTCGCTTCAATTAAAAATGGATAAGTCTGAATTAGGATTGAAATTATTTTTAAATTATTTAGGAATTAAAGTCAATAAAAGAAGAAATAAAAAATAAGGGCATTGAGACTCTTCTTTGTAACTAGATCTTTTTTCTTCTTAAGAGATTTGCATTTGTAACAACGCTTATCGATGATAAGGCCATTGCTATCTCTGCAACAATAGGATTTAATAGACCTGCTACTGCAAGAGGGATAGCAATAATATTGTATCCAAATGCCCAGAATAAATTTTGTTTTATTTTTTTGAATGTTGCTTTTGACAAGTTTATTGCTTGGACTACTCCTATCAGTGATCCTTTGATAAGTACAATGTCCCCTACTTCAATTGCAATATCGCTTCCTGATCCCATGGCGATGCTAACATTACTTTGTTTGAGTGCAGGTGCGTCGTTGATGCCGTCTCCAACAAATGCAACCATACCTCGCTTTTGCAATTCTTTTACTTTCTTCGCTTTTTCTTCTGGAAGTACATTTGCAATAACTTCATCGATGTTTACTTGTTTGGCGATGGCTTTAGATGTCGTTTCATTATCTCCGGTGATCATAACTGTTCTGTATCCTCTTTTTTTCAAGGCACTAATGGCCTTAATAGAATCATCTTTTATTGCATCAGCAACGGCAATAGCTCCGATAACTTTTGAGTTCTCTGCAACTATCATAGTGGTCTTGCCTTCTTCCTCCCAATTTTTGATCTGCGATTCTATTATTTTAAAGGAGATATTTTTTTCGTTCATCAATGTTCTATTTCCAATTACTATATTTTTATTTCCTAGTTTGCCTTCTAAGCCTCTGCCTCGTACTATAGAAAAATTGGTAAATTTCTTATAGTTCTTTAAATCAGCTTTTACAACAATTGCTTTAGCTATTGGATGTTCGCTCATGTGCTCTAGACTTCCTGAAACTTCCCAGAAATAATTTTCTTTGACCTTAGCGATAAAATCAGTTACTTCTGGTTTTCCTTTAGTGATTGTTCCGGTTTTATCAAATGCTATTATTTTGACTTCTTTCATTGTTTGAATCGCTTCACCCTTTCTTATTAAAATTCCACGCTTTGCCCCCATTCCAGAGCCTACAGTGAGGGCAATTGGAACTGCAAGTCCTAATGCGCATGGACAGGCAATTACAAGAACTGAAATCGATGCACCTAATGCTTTGCTCCAATCTTTAGAAAAAATTATCCATCCTATAAATGTTAGTATTGTGAGGACTAATATTGCAGGGACGAAAATATTTGTTACTTTGTCAGCAACTTTTTGAATAGGCACTTTAGTTCCTTGAGCTTCTTCAACCAGGTTTATTATATGTGCTAGGAAAGTATCGCTTCCTATTTTAGTTGCTTTTACATAGAGAATACCATCCTGATTAATTGTTGCTCCGATAACAATGTCTTTTATCTTTTTTTCTACAGGCATGCTTTCTCCTGTAATCATGCTTTCATCAACCGCACTTTGCCCTTTAACTATAATGCCGTCGGTTGGTATTTTTTCTCCTGGCCGAATAATCATAATATCATCTATATTAACTTGGCTTATTGGAATTTCAATTTCTTCTTTTCCTTTTAATACTCTTGCTTTTTTAGCACCTAATTCAAGGAGCTTTTTTATTTCTTGGCTAGCTTTTCCACGAGATTTGGTTTCTATATATTTTCCTGCGATGAATATAGCCATAATCATGGCGGAAACACCCGAATAGTCTTGTACTTTAATGAAAAATGCTAAAATACCTGTTGCATAAGCTATAATCGTTCCTAGTGCAATTAGGGAATCCATGCTAAAGTAAAAACTAATAAATCCTTTTATTCCTGCTTGGATAGTCTGCCATCCAAAGAAGAATATAACAGGAAATCCAATAAGCAAAATAATGAGAGAAGTGAGCTTGCCTAACGGCATAATTTCAAAAAATCTTTCTAGTATCATAAGTATCGCAATTGGAACTGCAAATATCCATGCGCCCCAGAGTCTTCTCTTCCAAAGGCGCATTTCCTGCTCTTCGAACGATTCTGTGTGATGTTTATGCTCCATATTAATTATACTTTTTGTATTTCAACTACTTTATACCCTGTTTTTGCGACTGCATGCTTTAATGCTTCTTCAGAAACATTGTCTTCGACTTCAACAATACTTTTGTTAGTCATTAGACTAACTGAAACATTTCTTACGCCTTGAACTTTTTTTAAACTGCGCTCAACATTTCCGGCGCATGAAGCACAGTGCATGCCTGAAATTGTTATTTTTAGTTTTTTCATCTTTTCCTCTTTCTTAGTTTTTTAATTAAGAAGAATATTACTATTATTAATGTTATAATTATTAATATTCCGAATATAGTATTTATTATGCTATACGTCGGATTATTTTGATTTTGATAATAATTTGGATAGTAGAATCCTTGATTGCCCATCATACCATATCCTGAGCGCCCCATCATTGTATTCATCATTCCTCTAGACATAAAAGAGCTCTCGCCGCAGTAAAATGATTTTGCGATATTAATATGAATTTGTTTTAGAGTTTCTGATCCTTCTCCGCCCATTCTTTCATCCATGATCTCATGTAATTCTCCAGGATGCATTTGTTCCATGTAATACTCGCCTATTAATTCTAATTGTTCATCAGATAATTGGTTGCATGAAATTTTTTGCTTGATTAGTTCTCCCGCTTTTGCGAAATCCTCTTCGGTATGGGCGGATGCTATAAATGATAAGATTAATATTATTGAAATCAAAGATAATGAGGTTATAGCCGCTTTTTTTATTACTTTTTGAGAATTTGTTTTTATAGCATATTTGATTATCTCAATATTACAGCTTTTATGTTTCTTGCACCATTCTTCGCACTCATGAGATTTTTTCTTATCAGGATAAGCCATATTACATTCTTCACAATAATAGGCTTTAATTTCTTTATCTTCTTTTTCCATTTTTTCTCCTTTCTTCATGAGATATTTGTTTAACTATCCAGATTATAAATAAGATTAAAGCAATTACTATAAGAATCATTATTATTGAGCCAAAGATCGGTGTTGAATAACTAAAGCTATAATTTCCCATCATTCCCATGCTTCCAAAACTCATCATTCCTAATCCTCCAAATAAAAAAATTGCTAGAATTACTATTATGACGATCATTAAGGTATTATCGGAGTTATTCTTCATTGTTTAGAATCTCCTTTCATTGTTCTTAGAATATGAATACAGTTTTTAGACATATGATTTTCTATTAATTCCATTAGTGGCTTTATTGATTTTTCATTTAGAGTATAAAATCTGAATTTTCCATTTATTTCAGAAGATACAAAACCACATTGCTTTAATCTTGAAAGATTGTGAGATACGATTGTTTGGTCTATTTTTAATTCTTTTATTATTTGGGATACACTTTTTTTGCCTTTTCTTAAAAAGTTAATTATTTTTAATCGTGGCTCTGAAACTAAGGTGCCAAAGAAAATTTTATAGGCATCGTATAGTTCTGATTCTGAAAAACCTTCTTTATGGCAGTCTTTTAGTATGGTCTTATTAATCATATGATAGTTAGACACATATGATGTATTTAAATGTTTCTACTTTTAGGTTTCGGCCAATAGAAAATTTTATTAATAACTTTAAATTATGAATAATAGGGGGTGTAAAATGGCAGAAAAATTGAATGAAAAGAAAGTTGCATTTTCTTTAGCGATAGTCGCAGGAATAGTATATATTGTTTGTGCTATACTTGTAGCGATAGCTCCTGCATGGACGGTAAATACATTTGGAGCACTGTTTCATGGCATTGATATTTCACAGATAGCAAAGGAATCTGTTTCTTTGGGAAACACTATTACTGGATTAGTGGAGATTGTTGTGCTGGCTTTAATTGTAGGATGGCTGTTTGCTAAAATATATAATTCTATGAATTAATAGACTATATATGATAATTGATGAATTTTTAACATCTTCTTTATTTTTTAATCATCTTATAGCTGGAAAAAAGAATTATTATAACCAGCAATTGAATTTCAAGGCCATTAAAGGGAAGTGATGCAAAAGAAAATGTTATTCCTAACAAACCTAGTATTAATGGAAGAAGGCCAGTGACACATAAAGGGCAGAAGCCAGTTGCTAGACCCCCTATAGCTCCTAATCCTGCTAGAACGGTTTGATTTTTACATTTTTGTCTTTCTTTGTATTTAATATACAATAAAACCGAATTTAATGCAACAAAGATCCCTATAATCAGCGAGAATGTTATGGAGATTATTATTTCAAGCCAGTTGACTGTTGAGGCGTATTTTAGAATTAATTGAAATGTGTTATTAAAACCACTAGTGTAAAAATTCAGAGTAGAATAAATGAAGAAAATTGCAATTATGGAATAGAGATGAGGGGTTTTTAGGAGTTTTTGCATTTTATTCTACAATTAACTTGCCATAGCCCATGCCCATACTACAGCTAAATACAAATGTTCCTTTTTTTGTTGGGGTGAATTCTATAGTGTCTGTTACAGCCTTTAGATATTTTGATATTCCAAGGTCGCGAATAGTAAATGATCTCAAACAACCTTTTACTTTATCATCTAACGAAAGACTAACTGGCTGGTTTGCCTTTACTCTAATTTCCTGTGGATAATAATTTAAATCCTTTTCACTTAGAACTACTTTTTGAATCAAATCATTGTTATTTATAACATTACCCGTTATTGTATTAGTACCGATTGAGTTTATTGTATCGCTAGAAGAAATTAAATATCCTGTTAAGATTACAGTTAAGATAAGTATAATTCCCAATGTTGTATTTTTCATGTTTTATCGATGTTTTAATTTTTTATAAATCTATTGTTTAGTTAAATATTTCACTCCTTGGGCCGAAAATCATTACCCATGCAGTGATAATTGTCAACAAAAATGAAAGGGTAATTGTTAAAAGCTGTGTTTCTTTTTCTTTTCTTTCAAGGTGAGATGATTCTTTAAAAATCATGTAATTTAAACTAATAATAATTATAGAACAAACTGCAAATACTATTATTGCAGCTATTTTAAGATGGTCATTTAATAACATAAATGCAGTCATCGCCCCCATTAATCCCCCCATAAAACCAGCCATAATTCCTTCCATTAGCCCCATTATTCCGCAGCATTTTCCATTCCAACCGCCAATAATCATTCCTAATAAGGATCCAAAAAATCCGCCCACAAACATTCCATTTGTTGAGGCTAGATAAAAACCTGGAAGAAAACTTGAAATCATCCCTAAAGTCATGCCTACCATCATTCCTGACATGCAGGGGAACTCTTTGTAAGATCTTACTTGCTTGATAGCTGGAATTATTAATGAATAACTTAAAAGTATAAAAAATAAATTAAATCCATATTTTGGAATAAAGCTTTCTATATTCTTTAAAATTAAAAAGTATAATATGGCTATTGTTAGTGCTGAAGTAAAGATTGAATAGGCGATAGTTTTTATTAAATCTCCTTCAGTACTTTTTTCATTAAGAGCTTTAATGAATTGTTTGAATGACATGATTTATTTAGATTGATTTTGTATTTAAATTATTGGTTGAAACTAGTTTCATAAAAGAGCTTATAAAATTAAGCTTGTTATATAACTTATGACAAATTATTTTTCAGAAATATTGATCTTGCTTACTTTAATAGGGGATTTTATTATTATTCTTTTTATTATCTTATATGTTTATCAGATGATTAAAGGGAAGCGATTATTTAATAATATTAAACTGTTTTTAGAAAATAATTATATTATTATAAGTTTCATTATATCTTTAGCTGCGACTTTAGGGAGTCTTTATTATTCTGAAATTTTGCATTATAATCCATGCAAACTATGCTGGTATCAAAGAATCTTTATGTATCCACAGACTATTATATTTGGGACTGCTTATATAATTAAGGATAAAAAAATTGCCATTTATGGCATGATACTTTCGATTATTGGAGCATTTATTGCAGGGTTTCATTATATGCTGCAATTAAGCAATAGCCCAAGTTTTTCATGTGATGCAATAGGTTATTCTGCCTCCTGTACAGAAAAATTCTTTTTATCTTATTATTATATTACTATTCCTATAATGGCAGTTACTGCTTTTGGATTGCTTATAATTTTGGGGTTGTACGGCAAGAATAAAATTAGTCCTTCAATACAATAAGATTATTCAAACCTCTTCGTTTTCGTTCAATTAAACCCCTATTTTCAAACTTGTCTAGAATTCTTGAAATTTTTACTTTCCCAAGACTTGATTTTTCAATAAGATCAGCCTGAAACATGGCTTTTTGCCCCTGGATAATTTTTAGAAGGGACTTTTCTTCTAATTTAAGGTCAGAAAGGTCAATTTCTTTTTTATGATTATTTTCTTTTATTTTTCTAATAATTATCTTTTCTTTTTGAGGTGAAAAAATTAATACAAGACCGATTATTACTATTATGCCCACTATTGCTAATGCGAGATAAGTTTGCTGGGCTATTGTAGTGTATGCTGGACAAACTAGACCTTGATGAACTGCCGGACATCCTTCTTTTACTATAGTCTTCATTGCATTATTAAAAATAAAAACTATAGCAATAATTAATACTGAAATGCCTAAAATTAAATATCCGACATTTTTATTTTCCATGAAAATTCATGATTTAGCGGTATTTTAATTTATTGTTTTGTTTAAAAGATCGATTAAAATATAAAATTGAATAAATTAATTAATCCATAATTATATAAAAGGCAGTTTAATCAATGATATATGAAACTTGATGAAATAAAGAGAGAATACGAAAAATTAACTAAAAAATATGATTTGCCTAATTTTGAGAAGTTGAATTCTGATTTTGAAGTTGATAAATTAGAGAAAGAAACTGAAAATATTCTTCGCAGTTTTAGAAAATTAATGATGGAAAAAATCGTTAATTCAATGACTTTTTTGGAAATGCTTGTTAATCCTGTAAATGCCCCTAGAATGTATCTGTCTTATTTGAGAAATATGAGTATTGAGGATAGAAAAATTATTGATGATATTTATACAGCTTTAGCTGATTTGAGCTTGCTTTCATTAGACTTAGAAATTGACTCTAATGAAAAATCTGAAGCTGACTTATTAAAAAAAGGCTATGAGAAATGGAACTCGTTAAAACCAGGATTTAGAAAGATATTAGAAAATATGAAAAAACCTAATAACAATTTAAATAATTTGAAGAAGGAAAGAAGTTATTTTGGATGATAAATAGAAAAGATATTTTACTGGATTCTTTTATTGGATGGGCAGGTTTAATTGCACTTGGCAGTTTGGTTTTTCTAGATTTATAGAAGCTGAAGAGAAGGGAGAAGTATTTTTTAGAAAATATAGGATTGAAAATAGAGAGATAATAAACACTCGTGAGAAATCGCCAGATTTTAGGAGTTTACTTTGTCGATTTCTCCAGGTTCTCACAAAACCACGAAACCTGAAGGGTTTTATGATCTTAATTAATTAATTCATAAATATTACTTAAAGAAATCTCAAGAACCGCTACAGGCATTTTAATATTCCAATCTTGAAGAATTTTTGGGTGAATATCTCCCAAGTAACCAATATTGCTATTTGCATTTATTAAAGCTGAACGGCCTTCAATTAATGATGAGTGTGATGATTCTTTCAATGAGTATTTTATGCCTAATAATCTAAATAGATAATCTAAGATTTGCTTTATCTCTGTGAAATTTGATGGAGACATATAAATAATTAAATTTTCTTTTTCGCTTACTTTAGATTCTGAAGAATTTTTTTCTAGTAGAAAGACTTTTCCAATTTCAAAGATTTTTTGAGGGTAATCATTGTCTTTATTTTCAGTTAATATTCTTAATGCTGGGATAAGGAGGTTTGGGCGAAGGAATTTATATTCTGTTTTCGAATTTTCTAGTTCTATTAAACTTTCACTTCTTATTTTATTTTTTTCATCTCCCTTAATTAAATGATATGAAGAGGTTTCCAGCAACCCTAAACCTATAAGAATTTCGGCTATTTTTCTCTTAATTCTGCTTTCTTTTGTTTCTTCAGCCAGAGTTGAAATATTTGGCATTTGAGGGATTAAATTATTATATCCATAGGCTATCGCTATATCTTCTATAATATCGACCTCATGAAGAATATCGATTCTCCAGGGAGGTATTTCTACTTTTCCTTTATTATAGTTATATCCCATCTTTGGAAGAAGGTTTTCCAGGTCTTTATCTTTTAAGTTTAATCCTAAAAGGGAATTTATGTTATCTATTGAAATTTTTATCTTTTCTGTTTCAAGATTAGGGGTTATCTCTTTATTTTTTCCATAAATAAGCTCCATGGAGAAAATTTTCCCCCCCATATCGGCTAGAGTAGTTATAATAATATTCAGTGTTTTTTTTAAGGCGTTAAAATCTGAACCAGAACATTCGATAAACACTGATTTTGTTTCATTAGTGATTCTTCCAGTTTCATTGCTGTTTATTATTGGAGGCATAGACAGGATGTTCTTTTTTGAATCTAGAAAGACAGGATATTTACTAAAGTTTTCCAAGAGATGGGCATATTCTTTTCCTGCAGGGTGTTTTTGCAATATTTGGCCGGCATCCAGCGGTTTATCGAATTCTAGAGGAATAAATTTTATTTTGTCTGGAGACAGTGCAGTATAAGTTATTGGCAGAGAAATTTTTTCTAATGGGTATATTCCAATGGCCACCTTTTTTCTTTTTCTTCCAAGTGTAGAGTGAAGTTTTTCCTGTAAATCTATTAGTGAGGAAATTTTTTCATCATCCAGAGAAAGATTTGAAGCGATCGCACATGCAGTATAAGGACGAATATTCTTTACTTCTGAATCTATAAATACTTTGTAGTTTTTTTCTGGTTTATTTATTTTATATTTTTTTAACCCTTTTTCTTTGCCTAAATAATTATTTACAGCTCTAATGAATCCTTGGATTGACAGCAAATCAGGCCTATTTGGCAGGACTTCTATTTCTATTTCAGTATCTGTTATTGATTCGATTGGCACTCCAAACAGCTCTATTTTTTCAATAACATCACTGGTCAATTTAATTGATTTTTCTAATTCACTTCTTGTAAATTTTACGTTTGCCATTTTATTTAATCCAAGCTTTTTTATTTCTTAATTCTTTTAAATCATTTGAATATAGTTCTCTTAAATCTTTGATTTTGTAATAGTCTGTTATTATTCTGTCGAATCCTTGCCCCCAAGCTAATACTCTAACGTTTTTTCCTAACAACGGAATTGTAACTTCTGGCCTGAATACTCCTGCCCCCCCTAATTCGAGCCATTCTTTTCTTCCTTCGTGAAAGACTTGTACTTCTACGCTTGGTTCAGTGTAAGCAAAATATGAGGGGACCAATTTAATTTTATCAAAACCCATTTTTTTATAAAATTCCTTTAAGAATCCCAAAAGATGGGTGAAATTTACTTTTTCATCTATTACAATTCCTTCGGTTTGATAAAATTCGAATCCGTGCTTCCAATCTAGTGTTTCATTTCTAAATACTTTTTCTATAATAAAATATTTTGCAGGAAGGTCTGAAGGTTTAAGAGAGGCAAGGGTTCGCGCGGAAACGCAGGTTGTATGGGTTCTAAGTGCTACTTTTTTAGCTTCTTTCTCTTTCCATTCATATCCCCAACCTTTACTTCCTTCAATTCCTTTTTCATGTGCTTTTTTTACATTTGAAACTATTTCTTTGCTGGGGAGTACTCCTTCTATGTCTTTTATAAAGAATGTATCTTGCATTTCTCTAGCTGGATGATCTTGTGCTGTAAATAATGCATCGAAATTCCAGAAACCAGTTTCGATCATATTGCCTGACATTTCTTTAAATCCTAAATCAAGCCAAATTCTTTTTGCATATTCTATTGCTTCATTTACAAAATGTTTTTTTCCTCCAGAAATTGAAGGAACAGGCGATTGTATATCATATGTTCTAAATTTTTTTGTTTTGTTCCAGTTTTTAATTATTTCTGGAGTTAATTCTTCAATTAGATCTGATTTTATTTCTTTTCCAGCTAGTTTTTGGCCAATGCTGGTTAATTCAAATTCTACCAAATTTAACTCTTTAATTTCTACAATATTTTTTCTTCTCTTTAAGTTTTCTAAAGCATGTTTGCTTTCTGGAGCTAATTTAGATTCTTCTATAGGAAGCATTTCAATTAGATGCTCTTCTAAAAATTTCTTGGTTATTTCTTCTTTTTTTGCAGTAAGTACTATTTTGCCGTTTTTTATTTCAATAAATGCTTTGTTTTTTAATATTCCTAAGGAAACTTTAAATTCATTTTCTGAAAGTTTTGAGAGTTTTTCTGCCTCTTGCAATGAAATTGTTTTATTTTGTTCTAATAATGTAAGGAGCTTTCTTTCAGGCAAGTGATTATTTTTATAATAAATGCCGTTGGTGCCTAAATCAATTATTTTTTTAGATGTTTTTTTGATTTTAATTATATCTTTATTTTCAAGAAATTTTAATGCCCTCAATGTAGAAACACTATCTAAACTTGATTTTTGTTCTATTTCTTCAATACTTAGATTTAAAAAAGGAATTATTTTCCTTTCCATAGGAGAGAGTTTTTCTATTATTTTTTCCATTTGATTAGACATTAGTAAAATAGGCCGAATGGGGTTAAAAATGTTATGGGTAGCTCTTAAATTCTTTTATTTTTCTTTCTAATAGAAAAGAGTATTTTTTCATGAGTTATAAATTGTGACGATAAATTTGTTATGTCAAGATTCTTGACTAAAACTCCATGCTTTAGCATGGAGTTAAATCTTGAGCATCCAAAAGTCCAAAACAAACCACGCCTTTTAAGGTGTGGTAAAACTCAAGGACTTTTTGATTTTATTATTAATACTTTCAAGATTCGTTTTAAGAAAATCTGTACGATAATTCATTTTTTCCATAAAAGCAATAACTTTTTGATAGAATGCTCCTGCAAAGAAAACCATCGTTATTATAGGGATTAAGTTAACCCATTCTGGCGTATTAATAAGGCCTGTTAATTTTCCCAAAATATATAATATAAGGACAATTAAAGAGATCCATATTATTACATCCCAAATGTCAAATTTATATCTTCTATACATTTAATCTTTAAGTAAGGATTATTTAACTATTTTTTGCAATTAATCTTTTAAAATTACCTCTGATTAAATGAAAGGCAAGTCTTCCATCTTTATGTTTCATTGGAGAACCAATGACTTTTCCACAAGCGCATACTAGGTTTCCAAGGTCTTTTTCTTTGAGGGTCTTATTGAATTGAAGATCGTGATAATTTTCTGGAGAGATTATTCTATTTAGATAACACCTTTTTAGCCACCCAGGTCCGTCCTTCTGATAAGTTAGTAGCATATCTCCACATTTTATACATTGCACTTTTATTATTTTAGCAGAGCTTCCTCTTTCTCTAAAAAATTTATCTTTCTTGATTTTCATTTTACTGCTTCTGAAGCCTGGTTTGTTGAAGCTCCTAGAGAGATTAGAAATGAAAAGGCTATTCTTTTATCCTTGAAATTTAAAAGCTTAATTTTTGTTTTTGTTTTTCCTGCAACTTTTATATTTTGAATAATTTTTGAAATTCGAATAGCTTTTTGTTTTTTATCCAAAGATTGAATTTCTTTTAAATCAATACCTAAAGAAATGTTATTTTTTGAAGCAATTTTTCCTAGAACATGATTAAGACCTGAATCTATACTTTTAGGAGTATCTTCTCTTTGTGAAGTTGACTCGATTGATAAAATTATATCAAACTTCCCATATTCTAAAATCTTTCTATTAAACTCTAGGTTTTGAGCTTTTACTATTATTGGTTTTTCTGTTGATTTCTTTATTAAGTTTTTTGCATGTTCAATATTTGTTGTTGATATCATTGTTTTATTTGGAAGAGATATTATAAAAAGATGTTGTTTGAGAAAACTTTTTATAATCATTATTACTTGGATAATTGAGGTGATTGAATGAAAAAGAGTTTTATTTTTTTATTAGGGATTGTATTTTTGGCAATAATAGTTATCAGTACATGGAAAATTAGAGAAAAAAACGAAGATGATGGGGGGGACTTTGAAGAAAAGATATGGAATCAAAGGATTGATGCGGCGTTGTCATTGAATGAATGCACTTCTATCAAATGGAAAAGGTATGGGGAATTATATTATGATGGTCCGCTTATAGATAGCCATTATCACATACCTAATTTACCAGATTACCCTCCAGGAGAACCTGAACCTGCAAATACTGAAATGAGGCCGTTTTTAGGAAGTAATATTGAAATTAGCGATATCGTCTGTACATTAAAACAAGAGAATACAATGAAGGTGTTCGCCTTTTTTCCAGTTTTTCCTAATGAAGATTGGCAATATATAGAAGTTGCAAAAAGAACTATGGATTTATATCCGGATTTGTTTGTACCATTTATAATGCCTCCTGATAATGATAATAGTATTAATGGACATCCAACAGTGGAAGCAAAAGTGCTGGATAAAATGTTAAATAAATATCCTAATCTATTTGAGGGATATGGGGAGATTGGACTTTATGCTCGTCAGGGAGGAGCCGAAGCATTGGCGCCTGATTCTGAAAGACTTCTTGATATTTATCCTGTTATTAAAGAGAATAATTTAATTGTTTATTTTCATTTAGGTGAAGCTCATCAAGAGAGCTTTGAGGGGATTTTAGAGCAAAACCCTGATATAAATTTTATTTGGCATGGGGATCAATTAATAAGCAAGAATAGTGGAAAACAAAATTTGCAACACATTGAAGAGATAATAAGCAGGCATTCTAATGTTTATTATACTATTGATGAGCTTTATGGGGATGAATGGATGCTTAGACCAGAAGTTACTAAAGGGCAATTTTTAGCACATCTTGAAAATTATGAGGTTCTTTTAGAAAGGGATCTTGCTGATTGGAAACATATAATCGAAAAATATCCTAATCAGTTCTTATGGGGGACAGATAGGAGCCCTCAAGTTCTTTGGAGCCATGATGTTGAAGTCGGACAGGCACTGACAAATTATGGAAGGGCTTTTATAGCTCGTTTGGATATTAATGTTCAAGAAAATTTTGCTTATAAAAATGCAGAGAGGTTATTGAAATGAAAAATAAAAAAATTATTTTGGTATTGATTATAATTGGGGTCCTTATTATTAGTTTAATTGGCATAATAAAATTGGGCTTTTGGGAGAGAGACGATGGGGAGAATCTAGGTAAAATAGAGAATAGAAATACGATTATTGAAGGCAATTTAGATGAAAAGGGCAAGGTTTTAGATGGAATAGAAAATAGTTCAAAAGATTCTCATACTGAAAGTATTTCTGAAAATGATTCTTTACCTAAAAATTCGCTTCCTGTACTGAAAAATTTAGGAGTTAATATAGGCTCATGGAATAAGCAAACGAATCTTGCCGGAGACCTAATATTTTCTAAAAAACTACTTTTTGATGATGGGCATGTTTCAAATGAAAAGGTTTTTCTAGATTTTGGGAGCAAGGATAAATATAGACAAGGTGATATTGGGGCTATAGAATATTGGTTTTATGTCCCTCTAAATACAAAAGTTGTGGCGCCTATTGGCGGCAGAGTACAAGTGGTTTATTTTAATCATACTAAAGACTGGGGAATTAATATAGTGGAGAATGGAGTTGACTGGATTGTTAGTTTTGAACATCTTGTAAACGTTGTTGTTAAGGGAGGAGATATAGTGAAGGCAGGTGATATTGTTGGTGAAGCTGCTCCAAGAAGCACTTTTCAATATGAGATAGCGATGGTCGAATTTGTTGTGTGGAAGGGTGGAAAAGAAATTATAAAATATTGTCCATTTAATTTTCTTGATTCCGATTTAAAGCCTGTATATAAGGAGAAAATTAACAAATTAGCAAGCGACTGGGAAGAATTTGTTGGGAAAAATGTTTATGAACAGGAAAAATGGGTTGCTCCTGGGTGTTTAGTAGAGAGCATTGTGGAAAAATGATGAAAAATAAAAAAATAATGTTAATTGTGCTAGGAATTGTTATTGTGTTAGTAGTGGGAGTACTTATTGGAAGAGCAAGTATTTCTTTGAAAAGTGAAAAAGATAATATTAAAATGGATAGGCTAGATGCAGTTCAAAGCAAAGGCCTTGGTGATTTTTGCGTTGATGAAGCTAATTGCAGGGATTTTTGTTCGAATAATTTAGAAAAATGTGAAGAGTATTGCGAAGGTAATGAAAATGAATTGTGCAATGTTATTCTATCATCTAATGGAAATACTCAAGAAAAAACTCGGCAGAATGGAATAATAAGAGACGATGGATGCGAAGGAACGAAAACTAAATTTGATTTTGCACCTGTTAATTTGGATAAGACAAAGGTATTTTTACCATTAGGATTAATGGTTGGAGGGCATGTAACTCCTATTGATCATCATTATTTTCAGAATTTTGGAAATGAAGAATATGATATTGAAATATATTCTCCTGGAAAAGGATATATTACCAGCATTCAGCATATGCCTGGAGCAGAGGAAGGAAAAGATTATAGGATGATAATAGAACATACTTGCACTATTTCCAGCATTTATATTTATGTTAGCAATTTGCCTGAAAAAATTAATAGATATACCACTGAAGAGATGAAAAATGATAGAATTAATATTCCTGTAGAGGAAGGAGAACTTATAGGTTATTATAAAAACAATTTAGATTATAATTTGGTTGATAAAGAAGTTATTTTGCCTGGCTTTATAGTACCCGAACATTATCGTGCTGAAGAATGGAAAATACATGTTCCTAACACTTATGATTATTTTAATGAGCCTATAAGAAGTAAACTCATTGAATTGAGTATTAGAATTGAAGAACCTTTAAGTGGAAAAATTGATTATGATATAGATGGGAAATTAGTTGGAAATTGGTTTTTAGAAGGAAGTGATGGTTATGCAGGAGATAGCACTAGCCTAGAAAGATACTGGCTTGGACATTTATCTTTTGTTTATGATGCTTATGATACTAAGAGAATTGTTTTGTCTATAGGAAATTATAATGGGGAGGATTCGAGCCAATTTTCAGTCAAAGGCAATACACCTGATCCTGCCGGCATTAGTGTAGATGATGGAATTATAAAATATGAACTTGTTAGATATGATTATGTCAATCTTGATGGGAGTTCCTGGGATAGGATATCTCCAGTGAAAGGTTTGAAGACTATCGAGATACAAAATGTGGAAGGAATTGTTCTGGCTCAAATGATTGAAGGAAGAAAAATAAAATTTGAAGCTTTTCCAAAAATGACTGCATCGCAGGTAAGTGGATTTACTAGTAATGCAAAAGTGTATGAAAGGTAAAATTAATTTCTAATAATTGTCCCTTCAAAATTTTTATTTTCAAGAATTTTTTCTAAGTTTTTTAAATTTTTTCCTAAAATGAAAGTTGGAATTTTATGTTTATTTATTAAAATTGAAGCTTTTTGATCGAGTACAAAATGCTGTCCTGGTGCGTGTTTTATTTTTAGGGCCATTTTTTGGAATTCTTTCCATCCAATGTGAGGAATAAATGCGGCGTCTGGATTTTTATTTGGATCTTTTGTATAAAGACCCTTGACATTTGTTATATTTACTAATGGCGTTTTTAGATAATTGGCTAATTTTGCAGCTGTCGTATCTGAAGTAGAACGTGCAGACCAGCGTAATGCTCCACAAAATATAATATTATTTTTATTCAAATTGGATTTTACCTCGTGCATATTTATTGGAAGCTTATCGTTTGCTTCTTTTCCGAAGAATTGCATCATAAATAAAGCGTTCATTCTAGTTACTCTTATACCTGCATTCGACAGTTGGAATTCTGACTTTTTTTCTTTTTTTAATGCCTCAATATATTTTCGTGCTATAGAACCTCCTCCACAAACTATTATAAATTTGTACTTTTTGTAGTATTTTCTAGTTATTTTTTTAAATTGATCAAGAAATTTATAATCTATTTTATCGGGGGCTATTAAGGATCCTCCTAAGGATATCACTATCTTTTTCATTATTGGTGGAAGTATGTGCAATATTTAAGAGTTCGTATTTTATAAGAGTTTATAAATGTTAAAAGTCTATTGTTTATTATGGTTAACCATTTTAACGAGTTTAAGAAATACGCATTTAGACTGGAAGTTCTTCAATCTTACTCATTAGAAGAAGAAAAGGATCCTTTTGAAAAATTTCTTAAAGAAGAAAAAGTAACAAAAGAAGATAATGAAGACTGGCTTGAATTTATTCAGAAAGCTAAATCTAGAGGGGCAATTGTTCAAAGGGTAAGAGTTGTTAGTTTTCCATTGTCGGATTACATGAGATTTCAGATGGAAAATTTTAGGCTTTATATGGCAGAGGGAGAAGAAATTTATACAATCGCTTATAGAAAATTTTTAAAAAATAAGCCAAAGATTAAAAAAGATTTCTGGCTTTTCGATGACAAGGCGGTTTTGGTTATGAATTATGATAAAAAAGGAAGATTTTTAGGATTTAATGAGTGGAGAGGAGATATAAGTGAATATATTAAATTAAAAGATTTACTATTAGCTAATGCAAAGAAGTTCACTTAAATATTTCACCGTTTTCTTTGCTCCACCATAACAAATCTAATTCATCTGCTGGGATATTAATTGATTTTGAAAAATTTAGGAATATATCTTCTATTTCAAGGTAATTTTTAGGTGATTTTATTTTAGGATCTTTTATGACCTTCAAATTATGGAGATTTCTAAGTATATGCCTATCAAGAATTGCAATTTGATTATTGGAAAGGCCTATATTTCTTAGAAAATGCCCCGATTCTTTTAATCCGTATCCATTGACGGTTTGGGCAATTTTATTTCTTAATTCTTTGATGTTTTCATTTTCTAGGAATGGTTTTATTTTATGCCAATTTTCGTAAGCTTTCAGGATCCTTTGAGTTTTTGTTATATGAAACCTTGTTTTAGTTTTTAGAATATTGTATACTGCCTGCTCTTCTATTTCGGGGAGTCGCGAAATCTCTTCAACTGCCTGCCAGCATCTTTGGGCATTACTTTGAGGTGTAAGTAGACAAAAGAGAAATTCTTTGAATTGAGCTTCTTCTGATAAATCTTTAAATTGTTTTAAACGGGATTTTAACTCTTCTTTTACATTTGCATAATGAGATAGCAGTTCTTCCATTGTTTTTGAAGTATTATTAAGTAAAAAAGCTTTTTGTTAATATCGTCTTAATGGCATTGGAGTCATTGGGGGCGGGGCTATTTTTTGAATTGTGAAGTGTGTTCCTACAAATTCAGAGATTACTGCAGAAATTAAAAGGTTGCCCATAGCTGCTTTAAACATTCCTTGGATTAATGGAATTTTTGTTTTTATCGAAATCTCTTTCATTATTCTTTCTATTTCATCTGATGAAAGGGTTAGGGCAATTGGGCTTTTCATGTTGCCTTTTGATACTATAATATTTTTATTAGGTCCTGGACAGCTAATTTCTTTTATAAAAGGGTCATTTAAAAATGGAAGGAATATTCCCAGAGGGTTATTTTGGGAAGCAAACAGGGGCTTTGTTTTTATTTGAATTGGTTTTTCTTTTTGGTTTGACGAGAATGATTGCATTTTTGGAATGGAAGGCATATTTGAATTTTGTTTTTCATCTTGATGCATTAGAGAAAGGAAGGGATGTTCTTGATTTGTAGACATGGGTTTTACAGTTGGGTTAATATGCTGAAGCTGTTCTGTTAAATCTTCTAAAACTTTTGGATTTATTGGCTGCACTTTAGGAATGATGGAAGTGGAATTTTGTTTTTTTATTAAAGGGGCTGTTTGGACTTGAAAATTATCAGCTTTAAATTCTATAATGGCATTTATAAAATTGGTTAAGAAGAGCTCCCCTAGATTATTTTTTATTTCTTTTTTTATACGTTTCATATTTAGAATCTTGGCAATGGTCGATTATTTGACTTCATTGAGGGAGAATATTCCTCTGTAATAAGCCCTTCTTGGTCAGTTGAACGTCCTTCAGTTATTTCTTGTGCATGCTCAGGCTGTTCTGCATGTGTTTCAATTGGTGCTGGCTGGGAATAAACTTTTTTTCTTATGTGATCTTCCATTAAAGTAAGCCCCTTAGCTATGGTTTTATTTTGTTCTAAAAGTTTGTCTATTTTGTCCAAAAATTCTTTATCCCCTTCTGATGCTTTTAGAGCAGGATGTTTTGAGAAATTTCTTGCCGCTAACTCAAATAATGATAAAAGATTTGATATTTCTTTAGATAATTTGTCAAATTTTTCTGCTAGATTGGTGTGAACTTTTTGTAATTCAATGAGATTTTCTAATACTCTGTCTTCTATATGTTTTTCAGTCTTCACCTTTTTTGGCATAAATGATTTAGGGATATTTTCTTTATAAATGTATCTTTGAAAATTTGGGAAAAGGAAGATGTGCTATAATTTTAGGATTCTACTAGGGGATGGAATAAATATGCAAAGGAAAGCTATTAATTTAATTTTTTTACAAATGTAAAAAATCAAAAATATATGTAAAAACACATAAAATTAGATTTTTTAATAACTATAAAATAGAATGAATGATAATTTATGGCAGGGTTAAAGAGTTGTAGATCACAGAGTAAGGGGTGGATTAATGGGAAGGTTTATAATGCAGTTTTTGATTGGATTTTTAGGGAAAAATGGAAAATTTAGAAAGTAAGTTGGAAGATGAAGGGAACAGCGGAGAAGAAAGCAGTAGTGAGGGTGAAAATGTTAGTAGGAAAACTATTCTAGAACAAAGGGCTGAAGTCATAATAGGCTTAATTAAAAATGGTGCTGAATCTCAAACAGAAATAGCTAGAACTATGGGACTTTCTATCAATGTTATACGTTATCAAGCTAAAATAAGTGGGATTGAGTTGCCAAAAGGAAAGAGAGGTGTGAAGCCTAAGGGAAGACTAATTGATATTGATGAGTTAATTGAAAAGGGATGGAAATTATTAGATATTGGTCAAAAAATAGGTTTAACACATCAAGCAGTAAGACATTATATCATTCGTTCTGGCCAATACGACAATTGGGTAAGGAAAAGGATAGAAAATACGGGAATAAATAGCGGGGACAAATATTTCGGCGGTGTGAATAAATTGCATGTATTGCAATCTTCATTTTTATCCAGTATTAAAGAAAGAACTAGACAATTAGCTGAAAATAAAGATTTTGCTACACAAAAAGCAGTAGAATATTTACACTCTTATAAATTTAGTAAGGAAAATAGCTATAGTTTTTCTCGGTTACATAATATTTTTAAAAAATATGAAAATGCATTGAAGAAAGGTGAAAAATTAACTTTGGATGAACTTGGAAAGGTGGAAAATATTTGGTCGGGTGGTGTGGGTAGAATTTTAGAAAGAGTAGGATTAGAACCGCTTTTTGGAAAAAGAGAAACAAAAGTACAATATTATAGGGAGAAAAATGAAGCAACCAATAGAGGATTTTACTCTGATTTTTCTGGAAAGGATATTGCTTATTTTTTGGATTTGCCAGCATGGGTCCCAGTAATGAGATTTTCACAAAAGGAAAAACGTAGAAGTATAAAAAATAGGGGTATCAAACTGTTTGGATTTGGTTTAGGAGGTGTTCTTTTAACTTATAAATTAGCAAGCGAAATATATGAAGCTAAAGATGCTGGATTTGATACTGAAGAAATAAGAGAATTAACTGAAACTAAATCTGAAGTTGTAGATTATACTTTATCTCATAGAAAAGAAATTGAACCTAAAATAATAAACGGATTGAAAATTTTGTATTATGGAAGTGTTGTTCGAAAACCTTATGTAACTTCTGAAATGAAAAAGAGTTTAGATAAAGAATAAAAGGGATAGGTTTTTAAGACATAAAAGGCAACTATTTTGTAATAGGGCGTGTAGTTAAATGGTATAATTTCTGCCTCCAGCAATTTTGTTTGGAGATAGCAGAAGTCGGGGGTTCGATTCCCTCCATGCCCATTTACTTTTTACTACTTCTATTTTATTAATTTTCTAGATAAAAGTTTAAATAGAATTTAGGTTTAATTAATGAATGGATAAAGATCTTAAGGAAAAAATTAAAGAGAGAAAACAACAAGCTAAAAAGAATAATATTATTGAAAAAGCCAGAATAGTAACTCAAAAACTTGGTACTCCAAAACAAATAGAAAATGATGACCTGAGATTTGATGGATATGAATATACCAAGGATCGACTAGAAATTAGCACGGCGAGAATAGTTGCATTTCCCACATATGGTTTTTCAGGAAGAGATTTTTATCAGACAACTATTTGCTACGATGATAAGATTAGATTCGATTCAGAGGATAATAAAATTCTAGCTTATAATCCTGGTAGATGGGAAAAAGAATTGAATAATATTTATAATCAATTTAAAGCACCTGTTAAAAAGGTTACTTTTAGCGATATTGAATCGCCTGAAGAAGAATTGAGATCAAATTGGGGATTATGATTGTCATTAAACTATTAGACTGCAAAGATTTTTATAAAGAGTGATTATTATTTTTATATGGAAAGACATTATTATGATGAGGATAATGGGGATATTTTACCTAAAGGCAAGTCTGTTATAGAAGTATTTAGAAGGAGGAATGGGGAGTATGATGCTGGATTTGTTGGGCGTGCACCAAATACCTATATTGAAGACAGGAAAAGGAAGGGAGATTATAAATTTGTAGGGAGATATGAAGTACCTAGTGAGAGAGCTAGGGAGTTTATGGGAAAGTTAAATGGATTTATTGGACTAGATCAAAGAAAAGTTAAAACTCAATTAGAAAATTATTTGAAGAGTGTTAGTATTTAATTTAATTTTTTCAGTTCTTCAATTTCTTCAAAGGTAACTGAAGATCCTTTAAACTTTGTGGCATATAGTGCAGCTTCCAAGGCTTTTTTGCCCTGAATGTTTAAGAGGCCTTTTTTGAATGCAATATAAACTAATTCTGTAGAACGAATAAATTTAAAATTATAAAATTCTTCTAAATTTGAGAGTTGGGCTTTTACATTAGAGTGTAGTCTATCTGAAATTATTTTTTGAAGATTTTGAGGTTTTTCTGCTAATATTCTAGTAGTTCGTTCATCAATCGCAATAATATTTTCTATGTTTTGTTTTGTTAGTTCACTACTTAATGCTAAGCAAGATGTTTCTCCTTCACTTAAGATATTTATCCAGGTTCCTTTTGATGATACATAGTGGTTGGCAATATTCATTAGTCTCAGACTTTCTTTTTTAATGATTTCATTATCAATGTTGAGAGAAGAGGGCAATTCTAGAACTCCTTTATTTAATAAAGCTTGGACTCTTAATGCTCCTAATTCGAACCGCGGAACATTAAGTGGATAGTCAATAACTTCTTTTTTAACTGCCTCTGTTATAATGAATTTACCTTTAAAATTGTTTTTTAGAGATTCTAAAACATCAAGCATTCCATTTATTGAAAAGTTAATAATTGGGCCTGCGTCAAATATTAGGACTTTCATTCAAAAAACTCCATTGCCATTTTAATTCTTGATTTTTCATTTAATGTTCTATTATAATTAATATCTCCCATTTTGGCCTGGCCGGTATATTCTGCAAGTTCCCATTGCGTAATGCCAAGAAGTTTTGCCGTTTGGCCTAGAGATATTCCATGCTTATAAATATGAGACGCTTTATTTATACACGCATTTCTAATTATCTCTTTAGTGTTTTGTTTTAAACTGGGAGAAATAGATTCTAGACTAGACTTTGCCTTTAGAATATATTTTTGATATGCCGACCTATTGTTTTTTTCTAATGCAGAGATAGATAAGTCTAGTAAGACGTTCATTTTCTTTACAAAAATTTCCCAATTTTTAATTTTAAGGTTATTTTTTCTTTCTATTAGCTTTGCTAGAGAATAGATTACAATCGTTAATGTAATGCTTTCTATATCTTGGATGCATGCCGCGGAATGTATTTTTTTATTAGATAATTCAAGAAGGGCTAATGGGTTATTTGCAGATAATGCTTGTTTGGTCTCTTTTAGAACAGATATTGTGTATATAGATTCCTCTTTTTCCATTTTTATTTTAGGGTGGAAGGATATATAATTCTTTTTGAGAAAGTTTAAATAGTATTTTAAGGAGCTAATTTGATGGAAAACAAGACTATTTCCAATGGGGCACTTGAGATGCTTTTAGAACTTGTTAATAATGAGGCTACTATAGGAAAAACACGCGGATTTTATGAGGAATTAGTTAACATGAGATATATAACATCTGAAAAAGGAAAAATTGTTTTGACAGAAGAGGGCAGGCAAATAGCTGAAAAAGTTTATCAGTTTGGAAAGGATCTTATTTATTATACTAAGAAAGATTAATATATTGAAGTGAATATAGTATAATATGGAAGTAATTCTAGATACTAATTTTATTATATCTTGCATAGTTAAAAAAATTGATTTTTTATCCCAGTTGCGAGAAAGGGGCTTTAGAGTACTGGTTCCTAGAGAGGTCTTACAAGAGTTAAAAGATGTAAGGCTGCAGTCAAAGACTGCACATGAGGAAAGAATGGCAATAGATATTGCTCTTGAAATGCTGGCCTCTAAACAAATTGAAAAAACTACTATAGGGAAAGGGAAAGTAGATGATTTGCTTATTAGAAGAGGTTTAGAAGGGGTTTATATTGCCACATTGGATAATGGAATTAAAAGAAGAATACCTAATAAGGTAGTTATATTAAACTCTAAGAAGGAAGTTGGTGTTGAAAGATCCTGAATGAATTTCTAGGTTATTTTTTTAGAGAAGTTTGCAAAATTAGGCAATGACGATCTTCTCTAACAAGAAATTTGAAAATTCTTCTTTGAATTTGGAATTATTCAAATTTCTCTTCAAAAAGAGAAATTAATATAAACTCTATATGTGAAAAGTTAAAATGGGGAGGATGAAATTTGATTCTACTGGAAAATTAGTTTCTGTAGATAATGAAAGAGGAGTGAATCTAGAGCATTTTCCTTCTGTTGAGGAAAGAAAACCTATTATTGAGAATATTGCTGATAAAATTAATGACAGCCAATATTGGAGCCTGTATAAGAATGGCAAAAGTCTTGAACCTTTGAAATTTTCTAATGGGAAAAGTCAGGAAGATATTGTAAAAGAAGTCATTGAATTAATTAAAGGCGGAAATAAAATAATATTTTTGCATGGAATGTGCGGTACTGGGAAGTCTGCAATTGCATTAAATATTGCAAGGGTATTAGGAAAGGCGTCGATTGTAGTACCTGTAAAGAACTTGCAAAAGCAATATGAACAAGATTATATGGGGAGTATGAATGTTTATAAAACAAATCAACAAAAATTGAAGATAGCTATGATTACTGGGAGAGAAAATCATGATTCTGTTTTTGTGGAAGGTGTTAATTGCGCTGATCCATTTTTGCCAGATACAATTCAAATTAATGAAAAAAATTATGATAAGATTAAGGAATATTACGGATTAAATCCTCTTGTTAAAAGCAAAACTATAGAGAATATCAAGGATTTGAAGAGAATCTCAATAGCTCCTGCTAATCCTTATTGGAGTCCTATTATCACCGCGGATTATGAATTGCATTTAAAAGATGCAACAAAGAAGAGATACGTTGGACTTAATAATAAAGATTTTATTTTTTATCACAGAAAAAAAGGGTGCAGTTATTATGATCAATATCAAGCTTATATTGATGCTGATATTATCATATTTAATTCGGCAAAATATAAAATAGAGGTGGCTTTAGACAGGAAACCTCAAACTGAAGTGGACATAATAGATGAGGCAGATGAATTTCTGGACAGTTTTTCAAATCAAATTGAGCTAAATTTAACCAGACTTGGAAATTCATTAAAGCATTTAATCGTTGAAGATGAAAGTGTGAGGGAATTAATAGATAATATAGTTGAATTAGTAAAATTAGAAGAAAGGAATAAAGGTGCCTTAGGAATAGATGAAAATAAAGTATTCCACATTAGTGAAACTCAAATAGAAAAGATATTAGACGTATTTGCCAAACATCGTGAGCTTGAGGCTGAAATAGTAGTTGATGAGGCTAATTATGCAAATAGGGCCGTAGAAGCATCAAGGCATTTTGCGGATTTTTTAGGAGATACATATGTGACCTTTCGAAAGTTTGAAGAAAATTTATATGCTAATTTGGTGACAACAAATCTATCTAAAAATATTGCAGAGATACTTAATAAAAATAAGTCTTTCGTATTTATGTCTGGAACACTACATTCGGAAAAGGTATTAAAGAATATTTTTGGTATTGAGAATTATAAGACAGTCGAAGCGGAAGTATTACATCAGGGAGAAGTTGATATATTAAGAACAGGAAAAGAATTTGACTGTAGTTATAAGAATTTTTCTTCTAAAAAATATACTCGTGAAGATTATTTGAAGGCATTATCTTTGTGTGTTGAAAAGGCTGAAAAACCGATGCTTGTTCAAGTTAATGCTTTTGAGGATTTGCCTAGCTCAATTGAAATAGGAAAGTACGGAATCTATGGGCTTATGGCTAGAGAAGAATTGCTTAGAGAGCAAAATGAGGATAGAAATGGAGAGACTATTCTTCGATTTAAGAAAAAGACGACAAATAAATTATACAGCACCAAATGTACAAGAGGGGTTGATTTTCCAGGAGACATTTGCAAATCAGTTGTTTTTACTAAATATCCAAATCCTAATGTTCAGGGAAGTTTTTGGAAGATTTTAGAAAAAACTCATCCAAAATATTTTTGGGATTTTTACAAGGATAAAGCTAGAAGAGAATTTTTGCAGAGATTATATAGAGCATTAAGATCAAAAGATGATCATGTTTTTGTTTTATCTCCAGATATGAGGGTTTTGGATGCGGTTAGAGAACTCCAGCTGATAAAAATTAAATCTTAATTTTCGCCATGTGAAGTAAAGTTTAAATATGATAAAGGTTTATTATATCTATTAAAAAGGAGGGATATATGGCAGCAAAAAATAGAAGGTCAGTCGCTACGCAAACAATGAGACCAAGGAGGTCGCGTGGACCTTTAAGTGAAGTCTGGGGTCTTATAATTTGGCTTGTAGGCGTACTTGTTTCGTTAGCAGTAGGCTTTGGTATGACTGATGGGTCGTTAGCAATACCTTTCTTTCCGGATGTTATTACTCAAGTAGCTGGTTGGATTGTAGTCGTGTTGACGATTTTAGGCGTTGTGCTTAAGATAATCGATAAAGCTAGCAGTTAATTAGCAATTATTATTTTTTATTTTTATAATATTTTTAATGACGGGAAATGTATAAAGAAAGTTTAAAGAAGTTATTTTGCCTTTTCGATCTTTTTCTTTCCCATATATCTTACTAGAACTTCTGGTATTTTTATTGAACCATCTTTTTGCTGATTATTTTCTATTATACATGCCATCATTCTTTGGGTTGCAATAGCTGTATTATTCAAGGTGAAGACAAATTTAAGTTCTTTTTTATCTTGATATTTTATATTGCTTCTTCTTGATTGATAATCTAGACAATTTGAACAAGAGCCTAATTCCCTGTAAGCGTTCTGAGTTGGAAACCATCCTTCAAAATCAATTGTTTTTGCTGGAACACGACCGGTATCTTCTGATGATAGTAAAATAAATCGGAAAGGAATTTTAAGTAGTTTTAATAACTCTTCGGAATTTTTAAGAATAAGATCAAATTCTTTCCACGCATTTTCAGGCTTGCAGAATATAAATTGCTCAATTTTTTCAAATTGATGTATTCTAAATATGCCTTTTGTATCTTTTCCATGAGAGCCAGCTTCTTTTCGGAAACAAGTGGAGAATCCTGCCATTCTAATTGGCAACTGGGCCTGGGGTATTATTTCATTCATGTAATAGGCATTTAATGTGTGTTCGGCTGTTCCAATAAGATATAGATCTTCCCCTTCTATTTTGTATATCATCTCTTCAAATGCCCCTAGGGGAAGTGCACCCTCTAATGCAGATCTTCTTAACATAAATGGCGGCTGTATCAATGTAAACTTTTTTTTATTTAGATGATCAAGAGCAAAATTGATAATTGCAAGATTTAGTTTTACTAAATCTCTTTTCATATAGTAAAATCTTGAGCCTGCTATTTCTGATGCCTTTTTTGTATCTAATAAATCAAGCGATTCTAGAATGTCTGCGTGATCTTTTAATTGAAAGGAAGGCTTTTTAGGTTTGCCAGATATTTTTAATACTTTATTTTTTGAGGCATCTCCAATTGGAACCGATTTATCCAGAATATTAGGAATTTCTTTTAAAAGACTGTCTCTTTCTTCTTTTAATTTAGACATTAATTTTTCTTTTTCTTCTAAAAGTAATGGAATTTTCTTGGCTTCTTTTAGAATATCTTCTATTTTTTTTCCTTCTTTTTTTGCTTTATTTATTTCTTCAGATATTTTATTTCTTTTACTTCTTAATGTATCTACTTCTTCTTTTAATTCGCGCCATTCTTTATCTTTTTCTATTATTTTTTCTACACTTTTTTCATCTAGGCCCCTATTTTTTTGGCTTTTTTTTATTATTTCTGGGTTTTCTCTAATTAACTTAATATCTATCATTCTTTTTATAGGCGGAGTGGTTATTTAAATTTAAATGATTGATTTTGAATAGAACATAATTATTAGTGTTATTATATAGTGGTTACAAATAGAAAGATTTAAATAGGGGCTTTTTTTAAAGTAGATATGACAAACGATAAAAGAAATGAAGAAAGGGAACTTGAAAAATACAGAGTTTTAGAAAGTAGAGTTACGAGTGAATTAAGTAAACGGGATCCAAAATATGAAGCCCAATTCGAGAAGCAAAATCTAGATTATACACAATCACGTGCTTTTCCAGGTGAACAATACTAATTTAACTTTTATCTAGATTATAACCAAATTTATAAAGAATAGGCAATATTGAAAATAATGGGGGCGATAAATAATTTCATTGATAGTATCGGTATCGGATACAGTTACCTTTCAGTTTCTATTCCAACGCCTTTGTTTTTGATTACTAAGTTATTTATCGCGGCTGTTTTTATCACTCTACTCGTATTTTTAATATGGGGATTTTATGCCACATTATCCAAAAGAAATTTTATTGCTTTAAATTTGAAAGAGTATAATACTTCGGATCATCCTGTTGGAAGAAAATTGTTAGCCCTCTTTCTTTACTTTATAGAATATATTTTAATTATGCCTGCATTAATAATTTTGTGGTTTCTCGCATTATCTATAGTTCTTCTTCTTTTAGTTCCGGACAGTGCAATGCAGCAGATTTTATTCTTGTCTGGAGGGATTGTAATGTCTATTAGAATTCTATCTTATCTTAAGGAAGATCTTTCTCGTGAGCTTGCTAAATTATTTCCTTTCATAACTTTATCTATATATCTATTATCTCCGAATCTATTTGCAAAATTTGATTTCTTTGATAAACTGAAAGAAATACCTATATTATTTGGGAATATTGCCTATTTTCTTGCAAGCATCTTATTTTTGGAGATAATTTTGAGAATAAGCTATACTATTCACGAGATCGCGGTTGGCGTAGAAGAATTTGGAGAAGATTAGCCTCTTTCGTGTTTGGGATGTTCTTGCCCCTTTTTCTTTCTACTCTTTAATTTTTGAATATGGGCATTTCTCTCTTTTAAGAATTTTTCTGAATTAAAATTATATTCTTCGATCAAACGAGAAGTGAATTGGCCTCCTAAAAAGTGAGGCATTATAACATATGCTGCTCCTTCTTCGTATAATCTCAATGCTTCATCAATTTGGTGTGAGATGGCTATTATTATTGCTTTTTTATTGATAGATCTTATTTTTCTGATTATTAAGATATTTGTATCAATTTCAGGGATTGTGGAAATTATCATTTTAGAATTTGAAATATTTAAATCGTCTAATAGTTCTGAATCGCCTGCATCCCCATATCTGCAGTCTATTCCTTGCTTTATAAGTTGTTTTATAGTATCTGGGTTATAATCTACTACTAAAAATCTTTTATTTAGCTTTTTTAAAGACTCTAAAAGGTCAAACCCTATTCTATTATAACCTAATAATATAACATCATATTCTTCATCTTGATGATATTTTCCTTCATCTATTTTTTTTCTTTTTCTTTCAAATACTGAAAGGAAGGGGGAAAGCAGGCTATATGCTTTATTAGAATAAAGAACTAAATAGCTTGATCCGGCCATTGTTATTAGGGCAATGATAGTTACAAGAGAAAGAATTTCTTTTTGAATATGGCCAAGGCTTAATGCCATTGATAACAAAATAAATGAGAATTCACTTATGTGAGTTAGATTTATACCAGTTAGGAAGCTATTTCTTTTTCTATAGCCTTGCAAACTCATTAGGAATATAGTAATTAGAGGGTTAAGGATGAGGATGATTATTGAAAAAATTATGATTGGAGCTAAAAGACTTTCAATATTAGTAAAAATCATTTGAGAACCTAAGAGAATGAAGAACATTAGCAGAAAGAAATCTCTTAACGGTCTTAGCCTAGAGCTTATTTCGAATCTATACGGTGATAAAGAAAGAGTTATGCCCGCTATTAATGCCCCTACTTCAATTGAAAAATGAAAGTAATAAAATATGCTTGCAATTGAGAGGCACCAGGCTATTGAAAATAACAAGAGCAGTTCTTGAGATTTAGCTATTTTTTTTGTTAATTTTGGCAAAAAATAAATGCCAATTAAAAATAGAACAATTATGAGTCCTGTCCCTTTAAGCAAAACTTCTAAGGCAAAAGAGACAAGATTATTTTTTTCAGAAAGTGAGGAAATAATCATGAGAAGGGCAATTGCGAGCAGATCTTGAATAATCAATATCCCTATAGATATCTTTCCAGGAAGGGTATTTATTTCTCCTTTATCAGTTAACAATTTCATTATAATAATTGTACTGCTGAAAGTAAGAGCAATAGCAATGTAAATAGATTGAATTGTTGTGAAACTTAGAATTTTAGATATCAAAAAAACTATAGAGCTGGTAATTATTATTTGTAAAATACCTGTTATCAATGCTACTTTGCCAACTTCTTTTATTATTTTTGGATTTAGATTGAGTCCTACCATAAATAAAAGGAACACAACACCTAATTTTGAAAGTGCCAAAATATTATTTTCGAGGGAAACAATATTGAGAAAATGCGGACTTATTAAAATTCCTGTTATTATATATCCAATTATTAAAGGCTGTTTAAGGATAGAGGTAATTATTGAAACTACAAGAGCTAGGGCAATTATTATACTTAATTGAGAGAATAAATCTGACACCATCTTTCTATTTGAATTGGATTTTAGATATTTAAAGATATCTTCGGAAGGCTTAAAAAGTGTACTAATTTTGTAAATTTATCATATTCATCCCACATGGCTGGGATGAAAGGGCCTGGCACAACGCGGCGTGCCAGCCCACTCATTATCTTCGCTTAGATATTTTTCAAAAGCTAAAGATACAAAGACTGCGATCTTTGTCTCATTCTGCATAAGCAGAAGATCTAGAGATAGAAAAATCTCTATCTCATTTAGCTTTTTTCAAAAGCTAAAGATTTAAAAACTGATTTTTTCTAAGTTGGCTATGCCGAAGGTAAGAATTAAGCTGGGGAGTATAGATATAGAATCATTAAACGCAGTTGTGGGTATGATAAAGGATATTACTACTAGGGTAGGGGTTGTTATGAGAGGACCAATACCTTTACCTACTAAAAGACTAAAAGTTACTACAAGAAAAGGCCCTGATGGAAGAGGAACAGCTACTTTTGATAGATTTGAGATGAGAGTTCATAGAAGAATTATAGACATTCCTGCTGAAGATAGAATTTTGCATCCTATAATGAAATTGCAAATTCCAAGAAGTGTTCAGATTAAGATTGAGATTAAGTAATCACGATAATATTTTTAAACTAAAAAATAATAATTGTTTTATGGTAAAAGAGGCGCTTGTTGTTAAAAAAGAGATATTATTTCAGGAAAAAAAATTTCAAGGTTTTTTGCCTTTTAGTGAATATGATTTTGGAAGGATAATTTTGGAAAATTATGAGTATCAAATAAGGGGAGATGAGTTAGAGAACAATGAAAACCTTAAGCAAGTAATTCCCTATGTATGGCTTGTTAATCCTAAAGAAAAGAAAATTTTTGCATATAAACGCGCTAGTGGAAAAGAAAATTACAGCGAGATTAGGTTAATGGATAAAATTAGCTGTGGGGTTGGTGGACATATAGACCGAGAGGATTCTGATAATCCAATAGAAAATGCAATGATAAGGGAATTAATGGAAGAGGTTAAAATGAACACATATCCAAAACCTAAAATTGTAGGATTTTTAAACGATGATTCTGATTCTGTTGGGAGAGTTCACTTAGGAATTGTCGCTTTGGCGGAGACTTTTGAGGAAGTAAGCAAAGGGGATAATGAAATGGTTGAGGGAAAATTTTATAGTGTTGGCGAATTAGAAATAATATTTAGTGATTCTAATTATAAAGTTGAATCTTGGACACTATTAAGCTGGCCTTTTGTTAAGGAGTATTTGAGTGGTGTTTAGATTAAAATTTTAGATAACTCTGTTAAATTGTTAAATACTCCTAAAGGAGGGTTTGCGCTTTCCAGTCTTTCCCTTGAATGATAGCCAGTTGTAACGACCGCGCAAGAAATACCTGCTTTTGAAGCCGCATTAATGTCTTGAACCATATCCCCAATATAGATGACTCTGTCCAATGAAGATTGTGTTCTTTCTATAATTTGAGTTATATCTGATGATTTGTCTATGGCATTTCCTTTAATTATTTTAAAAAATTGCCCCATTTCGTAGTTGATCACTTCTTCCTCTAGATTAATTTGAGGATGACTGCTTACTATTGTTAACAACTTATTTTTATTTCTTAATTTCTCAAGTACTGAAAAGGCATCCTGGTAACTTGTTGGTGCTAATCCTTCCTTTACTACTTCGCTGTAAGCTATTTTATAAGAACTAAATATTTTTTCTTTTTCTTCTATTACTCCAACACTATCAAAATAAGATATAATTGAACCATTAGTTGAAAATAGCCATTCTTTAAATTCTGGCAGGTTAACACCATACCTTTTTAAAAGTCTTTTATTTGATTCATAAACCGGTATTCGATCGTCGCTAATAGTTCCGCTCCAATCAAATATAATTGTGTCAAATTGGTTTTTCATTTTTGAATTTAATTTCGAATTTTAATCAAATTCGGTATTATCATCTATTTTTTTTGCAAGGTTTTTTCCAGCTATTTTGGATTGTTCATTTGCTCTAGTAATTTTATTATCTGGATCACTGTAATTAATAAATCCATATGCATTGGCGGCCCAAGGGTCTCTTTTTTCTAGTTCCCTTCCCATTTCCATTACCATGCTTCTATAACTAAAGTGTCCAGCAGGTTGTGTTCTTAATTCTGAAAGATGCTGGAATTCTCTTAGATTCATTCCTAACATAAACCTCATTCTATGATTAAACAGAGTGGCATATTGGGCCGCGTTATATTGTCCAGTATTTTTTATTTCGCTATTAAGGTATTCCATTTTTTCAACCACTTCTCGCACTTCTTTCTCCATCCCTACTTCTATCATTTCTGAAGGCATTATAAATCCAAGGTCTGTTGTTAAATCTTGTCTTTGTTGAGTTAGCATTCTGTGTCTTTCAAGATCCCGATATTCTGCAAATCCCCCCACTAAATCGAAAGTTATTGGATAGCCTGCTTCAAACCCTCTTCCAGTTCTATCTCTTCTAGTTTCTCTATTACCCATATAAATATTTAAGATTTCATTTTTTTTATCGGTAGATAGTTTTTCAGTTTCTTCAATTATTTGGTTTAATGAAATATTAGTGTAAGGGAATAAACTTGATGCGACTACTTCATTTAGATAATCTGACCTGTTTGTCAGAGTTACTTTTTTATCGTGCGGTTTAATTGTTGAAAATAATTCATGGGCAATATTTCTCATTTGTTTGTTTATTTCAATAACTTTAGGGTTGATTCTATTTCTTTTGACGAAAGTAGGGATTACTTTATCTAACTCTTTTTCTAGTTCTGAACCTCTATCTCTCGCTTCATGGAGCTCATTGCTTTTCATATAAGTTATCAGATTTGTCATAAATCTTCCATTTCCAAAGATTCCTAAATGGGTTAGTGTTGAAGAGGGAAGGACACATCTTCCAACGTCAAGTGCAGCACATCTTACTGTAAAATTGTAAGCTGTTTGGAATGCTTTTTTTTCAACTTCGTCAAGTAGTTCTTTTTCTATTAATTTTACTTTTTTTCCATCTCTTATTCCTTCTATTGAAAATTTATCTTTTGGAAGTTGATTCTTAAAATACTCTGTTAACCTTTTTACTCCCTCTGAATATACACCAAATGCAGAATCATTTACTGATTCAAATAAATCTAATTTTCCAGATTCTGTGATTTCTTTAGGACGAAGATATCTCCATTTTCCATTTTTGTCTTTTAAATCGTATTTTACATATCTTGTTGATTGTTCTATAGGAGATCCTCCAATGCGTCTGTCTTCAATAAATTTAGTCCCTATTTGAGAAATATCTTCAATGCCTACATGCACTCCTTCTAATTCACCAACTGAATCATCCCCATAAGCATTAAGAACACGATCCATTAGTTCTGTTCCTTTTGCTTGTGAAGGAACTCCATTTTCGTCAAGGAATTCGTTTAGAAGAGTTAATTGCATACCTGTTGAAGCTCTGGAATATCTTGCTAGAGCGCCTCCTGTAAGTTCTGGAGGCAAACCATAGATAACAAATGTAGTTCCTCCAACATTTGAAAAGTAATCTTCTAATTTTGTCTTTATTTCTTTAGGAACTTCTTCCCAAGAATTATATTTTTTCGCCATCTTTTTATTATATGGGAAAATATTTTTGGTATTTAAAGATATAGATGGGTAAATCTATATTTCATAACAATTAATTATTTATATCACTATAATTATTTCTTCTAGAAAATGGATAATAAAAGAGGAATGTTTGTAGTTTTTGAAGGAATAGACGGGAGTGGAAAAGGAACTCAACTGAATAAGCTTATTGAACATATTGAAAGTTTAGATAAGTATCAGGATGTTGTTAAGACTCATGAGCCATGGAAAAGCAAAGAGATAAAGTCGAGATTAAAAGAAGATGAGGAAGCGTATTCTGATGGCATTAAAATGGCAGGCTTATACATTAAGGATAGGTTAAATCATTCAGAGGAAATTGACAATTTATTGGGGCGAGGGTATTTTGTACTTTGTGATAGATATAAATTGTCTACTTGTGCTTATCAATGGACTCAAGGAGTAAATTTGTATAAATTATTAAAAATGCACGAGGATGAAAGAATTTTAAGCCCAACATTGAATATTTTTATTAGCACTTCAGCTGAAATTGCTAAAGATAGAATGCAAAAAAGGGGAGATGCTAGGGAGAAATTTGAAAACTTTGAATTTCAAAGGGATTTGATTGCCCATTATAATAATTTAATTAACAGAAATGACGCAAAAGAGTTATTTGGAGAGGTAGTTGAAATTAACGGCAGGGGAACTAAGGAAGAAGTAGCAGAAAAAGTCAAAAAATCTTTTAATATTTTTTATAATAAATGGAAGGAAAATAACAATTAACTCTTCAGTTGTCACAAATATTTAAATAATCTTAAAGATGAAGTTAGCGACGGTAAAAACGATGAAGAAATATGACGAAAAAATAAGGAAGTCGGAGTCTTTAAATGAAGTATTTGAAATTGTAAAAGATATAATAGCGGATTTTACTGGATATGAAAGGAATGGAATTAAATTAAGAATATTAAACTTAGGAACAGAAAATAATCGATTTGTTGGAGGGTTTTATAATTATCATACAAATGTTATTACGATAAATAGCGAGCCAATAGATAATTTGTTTAATTCTAATCCTAAACTGGTTCCTTATTATGTCTTTCATGTTTTACTGCACGAGTATATTCATGCCTTAGGAGTTTATGATGAAATAAGAACAAGGAAAATAGCATACCTTATCAGCAGGAAATGTTTTGGAGAGGAACATGTTTTAACACAATTAGCGTCTAATATTGGACAATTTATTCCTCAACTTGTGAAGAGCTATAGAAGAAGACAGGATTTATTTGATGATTTTTTAGAATATCCTAATGAAATTGAAGATTTTTTTGAGAGAGAAATATTTGAGGATTTTGACAGGATGATGCATCATTTTTTGAAAGAGTTTAATGGATATTTTGATGATGATGCCTTTTTTAGCAATCCAGTTGCATAATTTAGTTAGTTTTATAAGTGCTATTTTCTAAAGATTTTTAGCCCAGATGGCACAATGGTACTGCACGCGATTGGAACTCGCGGTCCGCAAGGACTTCCAGGTTCGATTCCTGGTCTGGGCGTGAACCAAAAAGGCGAACGCCCTTTTTGGCAAATTCTTTTCAACATAAAAAGACTTATAAAGTAATTTAGCTCATTGAATAAAGAAATAAAAATGTATTTAAAAAAATATGGTGTTAAAGGAGGAATTCTTTTTGCTATAAGTATAATTATTTTAATTATTGGTTTTTCAACATCTTATTCTAATTCTCTTGATGAGCTCATTGCATTATTTTATATGCTTCCTTCAATCGGAATAATATTGCTAGGTTTTGTGAATAATAAAACTATTAGATTAACTCTAACAGGAATTTTTATTTTTATATGGATAATATTAACTTTACCAATATTACTATAGAATATAGCTATCTTTAAATATCAAAACAGCCTCGATAAACCAAGAAAAAAGGCGTTATCAACATTGATATTGGCACGGTTGGGGCGTAAAACACTTACGACAACGCCCTTTCTTTACTAATAAAACTTTATATTTAGAAAAAGAGAGTATTCATACTTAAGTCAGTCTTGGTCTGGGCGTTTACAGGAATCGAAGTGCACCCATATTGGGATGTTGTTTAGACTTATTTTGCTATACTCGACTATAGAAGATATTTAAAAGCCTGGAGGGTAGTTTTTTAGATGAAAAAAGAGCTTTTAAATTTTATAAAAGAGAATAAATTATCGCCTTTCAATAGAGTTAAAACTCCATTAAAAATTGAGGGGGAAAGCATATATAAAACTAAAGACGCCAAAATAATTCACAACAAGGTAATTTCAACCTTGTCTTCTGGATTTCATTTTTCCGATACTAGCAATTTATTTAATTTTTTTGATTTTAGCGGGAGTATTGAAGTTGTAAAAAAAAGACAGGACTTTTTTGGAGAAATTAATGCGAAAATAAATGGCGACTTTTTGGGGAAGATAAATTTTCCAAAAAAATGGTGGAATCCAAAATATGGAATTGTTGCAGTTACTGAAGATGAAAAAACCTTCAATGAATTAAAAAAGATTGGGTGCCCTACTAAATTTCTAATTACACAAAATGATTTGGATTATTTAGAAGATTATGATATCGTTCAGGTTGTAGACTGTGAAAATTTTTCTAGAGCGCTTGAGAATTTACCTCAAGTCGTATTTATTAATTCTATTGATGAGGTTTATTTAGAAAGGTATTTACAGCAATTATCTGGCTGGAAGGATAACATTAACGTATTAAAGGAAAATAAAATAAGTTCTGAAATTGATGAAATAATTAATGAATTGGATGAATTATTAGAGCTTTTAGATGATGGAAATAATAAATTGATAAAAAGAGAGGATGCAGAGGTTAGTCTAATAAAGATTAATAATGAAATCTCAATTGAAATTAAAAGCTTGACAGTATCAGGAGAATTATTGTTTACTATGCTTAGCAAAAGTACAATGCCTGATGAGTTAATGAATGTTGTTAAAAAGGCAATAATTAATTCAGGAATGCCTGGAAATATTTATACAAAAAGTATTCCTGTTGAAATTGATGAAATGGAACTTGAAGAATTAATAAATAAACAAAATACAAAAGAACATACTGGTATTGCTGAAAATATAAAAAAGAGTGCCGATAAATTGAGAAAAGTACCTGAAAAGCTTGAGAGACTTTCTGATTTGATTCTTTTGGCTGATTTTATATGCGGGATTTCTAATTATATTACACTGGCAAAGGAATATCCAGTAGAAGGGGAAGAGTTGTTGATAGAAAATTCTTCAAATCTATTTTTAGAAAATGCGCAACCCATTTCTTTTTATTTAAATGATAATGAAAAATGTTCTATATTGACAGGGGCAAATAGCGGTGGGAAAACTACTTTACTTGAGCATATTATTCAATTAGTAAGCTTATTACATATAGGGTTTCCAACTTTTGGGAATGTAAAATTACCCTTATTTTCAGAGATATACTATTTTGCAAAGAATAAAGGATCTCTCAATAAAGGGGCTTTTGAAACTCTTCTTTTGCAAATGTCAAAAATAAAGTCTGGGAAGAAGACATTAATTTTGGCTGATGAAATTGAATCGGTCACTGAACCTGGTGTCGCTGGATCTATTGTATGCGCTACTGCTGATTTTTTTATAAAAAAGGGTTGTTACCTTGTTATTGCTACTCATTTAGGAAAAGAAATTCAAAAGAATCTTCCTAAATATGCCAGAGTTGATGGTATTGAGGCGAAGGGTTTAGATGATCGCTATGAACTTATTGTAGATCATAATCCTGTGATTGGAAGACTTGCCAATTCAACTCCTGAATTAATTGTAAAGAAAATGGCTAATTCCTACAAAACAGACTATTTCGAGTTTCTTTATAATTTTCTTAATAAAGAGGATAAAGGTTCTGCAAAGTGAATATTTATAAATGGATAACAATTAAGTAAACAATGGCAGCAACACCTCCTGGGGCAAAGAAAAGAAAATTGGATTTTAATGTGGATCAGGCTGCATTTGATGATTTTATGAAAGCTTGCAGTAAAAAGGGATATGCACCTCAAGTTGTTCTTGAACAAGCAATGAGAAAATTTAGTCAAACTGGACAAGTGTAAAAATTAGAAATAATATGTAAAAACACTTAATACTGAATATTTAAAATTCGATAAATTCTAATTATTGTTAATTTGAGGCTGATTAAATTATGATTGGGATGATAGGGGAGATTAAGTTGTATACTAGACTTAACATAGTAATAAAATTTATAAAGGGTAATTTATTTAAGGGTTCATGAATAAAAAGGTTTTGTGGATTATTATCGCCTTGGTAATTTTAGCAGGTGGATTTTATTTCTTAAGTGATGGAGAAATTACAGGAAACGTTGTTGCTGATAATCTAGTTGAGGGTTCGAATGTTAAAACTTTTGTTTTGACAGGAGAAAACTTTAAATTTATGATGAATGGAATTGAAAGTCCTGAAATTAAAGTTAAACAGGGAGACAAGGTAAGGATTGAATTTACGAGTACAACAGGGTTTCATGATTGGAAAGTTGATGAATTTAATGCGGCAACAGAAAAAGTTAATGCTGGAGAATCTTCTTTTATAGAATTTACGGCGGATAAGAAAGGAAGTTTTGAATATTACTGCAGTATTGGACAACATAGAAAGAATGGAATGAAAGGGAATTTAATTGTAGAATAAATTTAGCCTAATGAAAATTTCTCATAATAAATGCGTTGTTTTGGGATTCCGTATGAGATTAACTGTATTCTCAAAGACTTCATCATTGGAGGGGGACCGCAAATATAGACATCCCTTTCTTGAATATCGGAAACTAAATTTTTTATCGAATTTAAGTCCAGGAATTTTGATTTGGATTTAGATGGATCTTCGGTTATCCAATAATGTATTTTTAATTTTCCATTATTAGACAGAGAATCTAGTTCTTTTTGAAGTACGATGTCTTCTTTAGTTTTGTTGGAATAGATTAATATATTATCTTTATTTTTTGAGATTTCTTCTAAGATGCTTCTTAGAGGAGTTATTCCTATTCCTCCTGCTATAAATAACAATTTATTATTTGAAGTTTTTTCTTTAGTAAATACGCCATATGGCCCTTCAATAATAATTTTAGTGCCTGGTTTTAGGCTAGTTATAGAGGAAGTAAAATCTCCCACAGATTTTACGGTAATCCTTATTTCATTATTTAAATTTGGATGTGAAATTGAAAAAGGATGTGCTTCGTGCCAGAATCCTTTTGCGAGGAACCTAAAAATCATAAATTGCCCTCCTTGAATGTTTAATTTTGATTTATCTCTAGCTTTAATATAGAAGGAATGAACGTTGTAATTTTCTTTAACTATTTTTTCAAGCGTATAATCTTGCTTATATGAGGTATAGAGCGGAATAACTAGTCGAAATATAGTAAAATTGGCAATAACAAATCCATAAAGAAAATACCAATAGAATATGATGAAATTATCGCTGAAATCTCCGCCGAGCTTTAATTGATGGCTAAAAGCTAAGAGAATCGCAATATATATGAATAGATGAATCCCTAACCAGTATTGATATTTTATTTTTTTTCTTATTAGATTAATAGACATAAAAATAGATATCATAAATATTATATATGCAGTAAATGCGAATGGTATTCCTGGATAGTTTAGTATCAAATCTTTTAATTGGGCAATGGGGGTGACTTTATTTGCTATTGAATAACTAGTAATTATTAAAATCGGATGTATCATAATAAATAACCAAACAAACAATCCGTTTATATGGTGAACTTGAGATAATTTGTCGTGGCCAAATATTCTTTCAATCCATTTTATTCTTCCAATTAACATAAGTTGAAACAAAATGCTGTAAACTGCAAGAAGGCCTGAAATTCTTCCTAGGGCTAGAAAAATGCCTGATGTTCCTTCAAATAATAGGAAGAATGAGTTTTTATACCAATAATTTAGAATGATGAAAAGGCCAATTATATATAGGGAATAAAGTGTCAATTTTATTTTTGTTTTGTTAGACATTTTAAATTATTTAGAAAATTTTTAAGTTAATGGTGCTTATAAATTTTCTTAAAAGTGAAATTTTTCTTAAGGTATAGTGACTAGACTTTTAATCATCGTATTAATATTTTTATTTTCTTTTTTCTTTCTAGATAAATTTATCATCATAAAAAATGCTAAAATTACAACTACAAAAATAATAGCTGTCATTTTATTATTTTTAACTGCAGAAACCGCTCCTGTAACAGCCCCTGTTATTGCAGATTTAAAAGTTTTTTCAGATTTCTTTTCAATAGGTTCTTCTTCTGGCAATATTTCTTCATCTTCATCTTCTGAAGTTTGAGATAACTCTTCAATAGGCAATGAAGATACATTAGTGCTGTTTTTTGATTGTGCTTTTTTGTTATCCACTATACTATTAATTGTAATACTTCCTCCTCCACCGCCCCCATTATTTTGATTATCATTTTGATTATCATTTTGCGGGACACTAATCGTCATAGTTCTCAATTGAGAGGATATATTGGAATTATCTATTTTATTGCATGTAATTAACCAACTATGAGTTCCTGCTCCTGGACTGTAAGAGAATATAGTCTCTGATAGATTAGCAGAAGTTAAAACAGTATTATTGTCTACTATAAGATTACAGCTGGAATAAGCTGAAATTAATTGCGGCAGTGTATAATTAAATACTAAATTTTTTGATGGTGAAGTAAAATTATCTGTTGGGCTAAGGAGATTAATTTCTGAAAATTGAGTGTTGTTTTGTTCGTTTGCAGGAGATATTATCAAGGTTCTAGAAACTGATTTGATAATATTTTTGCCATCTCTTGTTGTGCACTCTATATTCCATGAATACCCTCCTTCATTTAGTGTATGGCTCAAAATAATTGATTTGCTTTGAATTCTTGCTTGTGTGGATATGGTAGAATTGCCATTAATTAAGAGAGAACACTTATTAATGGAGAAGGCTTGTGTTACTGTGAATGAGAAATCAATTTTTGAAGGTTTATCTAAAATAAGATTATTTATTGGGTTTGATAGGGTTATTTTTGGAAGGTTTTCATCCGATGTTTGTATTGGTTCCTCAAACTTTTCACAAGCACTGTCGCATTCATTGATATTTTGCGGGCAATATACTCCAGATCTTATTTCGTTAACACATAATTGGCAGGAGCTTGTAACGCATTTTTTATCTTCCATATTTGGATTACACTGGGAGAACTTAACTGTCTGTCCTTTTGTTAAACATAACAATTTAGATCCTTGTGCTGCGGCTAAATTTGCTATAATGGCTATGAATATTAACAATAAAGTTAGAGTGAATATTAACCTTATTGCATTTGATCTTTCTCTTTTCATATATTTTAGTTTGATTTGAATGTTTTATAAACCATATGTTGATCAGAAATGATTATTCTAATATATATGATGCCAAGATTTTTAATTTAAACCAAAAGAATCGGTAAATTCTGATATTAATTTATATTGATTGAGATAATTATTTCCTTTTTCAGTGATGGAATAGGTTTTATTTTTTGGTGTTTTTATTTCTATAACAAATTCTTTTTTTATCAACTCTTCTAAATACTCCTCCATCATGCCATAAGACAAGTTTGACTTATATAAAATATGAGTGGGCTTTATTCGTCCATTTCTGCTTTTAATCACTTCAAGTATATCTCTTATAATTTCTAAACGGCTTCTTTTCTTGTTCATTTTTTTATTGTGAGAAGGAGGCTTATGAGGATAAAAAGATATGCTATAAACTCTAATATATGTCCCATGATATATGCTGGATAATATGTGAGGGAGAATATGAAGTCGGCATTACTCAATAAAAGCAAGCAAAAAGCAATTCCGATAAGTAATGTTTTTTTGTTCTTATTATTGGAGTATTCCTCAAAATAATTGTAAATAATAAAAATTAGGAAGAATATTGAGAGGATTCTAGAAGTTATAAGCAAATTATAAACTGCGCTTGAAGCTATAGGTTCGAATATTATTCTTGTAACAATTATTGGAGCAACTAGAGAGATTATACCAAGTGTTAATAGTAGATAATATATTTTTCCGCTTTTTATTTTAACAGTAGTATATGAGAGAGTAATAAGACCGCTTATGAATAAAATTACATGAGCTAGCATTCCTATGCCTCCTAATCTTGAGACATTTTCAGTGGCTATTTTTGCAAATTCTATAAGAGAGGGATATGCGATGGCTGAATGGATTACAGCCCATATGACATAGGAAAGGGCAATAAGTATGAATGAAATGCCAAAAAGTTTTATTTCTCTCTGCCTTGAAATTTTATAGATTTTCAGGGAAAAATAAGAGACTGACAATGCTACCAATGCAAAAATTATCTGCATTAAAATACTGAATTTTAGAAAGGATTGAGGTACTAAGTAGAAATACGTCATAGAAGATATCTAAATGCTAAGTTTTTAAATTTTATGGAGAACCAATATGGAGTTTTATTTAATAACTGATTAATAAATGATCATATATATAATTAAAGCTTTGAAAATGAATGAAAATCTCATTGCTGGAGGGCGGGTACATTTCCCGCTATTTTTTAAAATGATACATATCGGATGACCGATATGTTTAAATAGAAAGCTTAATTATTTCAATTATGGACTACATAAAAATATCTTCTAAAAATGTAATTGATAAGACAGTTACTGCTCTGAAGGATAATGGGATTAATGTACATATTGCCAAAAATTCTGATGATGCCAAGAAAATTGTTTTCAATATTATTCCAGTAGGGGCAGAGGTTATGACTATGACTTCAGTTACATTAGATACTTTAGGAATATCAACAGAAATTAATAATTCTGGAAATTATGATTCTGTCAGAAAGAAACTGGATAAAATGGATAGAAAAACTCAAAATGATGAAATGCAGAAACTAGGTGCTGCGCCTAATTGGGCAGTTGGGAGTGTTCATGCTATTACTGAAGATGGAAAAATAATGATTGCTTCTAATACTGGGAGTCAGCTTCCTGCATATGTTTATGGGGCGAATAATGTTATTTTTGTTGCTGGTATGCATAAAATAGTAAAAGATATGGATCAAGGATTTAAGAGAATTTATGAACATTCTTTAGTTTTAGAAAGTGAGAGAGCAAGAAAGGCTTATGGTGTTTTGGGAAGCAGTGTTAATAAAGTTTTAATTATTAATAAAGAAATTAAACCTAATAGAATAAACCTTGTTTTAGTTCCAGAAGTTATAGGATTTTAAAATATATCTTGAAATGTTCTGCAAAACAATTGCCTTGCATTTTTAAGAGCTTGTTCTCCTTCTTTTGTAAGTGAATAAACTATGTTCTTTCCTTCTTTTTTCTCTTTGATAAATGAATTATCTTTTAGACCCTTTAATGCAGGGTATATTGTGCCTGGACTTGGTTTTGATCCTTTTCTTTTTCCTATTTCTTCAGTAATATCTTGTCCATGCATAGGTTTTTTTGAAATAAGGAATAAAATTAAAAATGAAAGCATTCCACGCATATCGCAACAATCTTCTTTTCCCATAAGATAGATTCACAATTCTACTTTAATAACTTTTCTATATATCGTATAACCGATATATTTAAATATACTTGGATTTTATATATCGTATGTGCGATATTCATACAATGAAAGGAGGTAGAAAAAATGAACTGCGGAGCATACTGCACGCCTAGTAGAGGTTTTTTTACTAAGATAGAGAAAATAGAAATGCTTCAAGAATATAAAGAAGCACTTGAAAATGAATCTAAAGGCGTAAGCGAAAGAATAAAGGAATTGGAATCTTCAGAAGAATAAACCAAAATAGGCTTTTTTTTGTTTTTTAATTTATATATTTTTCAATAAAAAATTTTATAAAGGACGAAATATTAGTTATATCATTAAAAAAGAGGAAAAATGGTGAAGAAGATAATTTTTAGCTTATTTATTTTAATTCTAATATTAAGTTTTGCCAATGCTGTCAGCACCGATATTAAGGTTAAAACATTAGCTGACCATAAGGTTGGTGTGTTTATTTATTCATCTGGACAGCCGGCCTCTATAGATAGCTTTCATAAAGTATCTGATAGTTCAGGAATTGTTCAAGTTACCCATTCTTCTGACAAGTCTAAAATTGATGTAATGATCAAAATTACCAAGGATGGTAAAAATGTTTTAGATCCTTATAAATTTGAGGATTATAAAGCAGGAGACCCTATTTATATTAGGTATGATTTTGATGAGCAGAATGGAGAATATTCTGATTCAACTACTGGAGAAATAAAAGAAGCTGAAGTTAATGATTCTGCAATTGATGCTAATACTACTATTCCTGCAGCTGAAGAAAAAACAGAAGAGGCAGTTAAAGAAACAGTTAAGGAAGAGAATAAGAGCGGTGAAGTAAATCAACCTGCTACTGGAGGAGTAATATCTCATAGTGATGGAGATTTCTTTTCATGGATGATTTATGGGGGAATTGGATTATTGCTTATAGTAATAGTTGCAGTCTTATTTGTTTGGAGAAGCTCTCATTTCAGCACAGGGATACCTTCTCCACCAACACATCATTTTTCAGGCAGTCACAATAGTAATTCCGTAGTGCAGGAACAAAGTTATTCTGATATTCATAAGGTAGAGAAAAGACTCGAAGAAGCTCAAAGAGAGATAAGAATGCTTAAAAATAAAGAGAAGATTAAAGAGGCTGAAAATAGATTAAGACAGGATAAGGACGAATTAGATAGATTAAGAAGAGGGGAAGCTTAATTTTTAGACAGTAATTCTCTTAATACTCGTGAGAAATCTCCAATTATTATGCAGGAGTTTGTTATGTCGATTTCTCCCGGTTCTCACAAAACCACGAAACCCGAAGGGTTTTGTGATTTTAATTTTTTTACAAAGATATAGATGGGAAATATATGCAAAGACAAATAAAATATTTAATACTAGATAAATTAAATTATTATAAATATTCAATGAATGAATAAAATAGTGGAAGATCAGAGAAACATTTAGGATATAAGCTGGACTTAATTGTAAAGAAACATTTTAAAGGAAAGATTATTCTAGTTTTTAGCCCAGATGGCACAACGGTTACTGCACCTGTCTCGAAAACAGGATCCGCAAGGATATCCAGGTTCGATTCCTGGTCTGGGCGTAAAGTAGGAATCGGAGTGCTCACAGAGCAAAGCTCCGTGGCAACTTCAACTCTGAAGAGGTTGAAGAGAAAAGTTTATTGCTTGGTTTTGTGGTTTTGCTATTTAATTATAAATAGTACTAGTCTTTGCTTTTTTCTAGATTTTTGAAAAGGAATTTTCCTAATTTATATGTCCCATAAGTTATGAAATAAGCACTTATAACGTCTATGCTATAATGCTGATGCATCATTAAAACTGTGAAAGCAAGAACAAAAGACGCAATTAAAAAGATGTAACGTATTTTATCATTCTTAAATAAAAGGAAACCTAAGAATGGAACTGCAGTATGTCCTGAAAAGAAAAGGTCGTTTTGAAAAGCAAGCAAATTTAGTGCTCCCGGAAAACCTATAGGTATTGCATCTAATGGAGTTTTAAGATGCGTTAAAGTAATAAAAAAACTTCTAATAATAATTAATAAGCTAAAATGGCTTATAGTATCTGATATTTTAGATGTTCTAAAAAATAGTGGATATATGAAAAGCATACCAACAATTACCATCCAACCATACACAAAAAGCCAGGTTAGGTCAATAGCCTTTGTATTGTCTATTATAAAATCTGGCACAACTGTAGTTCCTACATTTGTCGTATATTTACCGGCATTATAATTAATAACTACAGAGAGCACAAGCAAAAATAGCGAAAGGGCGATTAACTCTTTGTTGTCAGATATTTCTTTTTTCCATAATTTAAACTTAGCATTTATCCTCTTTGTAATAGACATATAATCTCTTGTATTTTTTAATATATAAAGGTTATTCTATGTTGTAGGGAAAATACACTCTAGTTAAATAAGCAAATTTTGTTTTCTTTTATTATGGATTATAATAAGATGGAAAGAGGTTTGTTTTTTTTATTCATTATTGTTTCTTTGTTAATGCTTATTCTAATTTTAACTAGAGAAAGAAGCTATGAAATATTTGAAATTGTTAAACCAGTTACATTTTTACAATATTCTTTATTTTTAGGCTTTTGTTTTGGACTCGAAATATTAAGGCCTTGGGTTGAAAAAATAGATAGAAGAATAATAAATTTATTTATAATATTTGGATTTTTTTGTATTATGGCTGTCCTATTTGAAGTTTTCTGGGTGTTTGGATATTGGTTTGCCAATTATCAATTAAATGTATTGGAAAATGGGGCCGAGATGAATGCTAAAAGTTTGGATTCTGTTACTTATTTGCCCTCATTAGAATTAAGCAGAATTTATGATAATCAGTACGAAGATATATCTCTAAACAGGTCGGCAAAAAAGAATATTTTATTCTTTTTGATGTCTATATACTGGGTATATTTTATGCATTCGATTAAAAATTAAAAATAAAAAAATAAAAAGTTTATTTAAAATTAACGTCTTGCTAATGAGAAGACATTCTTGATTGCAACTATTATAGTAGCTGGGACAAATATTGCTAGAAGAGCATTTAAGACCCCTTCAAGCACGTTCTTCACTGTACCTTCTCCTAAAGTTGTAAAGAGCCCTTGGCCTAATGAACTTGCTATTATCAAAACTGCTCCCGATATTAAAAAGGGGGTAGTTTCTGTAACTCCAATGTTCAGCAATCCTATAATGAGGCCTATTATTACCAATGCAATTGTCCAATTTGGAGACTTGTCTATCAATCCTACCCCAAGTATTATTGCAAGGATAAGGCCTATTAGAAATGCCCAACTTCCTAGAACGTTGCCGGTATTTCCTCTTGCCATTTTATCGACCTCCTTTCATTGTTATTATACAACATAATTGCCTCTCTTTTGTTCTAACACAATAAGGTATTTTACGTTTATAATACTTTCTGAAAATTAAGGTTTTGCTTCGTTTTGCTGGAGTTTTATTTTGACTCCTAATTTCTCTAATTCTTTAACATGCGCTGAAATTAGACTTTCAGTTATTGAGGCGATTTTTAGAAGCTCATTTCTTTCGGCAATTAAAGTATTTATTGCACCCTTATGATATCCAATTTCTTCATCTTTAGATATTTTTTCTTTCATAAGTTATATTAATTTTTAATCTATTTAAAATTATACTTTTATAGTGAAAGACATAAATAATTGAGCAAAAATGTATGTCTTTTCCTAAACAGTTAAGGCACAAATGTTCAAAATTCAGTGTCCTTGACTGTAGTATTAAATTATAATTTCAGCTCGTGCTCTATCTTTTTTTTCGTCAAAGTCTGCAACAAGCCCTTCTGTTGTTAACACCATTCCTGAAATGCTTCCAGCTGTTTGAAGAGCATTTCTTACAACTTTAGTTGGATCAATGACTCCTGCCTTTACTAAATCTTCAAATTTATCTGTTTTTGCATTGTATCCATAATTTTCTTCTTGATTTTTTAGCTGGGCTAATATTTCTGAACCTTCTTTACCTGCATTTTCCGCAATTTGCTTTATTGGTCCTTCTAATGATTTTTTAACTATTTTTAAGCCTATAGTTTGATCTTCAGTTAATTTTAGATTGTCTAACTCTTTTATGGCATGAAGAAGAGTTACACCTCCTCCGGTGACTACTCCTTCTTCAATTGCTGCTTTTGTTGCGTGAAGGGCGTCGTCTATTCTCATTTTCTTTTCTTTCATTTCGGTTTCTGTTGCTGCTCCAACATTTATTACGGCAACTCCGCCTGAAAGTTTACCTAGCCTTTTTTGGAAGTCTTCTTTTCTATAATCGCTATCTTCATTAGATATTAGGTTTTCGATTTGCTTGATTCTTTTTTCTATTTTGCTTTTTTCACCACGGCCTTCTATGATTACTGTTTCATCTTTAGTTACTTTAACTTTTTTAGCTGAACCTAAATCTTGAAGAGTTATATTTTCCATTTTTTCATCGGTGTCTTTTGAAATTACTCTTCCACCTGTAAGAATAGCTATATCTTCCAGAAGCTCTCGTTTTTCATCGCCGAATCCAGGGGCTTTTACAGCGCAAACTTTAAGTGCACCTCTTATTAGATTAATTACAAGTGTTGTTAGAGCTTCTCCTTCCAAATCTTCTGCTATTATTATTAGGGATCTTCCTTCTTGGGTTACTAATTCTAGAACAGGTATTAGGTCTTTTACTGTTGTAATTGATCTGTCTGTAATAAATATATAAGGCTCTTCAAAACTTACTTCCATTTTTTCTGTATCTGTTGCCATATAAGGCGAGAGGTACCCTTTATCAAATTGCATCCCTTCGACTAATTCTAAAGTTGTATCGATACTTTTTGCCTCTTCAACTGTAATTACCCCTTTATTTCCTACCTTATCCATAGCATCTGCTATTAATTCGCCTATTTTATCATCGTTGTTTGCTGAAATTGTTGCTACTTGCTTAATTCTTTCCTTGTCTTTTACTTGGGTAGATTTTCTCTTTAAAAATTCAACTACTTTTTCAACTGATATTTCTATTCCTTTTTTTATTTCTATGGGATTTGATCCGGCGGCGATGTTCTTTAGACCTTCTGTTATCATTAATTGAGCTAACAAAGTTGCAGTAGTTGTTCCATCTCCTGCTTTGTCTTGTGTTTGAGATGCTACTTCTTTTATGAGTTTAGCCCCTATATTTTCGAACTTATCTTTTAATTCTATTTCCCTAGCAATTGTAACTCCATCGTTTGAAATAAGGGGGGAGTTTGGACGGTCTAAGATTATAGTCCTTCCTTTTGGACCCAAAGTAACTTTTACAGTGTTAGCTACTTTATCTATTCCTCTAAGTAATGCTTGTCTAGCATGCTCATTGAAAATTATTTGTTTTGCCATTTTATTCTATTTTAGCGATTATATCTTTAAATTCTACTATTAAATATTTTTCATTATCTATCTCTATTTCTTCAGAAGAATATCCGCCGTATATTACCTTATCTCCTTTATTCAATGGAATAGGTTTATTATCTTTTAATTCCCCAACTGATTCTATAATTCCCTGCTTTTTTTCCTCTGCTCCTTTAGGCAGAAAGATGCCTGATTTGGTTTTTTCTTCTGCTTTTAAAGGTTTTAATACGACTCTTTCTCCGATAGGTGTTAGTTTCATTTTAATTTTTTAGGATTAATTAAGTTTTATCTTTTATCACTATTTAAATTTTATGATGGTTCATTTTAATTATCTATTCGTGGTAAAAATAATAGACATCTAATTGATTGAAAAACATTTGAATAAAGTTTATAAAACAACTTTTTTATAATATGGTGTGGAAAATTTATCAACTAGAAGAATAGAAAATTTTTTAATAAACGTATTTGAAAGAAGTGAATGTCTTCCTTATAGGAAGGAGTTATTATCTTATAATCGAGCTAAGACGGTAATTAAAGATTCTAATGTTTTTTCTCCATCTGAAGAAAGATATGCGATAGATGCATTATCCGATGTTATTGCGAATAGAGTGGTAAATGGAATAAAATATAGAATTAGGAAAGATTAGATATTGACTAATCATTAAATTTTTACTACCTTTGGCCCTTGGGGAGTATCTTCCAATTCAAACCCTTTTTCTCTGATTCTTTGCCTGATTATGTCTGCTTCTGCCCATTTTTTATTTTTTCTTAACTTTTCTCTTTCTTCAATTAATTTTTCTACTTCTGTGGAAAGGGGAATAAATATATCTTGCATATTAATTAAGTCAATTCCTAATACTTCATCAAATTTTTCAAGGAGTTTCATTTTTAATTTAGGCTCAAAATTAAAATCATCTAAGGCTTGTAGAAAAACCTGAACTGCTTGCGGAGTATTGAAGTCGTCATTTATTGCTTTTAAAAATAAAGACTGATATTTATCTGTAAAATTGTTTCCTTTATGTTCTTGAGATTTTAAATCAATTATTTTTCTTTTTATTCTTTCATAGGCCGTTTTAGAGGCTTCAATATTATCAAATGTAAAATTTAATGGTTTTTTATAATGTGTTAGAAGAGATAGATATCTAAAATGCAATGGGTCATATCCTTTTTTTAGAATATCATTTAGGGTGTAGAAATTTTTAAGAGATTTAGACATTTTTTTTCCATCTACAAGAAGCCATTCATTATGAATCCAATATTTAACAAATTTTTTCTTAGTTACAGGCTCAATTTGTGCTATTTCATTTTGATGGTGGGGGAATATCAAGTCAATACCTCCTGTGTGGATGTCAAAACTATTTCCAAGATATTTTGTCGACATTGCAGAACATTCAATATGCCAGCCTGGACGTCCTTTACCAATTTCTGTTTCCCAAAATACTTGCCCATCTTCTGGGGAAAATGCCTTCCATAAGGCAAAGTCAGAAGCTGTATCCTTTGTATATTCATCTTGTTTCACTCTTGCACCTGCTTTCAAACCCTCAAATTTTAAATGAGCTAGTTGCCCATATTTTTTGAATTTAGATATTTTGTAATAAATGCTTCCATCCTCTCCCTTGTACGCAAACTTCTTTTGTAAAAGCTTTTTTATTATATTGACCATTTCATTTATATGGTCTGTTGCCCTTGGTAATTTATCAGGAGATTTAATATTTAACAATTTCATTTCTTCTAGAAAAATTTTAGCATATCTTTCAGTGAATTCTTTCAATGAAACCCCTTCTTTTTGACTATCTCTAATTGTTTTATCATCTACATCAGTAATATTCATAACTTGATTTACTTTAAAGTCATTATATTGCACTTATGAAGGGTTGGGAGATTTATTACAACTTTATTACAAAACATCAGCAGATAAAATGTTGTTTTTATGAATTAGCTATTCCTGAATTAGCAGAACAGCTTAAAGATATTAAAAATAAGTGGATTGCCTTGATTATACTGAGTAAAAAAGATAAATAAACCTTTATTAATGTTGTAGTGTACCTAATATTATGGCCAGTTTTAATAAACGGATGCAAACTTTTCGGAAAAATATAGAAATCCTTGGATCAAGATTTTATATGTGGCCGTACTGGTTTTATTATCAAAATAAACGTTTTAAAGAATCTTACTGGCCGGCTTTTAAGAGATGTAAATCTAAAAAGAACATTTTTCGTATCGTTTATGAAATCTTTTTTGTTACATTTTATTGGATTGTTTTGCCTTATCATTATTTTAGGTATGGTTTGTACAGGGGAGAATTTTCTATTAAAGATATCTTAAAATATATTCCTGAATCAGTAGTTTATTATAGGATATTGCCTAAAATAAATTCTAACTACTTTTTATTAGATAACAAAAATATCTTTGAGATAATGTTAAAGGGAGGCAATCTACCACTCCCCCTTACATTATTAAAGATTCAAAACAATGTAATTTTTGATTCTAATAATCATATTATAACATCAAAAACTGATTTTCAAAAAGCAATAGATAAAGCGGCAACCAAGAAATTATTTCTTAAACCTTCAGATTGTGGAAGCGGGGGAAAAGAGATTATTGTCTATAGGAAAATTGGTGGAAAGTATTTCTCAGGAAATGAAGAAGAATTAAGTTTTGAGAATATATCTAAAATATCTAAAACTGATTATATTTTACAAGAAGGATTAGAAAATGAAGACTTCTTAAAAAAAATTCACCCAAATTCTTTGAATACTTTTAGAGTTATGACTTTTTTTAATCCAAGAAAAGGGGCAAAAGTAATTTATGCCATGCTTAAAGCAGGAAATAAAAAGGCTGAAACTGATAATGCCCACACAGGAGGGATTTATGTAGGATTAAATCTAAGTAATGGCAAATTAATGAATAAAGGATTCGATGAAGATTTGAATGAATTTGCCTTGCATCCATTAACAAAGATTGATTTTAGAGATAAAAAAATAAAAGATTTCAAAAAAGTAGTAGATATAGCAGAAAAAGCTGGAAATTTGTTTCCAACACTAACATTTATAGGGTGGGATATTGCATTAACAAAAACAGGCCCAATAATTTTAGAAGGAAATAGTAGTCCGGGTCTAACTATCATTCAGAGAACACATGGAGGACTAAAAAAATTTTATGATTTAGCAAATGATTATATTAAAAATAACAACTAAAAAGCAACATGAAAAGTGTGAAAAGATTGGCAGATACTATATTTATTCTAATGGTCATTTTAAAAAAGAAATAAATAATAAAACAAAAACTATGCTTAAGTTTAAAGATAGTTTGATAGGATCCTTAGATAAAGAAAATAATTTAATTGAAATTATTAGAAATATAGAAAATGGCTTACCTCTTTACTATTTTGTGAGACCTAATGAAATTATCATTTCATCCCACATCAAATCTTTTTTAATGAATAAAATAAATCTAAAAGAAAATAAAAAAGTAGTTGCAGAACTCCTAAATTACGGATATATACTTCCTCCAAATACAATTTATAAGAATATTTTTAGAATACCTTTATTGAGCAAAATAGTTATTAGATTAGAAGATAAGATGGATATAATCCCAGAAAGATTATTTGAAAATCAAAATACACAAGGAGATCCGGTCAATTTATCTAGTTTTATTGAAGAAAATATAAACTTTGATAAAAATAAGATATATACATTACTTTTTAGCGGTGGCCTTGATTCTTCTATTTTATGTCAATTGATGAAAAAACAGAAAGTAAAATTTAATATGTTTTCTACTGGATTTGATTTTGATGAGAAAGATTTAATAGAAAAGAAATATTCAATCTCCGCTTCAAAAGAACTTAACAAAAAGACCAATTATGTCTCTTTTGATTTTAGAAAATTAATCTTGATGATTCCAGAAATTATCTTTTCTACTGAAGAACCAATAAGCCATATTCAAACACTCTTGTTATATAGTTTAATGAAAGAGCAAAAAGATAAAATGAATCCAATTATTGTTAATGGACAAGGAGCGGATGGAATTTTTGGAACAGCACACCAATTCAATTTTTTAAATAAAAATGGAGAACTTGATCTTCCTAAAATAAAATTTGCTAAGTTAAATTTCCTAAAAAAAGATTACTTAATAAATAAAGAAGAAAATAAAAGGAAATTTCTAGAGAAATTGAATGGTTATAAAAAAATAGATAGGGATTTTATTATTGACCTAGAAGGAGATGTTGATAATACTATAAATTCTTGGACAAAGTGTGTAAACAACAATTCTTTTTCAATAATCTATCCTTTTTTTCAAAAAAAGTTTATTCAGGAAGTGAGTAAAGTAAATTGGAAATCTAGATTAACAGAACCAAAATTTATTCTGAGGTGGCTTGCACGAAAGAATAATCTTTCAGAAAATTTAATAATTAGGAAAAAAGGATCTTTTGGTCCAATATCAGATAAGTGGGGAGAACTTTTACACAGTATCCTTCCAATTAGTTATGATTATTTTGATAAATGTAAATTGTATAAGTTTGCAATAGATAAAGAAAACAGATATATACTATGGAACGTTATTAATTATTCTATTTGGAAGAAAATTTTTATAGAAAAGCAGCCCCATAACAAAATAAAAATTCAATTAAGTAAATTAATGGAAGATTAAAAATCGATAACACAAAGGTCTAAGTTTATTTTTTTCCATACAATCTTAAATATAATTTTTTGAGTGATATATTCTCTTCAGGCACATATGCATCACTTCCTATATTGCGATTTAACAATTGTTTTTGATTATTATTTGCATTTTTTAATAAATTTGGAAGTATTTTTGCATCATCTCTTGGACGAAGCCAACGATAAGCATATCCAATGAATATTACCTTTCTAGTAAATTCTGAAAAATTGTTACTTCGTGTATGCCATATTCTACTATCAAAAAGCACTACGTCTCCAGATTTAGCTTTTATCGGAACTACCCCTCGAGGTAGTTTGTCGTTCCTTATATTCTTACCCATTATAATATCCCCTCTGTGGCTTCCTGGAACAACGTATAAATTACCTCGACCTCCTTTTGAAACGTCGCTTAACCAATAACCCGCTTTTATTGCTATTAATGGATACTTCCCATTTCTAAAATCATAGTTCATTCTAGAGTTATCTCTATGCCAAGCTAGTTTGGGAGGATTATCACGATTTATAGGGATGTTAATATCTAGATGTGAATGAAACACGTAAATGTTCCATCCGAGAAGACCAAGAATTAAGGGTAATATCTTTTTATTATCAAATAATTTGATGAAAATTTTATCTTTATTAAAAAAATCAAACATATGCAAATAGTCATCAGAATTATTAGAATGATGCTTCTCCCAAATTTTATCAATTACGCAAAGTATGTTCTTTATTTCCTTACTAGACAAAACATTCTTCACAAGGATATATCCATCTCTTTTAAAATCTTTCATTTGTTTTTTAGTTAAAATATGTTTTTGGTATTTTTTATTCATGCATTATCAATAAAGAATTAGAAGTTTTAAATATATGCAGGAGCTAGAGAAAGTCTTATTAATGATGAAAAGCAAATATTAGGAATATGAAAACAAAAAATATTTTAAAGGAAGTTGAAAAGGAAATCAACCCATTTTTAAAAAAGCTGAAAGAACAAAATTATGTTATCGGAATAGTTTTACTTGGAGGTTTAGGAAAAAGAAAGTTTATAGATGAGTTATCAGATATTGACTTGACAATTTTTACTTTTGATAAAAACGTTTTAGATTTTTCATTACCTTTTGAATTTCACTATAAGTTAAATGGTAGAGTATTAGAATTTAATGTACACCAACAGGTTTTAGAGAAAGAAGAACAAAGAGATTCTTGGAATGAATCAAAAATGGAGGCTTATTCAAGAGGAAAAATAATTTATGATCCAACTGGAAGAATTAAAAAATTGATTAAAAACAAGACTAAATTTAATAAGAAAAATGCATTTAACAGGCTTGTTTGGATTATTCAACAATATAGATGGAGAGCACAAATACATTCTGTAAGGTCATTTAAAAGAGGTTACCCTGAATCCTCTCATAATCTGCTAAATCAGTGTTCTGAAATGCTGTTGGAGGCGATATATTTACTTAACAAGAGATACCTGCCACATAAAAAATGGATTTTGGTCTATCTAAAAGAAATGAAGGCTCCCTGGAACAAGCTAAGTAAGGATTTTAAGAATGGAATTTTAATTAAAAACTACAAGTTGTCTGATATTAAAAGAAGGATAAGAATCTTGGACAAGATATATAAAATTATTTTGGCAAAAATAAAAGAACAATATAAGAATTTTCCGGAAGATCCTTATGAATATTATTATCAAAATTTTGTACAAGTTAATAAAAAGACAAAAATTGATAAACTATTAAGCAGGTTAAACAAGAATATAAATAAGAAAGATATTATTAAATTAAAAGGATATTTATGCTTTGATCTTATAGATACAAAAGATAAGCTTTATAAATCTATGTCATTTGATAGTGGCATAAGGAGACACGAAAATGTCATTGGAAGGAGTATTAAATATGAAAGAAAAAACAAAGATTAAGTTTAGAAACACTTTGAGTAGGAAGATTGAAACTTTTGCTCCAATAGATGGGAGTGAAGTTAAAATGTATACTTGTGGCCCTACAGTTTATGGAAGAGCACATATAGGAAATATGAGGGCTTACATCTTTGCAGATGTTGCAAGGAGGGTTTTAGAATATGGAGGTTATAAGGTAAAACAGGCAATGAATATAACTGATGTGGGTCATTTAACTAGCGATGCTGACGAAGGAGAAGATAAACTACAGAAATCTGCAAGGGAACAAAAGACTACTGCTTGGGAAATATCTAAAAAATATACTGCTCAATTTTTGGAAGATGCTTCAAAATTAAACATACAACCAGTTCATATTTTATGTAAGGCTACAGACCACATCTCTGAGCAAATAGAACTTATTAAGAGATTAGAGGATAATGAGTTTACTTATATAACTTCAGATGGAGTATATTATGATACGTCTAAATTTCCAAGATATGGGGATTTAGCGAGATTAGATGTTGAGGGATTGCAAGCGGGAGCTAGAATCGAAATGGGAGAAAAAAGGAATAAAACTGATTTTGCTTTGTGGAAGTTTTCAAAACCAGGAGAAAAAAGAGATATGGAATGGGATTCTCCTTTTGGGAAAGGATTTCCTGGATGGCACATAGAATGTTCTGCAATGTCAATGAAATATTTGGGAGAAACTTTTGATATTCACACAGGTGGAATAGATCATATACCTCTCCATCATACGAATGAAATTGCTCAATCTGAAGGAGCAACAGGTAAAAAGTTTGTTAATTATTGGTTACACTCAGATTTTTTAGTAATGAGCGATCAAGAAAAAATGAGTAAATCTCTTGGAAATGTAATTAATTTAGGAACTTTAGAAGAGAGGGGGATAGATCCTTTAGCATACAGATATTTGTGTTTAGGAGCACACTACAGAAAAAGACTTTTGTTTGGAGAGGAGATATTAAAAAACGCCTCAAATTCCTTTGATAGATTAAAAAGAAAACTTTTAGAGTTAAAAGAAAACGTAGGAAATGCTCAATTCAGAGAAATGGAAAGCCCAATTGGAAGAAAATACTTAGCTAAATTCCGTTCAGAAGTATTTAATGATCTTAATACTCCCCAAGCATTAGCTACTATGCAAGATATGCTAGGAGACAATAGTTTATCTGATGTGGATAAATATGGTTTATTAATGGACTTTAACAAAGTGTTTGGATTAGGATTAGATAAAATCCAACCAGAAAAATTAGATATGGATAAAGAAATTCAAACATTATTAGAAAAAAGAGAAAATGCAAGAAAAAATAGAGATTGGGACGGGGCAGATGAAATAAGAAATGAGATTTATAATTCTGGATTCGTCATCGAAGATACACCTAAGGGTCCTAGATTGAAAAAGAGGTAACATTTTATTATCATGGACAAAAAGAATGAAATAAGCGAAAGAAGGTTTTCTTTTAATGAAGGGAGTGAGATATTAAATAATATAAAGGATGAAGATTCTTTCAAAAGCCTAACAAAAACGTGGAACAGCCTTCTTATAGATAAATATACGAGGGAAGAGGACGGGTTAAGATATAGAAGATTTGCTCAAATGAGTAAAAAAACTCTTAATAATAAGTTTCTTAAAAATCTTGTAATATTTAATTTTAATAATCTTTTAGTTTCAAAGACATCATCCGAATCTTGGGAGGTTGGAATTCATATGATCAGAATTGTAACAAAAGCAGGAAAAAAAGGAAAGCCTGCTCCTGAAGAGGTACATAAAGAGGGATATGATTTTATATCTATTCAATTAATAAAAAAAGAAAACATGAAAGGGGGGATAGGTGAAATTTTTAATAAAAATAAAGAAATTGTGATGAGAAAAACTCTAAAGAATCCGTTGGATTCTTTATATATTAATAATAAAAAAATGTTTCATTACTCGCCTATATTCAATCCTCTGAATAAAGAAAAAGATGGAACAAGGGATATATTAATTATTGATTTCAATAGAGGATGAAAATAAACATGAAAAATTATATGGATTCAACTAAAAAATCTATCTTAATTGCAGACTCTTGTGCTGGAGGTTTAGACATATTAAAACATTTTTTAGACTGGGCTGGCGATTATGAAATTTTTTATTTAGCTGATGGTAAAAATAACCCTTTAGGATTAAAAACAAAAAAAGATATAGAAAAAATAGTAAATGGCTGGATAAAATATTTTAAAAAACATTACAAAGATCTAGCTTTGGTTGTTATTGCTTGTAATACTGCATCAATAGCTATCTTAGAAAATCTCAATGAATTAAAAGAAGATTATGGAGTTCCAATAGTAACAATGATTGATGGGACTAAAAGAGCAATTAAAATAAATTCTAAAAATGTAAATAAAAAGAAAGTTTTAGTTACTGGGACAAAATATACAATAAATTCTGGTAAATATCAAAGTTTATTTAATGAAGTAAAACCGAGTAAAATATATTCTTTAAATGCGACTAAAACTGAAAAGTTTATTGCGAGAGGTTTAGAGAATGATAAAAACCTTAAGAAACAAATGCTAAAAGAATTATCTGAGTACAAGGATTGTAATATAAAAGCAATATTCTTAGGATGCACATGTTTTGAGTTTGTCAAAACTGAACTTAAGGGGTTATACGGAAAAAATATTACCTTTCTGAACCCTGCCATAGAAGTTTCAAATAAATCTAAGAACATATTAAAACCGAAAAAGAAAAGAAAGTCTATAAATAAAGTGAGAATTTATACTATGGGAAATTTAAAACTTTGGGAGAAAAACATAAATATCCTAGCCAAGAAGATATTTAACAAAAAACTCAAAGTTGAAAAGATAAAATTTGATTAGTGCAGATGTAGCCAAGCAGCAAGGCAAGAGGTTACAGCCCCCCCGTCCCAGGTGCAATTCCCGGCATCTGCTTATCGGGTTTTTATAGTATGTAAATTTAAATAACAAAATATTTTAAGATTTCTATTATTTTTATTTGTTCACCAACCTTTAACTTTACAATATAGAATTAGGGCAATGTTTAAATAGGGTGTTTTTCTTACTTTAGCATGACAACAATAGAAGTAAAATTGAGAAGCGCAACTGTAGAAAGAACTCCCTTAATAAATCCTTATTATCCTTATGGAAGTATCGATGAGGATATAAAAGCTAAAGGTTATAGTTTAGTTGGCGAAGTAAGGAATGAAAGTTTGATTGATTTTTTGAAACAGTATGCTGATAAAAAAATAACGAATAAAATACAGGACTTTAAAATTGTTCCAAGTGCTTTAGCAAGAGAGGGAACTGGACTTGAGGGAAGTGATGAATCACATATTATATACGTGAGATATTCTTAGTTTTCTAAATTATCAACAAAATCTTGAATTTCATCGAAAGTTTTTAATTTCATAAAAATATTTCTTAAACTTGAAGCATTACGAGTATTTTTTATAAAATTTGAGCCAAGATATTTTATTCTTTGGATATCAATCAAATTATATTTTTTTGATAACTTTATATAGGACTGGAATTGTTTAATGTTATTATTAAAATTAAATTCAGGCTCTTTTTTTGTTTTGAGATATTTTAAAATTCTAGTGAAGATTAATGGATCGCCAATTGCTGAACGAGCAAGCATAACTCCGTCGGCAATATCCAGCATCTTTTCAGCATCTTTTCCATTAAATATATCCCCATTGCCAATAATAGGAATGCCAATTGATTTCCTTACTTTTTTAATTTCATTCCAATCTGCTGGAATTGACCTGCCTTGAATTGCAAGTCTAGCATGAATAGTAATTGCATCTGCTCCAGCTTTTTCAATTATTTTTGCTACTTTTAGAACATTATTGGTTTTAAATCCAAGCCTAATTTTTGCAGTTACTGGAATATTAGATGTTTTTAGAATTTTTATCATGGAGGCTATCTTATTAGGGTTTTTTAATAGATAAGATCCTGCTTGATTTCCTGTTATTCTTAAAGATGGGCAACCGCAATTTATATCAACCAGATCAAATGGTTTTAAGTGCGGAATAACTTTTTTGAATTCTTCAATTGAATTGCCTGTTATTTGTAATCCAACTGGTTTATCCAAAGAAGAGGTTTTCATAAGTTCCTGTGTTTTTTTATTTGTATGAAGAATTTGTGAGATGTAGAGCATTTCGGTGTAAGCCAATGAGGCCCCTGCTTTTCTACAGATAAGCCGATATGGTAAATCTGTTACATCTACCATCGGGGCCAATAATAAAGGGTTTTTGAGTTTAATATTTCCTATTTTTAATGATTTCATTTCCATACGAGACTAGCAAATTTTATAAATACATTGCTAAAGTGTTATTTTCATGGATGATGCAATGTCTAAGGAAATAAAAGATTGGTTGAGAGAAAGATTATCTAAAATTGAGATTTATAAGGCTTCAGACAAAATTGGAGTTGTAAAGCAAGAAAATAGATTATTTGTTTATTATAGGAGAGATCAATCAGGAAGCAGATTGAAAAAGCTTCATTTTGATATTCAATTAGAAGGAGAAGAAGCAGCATATATAAATTCTATTGAAAGAGAAGAAGAGTATAGGGGCAGAGGTTTTGGAAGAGACTTATATCGAATTATTGAAGATTTTTGCAGAGAAAGAAAAATTAAGAGAATACAACTTACTTCTTCTGGAACAAGTTCTTTAGGAGAATCAAGAATGAAATATTGGGAATCTTGTGGTTTTAGTAGGTTGGACGAATCTAATCAAATGGTAAAGAATTTGATCTAAGAAGTAACTTCTCCTAAATCAACATCATCTTCATCAGCCACAATATCATTTTGGATAAGCTGTTCTCCTGTTTGAGCATTTTCCTGCGAGGGATTAACATTTGATGGGTTTTCATTATTTGTTTCTTCTGAATCGCCCATCATGTAAAATATTCCAGCTATAACTGCAACAAGAACAAGTATAATAATTATTTTATTTAATATTCCCATTAGTTGCTAACCTCTGTATTAATTCTAGCATCAACTTTTGCAGTTGCCCTTGTCCCTATCTTATCTGCTCTATATTCAAATCTTTCAGCTATTTTTCCAACTTCTTCACTTGCTTTTTGGTAACCTGCTCTTTCAAGCTTTTTTGCTCTTTCTTTTAGTCTTTCTGATTGTCTTTCAAACTGTCCTTCTTTTGCCTTAATGATATGTCCAATTCTCATTTCTATTCTCTTTTCATATTGTTCCTTTATTCTTATTCTTATTGATTCCTTTGCAGAATCGCCTAGACCATTATATCTTTCTACTAACTTTATTTTTAATTGAGAGGAGGACATATTTCCGCTTTTAATTTGATTTAATAGTTCTTCGTCATTAATTTCCATTTTTTCTAGGATTTTCTTTACTCTTTCTGCATTAAGCATTCTTTTTCTTTCTTGTATTTTTTTCTTAATATCTTCTAATTTTGTTTTATCAATATTTTCGAATTTAGATTTTAATTCTTTTTTATCTTCTTCTGATAATAGAGATTTTACTGTTTCTCTGAATTTTTTTATCAGGTCTTTTGCATCTGATTTTATCTCTATGAATTTTTTAACAGCTTCTTCAGTTTTATCTGTTGGGGCCTTTTTAACTTCTTCTAAAAGTGCTTTCATTTCAACAACAATTGGCTCTAATTCAGTAACCGTTTTATTTTTAGCTTTTAAGAAGTTAATTGTTTCTTCCATATGAAGTATTGCTCGATTTATTTTTCTTTCCAGTTGAAGTAAGCGCATTTCTGCTCCATGTGACTCTGTCATAACTTCAACTTCAACTTCTGTTTCTTGATCTATTTCGATTGTGACATTCGTATTATCATCGGAATTCGTTTCAGTCGTAATATTTGCAGTTGTATTTGCAGATGCATCTTGTGCCAAAGATGGAAAAATTCCTGTTAAAAGCATTAATATAAAAATTGAACATAAAAGATTAATTCTTTTCATTTTATTATAAAAGATTATTTGTTTAAATAGTTTATTGTTTATTGGAATGAAGTAATAATTTATGATAAGAATGTTTAAATAGCTAATATTCTCTTTTAATTTATGGAAAAAGATATTGATAGAATACCTAAAAATCCTGAAACTGATATTCTGATTAGAGTTGATGATTTTGGAGGGAGAAGAGGGGTTACTATAAGGGAATTTGTAAGAAGTGAAAGATATACTGGATTTACAAAAGCTGGAACAAGAATACCTGCGGAGCATTTTAAGGCGTTTAAGGCTGCAATTAACTCAATTGATGAGAAGGAATTAATGGAGGCGCCTGTTGATGGCGGACAACAGAAATTTTCTGGAAGTTCTCCTCCTAAATCACAAGACAAAGCCTTGGTTTCTGATAAAGGGGCCGGTTTAGATAAAGGGAAAGCAAAAGCAAAGCCTAAAATTGAGGATAATGATATTGGTGAAGGCGAGTTTTAGTTTCTGAAGATTTATTAGTTAAATGGGGGGAAAGTTATATAAGTTTAGTTATTTTAATTGTTTTATGAAGGATTTAGAAAATTTTTTGCCTAAGAAATTTTTAACTGAAGTTAAAAATGATAAAGAAGTTATAGCTGTGCTTGTTTTTGGTTCTTATGCTAGAGGGGAGCAATATAGAGATATTGATGTTTGTTTAGTTTTAGATAAAAAATATAGCAATTTGTCTATGTCAAAGAAGAGACTTCATTATTTAAGCGATTTACCTAATAAAGTAGATTTACATATTTTTCAACAGCTGCCTATTTATATAAAGACTAGGATTATGAAGGAGGGCAAAGTATTTTTATTAAAAAATGAAGATAGACTTTATGAGATAGCAATTGAAACCATGAAAGAATTTGATTCTTTTGAAAAACTCTATAATATGTATTTAGATAAGGTTGAAAATGGATAAAAATAGAATCATAACTAAGATTGCAGAATTGGATTCTTATTTGGAAGAGTTGGACAAAATAAAACCTGATAATTTTGATAGTTATATCGGCTCGATAGAAAAAAAAAGAGCATGTGAAAGATTATTTAAAATTTCTATTGAAACTGTTTTGGATATTTGCAATATAATCATCTCTGAATTAAAGTTAGGATTGCCTAGTAATGAAGAGCAAATTTTTGATAAATTGCTTGAGAAAAAAATAATTTCAAATAAAATAATGCCTAAACTTAAAGGAATGAAAGGATTTAGAAATATTCTTGTTCATAAATATTCTGAAGTTAAAGATGAGCTGGTTTTTGAAAATATTGATAATTTAGAAGATTTTGACTATTTTAAGGAAGAGATATTGAGGTTTTTGAAAACTCAAGGCAAAGAAAATAAAATAAGGAAGGATAAAGCTTAGTTTTGGATACGGCCCTATTAGATTTAGGAATATTTTATATTGCTATTTCATTTATTTATCAAAACGCTAGCTTTTTAAATGCCCTTGTAATCTAATTATTATGCGAGGAAATGAAAATGGAAAAGAAATTAGGGATAACGAAATTAAGGTCGCCAATAGTAACTATAGTTGGCCATGTAGATCACGGTAAAACTTCAATTCTTGATTATTTTAGAGGAACAAGTGTTCAGGAAGGGGAAGCTGGAGGAATTACTCAAAAGATATCTTATACTAAATTTCCAATTGAAAGGATTAGAGAAGCAAGTCCTTTATTAGATGCTAAAGGGGTGAAGCTTGAGATTCCTGGATTTTTGTTTATAGATACGCCTGGACATGCTGCTTTTACTAATTTGAGAAAAAGAGGGGGAAGTTTAGCTGATTTGGCTATAGTTGTAGTTGCAATTAAAGAAGGCATTCAACCTCAAACAGCAGAGGTATTACAGATATTGAAAACTTATAAAACTCCTTTTTTAATTGCATTAAATAAAGTGGACACAATTTCAGGATGGAGAAAAAAAGGAGATTTAAAAAATTCTATAGATTCTCAAAGTATTAATGTAGCTCAAGAATTTCAGGAGTCTTTATTGACTTTTCAAGGGGCATTAAATGAACACGGATTTGATTCTGATTTATATTATGATATAGGTGATTTTACTAAGAAGATTGCAATAGTTCCGTGTTCAGCAAGAACAGGAGAGGGAATTTCCGAATTATTATTTGTTTTATCAGGATTATGCCAGAGATTTTTGAAAGAAAAGTTAAAAGTTTCGCAAGAAGCTAAAGGAGTAATTCTAGAAATAAAAAAAGAAAAAACAATTGATTATGTTGAATCAATTTTATATGACGGGAAATTAGAAATTGGGGATGAAGTAGCAATAGCGAGTTTTGGGGAGCCAATTTTATCTAAAATTAGATCATTAGAGGAGATAGAACCATTGACTTTCAAATATAAAAGCGTAAAAGGCGTTAATGCTGCAACCGGAGTTAGAATACATTTAACAAACAAAGAAGGTATATTACCGGGAATGCCTTTTCAGAAAATAAATAATGATTTTGAAGACCTGAAAAAAACATTTAGGAAAGAAGTTTCCGGGGCTTTAAACACTGACAAGCAAGGGATTATTGTTAAAGCTGATTCACTAGGAAGCCTAGATGCGTTATTGAGTTTATTGAGGCAGGGAAACATTAGAATTGTAAAAGCTGGGATTGGCCCTATTGGCAATGGAGATATTATTTCTGCAAAGGCTAATTTAGATATAGATCCTTTAGATGCAATTATTGTCGGATTCAATGTTGGAGTGGAAGAGGAACTGGAACTTGGAAAAGTTAAAGTTATTACTGGGGATGTGGTATACAAGCTTATTGATGATTTGGAAAAGTGGAGAAGGATTAAAGCTGATGAAATTGAGAAATCTAAATTAATGGAAATGGAGACTATTTCAAAACTTGAGATATTACCTCAATATATATTTAGAAATTCCAATCCTGCAATTTTTGGAGTAAGAGTGGTAGGGGGAAAAATAAGGGTGGGAATTCCATTAATAGATGACAAAGGTGAAGAAGTTGCAAGAGTTAAAGGATTGGAACATGAAAAAAAATCAGTGAAGGGGGCAAGTGAAGGGCAGGAATTAGCTATTTCACTTCCCGGCATTAATTTTGAAAGGCGATTAAAGGAAATTAAATATCTTTATTCTTATGTTTCAAGAAATGGAATGAAAAAATTCAAGGAGCATAGAGATCTATTATCTTCAAAGGAAAAGTCTGTTTTAAGTGAAATTGCTGAATTGGAAAAGATGAGTTGATTGAAAATTTATCTGCTACTATAAATTTTAGATTGTTTTTTTAACACTATTAATATATAAGCACTTTTTTTCTAGTTTACTCCTCTGAATTTACTGGCGAATCCTCTAGCTGTCGGTATATGTTTAAATGTCTAACTAGATATAAATGATTCGGTTTTGATTGATAGATGAATAGTTAGGTGTAGTAAAATGATATTTGTGTTATTTAATAGTAGCTACAAATACAAAGATTTATAAAGGATTTATTTTTTATTATTCTATTAGTAAAATGGGCGACCAAGAAATAAAATCTGAAATTAAGAATATGGCAGAAAGAGTTAATAGAAGAAGCAATTTTATTAATTTTTTAGTTCCTTCAACTAATGGTGCATGTTTTGCGGTATTACCTTACTTACTTCCGACTGCAATTCGTCAATCTAATGAACCTAACAGGGGTATTAAATTTGGAGATTTAGAGGGTGAGTTAAGTGATAGTGCGATAAAATCTGCACAATTAGGATTTTATGCAGGATGGGTTGTAGGTGGTACTGCTAATGTTCTTCAAGCATATATTTATAGTTATCTTGCTTTTAATGAACATCCAGAAGCTCTTTTAATTCCTGTTGCAACAAATGTCTTATCTGGAATCTATGAAATTGGCAGAAAAATGTTTAGCAGAACAAGAGCTTCAAAATAGAGATAGTTGATTTTGTGATAATTCTCAGAAAATAGTTTCTTTATAACTAAAGTTAAAGCTTCTCTGTTTTTTTGTGCAAAAGAATAAAAATAGGACTTTTTAAACAGAGATTACTTATCAAACAAAGCCGCTTCTAGGGAAGGTTTTAAAAACCCTCAAAATCTTGAAAGAATATGGTATTTAAGTTTATTATTGGAGACAATAAAGGAAAAGCATGGAGAATGGAAAGAGATGCGGATTTCTTAATGGGAAAATCCATAGGTGAAGAAATTGACGGCAAAGAATTTGGAGAGGATTTTTCAGGTTACTTATTTTTACTAAGCGGAGGAAGTGACCTTTCTGGATTTCCTTTATCAAAAGATGTTGAAGGACTTGGATTAAGAAGATTAATGCTAAAAAAAGGATGGGGGATGAATGACAAAAGAGATGGGGTAAGATTAAGAAAAACAGTTAGAGGGAAAGTTATATCGGAAAAGGTAGTACAAATTAATATTAAAGTTTTAAAGCATGGAAAGAAAAAATTGGAAGAAATTTTTCCAGATCAAAATAAGAAAGAAGAGCCTAAAGTAGAGGAAAAAAAGGCTGAAGTAGCTGTAGTTGCTTAATTGTGCTCTATGGTTACATTGTGGAGAATCTCTAACTACCAATACATTTTAAAACAAGCTTTTTCTATGGAAATGAATGGTAAAGCCGAGTGAAAGTAATTTAGGCAGTGTTTTAAATGTTGGAATAGTCGGCCACATTGATCATGGGAAAACGACTCTGCTTTATAAGTTAAGTGGAAAATGGACGGATACACACTCTGAAGAATTAAAAAGAGGAATAACGATTAAATTAGGATATGCTGATATATCTATTTACAAAGATAAAGATGGATACAATATTTTAAAAAAAGGAGATAAGATAAGAGATGTAAGTTTTATTGATGCTCCAGGGCATGAGATGCTTATGGCAACAATGCTTTCTGGCGCTGCCTTGATTGACGCTGCTTTGCTCGTTGTTGCAGCGAATGAAGGAATAAAACCTCAAACTAGAGAGCATGTAATGGCACTACAAGCTAAAGGTATTAAAAATCTGATTGTAATTCAAAATAAAATAGATCTAGTAGATGAGGAAGGAGCTAAGAAAAATTATAATAGCTTGAAGGAATTCTTGAAGGGGAAGTATGATAATGCTCTTATAATTCCTGTATCGGCTCAACAGGATGTTAATATTGAAGAGATTTGGAAAGCATTAAGTGAATTGCCTGAACCCGATAGGGATAAAAATGGCGATGCTATATTTTTAGTGGCAAGAAGTTTCGATATTAATAAACCAGGTACGAAACCTTCTGATTTACACGGGGCTGTGCTTGGTGGAACATTAAAAAATGGATCGTTAAAGGTCGGGGATGAAATAGAAATTAAACCTGGAAGATTGATTAAAGAAGCAAATAAGTATAGATATGAAACTATAGCTACTAAAATTATAAGCTTGTTTAAGGGAAGCAAGAAAGTAGAAGAATTAACGCCTGGAGGGAGCATGAGCATCGAAACAGGTTTGGACATGACTTTGGCTAAGGGGGATGCTTTGGCTGGAAATGTAGCAGGGATTAAGGGGAAATTACCGCCTTTAACTCAATCATTGAAACTTAAATATACTTTATTTCCAGAAGTTTTCGGATTAAATGTGAAGATTAAAGTGGAGCCTCTTAAGCCAAGTGAATTGTTAATGTTAAGTGTTAATACTTCTACTACTGGAGGGAATATAGGATCATTAAAAGGAGATGAATTTGAAGTAGCATTGAAAGTTCCGACAGTTGCGTTCAAGGGAGAGAATGTTGGAATAGCTAGAAATATTCAAGGGCATTGGAGACTAGTTGGATATGGGAAAATTATTTAGATAGAATACATAATCCTATTTCTTTAGATATTTTAGCAGGTATTTTATCCATCTGTAAAATTACTTTTCTTTTTGATCCAGGATTAGTTGTATTTGATTCGGGATCATATCTTACTATTGCCCCTTCTAAGATAGGCGGGATTTTTTGAGATAATGTTAAGTTTTCTAAAGTAAAAATATAATGATCAAAAATATTTTTTGGAATTGGGAGTTCTCCTTCTTCTAAAGAAATAGTTCTCAACTCACCCAGCATTTTTATATAAAAATAACTTATTTGTCTTTTTCCTAATATGGAAATATCTCCTGCATTTTTTCTTCCAGCTTGCCCCCTATTATAAAACATCACATAGAATTCACTACCTATCATGGTTTCTAATTCTTTTTGATTAAATGGATATTGTTCTATTTCATTTTTCATATTTAAGATAATATTAATTTGTTTTTATAGATTTAGATATTCTTAGAGCAATGACAAATATTGTGCGATAGCCCAACAATCTTTTTAATGCCCTTTATTCTTTGATTTATTAAAGGGGCAATTAGAAATTAAATAGGATGGAGCAGAATGGGCAGGATGAGACGATTAGAAAGGCTGTCGGGCCATGCGTGATATTGGCTGGGGCAGGAACTGGAAAGACTTACAGCATTGTTGAGAAAATAAAATATTTAATAAAAGAGGGAATTTACAAGCCTGAAAGGATTGTTTGCATTACATTTTCCAATGAAGCAGCTAATAATTTAATAAGTAGAATAAGAAGGAATTTTGATCTAAATTATGGTGAGCCTGTAATAAGAACATTTCATGGATTTTCTGCGGATTTATTAAGGGAATATGGGGACAGGATAGGAATAAATAGGAATTTTGGAATATTGACTCCTGATGAAGCTAAAGTTGTTTTGTTCAGATTTTTAAAAGTGCCTGTTGGAAATTGCCATGGTTACATACAATCGTTAGGTTCTGCAAAAGATTTAGGAATTAGATCGGAAGATGTAAAAAATTATTTAATTGAGAAAATGAAAAATTTTGAAGGAGTAGACTTACAAAAAAGATTAGAAAGCCTGCAGTTTGAAATGCAAACCTTATATTTGAGAAAAGATCATATAAGAAAGAAAGAAATTGCGAAGGAAATTAAAAATATTACTTCTTTATTGAAACTAGGAAAATTTTTAAACGTATGGAATGCATATGAAAAGTTGAAAAGCATTAAAAATTATCAGGATTATTCAGATTTAAATAGAAATGCATTAGCTTTACTGCACAATAATAAACAGATTGCCAAGAATTATGATTATATTATTGTCGATGAGTTTCAGGACACCAATAAAGTTCAATTAGATTTTTTAAAAGAATTGGCAGAACATAGAAATATTACCATAGTTGGTGATTTAAATCAATCAATTTATAGATTTAGAGGAGCATATAATAAAAATTTTCAGGAGTTTAAAGAAATATTTAAAGTTCAAAAGGAGGATATTTTTAATTTGGATAAATCTTTTAGATCGAGTAATAAGATTTTGAGAACGGCCCATAAATTAATAATGAATAATTATGAAAATAAAGAAGAATGTTTTGAGGTTTTTAATGCAAAGAACAGGGAAGGAGAAAAAATAGAGGTCTATGAGCTAAAAGACTCTAAAGAAGAAGCTAGAAAAGTCGTTGAGATAGTTGAGCGTGAAATTAATAACGGGTGCGATTTTAAGGATATTTGCGTTATGTTTAGAACTCATCAGCAGGGAAGAATAATAAAAAAGGCGCTTGAACTGAAAAAAATACCTTATGTTTCTGTAAGCAAAAGCTCTCTATTAAAAGAAAGGAGCATTAAGACCGTTATTGATTATTTAACAATTTTAAATAAGTTAAAAAATAAAGAGAAGGGCGGAGAGCAGGCATGGTGGGACCTTATATATCAATCAGATTTTGTAGAAACTGATTTGATAAAAATTGGAAAGTTTATTAAGGATAATTTAGAGTCTGATAACTTATGCGGAATAATGCTAAATAATTTAGTTGATATAGATTTAACTGATGCAGGAAAACTTGCAGTTAGGATTTTGATTAAAAGAATTAAATTAATGCTAGATGCTTTAAATAAAGAAGTATCTGAACTTGTGAAAGAAATTTATAATATAGGCGGACTTCTTAATGATCAGAAAAAAATAGAGGAAAAAGCCATAATTATGAATTTCAATAGATTTTATGATTTAGTTAAAGAACATGGAGGTTTATATGGGGATGATTTGGCAAATTTTTTGTACTACTTGGATATTCTCAATAGTTTAGGGATTGAAATTGAATCTGCCGATTCTGAAAATGATGGGGTAAGACTAATGACATTGCATGCTACTAAAGGACTAGAGTACAAAAATGTAATTATAACAAACTTGGCTCAAAAAAGATTTCCTATAGATAGAATTCATACTAATTTATTAATTCCAATTGAACTATATCCTGAGTTTTCTGGCTTAAATGAAAAAGGATTAAGTGAAGAAGAAAAAGAATATTATATTTATCAATATGAAAAAAAGAATCAATTATTTGAAGAAAGAAGATTATGCTATGTAGCGTTTACACGAGCAAAAGAAAAATTGGTATTGACAGGTGCCGGAGAGTATGGCGGAAAAAACTGTTTTCCATCGCAGTTTTTAGAAGAAATAGAATTTAGAAAAAATGAAGATTTAACTTTCTATCAGGATCTAGAGGAAAAATATGCAGAACCTGAAATAGAATTAAAAAGGGAAAGTAATTTTTTCTCTTTATTTAAAGGTGAAAACATAGATGAATCTACTCTGCAGATGCTTCGCGGTGGAGGTATAAAGAAAGAAATTTTTTCTCCAAAGAATTTGGTTTTATCGCCTTCCTCTTTGCTTTTGTTTAAAAACTGCCAAAAAAAATTCGAGTACAAATATATCTATAATATGCCTGAACAAAAGACAATTTCATGGGAGGCAATATTGCTTGGAAGTTTTGTTCATATTATATTAGAGAAAGGAGTTAAGGCAAATTTTAAAGATTTTAAAAATTTTGAAGCAGCTGCACGAGAAATGCAGTTAGAAGAAGAATGGCAGGGTGTTGATTTAAACGATGCTATACTCTTAATAAAAGTTTTTTTTGAAAGAAATAAAATGAAATATAATTCTAGTTCAAAAACTGAACAAAAACTAAACATTCTTTTAGGCGGAGTAAAATTTACTGGTTTTGCAGATAGAATTGATTTTTGCCATGATGGGCTTGAAATTGTAGATTACAAAACTGGAAAAAGTGCTATCTCTCCACTAGCAAGAAATTGGCAACTAGGATATTATGCTTTGGCAGCGTCTTCATTTGGGAGTGTAAGAAGGATAACACTTGATATGCTTAGGCATGATACGCCTTTAGAATTTGAATTAGATACGAAAGGAAATGCAAAACCAATAAATTCATCTCGAATGGAAGGATTTAATATTTATGATGTTGAAAAAGATCTAATTGATACAGCCCAGGAAATAATAAATGCTTATGAAAAAGGATTTAATTCTTGTTCAATTGAAAAGAATTGCGAATTTTGCAATGAATATGTTTGGGGATTGTAGAAAAAAGGCCGATTAATGCTTTAAATTTACTAAAAATAAGGCTACGCAAGGTTTTTAAAGCGATTTTATCTCATGATTTCAATTAAATCATTTTAATTTAACATAGGGAACAAAAATGTTCTATTTACTAGAAGTGGAAGACTTTGTAAGGGTTGAGCCGAAGCACTTTGGACTGCCTACAAAAGAAGCAATTGAGAAACAGCTTAATGAGAGTTATGTAAATAGTGTTAGCAAGGAATTTGGATATGTTTTGTCTATTGTCAGCGTTGATTACATAGAAGATGGAGTGATTATCCCTGGAGATGGGGCCGCTTACTATAAATCAAAATTTAATATGGTTGTATGGAGACCTGAACTTCATGAATTAGTTTATGGGACAATTACGGACATCACTAATTTTGGAGCATTTATGCAAATAGGGCCTGCACAGGGAATGATTCATATTTCTCAGACTATGGATGATTACGTTTCATTAAGCAAAACAGGAACACTATCTGGAAAAAGCTCAAGAAGAAATCTTGCTAAAGATGATGATTGTGTTGCAAGAATTGTAGCTATAAGTTATAAAGGCGAGATGCCAAAAATAGGCTTGACAATGAGACAGCCTGGATTAGGAAAGGTGGAGTGGCTTGAAGAAGATAAAAAGAAAAAAGTTTTAGTGGAGAAGAAAGCCTCAAAGAAAACAGAAAAGGGGGCTAAAGGCAAGAAATAAAAATGGCAGAAAGATTTGTGAAAATGTTTGAAGTTAATGAAAAAGGCATAAGTGGTACAAGACTAGTTAATAAAGAAGATTCAGAGAATTTAAGAGGGAAGATTGTTATATTGAGGCCTGAAGATTCAGAGATTGCCAAACGATTAGATATAAAAGATAAAGGTGTTTATGGGGCGAGGTTTAGATGATTATGAAAGAATTTAGAAATAATTTACTTAAGAGAAAGGAAGTTGAGTTTTTTGTAGATGCAGAAAAAAATCCTGGAATTGCTGAAATGCAAAAGCAGTGTGCGAATCATTTCAAAGTTGAGACAGATACGGTTGTTGTGAAGAAGTTATGGAGTAACTTTGGAAGCCAGAGATTTTTTGCAGAGGCATTTGTTTATGATAGCGTTGGTGATAAAGAAAATGGGGAGCCAAAGCCAAAAGTAAAGAAGGAGGCTAAAAAATAATGGGGACTAAAGTTGGTGGAGCAAGTGGAGACAAAAAAGGAAAAAAGCCTCACAAGAATAAACCTACTTCAGTAAAGTATAAGCATTATATTATAGATGGAGATAAAATTAAAAGAGGGAAAACATGCCCGCGATGCGGAGTTGGAATTTTCTTAGCTAATCATAAAACTAGATTGTATTGTGGAAAATGCAAATATACTGAATTTGTTGAAGTTAAGTAGTTTTAGCTAGATGCAAACTTTTGAGATAAAGTGCAAGGTAAACCTATAATTTTAATCTTTTTACAAAAATTAAAAATAGATGTAAAAACAAACAATACTATTAATTATTAATATGAGTATGAGGGGTATAAGGTTATAGACTAAAAAGAAAGTTAAGTACACCAAACCATAATACTTGCCCTCTAATTGAAATTATCCAATTTGAACTATTTTAAAATAATAATTATTAATTTTATCGAAGATAAAATTATATTTTGATGTTTATATTATTAATAAAAACTGCTAAAATTGGTTGGAGGCTATAATCTTGGATAAGAAAGGATGATGTTAAAAAGCTCGAGGATATTATCATATCGAGTGATAAAAGAGATATTTAAAGCAGATAAGTTATTAGCAGGGATTATTTAGGACGTAGTGTAGTTAAGTTTAAACTGGACACGGTAAAGATTAACTTTAAATATTATTTTTCTTTGTAGGATTATGGGTCATTTATTAAAAAGGGGGAAGTTGCTTAGATTCCATTTTGACATAGGCGGATTGGCTTTAGTTGCAATATTGATTACATTCTCGGCTTCATTTGTAGATACTATTTGGGCAATTTACCTTGACAGCTATTTAGATAATCCTTCATATGTTGGATTTTTTTCTGCTGTCTTAACTTTAATCTCGTTTGTTTCATTTTTTTGGTATATTCCAATGATTGAAAAAAATGACAAGGATAAATTGTTTATTGGGGCTCTTATTTTATCTATATTTTCTTATATAATGTTTGCATTTATTAAAAATGTTTACGCTGTATTTTTTATTGCACTATTATTAACTCTTGCAGTAAATTTAAGAATAGCTGCTTTTGGCATTATTGTTAAGGATAAATCAAAGAAGAAAGATTTGGCCAAAAATGAGGGGGTTTTATACAGTGTATATAATACTGGATGGTTACTCGGGCCTCCTGTAGTTGGTTTTATTGCTTCTAAATTTGATTATATGGGGGTCTTTATAGGGGCTGCATTTTTTTTAGCATTGGCTTTATATTTCTTCTGGATGTTTCATATAGTTGATCATAATAAGAAAAGCCATATAGATGGGCATTTATGGAAAAATTTTATTGATTTTTTCAAGAAAAAAGACAGGGTAGTCGCATACATTTTGGGAGGAGGAGTTAATTTTTGGTGGGTTTTAATTTATTTGTATATGCCTCTTTATCTTACACGCCAGGGATTTGATTTATGGTGGCTAAGCGGCTTTTTTGTTTTAGTTTTATTGCCTGCAGTTGTTTTCCCATATCCTTTTGCTAAATTATCTTCAAAAATTGGATGCAGGAAAATTTTTGTAATTGGATATAGCATTTTAGCTTTATCTGCATTAATTTGTTTTACATTAAGTAATATCTACTGGATTTTTGGTGTATTAGTTTTTGCAAGTGTGGGAATAGCGATGCTTGAGGCTACTACGGAAGCATATTTTTTTGATGTTTCAAAGGATGGAGAGGCTTATAGATTTTATGCACCTTATAATACAACAATAGATGCGAATCACTTAGTTGCTAAGTTTGTTCCTTCTTTATTATTGATATTTTTACCATTTAAATCCGTATTTATTTTGTTTGCTATTTTTATGGCTGGATTTGCCCTTGTTTCTTTAAAGGCTAAAAATATTATTGAATCCAAGCGAAAAAATTAGGTAAAATTTTTTAGTGCAATTAATAAACCAATCGAAATTAGAATTCCGAAAATAGAAAGAATGATTGCTAATATGGGGATAATCCAGTTCTTTCTATTTTTTCTTAATTGATAGATTGATAAAATTAATACTATCGGAGATAATAATAACACTAGGATAAATCCTAATGGGGCAATAAATGTTAGCTGAATGAATCTTTGGCCCGTAAATAGGGATATAAATCCGACTATTAATGCAATGAAAAGAATATTGAATATTTTAGCCATGTAATCGTTAAGCTTATCATGGCTATAAATGTTTTCTCACCTCTTCTTGATTCGGATAAGCCTTTATGCCTTAAATTAAATAAGGGCTTCAAACTTCAAAGGCTTTGAAGAATCATCATCTAGAATATAAACCCTTGAAGAGGGAATTAGGTTCTTTGAATAACCCTCAAAGTTCTTCGACGGTGTCGAGAGAGCATATCAGTTCAACGTACTAATAAGGACCAGTCATTTATCTGTGAATGGACGATAGTATTGATAAAGATAATGAGTCCGAAATAAGGAAGGCGCTCGAAGAGATAATAGAAAGGACAAAAAAGATGGAAAAGAGAATTGAAGGTATTTTGAGAAGAAAACAAATGGAGAAAGCAACGAATGAATGATGACGATTAGGCGGGAGGACGGTTACTTGAGAATACTGCGTCGTGTTTTATGGTTTGCACACCCCACACGGAAGAAGCACTAGTGCCGCTGCCTCTCTCGTTGGCCATGTCCTTGGAGTTACTGAGTTCTTAATTGTATTGCAAGAAGGTCGATGAAACCGCGTTCCGTTGGCCGTGGCTACGTATTGGATGTTGGGTGTTGGTGTGGCCACACTTACTCCCCCTGGCCCGTCATCGCCTTGTCCGGTATTTGTTCTGAATCTCATCCAGAGGGGCCGATGGTCTGAATATGCCTTCTTCAGATCATTGTGGTTCAGGCTCTCAGCTCCAGGCCCTTCTGCCCTGTTGACACGGGGGGTGCGAAGTGGCAGGATGGAGTCCTCATTCAAGAATGGAGGATCAGCATGGGACAAAGGGTTTTCGTCTTCGGGATCCAGGGAATACTGGCAGGCGCTTTCGTCGCCTACCTTCTTCGTCCAAGTTTCATGGGCATGCAGTTGGATTTGGAAACTATTATAAACGGAGGTTCAAAGGTGACTGAAGGGAATCAGTTTGCCAGCCAGATGCTTCAGACGACCTACAATTGTCTGATGGCAGGATCGATCATCGGTTGCACGTTAGGAATGTTCTGCGGTGCAATCATCCATCGCAAGTTCGACTCTAATAGTATCCCGCCTTCCCCTCCAAACAGTACTAAGATAGAGAAAAGCTAAAACCCTTCCCTCTCCACCCAGTCCTCCCAGCTCATAACCAGATAGTTCTCTCTTCTGGTGTCATAGAGAATTGTTGACTGTCAACCCTGCCAGAGAAAACGACTCCAGAATTCTACGCAGCTATGATCTGTGGAAGCAGAGAAGTTAACTTCCCAGTAGTCCCTTCAATCTCTCGGCGATCTCAGCCTTCACGGCCTCCTTCACCCCCCCGGACAGCGCCGCTGCGACTTCCTGGCGCACCAGGGCCTTGATGTAGGCCTCGAGGGGGGAGAGGTCGAGCTCGAGCTCTGGAGGGGAGGACGCGACGTGGGAGGAGCCGTTGGATGACCGCGGCGTCTGGGTGGGGGGAGGCGTGGGATGAGATATCAGAGCATGCTGCGACTCAACGGACTCCTCTACGAGTCGACCGTTGACGAACTGCTTCATCCCCGCGTCCCGAGGATCCAGGTCTTGGGAGGGTTCATCTTCCCGCAGGGCAGGATCGACACCTCCTCGGTTTCGCGGCCCGCGCTTGTTCAGCCCAAGCTCCTTCGCCTTCTCCTTGCACTCCGGGGAGCAGGTCTTCTGCGCCCCCGAAGCCGGCTGGAAGGTCTCCGAGCACACCACGCACTGCTTCTGCCCCAGTTTGATGGTTCGCTTCACGGGCTCTATCATGCTTTCTCCAATCAGCTTAGAGCTGCACCTATTCCGGTAACACCGGCCAGGAGATTACTGCAGGGAGCGAGGGGAAGTCAACGGGTGAAGTTCCGGTATCTTCCGGTATTCGATTGACATGGGATCGGGGAAGGGCGTATCGTCGCGGAACTCGGGCTGAGCCTTGGGTAAAAAGTTCGGAGGTCCGGGCAGGTAAGATTAGGAGCGGGGTGCGCGAGAATAGGGCTGAAACTCGCAAAGAATGGGGGATGCTCCATGAGGGAAATGGGCGTCATCGGGCCGGATTGGGCGAAGGCGCAGGAGGTCGTGCCGCGGATCGCGCTTGGAATGTGCTCGTGTTCTTCACGCGTGGCGGCATGTGCCAAGTCAGTTCATGCCTTAAATATTCGCACGCCTTCATTCGGTAATGACAATCTATCCTCTGAATCCCAACGAAGATCCATTCGAAATCCTAAAGCGAGATATGCGAGAGGCTGATTCGAGAGTAAAGCCCTGGCAATCCGAAATTAGACCGGGTGAGTATTTTGTGAGGAGAAGTGGATTAGGCTTCAACATTTATGGTGAGATTGTGCCTGATGAAGAACCGAGAGAAAATCACCTTAGACATTACCGATTCTGTCGAGGATATTCAATCGCCTGCATGGAGGGCGAATTGGGAGATATTCACGTGAGCACGATAGAAGCGCTCCTGACAAAAGAGGAATTCGAGGGCGCGAAACAGCGAGGGTGGAGGCCGTAGAATGGGAAGAGAACAAAGGTACGTGATTCGATGCTGGATACCAGTCGAACCCGGTGAGGAGCAATTCTATAAAAGCTATGAGGATGCCAGAAGAGAGCTTGAACACTGCCAACTCCTCCAGCCTGAAAATATCTATAGGATCGAAAATGTAGACCACACGGGAGACGCCGGCGACAGAGGATTGGAGAAGCTGTTCGAAGGATGAGCATGCGCAGAGTGAAGAACTACGAAGCGGAATACAGCAGGCTTGGTGTATGCCCTGCAATTACGTTTACGGCTGAAAAGGCTCCGACAGGCTGACCGTGGTTTAACGCCTAAAACGCTACACTTCAGTTCTATCAATGAATCGCAACGTGAATTCCCACCCCTCATGCATTACTATCATTTTACCAAGTTCTTCCAGAGAAAGTGGAATTCCATCTACCACAAGAATCGGATTTCCCTCTTCCGAGGTGATTCTTCCTCTTAAAGTGTCATGGAATGGCCAATACTGCCCATCCTCTTTCACGAGATGGCATGTTGAAAGCGCTCGCTTCATCTTGTCCCGGAGCTTCCCAAGGGCGAGGTATGGACTGTTTGGATCAAAGGCAGAGAAGACGTAGCCCTCTTCTTTTCCTTGTTCTACTGCCTGGACAATAAATCCAAGGCCGAAAGCGTGATTGGTGATTTCGAAGGCGCGCTCCTTTCCTTGGAAATCAACAGTCTTTTCTTGGATGGGGAAATCTGCATCAGGATCGTTTTCGTTTCTTTCTTCTTCAAAGGGAGAGAATCTACCGTTTAGTTTCATTGCTTTTCCTTGGATTCCAATGGATTTAAAAGAACGTACGGGAGGAGATTATCTCCGAAGGGGGTTCGGGTGTCAAGTGGGTGGGAATCTGCTTTCTGGAGCGGGGAAAGCAGTTGAAGGACTTTTAAGTTCGTCATGCTTACTCAAGTATGGGGGCTGTCTATCAGATCATTACTGAACGCGTTATTTCCCTTCTTGAGAAAGGAACAGTGCCTTGGCACAAGCCGTGGGATGGGGGTAATGCTGTGCCGAGAAGCTTAGTAACAAACAAACCATACAGAGGAGTGAATGCCTTTGTTCTTGGATCAGCTGGATATGAGAGCCCGTATTGGCTTTCATTTAAACAGGCAAGGGAACGTGACGGAATTGTTAGGAAAGGTGAACGCGGTTCCCCTTGCGTTTACTGGAACTGGATCAATAAGAATGAAGATAATAGCCACCAAGCTCGAAGAATCCCTTTTCTGAGATATTACACGCTCTTCAATGTAGAGCAGTGTGAAGGCATTCCATATCCGAAGAATGTGGAGAAGCACGTTAACAACTTCACACCAATAGTAGACTGCGAGCAAACTGTTGAAGCAATGCCGTTGCGCCCAAGCATACAGCATGGAGGTCAAACCGCTTTCTATCGTCCATTAGATGATTTGGTGAACATGCCTTGCAAGGAACACTTCGAAGCTTCAGCTGATTACTACAGCACGCTCTTTCATGAGTTGTCGCACAGCACCGGGCACGAATCGAGACTGTCTCGGCCAGGGGTAATGTCGAGGACCTTATTTGGTTCGAATGAGTACAGCAAGGAGGAACTCGTCGCTGAAATGGGAGCTGCTTTTCTCTGTGGGCATTGCGGAATTGAGAATAGAACAATAGACAATTCTGCAGCTTATATAAGGACATGGCTTGAGAATCTGAAGCGAGATAATCGACTCGTTGTACAGGCTGCTGCGCAAGCCCAGAAATCAACTGACTATATTCTTAATCAAAAGGGTGGGGGAGAGCATGAGAAGGAAGCCTGAAACTCCTGAAGAGTATTTGAAATACTATCCAAGAATTTGTTCCCACATAATCTGCGAAAGCTTAGGTTACGCAACTCCAACGAAAGCGGCTTTGATTTTGAAGGATGCGAAGGAAGGAAAAGAGAATTGGTGTGAATGGATTTACTCTTGTTATGGCAAAGATCCAATGCCTGCGGTGCGGAACGCCATTCGCGGAAGACATTCCCACGAGGGCTACATGGCTGAATATCAAATGGCCTATGCTATTGTTCGGAGAGCTATAGATGATGGGCAGGAGCCGATGTTCGCGAGTTGGTTTTGAGTAAGGCTTATAAAGATAGAAGTTGTATTTCTATGCATGAAAAGAGGACTGCTACCCAGCGTAGGTTTCTTGACTCTATTAATAATGCTCGTAGCCTTAGCGGAGAGCCAGATAGCCGAGGGCGAGGTCACGATAGAGCTTGATATTCCTGGCTACATTAAGGACATGGGCGATCAGCCCACCACTCCTTTTTACTCGGGTCAGAATGTGAAAATCAAAACCGACTTTCTCGTCAGTGACAATGTTGAGGTTAAACTTGAGGGAGAAAACATTGGAACTGTAGATCTTTCAATTATTAGGATTAATCCTCCATATACTGTTAAAGTAGAGATGCCGCTCAGCATTCCAACTGGAGATTATAGTATTCACGTATTTATGGGAGATAGAAGCTTCAGTAACACGATCTCCATTGTTGGTTTTACGCCACAAGAGTTGCAAAGTTTGGGGCATCAAGGGGGCGGAGGTGGTGAGGGCGATTCAGCATCTCTCTCCCCAGCCATTCTTTATTCAACAGACCTAAATGATATTTTATGGGAATATTGTCTTGCTGGCAATCCTAATAATGCCAATCACCTAGTTTTAGCAGCAGGCCACCCTCACGTATCGCTCGATGGAGGTAGAACGTGGACACTCGCCAATCTTGGTTTTCAACCTAGGGGACATGTTATGACGGAGGCTGGACATGCAGTTCTTCATGGCGACCCTAATATGGCTATAAGCTCCGATGGAACACTATTTCTCGTTGAGCTTTTTCATGTATATGGAGAACTGAATTCAGTTACAGGAGGAATTCTCACAGGCAAAGTAAATTCAGGAGTATTTACAAATTCGTTAATCAAAAAGGAGAATGTTGTAACAAATGGGTTGTCAATGGACTATACCAAGCTGGCTTTAGATCCTTCAACAAATACAGTATATGTCTCATCCTTCTGCGAAATTCCCTTCTCAAATGAGTACTGCATTTGGAAATCCACTGATAGCGGAAAAACATTTATTAAATACTCCTTTGGAGATCTTGACAGCAAGTATGGTGTCACCATGCACAATATACAATCTATGGATGTAATGCCAAACGGAGAATTGATAGCTGGAATCAGGTACTATCGAAGCAACGAAGACGATGAGGATAGAGTGTCTTTGCTTCGTTTTAATAAAGACCTTTCAGGTGTGGAGCTCGTGCATGGTGTGGCTACACCCATGCTTAAATATAGTCTACTCCCAATTTATAAAGATAGTAAGAGATCCTGGCTCTTGGAGAAAGGGCCAAAGATAGCTGTCGATCGCTCAGATCTTCATCCAGGGAGGATCTATATAGCTTGGGTTGAGGCTATGTCTACAATTCCTAATCCTGTTAATAAATTTGGATTTGATTGGGGACATAACGCCGATGTTTTTATTTCTTACTCTGACGACTACGGCAAAACATGGCATGAGGCCATAAGAGTCAATGATGATTCAGGAGATGCTAATCAGAACTTTCCAAGTCTAAGGATTGATTCAGAAGGCACAGCGCACATGTCATTTTTGGATAAGCGTGAGAACCCAGACTTGCCACAGTATGACGTATATTATGCCAAGATTGTGGATGGTAGAGTTTCGAGAAATACACGCGTTAATGAGGACCATGTTTATTATTGGAAAACAAGAGATCCGGGAGATTATATTGAGAGTATCGCTGCTTATCCATCGAAGGTATATATTGCACATCATTGTGGCAACGAGGCGATTATCATTGATGGTATCGAGATGAATTCTCGTACAAGTACTTGCATTGTTGCTCTTGACCCCAACCTTGTTGGATTCCCGGGAGAATTTTTCCGAGGAGACGCTAACAGCGACACAACAGTGGATCTTTCTGACGCTATTACTATTCTGTCGTACCTCTTTTACAACGGCAATGCGCCTTACTGTAAGGATGCAGCTGATGCCAATGACGATGGGAGTATAGACGTATCTGATGCTGTAAGGGTACTCAATGTCCTTTTCCAGGGAGAGACCTTTCCAGTCCCATCACCCACTGCTGGTACAGATCTCACTGAAGATAGCTTCTATTGCTGATTTGCGCAGGGGCTATCTTTGCATTCAAGTAGCGTATCTTCGGTGGGATCCAAGCCGCAGTTAGTAAATGGAGGCGGCATGGGTTTTGTGCCCAAAAATAGAAAGCCCAGAAGTGTAATACCATCGGTGATCTCAACTTTTCCATTATCATCTGCGTCGGCTGCGTCCATGCAGGTTGGGTCGGGACTTCCTAAAAATAGAAATCCAAGGATGCGGACGGCGTCTGTAAGATCATACTTGTCGCTATTATCAGAGTCACCCCGCTTGAATCTCATATCAGAAACAATACAGACTTCTTCTAAAGAGTCAGAGGCTACTAGAAGAGGTACGCTTTGGCCAGTTTCAGAGGTCACAAAGTTCATGGCAGGAAAACTATTCAGAATAAGACAATCAACAAATAAAAGCGGCGAGCATTCGAGTCGTGTACCTTCGAAGGATATTGTTCCGATTTCGTGGATGCCAGCTGTTAAACTATCTGCGGTATCAGAATAGATCCATCCAATAGCAACCCCACCATCGATGTTGATAATACCACAGGTATTGGATGTGTCAGTATTATGGGCGATTCCTAGTGCTGAACCTCCGCCCAAGAGGTCTTTGCCAGGTTCTACCGTCACATTACTGATGACTGATTTATCAAAAGCAATCGCGAATTCTCCGCCTAAGATGGGAATGGAGTGAGCAATAGTAGCTATAAGTGAGTTAGGATCTAAAGCTTGCTTTAGTGTTACCGTAGGACAGTCATGAATTACAATAACTTCTAATGCATTCATACTGTCACTTCCGCACTGGCCTTCGACTGTCAAGTTGACTGAATAGGATCCTGGCCTGTTGTAAACGTGACGAGGATTTCGTTCGCTGCTCATCCCACCATCGCCAAAGTCCCATGACCAAGAACTGAGTTCGAGCCCAGTGGACTCGTCATTAAAGCGGACCTCGAGAGGCGAACAACCCTCACGCGCCGAGTTCGTCACAAACATTGCCTTTGTTGGCTCTGCGACAGTAATAGCGTCTGACGTTGTTGTTCCTCTCTCTGCACATTCATTTTCAACCGTGAGGCTAACCGAATATGAACCCGGCAATTCGTATGAATGAACCGGATTCTGTTCTGTACTGAAGTAGCCGTCTCCGAATTCCCACAGCCAAGAGCTGATTTGTTCTCCAATAGTTTCATCAGTAAAGGTGACAACTAAAGGAGTGGAACAACTAAAGTCTTGGTTGAACTGCAAACCTGGTATTGGGTAGTCAAGGGCCCTAATGTAATCTTGTTTAGTTTGAAATCCTTGGCCACAGCTATTGATAACAGATAGTGTTACCGTGTAGCTTCCAATAGCTGCAAACACATGCTGCGGATTCTCCTCAGTGCTTGATGTGCCATCGCCAAAATCCCAAGCATAAGTCGTATTAGGGTCAAGCCATGAAAACTGTGTCATGTTTGAGAATTGAACAGTGTGGGGGATGCACCCAGAGAGAGAGGCTGCTCCAAAGTCAACCTGTGGAGATGTACAAGTAAAACAGGTATCAAAAACATAGATTGCTCCTGCGTCCTTTGATCGTTCATCATCCAATACAGCACCAGCTACGACGATACCAGTCGTTGCTGCAATTGAGTTTCCCAGGCGATCATTATCGCTAACATTAATACCACGTATTTCCTGAGTTTCTGTCATATCAACCCAACCTGCCTCTGGCTTCTTGTAAAGATAAACAGAGCCTGGCTTCTCTCCGTTTCTACCAGCTCCAACAGCAATAAAATCTTGAGTAACAGCAACTGCGCTATTTCCAAGTTCTGCGTTAGCAACCGGATTAGATACTGTGAGGTGAGCAACATTTCTCCAGAGTGAAGTTTGTGGATCAAGCTCAAACAAATAGGATGACCCTGCATTCAACGCACCTGGAACATCATCTTTATTTGCCGCAACCAAAGCCAGGTTTCCAATAAGGGATACACCGAAGCCAAACTCATCGTTACCTTCTAAAGTCATCGGAGGTAAAGCGTCATTTAGCTTAGCTATTTCTACCCAATCAGAGTCTTGGTTCCTGTAGATCCAAGCCGCACCTGTGCCATTGGCACTCCATGAACCTACGATGGCATATTGCGAGTATATATCGACGCCGCTGCCAAAGTCAGCAATCTGTGCCCCAGGAACTAACTTCTTTTCACGCACCCAGTCACAAGGCGTTTGTTGGCAATTCCTTCTGTAAATATAGGCTGCTCCTCCCCCTTGTTTGGAGGCTCCAACAATCAAGAGGTTATCGTGGACAGCAACATTCCCAAAATAGCCGCTGGGAACGTCTCCATATATTGTGGGATTGGAAGCGATGTTTTCCCAGCCTGTAGCAGGCTTCTCGAAGATATAAACAGCACCCGTGTAACCGGCATGACCTACGGCTCCAACGGCTGCAAAATCGGTTCCAAGAGCTACACTCCCGAAGCCATGTTCGGCATTTCCGTCGGAAGCAGTAAGTTTTGCAACTTGCGCCCATGTTCCATCAATTTGACTAAATATATAGGCGGCTCCTGCGTTCTGTAGAATTGGAGTATCAGCGAATTGCGCACTAGCGATCAGGTAGTTGCCGTTGATGTCAACAAATGTCCCGAAGTGATCCCCAGCTACGGTGTCGCTGGAGATAATCTTCTGTTGACGTGCGCAAACATCTTCGCAGTAAAGCATCCCAAAGTTGCTGAGAGGCAGAGTGGCGATTGTGAGATAAAAGCGCAATGGCTTCATGTTGTATAAACTCCTTGACTCTGATCGGTCCTTGATTCCTAGTCGCACGAGAAGCTGACGCAGTCCAGTCCATCCTCAGTTAAATCTACTCCACACATGGGAAAGGGACTTGGTGGAGGAGCTTCTCCCTTGAATCTCCAGTTTAAAAGGTAAATGGCATCGGAAATATCGATCGCCCCACTATCATTGGCATCTAAGGAGTCCATACATCTCACTTGAATACTATCTGATTTGAATCGATATAATAATATATAAATTGAGTCAGCTATGTTAAGATGATTGTCGGCGTTGCTATCTCCTCGAACAAAGCCTAAACCAACTGTAGATAGTATGATTAGTGTGCGCGGAGAATCATCTGCGCTGCTGTTAAATGTTATTGTGTCTTCAAATGTTCCAGCTTGCGCAAATGTTGGTGTAATGGTGAGTGCTGTCAGCTGGCCAGGAAAGAGTGTAGTTGAGATCCCGCTTAAGCGGAAGCCCAGTGAAGCTTGCACTGGTTCTAAGAACAGAACTTGTTCCCCGTCGTTTCTTAGTAGTAAGACTCGCGCCTGGTTTGGCCCATTTAATATGAACTCTCCCAGGTTGAGAGCCGACCCCACGGCTATCTCTTCATTGTTATGAATAATGCTTAAGGATTCACTCCTCACAACCTCGAAGGTACGTTGCTTTGAATTGCTCATAGAAGTATCGTCAGCATCCTCCGCAACGATACTCAGAGCGTGCATGCCAACTGAAAGCGGTCCTATTATTAGTTTGTTGCCAATGGTGGGCAACGTATTTCCATCGAGGGATATTGCGATATCGCCTATCCCGGTCGCGTCTGTGATTGTCCAAGCTATACTGACCCTCTCATCGTCGCCGATGAGGCCATCCTGGTCGCCTTCGAATTCCGTTATGGTAAAATCTATACTTGGGCCCTCACTGTCATTATCGAGTATTCTTATGGTCTTGCACGCAGTCCAGCTAAAACCGTCGTCTGCTGCAAGTGTTGCACAGATTTGATGATCCCCTTCCGCAAGCCGTAGCGCTCCAAACTCGACAATTGTATTGTCTTGCTTGGAAATGGAACCAATGGTTTGGCATGGAGCAATTGGGTTATTATCTTTGGGAGGTCCCTCAAAGAGACATGCCAGCACATTATCTGCTTGACTAGAACCAACATTGTAAGCGGTAAGCCGGACTGCTATCTCCTCACCTTCAATTGGCTCTTCAGGCAAGATCTCAATATCTCCAGATTCTACTGACAATTCAGTGGCTCCAACCCTGGCGTAAGTGATTTCGCCTTGGCTAATCCATACGACGAGATTATTGTCAGCGCGCATAGCCTCCGGCGAATTAGTGGCAATGCGCAGAATCTTCTCTTCACTAACAAGAACATTATTAGCTATCCCTCGAGCAAGCAATTGAGCTTGGGATTTAGGATCTTTATACACAATATAATCCCCTGCAAGCGTTGGCTCTGGTTCATCGGTTGCATTGCTTGTAAGTTGGCTCAAACCCAAAGTAGAACCCCAAAGGAACCACTCGTCATTAGCTGGGGTTAGATATGTCACTTGTAGATACGGATGTTTCACAGGGTCGCCATATTCTCTCGATGCAAACGTCATTGGAGCTATGACCCGTCCAGACGATTCAATCCTCGGCCAAATGGTGAATCCATGATATGTGCTGTTTATAAGGCCAGTAACCCAAGCGGATGGAATCTGGCGGAAATTCCATCCCTGCGACCAGTGCTGATCTCCTTGGTCATCGGTGGCCAGGTGGCCTGGGTATTGAGCGCCGTTTACGGTCATCTCATTCCAAGGTCCTGTTATCCTCTTCAGCGCAACATAAGGAAATCCAGGCCCGCCAACCTGAGTCATATTGATATAAAACTCGGCAGAGAGGATTGATGTATTTGGTGTTTTTAACGACTCTCCAGGGCCTGTGAAATCAAAGTTAATAAAGCTGGTCCTTATAATGCTGTTGGGATCTTCGCTGGTAGCGCTTACGCGGAGATCTGAATCAGTTCCGTGGTTTTCACCATCGGTATTGGATCCATTGCGGCGCCGTTCAATCCAGGCATCTTTCAATGTAGGAAGCTTAATTGTATGTTCCTCGCGAGTATTTCTTAAATAAGCAACTCTTCCAGAATTGACTGACGGCATTCCAGTCTTGCTATTGTAGATGGGTTCCTTAGAATGAGTTGATGATTCGGTTAGTTCGATTTTAATGAGACGAGCATCTTCAGTCGCCATTTGAAACCCGTCCCATTGCCAGTGCGCTTCAGTCCATGCGAGTACACCGTTGCCTATGTCTCCCGCCTCTACTGACTCTGTCGCATTTGTCCCATTAGGCATAAAAGCGGTTAGTGGCTGTGATTGGCGCTGGCTTACATTGTAGAGATAAATATTATTTACCTTGCCATCACCCTCATACGGCTGAGCTACTCTCCCTACTGTTCGTAAATAAGCCACCCAGTTACCGTGGATTCCGACGAGTTCTTCTTCTTCTGCAGTGGCTGTAATATTCGTAGCCGAGAAAGTGCTCCCTACGGTATTGATCCAGATATCTCCACTCTCTTCCCAGGCGACTGTCATGCCACTGATTCTTGGCTTAGCAGCCGGCCTTCCTATTGCAATGTCCCAAGTCACGCCAGAAGTTGCATTATGGGCGTAGATATTGTCTTGATTGTTCCAGACAAGGGTAGTTCCGCTGCAATCCGGGTCCGAAGATACGCCTGTTCTATCTGAAGGTGGTACCTGGTAAGCAGGAGTATCATAAAAAACTTTTCCTGTAATTATAAATGTTGGAGCCTTGCACTGAGAGTTGTCAGCATTGCCAGCTCCATTTGTCACAAAAGTTACTTCTCGGTAGATATCGCTTGCCTGAGCAGTAGGCAGAATGATTGTGACCTGTTGCATCTGCCCAGGTTGCAATACCCAAGGAAGAGCGAGATGAGAAAGCTGTGTATCAAATACCTGTGATCTGCTCTTGTCATAAACTCTGATTGCATTTATGCCAAACGCTTTTGTCCCTGCGTTTGTTACTTCAAGACTGAAGCTCGCTTCTTGCCCAGGGGCCTTAACTCCAAAGTTCCAAGATTCTTGAGAGAGGCGCAGCCATCCTTGTGGCCTAACTAGGAAGAGATCCTGCTGCAGTAAGGTGGTCTCGCCCCCACTGTAGCGAATGTGAACATCACCCTTGACCATTCCTTCAAAACCAGGTTGAATTCTATTCCCGGACAGGCGAAAGGGAGTCAGGGGCATATAGCAGCCTTGTCCAACTGGGAGGTCTGGATAATCGTGAAAGCCACCGAGGTCCAGGCCGTCCGTAGTATTATCAATCAGTACTGACACGGTCCTCGCGACGGAACCTGAGCTTCCTACATTGCCTAAACATAAACCTAAGGAGCCGAATTCCCCGCTTTCAGGAATGCCATCCTTGTCTCCATCACAACCCACATCAGTATCGTTCCAGCTTGCTTTAGATGTGTCGATAGTAAAAGCAGGCCCGGCTTGAACTGAGAATGTCTTCGAAAATTGCTGAAATGGTTGATAGTACTGTTTAGCGCCTTTTATGTAAGTGGCTCTCGTGGTAAACGTGACGGAGCGACTATTGGCAAAATTCAGGAACATCCGAATCCTGCCTTCATCAATCTCATTTGGCTGCATTGTCCCATAACTGTAGGCTGGAGCCAATTCCACTGCCGAATCATCTGCTGTGATTTCCAATCGAACTTCATTCAATTCTACAACACTTATATTCTGCAGCTTGAGTTTTAGTTGTACCTGCTCTCCCGCCTCTGGGACTCCATCGCTATCAATCTGATCAGGATCGTCCCATTCGGGCGTCTTTGCTGTCAGGTCCGCTCCTGGCGAAGCAATTGGAGGCCCAACGGTGACAAGAACCTTTGCCTCCTTACTCCAAAGGCTTAGGCTATCCTGAGCTCGCGCAAAGAATATTTGCTCTCCTTGATCAAATTCAGCGGATCCGCGCCATGCGAAACCGTCATTAGAATTAGTGTCAATAGCGATTAGACCGTCAGTGGTCGGATTAAGCCTCTCCTTATCGCTGTCAGCGTTTTGGTAGAATTCCACTCTTTGTACATCTCCCTCCACCTCTGCAATTAAGTTAAGGATTTCCCGCTGTGCAACTGGGTTAGGAGTAGCATATAACCGCGTGTTTAGATTTGAAGAGATATCTACAACATAGCCCCATGATATTGGTGGCAGGGCATTTCCGAACAAATCTTCAATGTTGCCAGGGGTAGGGGCCAGGGCTACGGTGAGAATCCCATTATGAGTTACATTGCCAAATGAAACTTCCCATTTACTATTACTCAAAAGCTTGGGCAATCCTATTTGTGCGCCTACAGAGGGTAAGCCACTCAGGATAAGATCAGTTCGATCAAAACTACCATCACCATATGCTTTAACAATTTCACTAAACGAAAATATTATAGTAAAGTCTTGTGTCGTAATCGTGGTTGCACCATTGGCTTCTACAGTCGGAGCCGTTTCATCTATCAATCGAATATTGTCTATTCTTATACATGCATCCACTATTCCGACATCATTTATTTGGAATCGAAATGGACTAATACCACCACGATACTGTTGGTCCAGAGCGATTCTCTTATCTCTTACAAAATCCGTTGTCTGAGCAGATAGAGGAAACGGCTGTCCAACAGGATCCGAGGCTATATAGAATTGCAAAACATCGTTCAAGCTTGGGGTTGCAATCCAGAGATCAAAGGCAATAGCTTCTACGGTCGCAGGGAAATATATGTGATTATGCTCACGATAATAGTCATCATCACCAAAATCGAGTTCTAAATACCGCTCTGCACCATCCAAATGGCCTGTTCCAGAATTACCCCCGTCTCCATGTCCTCCCCAGCCCGGGATTGATGCGCGAAGTTTGTCACCAAATTCGAAGTCTCCATTAAATACGGTTTCAACCTCGTCTGGATCCACCCTGCCAGCGTGCACCGACATCGAAGCGTCACGTACTCTTGAATACCCTATCTTGTTACGACCGCTATAGGTTTCTTCAGCCGCTGAGTAAGCTTTGTTTCGCGTCCACCAACAGGTTTGCATAGTGTCAGTGATAAGTAAGTCCTCAACCGTATTGGAATTTGGGAGTATAGTGGCCGCATACCAAAGGTGTACATCACTATGCTCTATGAAATGCCCATCGCCATCCAGAACACTTTCAATTAATTGCAGATTCCTTGCGCCTGGTACGGAAACTCCATCGAAATCGTAGTCTTCATATAGCAGATCTGATCTCCAATAATTGTCGGCCCATTTTACATTGGTATAGGTAGTTATGTCGGGATCTGAAAAGAAACTACTTGGGTGAGGATCTAGGGTAGTAACTTGGTCGACGATAATTTTAGAAAAATAATATCCGAGGCGCTTTACAACGAGTGAGTTGAGGACAGCACCTCTACTATGACCAATGAAATGCAATGGCTTATGTATGATGCTATCGCCTACCCAACCATTGGGACGTATTAGTAAACTGGCAAATAGATTGTCAGCAGCAGCCTCGAGCCATCCGGTGCCCGAGAAAACTTCAAAATCATTTGATTCAGCCTTCCAATCATAAATGAATACAGACTCATCCCCCCCAGACCCCGTATTAATCCATGCATTATCCAGGGACAGTTGGGATGGTGAGAGCCATTCACCCGAGACAGGGTAATGAATATAAATATTGCCTCTTGCTGTTGCGCCATGAGCTCGGTAAATAATTTGCTTTGCCATGTCCAATGTCCAATTTGGAAATTCAGCCGAGAGTGTCGTAGGGGAAGCAGGGAGAAAGCCGTGCGTAATTATTGTAACGCCAGGACAGACGGGGGCGAAGAGAAGCAGTGGCAGAAGAATAGCAAGAACGGTAAACATTTTCATCGTAGAACCTCAAGAAGTGGTCGGAAGGTTGTGTAGTCAGAGAGTGATCAAACGCCGCATTATTATCGACACAACGACCAGTGCGCGAGCACCTATCGAAACTTTGAAAATTGCTTTATCCAAAACACTGCGCCCGTAAAGTTTGAATGCAGATATCAGGCAGATAAGATCAACAAAAAGTGCTCCCAAGCCAAATAATAGCATCAGGCTTAGATTTATTGTAGGACCACTGCTTAGCAAATATCCAATGGCTGTAAGAAGGATAATGCAGAATGTAATCGAGCTTACGACGAACAGTATATCTGACTTGGCTTGATGGGTATCCTCCACGGATTGCTTAAGATTATAAAACCACATAACTCCAAGATCAGCAAGAGGCCAGCTGAAAAGAACGACGGGTAAGGAGATTAGCAATGAAAATTGAAAGAAGAAGCTGATCAGCAATGGAACATTCCGTTCATGGGACGATGATGACTCTATGTTAACTGCAAGCAAACAAAAGCAAATAAGGGCAACTGCCATGGCAGTTACTATGCTAATGACGACCGGAAGTCGTTTAGTTGGTGTAATGCTGAAGTAAGTTGAGAGTTGTGGCATAATGCACTTAAGCTAAGGCGATTATTTAAATATATCCTTCTACAGGGAATGCATCTCTTCTGCGATGCTTCAAAGATACGTAAACCGTCTCTCGACGGGTTGGTTTCTTTAAATGCAAAGCGATGTACATCCTTCTATATTTATGCAATTCATTCCCTGGACGTGAGGAGGTCCGCCCCTGAAAAAATACAGGAGTATGTAAACAGCGTCTGACAAGTTAATGCCTGTATCTCCATTAGCGTTCAATAGAGTATCTCTTGCCTCGGCAGAATCACAAGGAAGTTCAGTCGGGAAGCCCAAGAACAAATGACCAAGGATGCAGACAGCGTCGGAGATGTCAAATCTGAGATCCTGATTACAGTCACCTGGCTTTTGCATGTTCGACGGCGTTGCAACCTTCTTCTCATATGCACCCATGTCGACGACTATAGCATAATCAGGGGCGGTAAGACCTGAATCTAAAGTGAGGGTACAATCAGTGAAACGTGGATTGCCTTCTATATCCCAAGGTGTCCGTTCTTCCAGAGAACCATCTCCATTTAGGTCAAGTTGATCCATAGGGATAGCAGTATTGTCTCCAGCGTCGATGCACGGAGATGTGTCCGTAATGCGCAGATCACAATTCTCTGCGTCCAAGAAGTTGGGATCTTGGACTGTATTGCCAGAACCAAGAGTGCCTCCCTGTACAGCGCTATAGTTCACTTGCGCAGTATCCGGAGGATATAGTTCATTATATGTAACTGCGATATTGCCCCAGAGGATGGAATTAGAAAGGCTTGTTGTGCTGCCCATCCAATCATATATCGCCCCGCCAGAACTGGCTCTGTTCTTACTAAACGTACAGTTTACAATTGCAGAGGTGCTCATTTCGTTAATTATGGCGCCGCCATTGCGCGATGCTTCATTACTGCAAAAGACACAATTCATTAGTATTGGAGTACTGAACTCCATATTCCTTATTGCCCCGCCATCTGAGCCCGCAGTGTTCATGATAAAGGTACAGCTAAAGATCCAAGGGCTACTGTTTTCATTCCATACGGCTCCAGCATCATTTGATGAGGAATTGGAATCAAAACGAGAATTCACTATGCGAGGGCTGCTCGTCCTGTTGAATATTGCTGCTCCATTACTCGCGGAGTTATTAATAAAAGTACAGCCGATAATTAGGGGGGAGCTGTTATTGATATTGCATATCCCTCCGCCTACCCCCGTATCAATCATGTTGCTCTGAAAGACGCAATTGCGGATTGTGGGGCTGGCTCCGCTGTTGAAGATTCCTCCACCACAGGGCACTGCGAGCACGGCGGGTGTGCCTGACCCTCCAGTAATCGTAAAGCCCTCTATTGCGGTACCATTGCCTTCACTATTTGAGCACTTTATGACGCTCTGGCCAAGGCCGGACCCGTCAAGGATTGTGCTCTCCGGCCCCTCCGAGCTCCGCAGGAGAATAGCTTTTCCGAGGAAGTCAATTAGCTCGTTGTAGGCGCCTGGAGCGACAATAATCTGATCACCACCGAAGGAGGAATCGATAGCTTGTTGAATGGTTGCAAACTGTAGAGAAGGAACCGTGTGAGTCTGCGGTTCACGAGGAGTAAATATGACTTCAAGGCTTGGACGGTCGGCTATATTCGAACTGCGAGACGATACAAAATCCCATCCATCAGAGGATGTTTGAAGGAAAGCCCATCCGTTGTTTAACTCTCCAGAGGACCAGGACTGTACGCTCGAGGTGACATCTATTTGAAGGATCTGATTGCCCAGGGGGATTGATAATTCTACATCAGGGTTACTTTTAGCCTCGATGTCGTCTGCTTGGACGTCTACCTGTGCGTTGTGAGGCGATACGCCCCAAGAAGCGCAATTATCAGCAGCGCCCCATTGCTGGAGGATGCGGTGAAGACCCGTTGTTCCGTTAGCCACATCATCAGCGAATACAGTAATACTCAAAGTGGCCTTTACGATAGCAGAGCCACGCGGAATTCTACCAGGAGTAGCTCCGAATATGCCTGAGAATTGAAGGAGCCCATGTTCATTTCGATCAATGCAGACGAATTCCACCTGATCAGTGCAGCCACCCCCTCCACAAACAAGTGTAGTATCGACAGTGCCTGAATATCCATCGATTCCATTTTGAAAAGTCAGAGTGATGTCGCTCAGTGCCATTTGGCAGAAAAGAAACACTGACAACAATGAAAACGGAAAAACGTACTTCATTCTTTCACCGTGTGATTGCTGGGCTGTGAAAAGGTGCTTGGCCATATCCTATATCTCTCGTTAATCGCCGACTATGACAATGGTAGCGGTACTACTACCCTATGGAATTTCAAGCGCTTCGATGGTCACTTCATGGATCCAAAGGGTAGTAGTAGACTCGCGAGAAAGTCGTATTTCAATCTCATGCCTTCCGCGGGTGAGGTAATGTCTCGCGATGAAGAATGAATCCCAACCTTCATTGCCGTGTATGCCATGTCGAGTGACGGCGAAATGTTCGGCGAGAGGTTTGCCATCAAAAAGAATAGTGACTGGAGCAATGCCTTGGTAGGCGAAATAGTTTCGGCAAGCTGAGAGTTGTTTGATTCTTAGACTCAGTCCAAGTTCTGGGAGCTCATTGATCCTGAATGGGAGAACGACCTTGGAGTGTCCAAATTGCTGAAGGACAATATGGCCTGTATCGAAGCGAGGGTCTTTAAAAGTCGAAATGCCACTTCCCGTTCAAGCCGATTCTGCTGCTCTTGGGTTAATTCCTCAACGTGATAAATCTTTTGAAGCATAGCTTGAATTGCTTTCGTGTCTCGAGGATGAGAGTAGACAGCCGGCATACGGCTGTCCTTTGCATGCCCGAGTAGTTTCTTTGCGAGCTGTTCTGGCAGTTCTTCATATAGTTCCCTAGCCCGCGCATGCCGGAACAGATATGCGTAAACGTTTTTCTGAATGCCAGCCTTTCTTGTGTATCTTTTCAAATAGTACCAAACTAACGTGAGAGTCATTGCCTTCGTGCGTTCCCTGACTGAAGGAAAGACAAAATCAGATGGCTTCGCATTGGGAAAGGAGAATTCTTGATGCCAGCGTTTCAAATGTAGAACACACTCTTTGATTGGCACTGATCTTGCCTCTTGTGTCTTATTTGAGAATATAGTGACTATGCCGTGATTCCCCTCATATTGGATATGTTTCCAGCGGAGATTCAGAAGTTCTTGAGGGCGAGCTCCTGTTTCAAACAGTAGCATGAGCAGCGCTTTATCACGGAGTGTTTCTGCGCATCTGATTAGAGCTTCAACATCCTGCTCCGTGAGGAGCTTGTCTTCAGTATATCTATCCTGGGTGCTGATCTTCTTTAGTTTGATATCTTGGAGCTCACTGAATCGGGAACTCCAATCTGGGTATTTCCATTTCAGAAATTTTTTAAAGGTAATCTTGATTCCATGCTTTGTCCAATCTCGTTTGTCTGAGGTATTCAGGACAGCTAAGAAAGTCCTGACGTCATTAAGACTGAGCGAATCAAGCTGCTTTCCTATGACATGCCGTATTTGGAGAATTATTCCTCTTGTGTCAGCCACCTTCTTTACACCTGCACTTATAGCGCAGAATTGTAAGAACTCTTCTACGATTTGTTGTTCAGGCTTACTGAGGGATCTATATAGGGCCTCTGATGTTATGTGCTCTTTTCGGAAATCAGGATAGTGTGCAAGCATGTATTTCAAGGATCAATGAAGTATAAAAATGTGAGGGTTATTCAAAAAAGCGTAAACCCTTGAAGAGGAGGTCCAATCTTATTAAATAGATAGATTGAACGTCCTCTTCTGGGCAAAAAGAGGTGATAATATATTAGGGTAGTGAAAGTATTTAAACTTTTCGGTTTGTTGTAACTTCTTAATGGGAACAGCCATGATTTGTATCTTTAAGGTAGTATTGTCTTGTATGAACCTTTAACTGTTCAAATACATCAAAGAAAAAGCATATAAATACTTTATGATAGATAATTCCATGGAAGAAGCGGAAGGTGAGGTGTCTACTAACTCTATAAAGAAGAGCACGGTTGGCCAGGAGCAAATTCAAGGTTTATTATTTAGTGAAAAACTAAGCTGGCAGGCTATTATATATGATTTAATTAATACTGAACAGCTTGATCCTTGGAATATAGATTTATGTTTATTGGCAAATCGGTTTTTAGAAAGGGTTAGATCTTTAGAAGAAGCTAATTTTTTTGTTACGAGCAAAGTTTTATTGGCGGCGTCTCTCTTATTAAGGATTAAATCTGAAATATTACTTAATCAGTATATTCCTAGTTTGGATGATATCTTATTTGGGAAAGAAGAAGAAAAGAAATATGTACAGCAACAAATTGAATTCGATGAAGATGTTCCTGATCTCGTGCCAAGAACCCCCTTGCCAAGAGTAAGAAAGGTAAGCTTGCAGGAATTAATGTCAGCATTAGGGAAGGCAATTAAGACAGAGAACAGGAGAATAAGGAGGGTAATTATAGATAAACAGAGATTAATGGAAACAGGCGTTGTATTGCCTAAAAGAAGTATAAACATTAAAGCTCAAATAAATTCATTATATAATAAATTAAAAAGTTTGTTTTCAAATGGTGATGAGAGGATTGCATTTTCAAGTTTTTCTGGAGAAAGTATTGAAGATAAATTGGCTAATTTTGTTCCTTTATTACACTTGGATTATCAGCATAAGGTAATAGCTGAACAGGATAATGCGTTTGAGGAAATTTGGGTTTGGCTAAAAGAGGTTTATCATGAGAAACATTCAGAAAGTTTAGAACAAATGAGAAAAGAATCAGAGGAGGCTATGAAACTAGATTTAATTCAATTGGCTAAAGAGGGTGAACTTGAAAAATTAGAGAAAAAAAAGAAGGGGAAAAAAGGGAATTTCAAAAAGAAGGAAGATTTTCAAGAGGTTAGTGAAATGGAAGATGATTTAGAGCACAAAGGGCCAAATATGGAAAGAGAAGTTGATGAGGAATAATTGTGAATAAATTATATTTTTTTGGCTATATAAAAATTTAAGAAGGTTAATTATTAGGTATTTACAATGAAAACTAATTTATTAAAGAAATTAAATGGGGGAATACTATTGGGAATTGGTGGAATAATGTTTGGATCTATGTATTATAATGAATTCCAAAAAGAAAATATTATTTTTAGAGAATATTTATCAAGGCAAGAGAAATTAGATGTTCCAACTGCCAGAAAATATGCACAAGAAGAAGTAAATAATTATAATAGAACAGGCAGGGATTATTTGGATCTTATTTTTCCTACTTTAGGTATATGGTTAGGTGCAGGAATTATTTTAACAATTAAAAAAGAAGAATAATTATCTTATTTTAACGTAAGTGCCTTTATTTGCAGAAGCTAGGTTTTTAAGAAATTCTTCATTAAGATTTTGAGAGTCTAGAACTTGAATCGAGTTTATTTGTGCCCGTTTAAAGTTTGCCGAAGTTACCGTTTTAACAGATCTTTGTAGATATTCCGCTTCATTGGCTCCTTTGCAAGTTCCCCCTCCATCCCCTACATAGTTTACAACTCTTCTTGGAGAGTTGGAACTATTTATCATTCTTATTCCTTTAAGGAGCGCCTCTTCGCAACAACTGCCTTGTGACCCTTGAATGGAATTTATATAACTGATTGCATTTGATTTATTTGCAGGATTCGCATCTAGCAAAGAATTTGAATTAGGATAGCTTTGCACATTAGTATCAAAATCTACTATGCCGAATTGAACTCTTGGGGAGAATTCAGCAACGTTTTTTATTACCTCTTTTTTTGCAATTTCTAATTCGCCTGAATCTCTCATGCTCGATGATTTATCAATAACATACAGGAACGCATCTCCTTCAAAGTTTTGACCATAGAATGAAATAATTTCTGGAGCATCTTCCTCATCCTCGCTTGCTCCAATTGCATCATAGGGAAGGTCTAAATTTTGTTTTAATGGGGCAGCTGCTCCTGATTGAACTTGATTATTTGGAGCTAATGTTGTTTCCAAATTAGACGGTACAAGTAGAGTAACTGCAAGAAGCATTTTTTCTAATATTCCTCTGATCTGCATTGTTTTCATAATGAATTGTTTTATTTAAATCTATCTTTTTATTTTTTCAGCTTCGCTAAAAGCTGTTTTTCAGCTAAGAAAGACTCCAGACCTGTTGACATTTCTTTTATCTTAAATTTTTGTTTTTCTAGTTCTTCTTCTCCAAGAAATAAAACAAAAGGAATTTTCTGATGGTTTGCAAAATCTAGGGCTTTACTTGGCTGGCCTTCTGTGATTGAACAAGCGATATTATTATTTCTTAATTTTTTAGAGAGTTTAATTGACTCCTCATCTTGATTAAATGAAATAATTAAAACTTTTGGTATTGGCTCAATTTCCAGGCTAGATAATTCATTCATGCATAGTCCCATTAATGCTTCAATACTAAATGAAATACCTACCGCTGGAAGCTCTCTATTTATGAACTTACCAACTGATTTGTCGTACCTTCCTCCTGCAACAATGGTTGTTTTTTTATCAGGAAGAATGAACTCAAAAATATTTCCAGTGTAGTAGCCAAATCCTCTAACTAATGACGGAGAAAACTTAGTTTCAATACCATACAGGGAGCATTTTTTAATAAACAAATCTAATTCCTCTGCACCATCGAAAGCATTTTCTTTAAAAAATTCTAGTGGTTTTTCTACTAATTTAAATAAAGTTACAATTTGATTTGATGAAGCGTATTTTTTTAAGTTTGATTTTACTATGTCCGAACCAATTTTTTCTATTTTATCCAATTCTTTTAGAACTTGCTTTATTTCCTGAATTTCCACACTTTCTATAATAGCATTTAATAATTTTCTATTATTTACTTGAATTTCAAAATTTTTAATTTGCAGTTCTTTTAAAATATCTGATGAAAGAGAAATACATTCTGCATCGGCATTTACTGAAGAGTCACCCACAATATCTGCATCACATTGGGTGAATTGCCTTGTTCTTCCAGCTCTGATTGGTTCATCTCTGAAATTATTTCCAATTTGGAAGCGTTTAAATGGGAGCTTTATATTTTGGTTTTCTTTGAAAATTCTTGCCAACTGGAATGTAAATTCGTAACGCAGTCCTAAATTTCTGCCTCCACGATCTTGAAGCTTAAATCTGTCCCTTACAGCCTCATCTTCTTCTTCATTTGGCAGGGCATCTGGCTTCATTAATTCATCAAATTCAATTATTGGAGTTTCAACTGGGAGAAAGCCATACAGCTTGTAATGCTTTTCTGCAATTTTCTTTATTTTATCCCTAATTAAAGATTCAGGAGGAAGATAATCCTGAAACCCTTTAACTGTTGAAATATCTAGTTTCATATTTTTTTAAGAATTAGATCGTTTTTATAGTTTATTATTTGTCTTTTGGAAGCTAAAATTAGAGAAAAGTTAAATGGCAAGCTTTTTAACTATAATATTCTAAAATAAGTGATGGGAGTATTATTAAAAAAGGGGCCTGGTTTTATGTTTACTGGAATAGCTAAGCTGGGAATTGCTGCATTCGTAGTTGCTTTTGCGTCTGCACTAGTTAATACAGTTTGGGCAATTTATATTGACAGCTTTGTTCACAGCACAGTAATTGTTGGAATGGTTTCTACTTTTCTTACATTTATAGCCTTTTGCTCATATTTTATCTCTATCCCTATAATTGAGAAATACAATAAAGTAAAAATATTTACTAATTCTATCCTCCTCACAATTCCGTTGTATATTTTAGTCGCTTTTACTAAACAATTCTATTTGTTTTTGGCATTAGCATTCGTTATTACTATATTATTTACTTTAAGAATTACGAGCTTTGGGATAATTGTTAAAGATCGATCTAGAAAGGGAAACCTTGCTAAAGATGAAGGTTTACTCTATTCATTCATGAACTTATCATGGGTTATAGCCCCATTAATTGGAGGGTACGTTGCAAGTGTAACTGGGACACAATTTGTATTTTTATTTGCTGCATTGTTTTTATTTTTAGGATTTATTGTGTTTAAAATAGTCAACATAAAAGATGGACATGTAAAGAAAAAATTAGATACTAATGCCTTAAAGAATTTTATTGATTTTTTCAAAAGCAAAGATAGAGTTTTTGCTTTTGTTCTAGGCGGGGGAGTAATAATGTGGTTTACTTTGATTTACTTATTCATGCCTTTATACATTATTAGAGAAGGACTTGATAAATTATGGATCGGCTATTTCTTGTTTGCAGTTTCTGTCCCTTTGATTTTTACCGAGTACAAGTTGTCTAAAATTGCATCTAAAACGGGATTTAGAAAGATGTTTATAATTGGGTTTATTTTTGTGGCAATAATTTCTACGATTTGTTTTTTTGTAAATAGCATTTATGTTATATTAGGACTATTGGTTCTTGCGAGCTTTGGAATGGCTATGATTGAGCCTACAAGCGAGGCTTATTTCTTCGATGTACTAAAGAAAGGGAATGCGTCTAGGTTTTACGGGCCGTATAATACAAGGGCTGATGTTATGGGCCTTATTGCAAGAATTCTTTCAACAATTGTTTTAGTATTTTTACCATTTAAGTTTTTGTTTATTTTGTTTGCTTTATTTATGGTGGTTATGGTATTTTTCTCGGTTAAAATGAAAGATATGATTGAAAGTGATTAAATTATTTTACTTTTAAATAATTTGTAATCCCTATATAAATCGGGCCAGCACAGATATAAAATAATTTCATTCCCAAAGGGGCATGGATTATACCAAGCCTTAGAAGGCTTGGAAAGTCTGAATTCAATTTTATACTTAAAATATGAAATCCTAAATATTCAACGAGAAGAAGAGTGATGATATACACTAGAGATATAATAAGAAATTTGTGGCCTGTTTTTAATTTTTCATATATTTCTCTTAGAAACACAAGCCCTGCTGTCCATGCTATAAGTGGAAAAATATTGATTCTTCCTATTAAAATATTTGCAGTAGTATATTCATAAATATAGTATGAAGTTATTATAAGAGAAAATAGTACTGCCACTATTAGCTCCTGGCCTATTTTTTCTTTATATAAATAATAATTTAAAGCGAGCAAAAAGATAAACAAACATGATAGGACTATTTTTATGTCTATAAAAATTATCAAAATTAAGGACATCGCAATAGCTATTAGCTCTAAGGAAATAATTATGCTTCTCTTTTTCATAGTGTTCTTAAAAAGTAATTTCCTATATATAAATAGAGGGGTTACTTTTTTAATATATTTTCAAGTTCACTTTGTGGATTATTTATTCTTTCTTCTAACGAATTTTTTTCGTTATATGTTCTAGAGTTTATTTCTTTCATATAGTCTCTAATTTTATCACTAAAACTATAGATACCGGCCATTAGGATAATGGAGGAACTAAATAGTGATGCTGCTATCATATGTTTTATTGGTTGTTTTGCATTTTTTATATAAGGGGGAGGGAGTTTTCTTTCTGATTTTTTGATACCTGTCAAATCCCTAAAAATATCTATGGAATATCCAATCATATTTCCAGCAAATATACCTACTCCCGCAGAAAAGGCTGTAGTTGTAGTGTGGCTCCAAAAATCTGGGGGAGTAATTCCCATTTGTTGAGATATATATTTTGCTGGAAGATAAATTGCGGGCAATGATAGCAAACCACACATACCAAAATAAAGTCTATCATGCAGTTTAATATTTGTTGGTTTGAATTTTTTTTGCGAATAATCTCTCCCTTTTGCGAGTAATGAATAGTAACCGCCTAAACCTAGGAAAAATGCTACTTTTCGAGCATTAATAGAAGCTTCTGTAGTGAATCCAGCAAGTTTTTCTATAGCTGCCATTAGAGGCAGTGTAACTGTACTAATTGCAACTGCAGGAACTATAGTATACTTTGTCCAAGCCTCACATTTTTTTATTGACACGATAAAAGACTGGACAAGATGCTTCAAAAAGAGGCGGTGTAGAGAATATACAACTAATGATCAGATGGATAAAGAATTATTACCGTTACAAATTACTTTAATATAATAGAATGTAAAAGTAAGGAGAAACTAGGGAATGGGTTTCCAAAAGGATAAGGGATGGAATGAGGGAAGGTCAATAAAGAAAATGGCAAGTGGATTAAATAGCATAAGGGCGGAAGGTGGCTCTCGAGATTGAAATCTCGGATACTTCAACACCAGTGGTGATTGAAGTGAATCGAACTTGTTCGATTCCAAATTAGGGCGGAAGGTGGGAATCGAACCCACTCCAACAGCGCCACAAGCTGTTATGCTACCATTACACAACATCCGCCAACTGAAAAGGTTATATGAGAAGGTATAAAAACTTTATGAGTCGTATTTTATAAAGATGGTGAACAAAGTTATAGTCCAATTTTTAGAGGATGGGAAGAAAAATGGATTTGGAGTTTCCAGTTTAACATACGAATTGGTTAAAAAAGGATACAATGAGGAAGAAATAAATGAGGCAGTTTATTTTACCGGAAATGAAGCAAGTTTACAGAACAAATTTGGCAATAAATATTTAGAATATATCCGAATACATAGGCCTATTTTTCTAAGAATAAGTATGGGGCTAATGTACATATGGTTTGGAATTAATCAGCTGATATATCCAGATTCTTTTTTGAAATATATTCCTGCGTATACAGGTGCTTTGTTTTCGCCATTGACTGTAGTTTATTTAAATGGAATATTTGAAATTTTACTTTCTACAGTACTATTATTTGGTTTTTTTGTAAGGTCGTCTGCACTACTTTTATCTTTACATCTCTATTTTATAGGGTTTAGTGTTGTGGATAGCGGAATAATGGTGAGAGATGTGGCTTTGGCTACCGCATTGTTTGTTGTTTTTTTAAATGGAAATGACAAATGGTGCTTATCGGAAGTATTGAAGAGAAAAAGAAAACGGTAGGTTTTTAATTTGGTTCTGTCATGTATTAAAGTGAAGTATAAATTCTATGCACTAAAACTATGCGTTGTTGTATTTGTAATTTTTTTAGTTCAACTTTTGATTCCTAAAAGTACTGAATATTTAATTTTAAATGAATTTGCCTGGGTTCAGATATGGAGATTTATTACTGCAATATTCGTTCATGGCAATTTATTACATTTGCTTTACAATTTATTTGCCTTGGCATTGTTTGGAAGTATTTTAGAAAAACTTATTGGGAGAAAAAGTTTTATTTTAGTATTTTTAGTAAGCGGGGTATTATCTAATTTAGTATCTGTTAACTTTTATGAAAGTTCATTAGGGGCAAGTGGGGCTATATTTGGGGTTATTGGAGCATTGATTATAATTAGGCCTCTTTTATTTGTTTGGGCATTTGGAATTCCAATGCCTATTTTTATTGCTGGGACATTATGGGCTTTAGGAGATATCTTGGGAGCTTATGGCTTTTTAGTTGGGAATCCTATGGACAATACTGGGAATATAGCCCATTTATCTGGTATGCTCTTTGGCTTTATTTTTGGAATGATTTACAAACCTAGGAAAAAAAAGGGAAAAAGCATTAAGTGGGGAATTGCAATGGATGAAAAATACGTGAGAGATTGGGAAGATAGGAATTTTAGGTGATTATATTTTTTGTGTGACTTTTTTAACAAGCCCTGCCCTTTTAGTAAAATCTTCTAGTTTAGATGAGTCTGTCCCATATATTTCTAGAATATAAACAAGGCCAAATTTATAAAACCCCCACTTATTTTCATCCTTATATCTTATTAAAAATCCCTCTTTATGCAAATAATCTTTTTGTTCTGATGGTTTTGAAGGGCCAACACGACTAGAAAGAATTCCATCACCAACAATTTCACGAGAATCGCTATCTATTTTTGTTGTAGATTCTAAATGGCAACAGTCATTTTCTATATTTTTCAAAAAATTACAGACATTACTCCAAGTAATAAGATCCGCTCTATATGTTTTTTTTATGAGTTCCTTTTCATCTTCCTTTAAATCGCATTTTGAAGCAACGTATCTTTTACATTCAACATCTTTCATTATTAATTAAAATAATTTCTTCTTATAAATATAATTATGCTGAAAAGAATACAATTATGAAAGTAAAAATCATCTATTACTCGATGAACTCCACATTATCTAAATCCTTGAATTTTTGATCACCTGTAAGAAATTTAACTCCTTTTTTGCATGCTATAATATATCCCAAACAGTCAACATACGATAAATCTTGTTTTTTATTTTTTAATCTAAATTTGTTTGCTTCTTTTATATCCTCATCAGAAAAATCAATCACAAATTTTGAGTATTCATTATATATCTTATTGGCATTTTCTTCCCCCTCTGTTCTTAATAAGCCATAATGTAATTCCATTAAATTTAATTTAGTCGTTATTACAGCTATATTTTTTGTGTATGGCTCATAAGCTAAATTATCGTTGGCTATCTCAAAAAAAGCATAAGTATCAAAAAAGAAAACTTTTATTTGTTCCATCCTTTTCGGACCATATCTTTGAACTCCTGTCCAGACATCTTTCTTTTTTTTATTAAACCTAAAGTATGAGATATATCTGCCTTTTGAAAGACCTCCACTATTATTTCATCATTTTCCTTTAGTTTTTTCTCAGTAATTATTTCATTTGGCACTATTATTGCCATAGAGTTGCCCCATTTCTTTAATCTTGCTTCAATAGTCATGTATATACTACAGTATCATTACTATATATACTTTTCTTTTTTTCAAAACCATCTTCTTTTATCTGGATATTTAACTGAGGCATATTTTTCATACATAATGTCTACATTTTGTTCACAGACAAAATCATGATGCCGAAAGCCTCCTCCGAATGATTTAGGAATGTGCATTAGTTCATGGATTATTACTTTGTCCTGCTCTTTTTCTGACATCTTTTCAAATAATTCTAAGAATTCTATAGCATAGAATGCTTGGGTGTCCATTGCTTTTTGCATCATTTTTCCTAGAGCATGACATCTTGCAATAGTTCTCTTTGTAGAGGAGCCGTAACTTCTCAAGCATGCTACTCTAGCTAAATTAACATGGGACATTCCGAGAGTTACTGCAATTTCATCAACTCTCTTTTTAAGATCTGGTGCATCAATATAACGCATTTATATTGTAGAAATTAGGGGTTTAAAATTATTACTGTAGTTGGATGATTATTGCACTAAATGTTTAAATACTCATATAAAGTATAATTTTAATGGTAAAGAAAGCTATGAAGACTTATACCTTGTCATGCAAGGATATTGGATCTGACGATTGTGGATTTTCTGTAACTACTCATAGTATAGATGAAGTTAAGAAAGCGATATTTGCTCATGCTAGGTATGCTCATCCTGAAAAATTAGCGAGCATGACTGAAGAGCAGAAAAAGGCTATGATGGAAATGATTGATAAGAAATTTGAAGTAAAAAAGAAATAAATTCAATCATTATTTAAATAAAAAATTTCTTCATTAAGTATAGTGGTTAAATCTCTTAATTTACTTTTAATTTTTGCCTCATTTTTTCTTCTTTCTTTATCGATACTAAGTATTTTCTCTATTTTTTCATCCTTGATTTCAATTTCCCTAATATTTCCATTGGCTGCTTTTTTGATTTGATTGAATTTATCTTTTGTAAGGTTGATTATAGGAGGGTAACGTGATTTGTCTATCTCTGCTTTATATTTTGGACCATAAATAAATATTGTACCTTCTGGAACTTGGTAATAAAGATTTGATGAAACCATAAACGTTTTAATTACATGATATATTTTCATACTAAATTGATTCAAAATGGGTTTTTAATCTTTACTTTAATTCAATTATTTTATTTTTTGAGTAAGGATTTTTTATTTTAATTGATTTTGGAGGTATTTTTAATTCTTTTGCCAGAAGATTAATTAATTCTATATTGGCTTTATTATTTTCTGGAGGCGATTTAACATGAGCTTTGTATTCATTATTTGATATCTTTTCTAATTTTGAAAGGGATGAATTTGGAATTGTTTTAATTTGGATTTTCATTTTATATATCGTTTGAGTTTAGACTTAATGCTATCTCTTTTGTCGATATTCCCCTTTCAATTTTAAATAATAAAGATTCATATGTCCAAATTTTTATCTTTTTTAATAAAGAAAGTGCTACAAATTCAATATCCTTTTCGTGCTCTTTTAGCAAATTCTTTGCTTCAATTAAATAGGGGGAATATTCTATTTCATCAATAAAATTTATTCTTTGAAAGATTAGTGAGGCAAGATCTTCAAAATCTTTTTTTGAAAGTTTTGACTTTTCTATTATTTCTTCTTTATTTTTTAAAAATTCTATTTTAAGCTTATAAGGGGTGTATATTTTTAGCCGATTGTCAAAAACAAGTTCAAGAATATCTCCTTGAGAGATTAGTATCCTAAACAAAATATTTGAGTCTAGAACAACATCCATTTATATAATGCCTTTTTCTTTTAATGTTTTTAGCATTGATGCCTTTATTTTATTTGATAATTCCTCAGCGTTTTTATCAGTAAATTTTGATTTAGACACTATTTCTTTAGCTCTTTGCAAATCTTGCTGAATTTTTATTTCTTCTAATAGTTTTTTTGCAATCATTTTAATTAATACAGAAATATCTATATTTGCTTTTCTTAAATTTTCTTTTAAATCTTCTGGAATGTCAATAGTAATTTCTCCCATATAAAATTAGATATTGGAAATTATATAAATGTTTTGGAATGAGATTATATGAATTAGGTTATTCGATGTATTTGTGATTATTTAGTCATTATTTCCAAGCCATCAAGATGCTTTAGAGAGTAGTCTTTTCCAACTGCTTTCTTGGTTCTTACATCTATGGCTTTGACAAAGTTTTTGCCTATATCACTATGAAGCCTGTATGCAAAATCTAACGCTGTTGAATAAGGGGGCATTAAATAACAATCTGGAAGTATGTTTCCTTTGCTATCTGCTAATTTTGATCCTGCAGGATAGACAGCAATATATTTCAAAATATTTAATATAATGGAATTTAATATTTCCTGAATGCCTGTACTTTGGTATTCATCCAGGATTTTCTTTATATTGTCTAATGCTTGTTTTTGTTTTTCTGTTAGGCTCTTCTTAATTTCAAAAGATTTTTCTCCTGGAGTATATGAGATAAAACCTGCCTTGTCTGCTTCTCTTAACGCTAATTCTCCTTCTGCAAAACAGGGTATTATTGGATAATCAAATTCAGACTTTACTTTTTCATAATTTGATTTGCTGTTTGGGCGGTCCATTTTGTTGGCTGCAATTATCATAGGTTTTGTGTATTGCCTTAGAAGCCTTGCAAAGTGAAATATATCTTCTTCTGACCAAGAAGAGGGTTTTTCAGCATTTAAGTTTGATTTTAAAATTACATGTTTGACATCATCTACTTTTACTTTCAAACCTGAAAATTGCTGTGCTACGGCATCTGCAAGATTCTTTTTTTGCATTTCAGCGGTTCTTGCAAATACTTTCCATGTTTTCAGTAGAATGCCTTTATACCAAAGGTCTAACTCTTTTTCTATAATCTTTATATCGTTTCCTGGATAGTAATTTTGAGTGGTTGGCTTACCTTCACCATCTGTTTCTCCAGACATATCCACTACATGGATAAATGCATCTGCGGCTGCTAAATCATTAAGAAACTCATTTCCTAGGCCTTTTCCTTGACTTGCACCCTCTACCAGGCCTGCCACATCCATTAATTCAAATGGAACAAATCTCCATGATCCTTTTATATAACCTTCTCTTGGATTGCTTTGTTTTCCAAATTCTTGAGCCAAGTCATGGATTTTTATGTAAGCCATTCCGTGATTTGGCTTTATTGTTGCAAATGGATAACTTGCTATAAGTACATCTGCTAAAGTCGTTGCTTTGAAAAATGTACTTTTACCGGCATTTGGACGCCCTACTAAACCTATTAACATAAATAAATTTTGAAAACGAATGTTTAAATATTTATGGAGTTTCCAAAAATTATAGAAAGGTAGATTTTGGATGAAGAAAAAATTACTATAAGAACATTATGTTGATGTCTTTAAAAATTTATTTATCTTTTCGCCTGTTGGCAATGTATAAATTGTAACATCTTTGAAAAATTGCCCCCAACTATGGCCAGAACATAGAATAAGAATAGCTTCCTCATCTCCTTTTAAAACGCTTCTTAGGGGTTCTCCAGGACTTTCTTCTTCTATTCTTCTTGTCATATTTTCAATAGAAGTATATGCACGCTGAATTTTAATAGGTTTTAATTGTCCATTACGGACTGCATACATCTCTTCCTTTCTGTAACAACTACCGTCATATCCACTATAATGGTACTCTTCAAGCACTTTATCAACAAGTTCATGTCGGGCTGCTTCTTCATGGATAGAGGTTGTATCCTTAAGCATATTTTCTAACCAGGGAAATTTTTCAAAATATTTTTCTATATTCTCCATTTATTTAATTATCATATGAGAGTTTTAAAGATTTATGCAATCCATCACATTTATAAATTATTCAAATTCAGTATTTATGATCCCATAGCTCAGCCCGGTTCAGAGCACCGCTCTTATAAGAGTATGTTTCGATAGAAACATAATTTCAAGCTAAGAAGATTTTCAAGTCTTCAAGCAAGAGTGTTAATACACTCTTAAAAGCTAAGAAAGGCGGGGGTCCGGAGTTCAAATCTCCGTGGGATCATATTTTTTATTGCAGATTTAAGCAATATAATGAGATTAAAATTTACTATTTACTTATTTTTAACAGATGGCCGTATATGAATCTTAGGAGTAGTGGCTTATCCTTGGATTCGTGTTTTCCAATAAATTTTAGATTGCATTCATTTTCAAGTCTTGATTCCAAAGCTGACTGAAATTCTGCGGAGGATTTTTTATATGCCCCTTCTGTATCTAAGTTTAATTTTCTTTTTCCTATCTCTTCGAGGGCTTCTGAGCAAATCCCTAAACTTTTTTCAATATCCTCTTGATAAGGAATGTAACCATCAATAAACTTTCTTGCTATTTCATTCACTTTTTCTACGTCTATTTTTTTATTTGCGAATATATGATTAAATGTTCCAACCGATTTCAATTCGAAAACAGGAATTTTACTATATTTAAAGGCAAATTTGCCTTTAAAGTTTTTTATATTCCAATTATTATGACCGTGAGCAACTCCAAGATAATCAGTTAGAGGTTCTAAAACACTATCATCAAATAATTCATATACTGTATTATTATATTCAGTTGGCAATCCAATACCTGTTACTCTTAAGTATGCATTTTCTTGACCTTCTCTCAGCCAGGGAAAAGTTTCTCTATCTAATTGGTATTTAACCTCTGAATGTTCAAAATGAGAAGAGGAAGTCTTCTTATATTTACTTGCTGCCTTTATTGCTTTTTTCATAAAATCTTCAAGACCTGGCATATTATTGCTGACTTATTGCGCTATATAAACCTTTTTGAGAGCTTTTTTTATTAAACAATTATTTTTTGCAGAATACAATAGCATACTCTTCTTCTATATCATGTGATAATTTAACTTCGTCAAAATACATATCACAGAAATCACGAAGCTCATTTGCGAAAAATTTGTTTTGAAAGATGACAATGATTTCATCCCCTTTTTTAATTTTTATACTTTTGCCTTCGTGCTCAAAAGTTTTATTTATTTTTATTTTATAGAAGGCTTCTAATCGATTATGGGCGAACCGCACATTGTACTCAACCTCATTATCTTTAAATTCTAATTCTCGCATTAAATGGATTAACCACTCATTGAAAAGGGGATGCTTATACGTTTCTAAATTTGTATATCTTTCTCCTTTTCTAATTCCATTACCCACAATTAGAATATCTCCAGGAAGCATCGATCTGCTTAAATTAAATAAATAATTGTTTATTTCAAAGGTAGATAATAACGATCCTAACAGTAAAAAGACATTTTTTTGATATTTGCTGTTCCTCAATGCTGCACCAATTTCATCTAGGCTTTGGAAATTTTTAGATATTCGTGGTGCATAATCCATTACATTGGGGAAATTTTCTTTTTTTACTCCTTCTTCTGCTAGCCTAACTAAATATTCATTTACATTGACGGGACAGTATCTTAACTTGAGGTTTTTTGGAAGACTTTTAATTAGTTCTATTGCTTTTTCTCCACTTATGCACCCCATATCTATCAGGTTAAATTCACAATCTTCAACACATTTTAGTAATTGTTTGGAGGTTTCTTTTAACAATTTTAGTTCTTTATCAATAACATTTGATTTGTATCTTGGATGCTCTTTTAGTTTTAAGTAGGCGTCAGCCATTTCTTTATTGATAAATCTAAAAGATCTATCGGAGATGTCCCATATATTTATTCCATTTTCGACTGAATAGCCGTTCTTTACCAATTCTTTTAGGAGTAATTCTTTAATTATCATGCTTATTCAGAGTTAACTCAAGTTTTTAGGTTTTTCTCTTCTGAAAATTCACTACTAATTTAGAGATATAGCAAGGTTTAAAAGTGTTTCTAGTTTTAGAGACGATAGGCCCTTGTAGTGTAGAAGCCAAGCACAACGCCCTTTCGCGGCGTAAACCCGGGTGCGAATCCCGGCAGGGGCATTGAACCAGTGAATGTGAAAATTCCCAACGCGGATTTGAAAGGCAATCTTTAAGAAGTTGGAAATATTAAAATAAAAAGAGGAAAGAACAAGAAAAAGCTTGAAGAATAATTCAATGCACAACTCCTTTGCGGATACAAAACGATACTTTTAAATATATCTTATATCTAGTAACTTTAGAATTTTCCCTGGTGATCCTACGGGGTTGCCAGATGATTTATTTTTTATGAGGTTACTTAATTATTTAAAGTTATAATTCTATTTTAAATTATGGAAGAAACTTTAGTGTTTATTGATGAAGGATTTTTGGACAACTTGATAAAATTCTTTGGAGAAGGAAAAAGAATAAAGTTTGATAAATTTGAATTTGCAAAGAGAATTGCGAAGAAACAAAATCTTTTATGCAGGCACTTATTTTATTATACTGCTCCCCCATTTCAATCCCCAGAACCTACTGAAAAAGAAAATAGAATGAGGGAAGGTTATGATAAATTTCTCACCTCACTATCAAAAAATAAAAATATAACTATTCAAGAAGGGAGATGTCAAAGAATTCTTAATGAAAAAGGAGAACTTGAATATCATCAAAAAGGAGTTGATACTTTGCTAACAATAGATTTAGGACATATTAAAGATGATTTTTCAAATATTAAGAAGGTAATTTTAGTTTCTTCAGATACCGATTTTTGTCCAGCAATTAAAGATATTAAAAATAGAGACAAAATAGATGTCCTACTCTATACTTATTTTGATAGAAAGAGAAGATCAAAATTCTCATTATCAAATGAATTAATTAATTGCTGCTCAAATTATTTTAAACTAACTAAAGAGGATTTTATTTTATGCCCAATAAAAAAGGAGGAATAGAAAATTAGTTAAATCTAAATCGCCTTATGATAATTAATGGCCTCTCTGTAAAACTTGTAACCCAGAGGGTGTTGGGGAACTAAGGACTCCCTCAAAAACTATCAATGCAAATTGATAGTGATTTAAAGAAACTGTCTAGGAGAATTCAAGTCGTTCAGGGCAGTTAGCCTTTTCATATTCAATCGGAGGAAAAAACAAGAATTAGCAACCCTCTCACGAAATTTTTATAAACTTCAAACATGGAGAATAATCATAACTGCGAGGCGTCATCTTTTGGGTGACGCTGGTCGCTTCTTATTCTCTTTTTCTATCAGTTTTCCTATTAGCATATTCATATTTACAGAAAAATCGCAAGCTTGTCTTAATTTGAAAGATGAGGTTCTTCTAAAATAAGCATTCCCTATTCTCTTCTTAAATCGTTTTCTCAATGTATTTATACAGGAATAAAATCGGCATCTCCGCTCATAACGATTGCAACATCATATAGGTTATCAAACGCACCCATTAGCATATCGTGTGCAAGATAGATATCATCTCCTTTGACTTCATATTCAACTTTGCCATTAATTTTGATTTTTCTCATATCACACAAGACTACTTTAAAGTTCGGAATTTTCTTCAAATCTTCAATAACTTCTTTATGCTCCTTATATTTATCCAAATTATATTCTGGGTCCAATAAAGCAGTATAATAAAATGTTTCCACCTTTCGACTTTTAGCTAATTCATCAATTATCTTCTTAAGGTCTATTTTGTACAAGGGGATCTCAAGGAGAGTATAGTATTATAGCGGGCTAGTCTAAATCTTTATAAAGTATAATTAGATATATTATATCATATTACTAAAGAGGTAAAATGAAAGTAAAAAAGAGAGTGAGGGTAAATTCTAGCAGGGCTAAATCTAAATTAAATTTATTAATATTTTTTCTTGTATTTTTTTCAGCATTATTTATTATTTTAGGAAGTTTTTTTGTAGGGGAATTTATTTTAAAAGAAATAAGTTTTGCCCCAACTAATACTATAACTATTAGTGATTGCGGAGTTTTAAGCCAGGCAGATACGGAATATTTACTAGATATTGATCCTCCTGCGAGCAATGATCATTGTTTTACTATAAGTGCAAATAATATTGTTTTAAATGGGCAAGGGCATAGCATTGTGTTTAGCAATGGAGGGAGTAATAATAGGCATGGTGTTTTCATTGATGGTGCAAACAACACTGTAGTTAAGGATTTAAAAATGGGTGATGGGACTGTTGGAGGAACTGGAGAATTTGGAGTTTATATTCGAGATGCTAATAATACTTTAATTGAAAATTTGGGAATAAAGACATATAATGATGCTGGAGTAATAGCGGAGAGATCCGATTTTACATTTGTATATAATAGTATAATTAATGCAAGCGGAAATGGGATTCAGTTTAATTCTGCAAGTGATGGAATTATTAGCGGAAACAATATTTCTACTTTTGAGTCAGGAGATCCTATAAAGACAACAAGAGGAATTTACCTTGTGGCAGGAAGCAGTTTTAATTCAATTAATAATAATCTAGTTATTGGATCTAATACTAATGGGCATGGTATTCAATTGCAGGATAGTTCTTTCAATCAAATTGATAATACAATTGTTAGAACATTTGGAAGTGATGGAGATGCACTAAGGATGTTAGGTGGAAATAGTGCTGGAAATAATTTTAATAACGATATATTTGCTAGTTTTGGAGATGGAGCAAGAAGTTTAATTGTGGGAAGTGTTCAACATGATTTTACTATTTCTAACACTTTTATTGAGGCACTTGGTACAGGTAGCAAGGATATAGAGGTTAGTGATCAATCAAAATGGGGAACCTGGGTATTTATTGATAGTGGATATTTAGATTCAAACCTCATTAAAAGATTTTCAGATGTTGTATGGAATACTGGCAACGGAACAATGATAGTATATTGGAAATTTGATACTACTGTTGTCGATAGTTCTGCACAACCTATTGAGGGCGTTTCAGTTAAGGGAACAAGTTTTTTAGGAAGTGAGGTATTTAATTTAGTTACAGGTGCGGATGGAAAAATTTCAACTCAAAACTTGCTAGAATTTGTTAGAGTAAATGGAGGAAATCCAACTTATTATACTGATTATAATATTGAATATTCAAAGACAGGGTTTGATAGTTCAATAGAAACCATTAATTTTGCAGATGGAAATATAATAGTAAATAAACAATTAACTTCTTCTGGGAATAATCCTCCTTTGGAAGCTCCAGTTATAACAATTCAAGCTCCTGTTCCTCAATCCTATGGCTATAATGATAGTTTAGAGTTGAATTATAGTGTTAGTAGTAGTGCTGGACTCAATGAATGCAAATATAATTTTGATAATGGGGCCAACATTTCTGCAAATTGCAATTTAAATACTCACTTTAATATTTCTGGCGGGATTCACACTCTTTATTTATTCGCAAGCGATGTTAATGGATTAAATTCCAATGCAAGTGTGACCTTTCAAATAAATCTTGGATCTCCATCAATCTTACTAACTTCTCCTGAAGATAATTTCTTTTTAAATAATAAAAATGATGTAACTTTAAGGTATGTGCCTAGTGATGATGGTAATATTGTAAGTTGTTCATTGTATGGGGACTTTAATGGAACTTACGGCGTGAATCAAACTGACAATACCATACTGGAAGATGTTCAAAATAATTTTGAACCAATGAATTTGACTGAAAGGGCATATATTTGGAATGTTTTATGTATTGATAATGAGGGCAAGCAAAATTTTGCATTCAGAAACTTTACATTTGGAATAGATACTATCGATCCAGTTATTAATATTACCAGCCCATTAGTTTATCCTTCAAGTATTAGTTGTTCAAGATCAATTAATTTAAGGTATAATATTAATGAGGCTAATAAAGATTATTGTTATTATAATATTAAAAATGCTACGGACACTATTATTTCAGATACAAACGTTTCATCTTGTGAATCTACATCAGCGAGTATAAATTCTATGTATGAGAAAAAAGTTTTGAATTTAACGTTATATGCGGTGGATAAAGCAGGACGTACAGCCAGCAGTACAGTTGGGTTTTATATTGACACCAGTGATAGCTCTTGTATTACGGCTAATCAGACTGATCCTGTTACAGGATCAAATAATCCAATTAATAATACTAGAATTAACTCAACAACCCCTCAACAGCAAAATCCTCCTAGTAATACACCTGGAGATGATAATACGGCTGACCTGCAAAGAGTTTCATTAGTTGATAATGCAACTTCCATTTCTGTAAAAGATGGTGAAAAAATTATATTGAATGTAAATGGGCAGGACTATGAGGCAACAATTGAGGTGGATGGCGAGGAAGTAAGTGTAAATATTGGAAGCGGAACTTATACTATTGAAAAAGGAAAAATTGTAAGTGTTCTTCTAGGAAGTACCAAAGTGTATTTGGGTGCAAAGGATGTTAAAACTAGCGGTGCTTCTTTAATTGCTGGACTTGATCAGACTAGCATTAAGAATAATGTTGGAGGGGCTAGCAGTAAACGGACTATTGCTTATATCCTGATGATATCTGTGTTGGTAATATTGATTGCAGTGATTATAGTAATTATTTATTATGTACTAAAGACTAATCAGGAAGTCCATAATGATAAGCCAAATAGTCGAGGGCCAACTTATCCTGTTAATCAGCAGGGAGCTGGTGGTTATGGTTATCAAGGGAACTTTGGAAATCAACGTTAAATTGTTTTGAAAAATAATTATAACTTTTGAATAGTAGTGACAAAACGTAAGGTTTAAATAATCTCGTTTTTTATGTATTTTATGGGATTAATAGAAAAGATAAAGAATGGGGGAAGGAAATTATTTTTAGCGGGAGCTTTAGGAAGCGGGATGTATGCGAGTGGTTGTCTTGCTACTGGAACTCCACAGCAACATAGTAATTTTTTATTCAGAGATATTTTAGGATTTCCAGGAATAGATGAAAATTCAAATCAAGGTGGAAATACTCAAAATAACCAAAATAACCACAATAATCAAAAGAGCGCTCAAAGAAATAGAGGTAATAAAAGTCAGGAGGCAGTTTCTACTAGGAAAGAAGATTTAACTATACAATATCCTCCAATTAAAACTAGTCCCGACTTCGGACAGTTTGTAGTTATAGCTTATAATTATGATCGTGACTTTAATAATAATGGGGCTTATGATTACCCTACTGATTTTAGTGGTATTAAAAAAGTATTTTCTAAAGGAGAAAGAATTGAGTTGGGATTGTTATTTTTTGGTAATAATTTGTCTACTGTAAAATACGAATTACTGAACAAAAATGGAACGGTACTTGAAAGCTTTAGCCATTCTAAGTCGCGTATTAATGGGATATATAATTTACCTGAAGAAGAATTAAAAAAAATAAGAGAGAGTGGAATTCAAATAAATGGAGAAGTAGAAACTTTATCTCCTGGAGATTATCGAGCTGTATGGACATCTAACGGGAAATTAATAGATATGCTTGATATAAAGGTGGTTGAATAAAATGGGATTATTAAAGTATTTGACAATTGCAGGATTAAGCAGTCTTTTATCTAGTTGTGCTCCTTTAACTCCTGATGAACAACAAAAAGCAGACGAAAGAATGTTAATGCTGAGTTTAGGTTATGGATCTATTTTTGAACCAAATCCTCAAAAAGCTGCTGTTATGGGTTTGACTTCGGAGATTATGAGAGATTATGACGTTGCACGGGAAGGAAAAAGTGAAGTTATAGTGAATGTGCAACCCACAAACCCTGTCCAAGAATATGAAGATCCCAAATTATCTGAAGAAAAAAGACTAGGAAATAATGATCGCCTTTTTAAAAAATATGGGATAGGTCCTTATGCTGTTGACCAAGACAGAAAAAATAAAATGAGGCTTGAAAGAAGCTTGAACGAATCGTTTCCACGGTCAGATTCTATGAAGGTAGGAAATAAGAATATTATTTTTGACCCAAATATAGGATATTTTGTTATTTGTACATGTAATGAATGGATTGATGAAAATGGAGATTATGTGGTAAATGTGGATAGACCTGAAGATTTGGAAGATTTTAGCAGTGAAATAGTAGGAAGAAAAAATAAATTTTCAAATGACGAAAAGATAACTGTTATTTTCGGGGCGCATATTCAACATTTAAAGGGGTTGTCTTATAGATTGTATGATGAAAAAGGAAAAATTATTGATCAAGTCAAAAACGACAACTATGGAATAAATAGAGAGTATTCTGTAGGATCATTAAAATCTGGAAAGTATACTGCTGAACTTTATTCTCCTTACAAAAGTTACGAGAGAGTCAAAGGCGATGGGAATAGGTATGCTCAATTGAAATTTGAAGTTGTTAATAATGAAGTTGTAAAGAAAGAATAATTTGTTTTAAGAATATTTATAAATAACCTTTCTTTTGTAGTGCAATGATTAAAAGAGGGAAAAGTAAAATTATTAAAAGTATTTGTAGTTTTGAAATAATATTATTTTTGTCGATGAGTTTTGCTGTGGCTTTTGTGATGAATGCGGGAATGGTTAGTGGAATAGGAGAATATGATCAGTTTAACTCTGAACCAGCAACAAGCAACTTGCAGGTGCCTAGTGATGCAGGCTTAAATGAGGAGTTTCTTAATGAATTTGATTTTTGGAAAAAAGGGGAGGGTCCTTCTGTAGGATCAGGAACAACTCTACCCTCTATTACAGGAGATACTTATAATTATAAAATTCCATTAACAGGTACACCCGTCAATGGATTTTTTACAGTAAATTTAGTCGAGGGTCTTGTTTGGGCAATTGCTGTTGTGGGTATAGTGCAATTAGTGGGTAATTTAGCTGGCCTTGATCCTGAAATAACTAATGCTCTTAGTGTTTCTTTAGGTGCGGGAATCGTGGCAGGGAAGGCAGCTTATGGATTGGCACTTAAATCACAAACTGTCGTAGATACTGGAGTATTTTCAGGAGCAGGATGGACCGGATTAGGAGTTGGGGCTATAGTAGCATTCGCTATTTTCGTAGCACTATACAAAAAAGAAAAGAAGAAACTTGTTTCTTTCCAATGTTTGCCGTTTGAGCCGCCTATTGGAGGAGAAAAATGTGAGGAGTGCAACAAAGATTCATTTAGGCCTTGCAGTGAATACAGATGCAGAAGTTTAGGACAGGCATGCCAACTGCTTAATACTGGAACAAATGAGGAAAGATGCGCATGGGTAAATCCTAGAGATGTTAATTCTCCGACGATAAGCCCTTGGGGAGAGGCTTTAAAACCTTCTGGATTAAGTTATGTTCCCGATACTACTATAAGGCCTCCAAATAGAGGTGTAAAGATAACACGAGTAGGGGCTAAAGATGGATGCATACAGGCATTCACTCCTCTAGAATTTGGAGTTATACTAAATGAACCTGCTCAATGCAAATTAGATTACAGCCCAAATAAAACATTTGACCAGATGCAATTTTATTTTGGAGGGAGTAATTATCATAGATATAATCACACTCAAAAAATGAAATTACCTTCTCCAGAAACTGGAGAATTAAGTGCTGATTTAGCTCCAGAATTAGAGAATGACGGATTCTTTAGCTTGTATGTACAATGCAGAGATGCGAATGATAATGTGAATGAGGATAAATTTGTATTTAATTTCTGCGTCGACAAGAGTCCTGATACAACTCCCCCTTTAATTGAGGGCACTAGCATAAATTCAGGAGGGTTTGTAAGGCATAATGCAGATAATGTTCCAATTGAATTATATGTAAATGAGCCAGCTGAATGTAAATGGAGCAGAGACAGCAAGAATTATGATGATATGGAAAATAGCATGCAGTGTGGCACTGAAATTTATCAAATTAATGCTGATTTGAATTATGTATGTTCGGGGAATCTTACTGGAGTTAAAAACCAAGAAACAAATAAATTTTATTTCAGATGCAAAGACCAGCCTTCAAAAGCAGAAAGTGAAAGAAATGTTAATACTCAAAGTTATGAGTTGCTTTTGAAGGGATCTCAACCTTTGAATATATTAAATGTTGAGCCAAATGGAACTATTTTTGGAAGCACTGATACGGTTGTAGTTGATTTGAGTATAAAGACTGACGATGGTGCTGAAGAAGGCAAATCATTATGCTACTTCTCAGCAACAGGATTGCCTGATAGTTACATAGCGATGTTTGAGAGCAACAGTTTTGAACATAGGCAGAAATTAGACTTGATTAGTGGGAATTACAAGTATTTTGTGAGATGCATTGACTTTGGAGGAAATTCTGCAGATAGCAATACAGAGTTTAGTATTTTTGTAGATAAGCAGACCCCTAAGGTTACTAGGGCATATAAGGAAGAGGGGCTTAAAGTTGTAACCGATGAAGACGCGCAATGTGTATATGATTTGAAGAGCTGTAATTATGAGTTTAATGAAGGCTTGCCAATGATTTACAGCAATCCTTCTTTAAAGAGAAATCATTTTGTAGAATGGAAAGCTAATTCCATATACTATATAAAGTGCGGAGACTTATATAATAATGTACCTTCGCCTAATGAATGCAGTATTATCGTTAACAGTGTGGAACTTACAAAGGGATTGTAATGACTGGACAGTGTTAACAGAAAAGTTTTTAAACGATGAAATACAGGAAAATACATGAATAAAGGTATATTATTTATAATGGTGCTAGCAGTTGTTTTTAGCATTAGCGCTGTATTGGCCCAATATTCTTCAAGCGCTTATCCTTCTCCAACTCCTTCATCTTCTATTTATCCAACTAGCTCTTCAACTTATTATTTATCCTCAAATAAAGTTGAAGCTGAAGTATCAACTAAATTAAAGACTGAAAGTTATGTTTCTGTTATTGTTGAATTGTATGATGAGGTATTTGATAAGAGCAAATTAAGCGATTATAAAAATAAAGTTAAGGTTAAGGAAGATGGTGTTTTATCGACACTTGGAACTGATTTTAGCTTAAAATATAAGTATGGAATGGTGCCTGGATTTTCAGGAAAAGTAAACAAAAATGGATTGAATAAATTAGCCATGAATAGTAATGTTAAGAGAGTTTATTCTGATAAGATGTATAAGCCATTACTAGCTGAAAGTGTTCCATTAATAAATGGAAATGATGCCCATAATACAGAGTATAATGGACAGAGATTAACAGGGAAGGGACAGGTTGTTTGCGTTATTGATACAGGAGTAGATTACACTCATCCACATTTCGGAGGATCAATTGGATCAAACTATAAAGTTATTGGAGGATATGATTTTGTTGATAATGATGCAGATCCAATGGATGTTGGAGATGGGCATGGAACTCATGTCGCTGGAATTGTTGCTGTGAATTCTGCCTTAAAGGGTGTTGCTCCTGATGCAAGGATATTGGCTGTAAGAGTTTGTAATGAGATTGGATGTTCTGGTTCTGCAATGGAAGCAGGTATTGATTGGTGTTTGCAAAGAATAAACGATTTGGGAACAAGTATTATTACTATGAGTATTGGTGGACAATCGTTTGATTCTGCAAGTTGTCCACAAACAGAAATTTCTAATTTAATTAATAGAGCCTATGATTTGAATATTCCTTTCACTATAGCTTCTGGAAATGGTGGGGTTAAAAACGGAATTAGCGAGCCTGCATGTACCCTTAAAGCTATTTCAGTAGGGTCTGTTTATGATGCTAATGTTGGATCTAGAACGTTTTGTTTCGAAAAGGATGGATCTGGGAATTGTATAAGAAGTTGTACAGATAGTGTTACTAATGCTGATATGGTCTCTTGTTTTTCAAATGGTGACTCTAATTTAGATTTTCTTGCACCTGGATCTAGAATTGAATCTACTGATTTAGGTGGAGGTTATAGTATTAGAGTGGGAACTTCTGCTGCAACGCCTCATGTTGCTGGAGTTATTGCATTGATGAAACAGCAAAATCCTTCTTTAACTGTTGATCAAATAGTTAATATTTTGAAAACTCATTCTCCTAAAGTTGTTGACGCTGGAAATGGTGTAAGTACAGCAAGAGTTGATGCAAAAGCTATATTCGGATCATTAGGATGCCAGATTGCTGAAAATGGAGCAACTTATAATAGCAATATTAAATTGTGCCCTTACAAATATTATTTGCCAGCCGGCATTAAAATAGGGGCTAATAATGTAAATGTTGATTGTGATGGTGCTAGTTTAATTGGGACAAATAGGGTAGGTGTAGGAATTTCAAACCTTGGTGGGTTTGATAATGTATTAATTAATAAATGCAATATAAAAAATTATGATAAGGGAATTTCTATTTATTCTTCGACATCGAATATTAATAATGTAGTGTCTAATAATATTTTAGAGGGCAATAAACAAGGAATGATTGTAAAAAGTTTTCAGTCAGGAAAGATAATTGGCAACTCAATTAGAAATAATACTAACGGCATTGCTTTTGATGGCGCTTCAACTGGGAATGATATTTCTAATAATGATATCGTTAGAAATACTGATTATGATTTAAAAAATAATCAGAATGTGGATATTGATGTATTTTCTAATTGGTTTGGGTCTAAATATGAAATAGGAATTAATGGCAGAATAATTGATTTTTTTGATATCGGAACTTTAGGAAAAGTTAATTTTATTCCATTTTTGATTATGCCGGTTTATCCATTGGAGAATAATAATGCTCCAATACTTAATTTCGTTGGAGATAGGACTATAAAAGAAAATGAGAAATTAGAAATTAGCTTAACTGGAACTGACAGCGATAATGATAAATTAAGATTTGCGACTAATGCTGACAAAATTTTGAATGGGGTTAGTTTTAATGTAGAGACTGGGGTATTTAGCTGGACTCCAACTGAAGATGATGCGGGCAAGGTGTTTGAGGTTATCTTTGAAATTAGCGACGGATATTTGACTGATGAAGAGAGTATTACTATAAGTGTTGAGTCTTCGGGCATTAAATTTTTAAGAGGGGATTCAAATAGTGATGGTTCTGTTGATATTTCTGATGCAGTTAATATACTAAATGTTTTATTCAGCGGGCAGGGAGCAATAGATTGCATGGATTCAGCAGATGCAAACGATGATGGTTCTGTTGATATTTCTGATGGAGTATATATTTTGAACTTTTTGTTTTCCGGTGGGGCAGTTATTAAAGAACCATATCCTGGAGTGGGGTTAGATTCAACTTTAGATTCATTAACTTGTGAATCTTACACTGGTGGAGCAGGCGGAGCTGGAGCTGGAATTGAAGAGATATTAAATGATCCTGAAGTTGATGAAGATGTTAAGGATATATTGAGAAATTATAATTAAACTATTTTTTTGATAAAGGTCATTTCGCAGTTGGTAAATAGCTCTTATTGCTTGATTCTCTTACTATCTTAATTTGATCGGAGATATTAATTTTTAATTCTTTAAATATTTCTTCAACATAATTATTAATTTCATTTTCTAATTCTTGACTTGGACCTTTTTCAGGCATGATATTATGGATTAATTCGTGAGTTAGAACGACAAACATTAGCAACATATCTTTTCTCACTCTCAATGTCAAGGGATTAGAAAAATTAGGACCATTCCAACTTACAAAGTAAACATTTAATTCTAATTTATTCCAGCTTCTTTTAGTGATTTTAGGAATAAGGTTAATGATTTCATAACATTTTTGTTCATATTCTTCAACAAACTTTTCTCCCCTATTCTTTATTTTATCCCAAGAATCTTCAATTGGATTAAACCGATTTAAATTTTTATTATATATTTCAGAAAAGACAAAGTTTAATTTCATATATTATCCTGCTATTCTTGGAGTAAGAGTCGGTCTGATTTCTGATCTTGTTGTGCCTACGCCACAAGTAGAACCACAATCCCCACAATTTTGGCAATCAGTAGAGTTAGAACCATAAGTTTCCCCAAACATTCTCTTGTATTTTTCTTGCGTATCTTTAAACGAGATGTGTAACAATTTTACATCTTCCTCTCCTCTAAGGCCTAAATAGGGAAAATGGTGAACAAAGAAACCAAATGTATTTTGACAATCTTCTGCATATTTTCGCGTATCTAGAATATGATAATGCCAAAACTCATCTATATCTTTTGTAGGAACTATTGAACTCTTGGAGTGTGTTGCAGACATATAAAGGAATCTCTTATACTGTTCTTCTACAAGGTCTACTTTCTCTCGATCCCATCCTTTTCCTTCTCCTTCATCTTTATGCATTAATTTATACTTAATTGGATCTAAATCTAATTTTGAAATCTTATCCATCAACTCTGGATTAGAGAGTGCAAGGCTTTCTAATGATTTCTGCATGATCTACACAATAGTAATTAGTATATAAATTTATAGTCGTTGTGGGCTATATCAACGCATTTACTATAGTAAAAATCTGTAATGGTACATAAGTCTAATTTATGTGATTTAGTTAAGATACTATGAAAACGATATAGGAAAATATTTAAAACAAGGGTTGTTTTATTAAAAACATGAAAAGAGGTTTAGGTTATACGGGAATATATATTTTTATTTTATTTGGAGTAATGATATTTTTTGGGGTTATAATAACAATACTTTATTTTTCAGTTTCTCATTGCTCTGGTTTAATTGGAGATGTTAATGGCGATGGCAAATTAGATAATTTTGATGTGAAAGGCATAAGAGATTATTCTGAAGGAATGGAAGTGGAATGTTCAGAAAATGCTGATTTTAATGGTGACGGAGAAATAAATACACTAGATGGAAGAGAACTTACTAGTCATTTACTTGACAGGGGAAGATATCAGGGAGAAAATACGGACGGGGGAATATTAAGCCCTGATAGTAGAACAGAATTAGGCAAAAGACCATCTGATGTTGTTTCTAGGCTTCCAAAAGGGGATGAAATTAGAGATGAATCATGTGCAAGTTATATTGGTGATTTAAATGGGGATGGAGTAATTAACAAAGAAGATTTTGATGCGATATTAGACTTATTAACAAAAAGAGGAGGAGTTAAGTGTGAATTTAACGCTGATGTAAATAATGACGGCAGAATAAATATAGATGATAAAAATGCGTTAAAAGAGTATTTATTTGGTGAAGTTGACAAGGGTAAAAAAGGAGATTTATGCATTGATACTGATTTAGGTGCAAATTTTGCTGTAAAAGGGGTGGTTATCGGGTATAAAGATAAAGAGACATTTAAAAATGATGATAAATGCATTCAAGATAATTTATTGGCTGAATATTATTGTGTTGGGAGTGATATAAAAGAAAAGAGGCAGTTATGCGAAGGGATTTGTGAAGAGGGGGTTTGCAAAGATAGTGAGGGGCAAGTACAAATGCCAGAAAACGCATGTATTGATATTGATGGAGGATCTAATTCAGAGGAAAAGGGTGAAGTAACTTCAGTGAAGGATGGAATTTTTAGTAATTTTGCAGATTATTGTCAGGGGAATAATTTAGTTGAGTATATTTGCAATGATAAAGATTCTTTTGGGGAAAATAAAATCTGCGCGAATGGATGTGTAGATGGAGAATGTATTGATAATCTAATTAGTTGTGCTAATAATCCTCCTGGAAATGATGAGGGATTAAGTTGTGGAAGAGGGATTCGTTGTGATCATAATGACGAGTGTGGTGATAATTTATATTGCTTAAATGGAAAATGTGAATTTTTATCTGTTTCTCCTGAAGAGGACTTTTGTACGGATTCAGATCAAGGAAAATCCACTTCTGTGAGTGGAAGTGTAAGTGGGGTTAAAAATGGAGAGAGTTATTCTAGGGTTGATTCATGTAAAAGCGAATTTGTCTTGAGGGAGTTTTCTTGCAATGGTGACGTACTTGTTGAGGATGAGATTAATTGTGAGTATGGCACGCAATGTGTAAGTGGGGCATGTGTTCAACAGAATAAAGTTGCATCCAGTACACCTAGTTGTTCTATTAATCCAGCTGGAACATGCGAGGTGCTTTCATGCCAGGAAGGACAGGCTTGCCAATGCAATGCTGAATGTAGTTCTGGGCTTACTTGTGTAGGGAATACTTGCCAGCCTCAAGTATCATGTACTAATAATCCTGCAGGTTGTTTTGAAGAATTAAGCTGCAGTGCGGGACAGGGATGTTCATGTAATCAAGAGTGTGGTGCTGGATTACAATGCAATAATAATGTTTGTGTAAGCGCCAGTTGTACAAGCAATAGTCAATGTGCTGTTGGACTTCAATGTATTAGTGGCCAGTGTCAATATCAAACTGCAACATGTGAGACTAATTATTTAGGGTGTCAGGCTGTTCTAAGTTGCAGTGCAGGAAATAAATGCGACTGTTATGCCGAATGTTCAAGTGGATATTGTTGGGGTAACTCTGCCACATCATATACTTGCCAAAATATTTGTGCTTTTGTAGGAAGTTATGTTCAAAGTCCTTTAAGTTGCTGTACTAAAACAGCAGAAAATGGAAGATGCGTTGCAGCTCCTGAATGTACATCAAATGACGGGTGTTTAATAGGGAATAGATGTGTTTCTGGAAAGTGTGAGAGGATCGACAATACTATTCCAGGAAATGAAGAACCTGATTTAAGCTGTAGTAATAATCCTAGTGGATGTGATGATTCTTTAACCTGTGATCAAGGAAATAAATGTGATTGTACTTCTGAATGCACAACTGGATATTGCTGGAGTTATACTTCTGGAGATTTAGCTTGCCAGCCAACTTGCGGACCTGAAGGGACTTACATGGCTGAAGGAGAATTAGGATGCTGCCCAGGATTAAGCGTTGTTAATGGGAAATGTTCCAAGGTAGAAGGGCAATATCCGACGCAAAATTCGGATTCTCTGCAATCACAACCTGTTTAGGTAGATGAGAAATTAAATTTTTATAGGAAAACAATATTAAAAAATAGGGTTATCTATTCCAACTGAAATTTGGATCGCTTTCGCAATCTTGAAGATTATCTACTGTTAGATCTATTCCTTTTAATGTATCTCGTCCATTTGAGCTTTCATTTGGATAGGGGATTCCTAATCCATTAAATTTATGAAGGAGAATATGTATAGGGTCTGCGATGTCTAAACTACCATCATCATTTGAGTCGCCTGCGTCTAGACATGGCAATTGAGGGCCATTTTTATACATTGATTCTAATAGATAGACGGCATCGGAGATATTTACTAAATTATCATTATTTGCATCTCCTCTAATAAATATTTTAGGATTATCTGGAGCAAGTGCGCCTCCGTTTCCTGCTAGTAAGTTTTCTTCTAGTCTTCCCCCTGCCCCTTGATCTGAATCGAATTCAAGCAAGAAATTATCAAAATAAGTGGTAGAGGTGAAAGGTCTATCATTTCTGCCCATTGAATCCCAAAGCATAGTTCCAACGTATCCATTTAATGCTGGTATCCCTCCAAATTTATATTCTGATATTGTAGGGCATCTTGTTTCATCTATTGTACAATTTACAGGATCAAAACTTGCACATTCTTCTGTAATAACGTCTCCTGTTTTTGGATCTGCAGGACATAGCGTATTGCAATCTGACCATGGAGCACAATCTATTTCGCATTCAAAATGATGCAGTGCTTGTTCTCCAGTTTCAGGATCTACTTCTCCATCTATTTTTCTACAATTAGTAGGATCGATTGGACATTCAGCTCTGCTATTAGGGTCATCTGCACACCTGCTCCAATCAGGAACTTGCCTTGAGGATTCTATTTTTCCATTATTTATGTAGAAGTTCCATCCAGGTGTTACCTCTCTTTCTTTTTTATCTGTATAAGTTGCACCAGTATTATATATTACAGCTAAATCATTTGATTCTCCTTTTCTTATCAAAGATGTAGCTCCATTTGCTATTACATTGGTTACTCCTTTTGAAAAGGCACCTATTACATATTCTCCACCGAAAGTTTGGGCATTTATTCCAAATCCATAGAATTTTCCTTCATTTTGATCCTCTTGGGTTGGATCACCTGCAAATACAACATAATTGTAATCTCCTTCAGAGCCCCATTCTGATTTATTTGTGGTTACTTCTAAACATAAATTTTTAGTAAAATCCCTTGTCTTTCCAATAAAATGAAATCTATTATAATCCCATTTACTTTCTGCATCCCCCCAACCTGTATCAAAATCTTTGGCTTCAAGTCTTTCATTTGCTACATCCCACTTATCTGGATATTGTTCTATTGATGCTTCAAAAAGTGTTGGATCATCAAAATTTTCTTGTTCTACTTCTTTTTGGGATTCTTGAGCATATGAACGGGCGGGCATTGCTGAATAAGTCATAAGGCTTAAGCCAACAATTCCTGCGTAAACAGTTTTTCCCATGAATCTTTTAATCTTATTGTAAAGGCCTGGCCTATTATAATTGTTAGAAATGTTCTTTTTATAAGAACCAGCTATTTTATCTTCAAGTCTCATATTTAGTTTAAGTCTAAGGCCTATATAAATTTTTCTAGTGTCGTATTTTTTAGGGGTGATTTTTAATTCGAATTAATTATAGATGTAGGTTAACTCTGTTTAAAACAATAAAAATTGAGAAACACTTATAAAGCCTAATTTCTTATTTTATAGAGATTTTATTCATAAAAAAAGAGGTTAACCTACAAAAGTGGCGCATTATAAATATATAAAAAAGAAGGGGAAATTATATGGGCCTTATCTTTACGAAAATAAAAGAGTGAATGGAAAAGTTGTTACTAGTTACCTTGGAAGTGTGGATGGAAATTCAAATAATAAAAAATATCTACTAAAGAGCTTTTTATTTATCATCGGTATAATGGCAGTTATCCTACTTTTATTTTTAACTTTAAACAATCAAAATTTAACTGGAAGAGTTAGTTTTGATATAAAAGCAGATTATTTGGAAGGCGAGAATTTAGGGGGTGAAGTTGAATTAATATTAAATGAAGGGGAATTAATTCCAACTGATTCTCAAATAATAGCTTCATTAGGCGGTCAAAGCGAGGTAATTTTACTGGCAGATATTATTAATGAGAATGTGTATTCTGGAGATTATTTTGTTGAAAGTTATAATCTTTCTGGAAGTGGTGAGGGATATGGGATAGAAGGAAATGGCATATTATATCCCGAAGTTAGTTTTGAACTCATTTTTTCCAATTCTAATGAATATGATGAAGAAAAAAAAGATATAGAAGAAACAAAAGATAAACCAAAAGATAATAATGGGGATTCAACTAATTTAACTAATACTGAAAATAATAATTCCAAAATTGATGAAAAAGGGTCTATTTCAGCTAATGAGACTATTGAGCCTCAAAGTCAGAATAATACTCTTGAAGAGGGAAGCAATAAAAATGAAAAGGAAAATGGGAAGCCTCAAATTGAAAATGGAAATAATGATAATAATGGGGATAAAGATAACAAAGTAGAAGAACAAATTAAGGAAGAGAATAAGGATGCAATAAATAAAGAAGGTGAAGTAAAAGCTGAAGAGGTTAAAGAAGTTGAAGAAGCTCCAAAATCGGATGAACCAGGCTCTCCAGTAACCTCTGAATCTAGTGAGTCATCTGAATCAACAAATATTGAAAGCGCACCAGGCATAACTGGCAGTGCTATAAAAGAAAGTGAGTTTAGAATTTTAGGCAGTGTGGGTAAAGGTAAAGACTACATTCACACTTTGGAGACTGGGCAAAATGTTGAAATAGTTAAAGGAAGCGTTAAGGCAAGTGGTCAAGAAATAGATTCAAATAATTTAAAACTAGAAGCAAAAGATGGGACTATTATAGTTTCTACAAACTATTCAGTTCCAATTAAGGGATTTGGCAAGGATTATTTTGGCGATAAGGAACTTGCATTAAAAATTAATTTATCTAGATTTGAATTTAAAGCAAATAATGACAGCAAACTAAACCTAAAACTGGTTTATAACAGCAAGACTTTATTTGAAATTACAGAAGAAATTAATGTTGATAAAGAAGAAAAGATTAACAAGACATTAAAAAAGTATGAGAAAATAAATAAAAGTTTTGAATTAAATATAAGTGATTATCTTTTAGAAAATACCTCTGGGATTGTACAAATTAAAGAAATTCCAGATATTAAAATCAAAGAAGGTGAAAGTGCCAAAATCAACTTAACTGAATATTTTTATGGAGCCGAAGGATTTACATTTATTGGATTAAACATCAGCTCTTCTTTGAATGGCGAAATCTTAAGTTTAATACCTGACTCTAATTTTAAAGGGACTAGAAAAGGCAAGATTATAGCGCATACGGAAAATGAGACTTTTGAAAGCAATGAATTTACTGTACTTGTATCATCAGGTGGATTTAAAATTACAACATCAAGAGAAAAAATTGTTGTAGGCAAACCAGTAAAATGGACAAAAAATATTAATATTGATTCTAATGAAAATATAAGCATTTTCATAGATTCTTTTGCTGAAAATATAAGTGTAAAAAAGGTAGACGAAGAGGTTACTGACAACATTGAGATAAATGTTTCTCCTATTACTGGCCAGGTGAGCACTGAAATTGAGTATGTAAGTAAGGGATTTATTGATCGAGTTTTTGGCACATTTACTGGATTAATTATTGATGAAGAAAATAATACACAAGAAGGAATTGAGGTTATTTTAGATGGAAGCAGTAAAGAATATATTATTGAGTATTATACTTCTTCTCCAGTTGCAGTGGAGATAGAAAAAGAATTTGGCAAATTAATTACTATTTCTGCAGATGATAGTTTAGGATATGAAGATGTTATTGCTTCTACTACAATTAACAAAAATATTTCAATAAAAGAGGCGAATAAAATAAAAATATATTGGAGAAATTATAATGATATTAATTTGCCTATTAAATTGCCTGATGAGGTTAAGGAAGATGTTACTGTAGAAGATATTTCTAATTTAGCTATTGAGGATAATTTAATTGAGGCCATAAATGATAAAGAAAATAGCAGTATAATTACTAATGATAATTCTTTTGGAAATTTCAGTCAAAATAAAATTTCTGAAAATGAAAGCAGTTTATTAACTGGAAATGTAATTGAGGAGATTAACGAAACACTAATAGAAATTGAAGAAAATAACAGTGAAAGTGTAGAGGCTAATCCAAATATAACTATACTTGGAAATGGAAACTATAAGCGACAAGAGGTGCCTTTTGAAGCACATGATATAGATTCTGATGGATTCATTGATCAAATTGATTGGGTTGTTCCTCATTTAAGCAATCAAACTTTTGAAATAATTTTAATTACGCAGGCTGAACATCTAGATGAGAATAGAAGTTTAATTGAAAATATTTATGAGTTAGTAAAAGAAAAAGACGACATTTGGACTGAAGAGATTCCAGCAAATAATTTTATTAGAATAGTTTTTGAAAGGAATTTAACTTCTTCTAACGATATTACTCTTTATGCAAGAAGCAATTATTCAAACGCTAGTGTGGAAGTGTATGAAAGAGATAAAAATGATATGATTGCAAGTTTTCCAGAGATAACTGCAGATGAAAGGTATAGAATTTTACTTTCAAACTTAAATAACACTCAAGATACATTTGATTTGAAGGTTGTTGGAAATCCTATTGAATTTGATTATATTGTAGATCCAGGTTTATCAGCTTGTCAAAGTCTTGATGAGGCGAATGCTTATTGGACATTGACTGCTAATTTGACTTTTTCAGATACATGCTTGAACGTAACGGCGAATAACATTACAATAGACGGTGCAGGATTTTCAATTTTATATGGAAATGGAACTGCAGCTACACAACAACCTGGAATAAGAGTTGTTGGAGCTAATGGGACGACTATTAAAAATTTATGGGTAATTAAACAAATGGATAGTAGTGGTTTTCCAAAGCCTGGAATAAGGTTTAGTGACGCATGGAACGGAACTGTTATAAATAACACAATAATAACAAATGGCACTCTTGCGCATGGAATACTTTTATCTTCAGGGAGTTATATGAATATTACATTAAATTATATTAATACTAGCTCTTCAGGAGATGGGGTTAATATTGGTTCTTTAGGATCTCAAAATAATACAATTTATTCTAATATATTCAATATGACAGGAACTGTGGGGGATGGCATTTCAGACGCTGGATATAATAATACGGCATTTTATAATACAATTTTTATTAATGGATCTGGAGTAGGAATCAATACGGGATTAGTGGCTAATAATAGTCGATATTTGTATAATAATATTACAGTTCTCGCAGTTACACATGGAATTTTCTTAGCTGGGGATAATTATCATTCTAATATAAGTTATAATAGAATTAATAATTCAGGGTCTGATGGAATCGTTATAATAAAAGGGAGCAATCTTACTATAGGATTCAATTCAATAAATTCTACAGGAACGCTTGGTGATGGAATAAATATTACAACTTCCAGCAACTTAAGCATTTATTATAATACTTTATTTATTGTAGGAACAGGACACGGCATAGCATTTACATCTACTAATTCAAGCCTTATAGCATATAATAATATTTTTACTAAAGGTTCGGGATCTGATGCTTTGAGTTTGTATACTGGATCAAGTTATAACAACATAAGCTACAATACTCTTAATACAACTGCAGGCGGAACTTCTATAGGAATTGATTTACAAACAAGCCAGGATAGTATACTTCATAATAACACTGTTTGGACTGGCGGGGATACTGGAACTTGCTTACAAATGTTTACAAGATCGGTAAGAAATAATGTGACTTATTTAAATTGCAAAACTGTCGGCACATCTGCCTCTGGAATAACAATACAGTCTACTTCTCAATTTAATAGAATAGAACATAGTAATTTAACAACCACAGGAGGTAGCTCTAGCTTTATTATTTCTATTACGGCAAACCAAGATGTAAATAGTAATATATTTAATAATTTAACATTGAAAAAAACAGGAATTTTGGGAAGTCCAATTCGTGTAGCTGGGGCAAACAATTTATTTACTAATATATCTATTAACACAACTGCCGATGAAAGAGGGGGAGGAATTGAAATAGGCGTGGGCACTAATAATTCTTTTATTAATATTAATGTTAGGAGTGATGGCGCCAGTGCTGCAATTCTTTTCAGTTCTGGTGCAAATTTCACCATTAAAGATTCTATTCTTAATACAAGCAGGACCGATATTGCAGATTTAAACTTCAGCAGACCAGTAAATTCGGGAGAATGGAATTTTACAAATGTAACAGGAACTTATGGTCCATTGGAAGTTAACTGGACTAATAACGCCTCTAATGGTACATTGAATGTGCTTTGGTATTTAGAAGCTACGATAGATTACAATAATGGGACAATTGCTCAAAGTGCAAATTTAAGTGGATATAATGTCAGCCTGGGTGATTATTTATTCAATTCAACTAGTAATGCTGATGGAAAAACTGGCAGAATAGTTTACAAAGAGTACTCTAGAAATGCTACAAATATTTTTTTACAGAATAATTATACACTAAATGTAACTAAGGATCAAACTGTAAGAAATATTTCTAAGAGCCTAAACTTAACTGGCAATTTAGATCTTGGACTTACGTTTATAATGCCAGCAAAAATTTCATTTGTTAATTCAACTCTAACCAATGGAACAAATATTTTGGGAGGCAATATAAGTATTAATGTATCTATTACTGATTATCCTTATGAATTAGCAAATGGATTGGTGTTCAATTGGATCGGAACGAACTATACATATTATAATAATAGTTTGTTATTTATGATGAATGCAAATAATTTAAGTGATATTGGAGATAATGAAACTCATATAAAAGATATATCTCCTTTAGCGAACAACGGAACATGTTATCAAAGTGCTGAAGCAGTATTTACAATAGTTGTTTGTAATTACACTTCAGGAAAATATAATCAGGGTGTTGGATTTACTGGGGTAGGAAGAAATTTGAGTATAATAATGGGAAACACTAATGTAGTTGAAAGTGCTACTAATTTGACAATAATGGCCTGGATTAAACCAGGCGCTGGGAACAGCGGACTGTATGGAAATAGGCCAATTATTAGTTCTTCTTCAGTTTCTTCATATCAGGGAGATACATTGTTTAATTTAACACTAGACACTCTTGGAACCTTGGAATTTTCATTAGCTAATGAAAGTGGTATTGTAAGAACGCAATCAGGCACAACTATTGAAACAGGAACATGGCATCATGTAGTTGGTGTTTACAATAGCACTGATATTTTAGTTTATATAGATGGGGCAAAATCAGGTACACCTGCCGTATTAACAGGTACGACAAAAGTTTTGACAGACAACAATCTTACTATTGGAGCATCACTTAATGGGACAAGGCTTACCGGATTTTTCAATGGTACAATTGATGAGGTTTCCATTTGGGACCGGGCATTATTGGATGACGAGATAAACCAGCAATATATGTCTAACTTATATAAATATAACAAGACAAATTGGGCATTGTATATTAATAGAACGAAGAATGCCACTTCTGGATTGTCGGATGGAATATATACTTATTTTGCAAGTGCAAATAATAGCGCGGGTGTATGGAATACGACAGATGTAAGAACTGTTATTGTGGATGGAGTTCCTTTGAAATTAAATTTCACTGCCAATACATTGCCAAATGGAACAAGCACAAGCAATGCTTCAATTGATATTAATATTACTACGCATGAATCTCATTTATCGAACCAAATATTTAATTGGAACGGCACTAATTTTACTGTTTATAATAATAGTATTGTTTTAATGTATAATCTTAATAATTTATCTGCCTTAATTGAGAATGATACTTTTGTAGTGGATATAAGTAATTATTCAAATAATGGGACTGTAATTGGAGGGGCTAACTTTAACTCTACTGGAAAGTATGGGGGAGGATATCAACTTGATGGATTAAGTGGATATATTACAAAAGGATATGACTCCGACTTTGATTTTGGAACGAGCGGGTTTACTGCGGGGGTATGGTTTAGAAGAGGGGCAATGCCTAATAGTACAAGTGCTTTGCAAGGATTTAATGTTAGAGTTAGTTTAGGAGATGATGATGCGGAAGAGTGTATAAGCGATACTACAATGGATTTAACTAGTTCCGATTTAGAGCTTGGAGAAGAGACAACTGCAGGTACATGTGATCCTGCAGGTAATGATTATCAATGGGTGGGAGTTAGATTTAAGGGTATTACGATTCCTAAAGGGGCAGTAATTTCGAATGCATCTTTGGAGTTTGAGATAGATGTACAACAATCTGCAAACACAAATCTTACTATCTACGGACAAGCATCAGATAATGGAACTATATTCACAACTGCTAATGCAAATATATCGGGAAGAACAAGAACTTCAGCAGTTGTTGATTGGAATGGTGTTCCTAACCCTGCTGTTGATGCTAAGTTAATAAGTCCAAATATTAGTACATTAGTTCAGGAAATAGTAGATCGGGCGGGGTGGGCGAGTGGAAATTCAATGGTGTTTGTTTTAAATGGCTCGGGGACTAAAGAAGTTGAATCATATGATGGAGAGTCAACAGCCGCTGCATTTTTAAGAATTAACTATACTGATTTTTCAGGACCAAGAGCAGCTAATGCTTCATTAATTTCTAGGTATGATGGCGATCAAGGGTTTAAAATATGGATGAATGGAAGCGGAAGTGTTTCTTTTGGAATTGATGATGATTCTACTTGGAATCCCGATGATATTGCAACATCCTCTTCTTCTTACGATGATAATAATTGGCATTTTGCTTATGGGATGAGAAATTCTACTGGGATTTATTTATATATGGATGGACAATTAGTTGCCTCTGATATTTCAATTGCCGCAACAGAAACATTAAGTTCTGATTCGGCAAACCTTACAATAGGAAAAGATTTGCCTGGAAGTCAATATTATTGGAATGGAACAATAGATGAAGTAAGGGTATGGAATATAGGATTAGGAGACAGCGAGTTATTACAGCAATACTTTATGTTTTTCGAACGAGTTAATTCAACAAATTGGAATTTATATGTGAACCAATCTAAGAATTCTACTGCTGGCCTTACGCTGGGAGAATACACTTATCGTGGTTTTGGATATGATGTTTTTGGAAATCTAAATTCAACAGAATATAGAAGTGCAATAATAGCAGTTAGTTCTGATGCAGTTGCCCCTATCACAACTATAAATTTCCCCGCTAATATTAGTTATAATGCAACAAGAAATAGCTTAAACTTTAATGCAACTCTAAATGAAAACGGAAGTGCAATGTATAGTTTGAGTGATGGTGTAGTTAATACAACTATGCTTTACAGCGCAGACGGATTGAGCTTATTTGGAGATATATTTAATAGGACTAATAATAGCATTTCTGATGGGGATTATGTATTCGAATTATTTGCAAATGATACTGCAGGAAATAAAAATCATACTAATAATGTTACCTTTAGTGTTGATTTTACATACCCTAAAATAAATTTAAGCGCTCCAACTAATGGGAGTACTGTAAATAGAACAGCACTCTTAAACTTGACAGTTTATGACAGGTCTAATTATAATGAAATTTTTATATGGGCTTCAAATGATTCTGCTAATCTTTATGATTATTTAGTCTATCATAGAAAAGGGCAAGTTAATGGAACAATATTATATAATTGGACAGCGCCCGTATTAAGAGCCGATGGAGACACAATGCTATTATATCATTTTAATAACTTAAGTTATGATGGTGAAAATTATTCTAGGGTTTTAGACTATGCAGGATTTGAAAATAATGCAACTGTTGAGGGGGCAGATTGGAATGAAACAGGAGGCATGTTCGCTGGAGCCTATGAACTTGATGGAAGATTAAGCATTAAAAATATAAGTGTTGCTGATGCAAGTAATCTTGATTTGAAAAACTTCACAATAGCCATGTGGTTTATTAAGAGGGGAACTGGAGATACTGCTAGTTCTGGGTCAGGCGGGATTGTTGCGGCTCCATTGATTGCTAAAGGAATTGCTGAAGCTGACGGTGATGGCCGTGATGTTAATTTTATGCTTGGAGTAAGCGCGGCCGATAAAATTCAGGCGGATTTTGAAGATTCAGCTGGGCCAAACCATCCTGTAAATAACGCTGGAACAGTATTGGCCAATCACACTTGGTATCATGTGGTTTATACTCATAACTTTACAACTAGTATAATTTATTTGAATGGAGTTATTGAGGGAAGTTCAGTAACAAGCGCACAGCCAGCAAACAATGCAATCAAAATTGGAATTGGGCAAACATATAATTCTGTTAATGTAATTGATGGGGCATTTAATGGAAGCATTGATGAAATGATTATATTTAATAGAAGCCTTAATCAAGATGATGTTGCTCAATTATATAATCATACTTTAAATAAAAAGTATTGGCAGTCGAACACTACTGATGGAAGTGGAAATAAGAATAGTTCATTAATACATGAATTTAATATTACAACTCCTGGAGGGGACACCATTGCACCAACAATTACTATAAATAATCCTCTACTTCAGCAGAATTTAAGCACTCTAGATTTAATAATTAATATATCTTTAAGCGAAAATGGAAGTGCTAGATACAGTCTAAATAATGGAGTTAATAACTTTAGCATGACTGGAAGTGAGAAAACAATATTCGGATTAGACTTTAATGCAACTAATTATTCAACTCAAGATAATGTTTACACTTTGTATATTTTTGCAAATGATACCAGTGGAAATTCTGCTTCATCCTCTAGAATATTTACATTAGACAGTTCTAAACCAAATGTGACTTACATTCCTAGAACATTAGCTAATGGTACACAAGTAAATCAAAGCAGTATATTTATTGATGTTCATACCCCTGAATTTTTCTTCAGGAATGCTACTTTTGAACTTTTCAATAATTCTGGAAAAATAAATGAGACTAATTTAACTCATCATTATAGTTTTGAATTACCTGCCTATAGAAGGGTTATAAATAATACTGATTTGGCTCTAGCGATAGATACTTCCGATATAGCATATAATCCCGTTAACGGGACTATATTCACTATCCATAATACTGTTGGAAGTGAAAGCATCGATGAAATTCATGTAAATGGTTCATTAATTAGGAGTATTACATTGACTGGATTCCACGATACTGAAGGTATAGGGTATGTAAATACAAGCGGTGGAACGCATAGATTTATTGTTTCAGAAGAACAGAAAGCAAATTTGACGGCAATATTTATTACTGATGCTACAACGACTTTTGCCCAGAGTTCTGGAGTGGTATATGATTTAGGATTAGGTAATTTAGCAAACTTGGGAATTGAAGGTGTTAGTTATGACGGCAGAAGAAATGTATTTTATATTGTAAAAGAGAAAACACTTATGGAAGTTTACAGGGTAAATCATACTGTATCTCCTGTAGAAGTTGTTCAGTTATTTAATGCTACTACTGTTTTTGATGGTACTCAAGCTGGGACTAGGTTTACAGATTTATCAGGAATACATTATGATAATAATACCGATTCGTTAATAATTTCAAGCCATGAATCGCAGGCGGCAGCTAGAGTATTATTAAATGGGACTATAGTTGGAAATATTTCACTTTCACACATAACTCAAACAGAAGGAATTACATTTGATACATATGGAGATTACTTATATGCTATGGGAGAGTCTGATTTCTTATCTACATTTAGAACGATAAATACGAGCACATATTACAACTTTACTAATTTACTTAATGGAACGTATTATTATAATGTTAGTATATTCGATTATGCAAATAATAGTGCGACTAATGAAACAAGAACGATTATTTTAGGGACACAAAGTGCAGTGGTAAACGTAGCTCCTACAAATCCATTCCCTAAGATCAATTCTACATTAGGAACTAATTTGACTCTGCAAAATTTAAGTTGCTTTGATACAATAATTGATCCTGATGGGGGGAGAATGAATGTTTCAGTGGAATGGTATAATCAAAGTATATTACATTTATACTCTGAATTTAATAATAGTTATGTAAACAATACCGCATTTGCTGCTTCTCTTCAGGATGGGAATACTACTAAAGGGCATAACTGGAGCTGTGCAATTAAATTATTTGATGGAACTGTTTCAAGCAATTGGGTTAATACTAGTGTTAATTTAACTATACTTAATTCATTGCCTACTGTAACATTATCTGCTCCGGCAAATGGGAATATTACTATCAATAGAACTCCTACATTTAGCTGGAGCGGAAACGATGACGATGGAGATACATTAGAATATGAGTTGAATTTAACATGCTATTTCATTCCTGGGGGAACTTGTTCTACTGATACTAGATATGTACAAAGAGCTACAATTGGGACTGCGACAAGCCATATGATTTCTCCATTTTTAGCATTCTTGATAGATAATAATTATTATTACAATTGGAGTGTAAGAGCTTGGGACTCTGATAGTTTTGGGTCATGGACTACCGCCCGAAATATATCTATTCAGTCAGATATAGTTATTAGTCTTTCTAATGCCTCAATTCAATTTGGGTCTTTGAATTTATCAGCTACTAGGAATACAACTACTGGAAGCCCTAGTTCAATAGTGTTAAGAAACGATGGAAACGCTTTAACTAATATATCTCTTAATTTTACTTCTTTATTCTTAAATGCACCAAGCCCTAGCAGTAATCTTCAATATCAAATTAGAAATAATACTGCAAATTGTTTTGTTTTAAGCGGTACACAAACTACTTTTGCTCAAGCTCCGACTTCATTAACAAAGGTGCTAAATCAATTGAACTTTACTTCCGGATATCAAACTGCCTGCAGTAATGTTTCAGTAGATATCTTAATAACTGTTCCAAGCGATGAGCCTCCAGGAAATAAGTCATCATTTGTAACATTCGTAGCCAGCTTAGGAGAGCCTGGAATAGGAGCAACTTAAAATGAATCATAAATTATTCATCATTGCACAGGGAACATTCATTGCAATATTTTTAATTGCAATTGTGATATTTTATCCAAGAGCAAGTTTAGAGTTAGAAGGAAATAAAGTTAGCTTCAAAGCCATAAATGCGAATGTAATCATTTTATCATCAAATCCTGACTTCTCTAATCCTAGATATGTGGATATTAAAGAAAATGTTTCATTTAATTTGCGTCCTGGGGTTTATTATTGGAAAGCAGGAAATGGGATAATTGAAGGATTTAGTGAGGAATTTAAAATAGATTCTGAAGTTGGACTGCAAATTTTAGAAAAGAAAGATGGGGAGGAGTTAAAAAATGTAGGTAATGTGAAAGTAAATGTAACTAAAAATAAAGACGGCTCATTTGTCGGGCATATTATATTAGAGCCTGAAGAAAGTGAAAAAATAAAGGAGGGAGAGTATGTTGGAAGAGAAACGAATTAAAATAATTTGTATTTTCGCGGTCATTTTAATAGGCATTTTTTTAATTGAAAATGCCAGCTCAATAGGAATAACTCCAGGCAGAACAAGTGTAAATTTTGAGCCTCACTTGGAAAGAGACATTCCTTTTTCAGTTGTTAACAATGAACATAAAAATATGCAGGTAGTATTTATGGTACAAGGAGAATTGAATGAATCAATTACTTTAATAGACAGCAACGACGATAAAGTCAAGGATAAAAAGGGGAGCAGTATAATCGAATTCTTGCCAAGTGAAGAAACCAAGAACTTTAGATATAATGTTAAATTGCCTAATAAATTAGAGCCAGGGTTACATACGGCAGAAGTAATCGCCCTTGAAATTCCTAAAGCAAATGAAGCAGGCACATTTGTTGGAGCTACTGTAGCAGTTGCGACTCAATTGTATGTTTATGTTCCTTATCCAGGCAAATATTTGGATGTGGATGTTAATTTGTTTGACGTTGAATCTAATTCTACCGCTACATTTGTAATTCCACTTTTGAATAGAGGGAAAGTTGGAATTGGGGAGGCAAGAGCAGTAATAGATATTTATACTTCACTAAATGAAAGGGTGGCTACAATAGAAACAGATCATTTTCCGGTTGAACCTGGTGCAAGAACTGAATTAAGTGCAAAATGGCCAGTCAATGTTGCTCCAGGAAATTATTTTGCAAAAGTAACTGTGTTTTATGACGGGGAAACTAAAGAAATTGAAAAACAATTCGCAGTTGGAATAAGTTTACTAAGCATCGAAAGCATTTTAGTTAATGATTTCACTTTAGGTGAAATAGCAAAATTACAGATTCTAATAGAAAATAGATGGAATGAGCAAATGAAAAATGTTTTTGCTAATTTATTGGTATATAATGAAGATAAGGATGTAATGGCTGATGTAAAGTCTGCAGGAGAAGATATACCTGCACTTTCACGAGCAGAATTAGTTGCATATTGGGACACTGTGGGTGTTCAAGAAGGAGAATATGAGGGTAAATTATTAATTAATTATAATGAAAAGACGGCTGATAAGAATTTATTATTGAAAATTAATTCCAATAGTTTAGATATTACAGGGGTAGGTTATGCTATTAGAGGCAGAAGCGGGGGTGGAATTACTCTAACAAGCGTGTTATTGGTTTTGATAATAATATTATTAGTTGTAAATTTAGCTTGGTTTGTATTCTTTAGAAGATTTATTGGAAATAAAAGTAAGAAATGATTAAATAAAAGAAGTGAAATTTAGATTATACAGATGGCATTATTTAGGGATAAATTTAAATAGTAAAATAATTTGGATATCATATAGGGCTTTTTAAAGAGGAAATGGAGAAAAAACAAAAAGTTGTTATTGCATTATTGATAATTGCCATATTATTTTCAATAGTGTCAATTGTGATAAATCTTGCGGGAGACAATTTAAAATTATCTGCTTATAATAATGAAAAGAGTTCGAATAATAATGGAAATGTCCAGCTGATTGTTGAACCTAACTCTGAAACAAACGGAGAAGAAAAATGAAAAGTAAAAATAATAATTTAATACTAATTTTAACAATTATTGCCATTATAGCAGTATTTTTTGCAGTAATTACATTTTTCTTTTTTGGAGGATTAGGTTCTAGGATTTCGGGATATGCAACTACTACAAGCACTGGAGAAGTCAATTTAACTGTTGAAACATTAGCAGTTATTAATTTTACGACTAATGTTATTAATTATGGTTCTGGAAGAGTAAACAGCGGGTCTTCTCATGCAGCGTTGACAACATTTGCAACAGGAAATGTTACTGGGGGGAATTGGACATTGCAAACTGCCGGCGGTTTAAGGCTGCAGAATCTAGGAAATGTTAATGTTTCATTGAATTTGTCTTCGAGCAAGGCTGCGGCCACTTTCATTGGCGGTACAACTCCTGTATTTAAGTGGAATGTTACAAATTTGGAAGCCAGCAGCTGCCTAAATTCAACTGGAACTGGAGAAACAGGGTTAAACTTATATGCATTTTTTGATGTGAACACTACAACCACTAATTTCTGCCCAAGACTCAATTATTTAGATACGGCTGATACAATTAGAATTGATTTTAATATAACTGTTCCGGCTGATTCTCAAACAGGTGCATTGACTACTACAATTACAGCAACTGCAGATACAACATTACTTTAGTTTTTATGAATTTTGGAAAACTATATAAAAGTTTATTTCTACTCACTATGATGAAAAGAGGAATGTTGTTTTTGGGAATTTTTTTAATATGCCTCGTTAGAGTCCAAGCCTTGGGAATATCTCCGGCTATAACTGAAATTGATTTTGTTCCAGGGCAGGAGTATGAATTTACTTTTTCAGTTATTTCTGAAAGTCCTGATCAAATTGTAGAAGTTAAAGTAGGGGGAGATTTAGTTGAATATGTTAAATTAAGCGATGATGAAGTGGAAGGAGGCGGGAGTTTCAACTTAAAACTTAAACTGCCGGTGAAAGCCCCTAGGCCTGGGCCTAATAGAATTTCTATTATCTTATCTGAAAAAAAATCAGAGGAAAAATTTATTGGAACAAAGATAGAAATTAGAGGAACGATAATTGTTAAAGTACCTTATCCCGGAAGATATTTGGAGGCAGATTTTAATTTAGGAGATGGAAATGTTGATTCTTCTATACTGGTCGGTGTAGATTTATTCAATAGAGGAAAAGAAAGTTTATATGTTAACTCGAAAGTCGAATTCTATGAAATTGGGGGAGATCAATCTGTACACTTTATGCCTTTTAGCCCAAATATGCTTGAGGCAGGACAAAGCAAGAATATGCAAAAAGTTTTGAATACTAGCGGTATGAAACCAGGGAACTATATTGGAAAATTAACACTAGATTATGGAGAAAGTTTAGTAATCAATAGATCTTTTAGAATAGGATATCTATTTATTAAAATAAATAATTTTACTAATGAATTACCAAGGAAAGATATTCAGAAGTTTTTTATTGGAATTGAAAGCCAATGGAATGGACAAATAAATAATATTTATGCTGATGTCAATATTTCTAATTCGACTAAAAATATTGCTTTTCGAACTCCTTCAATAACACTCGAACCCTGGCATACTGGTTTATTAGAGGGTTTTATTGATACGAGAGATTTAAATGGAGCTTATGATTTGAACATAGTCCTAAATTATATGGATCAGAAAACTTATGGCACTGGAACACTGAAAATAATTGAACAAGATTACAATTTAGGATTCATAGCATTAATAGGGGGAATAGCTATTATAATAGTATTATTAATTATTTATTTTATATGGAAATCATTAAGGGGAAAAAATTCTAATGGGAAGAGGAAAAGATGATAAAATTTTCTTATATTATATTTTTTATGTCATTATTTTTATTGTTAACAAGCATATTTTTTTCTTTTACTGAAAAAGAAATTCAATCAGAGGTTTTATATGCAAGTGTAAATATTACAAATAAAGCTGGTTTCGAGATTAACGGCACAGCTTTGACGTTCGGAAATATTCAAAGGCCAGGTACTTCGAGCAGAAATGTTATTTTGACCAATGATTATAATTTTCCGGTTATTATTTTTATTAAAGTTGAAGGTGATATAAGCAAGGTTTTAGATTTTCCTGAAGAAATTAAATTAGGCATCGGAGAGAAGGAGAGGGTTTCTTTTAGTGTTATTGCTTCACCTAATGTAGATTATGGATTTTATTCAGGGGAAGTTCTATTTAATACATTTAGGGACTGATAGAAATCTTTAATAACGTCTTTTTGTTTTTCTAGGGATGTATCAAAGAGAGGAAAAAAGCTTAATTGTAATTAGAATTCTAGCTCTTGTTATAATAGTGGTAGTATTTTTTATTTTATTGTATTTGCCTTTTGTTTTTGAAGGGGAATTTAATATTTTTCAAGGAGAGTTTAATGTTTTTCAATTTATAAGCGAGAAGCTGTTTTTAGGAATTGATGATGATAAGATTTTTTTAGCTCCCCCGACAACTTGTGGAACAATAACTATTGGCGGGACATATGCCCTCACTGGGCCTGTCAGTTCTACTTCTACTTGTTTTGTTGTCAATGCAGATAACGTAGTTATCGATTGTGTTAACAAAGAGGCCAATACAATTACGTATGGGACTAGTGCAGGTACTACTTCAAGAGGAATTGAAGTTGTTGGTAGAAATAATGTTATAATAAAGAATTGTAAAATTATCAAACAAGGGGTACCTGAAGAGCTTGGGAGCTCTGGAATTTATTTTGAAAATAATGGGGGGACAGCCAGGAGCATAACTATAGATAATGTCTATACGCGATCTGGGAAATTTAATTTAATAGTTAAAAGAAGCGGAACTCAATCAGCAACTGCTAAAGCGATTAATTCTGATTTTGAAATTTCATCCCAAGTATTAGTTGAATCTTCTACTGCCCAAAATGCTCTTTCAAAACTTACTTTGACAAATAGTGTTCCAGCTGATGGCTCGGTTTATTCATCATGTTCAATTGGCGCCCAATGTCCAACTCAATTAGTTATTAGCAGGTATTTTCAGACAAAAGTTCAAGATGATGGGAATCCTGTTTCAAATGTTGCTAGCGTTACCGTCGATATTAAAGATAGAACTGGGGCTATAATTTATAATGATTTAATTACCGATAGTAGTGGATTAACATCGATAGTAGAAGTTATAGAAAAAACTAAATCTGCTTCTACTGGAGGAAGTACTCCTACCACTGATGATAGGAACCCTCATACTATTGATGCAATAAAAATAAATTATATCTCTAGTTTAGGAAATTCTGTAAATGTCAATACTAATAATCAATTAGCAACTATTACTTTGCCTGTAAATACGAATGTAAATTCTTGCAGGAGTTTGGATACAAACGGAAAGACTTATACAATAACTAGTCCATTAAGTTCATCCAGCGGGGAATGTATTGTTATAAATGCCGGTAGTATATTCCTTGAAGGAAATGGAAATACAATTACATTAACAGATGGTTTCGGGGTTAAAATAAATTCTGTAACAAATCCAGATATTAAAAATCTTAACATTGTTGGAAGTGGAATTGGAGTCGGATTTTATATTACTGGTACTGATGGTTTTAATATAGAGAATGTAGATGCAAATAATTTGCTTACAGGTGTGCTTGTAGGAGGTACTGCTGTTGGGAATATTAAGAATTCAATAACAAGCGGATCTGACAGCGATATTCAATTTATTCCAAGTTCATTCAATAGTGTTGTAAATCTTTACAGCCCTGATTTAGGAGCTACTGAAGTTATAAGATATGATACTAATGCTGTTGGAACTGTAAATAAATATTGGTATGTTGACCTTCATTTGCAACAAGAAAATGGGATATCTGTTGGAGGGGCTGGATTAAGCGCTGTTGCTAACGATCCTAGTTTAACTACCACTAATTTAGGTATTACAGATAGTTCAGGAAACCTATTAGGTGAGTTTCTATTAGAGTATGTTAGGAAAGAAACCGGAACTACAATTCATACTCCTTATAGGTTTGATTTGATAAGCCATCCAAGTATTATTCCCCAAACTGGAACAACAGCAGACAGCAATGTAAATGGAGATAGAATTGGAGGAGACAATATTATAATTGAAGTTGATGGTGCTAATCCAAATTTAATTTTTTTAGATAGTTCAACTGGCGGGAATCCTGCAAATGAAATTGGACAGACACCATTGGCAGGATTCCATCCGAATTCTCTTTTAATGATAAATACATCTATTACTGAAAAAAATTTAAAAACAGTTACTTTCAAATGGAATGGAGTTGATAAAAATGTTTTTGACAGTTTTACAAAATTATTATTGAATATGGATAATACTGGAATTAATGGAGATACATCTCCTACAATTAAGGATATGAGTGGAAATGGGAATGATGGGACTGCCACTGGAGCAACAACTATTGTTAATGGAAAGTACAGAGGAGCATATAATTTTGCTGGAAGTGTCGATGCTAACAATAATAGAATTAGCCTTGGAACTCCTGCTTCCTTGAACTTTGGATTAAATACCGATAAGTCATACACAATTGTTGCTTGGATTAATCCTAGGGGTTTTGGCCAAGGTGCGTCTGGAAATTTTGGAAAGATAGTTGATAAATCTGCTGGCGCGAGTAATGCTGGAAGCGGAGGTTATACTTTTTATATTAGAGATCAGGAAAATGATTTGGGCGCGGGACATGGAACAGCAGTGAACTCCCCTACAAATAATATTATTAGTTTGGATACATGGCAACAAGTGGCAATAGTATATTCACAAAATCCCACTTCTAAAATTACTTTTTATGTTGACGGCAGTAATAAAGGATCTGCTATTCTAACTGCAGACACTACACCAGATTCGGATAATTATCCAATTTATATCGGAAATAATAATGGATTAAACAGAGATTTTGATGGGTTAATTGATGAAGTTATGATGTTTGATAAGGCTTTAACTGATAGTGATATTCAACAATTATATATCAGTAATTTATACAAGTTTAATGTGGATAAGTGGAGATTAAATGTTCAGCAGAATTTATTAAACGGGGTTTATCAATTTCAAACAATAGGCGAGGACAAGGCAGGGAATTTATGTTCTGCAATTACATGCAGAACTGATTTAAGAACAGTTACAATATCTTCGGTGTTGCCGGTTTCAACATTCCAGGCACCTACTCCAGCAAATGGAGATTCAGTTGCAAGTCAATTTTCAATGCTTACTGATATTGTTGTTCAGGATTTGGGAAAAGTTACTTTCAAATGGAATGGAGTTGGAAGTGATGTTTTTGACAGTTCTACTAAACTGTTGATGAATTTAGATAACGTTGCTCTTCTTGGAGAGAGTGCAACCGTAGTTAAAGATATGAGTGGAAATGGGAATGATGGAACTGCTACTGGGGCGACAACTATTGTTAATGGAAAATACAGAGGGGCGTACAACTTCGCTGGAAGTGTAGATGCAAATAATAATAGAATTAATCTTGGTGCTAGGAGATCTTTAAATTTTGGGGCTAATGCTGACAAGTCTTACACAATTTCAGCATGGATTAATCCTCGATCTGCTGGAATAAATAATTTTGGAAGAATTGTTGATAAGTCCACTGGTATCAGCGCTGGAGGGGGATATTCATTTTATTTGAGAAGTCCTGGAACTCAACTTACCCTTAATAATGATGGGACTTCAGTTGATTCTTCAGCTGGTGCTTCTTTGTTAAATAAATGGAGTCATGTAGTTGCTGTTTTTAATTATATAAATGATGCAACTACAACCTATGCTTTTTACGTTGACGGGGTATTAGCTGGAAGTGGAGATTTTCCAAATGATAAAATTCCTGGAAAGAATACTGCTCATCCTATTGTGATTGGAAGTAATCAAGATTTAACAAGAGATTTTGATGGATATATTGATGAAGTTATAATGTGGGATAGAGCATTAACATTAAGTGAAGTGCAACAATTATACATTAGTAATTTATACAAGTACGATGTTGGGAAATGGAAATTATTTGTTGAAAAAAAGAACCTTGTCGAGGGAAGTTATACTTTTCAAACTTTAGCCAGTGATAGGGTAGGAAACTTGTGTTCTGGAAATCCATGTGGAACTGAATCTAGAACAGTTAGCGTAGATACCACTTCCCCTACTTTGGTATTCCAAGCACCTACGCCTGCAAATAATGACCCTATAAGTATTGAGCCACTAAAAATAGAGACAATTATTACTGAAAGAAATTTGAAAACTGTAACATTTAACTGGAATGGTGCACCCTACAATATTTTTGATAGCTCAACTAAACTGTTGATGAATTTAGATAACGTTGCTCTTCTTGGAGAGAGTGCAACCGTAGTTAAAGATATGAGTGGAAATGGAAATGATGGAAGTGTTTTTGAGGCAGGAGTATTAGCGAGTGGAAAATATGGCAAAGCATTTAATTTTGATGGAGTTAATGATAGGATTACTATTGTTGGTTCTAATTCATTAAATTTTGGGGCTAATGCTGATAAGTCTTATACTATTAGTGCCTGGATTAATCCACGAAGTTTGGGTGGCGGAGGATTAGGAAGAATTGTTGATAGTTCTAATGCAAATACCGAAGGGACTAACGGATATACTATTTATGTTAAGGATGCTGGAGCAGGCATGAATAAAATTGTTGTTGCTAATAATGGGGTCGCGGTAGAATCTAGTAGTTTAGATTCTTTGTTAAATAAATGGAGTTACGTTTCAGTAATTTACAATCAAGTTGCTGGAACTGCAACATTTTATTTAAATGGACTAAATGTTGGAACAACTAATATTGGGGGTCCTGGAGTTAATACAGGTTTAGTGAACCCAATTTTAATAGGAAATAGGAATGGAAATGACAGGGGTTTTGATGGATATATTGATGAAGTTATGATGTGGGATAGGGTATTGACTTTAAATGAAGTGCAACAATTATACTATAGTAATTTGTTTAAATATGGCGTGGATAAATGGAGATTAAATGTTGATCAAAAAGGATCTATTAATGGTGTTAAGACTTTTCAGGTTTTTGCCGAGGACAAGGCTGGGAATAAATGTTCTGGAGTTACTTGTACTAGCGGATTAAGGACGATTACGGTAAATATTAATCTAGTGGTTTCTTCTTTAAGTAATGTACCTGCAAATGTATTTATACAACCTGCAACTAGTAAGCCTATAACCTTTAAATCTACAGTAAAAAATTATGGTGATTTTAGCAGGATAGGAAATGTCAGAGGAAGCTTTACTGCAACTCCACCCCTAGATGGTACAGTCAGGACAGATGCAGATTTTTGTAGTTTTATCAGGATTAATCCTGACGATTTAAATAAATATGAATATTCTTGTGTCGTTGATATTTGGTATTATGATGAACCTGGCACATGGACTGTTAAGTCGGCAGTTTTGGATTCTTCAAATTCTCAATGGAGTGTAGATACTACCGCAACTTTTGCTCTCGCGTCTGAAAAATATTTAACTAATGATCCTAGCATTAATTTTGGAAGTTTAGCTCCTGGAAATAATTTAAACATAAAGAAAACTTTGCAAATTAAAAATGTTGGGAATACTGATATTAATTGTATTAAGCTAAAAGGTAAAAACCTTATTGGGGAGACTAATCCAGCTTCCAATATTGGTGTAAATAATTTTGCTGCGCATTCAGCAGTATTTGATGCTTCATGTACTTTAGGAACTCTATTGGTTCATGACACGGAATTATCTTTTTCTGGATTTAATATCAATCGAGGAGATAATTCACAAGGACAAGGTTTAGGAAGTTTGTACTTTTGCTTAAAACAAATACCTATAGGGTTGCCGATCCAGGCTTATTCTGCAAAGAACCCTAATCCTTGGGAGATAACTTATCCTGTAGATGAAACGACAGATCCTCAAGGAAGTTGTACTTAGAAAAATTATTTTATTATTTTTTATCGAAAGGTTTAAAAAGAAAAGCGTTTTGTAATTGTTGAATTATAAAAAGAGATGAATATGGGAATAAGAAAATCATTAGGTTTTGTTTTTTTAAGTACAATATTAATTATGAGTTCTTTTGCTAGTGCAGGTCATGAATGGTGGCATGTTTGGGGAGATGAACCACAACAGGCTCCTTTCGATGCTTCAGTTACTATTTCGAATTCTCCGCCGGATATTGTTCATATACTCGAGGTGACTGATGTTGATTCTTCGAATAACCTTATTGGCTCTAGCCCTGTAAGAGATGTTCAACCAATTGCTGCTGCCGATGGAGCGAATGGGATAGTTTATTCTGTTGTTGAGTTTATTGCTCAGGATGTTAATCTCGGTGGTGCTACTCCAAATGAATTGCCGGGTTTACCGGCTAGTTGTGCAGCAGCTACTAGTTGTCCTGCGATTATTCCATTTGGAAGTCCTACTGCTTCAAATTATCAAATTGCCGCTAGAGCTACTTCTCCTCAACTTGGAGTTAGATGTACTGGGCCTGGGTGTAGGACAAGAGATGCTGTTTCAGGAACACTTCCGACTGGTGCAACAGCGGCATGTTATGCTATAGATTGTGGCGGGGCTGCTGGGCCAGTAGTACCTGAATGTAATAATGGTGCAGGAGTATCTCCTCGTGGGAATGGTGTATCTGCGAATCAGAGAAAATATCGCTGTTATGTTCAAATGCAATTTTATGATGAACCTTCTGTTACAGCAAAATCAGCTCAAAATCATTTTTGGACTTGGAGTCTTTATATCGAGGATAGCCAAGGAAATTCAATCTCAAAAACTAGTACTGATTTTGTAGTTGCACCTTGGGATGTAACAGATGAAGCGTATGTAATGGATTATTTGACTGTTCCAGGATTGGATATTGATCCGTTGGAAAGACTATCTTGGACTGGAGTTTCTGTCACAAGTACAGATAATGTCGGAGCAGATAATGACTTGACTGATGGTGATGCTGGTTTGACATTTAGAAATAGAGGAAATTTACCAATTACTACTTTAAGTCTTCGTCCACAAGATCTTATTGGAGATAATTTCCCTTCAGCAGTATTAGAGGCGGAATCAATGAGTGTTGAGGATGTGGCTGGAGCTGCAGTTCCACCTGGTACTAATGGTGCATGCGATGCTAACGGCGGTGGCGGAAGTGCTCCATTTGAAGCAGCCATATTGACAGGGAATGCTCTGACAGATGTCGATGCTCTTGGATTTACTTTAGGATTTAATGCTGACAGTGTTTATGTTTCTGGAACAAATCAGGATGAATTATTCTTTTGTATATGGCAACAATTAAATTCTGCTAATGGTTGTGCTGGTGGGACTTGTTTAACCGGTGGTAGCGATACGGCTTATAGCGCAAATAATGTATGTGGTGCATCTTGTGACGCAGATGGGGAACAATGGGAGGTAATAATAGGTTAAAATGGAGTATAAATATTTTAATAATAAGGGTTCGCAGTTTTTGCTAATAGGTGTGTTAATAGTTTCTTTGTTATCTGTTGGGGTGAGTTCATTTTCAGTAGGATTTGAAAATACTGAACTAAGACTAAATCCTGGAGAAGAATATGAAACTGCATTTTCACTACAGAATTATGGTATTGAAGCGCAAGATATTACTGTTAAAGCTACTATTGAAGAGGGCGGAGAGTATGTTTCCTTCCCTCAAGGTACAATATTTTCAATCTCTGCAAATAACAATGTTGCAGCGCCGATTAAAGTTATTATCCCCCAGAATGCAAAGGTTGGGGATAAACATAATATTAAAGTTTTATTTAATGCCATTATTGCTGAAGGAGAAAGTCAAAAGTCACAAGGCGAAGGTACAACTATTGGATTTGCTTTTAGCTACAGAAGAAGTATTGATTTAATTGTTGTTCCTGCTGTGGAAACGAACCAAGAGGTTCAATCTACTGAGGAAAAAACATCCGCAGGATCTACAGTTTGGATTTGGATACTTGCAATCCTTGTTTTGATAATTGTAGTGTGGCTAATAATTAAGAAGAGAAATAGTAATTAATAAATGGCTTATAAAATTGTGGATACGAAAAAGTTTATTAAACCATAATTGTTAAACATTAAATGGAGAGGTATTTTATTATTGTTTTAACTTTTGCCCTTGTTATATTTTTAAGTTTTTCAGCTGATGCGTTCGGAGTTGCGACACTATATTCTGAAAATTATCCTTTAAGAATGAAGCCAGGAGAGGTTAAGGAGACGTTTTTTCTTTTGAGGAATGTTTTAGAGGGAGATTCTGATATTTTGGTTAAATCTGAATTAACTCTTGGTGATGAAGTAGCTTCTTTACTAGAAGGGATAAAGACTTATGACTTGCCTTATGGGGAGGAAGTTGAAGTTCCGATAAGAATTGAAGTCCCTAACGATGCTAAACCAGGAACTCGATTTAAAATAGGGGCGACATTTAGGCCTGTACCAAAGGAAAATGCTGGTGGGAACATTGAGTTTATAGTTAATATAGGGAAATCTTTTCCAGTATTAATAATTGATGAAGAAACTGAAAAGGCAAAGGGAAAAGGTACTAGCCTAACTTTAGAAAGTGAGCAGGATGAGTTAGTAGAAAAATCTGCCCCTTCGACTGGAAAGAATACCTTTTTTGTTGTGGTCATCTCTGGATTTATGTTCGGGATTATATTAATGGCATTAGTTATAGTATTATTAGTTAGGAGAAATAGAAGTTTAGAATATAATTATTCTAATGCTGGGCAATACAATAATTATGGGCAAAATAATCAAGGCTTTAGTGGAAATGGAAATTATTGATAAGAGGGTTAAAAAATTAATTTTTTAGATATTTAAAAATCACAAAAATTAGTAAAAAATAATAAAATTTAATATTTTAAAGTGTATAAAATATGATAATAGTGAAAGGCATTAATGGTTAAGCAAAAATTTATACATATGATAATCAAATCATAAAAGTTCATTTTTCAGTGCACTTGACTAGATTAGCAATAGATGGGTGAAAGGATATAGGGTTGTAGATTCATGAATGGGTTAAATAATAAACTTGACTTAACTCGAGCATAAGCCTTAAATATATGGTTTTGTTTTTAGAGCAATGAAAAAGAGGGGGAGAAAAGTTTTAAGAATTGTTCTATTGTCTATATTATTATTGGTTATAATTTTATTATTTTTTCCATTATTTTTATTAAAATATATAGTTGCGCCTTTGTTATCTCCTTTTTTGCCTGAACTTGCTCCTTTTAATGCGGAAGTTACTTTAAAGGTAAATAAAGCGCCATCTATTGAAAATATTAGCAATGATATTTTTGTATGTGAAAATAAGGCATTGTCTACTTATTTTAATGTAAGCGATGTGGATTTAGATGTTTTAGAAGTTAGAATTTCTCCAACTTTTCCATTTTTTGTTTCGCCTTCATTAACTTCAAATGGAAAGGAAAGAACAGACATTAATTTATTTTCTGCACTTTTGGACAAGAAAAGAGTAAATTCTAATATTGGATATGGCTTTTACTCTGAAATTTTATCTGCTAGTGATGGGGGTTCTGTAACAACAAAACAAGTTAATATTAGTGTAATAGAAATTAATAATGAACCGAATTTAACTGATATAGGAGTTCAAACTGTTTGGACTGTGGGGGAAGAAAGTACTTTTTATTATCAAGCTCAAGTAAACGATACAGAAGATGGGACGCAAGATTCTAGAAACTTTATTTTTAGTCTGGAATTTTTAGATAATGCTCCTAGATTATTTGATATAAGCAACAATGGAACAATGCTTTTTACTCCTGATACTAATGAAATGGCATTGGGAAAATACAATATAAGTGTTTATAATTTAACTTTATGTGCTGAAGATCGAGGCATAATTGAAATTCATCAAAATATAACTGATTTTTGCGGACAAAATGGGGGGCCGGTTAAAAAATGTGATGACTTTAGTCTTACATTGACTGATGAAAATAGGGCTCCTGTTATTGTTAATTATTCACCATCTAATTTAAGTTTTAATACTCCTGGATTAACAGGACTTTATTTCAATATTACTACAAAAGATCCTGATGGAACTATTCCAGATTTGTATTGGTATGTTGATTCTGAAATGAAAAAATATACGACTTCAAACTCATTTGATGAGTTTAGATACTCTTTCCCTTGCGGTACGTCTGGAATACATAAAATTAAGGCAATTGCTACGGATGGCTTATTAAATACAACTTTGGAATGGAATGCAACAGTATTGCATGTTTCATGTCCTGTTACTATCGGAGGAGGCGGTGGTGGAGGGGGTGGAGGAGGAAGTTTTACAGCATGCCGGGAAACTTGGGGATGTTTAGATTGGGGAATATGCCAGGATACTGAATCCACTTATAAGGGAGGATTGTTAGCGAAAGAAGATTATAAGATAATAGTTGATAATTGCAAGGATTCATTTCTTAATGAAAATTGCGGGTTTAAAGTTAGAAGCTGTCAGGATGTGAATGCCTGTAATAGAACAGTTTTCAGGCCAGATGAAATAGAATATTGTGCATTTGTGAATAATCCTAGTTGTTCTGATGGGGTAAAGAATTGTCATGATGATGGATGTGAGCTTCTAGTTGATTGTGGCGGGCCTTGTGGTGTTTGCCCTAGCTGTTCAGATGGTTTACGAAATCAGGGTGAAAGGGGAATTGATTGTGAAGGGCCTTGTCCAAATAGTTGTCCTGTAGTAAAATCGGTATGGAGTAGAATAAGAGCGCAATATATTTTGGTTATAGGGATTATTATTTTATTAATAGTTGTAGTAGTTCAATCAATTAGATATGTTATGAATAAACAAAAAATGGAAAGTTATGAGTAATTTATGGGAATGTTTATTAAATGGGAAGAAAAAATTTTTATATTTGATTTATCAAATATAAAGACCATTATCAAAAAGTCCTTGAGTTTTACCACACCTTAAAAGGTGTGGTTTGTTTTGGACTTTTGGATGCTCAAGATTCAACTCCATGCTAAAGCATGGAGTTTTAGTCAAGAATCTTGACATAATAAACCTTAAATATTGTAAAATTAAGATTTGATTATGCGAATTATTGAAATAAAGCGGGAGCTTTCAGAGAATAGAAACTTAGCAGGAAAAGTAAATATTTATTCTTTCAATATTAGTTCACTTCCTTCTTTTTCTCCATATCCTGAAATAGTAAAAGATATTACTATGAGGGCTCTTGTGGATAAGGTCTTAGATGATTATGCTGTTTTAGCTATTGAAAAGATAACTTTTTTTTCAGATAAATTGAAGGGTGTAAGACAAGGCGAACCTTTTTTAGAACATACCCAATTTGGAATTGAGCCGGCTTCAGATTTAGAAACTATAGATAAAAGACTATATATGAAGTTGATAGATGAGCTTAAATATTTGAAAAATGATTATAAATTTGATATAAAAGATGAAACTAAATATGCGCAATAAAGAAATTCTCTAAAATTTCTAATTTCATTTCTGGCCGATGCAGAGCATCGGGGTATTAAACCCAGAAATGAAATAAATAGATTCTTGATAAAGTGACTTCGAAGTCCGACATGTTTATAAACTATTTTTACTCTACGTTGTAAGCAGATAAAAGAGGGTAAATGGTGCATAAAAAATATATAAAAATAGGTAAAAAAACATATGGGCCGTATTACTATGAATCTTATAGAGAGGATGGAAAAATTAAAAAAAGATACTATAAAGTTCCTGAAAATACCCGTAGAGTAAAAAGTTATTTTTGGCTCAGCATATTTATACTTGCAATTGGGGCATTAATATTATTTACTTTTTTTAATTTTTTTAATATTGGAATTTTTAAAGATATTCCTGGAGATGTACTTTTAGCGCCTTATGGCCCTAGTATTGGAATTGATGGAAATTCTGCCCTTATAATTTATGATGATAGCGATTTAGATGATATAAATAACCCTGGAGAAAAAGTAAAAAGATATACATTTTGTGAGGAGTATTGTGCTCAAAAGAATAAACCTTCTTCAGTGGTATGGACTTTTAATTTTTATGCCAATTACACTGATAGTTTGGGAAATGCTATAGATAATGGCCAAGGGAATTGCAATGTACGTTTTGATAATGGAGAAGGCTATGGAAATATACAAAGTATGGTTTATGACCCTGTTTCTTTATTATGGAAAATTTCTTCTAATTTTATTAATAAAGGAATTCATAGTTTTGAAGTGTCTTGCACTAGCACTTTTGGAAATCCTCTATTAGAAAATGCATATGTGATAACTAATACAGAACCTTACATCATTAAGACAGCTTCGGGGTTTGTTGATTTCAATGCAGATGGGCTTGAAGATACATTACGATGCATTGAAGATCAATTTTGTTCATATAATTTTAGTGCTAATGTAAGTGAAGATGATCAAAATGACTTGCTTGTTTATGGGTATTCACTTGATAAAATTAATGAAAATGCAAAATTAACCAACTTCAATATAAATAGTGATAATGGAATTTTGGAAGTTAATATTACCCATAATGACCAAACAGGGTCAAAACAAGTTGAGCTAAATATTCGAGATAGTGAAAGCCCTTTAATTTCTGCATTTTTAAGAGTACAAATAGATCCTGTTAATGATGCTCCTAACTATCTTAATTTAGAAAATAAAAGTTTCAATATGAGTGAATTATTTGAATATATTATTCTGGTTGATGATGAGGAAAAGAATTTTCCATTGGTTCTGAATTTAGAATTTTTAAGCTGTAGTCTAGCAGAATGGAGTACAAGGGGAAGCGATTGCCAATTATTCGATAACAGCAAATATATTATCAATGATACTTCTATAAATATAAGTTTTATTCCGACAAGAAATGATGTTGGAAGTTATGTCATTAATATAAGTGCTGGAGACTCTTTAGGAGCAATAAACAGCCAAGTAATTAATTTTAGTGTGTTAAATGTTAATTCTGAACCTATTTTTGAGGAGGTATGCGGAACTTTAAGATCTACAGTTGAAGACAGCCAATTTAATTGTATTGTAAGTGCAGTAGATGGGGATGAAGTTAATAATCTAATATTTAACTCAAATGCAAGCTGGTTTTTGAATAATAAAGTTGTCATAGTTGGAAAGAATACTAATTTTAGAGGGAGTGCCGATATAGACTTTAAATCAACAGATTCTAATGTAGGAAATTGGGAAATAAATATAAGTGTTGAGGACAGTGGAAGCCCTAAAGGTATTAATTCAACGATTATATCTTTCTTTGTAGATAATATTCCTGATCAAGTATATATGGATAATATAGGGGATCTTGAAGTTTATACTACAAATATTTATTCTATTCCATTTAATGCTAGTGATGAAGATCTTTTAATTGGGGAAAAAAGTATTTATGATGAAATATTAAGTTTTTCATCTAATTTGCCTTGGATAAATGTAAGAAGTTTGGGTTCAATTGTTGGAACGAATAAAACAATTGGATTAATTGAATTTGATCCAAGCGATGGAGGGATTGGAACTCATAGTGTGACTATTGAAACTATTGATAAAACTGGAAATAGAGATTCAAAGACATTTAGTCTAACCATTACTACTAATAATTTGCCTTTATGGGATGTGAATACTCCTATAGTACATGTATTTGATGAAGACAGCCAATTTAATTTGGATTTAGAGCTGTTTGCAAGTGATCCCGATAATGATCCTTTGAGCTTTTCATTTTCTGCTGAAAAAGCTTTTCCTTCTTTCGATATTGATCCACTTACAGGAATTATTGATTTTAACCCTATTGATGGAGATGTTGGGGAGCATATTGTTATGATCAATGTTTCTGATGGGAAAGTAAATGTGCCAAAAACATTTAATTTTACTGTATTAAATATTCCTGATTTGCCTAAAATTAAAGAACCTATAGATGGAAATAATGTGAGCATAGATATTCTTAACTCGAATACGAATACTAGTGAAGACTTAAATGTTGATTTATTATTATTTGTCAGCGATGATGATTTAGTTATACCTGTTGATCAGAGGGATTTTTATAACGAATTAATAAGTGTTGAATCAATTCTTGAAGGATCAAATGTTAATTTGATTAGTTTTGAATCAGAAGGTTTTATTCCACCAAATCAGATGCTGTTTAGAGCAGAATTTATGCCTAGAAGGGCCGATATTGGATATTATAATGTCAGTATAAATGCTAAAGACGGTTTAGATAATTCAGATAAAATTGATTTTAATTTGACAATTAATGCAGTAAGCCATGCACCTATCATTCACAATTTAATTAATTTAACTTCCACAATAAATAGAAATTTATATTTTGATATAAATTCAAGCGATGTTGAAGATGGGTATGATGAGGGGGGGAATTTGACTTATAGATATGAATATGTTTTTGGAAATGCAATATTTAATGACACTAACTTTAATTCTACATCTGGAGTAATAAATATTTCATTTAATGATACCGATTTGGGTCTGTACATTATTAGAATTATTGTTAGAGATTTGACTGGAACAGAGAGTTCTGGAGAGTTTGCTATTTCTGTTTATGGCCCTCCATCTATAGAATCTCCGGATTCTGGAAAAATATTTAAATTTGCAGAGGGTAATAAATCTTTTAATAATTTTAGTGTGTTTCATCTTGTAGGGGATAATCTCACTTATGAATTTTATGTTCATAATATTCTTAGAGATAAAAGAAGCTATTTTGGAAATAAAACTAATATCACTTTAAACTTTATTCCAGGATATGAAGATGAAACTTACGGCCTTTTTGGAGATATGACTTTAGTTGTTTATCCATCCGAATATAAAGACTTTAATGCTAGTAGAAGCTGGAGGATAAACATAACTCATGCTAATGCTCCAGTCGTCTTTGCTGGATTAATGGGTGATAGAGAAAGTGTTGTTGGAAAAAATATTTTAATTAATTTAAGCAGTTATTTCTTTGATACAGATGCATTTGATCCGCACTATAATCAAAGCATTAATTTCAGCACAATGAGCAATCAAAGCAGTAGTAAAATTTCTTCTAAAGTTGATGATTGGATATTAAGTTTGAGTGCAAGTCAAACAGCTGAAGAGAAATTGAATGTTACTGTGGGAGATTTCGGAAATAATATAATTTTGACAACTGCAATGAGCAACTCATTTAAGGTTTCATTTTTAGAGCCTGTTCAAATTGTTGTACCTCAACCACAGCCTACTTCCAGCACGAGTGAAATTGAAAAACCAGTATTATTAAAACTTTTATTGCCTGGGTCTATCTCTGTAAAGAAAGGGGAAGCGATTATTCTTCCTATTGAATTAATGAATGAAGCAACTATTGGATTAAGCAGTATTCAATTATCTGGATTAGTATCATTAGATGGTGTATTGCAAAATTCTAAGGCCACTTTTAGCAAGGATTTCATTAAAGAATTAGGTGTTAAAAAAAGTGAAAATGTGACCTTGACAATTGAAACAGGATTGTTGGAAGTTGGATTATATGAAATTCATGTAAATGCGAGTGTTGCAAGCCCTAGATATAGAGACTGGGGAAAAATATATGTGAATGTTTTGCAAGGCGATACTTTAATTGAAAAGCTTGTATTTACTGAAGAATTTATTTCTGAAAATCCAGAATGTGCGGAAATAAAAGAGCTAGTTGATGAATCTAGGAGTTTACTAGATAAAGGAGATACTAAAGGTGCTGAAATTAAACTAGAGGAAGCTGTGGATGCCTGCAAGTTCACTATTTCTCAACAGTCTTTCTTTTCTCAAGGAAGATTAAAGGCTAAATTCCAGGATAAGGTTTTCATTTACTTATTAATAACTACCGTTCTTGCTATTGCACTGGGGATAACTTTCTATGTCTATAGAAAAACTATGATAAAAAGAGCTTTACTAGAGGCTCAAAAATATAATGTTGAAACAAATTATGGGGAAGGAAAGTTTTAATAGTATAGGTGATAATTTAAATAAGAAAAGAGGAAAATGGAAAAGAAAAAAAAGAGTGTAGATATGGAAAGAAATATCAAAATGCCTTCTAGAGAGCATACTAATGAAAGTAATTTTGTTGATGTTGAAAATAAGGAAAAGCCTTCATTAGAGGAGATAAAAAAGTATTCTATTGTTATATCTGCTGTAAAGAATGAAATTGCTAAGGCGGTTGTAGGACAGGACAAGATAGTCGATAGTTTAATTAGGGCTTTAATTTGTGATGGGCATGTTTTATTGGAGGGAGTTCCAGGAATTGCTAAAACTTTAGCGATCAAAACTTTATCTGTTGTTAGCGGATGCAGTTCTAAGAGAATACAGTTTACTGTTGATTTATTGCCTACTGATATAGTGGGTATTACTACTTATACGCCTGGAAAAGGTTTTGAAACTATTAAAGGGCCGATATTCGCTAATTTTGTAATTGCTGATGAAATTAACAGAAGCCCTTCAAAAACTCAATCTGCATTAATAGAAGCGATGCAGGAAAGGCAAGTTACTTTAGGGAAGGAGACTTATACTCTGCCAGATCCTTTTTTTGTAATGGCTAATCAGAACCCACTGGAACAGAGCGGTGTTTATACATTGCCTGAAGCTCAAATTGACAGGTTTTTATTTAAAGTAATTATGGGGTATCCTGAATATGATCATGAGAGCAAAATTATGGAAGAAAACATGACATTAAAGAAGTTTGAAGATTTTAATTTAAAGCCGATTATTTCGCCGATGGAAATAATTAGAATGCAAAAGCTAGCTAAAAGAGTTTTTCTGGGCGAGAATATTAAGCATTATATTTTAGATATTGTAAGCAAAACTAGGACTAAAGATTTTAAGTATGGGGGGCTGATTGAATGGGGGGGTTCGCCAAGAGCAAGTATAGCATTGTATATAGCGTCTAAAGCTCATGCCATGATGCAGGGAAGAAATTTTGTTATTCCGTCTGACGTAAAAGATGTGGCTCATGAAGTTTTGAGGCATAGAATAATTTTGTCCTATAGGGCTAGAGCGGAAAGAGTTACATCTGATATTGTCATTGATGAATTATTGAATAATGTAGTTAGTGTAAGGTGAAAACGAAAAGTTTAAAAGTAAGTCTCGCCTTACTTTTCTATGATAGATGTAATAACCATATCGAGCAAAGGACAAATAGTTATTCCTAAAAAGATAAGGGAGGAGGCTGGTTTAGCTGAGCAGGACAAACTTGTTGTTGTAAGTGATAAAGATCAAATTATTTTAAAAAAAGTTTCTAAGGAAAAAGCGAAGAAGAAATTGCTTGAATTAATTGATGAGATTGGAAAGAGATTTAAGGATAGTGGAATTACAGAAGAAGATATACAAAAAGAGATAGAGGCAGTAAGAAATGAAAAAACCAAGAATCGTGCTTGATACTTGTTTTATGTAAAGTAAACCTATTAATTTAATTTTTTTATAAATGTAAAAATATATGTAAAACACTTAAAAATTAGATATTTAAAATTTGATAGACTCTAATTATTCATAATATGGTGCTAATGGATGTATGGTTGCAGATCATAGAGGGGGTTCAGATATAAACTGGACTTAATATTTTAGAAACCTTTTTTAATTCGATTTTGCTAGTTTATTTAGTCAAAAGAGGAAAATGGCAGAAAGAAAATTAAATATAGATATTGCTGGGGCAATTAGTGAATTTGAGGCAGCTGCGAAAGAATTTGAATTAAAAGAGAAAATATATAAAATATTATTTAGAGGGAAAGGTTTGGAGTTTGAGAGTTACAGAGAATACAGCCCTGAAGATGACGCTGAAGACATTGACTGGAAGGCTAGCATGAGGGGGACTAAAATGCTTGTTAAGAGATATATTGAGGAAAGAGACCTAGGAATTGTTTTTATTATAGACGTTAGTGAGAACATGGTTTTGGGATCGCATGACAAACTAAAATGCGAGTATGCTGCAGAATTAATTGGAGCTCTAGCTCATTTAATGCTTAACTCTAATGATAAAATAGGGTTTATATTTTTTTCAGATAGAGTTAAAGAATATGTTCCCCCTAAAAAAGGATTGAATCAACTTTATTTACTGGTTGATTTATTGTCTGATCCTAATATGTATCAGGGAGGATCAAATATTAGAGGGGCGTTAAAATATGCCACTGAATATTTAAATGAGACAGTTAATTCTGTAGTTTTTGTTTCGGATTTTATTAAAATGAATGATGATTGCTCTCGAGATTGGCATTTGTTAGGGCATAGATTTGAAACTATGGGGATAATGGTCAAAGATCCTTTAGATAAAACTCTGCCTGATATGGACAGGGAGATTGTTATTGAAAATCCTTCGACTGGAGAACAGATTTTAATAAATCCAAAAAAGAGCAAAGCGATATATGAAAAGTACGCAATACAGCAAGAAAATTTTGTAAAAGATGTTTTTAGAAAAGCAAATATTGATGTACTGCCCTTAATGACAGATATACCATTCGTTTATCCATTAGCTGAATTCTTAAAAGAAAGAGTGGAGAAAAAGGGGTTTTTTGTTTGATGGCATCTATAAGTTTTTTATATCCACAATATTTATTTTTTTTACTGCTGATTCCATCGTACATATTTATTCATTTAGCGACGTTAAAAACTACTAAGAGTACAGCGCTGAAATTTGCCAATTTTGAGGCTATTTCAAGGATAAAGGGAATTGACTTTTTTTCTAGAAATATATTTATTTTAATTCTCACTGGAGCAGTTGCTTTATTGCTTGTATTATCTTTATCTGGAATGAGATTGCACACAGTAATTGAGGCAAGCTCTTATTCTTTTGTTATTGCTATTGACAGCTCTAAAAGCATGGAGGCTGATGATTTTTCTCCAAATAGAATGGAGGCTGCTAAAAAAACATCCATGGAGTTTATAGATTCTCTTCCTATTACGACAAGAGCAGGAATAGTTTCTTTTTCAGGAAATGCTTTAATTGAAACCGGTATGACTGAAAGTAAGGGTTTACTAAAGAGTGCTATTGGAGAAATTATAATTAGTGATATTGCAGGCACTGATATTGTTGAAGCTATAATTACAAGCACTAATATTTTGAATTCTGAAGAGACTAAGGCTATTTTATTGTTGAGTGATGGACAAATTAATGTTGGAGCGATAGATGAAGCGATACGTTATGCTAACGACAATAATGTTATAGTTCACACTATTGCTATTGGAACAGCAGAGGGAGGACAAACATCTTTTGGAATATCAAAGGTAGATTTAGACTCTTTGAAAGGACTTTCTTATAATACTGGCGGGGAATCTTTTACAGCTCAAACTCAAAAAGAACTTCTTGAATCATTTAACAGCGCAATAAAATCTACCGAAAGAAAAGTTGCTATTAATTTGTCCAGTTATTTGCTTATGGGCGCCATATTGTTATTCTCTTTTGAATATTGGATGATAAGCAGTAGATATAGGAGGTTAATTTAGTTTACTTAGAAAGTAAATCTAATATTCTTTCCCCTCTTGATATTTCCTCTGAAAGGTCTATTATTTTAAATTTGTCCTGCTGATATTCCTGGACTCTTTTTATTAATGATTTTCTGTATTTTTCCAGCCTGTTTAGGGCATCTTTATTATTTTGATTTTTGATTTCACTATATATTTTTTCAAATCTTTGCTGGAAATTTTGGTATGAATCTAGAACATCACTCTCTTTTATTGATGCAAGTTCTTTTGCAATTCTTTCTGCTTCCTTCTGCTGAATTTGGTCATTTAGCCCAGGGATAGATACGATTTGAGGGTACTCTTCAGAATATATAAATTCAAAATCTGAAATTAAATTGTCTACTGTTCTTTTTTCAGGTGCTTCACCGGAATAAAGCGAGTGGAGAAGCCTTTCGCAAAAAGAAATGATTTCATCGCGTTTTTTTTCCTTAAATATTTTTATCATTTCAGAATAATCTATATTTTTTTCTACATTAAATGTTTCCTTGAAAAATCTTCTTGCTAATGTGTCGAGATTGTTTAATAATTCTCGAGGTGATTTTTCTGATATTTTTAATTTTTCAATATCGCCTCTGATTAATTCTTCATGCTCAATTGTAACTTTTTTTTCTATTACTTCTTTTTTTAATTTTTTATTTTTCATAGTCAGGGCCATAATTATTACTATTAGAGTAACTAATGAGCCTGCTAGAATGATTATTGTTGGACCTAAATAGGATGTCACCTCTGCCATCTATAATAATGATTTTTGTTATATAAAAAGTTGCCTATTGATTTAAACGGTGAGTTTTTAAAGATAAAAGATTATCTCAGACAGAGGAATAATTATGAAAAAGAGGCCTTTAAACGCAGTTAAAGTTATATCATTATTTTTGGTTTTTCTATTTGTTTTTATACTTGCTGGATTAATTATTGTGAAGAATTACAGCGATTATGAAAAATCTATCAGCGGTACTGTTACTGGGAACGATGAGGCAAGTGTTTCTTTAATCGTCGAGACAGCTGACCCTACCCCTACACCAACACCTGCACCTGTGTCGGGTTCTTCCAGCGGGAGCAGTGGAAGTGGAAGTGGGAGCGGGGGGGGCGGTGGAGGAAAAAAAGTTCCACAATTTGAAGTTGATCAAGTTTTAATAAAAGTTGTTTCAAAGGTTGGGGAGACTTTTAAGAAATCATTGACTATTACAAATCCTACTAGCGAAACATTAAAGATAAAGCTTTTAACAAATTTAGAAGGAATTGTATATCTATCCGAAAGTGAGATTGAATTGGGGCCTAATCAAGATAAAACAATATTTTTAACATTTGTTGCGACGGAAGATTTAATTCCAGACGTTTATACTGGAAAGATCACTTTAGAAAGCCAATATTCGAGGAAAGAAATTCCAGTTATATTTGAAGTTAGATCTAAAAAATCTTTATTTGATGTAAGCTTAAACATTCCTGCTGAATATAAATCACTAAATGCCGGCGATAATGTATTTTTCCAAGTAACGCTTCTTAATTTAGGAGAAATTGGAAAAGTTGATGTTGAACTTGAATATACTATTAAGGATTTTGAGGGAAATATAATTAGAACCTTGGTTGAAACTGTTGCTGTTGAAACTCAAGCCTCTTTCTCAAAAGTGATACCTTTGCCTGAAAATATTGCTTCTGGTGATTATGTTGTTGGTGTAAGGGCTAAATATGGATTAAGCGTTGGTATCGCCTCTGATGTGTTTAATATAATTGACAGAGGCTCTATATCTTTATCGCCTAGGGGCCAAACATTTATTGTTTTTGGAATAATACTTATAATATTGATATTGCTTTTCATTATATATCAGCTTAGGAGAAGCAAATTAAAAAATATAACTGCAAACCAAAAAAAAGAACTTTCTCAACTAAATAAAAAAATTGCCAGCAAAAAAATAGACAGCTCTGATGCAGAGATTGAAATTAGAAAATTAAAAAATCAGGAATCCGCTTTAGAGGAGGCTTATCATAGAGACTATATCAGCAAAAAAACATATCAAGAAGGAAAATTGAGGATTGGCTATCTTATGGGGCGATTAAAGAAACGTTTATAAATACTACCGCATTAAAATGTATATGAAAAAGAGGGTTAAGAAGACTAGCATTAAAGCAAATGATTCTGCTTTATCCGGCGCAATTAATGAACTAAATCTAGAAATTAAAAAATTATCTAGGGAAAAAACTCAATTAAAAAATACTTTGGAGGACGTATCTTCTGATATTGACGGCGATCACGAAAAAGAAAAGCAATTACAAGAAAAGATAGCTAAGTTGATTGAGAAGGAAGCATCTTTGAATCAAAAAAAGAAAAATTTACAGACTAAAATAGATAAAGTTGCAGATAGAATGAATAAAATTTCAAAAATAAAGTCTGAAATGTCTGATGTTTAATGAAAAGTCTATAAATATTAATTTTTTAAATAAGTCTGTTAAATTAGATGTCAAAAATACAAATACTTTTACAAAATTTACAGGTCTAATGTTTAAAAATAAACATTATAAGAATTTACTTTTCGAATTTAGGAGTGAAACTAAAACACCGATACATTCTTTATTTGTTTTTTTTCCTTTTTTAGTATTATGGCTGGATTCTAGAAATAGGGTTGTTGAAAGAAAAATTGTAAAATCATTTAGTTTAAGCGTCAGGCCTAAAAAATGTTTTAGGAAGATTGTTGAAATTCCTATAAATAATAGAAACAAAAAGATAATTAACTTTTTAATGGAACTGCCATTTTAGTTTTAATTAGGCCTTTGGCCGTCGGATTTTAGGGTTTTAATTTCTGGTTTCCGAAGAGATAATTGTTTAATTTATGGGAGGCAAATAGGATAAGTGGGCTATTGGTTCGTTTTACGACGGAAAAAGGGAAAGATTTATATATCTCGTATTATAATTAATAGATATTCGAAAGGAGGTAAGCAATGGGAAAAGTAATTGTAAAGGGTGTCGTTAAAAGAAAACCAGGACATCTTTACTATATTGACGCTAAGGGAAATGTTTGTGAAGCAAAGATGGCTCGAGGCGGAAGAAAGAAGAAGAAGTAATCTTCTACTTTTTTAGAATTTTGTTATTTTTTTATTTTGTTGTTTTTAGTTTGTTGATTTAATTTTTAGAGGGTGAGCAAGTTAATTTATTTTTTTATAAATGTAAAAAACAAATATATATGTAAACACACTTGATTAAGATATTTAAATCAGTAAGGCCGGATAATTTAATATAGGGGATGGAGGGGTGTTTTTTGATCAGGAAGAAGATAAGGCAATTAATTGGATTTGAAGAATACGCATTATTTATAAAGAAGATTTTTATTATTAAGGAAGGTTATTGAGAATGGGAAAAAATAAATTTGATTATTGTATATTTATAGATTATTCAGAGAATCTAATAGGATATTTAATTATAGAGAGTGATAAAATAGGGACTTTATTGCCCAAAATAATTAGATTTAGACATTATAAAAATGTTAGAAATAAGAAATTATATTTAAAAAATGTCAGGCAAACTTTCAAAAGAGAGAAAATTTTAGATTATTTTTTAAAGCATAAAATTAGGGCAGTTAGATATAATATTGAAATATTCCTTGATATTGGCCTGTTTATAAAAAGTAATTCTAACTGCTTAATTTTTGTATGCATAGATAATAATCAATATAATAGTTTTCAGACCTTTGTCAAGATAGTTAATGGAGAAAATATAGTGATAGTTAAGGAAAGTGAACTAAAAGTAGATACTCCAGAATATCAAATAAGTTTAGTTCTAGATAATTGGTTAAATATGGAGAGATTGAAAATATGAAAATCGTTGAATATATCAAAACTAAATATAGGGTAAGTAGGCCCGTCTATCCTACTAACCACGTCAAGCGTGGAGTTCGTCAGGTCCTGTTCCCCTATGGACTATTAAGTAATATGGACTATAAAAATTTATCTATTAACGAGTTTAGATCTTTTGGGGGAAACTATGATACTGGGAATTGAATGCACGGCACACACTTTTGGAGTGGCAGTTGTTAACAAAGGAAAAGTATTGTCCAACATGAGGGATATGTACAAGACAGAGAAAGGAGGAATTATTCCTATGGAAAGTGCTAAACATCATAGGGAAATTGCTGAAAAAATTTACAAAGAGGCATTAGATAAAGCTGGAATTAATGAGGCTAAAATAAAGGCAATTGCAATTTCTAATGCACCTGGATTAGCTCCGTGTCTTCATGCTGGAATGAATTTTGCAAAAAATTTGGCTAAAAGACTGAATGTTAATATAGTCGGAGTTAACCACTGTGTCGCTCATTTAGAGATTGGAAGAAGTGTTGGAGCTAAAGATCCTGTTTTATTATATGCATCTGGAGCTAACACTCAAATCATTGCTTATGCTTCTGGGAAGTATAGGGTGTTTGGAGAGACTTTGGATATAGGTATTGGGAATTTTATCGATAAATTTGCTAGACATATAGGAATAGGATTTCCTGGAGGCCCTCAAATTGAAAAATTAGCTTTGGAAGGAAAATATATTGAATTGCCGTATTCAATTAAAGGCATGGATGTTTCTTTTTCAGGAATGCAAACTAAACTACAGCAATTATATGATAAAGGAATTAATAAAAAGGATTTAAGTTTTTCATTGCAGGAAACTGCTTTTGCAATGCTTATAGAGGCTGCTGAAAGGGCGCTTGCACATACTGGAAAAAAAGAATTAGTTTTAGGGGGAGGAGTTGCATGCAATTCTAGACTGCAGGAAATGGCTAAGATAATGTGCTCGGAACGTGGCGCGAAATTCTTTTGTCCAGCCAGGGAATTTTTAGTGGATAATGCGGGAATGATTGCATTTACTGGCGAGCTAATGTTTAATGCAGGTGTCAGGGACGATATTGATAAAATAGATATTAATCCCAGAGAGAGGACGGATGATGTTGATGTTGTGTGGAGATGACATCCGATAGCTTTAAATATTAGTTATACATTGTCTAATTATGAGTGTTATAGATGTAAAGGTTAAGAAATGGGGAAATTCATTCGGAGTGGTTATACCAAGAGAAGTTATAGAGAGTGAAAACATTAAGGAAGAAGAGGACGTTAGATTAATTGTTGTAAAAAATAGTTCTAAAATCTTTAAAGAAACTTTTGGAATTGGAAAAGGCAAGCTTAAAAAATCTGGACAGGAATTTAAAGATGAAGCAAGAAGAGAACTTTATTGAAGAAGATAATGAAAAGAAGTCTTTATTTTTCGATACTTATGCATTTGTTGAGATTATAAAAGGGAATCACAATTATTTGCCTTATAAGAATGCTGGAATCATTACAACTAAACTGAATATTTTTGAATTATATCATGGATGTTTAAAAGATAAGAATGAGGAATTGGGGGAAGAAGTAGTGCAAAAATATTTTTCTCTAATCAAGGATTTTGATAGAGAAGTTATAAAAGAGGCTGCGAAATTGAAATTTAAATTGAATAAGAGGAATTTATCTATGGCTGATTGTATAGGGTATTGTTTTGCAAAACAGTTGGGAATTAAATTCTTGACAGGAGATAATCAATTTAAGGATATGGAAAATGTAGAGTTTGTAAAATAGTTTTACTATCGATATGTACTAAATTTCTCGAGGAAAGTTTAAATATTAAACAGAGTTTAATATTTTATGGAGCATCAAAGAGATCGAAGAGCATTTTTGAAGAATGGAGTGAAAGGTTTGGTAGGTTTGGTTGCAGGAAGCTTATTAAACGGTTGTGATAGAACCCATAATGAATATTTAGGATTTGAATCTCATCCGGTCGATCAGGTATTTAGAGATCATGACGGGTTTAGATTAATTTATAGTGATGGAGAAGATATTTTAAGAGAGAATAAATATTTATCCACTCTTTTAAATTCAGATAATAGACTAGGTGTACTTTTAGAAAATATGCCTGATGAAGTTAGAAAGAAGTTTAAATATGATGCTCCTCAAGAACAACAGAATTATGAGCCCTATTTCCATTGCCCTCCTTCTATTCTTATTATTAAAGATTTAAAAGAAGGAGAAAGAGGGTTTGCTAATACTGTTAGATATAGTTATGTGAGAGAAGGCTCTGATGATTTTGAAAGGGCTTATACAGAAGTCCATCTTCCTAGAAATCAAAATATTTCTCCTGGAAATGAAGTCTTTGGCGGAAAGCTTAAAATAGAAGCTGAAATTCATGAAGTTAAATAAAATTATTTACTAGCAATTTTTTCCAGGGAAACAGCTATTGAAGACATAGCTTCTCTGATTTCGTCTAGAGTGCTAATAATGTCTTCTAATTTTTCGTTTAATGTTTTAGTATCCTCTTCTTCTGACATAACACTTCCAGCTTTCATACTTATTTAATCTTTTTGATGATTTTATTGAAGGATTTTTATGGAAAGTAGAAGCTTTTATATACTTAGGATAACCCAATTTATTATTATTTGTTAAGATGTTAAAAAAAGTGGTGAGTAGATTTGGAAAGTTTTTGTTTGTTAATTTTGTATTTCTAATTTTATTGACTAGTATTTTTTCTTATAGTGTAATTGCTCAAATTCCAAATAGTGATGAAACTGCTAGTTTTAGTTTTGATCCAGAGATCGCTGGATTAACACCTAATAGTTTTTGGTATTTTTTTGATTTCAATCATGATAGTCCGCAAGAAAATCTTCATGAAGCTGGATTGATGGTGCAAGAAGGAGATATTGAGTCTGCTCAAATAGCCTTAGATAATTTTGAACAGGCTGTCAGAAAAGAAACAGATACTCTTGATTCAGCATCTATTGAAGGAGTTACTATTGAGGCGATTGATTCTGATTCACATCAGGGTGCAGAAATAATTGAAGGGATGAGAATAAATGTTTTACATTATGAAGAAATTGCCAACGCTATTGAACAAACATTAGTGGAGCAAGCAGAAAGCGACAGTATAACAGAAGCACAAGCAGAATTTATTGTTGAAGATTTAACCAGCGAGATTAATAGAATTGGATCAGAAGTTGAACATAGAACTCATGAGTTAATTGAGGTGGTTGTGGATAATAGCGATATTAGTAATTCTGAAGCAAGACTTGTTTTTGAAGGGGAAATTAGGGAACAAGTAGGAGATAGATTTAACGAGATATCTTCCATTACTGATGTTTTTGAATTAGAAGAAAAAATTGCTGAATTGAAAGCGGAAGCTGATAAATTGAGAGAGGAAGGGAATTTGGAGCAGGCTACTGCTGTTGATAGGCTTTTAGCTATGGCCGAATCGCATGGAGAAAATTGTTTGAATTCTGAAGAGGATAATCTTCAAATTGAAGCAGTTGATCACTTAAGTGCAGCAGAGAATATTGTGGATAATTTAGATAGGTATTTAGAAAAAGGAGAATTTGAGGATGATAGCTATAAGCTTATGCCAGTATGGCCTCCTCCAACATTTGAAGAAATACGAGGGGAAATTCTAGATGATAAAGAATCTGCCGATAAAATAATTGGAGATTACGATAAGCTTAAAGAAAAATATGCAGATGATCCTGCTAAACTGGCGTATATAGATGCTGAAAAATCAAAAGCGGAAAAAGTACAGCAAATTGATGAGGGTGTTTTAGACACTTGGTATGGCGAATTCGAAGGATTACCTGAAGAGGAGATAACTGGGAAAATTCATGAAAAAATTAATGAGCAAGATGAAGTTTTGAATGGTCATTATGAACCAATTGGACTTTATGTTTTGCCAGGCGATGATGGAAAGCGAGAGAGTATTGGTGAAGAAGGCGTTGATGGCGAGCAGGGAGCGGAAGTTATTGATAATGGCAGAATAGAAATGATTGAAACAATTGATCCTGAAACTGGCGAAATTAGAAAAGAGATTGTAGGGCTGTATAAAGGTGAAGAAATTGAGGATGTTAAAGAGGGAGGAGCATTTGCATTGGGCGTTCCGTATGAAGATCCTTCAACAGGGAATATTATTACTTATGATCCTACTGGTTATACGGTATTAACAGAAGCAGGTGTAACAAGCACATTTGATTATCCAGAAGGATATGAGCCTTCTAAAGAATATCAATATAATTATGGGGATGAAGCTTATACTTTTATGACAGACGAGGGTGAAGTTACTTTTTCAGCAGTTGGTTATAAGGTTGAGAATACAGAAGACAACATTGTCAGAGAGGAATCATATGCCGACGTAGGGGAAATTATTAAGTTTGTAGATGGTACTAGTATTGATAGTGAACCTACAGGTTATGTTTTTAATGACGATGACGGAAAAGCAACAGCATATGTTTATAATGTTGAATCTGGAGGTTACCAAGATGTTCTTAATGGGAAGACTTTTATGCCCCCTATTACTGCATCTCATGCAGAAAGGACTATCTATGACTCTACTACTAATAGTTATAAGTATGAATATAGGGGAGAAGTTTGGAGTGTTTCTACTACGGGGCAATGGACTTCTTCTAGTGGACAGCAAATTAATTATAATATGGTGCCTGCTCCTGTTGGCCGTGAACACGAAGGTTCTTGGGCAACACCTAGCGGCAAACAGTGGACATACGATTCTACAACAAGTACATGGACTGAAACTACGACTCGAAGTTCTTATGTTGTTGCTCCCAATAATCAATATCGTTATGATGGAGAAAGCGGAAGATATGTTGATGCTAGAGGAAATATCGTTTCTTCAACAGCAGAAGGAAATAGTAATCCTTGGAGCTTTAATCAGGGAACAGGCAGATGGGTATCGAGTGAAACAGGCGACGAGTATGAACCTAATAGTGGAAATGTAATTAGATCAGATGGAACTGTTGTTGGACCTGAAAATAGGCCGGCTGGACAAGGAAGTGAAGGAATGCCTTGTTATGGTTGTTATCATGATGGTGAAGAAGGAACTTCTGGACAAGGCCACACATATACGTATGATGGTGGACATTATTCAAGCACTCCTGGAGGAGGGTATAGTTATTACAGTTCTTCAGGGGAATACCAAGGGCCAAGTGTTGCTACGGATAGTCAAGGAAATGCTTGGACGCGTGATTCAAGTGGAACTTGGACATCTTCGACAGTAGCAGGACAATATGGTAGTTATGACCCTGCAACTGGAACATACGCTGGGGATTATTATACTGGCGGGGGAGGATATGATTCAGGCGGTAATTATGTAGGGGGAGAATATGGAAATTATGATTCAAGTGGATCTTATACTGGAGGAGCATATTATGGTGAGGGTGGCAGTGGAAGTTCTTATTCAGGTGGAGGTTACTATGGGGGAACTGGTAGTGGAGGATCTTATTCAGGCGGGGGAGGATATGATTCAGGCGGTAATTATGTAGGTGGAGATTATGGAAGTTATGATTCGAGTGGATCATATACTGGCGGGGCTACTTATGGAGGTACAACGAGTGGAAGTTCTGGGTCAACAACTGGAACAACTTCAACATCTGGAGGAGATTCTGGTTCGACAAGCAGTGGAACATCTGGCACAAGTGGTTCAACAGGATCAACATCTGGAGGAGATTCTGGTTCGACAAGCAGTGGAACATCATCCGGCGGGGATAGTGGAGGAGGCACCACTGGAGCTATAATTTCTGAAACTGAAAGCGCCTCTCAAAATCCAATAGTAATATTTTTTAAGAAGGTAGGTTGTTTGTTTAGCAGTAGCTGTTGATTTGTACAGATAGTTTTTCGGAAGTTTTTTAAAAATTATTTATTTTGATAAATTAAAATTAGAATGTTAAATGGGAAGTAATTTTTATCGAGATAAATAAGTTAGAACTTGAAATGAAAGAAGTAAATAAAATTATTTATTTGCAATTTTTTCCAGAGAGACTGAAATGGAAACTAGAACTTCTTTTATTTCATCCATTGTACTAATAACGTCCTCTAATTTTTCATTAAGTGTTTGTGTATCTTCATCGGCCATAGATTAAATAATTCTTTTGAGTATTTAATTATTTTGATGATTTTATTGAAAGATTTTTATGGAAAGTAGAAGCTTTTATAAACTTAGGATAATCTAATTTATTATTAATCGCTAGAATGATAAAAAAAGTGGTGGTAAATAGATTTGGTGAAAGGTTATTTGCTAATTTTGTATTTTTAATTTTGCTTACTAGTATTTTTTCTTATAGTGCAATTGCTCAAATAGGGGAAATTAATCCTGAAGATGCTGGTACTACTCCCAATAGCCTATTTTATGGATTTGAACTTTGGTGGGAAAACAGGCAGATAAATTCTGCTGATACAATTGAAGAAAAGTTTGGATTGGAAAAGCAATTTCTTGCAGAAAGATATGCTGAAATGCATGAGATGGTTCTAGAAGGAAATGGGGATGCTGCTAGAACGGCAGCAGAAGAGGCAAGAAGAATTTATGCAGGAGTATCTTCTGATATTGAGGGATATATTGATGAAAATAGAATTGATTTAGAGCAGGTTAGGTCGGGAAAAAGTGAACTTCATAATTTGATAGTAATTGAAAAAGACATGGTAGGAATGGAGGATAATTATTTATCGCAAATCAGGGAATTGACTGATAAGCAAGTGGAAGATGGAAACATTAACGAAGATTTAGCTGAGGACATTATCGCTCCTGTTGAAGAAGGCAGTGCAGCAGTAGGGAGTACTATTTTTGAAGAAAAAGAGGGTATTGTTGGGAAGCTTGCTAAAGAGGTACCTAAGATAGAAGCAGAAGTTGTTGTTGCTCGAACTGAAGAAGAAACTGGGATTGGAGAGCAATATAAAAAAATAGTCAGCGTTGAGCAAATTGAAGGCCTAAAAGATAAAGTTGAAGACTTAAATAAACAGGCAAGGAATTTGGAAAAGAGCGGTGATTTGGAAGGATTTGCTGCACTAGGTATTTTTATTTCTAATGCTGAACTTCATTTGCAGAAATCTGAATACGCATTGGAAAATAAAGTTTATGGAAGAGCTTATGGGCGATTAACAAACGCAGAACATTTAATTTATGATGCAGAGAGAAGAATTAGCGAGGAAGGGTTAAGTATGGATTATGTTAGAGAAGTTATCGGAGAGCCAATAGATTTTATTAATGCTGAGATTGATGAGGAAAGAGAAAATAGCGAGGGAATTGCGAGGTCTTATGAAGATGAATCTTATAGAAGTGATTTTGAAACAAGATATCCTGAATATAAAGATTATTATGAGGCAGAAAATAGAAGAGCGGAGAAATCTGAAGAGCTTACTAATAAATTAAGAGATGAAGGAGTTATGGATAAATGGCTTGAGGAATTGAGAGCAGAGGATTTGTCCGAGCCAGAAGTAATGGCTGAACTTGGCAAAAAATGGGACTATGAATTTAAGAATGTTTATGGAGAGGAATGGATACCTCCTGGATTCATTCAGCCAAAAGAAAGAAATGACGAGGAAAGGAATGGAAATGGGGATGAGAGAGCAAAGAAATCTAAAGAGCTTACTAATAAGTTAAGAGATGAAGGAGTTATGAGTAAATGGACAGAAGAGTTAAAAGCAAGCGGGTTGCCTGAAGCAGAGCTAAATACTCAACTTGGAAAGAGATGGGATGAAGAATATGAAAAGTTTTATGGAGAGGAATGGATACCTCCTGGCCTGATTCAGCATATTGAAGGAGAAGAAGATGGAAGCTATAAGAATATGCCTGTGTGGCCTCCTGTTGATGTAATTCCTATCGGAAGAATTGATATAGATGTTGATCATGAAACAGGTAAAAAGAAAATTATAGGATGGTATGACAATGGAGAGTTCCATGGTAATATTGATTGGGGCGGAGGATGTGTAAGGGGAATTGATTATAAGGATCCATTGACAGGAAATAATTATATTTTTGATGGAGGAATTTATAGATATACGACGCCAGCAGGAGTTGTATATGAAGAGGCATATCCATTATTGGGAGAGGAAGGAAAAGTTTTTGATCCAATGAATGATTTTAAAAGAGGAGATGAGGTTTATACTTATTATAATAAGAATTCTGAAGGAGATATTGTTGAATATAGTTATTCTGCTACTGGATATGAAGCAGATGTTAAGACGGAAATAGAGGTTGTTGAAAAACAAGATGAAGAGATAGATATTATTAAGGGGATAGAAACAAGCGGGGTCAGCGGGGAAGAAGGGACAAGTGCAGAGGGAGAAGCAACTAGCGAAAAAGAAATTAAAGCGAATACCGAGTTAGCTTATCCTACTGGAACATATGTTGTTGAAGGAGGGGGAAGGATTGAGGAAAGTCCTAATAGTTTTGTTTATATTGATGAAAGCGGGATTTTGTCAGAATGGGATTATGATCCTAGTTATAAGACATATATAAATCCTGAAACAGGAAAAGTTTTTGATCCTGTTGTGTCTTATCATGATGAAGCAATAAATTATGATGTTATTGATAATACATATAAATATTCTGGGCCAGAGGGGGAGTGGAAGACCTCGGGGGTAGATGGCAAGTGGATAGCTCCTGACGGGAGTGAAGTGCAAAAAGGTTATGTTCCTGCCCCTATCGGATACGAGGATAAAAAAGAATATACAACACCTTCTGGGGAAAATTGGAAATATGATACTGAAAGCGCAACATGGGGAAAGTTTGATTCTTCTGGAGCAAGAGTTGGGAATTATGCTCCACCTCCAAATCATTATAGCTACTATGACGGAAGAGAAGGAAAATATATTGACTACAAAGGAAATACTTATTCTCCTGATCAATGGCAGAATGAAGGATTGAGAGGACAGCCCTATGTTTCTTCAGGAAAGACATGGAATTATAATTCTGCTACAGGAACATGGGAGTCATCACAAGGAGAGCAATATGATCCTACAACTGCAGCTTATACTGGAGGAAGCGGCAAGGATTCTAATTATGGCTACGGAAGGGTTTATGATTCTTCTGGAAGAGAGGTAAATAGCTACAGTTATAATTATGGATATAATGTTTATAATCCTGATGGGAGTATGAGTTATTATTCTTCTCAGACACCTTCTTCAAATGCTAATGCTCCTCAATCTTACACAGATTATTCGGGAAGAGCATGGGCAAGAAATAATGATGGGACTTGGAGTGTTTCTGGAGGAGATTATGCTGAAGTTGGGAGAACTGTTAGTTATGAAGGAAAAACATATACTGTAACTCAAGATAAAGGATGGACTGATGAATCTGGAAATGCTGTTGCACCGCCTCCTGGGCAGTCAAGTTCTGCTGTTAGTGGAGGATATGGAGGATATTATGGATCAGGTTATAGCGGGGGATATTATGGTACAAGTGCAGGCTCTACTTCTGGAGCGGCTATTGGCTCAACATATACATCTTCTGATGGAAAGACCTATACAAAAACAGAAGCTGGAGATTGGAAAGGTTCTGATGGATTAAATGTTGGAACTCCTCCTGGATACACGCCTTCTGGAGGAAGTTATGGTGCGGGAATAGGGGCTGGACAGCCATGGGGTCCTGGGATGCCTGGATACACTCCCGGATATGTTCCTCCTTCTGGAAGTGGGGGATATTATTATGGAGGGTCTACGGGTTCAGGTCCAGGATATTATGGCAGTGATGGAACATATAGCGGCGGAACATATTCAGGAAGTTATGGATCATATGGTGGAGCTTATGCTCCTGATGGAAGTTATGCGTCTGGAGGATATTATGATTCAAGTGGATCTTATACTGCACCTAGTGGAGGGTATTATTCTGGTTCATATTCAGGAGATGGAAGCTATAGCGGTGGAGGAACATATAGCGGCGGAACAACAGGCACTTACAGCGGTTCTTATTCTGGAGACAGTGGAAGCTATAGCGGGTCAACTAGCACTGCAACTAGCGGTTCAACTGGAGACTCTGGTTCAACTAGTACGAGTTCTAGTTCTACAACCTCTTCTAGTGGAGGAGATTCTGGTTCTACAAGCAGTGGAACATCTAGTGGAGGAGATTCTGGAGGAAGCACCAGTACTTCTACTGGAGCTTTTATAAAAGAATTTAATGCAGATAATAAATATAGCTTAGGAGATGCTTTAGGATATATGTTTGAGAAAATTTTTTAATATGTTTTTTTATTTATTTCATGAGATTTATTATGATTAGGCATAAAGGGCTTATTGGCAACTTTTTATTAATTGATAAACTGGAGGGTAAAAATATATTGGACATGGATAAAATTAAGTTAGAAGGAAAGGCTGATAAGTTGATTCATCTTGCTTCTTTTTGCAAAATTCCTAAAATAAATTAAAAAAAATTGTTATCAGCAAATATTTGAGAGATATTTATTGGAGAAACATAAGAAAAAGAATGGTAGGCTGTTGTTTGAATTTATTTGTGATAAATTTGCAAATTATAAATCTGCATTCAAAAAACTTTTTTACAGAGTTGCAAATTTAATTTTTGAAATATTAATTGCTTATAATAAACATGGTGTAAAACATAACAACAATCAAGTTGAAAGATACAATAGAAAAATTGCAGATAGGATGAAATTAATTCGAGGAGGATTTGGAAATTTCCAAGGTGCGAAATATTTTATGGATTTGCAAAAAATTTTACACAATTTTGTTAATCCGCATCAAGAACTCAAAGGAAAAATGCCTGCAGAAATGGCAGAGATAACTCTTCCTTTGAGAAGAAACAAACTGTTAAACCTTATCAGATTCCTTGCAAAATCGAGGAGATGACGATAAGGTTACGGTATCGGGTCGCAAAAAGGTTTATAAACTCTCTTTTCAGGATATAAATAACTAAACCAATGAAGTTCGATACGGAGGTCATATGACAGACTTCTATGAAATTGTTGAGAAAGTAAAGAAAACTGGAAAACTGGATAAAGGAACAAACGAAGTAACTAAGGCGATAGAGTTAGGCGTAGCTAAAATAGTTTTTTATGCTGCTGATGTCTCACCTAAAGAAATAGTTGCTCATTTGGCAATTTTATGCAAAGAAAAAGGAATTCTTTGTGTAGAAGTTGATTCTAAACAGAAGCTAGGAATTGCTGCTGGTGTTCCAGTTGGAGCTGCTTCCATTGCAGTTATAGATGCAGGGACAGCAGACAAAGATATTTCTCAATTAAAATCTAAATCAAAGTAAAAAATAATGGCAAAGCAACAGCAGAAGAGCAAAGACAAGTCGCAGGAAGGACCATCAACAAGTATGTCTAAGATTAGCGATGAAGGAGCAGTAAATGCTATAGTTGAAGAGTTAGTTGGAAGAACTGGAGGAAGAGGCGAAGTAACTCAAGTAAAAGCTAAAGTGTTAGCAGGCAGAAATAAAGGAAAATCAATGAGGAGAAACGTTAAAGGCCCTGTAAAAATTGGAGATTTATTAACATTGAGAGAAACTGAAATTGAGGCACGAAGAATTCGTGGAAGCAATGGGAGAAGTGTGTAAATGGTTAAGGATATTAAAGATAGGAAAATTGGTCAATTTGATTCTGAATTAGTTTATAGAATGTTAAGAGAGAGTTTTAACTATAATGGAAAGAATGATTTGGAAATCGAGGAACAAGGAAGAGCTATAAAACTTTCTAATAAAAGAGGCTTTGAAGTTTATTTAGTTAAAAGTAATACTTCAGAAGTAGACAATATTAGAGCAAACCTTTTCTCTGATTTTAAAAGAATAATCGTTGAAATAGATTCCGAAGATAAAAATAGATTGTGTATTATAGGTTATAGGGGGGAGGGATTAAAAAATGGTTAAATGTTCATTTTGCGGTAAAGAAGAATATTCTTTTAAGGGATTGCATTTAATAAAGAATGATGGAACTATTGCTTATTTTTGTTCTAGTAAATGCAGATTTAATACTTTGAAATTAGGAAGAGATAAAAGAAAGGTAAGATGGACATCTGCTTTTAAAATAAAAGCTAGAGGCGGAAAGGCAAAAATAGAAGTTGAATCACCAATAAGTGTTAATGATACTGCCGAAGAAAAAGGTAAAAAATCTTAATTTTATTTTTTATCGATGATAAAAGCGTAGAAAGGTTTAAAAATAGGGGTTTTACAGTATATTTATGAGAGCAGATATATACACTTATAATCACAGAATATCGAATTATTTAGAATCTTTGCTAGGAACGGAAGCTGAAATTGATACGAGCGAGTCAGATAATAACCCATTATACTCCTTTTCAAAAGTAGAAGTAGAAAAGATTAATTTTAAAGATATTGATAGATTTGTGAATACTAAAGAATATGGGGAAATTAGGACTTCTGGCGGTTATGAAGTTAGAAATAGCGAAACGGGAGAATTTATTCAAGTTAGAAGAAGTTTGATGGAAAAAATAGCTTCTCAGTATAATAATAATCCTATGGATAATTAGTTGATAAAAATCTTCTTAATACCGTTGTTACATTGGTCTTTTTTAATATCTCTTGCTTTGACATAAATCTCATACTTTTGCCTTCTTTTAGTTTTAAAGGAGGTGTTTTTTCATTGAATTTTATTTTGTAAAGATAAACTTTTTTGGTTTTTAATTGTTCTTTATGAATCAACTTTAAATCTTTTTTATTTACATCTAAATTTATTTCTTCTTTTAATTCCCTTATTACAGTTTCCATAGGGGTTTCATTGGTCTCAACTCCTCCTCCAAAGATCCACCATGTGTTTGGATTAACAGTTGTTTTTTTATTATCTCTTAATTGAAATAGCATTTTTCCATCTTTTCTTTCAATTATTGCTCCTGCAAAATCCTGATCGGAAAGGCTAGAATTTGTTATCATCTTATATATTTAGAGTAATTAATGTTCTTGTTAATTCTTTAAATTGGTTTAGGATCATATCGTAATAGCTTATAATTTTTATTTCATTTACTGATATAATTCCGGCAAGACCTGCTAGCTGTTTTTCTATTTTGTAATATTCAGCATCTCTTTTTTGTATTTCTTTTAGATCGAAGGAATAAAATAAGTTATAATATTTCTCATGCAATTCCACCAATTTATAAGAAAAATCTGCTATTTCTTTCTTTAGTTTTAATTTATTATCAATCATATATCTGCCAATTTTAAGATAAATGTTTGCCATATTCATCCAGCTTTCAATAATTGAATACAATGGGGCAATTCTTTTGTATTTGGTTTCATAACCGAGATTTATTGTTCTTTTAATGTAATTTGAAAGTGTGTATAAATCAAATCTAATAAGGCTTGCTATGAATAATCCTTCTAACTCTTTTTTTGATATACACTCAGCAGTTTCTTCTACTAAGTTGATCACTAATAAAAAGAATCGGCGTATGGCATTTTCAATTTCTTTTGGTTCACTTTCATAAAGAGCAGATACTGTAAATGTGTTATTTATCTGCTTTGTTATATTAAGATTTGAGAAGCTATTTCTTAAAAATTTTTGAATTGCTCTTGCTTCTTCTAAGGAACTAAAGTCAATTTCTATTTCATTATATCCGGCTTTAATAATAGCGGCAAATGTTTTCTTGAATGTATCGAATTCGGTATCTTTTGTGTCGATCCTTATTTTCTTGGGTTCTAAATTAAAATCTGCAGAAATTAACAGTTTATTGCCATACAAACTGACATCGATCTCATCTCCTTTTTTTATACCTTGTTGTTTAACCCATTTTATTGGCAAACTTACAACCATAGTTTGATGGGCTAACTGGATTGCTTTTCTTTTCATAGTTATTGAATGATTAACAAATATATAATGCTTACTATTTATATATAGTTTAAGGAAGTATATATAATTTAAGGTAAAAATATATAATGAAATTATCCGTTTTACAGATATGGAAACGAATAAAGCAGATAAAATAAAGAATTTTATTAAGTATAACGGGAATAGCAAGAAATATAGTTTTTATGAAATAGGTGGAGAGGTTAAAGATATGGGAATTAACTTTGGTTTGAATAGAGCTGCTAAATCCTATCTTGAAAATCACCATTGCGGCAGATATAAGCTTTTAGGATCAAGTTCGAAGCGTTCAGATTATTTCTCATTGATAATTGCTGTTGAAGATGATTTACATATTGAGGAATTAAAACATAGCATTGATAATAGCGGGAGACAACCAACTAAGAAGAATCTTAAAGCAGAAGTCGAGATTAAATCTATTAATCCCACTGAAATATTAGTTAATGGAATAGAAGAATGTTATGCGGAAAAATTAAGAGTAAAAGAACAAGAAATTGACAGTTTAAAATCGCGTATTGATGATAAGGCTAAATCTCTAGAAGATAAAGAAAAAAGAATTAACTCATTGGAATTGGAAATTAAAAATAGACCTAAAGAAAAATTTAATAGTCTTTTAGAGGCAGTTTTAGATGGATATATAGGAAATAACGATGAATTAATGTATAATTTTATAGAGGATTACAAAAAATTAAAAGAAAATTCTGATGTAGATCTATTCTTAAAAGAATCTTCTGGAATCTCAGAATTTTCTTATTTAACTTATTTAAAGAGAAAATATAACCTTGGTTTTTCAAGTGAACAAGAGCTTTCTTCATTTTTGCAAAAAAGAGAAGAAGAAAAAGACTGGAGTATGGTTCAAAGGGGCAAGGAATTGAAAGAATTGGAACGGCTCCATATGAATGATCGCTCCCTTTTAGAGCTTGTGAAATTAAGCGGCTTTACAGATGAATTAATTTCATCAGTAAAAGGCGTTGTTGAAAAAAATAGACTTGCTGAAGTACAAGAGTTGATAAAGGCATATAAGAATCAATTTGATAGTGAAAAAAGGGTTTATGAGAAGATTAAAAGTTCTAGAGGCGAATATGAAGATTTTAAAGGAGTTTTGGAAAGGGCAGTAGAAAGAAAGTCTGAAAAATTACCAGTATTAATTCATAAACGAGGAGAGCGATTGAAGATTTATACACCTTTAGCTTTAGGGGATGAAGCGCTACAAATGGAAATGGGAGAAGTTTTGTCTTATAATCTTATAAGGGAGCCAATTTCACTTATCCCGAAAATTTATTCCGAGAATGTTGGAGAATTTAATATCTTAGTTAATCCTTCTTTGGGAAATACTGGATTAAATAATTTAGCAAAGAGAATATTCCAATTGCTTAAGCAAAACGATATAATAAACGCTTTAGCTGGAGGAGTTAATCCTTATTTAAAAGTTGGATAATTATTATCAATTAAATCATAGGAGGTATAAAAATGGGAAGAAAAAATTACTGGAAAGGTACATCTAATACAAGAAGAAGTGATAATGCCTTTAGTTTTGGAAAGAGCTATAAAACAACTATCTCTCGACATGGTAATAGGTCGAGTGGATATGGTTCTAGCCCTGCCAAATCTCAAAAAGCAGCATCTGATCGATATCATGGAGGCAAGAAGGGCGGATGCTATATAACGTCAGCTTGCGTCGATGCTCGAGGTCTATCAGATAATTGTACAGAGCTAATGACTTTGAGAGAATTTCGTGACAACTATCTTGCTGGCCAAGAGAATGGTTCAGAAATGATACGAAGTTATTACGACTTTGCACCAAAAATTGTTGCGTCTATTGACAGTTCGAATAATGCTAGACAAGTATATGATGAACTTTATCAAAATTTAGTGCAAAAGTGTGTTGGACTGATTCAAAAAGGCGACAATAAAGGTGCACTTAGAAATTATGAGCAGGTTTTCCAGAACTTGAAACAAAAATATATTTAATACTCGTGAGAAATCTCCAGCTTTTAAGCTGGAGTTTGTTATTTGGATTTCTCCCGGTTCTCACAAAACCACTAAACCCGAAGGGTTTTGTGATATTTAACGCGCCGAAAGGCGCTTTTTTTATTATCAAACAAACAAAAAATGAAAGAAAAAATTCAGGAGGCGAGAAAAAGTATTGATAGTACATCTTGTATATATAAAAGAAAACTTAGTAAAAATTAAAATGAAAAATAAAAAGAAAAATACAAAAGACTTGGAAGAAAGAATAAAACTTCCAAATAATGCTCTAGGATGTAAACGCAATTATTTGTCACACGAAGGGGTTTATTTTAGAGAAAACTATCAAAGGAGAATTTATTTTGGGCATTCCCCCTATGCTTTACAAAATTTATTTAAGAGATATTAATATTCTTAAAAAACCTTTTTATCAACGATAAAAAGCTTAATTTTAAGCAGAAAGGTTTTTAAACTAGTATTTGTTTTTGAAAGTCTAAAGGGGAAAACATGACTGACAAGAAAGATTATTCTGCAGAAAAGATAAAAGTTTTAGAAGGACTTGAAGCAGTGAGACTGCGCCCTGCTATGTATATAGGAAGCACTAGCAAGACAGGACTGCATCATTTAGTTTATGAAATAGTGGACAATTCTGTTGATGAGGCAATGGGGGGATATTGTGATAAGATTGTTGTAACATTAAATAAAGATGGAAGTGTGACTGTTATAGACAATGGGAGAGGAATTCCTGTCGATATGCATCCAATTTATAAGAAACCTGCGCTAGAAATTGTAGTTACTAAATTACATGCTGGAGGAAAATTCGATAAAGGAAGTTATGCTGTTTCAGGAGGATTGCATGGTGTGGGGATTAGTGTTGTGGCTGCTTTATCCAAACATATGGAAGTGATTGTTAAGAAAGGCGGTAAAAAATATAAACAGGAATACAAAATAGGAAAACCTTTGTATGATGTTAAAGTAGTTGGTGATATTGATAAGGAAGATAAAGGAACAGAGGTTACATTCATGCCTGATGATTCTATATTTTCATCGACTAAATTTGACTTTTCTATTTTAGAAACACGTTTTAGAGAAATTGCATTTTTGAATAAGGGATTAAAAATTGTTTTAAAAGATGAATCAAGCGGTAAAGAAGAATTGTTTTATTACGAGGGTGGAATTGTAGAATTTGTAAAATGGCTTAATGAATCTAAAGATGCAATACATAAACCAATATATTACATGAAAGAAGATGGGAATGTAGTTGTAGAATGTGCCGTTCAATACAATAATGGCTATCAGGAAAATGTTTTAGGATTTGTAAATACAATTAATACGGTTGAGGGCGGAACTCATGTTGTTGGCTTCAAAACAGCCGTTACAAGGGCGATTAACGATTATGCAAATAAAAATAATATGTTAAAGAATGGAGACGGTAATTTAACGGGAGATGATGTTAGAGAGGGTTTAACTGCAATTATTTCAACAAAGGTTCCTGAACCTCAATTTGAGGGCCAGACTAAAACAAAATTAGGGAATAGCGAAGTAAAGGGAATTGTTGATAAAATTAGTATGGCTGCTCTAACGGAATTTTTTGAGGAAAATCCCCCTATTGCAAAAAGAATTGTTGCTAAAGCTCTTGAATCTCAAAAGGCTAGAAATGCTGCTAAGAAAGCTAAAGAACTTGTAAGAAGAAAGAGTGCCTTTGGCGGTGGGGGATTACCTGGAAAACTTGCTGATTGTTCAGATAAAAAATCTGAAAATACAGAACTTTATGTAGTTGAGGGAGATTCTGCCGGCGGTTGTTTTTCTGGAGATACTGAAATTGCACTTACTGACGGAAGAAATATTACATTTAAGGTTTTAATATTAGAAAATAATCAAGGAAAAGAGCATTTCTGTTATACCATTAAAGAAGACGGAAGTATTGGAATGGAAAAAGTAATTAATCCTAGAATTACTAAAAGAGATACTTCCGTTATTAAATTAACTTTAGATAATAACAAAGAAATTGTTTGTACTCCAGACCATAAATTCATGCTAAGGGATGGAAGTTATAAAGAAGCGCAATATCTAACCAAAGAAGATTCGTTGATGCCGTTGTACGAGGAAATGTTAGAAATAGATAATTATAACCTTATACATTTAGATAAGGAAATATCAATGGTGATGCCTTATAATCATAAGATACTATATATTGAAGATATTAAAGAGAAGATTGATGTCTATGATATAGAAGTACCCAATACTCATAATTTTGCTTTAGCTTCTGGAGTTTTCGTCCATAATAGTGCAAAACAGGCAAGGAATAAGGAATTTCAAGCTATATTGCCTCTAAAGGGAAAGCCCTTAAATGTTGAAAAGGCAAATCCTGTTAAAGTTTTAAGCAATGAGGAAATTTCTGCTTTGATTACTGCTATTGGGGCAGGAATTGGAGATCAATTTAATCTTGAAAATTTAAGATATTCTAAAGTAATCTTAATGAGTGATGCGGATGTTGATGGGGCGCATATCAAGACTTTGTTATTGACTTTCTTTTTTAGGTTTATGCCAGAATTAATTAAACAAGGCCATATTTATATTGCAGTTTCTCCTTTATATAGAGTTAGAAAGAGAGGAGATCACTATATCTATTCTGATGAAGAATTAAAAGAAATTAGACAAAAACTTGGGCAGAATGTTGATGTTCAAAGGTTTAAAGGTCTTGGTGAAATGAATCCAGAACAATTGTGGGATACAACTATGAATCCGAAATCGAGATTACTAAAAAAAATTACTATTGAAGATGCAGCTTTAGCTGATCAAGTTTTTTCTAAGTTAATGGGAGATAATGTTGAAGCAAGAAGGCAATTTATTGCTGAAAGAGCTAAAGAAGCGGAGGTTGATTTGTAAAATGGCGGCGATTGAAGATTTTAATAAGTTAGATGCAAGAGTGGGTGTAATTATGGAAGTTGAAAAATTATCTAATGCTAAACATACTACTCATAAATTGGTTATTGATTTTGGTAATGAAATTGGAGAAAAAGTTTCATGTGCTAGAGTTATTAATTATAAAGATAAAGATTTAATTGGCAAGAAAATTCTTGGAGTGGTTAACTTTCCTCCAAGACAAATTGGAAAGGTAATTTCAGAGTCTTTAACTTTAGGAGTACCTGGAGTTGATGGGGAAGTTTCATTAGTTATTCCTGATAAAGAAGCAAATATAGGGGGGAGATTATATTAAAATGTTAAGTGTGAAATTTTGCCCTCAATGTAATAGTGAAGATATTCAAATGGTGGCTGGGGGAATAACTGGAACTTGGACGTGCAAGGATTGTGGATATATCGGTAGTATTTTTCCTGAAAAGGAAATTGCTGGCAGTGAGCAGAAGAAAGAGACAGGCAAGAGAATAGGAGAAAGGAAAAAATGACTGAGAAAGAGAATGAAGATAGAATAGATGCTGAAATTGAAGAGAAGGAAAAAGAGAGAAGAAGCAAGAATATGATTTCTGAAGGGGTTCAGGGAGCTGAAATTGTTGAGGAAATGGAAAAGGCATATATTGATTATGCTATGTCTGTAATTGTTCAAAGAGCTTTGCCTTCTGTAGAGGATGGACTAAAACCAGTACACCGAAGAATTTTACACACTATGAATTTACTTGGCCTTGATCCATCTAAGCCGACTATAAAATCTGCAAGAATCGTTGGAGATGCGATGGGTAAGTTTCATCCTCATGGAAATATAGCTATTTACGATGCATTAGTAAGAATGGCTCAAGATTTTTCTTTAAGATATCCTTTGATTCACGGCCAGGGGAATTTTGGGAGCCTCGACGGGGATAGCGCTGCTGCAGATAGATATACTGAGGCTAAACTTAGCAAGATTGCATCAGCATTACTAGAGGATATTGATAAAGATACTGTTAAAATGATGCCTAATTATGACAATTCTTTGAAAGAGCCAGAGACTTTACCTGGGAAGCTGCCTAATCTTTTATTAAATGGAGCTACTGGAATTGCTGTTGGTATGGCTACTAATATTCCTCCGCATAATTTGAATGAACTATGCGATGCCATCATGGCTTATATTGATAATCCTGAAGTTACTATCGATGATTTAATTCAGATTGTAAAAGGCCCTGACTTTCCTACAGGAGGATTTGCTTTAGGCCCTGGAATTGCTGAGATGTATAAAACTGGAAAAGGCAAGATTGTTATGCGCGCTAGAACGAGTGAAGAAGAAAAGAAAGGGAAGGAATACATTATTGTTACAGAAATTCCTTATATGGTTAATAAGGCTGACCTTGTGAAAGATATAGCTAGACTTGCTACTGAGAAAAAATTAACAGATATTGCAGATATTTGGGATGAATCTGCAAAAGGAAAGATAAGAATTGTTATCGAATTAAAGAAAAGTGTTGATTCTAAATATACTTTGAATAAATTGTATAAACTTACTAATATGCAGACTAATTTTGACGCAAATATATTGGCTTTAGTAGGAAAACAACCAAGGATTTTGAATCTGAAAGATGTCGTTAGTGAATATGTAAAATATAGAAGACTTATAGTTACAAATAGAAGCAAGTTTGAATTAAGGAAAGCAGAAGACCGATTAGAAATTGTTGTAGGGCTGCTCATTGCATTGAAACATATTGATGAAATTGTTGATTTCATTAAAAAGTGCAAGAGCACTGCTGAAGCTCATGAAGGCTTAATGAAAAAGTGGAATTTAACAGACAGGCAGGCAAAAGCAGTCTTAGAAACAAGATTACAGCAATTAACTTCACTAGAACATGGAAAACTTAAAGATGAAGAATCTAAATTAAAGGAAGCTATTGATTATTTGAGAAGAGTTTTAGATTCTGATAAGGAAGTATTGAAGATTATTAGAAAAGAAGTAGGTGAAGTAAGAAAAGATTATGGTGATGAAAGAAGAACAAGAATAATCAAGAAACTTGAAGAGTTGTCTGAAGAAGATTTAATTGAGAAGAAAGATGTTGTAGTAATGCTTACTAGTTCTGGATATATAAAAAGAGTAGATGTAAAAACTTATAGAGAACAGCATCGAGGCGGGGCTGGAGTAATTGGGGCTGGATTAAAAGAAGAAGATTTTGTAATGAAAATGATTACATGCTCTACTCATGATAATTTATTGTTCTTTACATCGAGAGGAAGAGTTTATTGGCTCAAGGCTAATGATGTGCCTAGTGCAGAAAGGCAAAGCAAAGGGCGTGCAATAGCTAACTTGCTTAATTTAAGAGACGAGAAAATAGCAAATGTAATGGCAATTACTAATTTTGATTCAGGCTATTTAATTTTTGCAACAAAATTGGGAATTGTTAAGAAACTTCCTACAAAAGATTTAGCTAATCCAAGAAGTACAGGTGTTAGAATAATGAATCTTCCAATGGATGGGAGTGACGAGATAATAAATGTTACTCGAATAGAAGATAAACAGGAAGTATTACTTGTTACGAAAGATGGGCAGGCAATTAGATTTAATTCAGATGATGTTAGATCTATGGGAAGAGCTAGCTACGGAGTAATTGGAGTTGATTTAGGAAAAGGCGATGCCGTTGTTTCGTTAATGGCAATACCTAAAGACGGGAAAACAACTGTTCTAACATTAACTCAAGAGGGTTATGGAAAGAGATCTGACATAGAAGATTACAGATTAACTTCAAGAGCAGGAAAAGGAGTTATTAATATTAAAACAGACAAAACTGGAGATGTTGTTGCGTCTGTTTCTGTTAATGATAAAGATTCAGTAATTTTAACTACCAATCAGGGAATAGTAATTAGAATTTCAATGAAAGAATTGCGAGTAATGGGAAGAGCAACACAGGGTGTAAGAATTGTCAAATTAAAAGAGAAAGATAAAGTAGTTGATGTTGTAAAAGTGCCAATTGCCGACGATATTTCTGAAAAAGGAACATTAAGTGAATTCGTAAATGATAAATAATTTCACTAAAAAAAAGATAAGTTTATAAATGAATTATTTCTTAAATGGGGAATGGCCCTTATAAAAAAAGGTGTGAAGTATAAAACTAGGGAATCAAATAGGTTATTAGTGTGGATTTTTTTATTTAGTGTAATGGTAGTAGTATTATTGATGTCTATTTCATTTGTTAATAAAGATTTTTCAGAATTTTTTTCAAAATCTAAACAATTGGATCATAAGAATATTGATTCTACTTTTGAAAGTGGAGTAGATGAAGATGAACATTTAAGTGATGTTCCTGACGGCGATTCGGGAGATAATGTTGCTGTGGAAGATTCTTATGGGCATGAAGATTCCCCTATACTGTTTTTAGATGCGAGCCCAAATCATTTGCATACACCAATGGATAGGATTCCTTACTTTTGTTTAAACCCGACGAAGATAAGTACAAAGAGTGGAAATTGGAATGATGCTAGCGTTTGGAATCCTGCGGGAGTTCCAGGTGCTGGAGATAGAGTACAAATTGATAGGGTACATAATATTAATTATAACTTAGTAAGTGATGCGTCAATTAATTGCGTTGCTATTTATGGGAGTTTAATTTTTTCAAATAATATTAATACAAGATTAAAAGTGGGAGATTTACAGGTGTTTAGTAGTGGGTACCTAGAAATTGGAACTGAACAAAATCCTATTAGCCCATCGGTAATTGCTGAATTAATCATTGCTAACAAGGCTTTAGATTTAGCTTTGGATCCACAACAGTACGGGACTGGTTTAATGGGTTTAGGAAAAGTAAGGATGCATGGACAATCAAAAACTTCTTTTATGAGACTTGCATTAGAACCAAAGGCAGGAGATTCTACTTTAACTTTAGAGAGTCCTGTTGAAAACTGGAATGTCGGTGATAAAATATTCGTTCCAGATACTAGATTATTATTACAGGCTGATAGAGATACTACTGCTTATGGAAGTGGTGAGATAATTGTCCCGCAATTTGAAGACTTTATTATTCAAGGAGTTTCTGCTGATAAAAAAGTTATTACTTTGAATAGACCTTTAACATATACTCATCCTGGTGCTAGAAATGCAGAGGGAGTTTTAGAATTTTTACCTCATGTTGGTAATTTCAATAGGAATATCATTATTAGATCTGAAAGTGCTATTGGTACTAGGGGACATACTTTTTTCACGAATAGATCTAATACGGATATTCGATATGCGTGGTTTAAGGATTTAGGAAGAACTAACGTTGATCCTTTAGATGATACTGTTTTAGATGCAAGCGGAAATCCTACTCACTTAGGGACTAATCAAAGAGGAAGATATGCATTGCATAGCCATCATAATATGGGTCCAGTGGTTACTGATATATCTTATGGAGGATTAAGCCGTCAATTTGTATTTTTGGGAAACACAATTGATGGAGGTATGGCAGATCATGATTTTAAATGGGGAATTGCTATTCATGGTTCCCATTATGGATTGATAAGAGGGAATGTTGTTTATAATTATGCAGGTGCTGGAATAGTAACGGAAGATGGATCTGAAACTGAAAATATTTTTGAGAGGAATTTTGTATCTAGAACAATGGTTGGGCAAGGCGGGAGAGCATTGCCTGGAGAAGGATTCCCTGGAAGAGAAGGTAGCTCATACTGGTTTGCAGGTGGAAATAATAGAGTTATAGATAATGTTGCTGCGGAAGCTCGTGTTTATGGATATACTTATTTTGTTCTCGCTGGAGGACAGTCTGTTCGTCTTCCTCTCGCGCAAGGTGATGATATGGCGCAGTACGGTCCAACTATTGATGCACAATCAGTTCCTATTTTGCAATTTGAGGGAAACGAAAAATATGGGCCAAGTTCTAACGGAATGACTATGTGGCATATTGGACAAAATTGCTGCGGTACGACAGTTGGCATGAAGAATAGCGTTATTAAAAATTTAAGAGTTTGGCACAATTGGAATTTAGGAATTTGGTTTTATGCAAATAGAAATATTACTGTAGATGGTTTTGTATCTAGGGGAGGATATAACACTTTTCTTGAAAGTGGAATGATAGGTATAGAACTTGAAGATTATGCAGATAGAGATTTTATTTTAAGGAATATTGATATTCAAAATCAAAAAATTGGAATTGAATCTATTACAAGCCAAGCTCATGCTTGGGATGGAATAAAGGATGCTGGAGAACCACCAATAACAACAATATTAGAAAATAGTTACTTGAAAAACCTTATTAATATTCAAGTAACAACTCCCCATGCGGTATCTCGTCCTAATGCTCCTCAAAGTAAGGGTTATATCGATGAAGACTTTATAGTTAGAAATGTTCGATTTGGAAGATTGAAAAATACTGCGGAGCAGACTGATATAAAAATGCTTTATAGAGAAGGTAAAAATAATAGGGATTATGTTGTCAGGGATGCTGTTTATGTTTACGATTACAATGGCGATGTTGATGATGACTTTAGAGTTTATTTTCCCGAACAGGCCCCTGGATTTATTGTGCCTGTGACAGGTGGAGAGGTATATAGGGGAGCTCCTATTAGCGGTTTAACTAATAATGAATTGTGGGCGCAATATGGGCTTGCTGTTGCAGGGGCTGTTGCGCCTTGCGGAAGCACTCAAATTCCAGTTGCAACAAGCGCATTTAAATCAGGATTTGTCTGTCCTTCAAATAGACCTACTGTTTCGAATGGATTTGTTGTAGATATTAGTGACGATGGTGTTCCTCAAACTCCTCCGGCGGTTAATATTTTAAGTCCTACTTCAAGCCAGACTTTGGTTGGAACAAGTGCAGGCATAAGATATCAAGTTTCTGGAAATACAGTTGGGATTGATCATGCGACATTAAAACTAGATAATGATGCAGAAATTATAGATACTGATTTTAATAATGTTTTTGATAAAACATATATATTTACTAATGTTGCTCCTGGAGCCCATACTGTAATTGTTTATTTATATGATTCAAATAATGTAAAATTTAACAATGTTGAGGCAAGCGATACAGTTACTTTTAGTTTGATAGCTCAAAGTTCATGCACTGATAACGATGGGGATGGATATAATCAATCTTCAGCTGGTTGCGGGACTGTTGATTGTAATGATAATAGTATAAATATTAACCCTGGCGCAGTTGAAATTTGTACAGATGGTATTGATAATAATTGTAATGGGAATATTGATGCACAAGATTTATATTGCAGTGCTCCTATTATAAGTATTACCTCTCCTATTGATGCAGAATTAATTTCGAGTAATTCGGTTACTGTAAGATACAGTCAGACTGGAAATTTAGTTGGAGTAGATCATGTACATTTGAAGATGGATTCACAGGCAGAGGTAAGAGATCTAGATAATGATGGAGTTTATACATTCAATAATGTTGCCGAGGGTTCTCATATACTAATGGCTTATTTGGCTGATGTAAATCATAATAAAATTGGAGTCGAGACATTTGTAAATTTTGCCGTTAGCAGTGAACCAAGTGGAAGCTGTCTTACTAACGATGCTACTCTAGTTCTGAACTTGCCTTTCGATAGTGGAAATGCTCAAGATACTTCTGGTAAAAATAATAATGGGGTGGTACATGGAGCAACATATACAAGCGATGGAATTGTTGGTGGATCATATAATTTTGACGGTGTTAATGACTATATAGATGCTACATCTTCTTCATCGTTAGACTTTGGGGGAAATGACTTTACAGTTTCTGTTTGGGTTGATTTGACAACTGGAACTTCAAACTTTAGATCTATTATTGATAAAAGTACAGGAGATGTTACCAATGTTGGGACAGTTGGGCCAAAAGGATGGGGAATTATACTTTTCAGCGGGGCATATAATTTCTTCTATCGTACTGGAACAGCTACTACAAGTTCTGTAGCTTATACCACTTTTGGGCCTAATGTTGAAAATGCGGGACCTACTTTGCTTACTGCTGTTTATGAAAATTATGGGTCTTATGGAGTTGTTTCAACATATGTTAATGGGGTTTTACAAACTGTAAAAAGTACTGTTCAAGCTGGAAGCGCTGATACTGCCTCTGCACTGGATATTGGAAGATGGGGAGATTTAGGACGTTATGTAAAGGGTGGAATTGACGAGGTAATGATATTCAACCGAGCATTAACAGTGGATGAGATTGGGCAAATATATAGTGGAAATTATTGTTCTGCAGTTTTATGTGGAAATAATGTTGTAGAATCTGGAGAGGCTTGTGATGATGGAAATACCAACAATGGGGATGGATGTTCTTCAACATGTACTGTTGAAGTGCCAGCTTGTACACTAAGCAATGCCTACTGGCTAACAACTAGCGCAGTGCAAGGGCAGAGTGTTAGTTTAAGAGTTGAAGGAAATAACTGCAATGGAAAGACATTAGACTTCAATGTTTACGAAGCTGATGATGCCGATCCAGATGAAAACGCTAATATTAATCCTACGAGTGTTACTTTTGTTAATAATCTTGCTACTGGGACATGGAATGCAGAATGGCAATGTGATGGAGATTTTGGCGGGGTTTGTACTTATGGGGATCCAGAATATTATTTCATAGCCACTATTAGAAATGAGGGGACAACTATTAGCAGTGAAGGAAGAGCAAGTGGAAGTTTAGATACTATGGAGTTAAGTGCAACATGCGGAAATGGAATTACTCAAGGAACAGAACAATGCGATGACGGAAATACAATTAATAGTGATGCATGTACAAATTCATGCACATCTGCAATATGCGGAGACAATATTGTAAGAAATGGGTTTGAAGTTTGTGATGGAAATTTGAGAGCATGCACAGTTAATGGATATTCAGGAACACAGGCTTGTAATAATCAATGCAATGCATTTAATACTTGCATCGCAACTGAATCATGCGGTGATGGAAGAATTAATGGAAATGAAATATGCGACGACGGTGCAAATAATGGAAAAGCTAACAATTGCAATTTACAATGCACTGGAATAACTGCTTCTCTTTGCGGAAATAGCATTACCGAAGCAGGTGAACAATGCGACGATGGAAATACTATTCAAACAGATAGCTGTTTGAATAGTTGTGTGAGTGCTCTTTGTGGCGATAATATTGTGAGACAAGGTGTTGAGACTTGTGATAATGGGGTATTGAACGGTCAAGCTACGTATTGCAATTCACAATGCACAGGAATTACTTCGCCATTATGTGGAAATAATGTTTTAGAGTCTGGAGAAGCGTGCGACGACGGAAATACAATTAATAGTGATGCTTGCACAAACTCCTGCATTAATGCAGTTTGTGGCGACGGAATAACTAGAATAGGTATTGAAGAATGCGATGCTGGTGCTGCTGGAAATTCACAATGCACATCCTTATGTAAATTAACAATGTGCGGTGATGGAATAATACAAAGTCCAAATGGAATTGGTGTAAATGAAATATGTGATGGGGGTTCTATGGCATGCAGTGAGAATGGATATAATGGAATTGCAGGCTGTAATGGATTATGCACTGCTTTTGCAACATGCGTATTGACAGAAACATGCGGTGATGGAATAATACAAAGTACTGCTGGAGAATCATGCGATGATTCTAACAATATCGATGGAGACGGATGCAGTCGTTCATGTAAATTGGAAGTTCTTGGATGCGATGATATAGACGGGGATGGATATGGGGTAGGAGAGACATTAAGTTGTGATTCGCTAGAGATAGACTGTAATGATAACAATGTAAACATACATCCTAATGCAATAGAAATATGCAACGGCATAGATGATAATTGTGCATTAGGCATTAGCGACGAAATAACTAATACATATTATCTTGATGGGGATAATGATCAATACGGGAATGCGAGTTCTACTATTAAAGCATGTACAGCTCCTTTGGGATATGTACCTAATGGATTAGACTGCAATGATAATGATGTATTTGTATATCAGACTATAGCATGCTCTTATAATGCCATTAGCTGTGGTGCTTATCAGTTATGCGCACAAGAATGCCCTGTTCCTCCAGCTGAAATTTGCGGGAACAATGTAGATGAAAATTGCAATGGTGCAATTGAACAATGCTCCATCGCAAATCCTGTTCTATTATATTTGAATCCTAAGAATGTTACGTATAAAAATCAATTGATTCCTCTTAATTTCACAGCAATTGGGGCAAGTAATTGCTGGTATGTTTATGATGGAGTGCAGTTTAATAGCGC
>JAUSIK010000003.1 GCA_030648155.1 Nanobdellota archaeon | reverse complement strand
GATCGAAGCATCAAACTCCTTTTCCCATCCCCTCCAGTAAGATCTCCAACTCTCACATAACCATCATCAGAACTAATTACAGCCTGTCCCTTTAAAGAAACCAGTCCATTAATCTTAACATCGCTGGGAATAGTCTCGCTCCAATCAATCTCCCCAATATTGTGCCCAACAACGCTTGGATTGTTCCCTCCAAAAGCATATCCTATTCCTATTATTCCTAAAACTAAAACAACACTCAACAATACAATAAAGTATTTCTTCTCAATATTCACCTCAATCTTCATTATAACTAAAATCTTTTTTAGTTTATAATTCTTTCGCAGAAGAGCTAATTCCCTCTTAAAACCATTTGCTTATGTTTTCTTGTTTTTCCTTTTCCTTTCCAAAAATGCTGTGGATATACATTTCAGTCAATTCCAAATTCTCAAGTAAATAAGGACTCACTTCGAAGTCTCTTGCTAGTTCAAGTGCTTTCTGCATGTATTTCAGAACACTCCCCTCGCTAATTGTAAAAATTAATCGCCCTCCGCACTTCCCGCATTTTCCCATTAAAGGAGGTCTCCTATATTTTTCATTGCATTGTACACATCTAAAAACCTGCATTGAAAATTTCCTCAAGTTGCCTTTAGTATCTCTTATAAAATGCCTTTCAATAGTAAGCCTAGCCACATCACTTAAATCAACTGCCCTTAATTTCCCGCATAGTTCCATTTGTTTATTCACTTTTTCATCCATTGTAGGTAAAATCTTATAAGAAGAATTTAAAACCCCTGCATTAATATCGAAGCAATTGTGAGTAAAATGTATATTGCTAAATACGTCCTCTCCTTTTTTTAATCTCATTTTGACAGTTTCGATTGTCTTGCATTCTGAAGAATGTTTTTTTTGTTCAGCCATTTCATATAATTCTAATGGATATTCTCCTAATTCAAAGTCCAATATTTGATCATCTACATCGCCTGCTCTAATTGCCGTATTTAAAACTAATGGTGCATCCTGCGTCCCTCCTCTATGGGCAGGCAAAAAACTCCTTGAAAAATTTAAAAGCAAATCCATTAAAAGCATAATTGCGCATTCATCACCGTCGCAATTATGCACCAATATGTCATTAGCGAAAAAATTATGTTCAGAAGCTACATTAAAACAATAGCTGATTTTTTCATCAGCTATTTCAATTTTTTTAATTTTTGGATAAACATAACTTGTATCATACTCTATTCTCATCCCTAATGCTCTTTCAATAGTTTGGCACAATTTGTTTAATATCTTATTTTTCCTTTCTGATAAAAATCCTATTTCCTCATTAAAAGTTTTGATAAAATTAGATAATATACTAATTTTAGTTATTCTAAACTTCGGTATTGTTCTTTTTTTCCTGATGTAAAATTCCTTAACTTGCGGACCAGGTTCTTTTTCATACTCGTAGAATTTAGTATAGATGCCAAACCTAGATAGAACAAAGCTTAAATCATGTTTTAAGCCCTCGCTTACACTATCACACGTAACCCTATAATCGCTCAAACTAACACTCCCATCGCCTTCGTAATATCCCCTCAATAAAGCTGCAATCTTTTCTTTCTTTAAATCCAAAAAAATACTCGGAATTCTTTTGCCATGAGCTCCTTTCCCGCATCCTAGGTAATTAATGAATAATTCGTAAATAATCCTAGAAGAAAATGTTACAGCATCCTCTCTTTCATGAGTTGGTTTCAATTCAAAATAAGACAAAAATACTTTTTTAACAAATTCTTTAACTTCCTTTCCCGCAATTGAAATCTGATATAATCCCTTCTTAGAATCGTTTTTCCTGCAGTGCCCTTCAGATATATAAAGCCCTATCATTTCTAACAATTCCTTATCTAATTTTATTCTAATAGGCAAATTCACATTATCTCTCTTGATAGCAATTTTTGTTGAAGATGGCAGATCTCTAAAACTTTTTCCATTTTTTTCCAATATATTTGCAACAATCTTTATCGGAAAACTATCTCTAAAAGAAAAATTTTCATATTGGCTAATTTTTTCAAATCCAGATAAATAATCCCTCACATTTCTTAGCATTACATCGTCTCTATCTTTAAAAATTTCAGGTAAAAATATCTCCCCTATATCTTTTTCTTCAATGTTTCTTTTATAAGAAATCATAAGCTGATCTCCTTCTTTTAATTCAGAAGCTCTCATTTCTTTCTTGCCCTTGACATACACCCTATGATCTTTAGTTAATTCAATATTTCTCCCATCTTCTAAATATAATTTCAACATTTTGGTTGGAGTGTGCTTGGTAACTTCCACGACTTCATCTTCTCCAGGATTGCTCCATGTAGAGATATTATTAACTTTTTTAGCCAATGTCCCATACATATCAATCTGTTTTTCAGGTCTTTCTTTTTCTATATATTCTCCTATCTTGACAATTTTCCAATTTCCGTTTTCTTTTATAGAAACATAATTATCATGTCCCAAACAGTCTCGCCTCATAGCCGCATGCATGTAAGGGCTTGCCAAAAATCCTTGAGTTTTTGAAAATCCAATTATTCGTCCAACTGTTGCTGTACAAATATGTGGCGCGATGCATACAACTAACGTTCCTAAAACATCTTCTTTTTTCTTAGCATTAAAAAATCTTTCAACACTATATAATTTATCTAATTCATCATCAATAAAATTAGTTATTTTAAATACAACATCATCTGCCTTTTCATCCAATGTTTCTGGACAGGCAGGTAGAATTAAATCGTGAGGAAACAAGCATAATATTTGTTCTTCATTTTCTAGTTCTTTCCCATAAATATCTTTTTCATATCCAAGTTTCATTAATTTTTCTACAGAAGTCCCAATTTCTCTTGGCCTAAAATGAGTAATAATCATTTCAGTCATGTCGTATCTTATTGTTCCGTCCTTATTGACATTGAGCCCGTATTTAGCTCTAAGCAATCCTTTTCCCAAATGCTCACAGCTATGATCCTTGTTGATTGTGCCTCTTACCCCTTTTATTATAGGCATTTCTTCGTCTCTTAGTCCAACTAATTTCTTGGCCTTGTCATAATATTCTCTAATTTCTACTCTCCTACTGCTGTATTCTCTGCCTTCTTCAGTAACTTTATTGCAATTCTCTCCGCATTGAACACATTTAAGATAAACGCTTCCTTTATTGCATTTTTCACAATAAAAATTAGGAAAATCTGATCGAACACTTCCCGCCTCGACAGCACTCTGAAGACTTCGTAGTCTTCCTCCCTCCGCACCAACCGGAAATAAAACATGCGGGCTCCCAACTAGTTTTCTTAACTTTGCTTTTTCAGGCCTCCCCATTCTTGCCCCTATAAAAGTCCCACTTTTATCTTTTATTTTATTCTCGCATAATGAATTGACTATATCTAACGCCTCTTTCTCACCTAATTCTTTAATTTTGACATTTAATTTTTCAATTTCTTCCTTAAAAATTTTATCATCAATTCCTAAATTAAATAAAAATGCCTTCGTTTCAATTTCATTCAACACAACATTTTCTAATGTTACCCTATGTTCGCATCCTATTAACTCCAATGCCCTCTTGCCCTTGGAAAATCTCTCCCTATCATCTTTAGTAAAAGGCAAAACCAATTTTCCATCTCGTTCATCCCCATGTGAAATCCAATCTACTAAAGCTAAAAATTTATCATACTCTATCTCGTGCCAGTAATAAATGTAATTTGGGTGAAGAGGAATTTTAAACTTATTGGATAATTCCACCGCCTCATCAAAACTAATTTTAAATTTATCAAAATTCTCTCTTCTCTTCTCATTAGAATCTTTTTCAGCCTTCCTTAATTCAAGCTCCCACCATTCAGGCACATAGCCTGGCTTCAATAAATCATAATTTCTGTTAATTACATCTCCGTAAGAAAATAATATATCTCCAAAATATATTATCTCATCTACATTATTGTAAATCTTTTTGCCTTCTTGAGCGTCAGTCACCCTCATGACACTTCCATCCTTTAATTTAACAATAGGTCCATCAATGTCATCACAAGAGCTTATTACACACCCTTTTGTAGGTTTTTCAACCTTTAATTGAGTTCCTGCAGACATAAAATTTCCTGAAATAGTCATGGTAGCAGGGTGTACTGATACTGCCGAAAATCCACTCGTTCTGCTTCTTCCATATCTAAATCTAAACCCTCCCGACCTAGAAGGATGGCTAAAAACAGGCCTTCCTGCAACCAAATCTTTAATATATGTAGGCTTGCTCCCGCTATTGCTTCCTTCTTTTTTTGCCTGTTTAAACCTTTTAACATATTCCTCTAAAAATTCCCATCCAGTACATTTGAATCCTTTATCCTGAACTCCTTTCCAAAGTCTCAATCCTTTCTGCGCTTTTTGTGCCAGTCCTTCTGAAAAAATTAAGCACATTCCTCCCCTTATAAAACTAGTATGCATTCTTGGAAGGTCTTTATAATTAGATACTTCCCTGTCAGCAGTTTTTTCACCGTCAATCTGAATTGGCAAATTTCTAGCTAGAAATTCAATTTCCTCTTCACTCGGCAAATATTGTAAATTATTAACCCTTTCATGATAATCATAATTTTCAGTTATATATCTCTTAACCTCATTCTCATCTGGATCATATTTAGCAAATCCAAAAGTCTCTCTTAAATAATCAATCAGCATTAAGACCATGCACGAAGCGGTTGTTCCAGCGCTTCTTATAGGTCCTGAAAAATAAGCAATAAAATAATCCTTTCCCTCTTTTGTTTTTCCAAGCTTCACTTCAGTAAATCCCTCAATAGGAGAACTAACGACTCCTAAAGTAATATAAGAAAATCCTACTCTAATGCCAGCATCAATTCCTTGCATTAAACTTTCAAACTTGCAAAATTTCTCCCTGGCTATTTCTTCGGCAATTTTAAATGCAACTGCACTATCCAAAGCGCCGTATTCTTTTTCCAGCTCTTCAATTCTGTCAATGACTTTTCTATCAAGTTGAGGATAAACTACACTTATCAATCCCACAGCCTTTTCAGCCAAAGTGGTAGCAATAGGAATTTCAACTCTCGCAACAGGATCTATCCCTATTGCTTTAGCCCTCCCAGCAAGTTCAAATTCAACTGCAACCTTATTTTTTATCTCCTCGAAATATTCTTGAATGTTCATGTATTTCGCTCCCTAGAATAATATCTAACAAATTTATTATTTTTAATAGCATAGTTTATTTCTCTTTTTGTACCTTCCCCAATATATTCATTAATATCTATCACATAAATCCCATCAGATAGATATATTTTTTTGAAATGCAATTCTTCTAACTTTTTCTTTTGCTCTTTATTAACTTTATTTCTATCTATATTTTCAATAGAAAAAACTATTTTTCCCTCTAAAGTTAATTTTCTTAATGCTTCATCAAATTTAGTGCTTCCGCATAGTGTAATAATTTCAGTATTTTTTATTAATGCCTTTTTACTTTTTTTACGATTTTGTCTTGACTTGCTTTTTTCATAATTATGACTCAATTCCTCACATAAATCCCTATTATCATCTAAATCATTGAATACAATATATTCTACATGGTCTCCTCCAGCATTACGATAACGGTTATAATGTGATTGTAAAAAATTCTCCTTTTTTTCTCTTCTCATGTTTCCACCTTTTTTTATTGGCCCTAAATTTCAATCCCTATTAACTATAAATAACTAAGCCACTCAATGAAAATAACAACACTTTCCAGTCACTTTGACAGGATAAAATAACTTTTAAGAATCTAATTCTTATTAGATTTGGCAACCAGACCTATAACTAACAAAATAAAGGAAATAAGGATGAAAAATACTGGATAATATCCTATCCGAATACCCAAAAATTTAGCACCTCCGCCAATAGCTGCCAAAACAACAAAAGGTTCTATTATTATAGTTGGAATAAGCATATAAACCGACCAACTAACAAAATTATTTTCCTTTTTACCATATCCTGCCATTAAGTATAAAATCCCTAACAAAACAAAGAATATTAAAACAATGAATGCTACGTAATTGCTCTTAAAATCTGAAAATATATCTAAGAAAGTTTTCCTAGCTGTAAAGAAAAGCAAAACAGGAAGAATAACAAAAAACCAACCAATTATTTTAGAATTATTTGAAGTAATCATAACAATAGTTTATTTTTAATATTTATAAAGTCTTCTTTATTATTGAGAAAATCTAGTATCGAATGATTGATCTACTTGCTTGTACATTCGATACTTTTTATAGAGTCTCCACCGCATACTTTAATCTCCCCTTGATTTAAAGTGCTACTAAATCTACTTTTGACCATGGGCGTCACACTTATTAATTTTGGAATACCATCTATTATAGGAATCTCTATAATTTTTCTTTCCAAAGGCTCTGGAAAATCTGAAATTTTCATGCCATTGAAACCTAGAGGCCCATCTTCACTAGGAGGCTCATACTCCGAAGAAAAACTTAATCCAACAATCGGCGCAATACCTGCTCTTTCAACTGTAACTCTCGCAACAGAATTAACATATTCACACCCTAAAAGTTTTATTTCCGCATTTAAGCATTCTCTGCTACAATAAACAATATATTTTTCACCATCATAATAAGTTTCAACCTTATCACAAGATATACCTGAAAAAGAGTTATATGTTGAAGAAATAGTAGGAATATCCATCTTATCTCTCGAAGATTTTAGTTCTTGAGGCGGCTTTGTGCTTAATATCTGAGGGCTATGATTACAAGTATGTTCTCCTAATTCTTCAGATGCGGATCCTTTTTGAATAATACATGTTCCTTTTGCTATTTCTAAATTTTGCATTTGCGATCGTAATTCTAATAATTTATCTTTGTCTTGTAATTTATAGGCTTCTAGAAGTCGATCCGATATTAATTGAAATTGTATTAAATCTTTTACATATTCTAAAGTACATTCAGCATCATTAGATAATTTAGTATTTGAATCAATCTCGCAAATAACAGGTGCCCAATCCCCTCCCTCTAAGCCTCCAGATTCGAATCCTGCCTTCTCCTCTGCAGAAATAAAATCTTTTCCTAAATTAGTTTCTTCAGAATTATCTTTTATTATATAGCCTATCAAACCACCTATTATCAAAATAGCTAAGCCAATAATCAAATAAACAGCTAATGAACCTTTTTTATTTAAAGGAGAAGTCTTTTTCATCTTCAAATATATAATTTATTACTTATAAATATTTGTTTGAACAAATTTAGGCATGTATTTTTTTGATTCTCAAAAAAATACTCTATCTACGATGCTTGATCTATTATCTGCAACTTAATTCATCCTCATTTCTAATCTCCTTAACTGTACTCAAAAGTGAACATTCGGTTCTGATAAACTATGTCAAAACCATATTTAAAACCTCCCTTCTTATACTCTCTTAGTTCACTGCAATTTCATAATTCTTTTTTATTTCTCTTTCTTAAACCTAAAACCTCTAAAATACCTACCACATTTTACTATAAAATATAAGCCACTCAATGAAAATAACAACACTTTCTAGTCACTGTAGTAGGATAAAACATTAATTGAAAAATTTCTTCCATTGATAAATGCTAAAAATAAGGGAAATCAATCCTATTATTAACCAAATAATATAATCCATCTTAAACTCTTTAATTATTGAATAAATTGCTAATCCTGTTATACCTAAACCGAATAAGCTTCCAAAAAAACCATTGATAAACCAAATGACTTTTCTCATCAACTCATATCTCCCTTAGTCCTTGAATAATCTCAATAAATCCCAAAATAGCCCCTATTGTGGCCCCTATAAAGAAAGAGATAGGTAAAAATAAAAACCATCCATAAAATTCACCAAGCCCTCGAAAACCCAAATAAAATATTTCAAGAGAAGCAAGAACAGCAATACTTCCCCAAATTATTTTAGATTTTTTGGCCATCTACAATTCAAATAATTATTTATTATTAAATCTTTCTAATAAACCCTCTTAATCTCCTCTTCAACTCCAAAATCCGAAGCTTTGTAAAAAGCGAGGGTCTCGGGGTTAAATTATTAATAAACTTTCTTAATTTCTTCTTCAACCCCAAAATCAAATATCTTCAGTTCCCCAGTCTTCAAATTAAATACAGGAAATTTGGCAGGATCAGGAATATTTCCTACTTTTTCTTCGAAAGGAGTTTGTGCCTGCCAACAGCTTCCAGTAAGAATTAATACTCCATTATAATTTTCAATATCCAGCCTATGAACTTCTCCAGTGCATAAAATGTGAGGTACTTCTTCTATTACTAAAGGATCCTTATCGGCATTAGGAATGTAAACTACCTCTCCATGTACTGGGGCCAAATGCCTTCTCTTAAGCATATGCCTTACTGCTTTAGCAGGGCACCTATGGGCCTTCATATCTCGTAATTCTTTTATCTCGTTAATAAAACTATGAATGCTCGCACCGTGATACATTAATACTCTAAATTCTTTTTCAATCCCATTTTTCTTTTCAATCAATTTAATTAAAGTAGGGTTAGTTACAAGAGTTAAATTTTCAATATCATAAAGTCCTTCTGCATAATATTTTCCAATAATTGGTTGAGGTTCAGCTACCCTCACAGCATCGTGCTGTCCGGGGCACATGAACATGGTCACGCTCTTAGGAATCCTCTTTAAATAAGAAGCCAGTAAAGCATATTGCTCTTTCATGCTCTTCAATTTTAATACATCTTCTTGTCCAGGAAAAATACCTACCCCATCAACATTATCCCCCACAATAAAAAGGTATTTTATTTTTTTAGCAGTTTCCTCATCGCTGTTCATCCACTCTAAAAATCTTTCAAAACTCCTCCCCAAATGTCTATCGCTACCGCAATGAATATCTGAAATAAAACCTATGTAGGCATCCTCATCGAATCTTGTTTTTTCCAAAATGAAAGCATCCGGAAAAAAGATATCATGAATAAAAAGCATATCTCTGTTCCCGCTTGCTTTAATGCCGACAATATCATCCAATTGCATTTCGTTTGCTTTAGTAAACAATTCCTCCTTATCCACCTTAACCAATCCAACTATATCTCCTGTTAAATCCTCAAATTTAATTATCAAGTTCTTATTTTTAGTAATTCTCTTTTCGCTTACAATCCCTATAATACTCAAGCTCTGTCTGTCTGAAGAAATTTTGTTAATACTCATTAAATTGTTTTGCAGTTCTGGTCTTTGCATTAATATTCTTTGTAAACTTTGATACCTCGCTCTAAAATGATAAGTAAAATCCTTTACTTCTAGTTTTTTGTCAGGCTTAGTATCTGCATAAAAAATCCTATACTCGCTCCCTTCTTTAGTCCTAGGCCTTATCTCATTCTCCCCCACTATTTTTGTCTCTCTTCGTACTTCTAAACTTATTCCTAGTCTTATAAACGTATTTTCAATAATGCTTTTTTCTTGGCCGTCTAATTTTCTAACAATACTGCTTACAAATTGAATGTTTTTATTAAGCAGCCCAAGTGTAATCATTTTCTCCCCAGAAAATTTTTCAATTTCTATCAAAAAATCTCTTGCAGCACCTGAATCAGAAAAACTATCAAGCAAATCAATTACACCTTTTTCTAACAAAAGCCCTCTTTCTCTAACAAGTCTTAATATCTCCTCCTTCATCTTATTCCCTCCTTAAATTTTAATCCCTACTAACTATAAATAACTAAGCTACTCAATGAAAATAACAACACTTTCTAGTCACTTTATTGGGGTCAATCTCCCCTCTTTCCAAATAAAACCCTATTCTAATTGATAAGTATCAATATCGACATCGTCATCAATCTGAATTCTGTCTCCCCTGAAAAGATCATATTTTTCATCTCGTGTTTGAATATAGTAAAAATTTGTCTCTGAATTATAATATAATCTGCCTCCTATTACTCGAGAAGTTTGTTTCTCATATGAAATCTCAACTCCAACTGTAATTCTTACCTTATTTCCTATATATTTACCTAGTGCAGGATAATGCAATTTTAATCTACTCATTAAATCTTTTCATAAATTACAAATTTAAACCTTTCTCTAGTATCTCTTTAGCCTTCTCTTTTATTCCAGGAGAAAGCATTAGCTTTATTTCTCTTGTCCTCCCATGTCTCCCTTTGCTCAATACTCTAGCATTAATTATTCCCAACATATCAAATTCAGCAACAATATCTCCAATCCTCCTCTGTGTTAAAACTTCATTTTTAGTTCTTTCACATAATTCCTGATAAGCATTATATACATCTCCTGTAAAAATTCTATCATCCATCATTTCACCTTTACTTCCATCAATTTTTCTCCTTCTAGCTTCTCTCCTTTCATCTAAGTTAATAATTGAATATAATACCAGCTGGAATTGAGTGGGTTCGGACTCAATAACATCCAGCATCTTATCCCTCTCAATTTTTTGATTAGCAGCATCAATATGTTTTAGGCTTATTTTTTTAGAACCTTCTCTTTCAGCTAGTTCTCCAGCCACCCTTAATAAATCTAAAGCCCTTCTTGCATCCCCATGTTCCCTTGCAGCATACGCGGCACATTTAGCAATAACTCCCTCCTCAACAATACCCTCTTTAAACGCCCTTCCTGCTCTCTCTCTTAATATATCTTGCAATTGCAATGCGTTATAAGGTGGAAATACTAATTCTTCCTCTCCCAAACTGCTCCTGACTCTCGGATCTAAATTTTCCATAAAAGTCAAACTGTTGCTAATGCCCACTATACTAATCTGTGCATTTTTTAATTCAGAATTCATCCTTGTCAATGTATAAATAAAGTTATCACTTATCTTTTTTACAGCCTGATCGATTTCATCCAAAACTAAAACAATTACCTGCTTCTTGTCATCCACCATATCAATAAACTTAGAATAAACAGAATCAGTAGGTAACCCGGTAGCAGGAACTTTCCCCCCTAAAGCATGTATTAATTCAGCAATAATTCTATATTCTGTATCGGCTACTTTCTTTAACTTACAGTTTACATATAAAAATTTTAAATTATCCTGCCCCATTTTTTTCATTTTTTCGCTAATTTTATTTCCAACATGTTGTACACTTAAGGTTTTGCCGCTTCCCGTCTTTCCAAAAACAAATAAGTTGCTCACTCTTTCTCCCCGCAAAGATGGTGCAAGTATCGAAGCAACTGCCTCAATCTGCTCATCCCTATGAGGAATGGTGTCGGGAGAATAATTAGATTGTAAAACCATTTTATTACTAAAAAGATTATGTGTACTAAAACTCTCAAAAATCTTGTCTAATTTGTCCATTTCACCTCTCACCTCTCCAATAATTAATTTTAACCAACATTCTATATAAACTTAACTGCATCCCAACCCTCATTTCCACTGAAAACTCCCCTTTCAGCGAAGAAAACCCTTTTCCAAATTCACAAAACACCCACACCCTAATTTCCTATGGAGAAATTTAAACTACTTACCACACAAAAATCCACAACCAATAATACGAACTAAATATATTTTATCATTATACTATAATTAATAATATATATTAAAATATAATAAATAAAATAATAGAGGTTATAACAATACTTATCTATAATATATAACACATTACCTATTAACAAAATATATATAATAAAATATATTTATTATAATATATATAATATATAATATAAATATTTATAAATATAAATTATAATAAAACATAGTTTATCGTCGATAAATCTATTTCTTCTGGAAAATTGAGTTTTATCAATTATTTATCATAATATAGATATTTATTTTAATATATTTCCTAATCTAATATATTTATTTTAATATTAATTCAATAATAATACTTATAATCTTAGTAATAATATCTATTTACCTATCTACTAGTCTCTTTATTATCCAAATTCTCCTATTATCAATACACACTACATCTTAAATTAAAATATATTAATTAATATACTAAGAATAATTCATTCTATTTTATCTTTATCTGCCTTTTATTCTAAGTTTAACCACTATCTTCCTATCCAACCAGCTTTTCCCTTCAAACACTCTCCACACGAAACCAAGGAGTGTGTGTCCCCTTTAGGATTCACTATTCAATATAATATTAACCCTTCCATTTCAACCAAACTCCACGATCCACGTCAATAAATCAATCTTTATCATCAATCACGGAAAAGTTTATATATCGCTCCTCTTTCTCTCCAATATGCCGATCGAAAAAAAGCCATTAAAAGGGGTTTTAGGAAAATTAGTGGTGACAAAAGAAGGAAAAAGACTAGGAATGGTCAAAGACATCACTTTTGAAACAAGAACAGGAGAATTAATCCAATTAGTTCTAAAAGACCCTACTCCTTACACTAGAAATCTAGACTTAGAAATCTCTTCAAATAAAGAAGTTCTTGTTCCTTATAACACTATTATAGCAATTGGCGACTTTATTGTAGTCAGTGAAGAAGATTTACTTTAAGCATTAAATTCTAATTTTCTATGGAAGATAAAAAATTAAAAATACTTAACTTCATTTCATCAAAGAAGTTGACTGTCATTTCAACAATTAACAAGCAAAACCATCCCGAAAGCGCCGTAGTAGCCTTTTCTCAAAATTCAAATCTCGAATTAATATTCGGCACTTCATCAACTTCAAGAAAATACAAAAATCTTCAGAATAATAATAGGGCATCATTAGTAATAGGTTGGGAAGAAGATGAAAAAATTACAGTTCAATATGAAGGAATCGCCATCCAGTTAAAAGGCAACGAAAAAGAAGAAGCACGCCAGGCCCATCTTAAAAAGAATCCAGGCTCAAAAAAATTCGACTCCATGCCAACTCAAACATATTTTAAAATCATTCCAAAATGGATTAGATATTCATCACTATCTATAAGCCCTCCAGAAATCTTTGAAATTTCATTTTAAAGTTAAGCCCCTCCCAAAACTCTAACAAAAGTTTTATACTAAATACTCTATAATATAATATTATGGGAAATACAACTATAGCCGTATCTCTGGAAGTAAAGGAAAAAATTAAAGAATTCGGCAATAAGGGAGAGGCCTATTCAGCAATTTTAGCTAGGCTTTTAGAAAGTGCCAAAAAAAGACAAATTCAAGATTTATTAATGGATGAAAAAGATACCATTTCTATAGAAGAAGCCATATCTAATTCAAAAAAGAGATAATTACTAAGAAATTTTGAAATTTCTCTCTAAATCAATCCTAAAAGCAAGCTTCCATCACTTCCTTCAATAGGAATTAAATTCATCAAAAAAGAAGATATTGAAACTATAAAGCCTATAATAACAACTTCTCTAATATACTCATTATCTCTATAAAAAACAAAAATCATAAAAAATATTACCCCCAGTATCAGGTTAAATAAAGGTCCAGTTAGTACAATAGCAGCTAAAACATCACCATTATTAGGTTCATTAAAACTAGTGGACGCAATAGGTGTTCCGCTAAATCCGAATCCAGAATCTCCAACAGATCCAAAATCAAACTCTATTTCAGGTTCTAAATTATAATGTTCTGCAGTTAAATAATGCCCTATCTCATGCACAATAACATTTAAAAAAAAGATATTTACAAATATTAAACTATATCCTAAAATTTGTATAATACCTTTACTATTCATAAAAAATCAATAAAATACAAATATATAAACCTTTCTAAAGTTATAACTATAAAGTAGTGTCTAAATTCTACTTCATACATTAATCACAACAAAATTTAAAAACAACCCCTCACATCCTAAATTATGCAAATAATAGGTTTTAATTTAAAAAAGGTGCTTGCTGAAAAATCAGAAAATTTTCAGCGGGGGCCTATCAATACAAATATAGAATTTACAAACGTAGATAAAGAAAATTTAGATATGATCAAAGATAACGAAGCCCTAAAGGTTTCCTTTATCTTTTCAGTTCAATATCAGGATGCAGAAAAAAAAGACGACCTAAAACACGGTGAAGTCTCATTCAATGGAGACATCCTTATTTCAGTATCAAAAGACGAGTCAAAAGAAATAACCAAGTCCTGGAAAAAAAAGCAGATTCCTGAAATTACAAGAATACCAGTAATAAACTTTATATTAAGAAAATGTTCCGCAAAAGCATTATTCCTAGAAGATGAGCTTAACCTCCCAATTCATATTCCTTTTCCAAGAGTTGAAAAAAGCGCACAAGCCCCGCAGTAATTTGTATAGAGAAATTTGAATAATTCCAAATTTTGAGAAGAATTTTCAAATTTCTTGTTAGAGAAGATTGTTATGACTGAATATTGCAAACTTCTCTATATAAATAGTTAAAAATTCTAATTAATAGCAATCTATATGCAGGAACTCTATCTAAAAAAGATTTTTTCAGTAGATGAACTAACTTCACATATTAAGAAAATTCTATCATTAGATAAGACTCTTAAAAATTTTCAGGTAAAAGGAGAAATATCTAACTTTAGGCACCCTAGAAATAACCATCTATACTTCAATCTTAAAGACGGAAAGGCAATAATAAAATGTGTTATGTTTAAAGAAGATAGTGAAAACTTGCAGTTCACACCCAAAGAAGGTACTGAAGTAATTATTGATGGATATATCGGAGTTTACAAAGAAAGGGGGGAGTATCAAATCTATGTTAATTCTATGCAGTTAGCAGGTCAGGGAATGCTTTACTTAAAATATCTTCAATTAAAAGACAAATTGGAAAAAGAAGGGCTTTTCCAAGATCAATTCAAAAAACCAATCCCAAAAATGCCAAAAAAAATTGGTGTAGTAGCATCGTTAGATGGGGCAGTTATAGAAGATATCAAAAAAACGATTAAAAAAAGATTCCCATTTGTAAATATTATAGTATATCCCTCTCAAGTTCAAGGAAACGATGCAAAATATCAAATCGAAAGAGGAATAAATGTTTTAAATCATATCGAAGTAGATGTCATTATAGTAGCCAGAGGCGGGGGTTCATTTGAAGACCTTTTTTCTTTTAATGAAGAAAATGTTGCAAGAGCTATTTTTAATTCAAAAATTCCAATTATCACAGGTATTGGCCATGAAACAGACCATACTATAGCAGATTTTGTGGCAGATAAAAGGGCCCACACCCCTACTGCCGCCGCCGAATTAGCCGTTCCAGATATTATAGAAATAAACAATTCTCTCTTAAACCTTAAAAAAAGATTAAAAAGAGATCTTAATAATGCAAAAGAAAATTATCGCAGGCAGTTGTCAAATGTCCAAGCCAAAACAGTTTTTAGAAAGCCCTCTATTTTAATATCTCCCTATCTTCAAAAACTAGATGAAAAACAAACAGATCTAATCCAGCAGTACAAAAACAAAATAAATATTTTAAAAAACGATATTTCCATATGGATCGAAAAACTTAATGCTTCCGATCCAAGAAGTATTTTAAGTAAAGGCTATAGCATCACCCTAGCGGGAAATAGAGTAATAAACACGATAAAAGATATAAAGCAAAAAGATATAATATCTACAATCCTTCCTGATGGAGAAATAAAATCAGAGGTGAAATGAAATGACAGAAAATAAATTACCTTCGTTTGAAGATTCCATTAAAAGAGTTGAAGAAATAACATCGCTTCTTGAAGACGGAGACCTACAGCTTCAGGAAAGAGTACAAAAATTTGAAGAAGGCATTCAATTATTGAGACAATGTGAAAAACAGCTTCAAGAGGCAGAATTGATAATTCAAAAAGTGCTGGATAAAAACTCTATAATAGAACTTGAAACTATAGTTTAAGTTTTCCCAATTTTCCAAAATCTAAAACCTCTAAACTTTCACTATTAACTATTTTAACATTAAATCTATTATAGTTAAAATCCCAGGCCATTCCAAGATCATTTTCTCTAGGATCACTTCCTTCATTATATTCTAAAAAACTAGGTACAATTATAATTTCTTTTCCTTTATATTGTCCGATTAAAAAACACTTATATTTTTCTACTTTAATGCCGTCGCTTAACCTTATTGCAGGATGCCCATGCCCCATTATCCAAAAACGAATTCCGTCATCAAGTATCCCAACAAGTTCCCTGTCCCCATGAATAAAGCAATATTCTCCAATAGTAAAGTAATCACTCACTCTCACTCCAGCACTATTAGCGATCGGCTCAACAATCTTATCATGATTTCCTTTAACTATAACAATTTCTCCTCCCTTATTCAATTTCCCTTCTAAATATCCAAATAACATCAAGAGATCGTTCTGTTCCTGTCTTAATATTCTTCCAAAATCATGTTTTACATCCCCCAATAAAATTACATATTCTACTTTTCCAACCCTCTCAAAAACCCTGTCAAAATAACTAATCATCTCCTTGAACATCTCCCTAGTTACAAACACTCCCCCCTCATTCAATACCTCTTCATATCCCAGGTGCAAATCCCCTACTATAAGTAGCTTCTTCCCATTTGCATTAATACATAAACACTTCCCTAAATATTCTACCTTATCCATAATTATTCCCAATAAATAGAGTAATTAAACTTATTTTTTAAGAATATTTTCGTTCTAAAATACCTAAAACTTCTCTAATATCTAATAAATCAATACTTTTCAATGCAACACCATATATTCCAGATAAAGGTTCTCGAAATTTTAAAATTATATCTTTTTCCATTGCACACTTTTCAACAACTTCGTCTTTTATTTTCATAGGCGATGTAGCAAAAAACCTATAACTCTCTCCAAATCTCCTTGTCTTTCCTTTTTGGACTAGGTCCATCTTATCCACTCCAAAAACAAACAAAGAATAACTTTTCGCCTCTCTTTCCAAATCACTCGAACCCTCATACGTCTCGGCAATAGTCTCAGCCATTCCAATTGTAGTTGTCAGAAAAAATCTCTTTTCAGTTTCAGGTAAAACAATATTACCCGCATATTCTTCATTTTTTATTAATGAACTGTTCCCCATACAATTAATAAATAAATTAACTTTTTAACTTTTTATATTCAATTGATAATAGTTTGATTAATATTTTTCAATATAATAACCAATTAAATCTTATTTTTTCCTATAAATAAATCCTGCGAGAACATAGCTCATTGCCAAAGTGACGAGAACTGTCAAGAAAGAACCTAATAGATAAGAACGTCCTTCTCCAAGAGCGTCTGAAAAGTAAAAATATTGAATAGGACTCTGGCACCATCCAAAACTTTCTACAGGATCAAGATAAACAGGATATGTATAACAAGGAGCAATAGGTAAAACGCTCAAAATAACAAATATTACTAAACTCAAAATTACCTTTGGCAAATTTGGCTTTATCACTTCTTTAAAAGTCATATATTCAATAAATTTTACTCATATTTAATCCTTTCCTCTATCCCCAATGACCTTCAAATGTAACTCATGCATTCTTTTCAAAAACTTAACTTTATCTTCCATCTTTATCAAATCTGCTTTGCCCTGCATCATTAAATTTAATCCAAAAGGCGAAACAATCGGTACGCGTATAATTTTAATTTTGACTTTTTCTTCCTCAATCCATTTTAAGACTTTCTCTGCATTATAAATATCCATAAGATCCTCAAATACTTCTCGTCTAGCCTCCCTTAAAATAGGAAATTCACTGCTAATTTTCCTAACCGCACTATACAAAAATTCACTATGTACTTGTTGTTTCCCTACGCTTTTCTCTCTTCCTTTATAGTTTCTTAGAATCATAAGGCTTCTAGAAGCGCAATGTCTAAATCTTCTCTTTAAAATGTCAGTTTTATCAATTGCCTCTTTTAATATCTCCCTTAAATCCTTGCTCTTCACCCATTTAGTAATCTTTTCAGCATCCAAACTCTCTCCAGCAATAAAAAATCCATTATCACTTATCCCCATTTCAACATCTCTATGTTTCAATCTTGCAGCAGCATAAGCGTATGCTCTAGCTAATGCATCATTTACTCTACGCCCGTATAAACTATGAAACAACAAGAATTCTTTTTCTTCCTTAAATTTCTCAACAATTATTGTTTTTTCATCTGGGATCTCGCTAAATTCAGATTGTTCTTTAAAATAATCAAATATCTCACTAGCAACATCTTTTCTGCAGTACAGGTGTTCAGAAATAAACTCCATGCATTCTTTTTTATCTTTCATTCTTTCTTTAACTAGCTTCCTGAATCTGCCTATATCACATGCAACATCAAAATTCAAAGGGAGCATTTCAGAAAACCAAGAAGGTATAGTTGGATTTTTAGAAACATTCGCAGCAACAAAAGCCTTCATCCCTCTAGCATACAAGTATTGATATTTTGCTCCGCCTAATACAAAAATATCTCCTCGTTTCATTCTCTCTAAAAAACCCTCATCTATTTTTCCAACTGTTTCTCCCCTATTGTTTCCGCTTCCAATTACAACACTAATATGGCTTTCATTAGGAATAGTCCCAATATTAGTCATGTATATCACTCTAGCAAGTTTGCCTCTCTTTCCAATTTTATTTTCTTTTTCATCATACCAAATTTTAGCATATACATTTCTATGCTCAAGAGCATAATCTCCAGCCAAGTAACTCACAACAGAAAAGAAATCATCCCTAGTTAGGTCTTTATAGCAATAACTCCGTCTAATAACTCTAAGCATTTCATCAACATCCCATACCTTTGTAATTGCCATTCCAAATATCTGTTGAGCCAAAACATCTAAAGCATTTTTAGGGATTTCAGCAGAATCAATTTTTTTCTCAATCATTTCTTTCATTAAAATTCCGCATTCAACCATATCATCCCTATCTAAAACAATAAATCTTCCTCGTGGATTTTCATGAAGCTTATGACCTGCGCGTCCAATTCGCTGTAAAGCTCTACTAACTGATTTAGGCGACCTCAATAAAACAACTAAATCAATACTCCCAATATCTATTCCTAATTCAAGGCTTGTTGAACTAACAACAACTTTTAATTCTCCCTTTCTAAGTCTTTCTTCAATTTCAAACCTTTTCTCCTTACTCATAGAACTATGGTGTGCTCCAATAACATCCGCATATTTTCCAGGGAACTGATTTTCTAAGTGATGAATTATTCGTTCAGTCGCTGCTCTTGTATTTGTAAAAATTAATGTTGTCCTGTTTTCTTGTATCAACTTATCCAAAATCTTATACAATTCTTTTTGGCTCTCAAAACTTTCAGCTTCAAGTATATTTTTGCCAGGAAATTCCAAATCAATTTCTATCTTCTTAGTCAATTTTACTTCAGCAATTAAGCAGTCTCTTTCTCCCCCAACTAAAAATCGTGCAATTTCATCAAGAGGTGAAATAGTTGCACTTAGTCCAATCCTAACAGGTTCAATTAAGCTCAAATCATTGAGTCTTTCCAAACTCAAACTTAAATAAACTCCTCTTTTATTCGTCAAAGCATGTATTTCATCCAATACTATAAATTCCAATGCATTCATCTTTTCAGAAAATTTTGTAGTTGTTATTACAATAGCTAAACTTTCAGGTGTAGTCACTAATATATGTGGAGTTTTCCTTGCCATTTTTGCTCTTTCAGCAACAGTGGTATCTCCCGTTCTCAAACCCACCCTAATATCTTGCATTTTCAATCCCTTTTTTTCTGCTAATTCCTGAATTTCTTTCAAAGGATCAATTAAATTTACAAAAATATCATTTGAAAGAGCCTTCAAGGGTGAGCAGTAAACCGCATATATCTTATCCTCTAACTCTTTTTTGATGCCCAAACCAACTAAATAGTTTAATATGCTTAAAAATGCAGTAAGCGTCTTTGTTCCGCCTGTCGGAGCACTGACTAAAATGTTCTTTCTATCATTAATAGCCTTTACACCATATCTTTGAGTAAGAGAAAAATCTTTAAATTTGCCAAAAAACCATTCTTCAACCAAAGGGTTCAAAATTTCCCTTACCTCTTCTGTCCTATATGCCTCTATATATTCCAATTTTCCCAAGTTGGACTTCTTAACATTCATACTATTTACATTATCTAATTTTTCCATATTTTTAAAATTGTAATTATAAATTATATTCGAATAAAAACAAGCTCAATCGTTGCTTAATTCTTCACGTAGTTTATACATAGATACTACTGGATGATTTTCTAGGGGCCTATCAGCAAACATAGGATCATTAGGATTAATTTTATAAATTCTTTCTTGTAATTTTTCAAGTTCCTGAATCTTTTTTCTTCTATCCGGAGTGGACTCATAAATTTTTCTTATTAAAGCATAATATCTTTTAAATAGCATAAAATAATCAAAAAACTCTATTTTATAAACTTATCTTCCCTATTTTATTTTTCCATTAATATAAATAAACCTTTATAAAACGCTATCCACTCATACTAAAATGCCTCAAATATCTCAAAAAAAGAAAGATAAAATTGCAGAGCATATTCTTCATTATCTCTTTACAATATCTCCTTCTTCAACTTTTACTTCAACAATAAGTGAGGAAGTAGCAAGAGATGAAGAGTTTACAAAATCCCTTCTCCAAGATTTAAAGTCTAAGAATCTAGTTGTAGAAATTAACAAAAATCCTGAAGGCACACCATATACCAAACGACAGCGCTGGCGTCTTTCAGACAAAGCCTATAGTGCCTATAAAGATCATCAATAATTAATTATCCTTTCATCCATATAATGCTCTAAATTATCTTCTAACTCCTCAACTATTTCTCTTTCAGAAATAGGCTTTCCAAGATTCTTATAATGCCTATTTACAACTATATACCATCCAGCCGCATTCATCCACTCCCCTTCAAACCTTCTAAATAATAAAGCACTTGATTCCTCATTAATCTTTTGCCCGCATTTATATTCAAAAAAAGACTTAAATCCTAATATCTCAAGAACCTCCCCCCTATCATATCCTAACTCTTCCAGAGATATTGTTTTACATTCTACCATATCCAGTTTTAGACTGGTCAACTCTCTTTCCAACTACCCGATCCTTTAATAAGTAGGCTGTTGGAATAACTCTATAAGCCGGTTCTCCCCCATCAATAAATTTAACATTTCCTTCCTCTCGGCCTGTTTTTCCACTGCTTCCCTCAAGAATATAAAGTCTTCCTTCATAATATGGATAATCTTTGCTAAATACTCTCCGAAAAATGATTCCACTATATCCTCCATTTTTCATACAGTCTAATAAAGTCATAGGCCCATGATTACTTTCATTATTCATATCTCCTTATAGAAAAGCCGACTTTTAAACTTTATTACCCTAAGATAATTTTAAAAATTTTTCTCTCAAAAACAACAATCTATATAACTTCAAAACCCAATAGATAAACATGCCAGACCAAAATAGAGATCCCATTAAAGAAGCATTTGCAAAAGCAAAGCAGGATATTTTTAATTTATCGTCGCAAATTGAACTGCTAAAAAGAGAGATCCAATCACTAAAAGAAATAGTAAAATCGACTATATCTACTCCAGCAGACAGACAGACAGACACTTCGACACATTTTCAGGTGCAGAATTCTTCAGAAAAAGACTCTAATCCAGCACAAAACTCTCAATTTGAGACATTCCAGCACATAAACCCAGCACAAAAAACCATTCCAGCACATAATCCAGCACAAAAACAAGGCTATTACGGCTTAAAAAGCCCAATTTCTATTAGTTCCATAGGAAATGAAGGGGTTCCAGCAGACAGACAGACAGACAGACAGACAGACAACAAACACCTAAAAGAGCAATTAAACGAACCTTTAAGCTCAAATAATTCACTTGAAACCAAGCCTTTCGACAGACAGACAAACGAGCAACCCACAAAAAACATACAAGAAAAAGATAATAAATCACTAGAATCCGTTTCCCAAGTGCTAGAATCTCTAGATCACATCAGAAAAGATGTAAGGCAAAAATTTAGGCGCCTTACCATGCAAGAAATGGCTGTTTTTTCAACCATATATCAATTAGAAGAAGATGGATTTACCGTCGATTATTCACTTCTTTCTCAAAAATTAAGCCTAACAGAATCATCTATAAGGGACTATATACAAAGACTGGCTAAAAAAGGAATTCCTCTTATAAAGAATAAAGAAAATAATAAGAAAATCCTAGTATCTATCTCACAAGAATTAAAAAAAATAGCTTCTTTAGCGACCATAATTCAATTAAGAGAACTTTAACATTTCGTTTAACCGAAAAAGATCTATCTATTTTTAACCAAATAATTAAACACACCAGAGAATAGAGCAAAAACCTCGTTTTTGGCCTTTATACGCCTTAAAAAGGCAAATTTAATCTAAGTCTAACTATTCCACAAACTTTCAATTTTTAAACTTTTTTTCCCACCACATCAGAAAAATTGATCTCTTCATCCAATTTTTCCTCACTTTTTAATTTTTTTCAAGCCCTAAGAAGCACTCACTTTTTGATTCTTAGGCTTCTTTTGACTATAAATCTCACTTTTTCCACTTTTTTGACAAAAATCTGCCAAAAAATCAGCCCTATAACTCTCACTTTTCACTTTTTTAGACATTTTTCAATACAAAAGTTCGCACTACTACTTTTTCCCCCCTTTCTTAACTCTCACTTTTGCGTATTTTGCTAGTTTTTCACGAATTTCAGCAGGTATAAACACTCTTTTCTTGCCACTTTTCTCAACTATCTCTTCTATCAAACCCTCACATTTCTGTTTAATAGCATTTACCTGACCTCTTATTGTAGCCTTATCTTTTCCTAAAATTAATGCCAAATCCTCATAACTTAACTTCATTTCATTATTCAAAATAGAATAAACAATCAATCTCTCATTCCCTGATAAGTTCTTCAAAATTTCGTATATTTCAGCTGTTTGAACAGGTGTTTGAACAGCTTCTTGAACAGCTTCAACGGCTGTTTGTTTGCCTAAAACAGGCAATTTTTTAAACACCTGTTTGTTTTTTTCACCATCACTAACCAATTCAACAGCCTCTCTCACTCCATCAATCTCTTCATGAATAGACGATAATTCTCTCTGAATCTCTCTAACCATGTCAAACAGCTGTTTATCTTTAACATCTAGGTGTTTAACCCATTTTCCAACAACATCCATATCCCTTTTAACTTCAGAAAAACTTCTTTTCATATCTTCTTCTAATTTATCAACCCTTTTTTTATTAAACCAACCAAACATACTTTTATTTAAACAGCCATTATATATAAATCTTACTGTTATAAGGGCTAATAACACCAGTCAATAAATCACTATTCAGACACTCTTAAACACCTTCCAGCACATAATAAACACACACAAACACCCAAAACACACAAACAAACACCTGTTTAAACACCTTTAAACACCCATTTTATCGTCGATAAAATAAAATACCTCAAAAAAAAACTTAAACACCTAAAAAACCCATATTTAAACTCAAACTTTCAAGCGTTTACAATAATTTTCACCCTTTTCAAACACAATAACAAAACCCCTTATTATCCTAAAAAATAAGAAATCCTTAAAATTTCCCCCCAAATCCAAAAAATTAGCCGCAATTATTAATGAGGCGCGAAGCGCCGAATGCGCCGACCATAATGTTTTTAAACCCCCTTTTTATTCCCTTATTATGTCAAAATACAATACCTCCTATGAAATGGAAATTAGAGAAGTATGGAATCCTTTTAGTAGAAAATATGAGTACTTGCCAAATCCAAATTTTTCTGAAAAATCTAAAAACGGTATCAAAATAGATGAATCTGGAAAAGAAGATAAACCCTCAAGACAAAAAAACTATTCCTATCTATATATGCAGATTGAACGAAGTATATCTCAAATTAACAACCCTATAACCGAATCTCGAACACATTAAAATACAAAGGCCTCTCGACAGCAACCTATTTAAACCCCATGTGGTTATATGCTTTATACTTTCAGACGAGGTGAAAGGAGGTTGTTTAGAATGGCAAGTACACAGAAGACATTTGCACTAATTTTAGGTATCGTTTTATTGTTAGTAGGTATTCTAGGATTTTTCAATCTAAGTCTCGTAGGCGACGAAGGCTATTTTGGAACTAATACTGTCCACGATGTTCTGCATATAATCGCAGGCGTCTTTGGTATCTATGTTGGTACAAAAGGAAAAGGCCCAGGATATAATGCAAGTTTAGGCTGGATTGGAATAGTTTTATTCGTTTTAGGGATTATACCCCAAACAGGCAAATTATTAATGGATTACCTAAAGGTAAATATGCAAATTACAATACTGCATTTAGTGTTAGGAGTCTTATTCCTATTAGTATACTATACGGCTAGTAAGAAGTAATTCAAACCATTTTATTTTTTATTTTATGAATTTTAAAATTATCTTTTTCTTGGGCTCAATTTTAGTGTTCATTGGCCTACTCTGGACACTTCTTCCCCACACCTACCATAACGAGTTAATATATTCTGCAACAGAGTCATCGAATGAAGTATCGCATAACATTCATTTACTACATGGCATTATCCCAACGATAATAGGTATAATCCTTATGATTTATTCAGAAAAAAAGCTTAAATCAATGCAAAAAAAGAACACCAAAACTATATAAACACCACATGGCTTATACCTTCATGTTAATGATAATTACACTTTCAGCCATTCTAGCTATTATTTTCGGAATAATTATTCTTATTTGGCCAAAAGCACTTAATCTTGCAGTAGCTATTTGGTTAATTTTAACAGGAGTTCTTCAGCTAATTGGCGGAGCCTACCCCGATTTATCTCCCTTCTAGAAATCTAACTAATGAGAAAAGACATTATAGAAAAATTAGAAACTTTAATGGTTGCAGCATTTGGCCTCGTTGCAGCTCTCGCCTGGAACGAAGCCATCCAATCTCTATTCAAAGAAGGAGGTTCACTCTATATTCTAGCAAAAGGAGGCCCATGGATATATGCCATTTCAGTAACGATCCTAGTAGTCATCCTAACAATCTGGATAACAAAACTTGCGCAAAAAGCCAAGCCAAAAGATAAAATAGATTAAGCTGAAACTTTTAATCATCTCCAATAACCTTTAGCATAATATTAAAACGAACTTTTTAACCCAAATCAGATAAATTTATTAACTAAAATCTCTTAAAAAAACAATGGAACAAGAACAAGTAACTTTAAAACAAGTATATGAAAAATTAACGAAATTAGAAAAATTTATGAAAAAAATGGATCAATATATCAAAGATTTAGAATTTGCTCGTCGTACAAATGAAGCATGGGAAGAAATAGAAGCAGGCAAAGGAAAAACCTATTCTTTAGAAGAATTTCATAAAAAATTGAATAATGATTAATGTAAAGACATCGGACAAATTTGAAAAAATTCTTAACAAAACAGATAAAAGTTTAAAGGTACAAATAGATAAACATATTAGTAAGATAATAAATGATCCAGAAATAGGCAAACCTATGAGAAACGTAAGAAAAGGCACAAGAGAGGTTTATATAGGTTCTTTTAGACTTTCATATTTATTCCATCAGCAAGAGCAAACAATTTATCTTTTAGATTTCTATCACAAAGATGAACAGTAAAATAAGTTAAGCTCAAACTTCTTAGCATAAACAAAAACCTCCAGCATAATACTTTAGTTCGTTTAATCAATGAAAATTTTCCCCCAAATCTAAAAAAACAGCCACAATTATTTATGAGGCGCGAAGCGCCGAATGCGCCCGACCATAAGCTATTTAAAATAGACAATCTTAACCAAACTAAAATGATAAATAAAAAAGTAATTATTTGGAGCATATCCTTTATAGTTCCATTAATTTTTTTTAAGACATATTGTAATCCGGCATATTCATGTAGTACACCTTTACCATCTTGGCCAATGGCAATAGTCTTATCTTTATTATTTATATTAGCATTATATTCTGTTAAAAACATAAGGATCTTATTGTCAACTCTTACTAAAATAAAGAAGAACAGCTCTTATCTTTCTCAACTCTTTATTTGGTCTATTTTATTCTTAGTTAGTATAATTTTGATTATCTATCTTTACATCTTCAATAGTACTTTATTTTAAGAAAAACTTCAAATTTACCAGAAGTTCGCACAAGGTATATTAAGACATCCTTTACGAGACCTAAAACCTAATTAACCAGAACTTTTAATCTTTTTTTCAAAAAATCAATTAAAAGCATTCTAATAACGTCTTTTTTTAAGTATGATAGTTTCATCATTAATTTCAATATCCAATTCATCGCCGGTTTTTAATTTTGCTTGTAAAAGTTTCACTTCAGGAATATTAATCTTGAACTTATAATAATCAGTGCCCTTATAGGATCTAGATTTCTCTTTTAATATTTTCATAGTGTAAAAAAAGAACTAAACTATTTAAATGTTTAGAGACCGAAAAAAATTAGCTAAAAGTTTTAATCATTTCTAGAAATATTAAGCTATGGGTAGAAGTTCTCATTAATTCAAGCTAGAATCAATTGTTTTAGCAACAAGAATTGAAGCATATCTTTTTCCTTTTTGTGTTTCTAACTCAGCATTATATTCTCTTCCACTGCATGCACCAAAGCATTCAAATTTTCCTCTAATAAGTCTGCCTTCAAATTCCTTGCCCTTTATACGTAATTTTTCATCTCCTTTTTTATAGAGTCTTACAGTCTCCCTAAGTAAATATTCTCTGTCTTCAGAACTTAAAACTCCATCTGGTTGTGCAAATGCATATCTCCAACATTCTCCATCGACTTCTAAATCAATCATTTGGAATATAAATAATTGGCTCTTTTAAACTTTTCTCTAAAATGAGTTCGTTTTATCAAAGCTTAAACTTTCAATAAAAAACTAAAACTTTCAGCGTAAGTATAAGTTCGTTTAAAATTAATTTCTCAATGAAAATATCATGCACTATGGCCTGCTGGTTATTTTAAATCAAATAATATTAAACTATATATAATCCTTTTACATTAAAGCCTTATGATTAGAAAAAATAAACATAAAAAAACAATCATCCTTCTAATTATTTTTCTTTCTATAATTCTTGTAGCAGGAATGATTTTAAATATAATCCCATTCTCATCCAATTATAATTATAATGAAGAAAAAAAGACTTTTTGCACTCCTCAATCAAGAGAAGCGGAAGCATGTATAAAAATTTATAAGCCTGTTTGCGGGTGGTCAGATCCAAAAAAAGTTCAGTGTATAAAATATCCTTGTGCAAACACCTATTCAAACAGCTGTTTAGCATGTTTAGATAAAAATACTCAATTTTGGACAGAGAGTCCGTGTCCTGCCTAATTATCTTATATTGAAAATATATTGAGAGACATCCTCAATATTATTTCACAGAATTAACTATTTTAATTTTAAAATGTAAAATTTTTCCTGCTAAAGGATGATTTAAATCAATTGTAACAGCTTGCGCATTAACTTCAATTATTTTAACTGGAAATTGATGCCCATCAGGAGTGCCTAAAAGCAATACTGCGCCAACTTTTGGTTCTTCTCCTTGAGGCAGAACATCCCTAGGAATTTGTTTTTTTAAATTAGAATCATACATACCATAGCCCTCTTCAGGTTTAATAACAATTTCTTTTTCATCACCTAATTTCATTCCTAAAACCGCATTGTCAACACCTTTAATCACCTCTCCAGCACCGACTACAAACTCCAGAGGATGTGAATGATCTCCATGTGTGGAGGAATCAAAAACTTCTCCTGTTTCAAACTTTCCTTCGTAATCGATAGCCGCCTTATCGCCTTTCTTTATAGTCATTTCAATCTGCAAGAATAAATTTTTTACCCAAACAGAATATTAAAAAATAATAAGGGTATTTAAGCCTTTGTATTAGTATATAAAAAATAATTCAAAAGTTATTAATGCCTTTTTTTGTAGACTATTACAACTATAACGGCCATTACTATAACCAGCAATAATATCCAAGCGATAGTAGCGAAACTAACACTCGATTTCTCTTCAGTAGGTGCCAAGTCAACAACTTCTTCATTTGTCTCTTCAACTTCTGGAGAGTTATTAACTGCTTCAGGTTGTTCGACTACTTTAACTTTTTCCCCTATTACGAAGAAGCTAAACGAATCTGATGTAGCTTCAAAATAATAACTACCTATATCTTCAGATTTAAACACTGTAGGTAATTCAACCCATGCCCCATTTTTGAATTTAAAGGCAGCAATATCTGAGGTAGTTAACCCTTTTGAATTTGCCCAAATCTTAGGTATCTGTAACATAAGAACAGCATTCTTCATACTACCAATATTTTGTTGAGTAATCTCTAAATATTTTAGAACCTTTCCATCTTTAGTGCTAACACTTCCAGGTCTACTATCATAAGCATTAACAGTTACTTTAACATTAGTTGTAGCACTATTAACAGATATACTTATCTCTTTCATTCCAAATTTTTCCCCAAGATTTTTAACTATTCCAGGAGTTTCAGGAGCTATTTTTGCTAATGTAGTCGTCTTTGTAGCACTTGCAGTCGTAGTTGTACTTGATGAGCCACCACCACTACTTCCTCCGCTACCACCACTGCTCGTTACAGTATAACTTAATAATTCTGTTTTGGCATTTCCAGCCAAGTCAGCACTAGTGCATTCTGTAGAGTATACTCCCGTATTAGAGGTAGAGGGATTTGTAGTAAAAGACGTCCTAGAACCATTTACTCCAGAAAGCGCGTCAGTAACACCACAAGAACATGTTAAAGTAGCCTGCTGTACTAAGGGGTTAGGCGTGCAAGTGAGAGTCAAAACAGGTTGAACATTATCAAATCTAACTTCGTAAGATATCGCACTATTATTTAAGTTTCCACCAACACCTTCAGTAGTGTCGTTAGCAAAGATAGTTACATTATAAAGCCCAGTTGGAAAGTGACTAGTATTTATTATAACACTATATCTATCAGTAGCTCCTTCTCTTGTTGCAATATAAGTACTATTTTGAACTCCAGTGCTATTTGTAATATTAAACATAACTCCTCTAATGGAAGACAAAGCATCAAAGACAGTTACATTTAGTTTCAAATTTTGAGAGTGATTACCTACGAACAAAGGAGCGGTTATGTTTTGTGGAAATACAACAGGTTTAGTATTATCAAATCTAAATCTAATGACACTGGCTGAATCGTTTAAGTTGCCACCCAAACTAGTATCATTTGCCTTTATAGTCACATTATAAAGTCCTTCTGTGAAATGACTAGTATTAATAGAAAAGCTATACTGATTAGTGGTTCCTTCCCTAACGCCGGCAAAAGTGCCATTTTGATGGCCGCTGCTATTCGTAATATTAAATATAACTGCCCTTATTCCTGCCGTGGTATCAACAACAGTAACATTAATAGTCATATTCCTAGAATAGTTTGTTTCTGTAACTGGGTTGCTAATGTTGCCCGAAAAGACAACAGGTTTAGTATTATCTATTAATATGAATGAAGCGTTTGCATCTGCAGGTTTTAATGTGCTTTCATTTCCTAAAATAACACTTAAGTTCCTTCCTACAATATCAGCTATATCACTAGTATTCAGAGTGACGTTGCAACTATTTACTAAACAAGTGAAATTATTAACAGGAACAGCTACATTATTAAAATAAAAAGTAGTATTGGCTATCAAAGGATCTCTTATATCAGTTACATTAGTATATGTAAAGTTAATCATAATTCTTCCACTGGCATTTGTATAATTAGCAGGAGATACAATTTCAATGGCTGCTGCAGTAAAATTTAAGCTTAAAATAACAACAAATGCTAACAAGCATCCCAAAACAATTTGACTTTTATCACTCACCATTTTTTACAAAATCTCTTTTTATCCCTCTACAAAAAGCCAGAAGTTTATAAACCTTTCTGTTATTTTGTATTCGTGCCTCTATAGCTCAGTCGGCAGAGCGCTTGTTTCGTAAACAAGAGGCCGGGGGTTCGATTCCCCCTAGAGGCTTTCTCGTCGATAATATTTATAATTAATTAATCAATTTTAATTCGCTTTCCTTCTACAGCTATGACTAAAAATATAGATAGCACTAATTAGCCTTTTTTAAGACGATAAAGCCTATTTGACATTATCAAAAAAGAAGAATAAACTTTTTAAACTGCTTATACATCATAAAATTATTAGAAAAGATGGGAAGCAATATAGATTTAAGAAAATTTCAAGATACTGAAGCGATCGAGAATGCATTCGGGGCTTTAGTTTCAGGAAAGAAAACAGGATATAAAACCGTTATAGAAAGAAAAAAACCAAAGCCAAAATGCAATAAATGCGGGCGCTTTGGAGATGAGGAGCAAAAATTCTGCAGAGAATGCGGAGGTAAAATGGTAATTCCCATGACTAACTGCCCCAGCTGTAAGGCCTCCATTGAAGAAATTGACAAGTTCTGTCCAGGTTGTGGATTTAAATTAAAAGAATAGATTTATTAATTCTTTTTAAGATTTAGAATAATGAAAGACAAAATTGTTTCTCTCTTAAAAAAATCCCTGCCCTTGGAAAAAAAAGAGATAGAATCCTTGCTAGAAGTTCCTCCAAATTCCGAGTTGGGAGATTATGCCTTTCCTTGTTTCTCTCTTGCAAAAACATTCAAAAAAAATCCCGTCGAAATTGCTAAGGAAATTTCATTAAAAATTTCATCCTCAAAAGAAATAGAGAAAATAGTCTCCGTAGGACCATATATTAATTTTCATTTAAACAAGAAACTTCTTGCTCAAAATACATTAAATGATATTTTAAAGCAAAAAGATAAATATGGCTCAAGCACATTTGGCAAAAATAAAGTTATTGTTGCAGAATATTCCTCCACAAATATAGCAAAACCTTTTGGGATCGGACATCTAAGATCAACTATAATAGGCAATTCTATTGCAAATATATCAAAATTTGTAGGCTTTAAGCCAATAAAAATTAATTATCTAGGGGATTGGGGAACCCAATTCGGGAAATTAATAACCGGATACAAAAGATTTGGAGATGAAAAAAAACTAAAGAATGATCCTATTAATCATTTATTGGAATTGTATATTAAAGTTAATGCTTCTTCTGAATTAGACAGCGAATCTAGAGAATGGTTTAGAAAATTAGAAGAAGGCAATAAAGAAGCCCTTCAATTATGGAAAAAGTTTAAAGAATTAAGTTTAAAAGAATTTGATAAAATTTATAATTTGCTTGGGGTAAAGTTTGATGTTATCTCTAGTGAGTCACTCTATAATAAAAAGATGGGCGTCATGATGTCAGAATTACAAAATAAACGGCTGCTAAAAGAAAGCGAGGGAGCAGAAGTTGTAGATTTAGAAGAGTATGGATTAGGGGTTTGCATAATTAAAAAGTCAGATGGAACTACCCTATACGTAACAAGAGATATTGCCGCAGCCATTGATCGTTATAAAAAATATAAATTTAATAAAATGTTTTACGAAGTGGGAGCAGAGCAAAAGCTGCACTTTAGACAACTTTTCAAAATATTAGAATTAATGGGGCATTCATGGGCAAAGGATTGTGTGCATATAGATCATGGCCTTTATTTAGATAATGATGGAAAAAAACTATCAACAAGAAAAGGAAAAACCGTTTTTATGTCCGACATTATTAATGAAACTATCGACTTAGCCAAAGAAGAGATAGGTAAAAGAGAAAAACTTTCCAAGCAAGAATTAGAAAGAAGGGCTAAAACGATTGGAATCGCCGCAATTATTTATGGAGACTTAAAAACCCATAGAAGTTCAGATATGGTTTTTGATATAGAGAGATTTCTATCTTTCGAAGGAAACACAGGCCCTTACTTATTATACACTTATGCAAGAGCAAAAAGCATCTTAAGAAAAGCCAAATCAAAGCCAAAAAAATTATCACTCTCAATTATAGATACTAAAGAAAAAAATTTAATTTCAAAACTCTCGGCATTTCCGCAGGCTGTAGAATCGGCTTATAGCCATTTAGCCCCAAATCTGATTGCAAATTATGTTTATGAACTAGCACAATTATTTAATGAATTTTATCATTCAGAAAAAGTAATCGGTTCAGATAAAGAATCTTTTAGGATTTCAATAGTAGAGTCCACCGCCCAAGTTATAAAGAACGCCCTATCTTTATTAGGCATCCCAGTTATAGAAAAAATGTAATTCTTAAAAGAAATTTGAAAATTCTCCTTTAAATTTGGAATTATTCAAATTTCTTGTTAGAGAAGATTGTTACTATTGAATTTTGCAAACTTCTCTTAAGAACAAGAAAACTTAAATACGATTCAAATAATCCACTATAATGGATCCTATAATAATATTAATTGCAAATGGTTTTGCTCTATCTCTTCTATTACTAATTCTACTAATAGTAATGGCCTCAAAAAATAACCGTCCCGTTAAAAGAAATCGTATAAAGGTAAAAGACGATTTGAAAAAGATCAAAGAGCAAATATCTTCGCAAGAAGATGAAAGTGAAGATTAGCTAGGTAAAACAAAAGCCATTAATTTCTAAATTAAGAAAAATATAGACAAGGATGGCTTCCAAATTATATCCTTTAAATGAGCCCATCGATGCCTTTATAAATTCTCATTAACAGCCTTTTATGTAGGGGAGCTGGCGCGCTAGTCCTGCGCTGTCCGCAAGCGGGCTTCATGGCGGGCTTAAAGGAGTGCGTGATGTAGCAGATATCAGTCTTCTACTGTACTATGAGGTACTGTCCTGTTCGATTGTGCCTCTGTGAACTGGGTCAGGCCTTGATCGGAGCATCCCTAAACAGAACGCGCAGTGCTTACAGGGGAACAGCACTGAGAAAGGTAGAAGGGCGCTGATCATCCTAAACTGAGCAATCTCCCCCCCTGCATATTTTTAATTCTCAAAGATAAATATAAAAACCTCCCTCTCAATAAACATACATGAATAAAAGAGGAGTTAGTGAAGTTGTAAGTTATGTCCTCTTAATTATTATTGCCATGGCAATTGCAGGTATAGTCTATGGTTTTCTAATGGTGTATGTTCCAAAAGAAAAACCCGAATGCAAAGAAGGAATAGATATAATTGTAAATGATGTTGAATGTACAGAAAATGGACTACTAAAAATAGTTTTAGAAAATAGAGGGCTCTTCGAAATAACTAAAGCCTATATTCGTATTGGAAAGCCGGGAAGTTCTTTTAAAGAGGATATACCAGGGTCTCCTGCTAACATTTTAAATGAGTCGGGAGGTCTCGGTATTAAGCCAGGACAATTGTCTAATTTTCCTACTTTTTCCAGGCCAGCTAGTTACGATGACCCTGGAAATTATATTCTTGAAGTTCAACCAGCCTATACAACAAAACAGGGTAGGAAAAATGTCGATTCATTATGCCCTGCAATTACGACCCCTATAACTTGTACTGGCAGTTAGTTTCAGCCTCGATCATAATAAACTATAAATAACAAACCACTACTTCAAATTGCATGAAATTCGCCCATTTAGCAGATTGTCACTTAGATGGATGGAGACAGCCTGAATTAAATGCACTCAATCTTCAAAGTTTTCAAAAAACAGTTTCTATTTGCATAAAAGAGAAAGTAGATTTTATACTTATTGCAGGCGATCTTTTTGATTCATCTTACCCATCAATAGATACATTGAAAGAAGCCTTCAAAGAATTTAGAAGATTATCGGAAGTTAAAATTCCAGTATTTTTAATTGCAGGGAGCCATGACTATTCCGCATCAGGAAAAACTTTTCTAGATGTTCTTGAAAAATCAGGTTTCTGCAAAAATGTGCACCAATATGAAGAAAGAAACGGTTTTATTTTTCTTCAGCCGACTATATGTAAAAATGTAGCTATTTACGGCTACCCGGGGAAAAAATCAGGCTTAGAAGTGGATGAAATAGAAAGAATAAAGCTTCAGGATTCTCCAGGGCTGTTTAAGATTCTAATGCTCCATACTACGATTAAAAGTGCGGTTCCAAATCCCAAAATAAAATCGGTAGATGATTCTAAACTTCCTCAAGTGAATTATCTTGCCTTAGGCCACCTGCATATTAATTATAGCAAAAACGGAAAAGTCTATCCTGGCCCCATATTTCCAAATAATCTTTCAGAGCTGGAAGAATTAAAAGGCGGATCTTTTTATATTTTTGATAATGGGAAAATTGACAAGAGAGAAGTCAAAATAAAGGAAGTGTTGGTAATTAATTATGAAACCAACAATGCCCTAAATGCAACTGATGAACTTTTAAATGTGCTTGTAAAGGAAAATCTCAATGATAAAATAGTTATCATTAAAATTTCTGGAGTAATTGAGCAGGGAAAAACTTCAGATATAAATTTCGGCAAAATAGAGACGTTTGCTAAAAAAAGCGGCGCATGGGTTGTGTTAAAAAATACATCAAGGCTTCAGCTTTCAGAGCCAGAGTTGCAGCTAGACACAATTGATACAGAAGACATCGAGTCAGAAGTAATAAAAAAATTTGAATCCACAAATCAAAGCAAGTTTAACAAATTAATTTCTCCATTAATAAAAGTTCTTCAATTGGAAAAAATAGATGACGAAAAGTCCGCCATATTTGAAGAAAGACTGCTTAACGAAACTAAAAAAATAATTGGAATATGAAACTTAAAAAATTATCGCTTAAAAACATAAGGTCCTACAAAGAGGAGGAAATAATTTTCCCAGAGGGGTCAATTCTTCTTGCTGGAGATATCGGCTCTGGAAAAACGTCTATTCTACTGGCACTAGAATATTCTCTTTTCGGCCTTCAGCCAGGCCAGAGAGGAGCCTCACTTCTTAGAAATGGCACAGCCGGTGGAGAGGTATCATTAGAATTCGAAATCGATGGTAAAAAAGTAATCATCGAAAGAAAATTAAAAAGAAGCCATAAAAGTGTAACCAATGAATATGCATCAATTAAAATTGATAACGAAAGAATAGAGGCCTCTCTAACGGAAATTAAAATTAAAATTCTTGAGCTTATGGGCTATCCTCAAGAGTTCATTAAAAAGAACAATCTTCTTTATAGATATACTGTTTACACCCCTCAAGAGCATATGAAGCAAATAATATTAGAAGACCCAGAAGTAAGGCTTAATGTCTTAAGGCATATTTTAGGGATAGACAAGTACAAAAGAGTGAGAGAAAATTTAACGGTTTTTATAAATAAACTCAAAGAAGAGTCAAAAATTCTTCAAGGCGAAATAAAATCCTTGGATGATGAAAAAGCAAAACTGCAGGTAAAAAAATCAGCGATAAAAGTCCTTGAGGAAGAAATCATAATAAAAGTAAAAGAGCTGGAAGAAAAGACTTTTCTAAGAAAAAATTTAGAATTAGATGCCTCCAATCTAGAAATCATGCTTAAAGAAAAAATATATCTGGAAAAAGAAGTGGAGAAAACTAAAATAATGATTTCCAATAAATATGATAATATTTCTACAATAGAGCAGGAAACAAAGGAAATAGAAAAGTCAATTTCAGAAATTGGAGAGTTGTTTAATGAAGAAGAGTATCAAGCGATAATAAAAAGTTTAGAAAATAAAATTCAGCGTATAGACAGTATCAGTTCAAATTATGCTCACCTTGCCGGCGAAATAAACTCTTTAGAAAAGCAAAAGCAGGAAACTCTTGCGAAAAGAGAAAGGGTTTTAAAAATACAAATGTGCCCCACATGTTTGCAGGATGTTTCAGAAACCCATAAGCACAATATCTTAAATGAAACTGAAAATATTATAGGGAAAGCCAAGTCCAGAGTTATTGCACTAGAATCTGAGTTAGTGATAATCTCAAAAGAAATGGACAAATTAAAAATAGAAAAAAAATATCTGGAAAATCAAAAAACAGCTAAAGAACTGTTAAAATCCAAGACTGAATATCTTGAAAGAGCAAAAAAAAGAAAAGAAATGCTGTCTAAATCTTCAGAAAATATTCTAAAAGATATTTCTTTGCTTGAAAAACATTTGCAAGTTTTAAAAGAAAAGATTTTCGAGCTTTCCAAATATAACAATTTATTAAAATTGAAAAAAGAGGATCTTGTACTAGCTTTGCAGGAGGAAAGAAAAGCAGACATCTCTCTTGCAGAGATCAAAAAAGAAATAGAACTTTTGAAAAAAGATATAGTTTCGCGAGAAGAGTCAATTACAGCAAAAGAATTGATTAAAAAAAATTTAGCCTATATATCCGAGCTTCACGATTGGCTTTCAGTAAGTTTCTTAGAACTAATACAATTTATAGAGCGCAATGTATTATTAAAATTAAGGCAGGAGTTCTCACGAGTATTTAGCAAATGGTTTCATATGCTTGTACCTGCGGGCTCTTTAAATGTCCGTTTGGATGAATCCTTTTCTCCTATAATTCTCCATAAAGATATAGAAATGGAATACTCTTTTCTTTCAGGCGGTGAAAGAACAGCAGTTGCTCTGGCATATAGGTTAGCCCTTAATCAGATAATCAATTCCATGCTAAGTAAAATAAAAACTAAAGATTTAGTCATTTTAGACGAACCCACCGATGGATTCTCTGAACCTCAATTAGAAAAAATGCGCGAAGTTCTTAACGAATTAAATGTCTCTCAATTAGTGATAGTAAGCCATGAAAGAAAAATAGAAAGTTTTATGGATAATATTTTGAGAATAAGAAAAATTGGAGATATCTCTTCCCTAGAGCCCAATAATACCTTAGAGACCTTCCTTCAAGAGGCTAAACCATGAGTAATAAGTTTCCACTCTCATAAATGATAATATTAGAAATGTTTTCTTTTCTGAATTTATAAAACACTGGTGGGCTGAATTTAAGAAAGACAAAGAAGATACAAGAAAAAAAATTTACAAATTAGTAAAACCAGAAAAAGCAATATTGGAGCTAAATTAATCGCATTCTCTTTCTGTTCTATATTTAGTCACAGGACGATAAGCAGTTACTTCTCTGGTTCTTTGCACTTCATTATATTTAATAACATCTTTACATACTTGCTTCTGCGGAAGATTTGGAGAAAGAATGTAATTGCAAGAAGCTATATTTTTATTTGCCTCCCCATTTTCACCATCGCTAGTAACTCGTATCTCGTTCTTAATTCTCTTTGTAGTTTGAGGATACAAATATACAGAAGTCTCAGCTGACTTAAAAGCAGTCTGACTTCCTGCCACGAAGAATTCGTGCTTAATAGTCCATGTTCCTCCCTGCTCACTATCCTGGTTGCGTATATCTAAAGAACATGCAGAGCTTCTATCAACACAATATGTTTTCTTTTCTGAACACCCTCCAAAGAAATTGTATTTGATACATTCTTCTTTGTTGCTATTGCATGTATCATAATCAAAGCCTGTATTCTCTATGGAATAGACAAGAGTCTTTATCTCACATTCTTTATCCGTATAGGGAACAGTTTCTTTATAGTATTCTAATTTCATATATTCTTCTTGACCTTCATAAGGCACTTGAACATCTTTGCAGCTTGGCGTTGGTGTCGGTGTTACTACCACCCATGATTTTGGAGTAGGTGTAGCTTGAACTTCTTGATAAGCAGAATCAGCAACAACATTTCCAGTTAATAATGATCTGCCTTCATTATATTTCCATACACCTATTCCCATAAATCCTATAGCTATCAATAAAATGAAAACTAAAAGTGCCCCAGACGCTCCTCTTTTCATCATTTAATATTAAGTGAAAGTCTATTTAAAAAAGTATCGCTCAATATTGAGTGAGACCAAGTGGTAAAAATGGCGAGCAAAGCAAGATACACAAACGTTTCTATTCCAGATGGATTGGCTGATATGGTTGATGAATTTATCAAAGACAATCCTAAATTAGATTTAAGATCCAGAGCACAAGTTGTTACGTTTGCCTTGAGAAGGTTATTTGTTGATTCTAAGTCTTTGAAAAAATAGGGTCGTAGATAATCAGATTAGTCTTTTTCTAGAATGTCCTGATCTGGCACCCCATAGTCTTTAAATAAATTGTAAAATACTGATTGCACATTGGATAATAGTACATATTCCCTAACATTCGGGATTTTTATAAGAAGTCTTTCTTCCTGGTCGTCCGTGTCAACTGCCGAGTAGGCCCTCTTATCTACTTGTGCATTTAGGAATTGGGAGAATACCTCCAGGCGTTGTTCTAATATTTCCTTATAGCGTGCAAATTCTACTTTGTTTTCTTTGTGGGCTTCAGGTTGCTGCTCACTTTCGTCAGTCATGCCGCACAGAGCTAAATGTGGTTTTTAAAATATTCTATTCTCAAACACAATGGTGCAAGTTGGGCATAAGAACACTGTTGCAGCATTTCCGTGCATTTGCCGTCTATTCTCGTACATGAAATAGTTTCCGTGCAAAGCCGGCCAAACCATAAAACTTAAATACTCCACGATCTAAATTTTATCAGGAATTCTATTAACATGAATGAGGAAATTCAGAAAAATATATTGAAGTCAGGCACAAGCATAGTTGGAATTGTATGCAAGGACGGAGTAATAATTGCGGCTGATAGGCGTTCCACTGCAGGATCCATAGTTATGAGCAAAGATTCCAAGAAAATTAGAGTTATTGGAGACTATCTGGCCACTGCTTATACGGGAGGGGTCGCAGATATCCAATTAACAAATAAAATTCTTAGTGCAGAATTAAGGTTAAAAGAATTAAAAACTCGTTCAAGGCCAAGCGTTGAAGAGGCAGCACATCTTTTAGGGATGCTTGTCTATAAAGGAATAAGGACTCCTGCTATGATTCCAAGTATAGTTGGAACATTAATTGCCGGCGTAGATCAAGATGGAAAGACTTCACTTTACACAATCGAACCAGCAGGAGGAGTCAATAAAGTAGAGGATTATGATGCTAACTTTTCTTCTGGAATGCCTTATATTTTAGGATTATTAGAAAGAGGATATAAAAAGGATCTTTCAGTTAATGAAGCCGTAGAACTTGCAAAAGAAGCAATCAAATCTTCTATGCAAAGAGATATAGGTTCTGGAAATGGCATAGATGTTTTCACAGTAACAAAATCAGGAGTACAGCAAGTTGTTTCCGAAGAAATTGTTCCACAATACAAATAAATTCTAAACTAAAATGGTAGATATCTTAAAAACGATTAAAGAGTCCTTACCTAAGGTTATTGTCGACGCCAATTTTGAAGGGGCGAATATAGTCCTATATACAGATGACAAAGATTTTTTAAGGAATGGGGAGAATCAGATAAAAGAAGTAGTAAATAAAGTCAAGAAAAGAATAGATTTGCGAGCTGACAAAAAAATTCTTCTTTCTGAATCGGAAACAGAAAAAACAATTCGAGCATTAGTTCCCGAAGAAGCAAACATCACCAATGTTATTTTCGATGTTCAAAGAAGCATCGTAGTTGTTGAAGCAAAAAAGCCAGGACTTGTAATAGGCAAGCAAGGATCTATTTTAAATGATATCAAAAAGGCGACATTCTGGCTCCCAATGGTTCAACGCAGTCCTTCAATTCCAAGTAAAATAACTGAAAAGATAAGATCAGTATTATATGCCAATAACACATATAGGCGAAAATTCCTCCACGATATAGGAAAAAAAATATACAATGAATGGAATCCAGAAAAAATGGATATGTGGGTTAGGCTTACATTCCTAGGAAGCGGCAGGCAAGTTGGAAGGTCTTGCCTATTATTACAAACACCTAATTCAAAAGTCCTTCTTGATTGCGGAATTAATCCAGCTATGTCTGATGGCCAAGAACGTTTTCCTTATTTGAATATTCCAGAAATTGGAGATATTAATTCTATTGATGCAATAATTCTTTCTCATGCCCATACTGATCACGGAGGGTTGATCCCATACATCTATAAAATGGGCTATAGAGGGCCAATTTATCTAACGGCACCAACAAGAGATATTGCAGCATTACTTGCCCTTGATTTTATCGGAGTAGCCTATAAAAAAGCAGAGTCTCCTCTCTACAAAGGGGAAGACATTAAAGAAATGGTCAGGCATTCTATCTCATTAGATTATGGCGAGGTAACAGATATAGCTCCTGATATTAGAATTACTTTTTATAATGCGGGCCATGTTTTAGGTTCAGCCCAAGTTCACATCAATATTGGCAATGGATTGCATAACTTTGTTTATAGTGCTGATACAAAATACGGAAAAACTCGTTTATTAGATGCAGCTGAATGTCGTTTCCCGCGAGTAGAGAGTCTTCAGTTAGAAGCCACTTACGGAGGCAAGGATAATATTCTCCCTCCAAGAAGAGAGACAGAGCAGGTCTTCATTGATTTAGCAAAAAAAACTATCGAAAGAGGAGGAAAAATCCTAGTTCCTGAATTAGGTTTAGGGCACGCGCAAGAATCAATGCTCCGGGTAGAAGAGGCAATAAGGACAGGAGAACTTCCAAAAGTCCCAGTATATATCGACGGTATGATTTGGGATATTAATGCAATCCATACCGCCTATCCAGATTTTCTAAGCGCTTCAGTAAGGAGCCAAATTCTTCAGGATAATAATCCTTTCTTGTCAGATATATTCAAAAGAATTGGGAGCCCTGCAGAAAGAAAAGAGGTTATCGAAGGTGGGCCTTGTATAATTATTGCTACATCAGGAATGTTGGTTGGAGGGGCATCTGTCGAATATTTCCTCCATCTAGCAGATAATCCAAAGAATCTTTTGGTGTTTGGATGTTTTCAAGGAGCAGGTTCGTTAGGAAGGCAAATTCAAGAAGGCAAAAAAGAAATAAATCTTGGAAAAGACCATAATAATGAAGTTATTAAAGTCGCATTAGAAGTGGAAACTCTAAACGGCCTATCCTCTCATTCAGGAAGGAATGAATTGATGCAGTACATTAGCAGAATAACCCCTCGCCCTAAAAAAGTAATTATCAATCACGGCGAACCTTCCAGATGTCTAGATTTGGCTTCAAGTATTCATAGGACAAATAAGATTGAGACAATTGTGCCAAGAAACCTAGAAACTATAAGATTAAAGTGAAAAGAATTAAAAACTCACACGTATTAATATTAAAATGAAACACTCCTTAAGAATTATTTTAATTTTATTAGGCATGTTTTTCATAACTCAATTAATTGGCCTAGCAGTAATATCTCAATATTCTCCAGAAGTGATACAAGTAAAAGATGAAGAAGGCAATTTAGTAAATAAAACAATTTATAATTTGCCTTATGGCGCAGAGCCTCCGGCTGAAGTTAGCCCTGTAAATACTCTCGTTTCAATAATTATTGCTGTTGCTGTTGCAGTTATATTTATGTTAATTTTAATGCGATATAAAGCTGAATTTTTCCTTCGATCGTGGTTCTTTATCGTAGTTTCTTTTGCTCTAGGCATATCTATTTATGCATTTATCGACCCTCTTCCATTTTCCCAGTTAATTGCTTTAATAATTGCCATTCCCCTCGCTGCCCTAAAGCTATTCAAAAGAAATATAATTGTCCACAACATTACAGAATTGTTTATCTATCCTGGAATTGCTTCGGTATTTGTTCCTTTGTTAAACATCTGGACAGTTGTATTGCTTTTAATTTTAATCTCCATATATGATATTTATGCAGTTTGGCACGCCGGCTTTATGCAGAAAATGGCTCAATACCAAATTAAAAAATTGAAGTTCTTTACTGGATTCTTTGTCCCCTATCTTGGAAGTAAAGAAAGAGCACAGGTTGCTCTAGCAAAGCAGCAGGGCGATATGTCTAAATTAAAAAATAAGAAAATAAAAGTGAATGTAGCCATTCTAGGGGGGGGAGATGTAGTATTCCCTATTATTCTTGCCGGAGTAGTCTTTAATACTCTTGGCTTATTGGAAGCTTTAATAATCAATTTAGGTGCAACTCTTGCCCTCGCTTGGCTGTTTTATATCTCCAAAAAAGGAAAATTCTACCCCGCAATGCCATTTATTTCTGCAGGATGTTTAATAGCTCTAGGTATAGCCCTTATCATATAATGTGTTGTAACTATTAAATAGAAACAAACAGAAAGGTTTAAATAGTGTTTATATGTCACTCTTTGATGATAATAAAGCAAGATCTAGTAAAGAGAATTAAGGAGTACTTTAACTTAAATATATATGAAACAAAAGTATGGGTAGCCCTGCTTTCAAAAGGTATTGCTTCTGCAGGTGAAATTGCAGAGCTTTCAGGCGTTCCACGATCTAGAACTTATGATGTATTGGAATCACTCGAAAAGAGAGGGTACGCTATAATAAAAATAGGAAAGCCTGTGAAATATATTGCAGTAAAGCCTACCGAAGTAATAGAAAAAATAAAATCAAATGCCATGAATGAAGCACAAGAAAAAATAAAATCACTTGCAAATCTAAAATCTACCCAAGAATATATTGAATTAGAGCAACTTTACAATTCAGGAATAGACCCAATTAAATCTCAAGAAATTACAGGGGCATTAAAAGGCCGTTCTAATATATTATCAAGACTAAGAGAATTACTAGAAAATGCTTCAAAAGAAATATTTGTATGCACTACTGTAACAGATTTTGAAGATAAAAGCAGAGCTCTAATTCCAGTTATAGAAAAAGCATCAAAAAATAATGTAAAGGTAAGACTAGCGTTATCAGGAGAACTTGACAAGGTCAAAAAAGTTAACATAAAGCATAATCTTAAGGCAAAACACATTGACTCAAATGCAAGATTATTCATGGCAGATAGAAAAGAAGTTTTATTTATGATTACCCCTCCAAATTCAGAAGAAGAAATGGGTATTTGGCTTAATTCCCCTTTCTTTACAGATTCAATTACTGAAGTTATCGAAAATGTCCTTAGAAACCAATTCCAAAATGGAATTGGAAAGTAAAAACATAAATAATTAAAAACTATTAATATTATACAAAAATATGGGAAACTTAACTAGACTAGATATATGGGACTTATCCCTTGCGGGAGTCCAATTAGTATCTTTGGGAGTGATAGGTGGAGCCCTTTTGTATGGGGCAGTTAAAGAACCACAAGCAAGGGTACGAATACATTATAGTCTACCTGATAAAATAAGGCAATATGATTCTGACAAGGACGGATATTTAGACTCAAAGGAAATTAGAGAATGGTATAATTCCCTTTCTAAACAAGCTGAAAAAGAAGAATAAGTTTTAGAAAAATAAATATTAATCTCTTTCTCCATATTTGTTTAAGAGACTATTCCAGTTAATTAAGGATAGCGCACCTTCGAATAACAACGATAATCTTATAAACTTTAATCTTCTTCACATAATATGGCAAAAGATCTTTCATGCAATGTGGTAATACATAAAGAAGAAATAGAAGAAGGGAAATCAGTATATGTAGCAGAATGTGAGGAACTTTCTGTAAGCGATTTTGGAGACACACCAGAAGAAGCTATTCACCACCTAAGAGAAGCCTTAAAACTATTAATTTCGGTAGATCCAGATAAAGCAGAAGTTCTCAAAAAAGAAGAAAATGTGATGATTACTAGGCTTTATCTATAAATATTCTTTAAGCTCTTCTTCACCGACTCCAGATTGTTTTAATATACTTTTAAAAGTTCCTATAGGCATAACTTCTTTATGAATAGGTACAGGAAAAGTTTTTTTCATTCCTTTCCACATGCCTGTTAATATGACATGAGTTCCACTTTGGGCTTTTATTTCAAATCCCAACTTAATCAAAGCCCTAAGTAACTTTTTTGACTTTACATTTCTCATTTTCATCCTCTTTAGTCTACTCTCATCCCAACAATACCCATCTCATTCATTTTTCCCTTGTTCTTTTCCGCCCATTTTTGCAAAAAGTCTCTGGCTGAAAAATTAGCCTTTATCTCACTATAAAGTTTTCCTTTCTTGATATAGGAATTTTTGTGCTTTTTCTTAAAAGAAATGGCATGAGATTTCATTTCAATAGGGGGCCCATATATTACAATCTTTTTTTTCGGTTTAACGGCCAAATAGAACTCTGCCTTTTGCCCTTCAGAATAAATAAATTCTCTTTCAATTACATCAAAATATCTTCTCAATTCAGATTCTATAAATCGAGAAAATTTCTTCATTTTAGTTCCAGCAATATCTCCCTCTTGCTTGTTCGTTTCAATATCTACTTGTAAAAATTCACCTTTTTTCTTCTTAGCAATTTCTTTTATTTTTTCAGCATCCTTCTGGCTGGTTTCAAAAAACTTCTTAGATGGATTTTTTAAAAAATCTTTAGCTCTGGCAGAAAATTTTTCAAAACACTCCCTGCTTAACGCTGCCAAAACATTTCTCTCTTTCCACGTAGGATCAACAAGTATTATTGGACTCTGCAATCTAGCCTCATTCAGCGAGAAAAGAACATCATTTTTTTTCTTGTAATGTTTTCCTGGATCTAGTATGATTCTTTCCCCTATTTTCACTTTAACTAATTCTTTTAACATTTTTAGAAATGAACCGTAGTTTATGAGTAAACATTCCAGGCCATATCCTGAAAAACCATTAATATAACTTTCAGCGCCGTAAACCCCTTGGGCTTTGCAAAAGCTTTTAGACAATAAAATTTCTTCAGCTATTTTTTTACCCTTCAATTTTTTTTTGACATAATTCACATGAAAATAACTCAAGTCAGTTATATTGCGAGCTTCTCTAGGCTTCTTAATTTTATAAACTGGAATAATTTCAAAAATCGCTTCTCCATCGTAAATTCTAAAATAGTCCCTGCTTCCATGTAATTTTTCTGTTTTTTTATTTAGCAATTTAGATGTGTTGTTAACTATCCTCTCAAGAATATCAGATATTTTTTCGAGCCTCCAGTCAAATCTAATTAATACATCTATATCATAATCTTTTCTTTTTAATAAGGTCCCTTTTGCAAAACTTCCCCCAATAAAAACGTCTGCAGGCACTTTCTGCTTTTTTAGTTCTTTTTCCAGGCAAAGAATTAATTCATTTACTTTATTTTTTAATTCTTTAATAGTTTCTTCAGTAGGCTTTACTTTTAATTTTTCCTCTCTCAATACTTCTTTAATGTTCATATAATAAAATAATCAAATTAGTTTTTAATTCTTCCTACGATTATTTTATTTCTGGGTTTAATGCCCCACAGCTCTGCTGAGGCCAGAAATAAAATTAGAAATTCTAGAATCAAAAATTTCCGAATACCGCGGAGCTTGCTCCAGTTCGGTAGGAAATTTTAGAAAATTTCTTTATTAAGATGAAGTTACCTTACAGCAATAAATAGCATTTTCTCCACTAATTGAACCTTCTCCTGTCTTTTCATACCCCGCAGGACAATTTACGGTATTAGTTAATATCTGGCAAGTTAACGAACAAGAGCTTAAAGCTAATTTTCCTGTACTTTTAAGCCATAAATCTTGAACAGCAACTCTTCCATTTACGTCTAGTTTAGATTGTTTTCCAGAATATATTCCAGCATTAGGTACACCAACACCCACATCCCCGCTCTGGCTTACAACAACGCTGTCTAAATCTCCTGATCGAAGCATCAAACTCCTTTTCCCATCCCCTCCAGTAAGATCTCCAACTCTCACATAACCATCATCAGAACTAATTACAGCCTGTCCCTTTAAAGAAACCAGTCCATTAATCTTAACATCGCTGGGAATAGTCTCGCTC
>JAUSIK010000024.1 GCA_030648155.1 Nanobdellota archaeon | reverse complement strand
TGCACGAGGTCCTCGCGCTGCAGCTGGTGCACCGCCGAGATGACCGGCAGACGGCCGATGAACTCCGGGATCAGGCCGAACGAGAGCAGGTCCTCCGGCATCACCTGCGAGAGCAGCTCCGACGACTCCGTCGAGTGCTTCGAGCGGATGTCGGCGCCGAAGCCGACGGCGTTCTTGCCGATCCGCCGGGCGATGATCTTGTCGAGCCCGGAGAAGGCGCCGCCGCAGATGAAGAGGATGTCCGTCGTGTCGATCGAGAGGAACTCCTGGTGCGGGTGCTTGCGCCCGCCCTGCGGCGGTACCGAGGCGACCGTGCCCTCGAGAATCTTCAGGAGCGCCTGCTGGACGCCCTCGCCCGACACGTCGCGCGTGATCGACGGGTTGTCCGCCTTGCGCGCGACCTTGTCCACCTCGTCGATGTAGATGATCCCGGTCTCGGCCTTCTTGATGTCGAAGTCGGCCGCCTGGATCAGCTTGAGGAGGATGTTCTCGACGTCCTCGCCGACGTAGCCGGCCTCCGTGAGCGCGGTCGCGTCGGCGATCGCGAACGGGACGTTGAGGATCCGCGCGAGCGTCTGCGCGAGCAGCGTCTTGCCGCAGCCGGTCGGGCCGAGCAGCAGGATGTTCGACTTCTGGAGCTCGACTTCGCCGTCCTCCTGGCCCATGCGGACGCGCTTGTAGTGGTTGTAGACGGCGACGGCGAGGGTGCGCTTCGCCTCTTCCTGCGAGACGACGTAGTCGTTGAGGACCGCGTAGATGTCGCGCGGCCGCGGCAGGTTGTCCAGGTCGAGCTGGGTCGGAGCGGTCAGCTCCTCGTCGATGATCTCGTTGCAGAGATCGATGCACTCGTCGCAGATGTAGACACCTGGACCTGCGATCAGCTTCTTGACCTGCCGCTGCGACTTGCCGCAGAAGCTGCAGAGAAGCTGTTCGTTGCCGTCGCTCGCTCGGGCCACGTCTCTCCTTTTACTCCGAAATCGGCGTCTGGGCTAGTGCTGCGGGTCTAGCGGTGCTCGATCACGCGATCGATGATCCCGTACTCCCGCGCCTCGGCGGAGGTCATGAAGTAGTCGCGCTCCATGTCCCTCGAGACCTTGGCGAGCTCCTGTTCGGTGTGCTTCGCGAGGATCTCCTCGATCCGGCGCTTGATGCTGATGATCTCCTGGGCCTGGATCTCGATGTCCGTCGCCTGCCCCTGGAAGCCCGACGAGACCTGGTGGATGAGGATCTTTGCGTTCGGGAGCGCCATCCGCTTCCCTTTCGCGCCGCCCGCAAGCAGGAGCGCGCCCATGCTCATCGCGATGCCGACGCAGATCGTCTGCACGTCGGGCTTGATGAACTGCATCGTGTCGTAGATCGCGAGCCCCGCGTACACCGAGCCGCCGGGCGAGTTGACGTAGATCGAGATGTCCTTGTCCGGGTCCTCGGACTCGAGGTGGAGCAGCTGCGCGACGATCAGGTTCGCGATCTGGTCGTCCACCGCAGTTCCGAGGAAGATGATGCGCTCGTTGAGCAGTCGGGAGTAGATGTCGAAGGCACGCTCGCCGCGCGACGTCTGCTCGATGACCATGGGGACAAGCGGGCTCATGCTCACTCCTTCTTGCTGCCGGGGGTCCACAACTTCTGCTCGCTCGGTGCCTTTTCCTTGTCGGGCGTCCACAACTTCTCGCGCGCGTCGGCCAGTTCGACCGCGATCGGCTTGACGTCGGCGACGAGCCGGTCGAGGGCGTCGCGCAGGCGGAGGTCCTCGCGCAGCGTCTCGAGCCGGCCCGTGTGACGCAGCTGCTCGAGCACCTCGCTCGGGTCCTCGCCCTCCTCGGCCTGCTCGCGGATCAGCTCGAGCACCTGCTCGTCGGCGACCTCGATCCCGAGCCTGTCGGCGAGCGCCTCGAGCACGAGCTCGCGCGAGACCGACTGGCTGGCTTCGGCGCGCATGCTCTCCTGCAGCTCCTGCGGCGAGCGGCCGGTCAGCATCAGGTACGTCTCGGGCGTGATCCCGCGCCGCTGGAGCGAGCGGAGAAAGCCGTTCAGAAGCTCGGCGGTGCGGGACTCGACGAGCGGGCCGGCGGCCTGCACGTTCGACTCGGCGACCAGCGTGTCCACCGCCGCGGCGCGGAACGCGCCCTCGACCTCCGCCTCGAGCTGCTCGCGCAGGCGAGCCTCGATG
>JAUSIK010000016.1 GCA_030648155.1 Nanobdellota archaeon | reverse complement strand
AACATCCGTAGCTAGCTTTGTAAGTCTTTTGTGAAATCTGGCCTCTTAAGGGTCGGGCGCGCAAGAGATACTGCTTAGCTAGAGACCGGGAGACGTAAGGAGTACGGTTAGGGTAGCGGTAAAATGCGTTGATCCTAATTGGACTAACAATAGCGAAGGCACCTTACGAGAACGGATCTGACAGTGAGGGATGAAGGCTAGGGGCGCAAATTGGATTAGATACCCAAGTAGTCCTAGCAGTAAACCCTGCACACTAAACATTGGGACCTCCTCGAGAGGTTTCAGTGCTGAAGGGAAGCCGCAGAGTGTGCTACCTGGGAAGTATAGTCGCAAGGCCGAAACTTAAAGGAATAGGCGGGGGGGTACTACAACCAGTGACGCGTGCGGTTCAATTAGATTCTACACCGTGAACCTCACCAGGACCGACAGCAGAATGAAGGTCAGTCTGAAGGGCTTACCTGACACGCTGAGAGGAGTTGCATGGCCGACGTCAGCCTGTGTCGTGAGATGATCTGTTAAATCAGGTAACAGGCGAGACCCGCGTGTATAATTGCTTCGTGCACAATATACAGACTGCCTTGGTAACAAGGAGGAAGGTACGGGCTACGTCAGGTAGTACGGCCCGAATGCCCTGGGCTACACGCGCGCGGCAATGCTGCATTCAAAGGGTCGCAACACCGAAAGGTGAAGCTAATCTCATAATCTGCAGCCTAGTTCGGATTGAGGGTTGCAACCCACCCTCATGACGCTGGAATTGGTAGTAATCGTTCGTTATCAGCGAACGGTGAATAAGTCAATGCTCCTTGCACTCACCGCCCGTCAAACCAACCGAGTTTTGCTTTGGCGAGGCCCGTTAGGGACGAACCTTTGTAAGACAAGGTAGGTTAAGTCGTCACAAGGTCACTGTAGGGGAACCTGCAGTGGGATCACCTCCTAAATTAATTAAACATATATTTCGGTGAGAGCACTACAATCTTGGTGCTCGCATACCCAGTTACATTTTGGATTTACCGAAGGTAAATCTTTTTATTCCTGATTTAAAAAGTCAAATATATTTGACAAATCAATCAGGAATAATAACTTCAACTTTCAAAAGTTGAATGGAATAAAGATTGCTAATAATCTTTATAAACCACCAAGACGAAAGTTCAGTAAGGGCCTGTAGTCTAGTGGTAAAACGCCCCGCTTGCACCGGGGGGTCGCGAGTTCGATTCTCGCCGGGTCCATTAAAGACTAAGGCGAGAACTAGTTCACTCAAACTCGAAAGAGTTTGATGTTGTCCACGGAACTGGTTCTGTGGCATCGCCGGGTCCACTTATTTCTAAGTGGAGTCGAGATTACAAATAAATTTAATGGAGAAAATAAAATGACAAGAACAATGATTGGGAGTTTAGGAAGAAAAACAGAAGTTCCTAGTCGTACTTCTCAAGAAGAAAGACTCCCTTTTAAAGGAACTTATGAGTTAAGATATATTCCATCAGGACCAGCCTGTCATGCAGATGAATTTGGATACATGATACCTATGTTGGGAAAAAATTATTATGTCCAAGAGATTTCTGAAGGAGAAGGAATTACAGATGATGAAAGAGCGGAATTAAAGCAACTAGCAGTTATATTATTGGAAAAAAATCCAAATAGAACTTTAAGATTAAGAATAGAACATAACAGATTGTTTGATTAAATCACAAATCATATTCACCAAACCTTCAGCTCGAAAGAGTTGAATGGGACAGAGATGCAAATCTCTGTAAGTGAAATTCAGGGATGAATTAAAAAATCTCGTCGGAAAAGACGTAAAAGCCATTGGCTCATAACCGTTGAGTTTTGGGTCATGCAGAGAAATAAATAATACAAGGAATTAGAGAGGATATCTAATTTAGATGTCAATAATCTCTTTAATTCTTTTTATATTCAATGAAGCGAGGAGGAAGGCAAATTCACTGATAGTGATCTTATTATTAAAGCTACTAGATGGATAGCTTGGTTTGGATAGCGATAAAGGACGTGGCAAGCTGCGAAAAGCTCGGATTAGGCGCATGCGGCCTTTGAACCCGAGATCTCCGAATGCGATAACGTTCTCATTAGAGAATGCCGAAAGGCAAGCATACTCCGGGAATTGAAACATCTTAGTACCGGTAGGAAAAGAAAACAATTGTGATTCCCCCAATAGCAGCGAGCGAAAAGGGAATAGGGCAAACTGAATCTCCGTTTGAAAAGACGGCAGAGATGTGGTGGAGGCCAGTGGCTAAGTTGTCGAGGGAAAGTTCTCTGGAAAGAGGCACCTTAGAGGGTGATAGTCCCGTACTCGAAGACAATATGCTGCTCTCTGAAAGAGTAGGGCCCCCTAGATAGGAGGTCCGAATATAGCTGGATTAACAGCTAACCCTAAATATTGATCCAAGTCCGATAGCGAACTTAGTACCGCGAGGGAAAGCTGAAAAGTACTCTTAGTCGAGGGTTAAAAGACTTGAAATCTAGTAGCCACAGCTGGTTACGGCTCTTTTATAGAGTTGTAACGTGCGTTTCGAAAAACGAGCCACGGAGTTCTCCTATGTGGCAAGGTTAAATTTAGAAGCCAAAGCGAAAGCGAGTCCGAAAGGGCGTTAGTCACATGGGAGAGACCCGAAGCCGGATGATCTACTTGTTAGCAGGATGAAGTTCTCCGAAAGGAGAATGGAGGTCCGAACCAGTGTTGTATGCATGCACTTGGATGACTTGTGAGTAGGGGTGAAAAGCCTATCTAATTCGGCGATGGCTGGTTCCTGTCGAAATATGCCTCAGTATAGTCTTGCCTAGTTTGTTAACGAGGTATAGTACGGATTGCGTTTGCAGAGCCTAACGGCTACGGAACTCGTTCCAACTCAGAACTTGTTAGCGACGTAAAGCAGGAATGGGGGGCAGTGCGTAAGGTACTGTTCCGAGACCCGAACAAGGGAGACTGAAGTTAAGGTCCCAAAATATATACTCAGTGTAACAAACCTGGTCTTTAACCTGAGACAGTAGGGATGTAGGCTTAGAAGCAGCCATCATTTAAAGAAAGCGTAACAGCTCACCTATCGAGGTTAGAGGCGGGGAAAATGGACGGGGCTAAGTATATTACCGATACTTCAGAGGCATTCGTAAGAATGTTCTGGTAGGCAGGCGTGCGTTCTGCGCAGAAGTTTTTTCGAGAGAAAGAATGGAGCGGAGCGTAATGATAATCGTGGTATTAGTAAGATCAAATTATCCTGAGAATGGATAGCGTCGAAAGAGCAAGGTTTCCTTGGCACTATCGTTTAACCAAGGGTTAGTCGGTACCTAAGTCATATCTTAACTGCGTATGGCGAAAGGACATCCGGTTAATATTCCGGAACTTGCTATTTTTGTTCAGTGCACGAATTTGCTTAGGGATAAGTAGCATTTCGAGAGGAATGCGGCGTGCGAATACTGTGGAGCGTAATGCTAAGATGCAGTAAAATCGCGCCGGGAGTACCTACTGACTCCTAGAGTCCATGAAAACTTTGTGTATAGAAAATAGTAAGCCGTACCAAGAATCGACACTGATGCTCTAGCTGAGAAGGCTAAGACGTGAAAGGGAAAAACTGGTTAAGGGAACTCGGCATATTGGCCCCGTATCTTCGGTAGAAGGGGTGTCTATAGGTGTCTTTGATTTATCATAGGCATCAGTAGATCTCAGTAACAAGGACCGCCCGACTGTTTATCAAAAACGTAGCCGGTTGCAAATCTGAAAAGACTAGTATAACCGGTGAGACCTGCCCAGTCGCGGTGTTTCAAACTCTGTTCCAACGGAGCTAAGACCCGTGAAACGGCGGGAGTAACTATGACTCTCTTAAGGTAAACAAAAGCTGCCTTACAGACAATTCGTAAGAATTGAATGATCTAGGAGTTATAGAAAATAGTCGAGCATTATATGCAAAGAGTTAAACCAAATAGAGAAAATCGAGCTATATGCTGGAAAACCCGAGGATCTCAAAGTACTTTAGAAATAAAGTGAAAATCTTTTGAGTGCGGACAATCAGCAGGGAAGATTTCTTAAAAAAAGAAAAACCCTCAGAGACTGAACGCTCGAGATAATTAAAAATTATTAAGATATAGTCCGACCTTCATAGCGATATGAAGAATTGTATTCAAATAAAATGAATACAGATTAACATTAAATGAGCGTAATGCCTTGTCGTCTGAATGGCGACGTGCATGAATGGTTTAATGAGGTGGTCACTGTCCCTAACCAGGTCCTTCTGAACTTATTGATCGGTGAAAATGCCGATGACGCCTAGTGGGAAGCGGAGACCTTGTGAACCTTTACTGCAACTTGTTGTTGTAGCTTTAAGGGAAATGCAGAGCATAGGTAGGAGCGTCGAAGTCATCTTTCAGGAGATGATGGAGCACCATTGTAATACTACCCATTTTTCTTGAAGTTGCTCACCCGAGAGGGGACACCAGCAGGCGGGCAGTTTGGCTGGGGCGGCACCCTGCAGAAAAGATATCTGCAGGGCCCAATGACAAGCTCAACCAGGTTGGAAATCTGGTGATGAGTGCAGAAGCAAAAGCTTGTCTGACTGTATTTCGCACAGCAAAGAATGCAGAGATGAAAGTCGGGTTCAGCGACCCCACGTAGTTTTTTAATAGGACTCGTGTGTGACAGAAAAGGTACTCCAAGGATAACAGGCTTGTCGCGCCCGATAGCTCATATTGACGGCGCGGTTTGGTACATCGCTGTCGGCTCTTCCTATCCTGGTAGTGCACAGGCTACCAAGGGTGTCGGAGTTCACGCATTAAAAGGGATCGTTAGCTGGGTTAAGAACGTTAAATATACGCTAACACATCCTGACCAAAACTTAAACTTGAAAAAGTTGAAGTTCACGCGGAATTTATTTCCGTGTTTGACCGCAAGAGCTGCAAAAAAGCGGCGTTGCGTGCGAGTAATTGCACGAAAAATTAAATCAGCTCATATCGGGGAAACCTTTTTATTTTAACTGTAAATAAAATGGCGATCCCGAGGGAAGTCTACAATAATATTGAAGACCCCGTAGAGACTTAGAGATTTCTCTTAAAAAAAGAGAATAGGAACCGTCAGTTCCAAAAAAATCTAGACTTATTCTTTAATAGAATAGGTAACACGCTGATCCCCTTCGATTGAAGGGTGATGGTATAGTCCACACAAAACAAATAAATAAGTTTTGATTATGTACGCGAGACAGTTTGTATGATATCTACTAGGCGCGTTATTGTCTGAGTGGAACGAGTATCTAGTACGAGAGGAACGGTACTCGGGTGCCTCTGGTTTACCAGTTGTTATGAAGCAGGCTGGGCAGCTACGCACTGATGGATAAGCCCTGAAAGCATCTAAGGACGAAGCCACCCGCAAGACGAGACAATTTAGGCCGTCAAAGAAGATGACGTTGATAGAGCTGGTGTGTAAGATCCAAGGCAACGAGGATTTCAGCATGCAGCTACTAATAGCCTCATTGAGATAAAATCTCAAATAATCACATCGGTGAATTTGCCTTCCTCTTTGCTTTTTGATATATTTTTTCTAAAATAAATTTTTAATCAAAAGCAATTAGTGGCAACTCTATAAAATTAAAAACTTTACTCAAACTTCTTAGAAGCATCAAATAATGCCAATGAAGTGAAAAGTTGACTTAATAATTTTATAATACTTATACCTGCTATTAAGCATAAAAATACAATAAGTATTTGATTAAATTTTCCTGTAAATAAATAATAAGATACCACTTCCATAATAAAGAGCGGTTTAAAATATAAAAAAAGAATAAAACTAATAATAATTCCAATACTTAATACCAATTGCGTTAAATTTAATATACCTGCAATATTGCTGAATTTTACAATTTTTCTAATTTTTATCAGCCCAATGGAAAATAATATTTGAATTGTTAAATAAAATGCAACAAATGAAATGTAAATTCCGATTAGAGTGTAAAAGCCTGCCCTGTTGAATTGAGAATCTGTGTCTCTCGGCAACCCTTGTGAGCCAGCAATTTTTTCACTTACAAAATTTTCCCCAAAACCATAAATTAAAGTAGCTGAGGCTAATATTAAAACAATAAACGCAATAAACAAAATAAGCATACCCCACGCATAGAAACTGATCATTTTAGAATTTGTTTTTCTGCCTAATTTTATAAGCCCGACGTAATAAACTGTTGAAATGATGAGCATTATTAAAAAGAAAATGTAAATGCCATAATTGTTTCTAAAAATTACCCCTACTCCCTGTCTTATTGAAGGAATAAAAATAGACATTAAATAAAATATATTGAACGCAATCATAATTATCCCAATTACACCAGATATTTCCATCCATTTTTTCCCTCCTTTGGTTGAAAATGAATCTCGATGCTCTCCAAAATGATATGAATGTATAGCTTTGTCTATATCAGCTTCACTAAAACCCTCTTCTAAAAGTTTGCTTTTCAGTAATTCGATAGAAAATCCTCTACTTATTCCCTCCCTTATATACTCTAAAATATCTTTATGAACCATTTTTAATCGTCTTCTTCATCATAAACTTCTTGATTCTTATGACTAAAAAAGTTCATTCCAATATAAATTAAAACAACCAATCCAGTGGCAGTCATAAATCCTGTAGAGAAAGGGCCTCTATATTGAAGATAAAATCCATATCCTATCATTAAAGAGCCAATAATTCCAATTATTGCTCCTAAATAAGCATTCTTTATTATAATTGATTTAGCCCATATCAAAAAACCGGCCATAAATAATCCGAACACAACTGCGAAAATCCCTTCCTTGATTCCAAAACTAAAATCATCACCCTCCCCTGGAGAAAATGCAACAGCACCATTTCCAATTCCAAGTATGCTTCCTGATTTTATTATACTTAATGAAACATAAAACACCATTCCTATAACGATAAATAAACCTGCTAAAATTAAAAATCCCCACCCGAATAGTCTCTCATTATTTCCCTCGCCTTTACCAGCCTCTTTTTTCATTGTAATCATAGTTTACAGCACTTTATAAAAATATTCATTACAACCGCAATATATATAAATAAAATTTATTTGTAAGTAGAATGTCGAAACATGGTATATTGATTTCAGTTCTTAATCAAGCAATACAGGATCAAGCAAGTCAATTAACAATTGATAGAACAAGAGAAAAAAATAGAATATATCTCACTAAAAAAACAATTGATTCACCGCTTCTACCAATGTCTGAATATCACGAAGATAGGTTAATTGATTCTATAAAAGAATGCATAGAATATAACGATAAAAATAGAGTAGGTGCATTTTCAATTAACAATAAAAGCAGTTATTATAGGGCAAATGTAGAAATCGGAGGCGAAAGAGGTAAAGAGTATATTAGTGTCTGCTTATTAGAAGATAAAAAAAGAGACCTCCAGAGTAAAATTCTAAATGTATAAGATTAAACCCAAACTTTATAAACTCTGTTTTACCACTATTTTTGTGAGTTGGGCAGCTGATCACGGCATGTTCCATTAAATTGGAGAGAGTTGTAATGAATTCTCATGCTGAGGAAGGTCCGGACATCAATAAAAGCGATCTGAAGAAATTCAGATTCTCGTGAGAGAAAGCTCCAGAACAGAAACGACACAGCCCTTTCAGAGTAATGAACCCTGAGGCGAACTAAGAAGAAAGGGAAATGATGAAACGGCTGACTTCGCTGATGCAAGAGCCCAAGCCGCTCGCTTAGACAGATATCAGCGCAAACTGTTCGCTAAACGAAGTTTGACAAAATCTGGCCTATGCCCGACTCACATTTTTTAAACTAGTAGCTCAAAGTTTAACATTCCATCTCTGTTAATGTTAACTCTATAATCTTTTCTCGACAATTTATTACAAAGTTCCCCATATTTAGAAATTGCTTCCTCCTCATCTATGTCCGGATTTTCAATCCATAAAGCATAGAAACTAGGAAACTCAACACTAAAAATATATGTTGGTTTATCCATAATCTTTCTATCAAGTACAACGTTGAATTCTAACCTTGTTTTTCCAAGGTCACCCATATCCAGATCTTGTTTATATGAACTTTCCCTCAATCTTTCTATTTTAGTAAAAGGACTTTTTTTTAAGTCTACTTCAGCTACCTCGTTAGCAATCTCGTCAATAATATTATTTAAGCTTCTCATTTGTAAACATAACCTATGCCTATAAATTATATCTTTCCTATATATTTAATTATTTCTCTGATTTTTAAACTTCCAAAAACATTTAAAAGCCTTCTCTATCTCTAATTTTCATGGGAGTGTAGCTCAGTGGGAGAGCACACGACTGAAGCTCGTGCTGTCGGGGGTTCGATTCCCTCCACTCCCATTTCTTAATTAAGGAATCGAAAAGTTCGATTCACTGCAATCATGTAAATGTTGCAGTTACCACGGAGATCACTCTGTGAGTACCTCCACTCCCATTTCAATATTTATTAACAATCGTCATAAATTGGGCTGAAAATACTTGATGTATATTCCTCCAGAACATAATATGCAGAATCTTCCCAAGGGGAATCAGAATAACCAATCATACTGCTTTTAGCCAAATTAATTTTAAGCAGAATATTTATATCATACAAATTTTCATATATCGGTATTATTTTTCTATCTAAGAAATATATAAAGGAATTTTTATCAAAATAATCTCTACCAAAAGAATCAAAGGCAATAAGCCTTACCTCTAAAGGATATCCCATAAGTATTACCTCCTTATCAAGCAAATCTGCAGCAATTCTATTTTTAAGAACATTAAGTGAAATAGCCCTGCCATCAAAATACACTGGCTGTATTCTCCCAATTTCATATGCCTCAGAAAGTTCAGTCAAGCTCATGAAAGATTGAATATTATTGAATTATTAAATATTGTTATTAAAGTGTCAGAATTTTACGACGAGCATCTTTTCTTAACCAACCAAAAGATTTGAATTATTTCAATAACAAAACTTTCAACGATTAAATCACGATTACTTTGCAAATGACTCCACTAGGAATAATTTTATATAAATAATTAATAAATGAAAATAAATTAATTTACAAAAAATTATTAATTATTTTATCGTCGGTTAAAATTAACCAAAAAATTTAATATTTCAATTCCGAATGCATTTATCATAAGATTTATATAATTGAAAGTATATATTAAAACATAAAAGAGGTACAAAAAATGCCAGCAAAAAAAAGAAAGACTTCTAGAAAAAGCACATCAAGAGCTAGAACATCTAAAAAAAAGAAGTCTTCTAAGAAAAAAAGAAAAAGATAACAACTATACTCTTAATTATTTTTTTATTTATTAAATTTTAAAATTTTATTTAACTTTAAACAAACTAAAAAACTTTCAATATTTTTGATTAAAACATTATTCATTAATTAATTTAATCAGAAAAAAAAATTTACATAATATTTATATAAGTCAACAACTAAGAATAAACAGAAAAGAGGAGATAAATATTTAAGCTAATAATTTCGGAGTAGAGTTTGTGATGCTCTGAATTATTAGCCTTCATCTAAAGCTACTTTCTTCGACATAACATTTATAAAACTCTTTATCTAACTTTATACATGTCAAAAGAGGAAGTAAGAACAGGAAATAACGAATTCGGTGTAGCATCTTTAATTTTAGGTCTTCTAAGTCTAATTTTATTTTTTACGATCGTACCAAGTATAATACTAGGGATTCTAGGAATTATCTTCGGATTAATTCAGAAAAAAAGGCACAATACAAAATGGGCATTAGCCGGGATCATATTATCAATACTTGGAATCATATTGTCTGTAGGAATAGCCTGGTTTATAATTGCAACCTTTAAAGAGGTAACTAGATTAGTGCAGTCATGTATGCAAGATCCAACTCTTCCAGGTTGTGAAGATATACTCCAATATCTAAATCAGCAGGGAGTTGTAAATCAGTATGGTTAATAAAAAAGGTGCTGTAGAGCTTTCAATAGGCACTGTCGTTATTATTGTTCTTGCAATGACTATGCTTATTTTAGGACTTGTTTTAATAAGAGGCATATTCCGAGGGGCTACAGAAAATGTGGATGATATTAATGAAAAAGTCAAAGAGGAAATAAAAAATTTATTTGTTGATGATTCTGAAAGGGCAATTCTTAAGTTAACCGAAAGTACGGCGAAGGTGAAACAAGGTTCTGAATTTGGCGTAGCATTCGGAGTTAAAAATACAGAACGAGGTGCTATAGGCTCTCAGAATTTCCAATATACTACAATACTCGATGATCCGCAGATTAAAGAAAATTGCGGAGTCTCCAAAGAAACAGCAGAAAAATGGATTAAATTTGGTTCAGGATCGTTGTCAGTTCGTCCTGGTGAAGTTGATGCAGAAAGAATTAAAGTAGTTGTGCCGGAAGATTCACCTCTATGTGAAACTAAATATAGAATATTAATTTACAGGTCGGATAAAGGTGAATCTCCAAACTCTCCTTACGCTGATTTAAGTTTCTTTGTAAAAATAGAATCTAAAGGTTTGTTTTGATTTATTAGAATAAATATTTTTACAAATTACACCTTTACTTCTTTATAGACCATCTCAAAAGAATTAAAATATCTTTTTGTAAATTCCGCTGCTTCTTTTGCTGAAAAAGGTTTGCAGATATAACAGTCAACTGTAAATAATGGGGGATTTGTCGGATAACTATAAACAGAAGCACTAGAAGAATTCCAATGTATCCAACCCCCATAACCCATATCATGACCACTATAAGCCCTAGGTTCTGACAATACTTCCATCATAGTCACTTTAGCTAATCCTTTCAAGTAAGATGTTATTTGTTCTGGTTCAACAATTCTTTTTGTAGTACATTCTATAATTACTCTTTGTCTTATTAATCCAGGAGCTAAATTTCTCCACTTCATAATAGTTTTAATTAATACTTATTATTAAATTTTTCTAAATTTTATATCTTGCAATTCTAGTATATTGGATTAACCTAAAACAATCCCTCCCTCCAATCTTATATTTTTCTCTAACTCAAACAAATACCCTTAAAAACCCTGTTTTCTCTTAATTTTTATGGAATTTAAAGATTATCTAAAATATCGTTGGTTTTATACCTCCTCCGGAAAACTTGTAGTTGGAGGAAAAAACGCAGAGCAGAATGAGCAGTTAATTAGAAAGCTAAAAGAGCAAAAAAACGATCTCCAAGCACTGCACACAACCGAGCCTGGAAGCCCATTTTCTTTTATTTTAGCAGAAGCAAATGAAATTTCTGAAGTAGATATCAAAGAAGGCGCTATCTTTACTGCCTGTTTTAGCCAAGCCTGGAAATCTAAGAAAAAGCAAACTTCCGTAGATATATTCAAATTATCAAGTTTATACAAAGTTTCTAAAATGAAAATAGGGACCTGGGGAGTAAAGGGAGAAATAAAACGCATTACAGTTACTTTAAGTCTAGTATTAACAAAACAAAACAAAAAATTAAGGGCAGTCCCGCCAATATCGGTCAAATCAAAAAAAGATATTATACTTCATTTATCTCCAGGAAAAATAGATAAGTCTTTTATTCTTCCTAAAATCCAAATAGCAGTAGAAGAGTCTCTTAATCAGCAAGAGTTGTTAAACGCTCTTCCAGCCGGAGGTTTGAGTATTAAAAAATGATGTTCGAATCAAGATTCCAGATAGGGAAAAATGGCCTTACAGAAGGAGTCATAGACTCATTAAATCTAAGCTTAAAAACCCATGATCAAATAAGGATCTCTGTTCTAAAATCCTCTGAAAGAGATAAACAAAAGGTTCTGGAAATGGCCAATGAAATTGTTAAAAAAATAAATTATCACTGCAATTATAAAATTATAGGTTTTACTATAATTCTAAAAAAAAGATCTTCCAAGCCAAAGAAAATCCTTAAAGAGAAATCTTTATAACTTCAACTTTTTGTTAAAGTTAGAAGTTGAATGGAATAAAGATTTACAAAGGAAATCTTTATAAGGCTTGATTTTTACTCACATTAAGCAACTAATATGGCAGATATAAGAACAATTCACCCAGATAAATATAACAAAGCCCTAGCATTAGCCTTAAAAAATATTTCTGAATTTACAGCTCCAGAATGGTCTGCATTTGTCAAAAGTTCAACTCATAAAGTAAGGCCAATTGTCGAGCCGGATTTTTGGTATAAAAGGTCTGCAAGTATACTAAGGCAAATTTATATCAGAGGCACAGTAGGGGTACAAAGGTTAAGAACAAGATATGGCGGCAGAAAAGATAGGGGTGTTAAACCTGCTGAATTCAGAAGATCAGGTGGAAAAATAATCCGTTCTATTTTACAGCAAGCGGAAAAAGCAGGATTTTTAGAAAAATCAAAGGAAAAAAAAGCAGGAAGAAAACTAACAGAAAAAGGCAGATCATTTTTAGAAGAGGTTGCGAAATGACTCACTCATACACTAAAAAAATCCATCTTGGAGTAGAGACAAGGCATACACAATGGGCTCCGTTTTGGGCAGTTGTTAGAAGATTCGGTCCAGGAAAAAAAGTCCATCCATCTCAAATTACCAAGCATAGAAGGCATTGGAGAAGAACTAAATTAAAGATAAAGCCGAGAAGAGCCCATAAGCAGCATCTAGGTTAAAATGGCAGAAAGTAAAATACAAGAAAGAGAATATACTATTCCTCTTAGAAAGGTCTGGTTAAAAGCAGCCCAATACGAAAGGGGCAGAAAAGCTATCAAAGCAATAAAGGAATTTGTAGCAAAGCATATGAAAGTTGCAGATAGAGATGTAAACAAAGTAAAGTTAGATGTATTTCTTAATAACGAAATATGGTTTCGAGGCAGAAGGCATCCTCCATCAAAGGTAAAAATAAAAGCAATAAAAGAAGGAGACATAGTTAAAGTGGAATTTGTAGAATTACCGCAGAGAGTAAAATTCCATAAAGCAAAATTAGATAGATTGCATAAAAAAGAAGACAAAAAAGAAACTCCAAAAATGACTCCAAAAACCGAAGAGCCAAAAACATCAGAAGCGAGTTCAGAAAAGAAGGAAGAAAAGGAAAAGGAAATCGCAGTAGCAGAACTTCACGCAAAAGAAGCTAAATTAGATGCAAAAGCTCAAAAGCATCTAAGCAAAAAGAAGGAAGAAAGTTATCATAGAATGGCTTTGAAGAAATAATTTTCTATCAATAAATAGTAAATTTTCGCCTATAAACTTTAAATACCCTTTATTATTTAAAAAAATATGAATGAAACTCTTTCAAGAGAAAACGCAAAATCAATTTCACATTTAGATATTCAAATTCTTTTTTGCCAGAGACCTATGAATGAGGGTTCTTATTTTGAAGTAAAAAAACAAATAGAATCTTCTGGTCTTATAACGCCCGTATTTTCAGAAGTAATTTCCCTTATAGATCATGCTTGGAAAAATCCAGAAGAAAAGTTTTCTAAAGAAATTATCGCTTTATCAAATGATCTAGGAATATGGGCCTACACAGGAATTTTATTTCTTCCAAAGGAAGGAGTATATATTGAAGATCATCCACAAGTTGAAGGGTCTATCTTCCATAGAGCTATAAAAATGGATAGGGTTGATTTAGAAAAAAAATTAGCCTCAGAAGATAAAAAAGTTAGATTTATCAAATGGGGACAAAAAACGGTTTCTAAATCTAGTGAAGATGAAGTTGTACTGGCTCTTGCTGGAGTTGATGGAGCGAAAAAATATGGGGAAATTAAAACAACTCGTTATGGATTATCCCGTGCAGGTTGGAGCATGGAACATAGGCATTATGGTTTAACCCAACCACGTAGGTTCTACCCATGCTATCGTAAAGGCAGTATTTACTTTTATCCTGAAGCAGCATCAGAAGATGATTGGCCAGCTTCAGGATATGGGATTTTGCCTAAAACTGAATAACTCTAATAATAATTAATTTTATTAAGATTGTCCTTCTTCTTAATAAATGCCATCCAAACTAAAATCTCTTGAAGAAATATCTCAAATATCTAAAACATTAAAGCAAAAAGGAAAAACAATCGTAACTACAAACGGCTCTTTTGATATATTGCATCCAGCACACATTAATTTGCTAGAAAAAGCAAAATTTGAAGGAGATATATTAATTGTATTATTAAATTCAGACATTTCTGTTAAAAAATTAAAAGGCCCATCAAGACCAATACAAAACGAAAATGACAGGTCAATAATGCTTTCAGCATTAGAATCAGTGGATTACATTACTATATTTAATGACGACACCCCATTAAACCTTCTAGAAAATATTCAACCCCATATTCATGTAAAGGGAGGCTCTTTCATTCCTGAAAGAATTAAAGAAGAGCAATTTCTTTTAAAAAAATGGGATGGAAAATTCAAAAATTTCCCTTTTGAAGAAGGTTATTCAACAACAAGTATAATAGAAAAGATATTAAAAAGCAAGATATAATTTTCAATATGAATTCATTAAGAACTTTAATAAAAGAAATAAAATCTCTAGAAAATCCAGCAAAAGCAAAAGTAATGCAGGGTTTTTTTAAAACAAAACCAGGCGAGTATGGCGAAGGCGATATTTTTATTGGATTGACAGTCCCTCAATCAAGAATTTTAGCCAAAAAATACTGCCTGATTTCTTTTGAAGATATAAACATTCTATTGAAATCCAAAATCCACGAAGAGAGACTTATTGCACTTTTAATATTAGTAAATAATTATCAAAAAGCTAGTGAACCAGAAAGAGAAAAAATATATTCTTTTTATTTATCTAATACCTCTAAAATAAATAATTGGGATTTAGTAGATCTTTCAGCAGATAAAATAGTAGGGCATTATCTTAATGATAAATCAAAAGATATACTTTATGAATTATCAAAATCAGAAAATATCTGGGAAAGGAGAATTTCCATAATTGCAACATTTCATTTCATAAAAAATAATTCATTTGAAAATACCATTAAAATAGCCGAAATTCTTCTCCAAGATAAACATGATTTAATACAAAAAGCAGTAGGTTGGATGTTAAGGGAAATAGGAAAAAGAAACCAGGCAGTACTCATTACTTTTCTCAATAAACATTATAAGACAATGCCTAGAACATCTTTAAGGTATGCAATTGAAAAATTTCCAGAAGATAAAAGGCAGGCTTTTCTTAAAGGACGAGCTTAATTATAGACAATATTATTTAATTTTAAATAAAATAGCCCTATAAATTCTTTTCCAAAGATTCTTCTATAATCCTAGATATTGGCTTCCCAGTTTTTTTCTTTAAATCTCTAAGTTTCTTGATTATTTTTCTATGTAGGGTAATATCTATTCTTTCCCTACCCCATAATTTTATACGCGTCCTGTCATAATATTCTAAAATATCAAAAGCATCTTTATATTTTTTCATTATTCTGTTAATATTTTTTTCATCGAATCGCATTTTTAATCCTTGTTCCCATATAACTAATTTTCTCCCTTAGTATATATAAACTAAAAAGCTGTGAAGTTTAAATATTTTATATAATAGTTACATCCAAAAAAAATTCAGAAATGTTTAAATACTAGTTTATACATGATTATACAAATATAAACTAAAATGGGGAATAAATTAATTAAGGATATAGACGAAGAGGTGTGGAGAAGATTTACAGGTTATTGTAAAGCAAAAGGCGAAAGGGTTGGTCAAAAATTAAGTAAGGTATTAGAAGAATATTTAAGAGATAAAATAAAATAGGAGAAAAAATGTTAACAAAGATCAAAATTAAAGACTTAGTAGTGTATACTAATCAGTTAATCGATCCTATTGAATTTCAAAAACTCTATAGGAAGGAAGAAATTTTAATAGTATTTAATACCGGAGTTAATAATGTAAACAAAAAAGCTTATGCTACATTTCTAGCACAAGAGAGGCATAAATATAACTTTCAAGAAGGCGATTCAGTAATATTTAGAATACAGAAAAATTATAAAAAATTTGAATTTATTTCTGTATTAGGTCAATATGGAAAGTTCCATATTTTTAAGGAAATTATCGAGACTTTGCAAATAAATAATAATGAAAAATTAGATTTCGAGGTTATAAAAACAATTAATCGATTAGAAGAAAAAAGGTCAGGTTCGATAAACTTGTCTAACATTGATGATTCAAGTGTAATTTTTAGAGAAAACAATTTTATTACTATCATAAAGAAAAGAACAATTCCAATTACTCTTCCACAATTTATTAAAATTACCCCTGAATTAATAGAATTATTTTATCTCATTCATGGAGATGGTCATTACAAAACTAAACTATACTTTGTAAATAAGGACGCAGGGCTACATCAATTCGTAATTAAAAATTTTAAACAAATATTAAGAATTCCTAAGGATATTTGGCGGGCTAGATTATTATTCAATCATAATTCCGATCCTCTAATAGCAAAAGAATATTGGAAGGATAAGATAGAACTTAAGGAAGAGCAATTCTATCCTACTATCTCGAAAGCAATTTTAAATACATCCGAAATAGGAAATTTACGTATAGTAATAGATAAAATGATCGTGGGTTCAATTTTTAGATACATTTTTAGTCAACTGCAAAATTTAAAAGGTAGAGAAGCACTAAATGCATTAAATGGACTACTTTGTGCAGAAGGGAGCATAGATAGAAGTTCACACAAGGCTTTGCATAGGATAACCATAAATTTTAGTCAACAAGAAAAAGAAATGTTTAAAAAAATATTAGTTGAAAGTCAAATCAATAAACTTGTTAAGGAAAAAAAAGATCGTTTTATTATAGATGGATGGACAAACCTTTATGAATTTTTTAAATTATTTTTCTCAAATAATGTAACTCCTTTCTATATACACAAACAAAGATATAATGATGCATTAAATGGATTTTTAGAGCATAGCTTTACAAAGACAATGGAAAAGTATCTAACTTTATTAAATAATAAAGAATCAATAGATACAAACGGACTAATTAAAGAAACAGGCTATTTGGGAAATTCTATTAGAAATTTATTAAGAAAAAAACAATATAAATCCTTTGTTAAAATTGAAGGAATTGGAGTGAAAAGAAAACCTTTGATGTATTCTCTAACTAAAGAAGGAAGAGAATTTTTAATACTTATAAAAAGGATAAAGGAGGAATTGAATGTGAAAAATGTAGAAAAAGAAATATCTGAACTTTTAAAATTCAGCATTATTAATATAGACAAGCCGTCAGGTCCGACATCTTTTTCGATATCGGATTACATAAGAAAGCAATTGGGACTAAGTAAAACTTCTCACTTTGGGACTCTAGAGTAAAGGATTCGTCCAATACAGAGTTATCCCCAAGTGACTGGAGTCCTTCCAATTGCATTAAGTCGAGCATGCAGATTAAATGAATATTTTATGCATAAGGATAAAGTCTATGTTGGAATTATGCGCTTGCATAAAGATGTTACGGACTCTGATTTAAAAAAAGCAATGAAGTCTCAAACAGGAAAAATAACGCAACTTCCCCCTTTAAGGTCAAGTGTGAAAAGAGCAGAAAGAATAAGAGAAGTGAAAAAATTCGATATAATAGAAATAGCTGGAAAAGATGTTCTATTTTTAGCAGAAGTACAGGCAGGAACATATATTCGTCGAATATGCGACGAGGTAGGAAAAGAACTGGGGGGAGCTCACATGCTTGAATTAAGAAGAACTCGTGCATCAATTTTTGAAGAGTCAACATCAGTAAATCTTTATCAGTTTGAAAAAGCCCTAGAAGAATACAAAAATGGAAATGAAATTCTATTAAAGTCTATTTTAATTCCAGCAGAATCCTGCATTTTAAAAGTGATGCCTAAAGTAAATATTAAAGAGTCTTCAATAAAACAGCTTCTTACAGGAAAACCTCTAATGAAAACAGACATTATAGAAAAACTTCCTCTAGAGGATATTTTCGCAGTTTTCCATGAAAGCAAATTTCTAGCTATTATGAAAAAATCAGAAGAAAAAGATATTTTAGCCCGCCCAGAGTTTGTTTTGAATTGAGTTCAAATTCTCTCCAAACTATTACTCACCATTAACCCCTAAAAAGTTACAACATTACAAAAGATTTATAAACACTATTTCTCGACTATTATTATAGTAAAGTTGCAATAAAATCACAATGGCAAAGGAATTTACGATTAGAAAGAAAATCGCCAAGCACGGAAAAAACACAATTATTATAATTCCAAAACTTTTGCAAGGCGAACTAAAACCAAAGACAATTGTAGAATTAAACATTAAAATTTTAGAGGAGGCGCAATGACTTCTAAATTAACCTATGAAGATCTAAATCTCCCAAATTACAGAAATACCCGAAATGTATTTGCTAATTTAGATGTTAGTGATGCATTTAAGGCAGGAGTTATTTCTGCCCTTAATATACTAGCAATAGGTGGTCCAGGAACTGCAAAAACAACTCTTATGAGCGATATACATAATACTTATTTCAACGGAAATAAACGTGAAGGAGGCGAAGGTGTTCTAATTAGGTGCAATCCAGAAATGGACCTTTATAATGAAATATTTTCAGAACTAGATATTGCAAAAGCCCAAAGAAATCTTACCGACAATATTGAAGCTCTTTTATTCAGAGCAGATGAAGTAAACAGAGCACCAACAAAAACTCAAAATCAACTTCTAGCATTAGGAGATGGGGATATGGATTATAAAGGAAAATCCATAAAATTAGGGAGAGATGGTTATTTACTCCTTCTTGCTACAGCCAATATGGGCAATGGGAGATTTACCGGAACATTTGATATTGATCCTGCAATGTATGACAGAATGCATATAGTTATAGATCTAGACCATTATTGTCCAACACAAGAAGACCATTTCGTCCTAGATAACCGCGAAGCAAATCCTCGGGTAAAAGATGCTCCTAGAAAAGACCTTACTCAAAAGATTATTCAGGCATCAAAAGAAATAGCAAGAGAAACAATAAATCCTGGTCTAGAAGCAAAGGCAGTTATTGATTATATTAGACATGGTCTAGCTAACTGTATGTTAAATGCAGAAGAAGGAAAAACTTCCAAAAAAGGGAGAGAATGGCCAATGAGGTGTTCTGATTGCAAGTTCAATTCTGCTAAGTCTGCACTTTGTTCATATATAATGAATTCTTCAGGAAGAAGAGTTACAGAATCAGTAATAAGATATGCAGCCGCTTTGCAGTTTATTGCAAAATTAAAAGATCCAGAAGTAAAAATAGACACTATCGATTTAATGTTTAAGAGTTTTGAACTTGTGGGAGCATATAAAGGGGTCTTAAATCCGAATATTCTTGCCCAAGAATATTATGGAAATAATTCTTTACTAATGTCAACAGCAGTGGAAAAACTTAAAGCAGACTTTAGATCAAATTACGATTATATATTGAGCTCTTTTCAAGAGGCGCATGAAGGAAGAGCATTAGTTAAATTCTTTAATCACAATGGAAAGCTTGGCGATTATAACTCTCTTTCTCAAGAAGCTAAGGATAAACATAGAATTATGCCTAGTGAACCCTATACGGATAAAAGAGAAATCGGAATGGGTTGGATGAACAACAGAATAGATTATGAGATAAAAAATAGGGCTACTGCTAACCCTGCTAATTCAGAGAAAAAAAAGTAAAATGAAAAACACACATATCCTCGGCGATTCGGATAATAACAGAATCTCTCGTTACGATAAAGACCTAGCCAGAAAACTCAATGAAGAAACAGAAAAACAAATTAGACAAGAAGAAATAGAAAGAAGAAAAAGAGAATTGGAAGAAAAAAGAAAAAAGAAAATAAAAGAAAACGAGGTCCTCCCATCTCCAGGAACAGAAACTTCTCCAATAACCCTCCCTACAATTTCTCCCCTATCATTAGATTTCAAATACGCCTTTTTCCTGGGGGGAGAATTCGGAAAACAAATAAATGAAAAAGTCCAAGAAATATATGGTTTTACTGAATCAATAAGCAAAGTAATCTACGATGATCAAAATAGAGTTGTAACAGGTTCAACACCTTTCTATGTTACAGCAGTAAACGAAATCTTCCAAGAACAATATCTCCAATTTAGAACCGCAACTCAAGCAGATCTAGAAAAAATAATAAAATCATATGCTCTAGATCTAAGGGGCAAGTACGAAGATACTTCCCTAGTATTAAGAAAAAAACAAAACCCCAATGTATACGTAGCAGAAGATTTATTCGATCAATTTAAATCAAGAGACCTACATCTTAAAGAAGATAGTGCATATGTTATACCTTTGTTTACATTAAAACTAAGAAAAGATGATTCCTCAGAGTACAAATTATCTTTTGATATTACAGATTCAACTATTCAAAATTACTTTGAAGCTCCAATACTATTAAGCACATCTGGAGGATATTTCAACTCTGTAGAAATGGATGAAAAAATAGGTCTTCCAACTACAGTTTATTTTACGGAAGTTGCAGAATTTAGGAAATTAGGGACAAGAGATTCTGGACTTGTGAGGCTTTTCCTTGGCAGGAGCCTAGTCATTAGTTCTTACGATGAGAGCTTGTCTGGTTGTTTCAATGATGGTCGAATAGTCATAGTCTCCAACGAAGACCCATCTAAATTAGGAGTAAATATAAAATGAAAAACATAGAAATAATTGGGGATCCAGACCCAAATCGAAAATATATATTCGACCCTAATTTAGCTAATGAATTAAATAAACAAACCGAAGTTTTAATCAGAAAAGAAAAACTAAAAGCAAAGTTAGAAGAAAAGAATAAAGTTCCAATACCTCCTACAACAAAAATAGATGACTCACCAATTTCCCCTATTCAAAACCACTCTGATTTTTGGACAATTCCAGGAGTTATATATAGGGATGAAATTATCACAGTAGATTTATCAAAATCCCTTCTCGATGGCGGAAATAGAAAATCACAAAATGATTGGATTGTTTATTCATTTGGAGCCAAAGCAGGGGATTTTTATACAGGCGATATGCCTTTGCATCATGCCGTTTTTACTGCTGCCTATAAAATGTCAGATAGTCCAATTAAAGAAGAAATTAGGAAATTTATTAAAAAATTTATGTTTGACCACTTCCTTGCAACAACTACAAGAATTTATTATCAACCCATAGGATCTCTAGAAGATATTATTGTCCATAACAGAAGCATGTCTAATGAATATTCAGTCAAAGAAGAGTTTGTCTTTGGAGATGAATATGTAAAAGATAGTATAAGGCCTTCAAATTACAAAGCTCTTTTAGGTGTTGACGAACTTGCTAAAATCAATTCAGTATATGAATGGTTAACAGGTAAAAGAGTATATTTAATAAGAATAAATTCAAGATCAGACAAAATAATGGAAGGTATGGGATCGTTCGATACAAGTCTTGCTACGGCCAATCTCAGTTGCGCAAAAACTTATTCTGATATTTATTATTCCCTTGGCATAAGAATCCATCCCAAAATCCAATCACAAAACACTTCGGGAGTAAATATAAAATGACACTCAAAAAACTAAAACACCTAATAGAGCAAACAGTTGAAGAAGAAATTAGGGAAGGAGGTTTTAGTGGAACTTATACTATTAGACAACATGATAGGTATCCGAGGTTTGATGGCTGTATAGATACTCAAACTCTATCTGATATCTCTCTAGGGTATAACCCTACTTACGAAGAAGACAATCCAGGAAATACGGCCAAGGTAGTTAGAGATTTAACAAGGCATGAGGAAAATCATCGAGGAAGAAAAGGATATCATGGTTGTCCAAGAAACTTGGAATTCCATGTAAAAAAAATAATTGAGCCAATTTCTTCTGTATTGGCTGAAAAAGGTTTTTCACAAGCAGACTTTCATTATTCAGCAAACGCATTTGAAGATACTGTTTTGCATCTTGACTTAAGTCACGGTTTCTCTCTCGACGGTATTATAGATGCTTATGTAGATTCAGGTAAGAGTTCTAAATTTACTCAATTTATGGAAGCTCATCTCCGGCTTAATGCATTGTTATGGGGAAACAAGAGACAAAAAGCAAAATTAAGGCTATATTTTACAGATAAAGTTGAGGATAGAAGTAAAATAATAGATGTTTTAAAGAATTTCTTAAGTAAAACAGGCCTTTCTAAAATGAAAAAAGAAAGAGACAGAAAAGGCATGAGGGATTATCTAAATAATGAAGAAAATTGGCCCTCTGTTGCTAAAATATATGCAGAAGAATTCTCAAAATTAATGGCTCCTGGTTACGCAATGCCTCTTTTCAATCATTCTGGAAAAGGAACAAATAGAAATCTAGTTCCTCAAGTTCCAGAAGATGGAAATAAATTCGACAGAGAAATGAATACTCGTGAGTATAAAAAACAACGTATTAATGAAGCATATAAATCTAATCAAAAAACCCCTGCATGGATGAATTCATTTGAAGCGTTAGACTTATTATATCAGTCACTAGCAGAAAGATTAAACATAAATGTAAGTTCTTTCACAAGACAATCTCAATCTCCTGTTTTTCATTATGGCTCCAGACCTTTTGATCCAGAAATTGATAATTTAAGGCATACAAAATTAGGTTTTAATGAAATTGGAAAAGTAGAGCTTAAAAAGAAGCCACATTACGAAACAGAACCCCTAGAAGAAAAAATACTTCCTAGAGGTTTCCCAGAATTTAGGTTTTTGCTTCTTGATACTTCAGGAAGTATGGCCTCAAACCCAGACAATGGAATAGAAGTAGGGAATAAATTAAATATCCCATGGGGAGATAACAGCAAATACCACTACCAACTTCTAGCGTGGTATGGTTTATTGAGATATTTAAAAGAAAATAATCTATTAAAACAAACTGGAATTAGTCTAGGGGCCTTTGCAAGTTCAACAATTGTTAAGCATGGTTTAGAGGAATCTAAGAAATTAGCACTAAACCCAACTTTCGGCAATTCAACTAATATTGATCTAGATTCAATAAAAAATATATTCAAAGATCAAAATATGCTTTTAGGAACAATTTCAGATGGAATCATAGACAATTGGAGCGATATAAAGGAAGACTTCTTAAAGGGAGCTAAAAGACATAACTATTTCCATATTCAAATAGGAAATCCAACAGAAATGTCAAATGATGTTGAAAAAGCAGGTTTATTTGTAGGAAAAATTAAAAATGCAAGAGATATCGCTCAAACAGCAGTAAATATCACAGATTCCATATATAGGGGAGGAATAAAATAAAATGACCTCCAAAATTAATATCCTCGGCGATTCGGATAATAACAGAATCTCTCGTTACGATAAAGACCTAGCCAGAAAACTCAATGAAGAAACAGAAAAACAAATAAGACAAGAAAAAATAAAAGCAAAATTAGATGCCAAAAATAAACCCAAACAAAATACAATTACAGAATCAACACCCCCTACAATTTCCCCTCCACTATTAGATTTCAAATACGCCTTTTTCCTAGGAGGAGAATTCGGAAAACAAATCAATCAAAAAGTCCAAGAAAGATATGGATTTTCCACAGCAATAACGAAAGTAGTTTACAACGATCAAAATAAAGTTATAACAGGCTCAACACCTTTCTATGTAACAGCAGTAAATGAAATTCTAAAAGAACAATTCCCCCAATTTAGAACAGCAACCCATGCAGATCTAGAAAAAATACTAAAATCAAGTACATTAAAGTTAAGCGGTTATTACGAAGACACATCTCTTGTATTAAGAACAAAACAAGATCCAAATTCATATCTAGCACAGGATTTATTCGAACAATTTAAATCAAAAGGCATAAATCTCAAAGAAGATAGTGTCTATGTTCTTCCTCTATTTACATTAAAACTAAGAAAAGATAATAATTCAATATACAAATTATCTTTTAATGTTACTGATTCAACTATTCAAAACTTCTTTGATGCCCCTATTCTATTTAGCCAATCTGAACGATATTTTAACTCTGTAGAAATGGACGAAAAAACAGGCCTTCCCACTAAAATTTATACTAAGCAAGTTGCAGGAAACAGACAATTATGGATAAGAGATTCAGGACTTGCGGGACTTTGTCTTAACAGGGTCCTCGACATTAACTCAAACTATGAGTATTTGTCTAATTGTGACACTGTTGGTCGAGTAGTCGTCGTTTCCAACGAAGACCCATCTAAATTTGGAGTTAATATCTAAAATGACCGATATAAAAATAATTGGAGATCCAAACCCAGATAGAATAAACAGAAAATATGATCCCAACCTAGCACATGAATTAAACAAACAAACCGAAGCTTTAATCAGAAAAGAAAAAATAAAAGCAAAGTTAGAAGAAAAGAATAAAGTTCCAATACCTCCTACAACAAAAATAGATGACTCACCAATTTCCCCTATTCAAAACCACTCTGATTTTTGGACAATTCCAGGAGTTGTATATAGAGATGAAATAGTTACGGTAGATTTATTTAAATACCTACTGGATGGTGGAAATAGAAAAACACAAGATGAATGGATTCTTTATTCAATTGAAGCCAAAGCTAGAGGAGATTTTTATACAGGCGATATGCCTTTACATCACGCTAGTTTTACAAAAGCTTATAAAATGTCAGATAGTCCAATTAAAGAAGAAATTAGGAAATTTATAAAAAATTGCATGATTGAGCATTACCTTGCAACAACTACAACACTCTTTTATCAACCTAAAGCACTTTCTTTAGAAGATGTAATTGTTCATAATATAGATATGCCTGATAAATATGAAATTAGAGAATATTTTACCCTTCCAGACGAATTTGTAAGAGACAGTTATAGGCCTTCAAATTATGAAGCTCTTTTAGGTTCTAACAATTTAGAAGAAATCCAAAATGTTTATTATTGGCTCACTGATAATGATCCTCTCTTATATAGGGTAAATTCAATACTAGATAAAATAATAGTAGCTCCAGCGTGGTACGATTCAAGTGACTATTGTGTAAAGATAGGTTGTCGCAGTAATTCTCCTTGGTACGCTTCACTCGGCCTTCGCATTACAGAAAGAGATTCAATTCCATTTTGAATAAACTTAAATATCCTCATTCATCCATTTTAAAATGAGAGAACTCGTTTACTATTCAAGAACAGCACCTACATCAGGAAACTTTTCCATAGATGACCTTCAAAAAGCAGGAAGAATCGATATCGCAATTCATGTAATAATTGCCACTTTTTTCTTGAGCCATAAAATTCGTCCAGACGCTAAACTAAATTTAGTATTTGCAGGTATGCCTGATCCAACAAAACACATAGAGATGTCTCCTGTTCTAGAAGGAGAGACTGGAATAGACAAAATCTATCTCTCAAAAAAAGACGTTTCAGGAATATTAAAAAGAATCCTATATAAGTATAGGCAAGGGGAAAGAAAAGAAGTTTTTCCAGGATATTGGATTCAAAAAAAAGGATTTTTGGAAGTAGTGGGCGATCTATATAAAAAAGGAAGAAATCTTTATATCCTAGACCCAAAAGGAGAGGACATTAGAACAGTTGATATAAAGAAAGATCCAGTATTCATTTTAGGAGATCATAAAGGCCTTCCTTCTAAGGAATTAAAACGCTTAAAAAAAATATGCACTCCAGTAACTCTAGGAAAAAAAGTTTATTTTGCTTCTCAAGTAGTGGCAGTTGTAAATAACGAAATTGACCGGCGCGAAGAAAAGGGCAAATTGTAAATTCTTCTCCCAATATACTATAAACTCACCATAACAATAATTATAAAGCCTCTAATTGATTATCCTAACTATGGTAAAAGGAGCAGCTATAAAATTCACTACTTATCCAGAATCAGTCAATAAACTTTTAAATCTGTTAAAAGTCACTGGAGAATTAAAAAAATATGACAAAATAGTTTTAAAGCCATTTATAAAAGATTTAGAGTCTCATACTCCAGTCGCTTTCGTTGAGGCAGTTTTGCAGTATTGCCTAGCCAATAAGAATCCTGTAACAGAAGTATTTATCGCAGAAGGAGTAGACGGTTCCGATACCACCGATTTATTTGATTCTTTAGGATATAAAGCACTTTCTGAAAAATATAGTATTGGATTAATAGATTTAAATAACACTGAAGTTGAAGAAACTATTAATGGGGAATTTCTAAAGTTTCAATCTATTAAATATCCTAAAATCCTTTTAGAAGCATGTGTAATTTCTCTCCCTATTTTAAAAGATGATGAAGAGACTGAAATTGTAGATTCCCTGTCCAATATGCTGGGAGCATATCCATCTAAGTATTATGCCGGTTTCTTCTCTTTAAAAAAGAATAAAATAAGAAAATGGCCCATTAAGTTTTCAATTCATGATATATTAAAATGCAAAATGCCTAATTTTGCAGTTATTGATGCATCGCAACAAGGCCAGATTCTTGCGGGTTTACCTCTAGAAATAGACAAGCAAGCAGCAAAAACTCTAGGCAAAGAATGGAAGTCTATTTCTCATTTAAGATTAATTGACGATTCATTTAGTACAAAGCTTCTTCAACATCGAAAGAGAGAAGAAGAAAGTATCCAAAGTGCATAAAGTAAAATATATTAAGATTAAAATATTGGATCAAATATGAAAAAATCAATAAGGCTTCATTTAACGGGCACTGTTCAAGGAATATTCTTTAGGCAATTTATTAAAGATAGTGCGGATAAACTCAATGTTAAGGGTTATGTAAGAAACCTTGAAGATGGTAGAATAGAAATTTTTCTAGAAGGAGATAAAGAAAAGGTAGACTCTATGATTTTAGTATGCAAGGCTGGACCTAAACATGCCACTATAAGGAATATAGAAGAAAAGCCAGAACCCTTCCAAGAATTTAAAGAGTTTAAAATACTTAGATTTTAATGAAAAAATTGTTTCTTATTTTAATATTTATTATAACACTTTTCTCTCTTTTAATTTATTCAATATATATTAAACATGAAGATTCTATTAACCAAGCCTGCATAAATCATGTATGTTTTGACGTAGAATTAGCCCAGACCGAAAAAGAAAGATCAGAAGGCCTAATGTATCGTTCCTTCCTAGATGAAGAAGAAGGAATGTTATTTATCTTCCGAGAAGAAGGAATATATCCCTTTTGGATGAAAAATACTTTAATCTCTCTAGATATAATATGGATAAACAAAGAAATGAAAATAGTCTATATAGAAAGAAATACTCCTCCATGTAAAACGGAAATTTGTAATACTTATTCTCCTAAAAAATCTGCCGTATATGTTCTTGAAATAAATGGAGAATTATCTAAAAAGTACAATTTTAATGAGGGGGATGAAGTAAAATTACAATAATAAAAAAATTAGCATCTTTTGATAAAGAATTCAAAAAGATCAAAGAAATTAATGTCATAGAATAGTATATAAATCACATTAATTTTAATTTAAAATGGGCAGGCAAGAAGAAATAATAAATGAAAGGCTAAGGAAAATAAATGAATTAAAAAAGGCAGGCATAAATCCTTATCCTAATAAGTATGAAGTTAAAAATGAGGCAAAAGAATTGCAAGAAAAGTATTCTTCATTAAAAGCAGAAAAATATACAAAAGATAAAGTAAAAATAGCTGGAAGATTAATGATAGCAAGAGATTTAGGCAAAATTGCTTTTGGGACTCTTCAAGACTCAACAGCAAAAATACAAATAGTTCTCCAAGAAAAAGAAACTCCAAATAAAACATGTGAATTTTTCAAAAAATATATTGATTCAGGAGATTTTATAGGTGTAGAAGGTACAATATTTAGAACAAAACGGGGAGAACTATCTGTTTTAGTTAAAGATATAGTATTGCTGACAAAATCTATTCTTCCATTGCCTGAAAAATGGCACGGCCTCCAAGATGAAGAAGAAAGATTGAGAAAAAGATATCTCGACATATTAATTAATCCAGAAGTTAAAGAAGTTTTTATTAGAAAAAGTAAGTTTTGGAATATAATGCGTTCTTTTTTATTAGCAAAAGGATTTTTAGAGGTAGAAACGCCAGTATTAGAAAATTCTGTCGGTGGTGCAGCAGCAGCACCTTTCAAAACTCACCACAATGCTCTAGATATAGATGTTTATATGAGAATATCAATGGGCGAATTATGGCAAAAAAAGCTTATGGTAGCAAGTTACGGGAAAACATTTGAAATAGGGCGCCAGTTTAGAAATGAAGGAATGGATGCAGAACATTTGCAAGATTATACTCAAATGGAATTTTATTTAGCATATGCAAATTATGAAGATGGGATGAAATTAGTGCAGGAATTATATAAAGTACTGGCAAAAGAAACATTCGGAACAACAAAATTCGAAAGAAATGGTTTAAAATTTGATTTATCAAAAAAATGGGATATAATAGATTATGCTTCAGAAATAAAAAAACAAACAAAAATAGATGTTTTCAAAACTTCTAAAGATGAAATTGAATCAAAGTTAGATGAATTAAAATTAGAGTACGAAAAAAATCTTGATAAACCTAGGCTTATAGATATTCTTTGGAAATATTGCAGAAGAAAATTAGCAGGCCCAGCTTTCCTCACAGGCCAGTTAGTTGAAATCTCGCCTTTAGCTAAAAGAAATCCAAAAGATCAAAGAAAAGTTGAACAATTTCAAGTAATATTAGCAGGAAGCGAAGTAGGCAACGGCTACTCTGAATTAAATGATCCTTTTGACCAAGAAGAACGATTTAAAGAACAGCAAAAAATGAAAGATTCAGGGGATCAAGAAGCACACACTCACGATGAAGAATTTATTGAAGCGCTTAAATATGGCATGCCTCCAACTTGCGGTTTTGGTGTATCTGAAAGATTATTCGCATTTCTCGAAGGTAAGCCCATTAGAGAGGCAGTTATTTTCCCATTTATGAAACCTCTTAACTCTCCAAGATCTAACGAAAAAAAGGAGGCAAAATAGTATCCATGGCAAGCGATATAGATTTAATAATAAAAAGTAAGATCAAGGCAGCAGTTCCAGATATGAGTGTTGCAGCCGAAGTAGCAGATGCACTAAATAAAAAAGTGATCCAAATATTGGATGAAGCATCTAAAAGAGCAAAGCTTAATGGTAGAAGGACTGTGCAAGCTAGAGATCTTTAGGTCTTGAGGCAAATAAATTTAAACTCTTGCATTCTTTCTTTTAAATGTCCAACAAAGCAAAAGGTTCACGTGTAGAAAGAGAATTGATTCAATTATTTACTGAAAATTCTTGGAGAGCTGTAAGAGTTGCAGGTAGTGGGGTAGGAGAAGATTCACCATGCGATCTATTAGCCGCAAAACAAGGAAAAAAAGCATATGTCATAGAAGTAAAATCAAGCAGAAAAACTACAGTCTATATAACAAAACAGCAGATAGAAGATTTCATGCTATTTGCGAGTATTATTGGACTTACTCCAGTTATTGCTTTAAGGTTCAATAGGGAAGGATGGTTATTCCTTGATCCAAAATATCTCAAAGATACAGGAAAATACTGGGCAGCCTCCTTGCAAACTGCAAAAGAAAAAGGAAAAAGATTTTCTAATTTCTTTGAAAATGTTTTGCAAAAAAAATCCGCTGTTAATGATACTAATAAAATATCTGAAGAAATTCTTAATGAACTTGATAAAGAAGATTTGATTAATTTAGGAAAGGATCAATTCTAGCTCTTTTAAACATTTTTCAAGTTCAAAATCTACAAATTCGAACTTTTTTTCATCCAGAAAAGATTTAGCTTTTAGTTCTTCAATTAATTTTTTTCTTAACAATTTTTCAATTAAATCTAGATCCTTTCTATTCCAATTTCCTTCTATAGAAACTTTTTTAGCTAAATTAAAAAAATTAATAGCCTCCTTGGCATATTTTTCAGAGTAATAGCTGTCTTTATTCACAATACTTCCTATTTTATGAGATAATCCATGGGTTAATAGCTTAACCAATTTATTCAAACCATCATCTTTGCTCATTTTTCTAATTTATTCTTAATAAATTTAATATTTTCCTCAATAATATGCTTAATTTTATTTCGGCTAGATTCATTGACAATTGAGTCTTTTCTTGCATCTTCGTATAAATTTCTTCCTAGAAGGCTAATTATTAATTGAGTTATCTCAGGCAGGCTAATATCTTCTTTTTTAACAAAATATTTAATTAATAAAACCCTTCGTAAAGCGTCATAAAGCATTCTGCTGTTAACATCTACATCTAAAACATCTTCTCCAAGCATTAACGAAAATCTTATATCCTTTTCATTAATCTCTATTTCAGGCAAAGATTTTAATTTTTTATTGGATACACAGTAATAAATCATATTTCTAATAAGTGGATTGGTCATTAATAAATTTTCAAGTTTTTCCTCTTTAATATATAAAACATGAAATTTTAAGTTGAACTCATCTATTAGTTCTTCATAAATTTTATTTTCCATAAGCTCGTCCTTCTCTCCGACAATCATAATATCTATATCATTATAATCTATTTTTTTAGTTAGAAAAGATCCAAAAATGAATATCTGTTTTATATCTGTATTTTTCGATAGAAATGCAAATATATCTTTTATTAGTTTTTCTTTAAATTTAGTCAGCTTAATTGAATTTCTTGAAAAATACAAATCTGTTTTTTTCGCAAGAAGCCTAACCTCTACTAAATCTCCAATTTCAAATTTTTCTTCTGCTTCTTTAGGAACATAAATCTGATTAAATTTGCTACCCTTTGATATTCTATGTATAAACTTCATGTACGTACTTAGTACGTACTATTTATAAACCTTCTCTAACTCACTCTCAATTCTCAAAAGCAATTTTGAAGTGATCATTTTTGCAGGTTTATCCAATATATTTTCATCTAAATCCATTTCGATAATAAGTTCCCTCGCTTTTCTTTTAGTTTTTCCAGCAGTCAGTAACGCCCTAATTATAGAATTCTTAATTTTTCCCCCTCCAAGGCTAATATTAATAATCAATTTATCTAATTCACCGATTTTATCTCTTTTTATAAACTTTATTAGGGAAGAATTAACGCTTGGCAAAGGCTCGAAGCTTGTTTTTGGAACATCCATTATTTCTTCAATATCATAAAATTTCCTTGCAATAATCCCAACTTTCTCATCAGAAAATAACAACTCTTTAAAATTTTTGCCAACTATTAAAGTAATTTCTTTTATATCCGAAATAATTGCTTTATTTATTACTTCTTCAGACAAGTGGTATGGAATATTAGAAACTATTTTTGAATACCCTTTCCAGGAATGTAATAATGCATTGTCAAAAATAACTTTTAAGTTGTCATACTTCTTTCCGAGTTTATTTAAATATTTAAAAAACCTTTTATCGATTTCAAAAGCAAGAACCTCTTTAGCATTATCAGCTAATTTTTCCGTTAAATTGCCTCTTCCAGCACCAATTTCAATAACTTTATCTTTTTTAGTGATATCCGCAGAATCTATTTCTTTTTCTAATACCTCTTCATCTACTAAAAAATGTTGTCCTAAATCTAAGTTATTCATAATTATAAGGAATTTTTAAGCTTTAATTATCTTTACATTACTTTCTAGATTTAACTTTCCCTACTGTAATATTATATCCTGACTTATATCCCTCGTCCCCTATCCAGTTTATTTGAGGCCCGCAATCTCCAAGGCTTAAACAAATGTCTGCTCTTTGCCTTTCCCACGAATCTTCTAGGCATTCACAATTCTTTTCGCATTTTTCCCCTCCAAATAATCCTTTTTCAAACGTTACTACGCATTGTGCATTCCCTCTTGAACAAATATTCAGGGCTTCTTGTCCCTCCCAAAACTTTAATCCAGGTGGATTCATTGGCAAACATGCTCCATTTTTTGCTGCCCCTTTAAGGAATAATTGTGTATCTTCTTTCCAAATACAATCTCTTCTATCTGTATTTTGACAATCAATTTGTGAAGTTTGTGCAGTGCAGTCCTGCCATCTATTAACTCTGCACGCCGCTTGAGAAAAATCTCCAAGCGAAGTTTCTATTTTATCTTCTATGCATTCTTCCTGCCTGAAATCAGCGCATTGTTCTAAAACTTCATCTCCATTTATACAGATATGTTTGTAAAATCTACTTCCAACTGAATTCACCCCAACCCCAACTTCTCCCTCATCATCGAATACACACCAAGATTCTCCATGCTTGTAAGAGTTCCCATTTTGTGTGTTTTCGCAGTTCAAATTAGCGCAAATATTATCTCCATATGTGGGGTTTCCAGTTTCTTTATCAGAACCCCTGCAGTAACTCCCTAATAAATAATTACAGTTTCCACAGCTTGCAGAATTTCCATTGTCAGAATTTGGCTTGCAAGAGTCTAGCTTATCTTTAACATTACTCCAATAATCTTTGTCATTTATTTTGCTAGAGTCATATATATTGCCTGCATTTCCACAGCTATCAACGAAATATACTTCTTCTTTTCCAGGGGCGCATGTAGTTTCCCTGGTTGGACCGCATTTAGTCCCTAATTCTTCAGCACTGCATAGTTTCCCCTCAAAAAATTCTCCTTTAACAGTATTTTCCCCTACTCCCTGCGAACATTCAAATCTTGTTGTAAATTTACAAGTTTTTTCAAATTCAAAATCATAAACACATGCTCCTTTTTCTTGTGAACTTGCTTCTAGTACACATTGCACTTCATCAGCAATGCCTTTATTAAAATTAGTTTGCAGTCCTAAAAATCCAGCTAGTTTTTTGCATCTAACTAAAGTTACAAACGCTGCTTGATCTCCAAGTATACAGCATCCTAATTCACATTGAGCGGGAGAATTTTCAGACCAAATCCCATCGTTCGCATTGCAAACTAATTGAGGTGTCTCATCCATACAAGTACCTTCATTAGAATCGTAGCAAACTCCAGGTTTGCAATAGGATGTAGATTCACATGCTGTTGGAAGTTGTCTTGCATCTGTCTTACATTCACTTTGAGGAACATCTTGGCAGAATAGTCCTGATTTTGTCTGTTCACAGCAAACACTAGGTTCAGTTTGAGCCGAGACTATATTAATCAAAAACAATATCATAATCCCAATAATTAATCCTCTCTTCATTTATTTTCCTCCAGGCCGTATCCAGCAGGCCAAGATAAACTTCTTGAGGCAAATGTAAATTGCTCTTCTGTAACAACATTAGTTAACTTATAAATTTTAGTTCCATCTGTCAATTTAGTTTTTTCTATCTTCAAATCAGGGTAATATTGTAAATAAAGCTCAGTAGCACTATCTCCAACCTTTACCTCATTTTGCACTAAACTTGTAGCAATAAATAATAAATCATACATTTGACTCTCTATTTCTACATCAAAACTTTGATATTTTTCACTTGTCTGTTTTGTCACAGTCATAGGGGCGTTAAAGCTCACTATGATCTTGCCAGGTACAATTGAAGCTGAAGAATCAATTCCTCCTGAAGTAACTTCATACCCTCTTTTTTCGTATTCCTCAATGAGATTTCTAACACATTTATTGGCTTTAGCCTTTACCATTAAATTTAATTCTTTTTCAAAATTTCCTTTAGTCATAGGTTGTTGAACTGTACATGTTTCATAAAAATCATCAGTGTAGCATAAGTATTTTACTTTTGAGCCTTTGTAAGAAATATAACCTTCTGGATTTTGATAACTGCCCTGTTGAGATAATATATTTACGGCAGGTTTAATTTCAGGTTCTATGCAGCCTTCCAAATATGAATTCGGGGATATTTCATTTCCCAAAATATTGCCTATTTGGGGTCTAAATAAAAAGAATAAGAGTATAATTACAACCAATGCAATTGCCACAATTATAAATATAGTCATCTGGCCTCTTTTTTTCATATAATTCATCTTTTTATCAATGAAAATTTCTTTATAATTGTTACTGTAATTCATAATCTCCTCCATTTACTACAACACTGCATGTTCCAGGTACATATCCCCATTTATCTTTACATTTAACATAAAACTTTCCTTTGTCAAATGGAGTTGAATGAATTTTTTCCCTTCCAGACATGATGGTTCCATTTTTGAAGTCAAACAAGCATTCCTCTCCCTCTCTTCCAAATTTCAAATATGAACATTCAGCGTCCTCATTTGTTACAATAACTAAACTTTCCCCTTGTTTGTAAACTCTGCTAACACTAGGAGGGCTAGAATCCAAATTAACTTCAAATTTAGACGTCGCCAAAGCTGTATTTCCAGCAGTATCTTCACATTCAATTGGAAATTCATAATTGCCAGAAAATATTTTGTTAAATATTTGCTTATGAGTCGTTTTGTATGTTTCTCCCATTGCCTTTCCGAACAGCTTGCAAGTAGCTCTACCATCTACACCTCCGGATGTTGTAAGTTCCAAAGTAACACTAGCAGGTTCAACTCCAAATATTAAAGTTTCATTGTTTGGTTTTACAGAATTAATAATCAATGGATTTGTAGTTCTAATTATTTTATATTCGTATGGATTAATCATAACATTTCTTTCGCTGTTATTTTCTTCTTTCCATGGCTGATCAAGGCATTTAATGAAGAAACTATTTTCGTTTTTATCTATTTCAAAAGTTGTCGAACATTCCCACCCAAATATAGATTCTCTATCCTCTACATCGCTTAAGCATTCCATACTATTTTCCATGTTTTCATAATCTTTGTTAGAGTCTAAACTCCATTTGCATTCAGCAGGTTCATTTATGAAAACTTTAGCATCAATTTTACTTGCATTAAATGGAGCATTCTCCAGTATAGGTTCTCTTCCAGCAATTATAGGGGGAGTTTTATCGACTCCAGGCTTAATACAGAAATTAATTGCGTATTCCGCAGAATCTTTTCCATTCCCATTCCCATCAATGCATCTAGTGTAGAGGCTAAAATCACTTCTTCTATTAGGATCATAGCCTGGCAGTCCTAAACTAGACAAATCAGGGACAGCAAATAACTGGCTGTGATTTGTTAAGAATAAATTTCTATCTCCAAAATCAAATTCCATTTCTTCAAACTCAACATTATTTTTTACATCATATTTGCAATATCCAGGCTCATTCAAACTAATTCCAAAGATTACATTCTCATATGATTTTATGCATCCGTCTTCTTCACTGCTTATTATTTTCATTCCATTATTATTTTCTTCATATTTGAATCCACTGTTTAATGCCTCTTTCCAAGGGGAGATAATAGGAGCACTCACGTCATTAGGACTTAAGTCAATACATTTCTCATCACTCGTCCCCTCATTTATTAATTCGCAGGTCTGTCCTAAAGAATGGCACGAATATCTACTGCAGTCATATCCATCTTTGCCGCACTCTCCGCATTTAGCCCCTCCAAGAATTGGTTGCCATGGCTGGCATTGGAACCTAACTACTTTTTTCTTTGTATCTCCAATTCCCAGGGCTTTGAATATAACAATTATGAGGACTACTACAATTAGGATAACTACCCCAACAATACAACCGACACCTCCAGCCGCACATGTTGCTCCTGCCGCCTTTAAACCTCCAGCCGCAATCACAGTAGTCCCAATAATAGCTCCTCCAACAGTTCCAGCCGCAATTAATGTCCAGGTAACTGCAGGATCTAATCCACCCCCAATACCTGTAAGTTGAATTAAAAGAGAAGTAACAGCAAATCCAATCGCTGCACCTGCTAAAGGTGCTGCAATTCCTGATAAAGAGGCCACACCAGAACCTGGAATGGCAACAAAAAATCCAGCTGCAAAATCAGTTCCTGCTAATAATAGTAAAGCACTTCCCGCTAACCCACTAATCGTTCCAGCAGTTTGCAAAACATCTGTATCTGGAACTAACTCACATCCTACAGGTAAATTACAATTTGGATCTTTCTTTTTGAAACCGGACTTTTCCAGTCCCCCTACAGAATCAATATATTGAGTAACATTCATAGTAGCATATTTTCCTTCGACAGTATCAGAATATTGACTAATATCGTTCAAATATTCTTTATCTAATTTTTTAGTATTCTTAACTTTGTAATTTTTAGTTAAATCCCCCATATAATTAACACTAGCCCCGCAATCTCCTAAACTCATGCACATATCATTCATTTGTTCAGCAAATCCATTCTTTAAGCATCCCTCATTAGCTTTCACTTCCCATCCACTTAATTCTTTAACAAAAAAGACAGTGCATTTCTGATTGGCAAACGCACAGCTTAATTCACCACCCTCGGCATTTTTCTTTAAATCAAATCCAGGTGCATATCTAGGAACACATAAATCAAATTTAAAATTATCAGCAACATCAACTTGTTTAAGCATGCAGTGAGGATTTTTTATACATTTATCATTTCTAGTTTCAAGCTGTGCTTTTCTTTCAGCCCCTTTTCCTTTAACTTCACTATTATAGTTTATACATAATTGCCATAAATTTGTTACACATGCAGAATTTGAGATCTTTTCTCCATCTCCCCTCTCTAATTGGGATTCTATACAAACCTCATTTCTATAATCTGCGCATGCATTTACTTGCACCTCCCCATCGATACAACTAGCTCGGAAATGTCTGCTTCCAGGAGTATCAGCAGATCTTGAAAATCCTTTTGCCCCTTTGTCCTCTCCAATATCTCCTTGATATTCACACCAAGATTCTCCATTCTCTCTTAAATTACCACTAGAATCAGTGCATCTTGTGTCTCTACAAACTTCATCTATTCCATTCGCAGATAGTTTTTCCTTTTCAGTTTTTTGTCCGCAAACACTCCCTAATAAAGAATTGCAATTTCCGCATGTCTTCTGATTACCGAGAGCATTATTTCCTTCGGAAATATCACAAGACTCTTCTTTTATCAACACTTTCCCATCATTCCAGCTTTTAACTTTATTACCATCATAAATATTCTCCCTGTTTCCCTCACTGTCAAACCAATATAATTCATCCTTCCCTTCAACACATTTTGCAGTAGCCTGTTTTTCATATCCCATGTTAAAATCAGGATGAGTGCATAAAATTCCTTCAAAAAATTCTCCACCATTGCCGTAGCATTCTCCTTTTGTTAAAAATCGACATTTATTATCTGATTCGAAAACACATGCCCCCTCAACTTTTGTTTTTCCTAGAGCCCAGCAAACTATTTCATTTTTGGCATCAGTCCTAAACGTAGTTGTAACTCCTGTTGTTTCTTCAATCTTTTGGCATTCTCGTAGTGTTACCAAAGGTACGGTCTCATCACCCACAACACAGCATGATTTCTGACATTGTGCAACATTTCCAGCAGGATCGTCAAACCATTGCCCCCCATTAACTTCACATGACTCCCTTGTAGATCTTTCTTGGCATATTCCTGAATCAGGATCAAAGCAAGTTCCTACTTGGCATGATTGAACATTTTCTCTTCCAGTTGGAAGGCATTGACCATCACATTTCGAATTGCATTCACTGGCAGGATATTCCTGGCACAAACTCCCATCTTTGCTTTTAATACAAGTATAAGTTCCTTTTTGCAAATCATCAGAATTTAATGCAGAAACTAATGTTTTTTCATTGAATAAAGTTACGGTTATTATTTTTAATGCCAAAAATAATATAGTCATTAAACCTATTTTTTTATTCTGCATATTAGCCGACGGCATCCCTGCCTGTACTTCTTTCATAATATCGGCAAATGCAATTATGCTGGTTATCAATAGAAATATTTGTAAAAATAATTTGAATTTGTGTTTTATCATTTTCTCTCTCCTATAAATTCCATAAAATTCATTGTTTTCTTAAATCCTAGTTTAGAAAAGATAGCTAAATTTCTATCTGGAGTTAATAATACTATTCTTCTTGAATGCTTCCTCCTCAAATAATGAGTTGCTTTTTTTATCATATCTTTTGCAATCCCTTTTTTACGTAGACTATTTATAATGTAAATATTTTCTATCCATATCCATCCGCTGTCTTTGTCTAAGCGTAAAGATAAATAACCTATTATATTATTATCTTTTTTAGCTACAACAAGAGAATCTTTAAATTTTCTAATGATTTTCATAAAGTCTGCTTTATTATTAGGCACCCAATTTTCTAATTCTTTATGGGCTATTCTATCTAATTCTGCTAATCCTTGAGCATCATCTTTCTTAGCAAACCTTATTTTTATGTCCATTTTAAAATCCAGGCGGTATCGCACAACTCCTTATAGCTATTTTTAGTTCTTTGCCAGACTTTTTGTCTTTAATAGAATATATCTTTGTGGAATCAGAAGTTATATCCCTGCCAATTTTAAATTTAGGATATAATATCATATACCCTACATACTCAAAGTAGCAGTATTCTGCCTCTTGGCTTGCAATTTCTGCACCAATTCTTCCTAAATTATATAGCGGACTAATAATTTCCACATCAAAATTATTGTAAGAATAACTTTGTTCTCTAGACTCAATATTAACCTTTCTTTGAATCAAAACAAAAACCCTATCAGGAACCAATTCTACATCGACATCCATAATTCCAATTTCAACAATTGAACCCCTCTTTTCCATTTCTAGTTTATATGTCTCAAAGCATTCTTCTATTTTTGGAGTTATATAAGTTTCTACTTCTCTCTTTATTTCTGTTAAATAAAGAGGATGCTCATTAATGCAGGGGTTATAATTTCCAGCATTAAAGCATAAATAGCTAATATTTTCTCCCTTATGCATTTTAGTGTGTGAAGGATTGACAAAACCTCCTTTGGGAAGGATAATGTCAACAACTTCGTTTACAGCATTTCGAGCGCAATTATCAATAAATGAGCCAGGATTCTCTTCTACACTATCAATTAAATCTGTTTTGACGACTTTTCCTCTAAAAATAAATAATAAAATAATTACGGCTACTAAAGATATAGCAACAATAACCCATATTGTAGCCTGCCCTTTTTTTTCTATTCTTTTTTCATCCATAAATTCACCCCTTCTTTTTTTATTCTTTCAATTTTTCCATCTATAACCAAATCCTTAAGGTAACTGTCCGCAGTGTTCCATGATATTTTAAGCAATTTTGCAATTTCAGAACTTGTTACAACCCTATTTTTCTTAATATATTCTAATATTTTCTCATTATGAACATTCATATCATTACACCTTTTATTATTAAGATTATTCATCAAATCATTAGACATATGAATATTTAAATACTTCCTAGAAACAAATTTAAACATTCAAATCTGAATATCCATATGATGAATAAAGAACTTATTAATTTGATCATGGTATTCATATTATTTTTATTTCTTTTATCTATAATTATATTCGTGCCAAAACTAATAGAAGTTTCTCAAAGTAAAAAATTAATTAAAAATGCAATAGATTCAAAAGATTCATCTTTTTGCAATAAAATTTCTTTAATAAAATACCAACAGCAGTGCTTTTTAGAGCTGGCGATTTATACCAAAAATCCAAGTTATTGTGAAAAATCAGGAGATTCTGAAAAATGCATCAGCTTGATAAGTCGCAATTAGGCCAGGTTCAAATTTTCTGGGGCAATGGTAAAGGAAAAACGACGTCAGCCCTTGGAACAGCCCTAAGGGCCTGTGGAAATGGATATAAAGTTCACCTAGTCCAATTCATGAAAAATGGCACTGGCGACGCAGAAATAGACTATCCAGGAGAAATTCGCGCCTTAGAAAAGTTCAATAACTTTTCCTTTACAAGATTTGGAACAGGGTCTTGGGTAATCGGTAAGCCGAAACCCCATCACATAGAGAAAGTAAATGAGGCATTCACATATTTAATACACTCACTTTTACAAGACTATGATATTATAATTGCCGATGAAATTCTTTATGCAGTTCAATTAGGCCTATTAGAAGAAAATCAAGTTATAGAATTAATAAAATCAAAGCCAAAAAATAAAGAACTAATATTAACAGGCTCTCACATTCCTTTTCCTAATATATTTGAGTTAGCAGACCTAGTTACAGAAGTTAGAAAACACAAACATCCCTATGATTCAGGTATAATGGCTAGAAAAGGTATTGAGTATTAAAATTTGAATTCTAATACTTTAAAAATAAATTCTTCAATCTCCCTAATTCTTTCTTTATTTAACGAAACTTGCAATCCATACGAGGTAGGTTTAGAAATTAGTAAACCTTCTTTTATTAAGTTCATTGCAATACTTTTTACTTCTTTTCCTAAGTGAGAAGGGAATCCTTTAGTTAAGGTATCAAAATGTGTATAAACCCCTCCTATAACTCTCTTTCTTCTTAAATGATAAAGAAGTCTTCCTTTTATTATATCTGGATTAAGCTTCATTAATTCTCTAAATCAAATCCTTATTTAAATATTTCTAATTTTGCAATATAAAAATATAAAGAGAAACATTTATAAATTTCATTATATTGATAAAACAAGAAAAGAGAACCAAAAATACCATGACACACAAAAACGGTCTCGATAACAATAGTTTATTTGTAGAAATATTTGGGAGCAATCCTATAATAAAAGTCTTAGATTTTCTAATAACTTTTGCAGATTTCGATTACCCATTAACAGAAATAGCAAAAAATTCAGGAGTTAGCTATTCAACATTGCAAATTTTTTGGGATAAACTAGTAAATAATAGTATAGTAATAAAAACGCGAAGAGTCGGAAAATCGGATCTTTTTAAACTTAATACAAAAAATCCAGCAGTACAGCAATTAATAAAATTAGATTGGAATTTAATGAAAGGTGCTGAAAACAAAGTTTTTAATGAATCTAATTAAAGGCAGGCAACAGGTGCAGGGCCACCTTTAAATAAATAAATCAGAAGATAAATCACATCACTCAAATCTATTTCACCATCGTTATTTACATCTCCCCTCAAACATTGATTTTCTTCAGGTTCTTCATCTACTACTGAACAAACCTCACTATTCAAATAAATATTTGCAAAAACTTGCTCGGCTGGATAACTAATAACAGCTTTCCTCTGATCTGCATCAGTAGAATCTATTAAACCTATCGTACCCCATCTATCTGCTTCATTTGTTTTTGTATTGTCGCTTGCAAGCGTAATAGCATCCCATTCAGCGTCTTTTGTCCATGTTCTAAGAATTTGATCAACACCAATGCCGTCATCACCAGTATCGCCAGGCTCTAAAGTAACTACCATTCCATTATAAATTCCCTTATCGTCTCTTTCTTCAAAGATAATTAATGCTGCGGAGTTAATAGGATTTCCATTCTTAGGATTTTCAATAGATACAGCAATTTCATTCAAATAGCCTCCTGGCTTTATTCTATATTTTAATTCGCCCGCGTTTATAGAAACAAAATCATCATAATCCCTTATATTTAAGTCCTCATTAATACCCCCACCAGCAATATTCCAAACATCATTTCCTTTACTAGTGAATTTAACATCAGTATAACCGTTTCCATTAGGGAACTTCAATTCCTTAGTAATTCTGACATCTAGAGTCCTATTTGCATATAATGCAACTTTAGCCCCTTTAGATGTCTGTATAGTTGGGTATATTGCAAAACTGCCGGCTTGTGGAGAATCAGGGAAATCAATTATTACGCTGTTAAAATCATCTGATGAAGTTCCAGCATAATGAACAGTGTAAGATTTACCTCCGACAACTACAGAAGCAATTCCATCAGTTGAAACTCCTGAAGACCGGTAAACATCTCCTGAAAAGACATCTGTAAACTCTACTCTATCATCAGCCGTACCTGTTTGGTTTACAACTGTTGAAACCTTTATAAGATAACTTTCGTCTTCGTTGCCAATAACGGCTAGTTCATTTCTTAATATTTTTTCTCCTTCCACAACATGGATTCTTCTTCCATCTATATCAGCCACTAATTCAATAATATTTCCAGTTGTACTTCCCGCCCATTGAAAGTTTTTTTCATTTCCTCTGTGTTCTGTAAAAGTGACTGACATTTTATCATCATCTTTGTTTGCTACAATGATATTTTCTCTCTCTTCACTTCCCACCCAAATATTAAAGTTAGCAAAATCAACTTTGAAAGTTCCGAATATTGGATCAAAAAATATATTTTCACCTGGAGATTTGCCTATTAACGTAAGGGCGTCATTATCTGAATTTGGTGCATATATTCCAATATTAATTCTTGTATTTGCAGTACTCCCTCCATCCATGTTAACACTTGTCCCCTCCAGTAAAATCTCATCATTGCCTTTTGTAACAGAATTTCCAGAGAAAGTTGGCAAAGTTATCTTCTCCGTTCCAACTATCACATTAGCACTTATTGCCAAATTATTTTCATCAGCACTTTTAACATTCACGATTAAACCATGAATTATTTTTGAGCTATCTTCACTGACTTCTTTTGTATCTGATGCACCTTCTCTTGTTACTTTGATTGTTGCAGAAGAGGCGGTTGCAGATACCAATTCAATACTAAACTCTTTTCCTTCAATTTCTACATTTTTAACTGGTTCAGTATTAGTAAGGGCAATAAATAAACCGTCTCTATATAAAACCAATCGATCTGAATTTGTTTCTGATGAAACAACGAAATTTTTGCCAAATAAATTAATTTTTTCTCCAATAGAATCAGAACTTGTAAAGTCAACAGCTTTGTTAAATACTATAGTGGCATTATAGAAATTGCTTCCCCTGCTTGTGCTTAGTTTTAGTCCAAATGAGGGATCATCAGAACTAGTAGGTTGCTTTGCATAAACTACCTTTGGATTCGAACCTATTTCTATTATGTGTGAATATTCAGCTTCAACATTGCCAGAAAATTTGCCTCTCTTAAGTAATTTAGGTAAATCCGCTTCGCCTAAAAGAGTTTTAGCAATATTTAAAGGTTCATTCAAATATATTTTTTGGCTTGATGTAAATAATGGCGCGCTCTCTTCAGTACAGATATCTGCCTGTGCCAGAACACCATTAATCAAAAAAATTCCAATTAATACCAATCCTAAAAAAACAAATATTTTTTTATCACCCATTTTTCAAACTCAAATGAAATAGCAACTATTGGTATTTATATCTTTCTTCTAGATATAAAAAAACAAAAGCAAAACTATATAAATAAAATTAAATTACCATTTCAATGAAAAAGAGAGCGATGAAAGTTTCTTCAAGGAATTACAATTCTAAATCAAACCTTAAATGGATATTAATTGCCGTCGTTATTGTTGTGGCTTTAATTGCTGTTTATCTAATCTTCTCGCAAAAAGATATTGGTTTAAGCCCTTTAGATCAAGGGATAGGAAAAAATAATATACTTTCGGTTTATCAATCTATAGGAAAAGAAATATGCAAAGGCCAGTTTAAAGACGTTCAAGGAAATGTATATACTCAAGCAGATATTGATAATTTAATGGATACAATGGGGGATAATGGTGGAGTATTAAAAGAATTTTGCGGTTCAACTCCAACTCCAACTGCAACAAGAACATCATCACCATCGCCAACATCAAGTACAGGGCCAACTTTAACACAAAGTCCAGCACAACAGCCAACTCTGTCACAAACACCTAAGCCAACAGCAAGTCCAGCACAAACTGCCAGTACATCCCCTTCAGTTTCTCCTTCTCCTTCCTCGACTTAATAAGGCGGAAAAAGATAATATTTGTAAATTGGGCGACTAAAGTGTCTCATAATATAGTTAGATAGATTAATAAAAAAGCGTAAATATAATAATTTATGAAAAGAGTCTTTATAATCCATGGTTGGGATTATAATCCTAAAATAAACTGGTATCCTTGGCTGAAAAAGGAATTAGAAAACAAAAAATACAAAGTAATAGTTCCTGAGATGCCTAACACTTCAGAACCAGATATTAAAAACTGGGTTTCACATTTAAGTCAGGTAGTCGGTAAATTGGATGAAAAAACTTATTTTGTTGGACACAGTATTGGTTGTCAAACTATAATGCGATTTTTAGAAAAAGAAAAATCCAATATAAAAATACCTAAAGTTGTTTTTGTAGCAGGATGGTTTAAGTTAGGGAACTTAGAAGATACAGAAGTTGAGGAGATTGCAAAACCTTGGACAGAAACTTCTATTGATTTGAATATAATTAAACAAAAGATAGACAAATTAGTTGTCTTTTTATCAAGTAATGAACCTTACAATTATTTAAAAGAAAACGAAACATTATTTAGAAATAAACTGGGGGCAAAAGTGATAATTTTAAAAGATAAAGGACACTTTACTCAAGAAGATGGAGTTTCTGAAATAAATGAGGTTTTACGCGAATTCTAAAGATAAACTATCCTATGGGACAAGATATCTCACATCTTAACAATCTTCTAATCTAAGCCTCAAAACTCACTTCTTTCTTTTCAGTTTTACCATCAACAGTAATATCTCTTATTATTTTACCCTTTCTTTTTGACATTTCCCTCATCTTTACAGGATCGCTAATATTAGTAGGAATAATTACTTTTTCAATATCCAATATATGTTTAATTTTAATTTCATTAAATTGTGGAAAATCAAAAAATAAGTCCTCAACTAACTCTTTATTAGTAGTTTTCAATGAGCAAAAATCAGCTTTAACTTCTGCATCTCCTTTTGTAGAGGGCTTAGAACTCTTAGGTGCCTTTGCTTTAATTTTTAGTTCAGCAGTAGGGATAGAAAATGTCAAAGCGAAGAAAGCTTTAGGATACTTATCCATGGCTTCCAGCACATCTGAAACCTTAACTTTAGAGTTTATTACATATTGTTTAATCCCCATGAATTGTTTAACTCTTTCAATAGGAATTTTCGAATCACCTAAACTCCCCGTATATACTATAATACCAGTAGCGCTTATCTCTCCTTCAGATTTTTCTAAACATCTTCTTACTAAAAAATTAGCAAATTCGCACCCAGTTTTAATTGTCCACTTGTCCTTCTGTTTTTTCCCATATAGCAAATATCTATTTGCAAAGATCCCCCTGCTAAATTTAATAAATTCATTATGCATATCATCGTCGCTTTTTCCAGAAAAAATCCTTTTCAAAACATTTTCCATTCTCAAAACGAGCAAAACTCACTATATAAATTTTTTTAGAAATTCCCGTAAGTATTATATAGTATAAATTATAAGAAAAGTTATGGAATTAAGTGACAAAAATATGAGAAGAATGCTGGCTTTGTTTTTAATACTCTTGCTGGCTGTTCTAGCTTTCCTTCTCGTTCGTCCAATAATATTATCTATTATAGCCGGACTTCTTCTGGCTTATACGTTTTTCCCAGTGTATATTAGAATACTATCTAAGATAAAGGCTAGAAATGCGGCGGCTATTATGGTCAGTTTGTTTGTTATAATTTTAATAATAATTCCCATTTATTTTGTTGCCCCATTTTTAGTCAATCAAGTATTTGGTCTATTCAAGGCAGCTCAAGACTTTAATATGCAAAGTTTTATCAAAGTAATTTTTCCTTCAGCTCCGGATGCATTTATAGTCCAAATGAGTGTAACTCTCGATGGTGTTGTAAGCAAAATCAGTTCTGCAGTATTAACAACAATAGTGGATTTATTGTTAGAAGCTCCAACTATTATGTTTCATTTTGTTATAGTTGCTTTTGTATTTTTCTTCGCATTAAGAGACTCCGATAAATTAACTGAATTTGTTTCAGCATTATCCCCGCTTAACAAAATTCAAGAGAAAAAAATAGTACAGCAATTTAAAGACATAACTAACTCAATAGTGTATGGGCAGGTAATAATAGGCCTTGTTCAAGGAGTCGCAGCTGGAATTGGATTTTATATATTTGGAATTCCGAATGCATTAATATTATCTGTTTTAGCATTGATATTTTCAATCATACCAATATTAGGCCCTTTCTTTGTCTGGATTCCAGCTACAGTATATCTCTTTGCACAAGGAAACACCGCCGTTGCTACGGTTTTCCTATTGTATAATTTATTAATAGTTTCTAATATTGATAACGTCCTGCGCCTATATCTTCTTTCTAAAAAGACAGATCTTTCACAGGTGATAATACTAATAGGGATGATCGGTGGATTGTTTATCTTCGGAATATTAGGTTTAATTCTCGGGCCATTAATATTAGCATACTTTATAACATTCTTAAAAGCCTACAAAGACAACACTCTCTCTAGCCTATTTAGCTCTGAAAGAACAGAAGAATAGCTCTTGCAAAAATTTAAATATCTTTTTCTCTAAACTATTAAATGTTTAAAAGAAAAAACTACATGATTGAACTCATAGAATATATAAAAAATAATCTTAAAAAAGGATATACTAAGGATTCATTGAAATGGGCCCTTATAAGCCAAGGCCATTCTAGACTTAAAGTGGAAAAAGCATTAAAGCAAGTCGATATTGACTTAGCAAATCAAGCCCCGCTATTAAAAACAAAACCAGAAATTAAATACGAAGTCATTGAGCCTAAGGATTATCAGCCAAAAGAAGCTAAAAAATCTCTCTGGAAAAGATTGTTTGGATAGGCAAATAACTGAACCAATTATTTATTCTCCCCTCTATAAAAAAACCTATTAGCAATTTTCTTATTAATAAAATTACATCTCTTGACCTCATTAATCAGATTTCTTGATGCAAGTTCTTCAAACGAAACCATTTCTACTTCTTTTTTCTTATCTTTTACATACTTTACTAATTGAGCAAAATCACCATCGCCAGAAAATAAAATAGCTTTATCATATTTATCTTCCCAGGCATTATTTAGCATGTCTAAGGCTAGATGAATGTCATCCCCCTTTATGGTGTAATATTCTTCATCTTCTTGAGTAAATCTTTTTTGCCTTTTACATAAAATAACCTTACATTTCTGTATTTTTCTCAGTCTTGCAAGTAATTTTTGTTGTTCTTTAAATCTTCTAGGATTTACTTCTTGTTTCAACGAAGCATTATAATAGAAAATACTTACTAAATCATCCTTGCCAACAATCATTTTGATGTAGTTCTCAAAATCAAAATGGTAATCAGAATACTTAGCATTTAAGGATTTCAAGCCATAAACAAAGTTAGCACCATCGATATAAATAGAAACTCTTTTCATCATATTAACAAATTCCGGTATTACCGAAGTAATAACCGGGAGCACGCTTGCGGTATGTCCGAAGACTTAAGGCAATACCTGTTGCCTTAATATAACAATAATATGCAATTATTTAAGCCTTTCGCAAATCTAATTTTTAAATTAAAATATTTTTATCTAAAAAAAATCAAATATAATATAGTGCTATTTTTAAAGTAAGATATTATAAATATGTCTGTCAGAAGTGTCCACTATATTTTTTGTGGTTAAGATACATTTTTAATTCAGTTTACTTATGAATAGCAATGAAAAGCGATAAATTTTTAATTTTAATTGGAGACTGGCCAAAACATATTATAGAAGACTTAAGATTGTTTGATTTAATAGAAGATAAATTGTCCACTGAAATAATTAAACTTGATGAATTTTCCTACAAGACAATAATCGATGATAAAGAAATAATAATTCAGTTTTGTTTTGGTTCAGAAGAAAATGAGTTTAGAAAAATACGCGAAGAACATTGGAAAGAGAAATTACCTCCGTCAATAGAATCAATTTCAAATAGGGATAGTAAATTTAAAGAAGTTTATTATGTTGGTTTTTGTGGATTGATTAATGGGAAAGTAAATGAAATTTATCTGCCCAACCAATTTAAGAAAGTTAATTTTAAAGATTACTGGATCACACCAAGAACTAAGTTTAAAATTAGTAGAAAAATTGAGAGGAACAACATTCTTTCAAGCAAAATGAAAGGAAAAATCTGTACAGGATTAACATCAAATCAAGTCCTATTACTTAAATATATGAAGGATCGCAATCCAGAAACATTGAGATTATTAGGTGAAAAATTATCCGAACAGGCAGACATTATAGAAATGGAAGGATACGGAGTTATGAAGTATTTTTCTGGCAATTGTCCAATAGGTCTTGCGTATTTAGGAACTGATTCTCCAATTAGAAAAGAATATATTTTAGGGCAGGAGATGGCAAAGGTTAATTGGGATAAGTTCAAAAGAATGACCTTAAATTTATTAAAAAAGTTGTAAAAATATAGTGCCCAATTTCGTCCGCTAATTTATAAAAATACTGCTATAAAAAGGGCAGTATATTACAAATCAAATTTTGGTGAATAACAAATTTTATAATCTGCGCAATTCTCTCTCAGTTATGAAGTTATTCTTATCTGGAGGAGGAAGTGGAGAGGATTCTATAGAATTAGATAGGCTGTTTGTTTCTATGTTGGATAAATCAAAACATCTGTTATACATACCAATAGCAATAGATACAAAGAAACACCCCTATCCAGATTGCTTAAAATGGTTAAAATCAACATTTGAACCGTTGGGAATAAAGAGATTTGAAATGTGGACAGAAAGAGAGTTAACAAGCTTTGATAAGAAAGATTTAGAGAAGTTCAGTGGAGTGTATATTGGGGGAGGTAATACTTTCAAACTCCTTAAAAATTTAAGAGAGTTTAACTTTCTTGATTCTTTAAAAAATTTGGCGAAAAAAGACATTCCAATTTATGGTGGAAGTGCTGGAGCCATAATTCTAACTAGAACAGTCATTCCTGCCCTAAGTGCCGACCTAAATGAAGTAGAAATAAAAGAATTTGATGCATTAAACTTAGTTAAAAATTATGACATTTTCGCTCATTATAAAAAAAGTCAAGATAAAACTATTCTTGAGTATATGAAAAAATATGACTTGAATAAAGTTATAGGGATACCAGAAAACTGTGGCCTTTTTGTTACTAATGATAAAATTCAAGTTGTTGGTCCTGGCTCCGCATTTACATTTAACAAAAAAAAGAAAGAAATAATGTCTGATTCATACATTTAATATAGTGCTATTTTTAGAGCAGCATATTATAAATATATGGGATATTTTGTTCCCACATACTAATTAAGATACCTCACTTTTTAACAAAAAAATGACTGCCATATATTTTCTGAAAGAATTTTTGTGTTCTTCTAATTGAGAGTCTTCTTGTCTTTAGTCCTCTTTGTGCTTGGAATGCATTATAACTTACTTTATCGCCACCATAATCTGCTGCCATGCAAAGTACCTCAATTAAAGCTAAGGGCTCTTTTCTGAATAATTTATAACCTTTTTGTCTTGATATAGCATATCTCATAGACTCGACCACAATTTTAAAATTCTCCTTATCTTCAAATTTAGCCAAGATTTTTAGTGAAGGCAAACCCTCTTTGGTTGCAAATGGGTTTTTGATTAAACCATTTTTAATTTCATCAGCATATTTTCTAGATTTTCTTATATCATTCATAATTTTAATAAGTGATCTCTATTTAAAAATTATCTCAAAACACTATGTGGGAACTTTTGTCACACTAATTATAAAGATGTCGGACATTGTGTCTTCATCTTATAACCTTCTATTAAGTTGCCAAATATAAACGCTTAAAAACCCAATTATTTAACTATATTCAAGCGCTGGTAGTTTAATGGCAGAACTAAAGGTTTCCAACCTTTAGGCCCGGGTTCGATTCCCGGCCGGCGCATAGATTTAAAAGTAATAATCTGCCCTAATAAAAATGGAACAACAAATAACAACAAAAAATTGGTATGATAAATACTACAAGCTTATGATGATTGTCCCTCTCCTTCTCTTCATTATTTGCATGATTTATTTATTTAATTTTAACTCAAAAAATGGAGATATAATGTACAAAGATGTATCTCTTACAGGAGGAACCATTATCACTTTGCACGGATCAATTAATTCCGAAGAGTTGGAAGCGTCATTAAAACAAAAATATCCAGATATTAGAATCAGAACAATAAGCGAGCTGGCAACTTCTAAGAATCTAGCCGTAATAATAGAATCTCAAGAAGATCCCGATTCGCTAAAAGCAGAAATAGAAAGTATTCTGGATATAAAGCTTACAAAAGAAAATTCAAGCATAGAGTTTAGCGGGCCTTCTTTAGGCCAAAGTTTTTATAAACAGCTTATCACCGCCCTTATAATATCTTTTATTTTAATGTCAATAGTAATTTTCCTTTTATTTAAATCGTTTATACCAAGTGTAGCTGTAATTTTTGCAGTTTTTGCAGATATAGTAATGCCATTAGCACTCCTAGATTATATGGGGGTCTCACTTTCAGCAGCCGGAATTGCCGCTTTCTTAATGCTTATAGGTTATTCCGTTGATACAGATATTCTTCTAACAACTAGGGTAATTAAGAATAGAAGAGGGACTGTTAATCAAAGAATTTATTCCTCATTTAAGACGGGAATATTCATGACAGGAACTGCCTTAATCGCAGTCTTGCCTGCCTTTTTGCTTATAACGGGACTTCCAGATTCTTTCAGGCAAATATTTTTAATACTTACAATTGGCTTATTTGCAGATATTGTAAACACATGGCTTACAAATGCAGGTATAATTAAATGGTACGCTGAATCAAAAGGAATTTAAAAATGGTAAAAATAACATTAAGAATTTGGATTTTGATTATTGCACTTGTTTTAGCTCTGCTTATGATCTCCCCTAATCTTTCCCCTGAAGTAATTATTAAAAGCATTGATATTAATTCAACAGCTTATAAAGAGGGCCTCCGTCCTGGAATGGCCATTCAAGAAATTAATTCGATTAAAATTACTTCAGTCCAGGATTATTCCAATGCGATCTCCAAAATTTTCAATGGTAATGAAGAGGTAAAGGTTGAAATCCTAGCCGGGAGTCAAGATTTTATTTTTCTGGCACAGGAGCCTCCAGATTTAACTGTAGAAGAACAGCCTAGTTCTAAAATTCAAACAGGGCTTGATCTAAGCGGGGGAGCCAGAGCAATTGTCCGTGCTGAAAACAGGTCTATATCTGACTCTGAAATAAATGATTTAGTTTCTATAACTTCAGAGAGATTAAACACGTTTGGGCTTAAAGATATAACCGTTGCATCAGCAAAAGATTTAGAAGGAAATAATTTTATGGTAATAGAAATAGCAGGTGCCGCTGAAAATGATATTTCTGATCTCCTGGAAAGCCAAGGAAAATTCGAGGCTAAAATTGGAAACCAAACCGTATTTGTTGGTGGAAAAGATAAAGACATTGTTGATGTCTGCAGAAACGATGCGACCTGTGCTGGCATTACAGCTTGTGCCCCATCTCAAGAAGGATTTGCCTGTAATTTTATGTTTACAGTTTATCTCTCGCCAGAAGCAGCAAAAAAACATGCAAATATTACTTCTGAATTGCCATTGGACGTAGGCGGACAATATTTAACTGAAAAATTAAATTTATTTGTCGACGATAGAGAAATAGATTCATTATTAATAAGTTCAGGCCTAAAAGGGCAGGAAACTACCCAAATTTCAATTCAGGGTTCAGGGACGGGGATAAGTCAAGAAGATGCTGTCAAAAATACTAGAGAACAGATGAAGAAACTTCAGACAGTTCTGCTTACTGGAAGTCTTCCGTACAAGCTTGAAATATTAAAGCTAGACACAATTTCCCCAACCCTAGGAAAACAATTTACAAAAAATATTATTTATTTAGGATTATCAGTTTTCTTAGCAGTATCTATTGCAATTTTTGTTAAATATAGAAGAATCAAAGTCACCTTATCTGTAATATTAACTATGTTTTCTGAAGTATTTATTACTTTAGGAATTGCCGCCCTTTTCAGATGGAATTTAGATGCCCCTAGTATTGCAGGAATAATAGCTGGAATAGGTACTGGTGTGAATGATCAAATAATTATTTTAGATGAATCATTATCTAGACAGGATAGTTCTTCATCAGAAGGCATTAAAGAAAGGGTAAAAAGAGCGCTGTTTATAATTGTCGGAGCTTTTCTCATAATCATAGCTGCAATGATTCCATTATTTTGGGCAGGAGCCGGTCTATTGAAGGGGTTTGCTCTTACTACAATTATAGGCGTAACAGTAGGAATATTAATAACCAGACCAGCATTTGCAGATATAATTAAAAAAATAGGGGCGTAAAAAGATGTTACCAAAATGGCACGTATTATTCGGGGCAATTCTAGCATTAATAATTTGGATAGCAGCGCCAAATACGTCAATATTATACATTTTGCTTTTTTTCTTTTCATCTTTTTTAATTGATTTCGACCACTATATATGTGCTGTCTTAAACACTAAAAAATACTCTCTTGGTGAGGCTTTCGAGTATCACAAAGAAATGGATGCACTTGATTTAAAAAGAAGAAAGAAAGGCATCAAAGAAAAAGGAGATTTTCATTTATTTCACACAATCGAGTTTCATATTCTTGTAGGCATTCTAGGTTTATATTGGGTAGGTTTTTTCTATATTTTTCTAGGTATGATGTTTCATTCTCTTACAGATATTTATTCTTTAATATATTCGAGTGAAGTCTATCGAAGAGAATTTTTGTTAGTAAATTGGATTTATGGGAAGATTAAAAATAACAACTAAATTTAAAAAGTTTAATTTTTGTTTATTTTAATGAACGACAAATATTTCTATGCAGATCTTCATGGTCATTTAGGAATGTGGAAATATAAAGGGTCATTTGATAAAGTTATAGATATCGCATTGAAACGATTAGGCACTGGCGGGGCTTTAGGAGTCGATAGCGATCCAGTATGCAATGATTTTCGTTATGAAGATTTTATTTCAAAATCTTCAGAGAAATATATAAAAGAAGACATTGATGGAAGGGCAACAAGGGTAATTGATAGAGGAGATTCAAGTAATTTAATTTATATAATAAATGGCCATGAAGTTGAAACAAGAATAGGCCATTTTCTAGTTAGTGCCTCTGAAAGCTATACTTCCTTTCATAAAGGAAAGGAAGCAGATTGGGAAAAAATGATTGAAATAGCAAATAAACAAAACTCTCCAGTGTTCATTGTTCATTCTTTTAGTTTATGGGGAGCAGGAAAATTTTTTGAAGAAAAAGAGCACCACTTAAATTTATTTCAAGGCATTGAAGCAGCAAATGCAAATTGCTATTTTCCTTTGCCAGGCTATCCAAGACCTAATAACAGATCAGCTGAATTTTTTAAAAGAGTTTATCCTTTTCATTCAAATCTAGGCGGGGTTGTTTTCCAAGACAATCATAAGTTATATGAAATAGGGAGAAATGCAACAAGAATGCTTGGTTCATTGGATCCAAATAATTTTATTCAGTCTCTTTCAGCAGGAATAAGAAGTTGTACACCAGATAGATTAGAAGAGCATAAGTACAGTCCTTTTTGGGGTTTCATCGGAGGAACCCATCACTTATTTGATAATATTGTTTATGAAGGAATAAGTCTATTTAAGAAAATTAAAGGAAACTAGCGAACCCCTTTGCAATTAAAAGCAAAGCGCAAATCCAGCTAAAAACTACAAAAAGTGCAAAAAATATAGATATAAAAAGCAAAATAGCAGATATTAAATCAACAACACTCAATATATCTCCTGAAAAAATAAACATTCCTTTTATCAGCAGTAAAAACGCGCAAAATAAGATTAACGAGGTAAATACCTCCATTCCAAAAATCATCATTAGGAAAATAAACGCCGATATAACATCAATCACACCTAAAATTTTTACAAGCATATTATCATTTAGAAGAGTTATTTAAAATATTTATTGTTAACTATTTATTTCAGAAGGTAGAATGCTTTCTAATCCGCCTCTTGTAGCATACATTAATTCCCATCTTTTGTCACTGCCTTTAATCTTGCCGTTTGTTACAATTTCCATTAATGATTTGTAGTCTGGTATTCTAATTCTCCTTGAGCTTTCAGCTTTATCTTTTGCTCCGTCCCATGCATCCATTAGTTCTTTATCAGTTAATTTTATAGTAGCAAGATAAGTAAAATCTATTTCTCCAGTCGTTCTGTCGCCATATAATCCTATTAAAGGCATAGATCTTATATCTCCTGCTTTAACCCCCATTTCCTCTAAAAATTCTTTTTTAGCTTCATCTAAAGGATTTACCAAAGTTATATTGTCTTTATAGCTAATATTACCAGCTGCCCCATTTAATAATCCAATTCCCGTGTCTACAGCCCCTCTTTCTGCTAGATATATTGAACCATCTTTTGTTATAGGAATAACTGTAACCCCTGGGCCTCTTTCAAAAAAGGCATATTGATTGTCAAATCTTTTTTTCCCAATTTCCATAAGGTATTCATTAATATTCCGATCTCTTACTATATCATCCTTTACTTCTTTAAAATGGCTTACTCCAAATTTAACTTCTAGGTCTTCTCCATTAATGGTTGCATTGTCATATCTTAATTTTCTATCATCCCATTTAGATTTTACCCCGTCCCCAATTTTTCCAGATTCAATCCCAGGATTTAAAACTTCTTTTTTATATTGCTCGATTGTCCTCATTCCAGAGCAATTTTCAGGATCCGATTTATCTGCGGAGCACATTCCTTCTAATGATTTAATTTTTTTTACATTTCTTAGATCACTTCGATCTAGAGGTATATTATCAGAATCTAATTCCACAGTAACATTTTGTTTTTCAGTCATATAATATTCATCAATTTTCCTTATTTAAATCTTTTTAGAAGCAATCGTATAAAAAAGTAGTAAAATCTAAGCCCTCTTAGTTCTAGAAATAATATTTAAGTCAGATACATAATAAGGAGCATCCCAAGGGAACTGTTTTCCTGCAAGGCAATCTTGCCATTTTTTATAATCTTCATCTACCATCATTTTTACAAGCTCTTTAAATTTTACTTTTGGCTCCCATCCAAGTTTATTTTTTGCTTTAGAATAATCTCCTTGAAGATACATTACATCTTCTGGGCGAATAAATTTAGAGTCCACTTTTACATATTCTTCCCAATTTAATCCTAAAACATTAAATGCCTCTTGAGCAAATTCTTTTACTGAATGGGTCTCTCCAGTTGCAATGACATAATCATCCGGCTCATCTTGTTGAAGCATCAGCCACATGCATTCAATATAATCTAAAGCATATCCCCAGTCTCTTTTTGCTTCCAAGTTTCCTAATTTTAATTCTTTTTCTAACCCTAATTTTATTTTTGCAACAGAGTTTGTGATTTTTCTAGTTACAAATTCTAAACTTCTAAGGGGCGATTCATGATTAAATAAAATTCCATTGCAGACAAAAATACCATAGGATCTTCTGTAGTTTTTAGCAGTATGATAAGCAAATAATTTTGCAGAAGCGTAAGGGGATGATGGCGCAAATGGCGTATCTTCATTGAGTAATCCTTTTTGCCCATCTCCATAAAGTTCAGAGGTGGATGCCTGATAAACTTTAATATTTGGATTAATTTGCCTGACTTTTTCTAATATTCTTAATAACCCAAGCCCAGTAATATCTGCGGTTGATAATGGCTGGGCAAAACTTGCCTCAACAAAACTTTGTGCAGCTAAATTATAAATTTCATCAGGCTCTGAAATTCTTATAGCTTCCAATATGGATGAAGCATCACTTAAATCAGCAGGAATTAAATGTATTTTGTCTAAACAATTTAATGTTTGAAGTTTCCAAAAATTAGGGTTTGCAGTTCTTCTATACATACCAAAGACTTTATATCCCTTATCTAAAAGAAATTTAGACAAATATGCACCGTCTTGTCCAGTCACCCCTGTTATTAGCGCTCTTTTCATTATCAGCTTCAGAGATGACGGTATATAAAGATTATTAAGTTTTACTCTATTTTTAACTACATAAAAGTTTATAACCTATAATATACGATTAAAAGAATGAATAATCTTTACCTATTCGATATTGATGCAACACTAGTAAATGCTACTAAAGCGCATCTTACAGCTTATCAAAATGCTTATTTAGAGGTATTTAATAAGAAAGTTGCTGATGAAACATTATATAAGCGGTTCGGACAAGCAGAAAAAGAAATTCATCTAGGTGTTTGTAAAGAATTAGGATTGTCTTATACAGATTCAGATTTAGAAAGAATAATTAAAATATGGGAAGAAGGAGTAATCAACACTATAAATCCCCAATCAGTTCAACTCCTTCCTGGAGTAAGAGAATGTTTAGAATATTTAAAGCCAAGAGATAAACTAGGAGTTATCACTGGAAACCTAAAAAGAGTTGGAGAGGTATTATTAGATTCCAATAATTTAGCAGATTATTTCTTAATTAAGAGTTATGGCGACAATGCAGAGCAAAGAGTTGATATTCTAAAGAATGCCCTTAGCCAAGCTAGAGATAAAGATTACGCCTTTGATAATCTTATAGTAATTGGGGATTCACCTTCAGATATTAAAGCAGGAAAACTTGTTAACGCATTAACTGTAGGAGTTGCTACAGGCTATAGTTCAAGGGACAAATTACAAGAATTTAATCCCAATTTAGCAATAGATTCTCTTTTAGAATATAGAAAAATAATAGAGTTAACGTCCAAATCTTAACTTCAAGGCAGAAGTAGCATACTGCCAGCCATGCTTGACAAAATTAGTCTTGCTTTCTCCAGCTTCCCTGAATTTATAATATACCGGAACTTCTTTTATTTTAGCACCAGTTTTGTAAACAGCATTATAAAATAATCTGAAATAATAATCTCCATACCCGTAGAATATTTTATCTATTTCAAGTTTATTTACAACATTTTTTCTTATAACAATATAGCCGTTTGTGTAGTCTGTAATGTTAAGCTGTAAAACTAAGCTCATGTAAACTCTCAATAAGAAAGTAGCCAGTTTCCTAAACCATGTAGTTTTAATATAACCGCCTTTCATATGTCTAGACCCATTAACTATCTCATATTCCTTAGTTAGTCTAACCATTTTAGGAATATCGTTTGGATCATGACTAAAATCAGAATCCATTAAAACTAAAACATCCCCCGTTGATTCTTTTACTCCTTTCCCAACAGCCGTTCCAAGACCTTTCTCATTTGTTCTAACTATTAATCTAACTCTTTTATCCTTGCCATATTCTTTGTTTACAACGTCTGCCGTTCCGTCAGGCGAATTATCATCTACAACAATAACCTCACAATCTAGTTTATCTTTTTTGCAAGCTTCTAAAATAGTTTTTATTAGTCTGCCAATATTATCTTTTTCTTTATAGGTTGCTAATATAATTGACGCCTTCATTTTTTATAAAACTCCCGAATTCTCTTTACTACTTCTTCAAGCTGCTCATCCTTTAGAATAGCTGAAGAAGGCAATGAGACCCCATGTTCATAAAGATAAGTTGCATTTGGATACTCTCCCTGAAATTCAATTTCTTTATAACAAGGCTGCATATTTAAAACAGGAAAAAATCTTCTTGTTTGTATTTCATTTTTTGCAAGATGTTCTTGTAATGCAGGAACATTAGGTACTAAAATGCTAGTGAACCAGTGTACTGGAGAACATCTTGGATCAATGTAAGTCAGTTTTATCTCCTGAATATCTGCCAAATATTTTTCATAAAATAATCTAATTTCGTCTTTCCTTTTTTTAATTTTTTCAAACTTTCCTAATTGAGCTATTCCAATTGCGGCTTGCATTTCAGTTATGCTAAAATTATAGCCGATCTCTTCATGAAGAAATGTACCTCTTTTATATCTACCATGGTTTTTAAAAGCCCTTAATTTTTTATTGAATTCAGAGTTAGCGGTAATTACCATACCGCCTTCTCCCATTGTTATAGTCTTATTTCCATAAAATGAAAAAGCACCAATATCTCCAAAAAGGCCAACATGTTTACCTTTAAATTTTACACCTACACCTTGCGCTGCATCCTCAATTACTTTCAATTTGTATTTATTAGCAATAAAAGTAATAAAATCCATATCGCAGCTTTGGCCATAAAGATGTACAGGCATTATTGCTTTTGTTCTTGGAGTAATATTTTTTTCAATTTCTTTAGGATCTATTTGGGCAGTATCTCTGTCTACGTCTACAAATATAGGCTTAGCACCGCTTAATATTATAGAATTAGAGCTGGCAATATATGTTAAAGCAGGAACTATCACTTCATCTCCTGGTCCAATTCCCAATATTTTCAGAGCCCCAAATAGGGCAGTAGATCCATTCGAGTAGGCTATAGCATTTTCAGCCCCAGTTAACTCCTTGAATTTGCTTTCAAGCTGTTCTGTCTTTTTGGATTCCGTCAAATATGTAGATTTAATTACTTCAGTAATCTCATTCAATTCTTCGTCGCCTATCCATGGTTCAATTTGTATTATCACTTTATTTTTTTCCTTAAATAGTAAATGATAGTCATTCTATTGAATATATAATCATATCGGGTTATTCTAAAATTTCCCTCTCTAGCAAACTTTCTAACTCTATATTTAAAGGAATTAAAATAAGTATAAGCAGGAGATAATTTTTTTATTTTTAGTTTTTCAGCAGCAATTATTGGCAAGGCGAAGAGCATACTGGGAGTAAAAATTAAAAATAATCCACTAGGTTTCATTTTTTCGTTGACATTTTTCAATACCTCCTTAGGTTTAGGAAAAAATTCCCAGCTATCCATGGAAATAATAAAATCAAATTTTTCCTTAAAAGGTATTTCTTTTTCTACATCTGCTACTTTGAAAATGCAATCTGTCCCAGCAGCTTTATTATTTTTTATGGCCACCTCAACCATTTTTTCACTGTAATCAACACCTTTGCACTTGCATCCATGTTTTGCTAAAGCGATGCAATATCCGCCAGTTCCAGATCCTATTTCTAATACATTGCTTCCTGGAGGAATAATTTTTTTCAGGTATTTTACTAACGAATAAAAGTATTTTTTCGTACGTTTTTCGTCGAAATATCTGCTCATGTCATCATATACTTCTTTTAAATGAGGGTCGCCCATCTGGCTTTCATGCAAATTAGATTTAAAAACATTTATGCGGTAATTTAGTCTAAATTTTCTTAGATTATACTTTCATAAATCTTTAAAATGCTCAAGATATATCTAAAATAATGAAAGTTTCCGAAACAAATCTAAAGGGAGTTGTATTAATTGATTTGGAATCGTTTGAAGATCATAGAGGGGAATACTTGTCAATACATGATGTTTCTAAATATAAAGATTTCGGAATAGATTTATCTTTCCTTCAAGATAGTGTAATATTTTCAAAAAAAAATGTCTTGAGAGGTATACACGGGGATGAGAAAACATGGAAATTGATATCTTGCTTAAAAGGAGAGATCTATCAGGTTGTAATAAACTGCGATAAAACTTCAGATAATTTTGGGAAATGGACAAGTTTCTATCTTTCAGACAAGAAAAGACAGCAAATACTAATTCCTCCAAAGCACGGGAATGCTTTCTTAATCTTAAGTGATGACGCAATTTACAACTACAAGCAGTCAACTAATTATGAACCACAGCATCAATTTTCATATAGATGGGACGATCCTCTTTTTTCAATTAAATGGCCTGTAACAAATCCAATATTATCTAAAAGAGATTCAGAAACGAAATTCATAAGCCATTTAAAGTGATTATATTTAAATAATTCCAAACAAACATTTTATAATGAGATACTTGAACAACGTACATATTATATTAATAACTTCTTCATTATTATTTTTAATAGCGTTTTTTACTGTTCCATCTGATATCCTAGATGCTACCGATGTGAAAGATTATTCAGATACTGCAAAGTTTTTTGCTGGAGAATATAATGCAAAACATAGGGCAGCACATTCAATAGTTTATGGATTATTATTAAGTCCCTATGTAAAACTTGCAGAAAGTTTTGCTATAATAAAATTAGCCTCGGCATTTTGGTTGGTTTTATTAATAATAAGTATTTATTATATTAGTGGAAAAAATAGAAAGGCGTTGCTTTTAATTATTTTTAGCCCTTTGGTTTGGTATATGTCTCCATGGTTGAGTCCAGTGCCTATTGTAAGCCTATTGTTTTTATGGGCCTATTTTTTCTTAAACAAGCTAGAACAAGAAGAAAAAAATAAATATGTAATATATTCCGGAATTTTAATCGGGCTGGCCTCATCATTATGGGACAGTGCACTATACTTTTCATTTATTTTTCTTTGCTCTTTCTTTTACAATAGAAAATTTAAACAAACCTGGTTGTTTGCACTATCTATAATTATAGGGCTTATGCCTAGGCTAATAATTGATCAAATTTTCTTTAATTTTGCATTTTATGGAATTTTGAAAAATTTTCTGGCCTTAATCTCTTTTGCTCTTTTTGGAGGAGTGTATGATGATATCTATTCAGTTTTCAACATAGGAGGATATATTATTATACTGATATTTATACCGATCTACTTTTTTGCTTTATACAAAAAAGAAATTTTAATAAAACACAAAACAATAATGATATTCTTGACACTCTGTTTAATGTTTATATTGCTAAATCCCCACATAAGGATGCTTATTGTAATAGCCCCTATAATGTTTATTCTAATGGCAAAAGAGCTGGACGAAAAGAAATTTAACAGGCAAATAATGTTTTCGATTATATTGGCATTATTAGTGATATTGCCATTTATTATTCAGTTTAGATATGAAACAAATGCAAGAACACTTGAAAAAGCTATAGCCTATTCGGATCACCTTTACTTCACCAGGCCATTCACGGTTGAAATTATAAGAGGAGATTTAGATAAAATTAGCCAAGATTACCCAAATAGCATCTTTGTTGTTGGAAATAAAAGGGATGACTATAAGGCTTTAGCCCACATGTATTGGGGAGAGAGAATTAAAGAATTTATAAGTTTGGAAGATTATAATCTCTTTTTGCAAAACAAGACAACTATAGCTGAAAAAAGGATTTCGTCTAATGCTGATTCTAGATTTAGAACAGAACTTTGGTTTGAAGTAGGTCTTAGAAAAAACTCGAACGATATTACAGATTATAAAAGCATCCAATATGCAATAAGCCTAGAAGAAAATCTGGACTTGCCTAACTTTAAGCTTATTAAGAAATATAACCGATTATCTGTTTTTGAAAAGATTAGTTACCCAAAAGCATAAAGAATTGGCGATAACGCACTGCTCTGCCCAAATACAATAATAAATCCTGCTAAGATTAAAGATATGATTATTGGCAAAAGCCACCATTTCTTTCTAATCTTAAGAAAATCCCACGCTTCGTAAATTAAAGAGTGATTATTTGACATAATTAAAGCATGAGACTATTATTTATAAATATTTCTAAGATTGCCTCACCTGCAATTTTATGGCCTAATTCATTAGGATGTAAATCATATTTATTTACTATAAGCGTAGATTCCTCGTATTTTTTGTAGCTTTCTAATATATCAATAGTATAAAAACCATTGTCCTCCCCAACCTTTTTTATAAAGGAATTAATTTCCAAAAAAGGATAGTTTTCAAAGTCATATATCACAGGAAAAACAATTAATACAACTTTTATATCATTTTCTTTAGCTATTTTTGCGATCTTTTCAAAAAGTTCCCTATTGTAATTCTTATTAATGTCTGATTCGAATTCTTTAAAAGTTATTTCTGTTGTAGACATTTTTAACCCAGTATTTTCCAAAGCCCGATTCATTTTAATTTCAAATATAGTATAAGAATAAAATAAGTTGCTTAGCCAAAAGCCAAAATATGGTATAATTGTAATATGCTTCTTTGGCAATTTTAATGTAGGATCAACATTTTTAAAATCATTTAAAACATACCCTATCATTATGACATCCGGATCATATTTTAAGACTTTTTCTTCTAATATCTCCAATTCATCTTCAGTATCTTTGCCTGGAATTCCAAAGTTAAGTACTTCGTATCTATTTGAGTTGTTAAGGGAGTTCAATTCATTTTCTAAAACTTTAAGATAACTATTATTTACATTTTTTATCCCGCTAGCAAAGGTGTAAGAGTCTCCCAGACCAGCTATTCTTATTGTTTTATCAGGTTTGTCTATAGAAAAATCTCTATCCCTCATATCGTCTAAATTCAAATGCACATTCTCTACATTAAATTTTAAAGAGTTTGGTCCAACCCCCGCACCAAAAGTGGTATCCTGAAAATTTATTTTTAATATAATCTCTATAGCAAAAAGAAAAATAAAAACAACAGATATTAAAAGTAAAAAATTCTTAATGAGATTTTCATGTTTTCTCATTAAGGGTTTAAAGTAAAAATTAAAACGAACGAAAATACACGTTAAAATTAAGGAGAAGATCCCTAAAGTAAAAAGAGTATATTGCAGGGTGTTTATTTTATCAATGGTGGAATCTTTTAGCTTATTGTCCGGGCTATATTTCGTAAAGAATACTTCATTAAGCGTAAACCCCAAAATAAAAAATAAAATTGATACAATTACAAATAACACTAAAAAAACCTTATAGAAAAGGTTTTTGAATTTCTTCGTAGTATGATTCGTCTCTAACTCCATTTCAAAAGTCCTATAATTACCTAGCCCAAAGCATAAATAAATGGTGCCAAGGAACTGCTTTGTCCAACAATAATCAATATACCCACAAAAAGAAGCAAGATGATTATTGGCAAAAGCCACCATTTCTTTCTAATCTTAAGAAAATTCCAAAATTCATATAATATTGAGGTGTTTTGAGTCATTTCAGTCTAAATAATTCTCGTTTTTTAAATACTTTGCTATTGATTGTGCTGCAAGCTTATGGCCTTCTTCATTCCAATGGCCATCATTTACATACAAATCAACCTCACCATCTTTCTCTATAAAAATTGGTGTTAAATCAAAACATTCAATTTCTAATTCATGGCACATATCTAAAACTTTTCTTTTTACAATATCTAAATCAAACTTGTTTTCATCATATTCTTCAAAATTATCATACCAATCAATTAACTTTTTTCTTCCCTTTTCAACAGTTTGTTGTTCTCTAGGTATAACAGTCATAATTAGCTTTAAATCATAGAGATCAGCCAACATTTTAATCTCTTTTAAATAATCTTTCGTAATGTTATAACATTCTTGGACATTTTCCTGATCCAAATAGTAATCTAGATTTGCAGGGTATTTTAAAGGAACAATAATTTTTCTATACAATGCAGTGATAAACTGGCTTTTTTTAAAAATAACTTTTGCTCTCCCATATAATCCTTCTTCTTGCTGAATTGTTGGGCTGTAATTACAATTATCGCTTACATCATTTCCAGAATAAAAATTTAAAATAATTAAATCTGGCGAGTATAATGGCAGCATGCTTTCTAATTGTTTTACTTGCTGCATTTGCGAGTACCCTGGTACTCCTAAATTATAAATTTTAAACTCACCCATAAATATTTTTTCAAGTTGAAAGGCAATGGATTCATTGATTTCAACTCCGCTTCCTGCAGTAAATGAATCTCCAAGCATAAAAATAACGTCTTTATCTTGTTGGCTAAAATCATAAGCGCTTCTAAATCCTTGGGAATTTGTGGTAAATTGGGTATCAAAGTCAATTTCTTTAAAGCCCCCAACATAATTTGGCTTAAGTTTGAATCCTAATGAATTATCTGAAATATAAGGAGTATTTCCCTTTTCATCTTGAATTCTCCCCGGCCCGTAAATAAATCTAAATAGAATTTCAAGCATAACAAATAGAATAATCGATACAATCAATAATAAAATTAAATTGATTAACAATTTTTTATTCTTGTTAGTCAGTTGCATATTTCTCACTATCCCACATGTCTTGAGGATTATCTTCTCTTTTAATTAGAAAATTCCCCATAATTAAATAATCAATACCTGTACCCATCATGCACTTATAAGCATCATAAGGGGTGCATACTATTGGCTCCCCACGTATATTAAATGACGTGTTAATTAATATGGGAATACCCGAAAGTTTTCCAAATTCTTTAATTAAATTATGGTATGGGGCATTTTGAGACTTTCTAACGGTTTGCAGTCTTCCGCTTCCATCTACATGGGTTACAGCGGGTATTTTATTTTGCCATTTTTTTCTTACAGGATATACCATTAACATAAAATCAGTAGGTTCAGGTATAGGCTTATCACATTCGAAATATTCATCAGCATCTTCAATGCACACCACAGGGGCAAATGGCCTAAATTTTTCTCTATGCTTAACTTTCAGATTAAGAATCTCTTGCATATTTTTATTAGTTGGATTTGATAAAATGCTTCTTGCACCCAGTGCTCTTGGCCCCCACTCCATTTTTCCTTGAAACCATCCTAAAACATTATTTTCATAAATAAGCTTAGCTGCAGTCATTACTCTTTCTTTTTCACTCTTAAACTCGCGATGTTTAATGTTGCTTTCTTGTAAAAATTTTTTAATTTCATTATCTGAAAATTCCAATCCTAAATATGCATCCTTCATTTGATAATTTCTTTTATTGCCCAAAAGAGTGTTATATGCATATAATGCAGCGCCCGTACTAGTGCCTCCATCCCCAGGATCAGGGGGCATCCAAATTCTTTTAAATTTAGTATTTCTTAAAATCTTGCCATTATAAACACTATTTAATGCAACACCGCCGCAAAGAACTAGATTGTCACATTTGGTTGTTTTTTGAATATTATTCAGCATACCCGTCATAATATCTTCCGTTACTAACTGTAATGCTGCAGCTATATCCTTATGTCTTTGAGTTAGGTCTGATTCAGGTTTTCTTATATTTCCCCCAAGTAGAGAACATAGTTTTTTTGAAGGCATTTTATTTTTATAATGATAAATAAAATAGCTCATGTCAAATCGATAGCTCCCATCTTCTTTTACATCTATTATTCCCATTAATTTTTCATAGTAAGGGTTGGTTTTTTTATTCATATTTCCATATGGTGCCAGTCCCATTACTTTATATTCAGAATTATTTACACTAAATCCTAAATAAGCTGTAATTGTTGAATACAACAATCCAATAGAAGTTGGAAATTTAATTTCTTTTAAGAGGTTTATATTTTCTTTTTCACCTATACCGTAAGCAGTTGTTGTCCATTCACCTACACCATCTATACTTAAAATCGCCGCTTTTTCAAAAGGGCTTGGCAAAAAAGAACTCGCTGCATGAGATAAATGGTGCCCAATAAAAAAGATATCCTTTTCATATTTTAATTTTTTTCTCAAAATTTTTGGAATTCTTAATTTCTCATTAAGCCAGGAAGGTATGGACGAAATAAAAGTTCGGTAACTTAAAGGAAAATTTTGCAAATGTTGATACAATAATCTTTCAAATTTCAGGAATGGTTTCTCATAAAATCCTATGTAGTCTATATCTTTTATTGTAATTTTTTCGCTTTTTAAACACTCTTCTATAGCATTAATAGGAAAAGAGATATCATGCTTTTTTCTGGATATTCTTTCCTCTTGTATAGCTGCAACTATTTTTCCATCTTTTAAAAGGGCAGCAGAGGAGTCATGGTAAAGGCAGCTTATTCCAAGTATATACATATTAGTTTTTTAACTTTCCAAAAGTTATCCAATATCCTCCTTCTCTTTGATTATTTAAAATCCACATTAATTGTTTTCCTGCTCTAACTAGAAAGTTAGGGTAGCCTACATCACACTTGTTCCACACTCCAGCAATTTCTAAATTACTTTGATCGAATATTTTAGTTGACGGAACTGTTTCAATATATTCGATGTCATTTTTCTTAAACCAATTTAATACTTCCCCAATGCTGTGCGTTGTCTCATGAGGATGCAAATATTGATCATTCCACCATCCTCTTGCCCTCTCTTTATCCTCTACATCCCCTATTTGCATTTTAATAAAACTGTCCTTAATCTTTTGATTATTTTTAAAAATAGTTTTGGCTAGGGTTATCCTTACCTTTAATGGAATCCTGCCGAAGTTATTATATAATCCTACTGCGATTTTTCCTTGTGGATTAAGAAGCTTTAGAATATTTTTGAATCCGCCGTAAGCATTCCCTGTATGGTGAAGCACACCTAAGCACAAAACATAATCAAATTTTCCAAGTTTTTCAATTTGTTCAGAATCTAATATATCAATTTTTTCCAAATTCCAAGTTTTTAAATTCAATTTCTTTTTTAATTTTTTAGCCTTATCTAGAGAGGAGTCAGAAAAATCTATTCCATAAACCTTTTTTCTTCTTAATGATAAAAAAGCCGATAATTGGCCGGTTCCAGTGCCGACATCAATGATGCTGGCATTTTCCGGGATACTCCTATCTAATAGCTTTGCAAATGGATATACTGCGTTTATAAGATCCTCTCTCTTGTTGAACCTATCTAATTCATAATCTGGAAATGGAGTTTTATTATAAAAATTTTGTACTTTAGTCCCTATTTCAGTTGCCATATTAAAATTGCCTATAATACTCCTCAATATTTTTATTATTTAATTCTAAGTCTTCCCAATATGATTTCTTATTTTTATCAGGCTTTAAATCTAAAAAACTTTTTCGAAATAATCTCCCTATAACAGAAGTAAGTCCAACTCCTAATAGATAAACAACAGTTAATAATGCAGAATTTACTAATCTCGCTATATCTTCTCCAAAGTCTTTTTGTCCTTTTTTCATATTAATAAAAAATTGTTTTCCATTGCTCATTGTAAGTACATCCCAAGTAATTTGGCAGCCAATACTATCAAAAGAGTTGCGGTCATTATATATAAATAATTCCATCCTTCAGGAATCTTATCTAATGCCCTAAGGACAAAATAGAATATTGTTGTAAATATAAAATACATAACAAAGTAGCCTATATACTCTCCAATATTGTTTTCTTTCTTCTTTTCAAACTCCATATTAGCATAAAATAAACCTGTTTTAACCCTTATATAATTCCTCTCTTTTAAATATTTCTATATCATATCCTCTAATGAAACCCCTTTACTGGTATTACAATCCGAATCCTATTATTTTTGAAATGCAATTTAATAGGTTATAGAAAATAATCAATTTTCTCCTTTACATCTTCTAAAGTTATATTCTTCATATCCTTATAGATTACCAAGCTTTTTTTTCCAAGAGGGCCCATATATTTAAGTTTATTAAAATATTCTGGCCTTTTTATATAGCCGGATATCAATGCGATTAACTTCGAGTTCCCAGTCCAAGCAAGATGCATAGGCCCCCCATCTTGAGCTATCACTAAAGAACTTTTTCTTAGTAAAAGATATACTATTCTTAGATTTAGTGGTTTTTCAGGATAGATAACTGAACTATTTCTTTTTAAAAGATAGTTAATCTTTTTCTTGTCCATTCCTAAAATTAAAATTTTATAGCCTGAATATCGCCTTAGTAAATGTTTGATAGTAGCATCCCATTTATCCAGGGCCCACTGCCTGTCCTCAACGCTGGAATCAGGAAGAATACAAATCCATTTTTTCAATTTATTTCTTTTTATGAAATAATTAACTTCCAGTTCATCATTTTTATCAAAGGCAATCTCAGGCCAGTAATTTTTTGAATTAGTTCCTAGTGCCTTATTAATAAGATCGATTCTTTGAAAAGTTACATGTTTATTTATTCTATCTTTTTTATATGAATAATTTAGGAGGAACTTAGAAAAAAATTTATTATAAAATCCGATTCGGTATTTAACGCCTCCTAAAAAAAGAAGAAAGAAAATATTGTAAAAGCTCCCTCTTAAATCGATTCCAATATCAAACTTTTCCTTTCTTATTTTTTTTGCAAAATTAAAATAATTTAGATAATCTTTAAATATTTTTGGAGGATAATCAAGAACAATAATATCATTTATGTTTTTATTTTTTTCAATTAAAGGCTTATTAGAGTTCGATGCAATAACACTTATCCTAGCTTTAGGATAATTTTTCCTTAGTTCTCTAAAAATATTAGTTGAAAGAATCATATCCCCTATCTTATCATTCTTTATAACTAATATTTTATCTATTTTATTCATTAAATGTTTCAAATATCCTTATTTATAAACATATTTTTACTATAGTCAAGTTTAAATTTGCCCGCATTTAAGGTAAAACATGGCAATATTCCTCCTTGAAAGAAAAAAAACTTTAAATATTTTAAACTGTACCGAGATATTTGGCTTAACTAAGTCAGGGAAAACAACTTATTTAAGGCAAAGAGTTAAGAAAGGTGAGCAGGTATTATTTGTAGAAAAAGGAAAGTTTTTTAGCAAGGTAGTTAATTTCTTGAAATATGCTTCTAAAAACCCTACTAATGTGCTATATCTATTTTTTAGGTTGAATTCAAACTGGATTTATTTAAAGGAATTAACATTAAAAGATTATTTAGTGATATGGAAGATGAGGAACTATTATTTAGCAGCAGTTTTATCCAAATACGAAAAGCTGAAATGGTCAAAAGAGAACTATTTTGTGGATGAGTTTTTACTCCAATCTTTATTTATGATTTTTCAGGTAAAATCATCAGAAGAGAATATAAAAAAAATAATTTCTAGGATTCCAAAATCAAAAAATGTGCTTATAATAGAAGCACCTCCAAAAATTCGCTATTCAAGAATAAGCAATGTAAAAAATCCAGCTACAAAATTAAGTTCTGAATATAAGCTTAAATGGGTAAAAAACTCAGAATACAACTATGAAACCATAAAGAAAATCCTATTGGAAGAATATAGGCAAATAAAATAATATAGACTTTTCGATCATAACTTTTATATACGCTCCGATAATCATCTTTTTATGAAAAAAATTTTGAGGAGATATAATGCCTTCTGTATATGTTGAAATGACTGCAGATTTTTTGCATCCAGGTCATATCAATATTTTATGCGAGGCTGGAAAGTATGGGGATGTAATTGTTGGACTTTTAACAGATAATGCAGTAGCAAGTTATAGAAGAATTCCACTGCTTTCATATGAGCAAAGAAAAAAGATTTTAGAAAATATCAAAGGAATTTCGCAGATAGTTCCCCAGGAATCTTATGACTGTATAGAAAATATTCAAAAATTAAAACCGGCTTTTGTGGTGCATGGAAATGACTGGAAAACTGGATTTTTATCGCCAGTTAGGAAGAAAGTTATTGAGGTTCTTCACGAATGGAATGGCAAATTAATAGAGCCTCAATTTACTGAAGGAGTTTCAGCAACGGATTTAATAAATAAAATTAGGTCTAGAGGAACTACTCCCGATAACAGGAGAAAAAGATTAAAAGAATTATTACAAATAAAACCTCTTGTAAGAATCCTAGAGGTGCATAATGGGCTTACAGGTTTAATAGTAGAGAGGACAAAAATAGATGTAGAAGGTAAAATAAAAGAATTCGATGGAATGTGGGAAAGTAGCCTAACTGATTCGGCTTCAAAAGGCAAGCCAGATACAGGGGCAGTAGATATCACATCTAGAATACAAACAATTGAGCAAATATTAGAAGTAACAACCAAGCCAATGATTGTAGATGCGGATAATGGCGGTTTAACGGAGCAATTTGCATTTACAGTAAAGACTTTAGAAAGACATGGAATCTCTGCAGTAATTATAGAAGACAAAATAGGGGCTAAAAGAAATTCTCTTTTCGGAACAGATGTAAAGCAGGAACAGGATTCAATAGAGGAATTTTCTGAAAAAATAAAAGTAGGAAAAAATTCACAAGCAACAGAAGATTTTATGATTATAGCAAGAATCGAGAGTCTAATACTAAAAAAAGGCCTGGCTGATGCATTAGAAAGAGCCAAGGCATATATCAACTCCGGAGCAGATGGCATTATGATCCATAGCAAGGAAAAAAATGGTGCAGAAATTCTGGATTTTTGTAAAGAATACAATTCATTTCATAATAAGGTTCCTCTAGTAGTAGTGCCCTCCACTTACAGCCATATTAAAGAAAAAGAGTTAGAGGATGCAGGCGTCAATGTTATAATTTATGCAAACCATTTAATTAGAAGCGCTTATCCTGCCATGATTAAAACAGCAGAATCAATCTTAAAGAACGAAAGAGCTCATGAAGTTGAAGAACATTGCATGTCTATTAAAGATATCTTAAATTTAGTTCCAAGTTAAAATGTTAAACCCAAAAGAATTTTATCATTTGCTTATAGAAAATAAAGTTGATTTCTTTGCTGGAGTACCAGATTCATTATTAAAAGACTTTAATGCTTATGTGATGGATAACACTCCTCAAAAAAATCACACTATCACCCATAATGAGGGAGGGGCAATAGCCCTAGTTACAGGCTACCACCTAGCTACAAATAAGATGGGCCTTGTTTATATGCAGAATTCAGGCCTTGGCAACACAGTTAATCCTTTAACCTCATTAGCAGATAGAGAAGTATATTCTATCCCAATGTTAATTTTAATAGGCTGGCGAGGCGAGCCAGGTGTTCACGACGAGCCTCAGCATGTAAAACAGGGGAGAATTACTCTATCGCTTCTTGAAACTCTTGAAATTCCATATAGCATTCTACCAGACAATATTGCAGAAGCAAGAAAAACATTAGAAGATTCTATTTCTCATTCCAAACAAAATAATATACCCTATGCTTTAATAGTAAGGAAAGGAACATTCGAAACTTATGAATTAAGAAACAAAACAGAGAAAGATTATCAAATTAATAGAGAAAAGGCATTGAAGTTAATAATAGACAATTTAGACGAAAGAGATATTATTGTATCAACAACAGGAATGTTATCAAGGGAATTATTTGAGTATAGAAAAGCTCTAGAACAATCTCATAACAAAGACTTCTTGACTGTAGGCTGTATGGGGCATAGTTCAATGTTAGCCTTAGGCATTGCTCTTCTAAAACCTTCAAGAAATATTTATTGTCTTGACGGAGATGGTTCCCTAATAATGCATCTTGGATCTTTAGCTATTATTGGACAAAAATCCCCTAATAATTTTAAACATGTAGTTTTCAATAATGGTGCACACGATTCAGTCGGAGGCCAGCCAACGGCAGGCCTTACAGTAGATGTTTTAGGTGTGGCTGAAGCATGCGGCTACAAAGAGGTTATTAGAGCAGAAACAAAAGAGGAAATATTAAATGGATTCAGCAAATTAAAAAAATCAGAAGGACCATCATTATTAGAGATACTAATAAAAAAAGGTTCAAGGAAGGATTTAGGCAGGCCTACAACCCCACCTATAGAAAATAAAAAAGATTTCATGCAGGAATTACAAAAATGATAATTAATGGAAAAAGAGTAAGAAAAGAAAAAAACTTCGAGGTAAGAAGTCCTTATGATGGCTCTTTGATCGGCGAGGTACCTATTGCAGAAGAAAAAGATATTATGGAAGCGATCTTTCTTTCTCATGAGATGAATAAAGACTTGCCTATCAATACAAGGGCAAATATTTTAACAAGAACTGCAGAGAGGGTTATTCAAGAAAAACAAACCCTTGCCACTCTTATAAGCTATGAATCAGGCCTTTCTTTGAGAGATAGCAATTACGAAATTGATAGAGTTCATAGTGTTTTCGCTATAGCCGCAGAATACACTCGTTATATCGAAGAGGATATCACTTGCAAATTCATTTCTTCAAGGGATGGAAAACCTAAACTTCAAGTCATTACAGAACCATTCGATCTTATATTAGCAATTACTCCTTTTAATCATCCAATGAATCAAGTGGCCCATAAGGTTGCTCCAGCTATTGCAGCTGGAACTGCAATAGTATTAAAACCTTCTGAAAAAACACCTTTATCTGCGATAAAATTAATCGAAATAATGCATGAATGTGGCCTACCGCCTAATTATGTAAATCTGATTACAACCAATAATCCTTCTTCTTTTCTCGATATCGCCTTATCTACCAAGTTAGCGCAAGTACTGACATTCACAGGAGGAATTAAAGTGGGAAAGTATATTGCAAGAAGATTAATAGAAACAGACAATGAACTAATAAAGTATGTTCCAGAATTGGGAGACAATGCGGCTCTTGCCATTTTAGAAGACGCAGATTTAGATTTATCTGCTAGAGTTGCATTACATGCATTTACAAATTCAGGCCAAAGATGCACCTCCATAAAAAGAATATTAGTCCATAATGATATTGCAGATAAATTTATAGAAAATTTTCTAGACTTGTCAAGAAAAATTAAGTATGGAGATCCTCTTGATCCAGAAAATGATATGGGAACACTTATAGACCAAGATTCAGCAATACAAATTCAAAAAAGAGTAGAAGATTCTTTAAAAAAAGGAGCGCGCCTTCTCTATGGAAATATAAGAGATAGGGCCTTATATTCTCCAACAATTTTAGATCATGTTAATCCAGCATCAGAATTGGTTGTAGAAGAAACATTTGGTCCTATCGCCCCAATAATTAGGATAAATAGCCTTGAAGAAGCAATCTCTATAATAAATTCTGTCAATTATAAATTATCTGGAGCAGTAATAACAAGAGACAAGAAAAAAGCTAAATTTATAGCCAATTCAATAAAAGTAGGGCAGTTTAGTTGGAACGGCCATCCAGGTTACAGAACAGAACAGGCACCATTTGGAGGTTTTGGCCTTTCAGGAAATGGTCAGAAAGAAGGAGTGATAATGGCTGCGGAGAGTATGAGGAGGATTAGAACATTCTATACCCATTAAAATGAAAGCAATAATTTTAGCAGCAGGAAAAAGCACAAGGTTACATCCTCTAACTTTAGATAAACCTAAATGCCTCCTGGAGTTAGAAGAAGGAATGGCAATAATTGATCATCAAATAAATACTCTTAGAGAAACAGGTCTTGAAGAAATAATAGTTATTACAGGCCATAATTCAGATAAAATACATTCTCATCTAGGCGATTCAGTAGAATACAGGTTTTTCCCCGATTTTGCGAAGTATAATAACATGCATACACTACATAGTATCAAAGAAGACCTTAATGATGATGTAGTAATTATGTATTCAGATGTTCTCTTTGGAAAAGATTTGTTAGAAAAATGTATTCAAAGCAAAGACGATTTTTCTCTGCTTGTTCATAATAAAGAAGTATTGAAAGATACAGCAAGAGTTAAAATGAAAGCAGATAGCGTAGTAGATATAGGAAATCATATTCCTGTTGCAGAAGGCCATGGTAATTTTATAGGTATAGCCAAATATTCAAAACACGGAATAAATCTCCTTCTGCAGGAAATAGAAAAAAGAATTTCAGATCCAAGATATAATAATGATTATTATATTATTCCATTAATAGAATTAGCAAAATCAAATAAAATAGGCTATGAATTAGCCAATAATTCACCTTGGATAGAAATGGATTTCGAGGCAGATTACATAAAAGCCAAGAATGAAATTTATCCTTTGATAAAAAATCAATAATTTCTATATGGATAATTTTTTGTAGGATTTTGTAAAATTATCTATTAGAAAATTCCATCAGAATTTTCTATAAAGCCAGAACTTTAACAAATAAAACAAATGACACAGTATCCCAAATATTAATAGTATAATTGGACTTGCAAAGATAACTGCAGCGCTAACTAATAATCTCTGAGCTGCACAAGGAAATCCAACTCTTCCTTTCAAATCTCCAAATACGTCTTTTTCAAAGTTCTTTGCTATCTCTTTCTTATTTGGAAATTCTTTATCAGCAGTAAGAGAGGTTATCAAAACCATTGTTAATCCAAAAGCTGCAAAAAGACCTATCCACATTTCACCCATAAAGTATCCAGCAAAGAATATTATTGCAATAAACCCAATTGTTCCTAAAACTTCATCTAAATAAGCCCCATAGTGTTTTTCTTTAGGGTCTTTTTCTTTAGACCTATAATATCTAGCCATTTCACCATCACAACAATCTAATGTTATCCCTAAATTAACTAGTATTCCTGCTAAAATCCACTGTTGCATATAGAGTAGATATACAACTAAAAAATCAGACAACATGCTTAATAGTGTTATAAAATTAGGGGAAAATCTTAATTTAATAAATAAAGCGCTAAGGAAAGGAGAAACCTGTCTATAGACGTAATACATTACATATCCTGATTTTTCAGGCCCTTTTTGAAACTCTTTAATTTCTTTAAATATTGGCATCCTAATGCTATAACAGATTACTTTTTAATTGTTTTCACCTATACTTATATTTAAAAACCGAAAGTAGTATAAATGAAAATGAAATCTAAGGTTAAAAAAAATGACGTAGAATTTGGAAATTGGATGCGCCAGTTTTACAACAAAAAAGCTAAAAACATTTCAGAAAAAGGCTACGAATATGCACGCTGGTTCAGTACTCCAAAAAAAAGAATCCAATATAAATTTACAATTAAGAGCCTCATATATCATTTGAGAGATATTAAGTTCAAAAAATGCCTCGAGGTAGGTTGTGGGCCAGGGACATGGACAAAATTATTACTCTATAAATATCCAAATGCAAGTTTTACATCTCTAGATATATCCAAAGAAATGATTTCCCAGTTTAAACAAAATATAAATGAGAAAAAAAAAGTAAAAACAATAGTAAATAATTTCCTAGATTATAATTTTAAAAATGAAAAATTTGATTTTATATTTTGTTCTAGGGCAATAGAATATATTCCAAATAAATCCGCAGTAATAGAGAAGTTTAATAATCTACTTGAAAATGGCGGAAAAGGAATAATAATTTCTTCCCCGCCCCACCCAAAAATCTTGGCAATGAAAAAATTTATAGGGAAAAAAGCTAATATTCAGCACATCAAGAGAATATCCGTTAAAAATATAGGTTTTCTCCTAAAGAAAAATGGTTTTACAAAAATAAAATTTTATCCTATACTTTTTAGTGATTTTTTTCTTGTTCCAAGAAAATTCTTTTTCAGGACCTTGTATAGAAGAAGATGGGGAATTTTATCTAAAATGTTTGCTTCAGGTTACATTGTAAAATTTGAAAAGCCAAATGAAAAATATTAAAATAGTTTTTCTTGGAGCAGATAGAGTAGGAAAAACAACACTTATTGAATATACCAAAAAAAAGATAGAAGCAGAAAATAATACTGTAATTTCTTTTTTCTTAGGATGGAAAAAATTTCATAATCCCATATTAAGATTATTTTCGAAAATCCATATGAGTAGAAAAAATAAAAAAATAGAAGAAAAAAGCAGGTTGGCCCGTTATAAATCTAGAAGTTGGTTTTTCTATTTAGTATATTATTTTGAACTTTGGATTAGGTACGTAAAAATATTAAATTCTAAAGCACAATATATCTTAATCGATCGCTATTTTTATGATGAATTGGTATTTTCAAAAGGATTAAAGTTCAAATTGTTTAAGTTAATAACTCCTAAGCCAGACATTTGCTTTATATTAAAAGCACCACTAAATGAATTTAAAAAAAGGGGTTCTATTGAGTCTGAAGCAGATATTGAAAAGTTTTACAAAACTCTTTCAAAAACAAGTTCATTATGCAAAACAGTAGAGTTAGATAGTTCAATCTCTGTAAAAAGGATTTATAATAAATTAAGGAAAGAACTTATTTATTTGCCATGCCGTTAAATGATATAGCATAAGATTTAATAGGTATTAGAAAGATATCTATACAGCCTCATAATGGAAAAAGAATTTAATAAAGATCTTAAACTAATAGCCAAATCATCTCTTATTGTATTATTAGGTGTTGGGCTTTCTAAAATACTTACTTATGTTTATAGAATTATTATTGCTAGGTACTTTGGGCCAGAAATATATGGATTGTTATCATTGGCCTTAATGGCTTCAGGAATTCTAATCGCTCTTTCTTCTTTAGGGCTTCCAGAAGGAATTTTGAGATATGTTGCCCTATTTAGAGGAACTAAGCAGTTAAAGGAATTAAAGTATACAATAAATTTTGCTTTAAAACTAGTGCTTATTTTAAGTGTTATCACAGCAATTTTCTTATTTATTTTTGCCCAGCAAATATCGCTAAAAATATTTCATAATGCTGACTTGGCAATATTTTTGAAAATATTTAGCTTTACAATACCTTTAACTGTTCTTTCTAATGTGTTTCTATCGATTCTAAGATCATTTGAAAAAATAGCATCTTATTCATTTGTTACGAATATAGTAAGAAATTTATCGAAAGCTATTTTCTTGTTTATTTTAATTTTTCTAGGTCTAGGATCAAATTCGGTTGCTCTTTCACATGTCTTCGGAATTCTTATAATGTTATGGTTTGCTTATTCACTTTCAAGAAAAGAGTTAAAACAGCTAAAAATAGAAAACATTCTGCAAAAAGAAGACAAAAGAAAAATTGCACGAGATATATTTTCATATTCCTGGCCAATTCTTTTTGTTAGTGTATTACAAATAACATTATCTTGGATTGACTCCTTTTTCCTTGGCTATTTTAAAGGTGTACTCGAAGTTGGTTTGTATGCAGCAGCCATGCCTATAGCAATGCTTTTATATTTTGTTCCAGAGATTTTTATGCAGCTATTTTTCCCTTTAATTACCAAATCCTATGCAAGTAAGAATATTGTTTTAATTGAAGAGTTAAGCAAACAAGTAGGCAAGTGGATTTTTATTGTTAATCTTCCCATATTTATGATTATTATGATTTTTCCACACGAAATAATTCACTTGATATTTGGGCCTCAATATATTGGGGCAGGAGTGGCATTAAGATTTTTATCTATTGGCCTATTTATTACTACAATTGCCCCAACTATTTGTTACCACTTGCTTCTGATGGGGGGAAAATCTAAAGTAATCTTTTACAATACTTTAACGGGAATAATCTTAAATTCAATATTAAATATAATTTTTATCCCAATGAAAAATATTTGGATTATCGGTAATGAAACAGGAATTAATGGTGCCGCAATCGCAACGATGATCTCTTTAATTGCAATGAATATTATAATTCTATTCGAGACAAAAAAATATCTCTCAATTGTACCACTAAGAAGAAAAATGATTAGAATTTTATTTGCTTCAATTATTCCGTTAATTATTTTGATATTTGTTAAGTACTCATTTAAATTGAACTTATTTTCTACAGGGTTAATTTCATGCCTCTTTATCTTGCTTTATATATTGTTTTTATTAATTTTTAAATGCTTTGATAAAAATGATAATTTAGTCATAAATGCCCTAAAAAATAAAATATATAGAAGGAAGCTTCATTAACTTTATAAATCTCTAACTGTCATCATTTAAAAAAGAATATGGCGATTACAAATCAGACTTTGCAAGATTTCCTTCTAAATAACCCTGCCCAAATAGATTTTTCCTATTTTATCTTTTCATTACTCTTATCAGCCGTATTAGCTTTTATTATGGCGCTTTTGTATGTGAAATATGGTACTTCCATTTCTAATAGAAAAAAATTTGCAAAAAACTTTTATTTGCTAATTCCGACAACTACTCTCATTATAACTATTGTTAAATCTTCTTTAGCTTTGTCACTGGGCCTGGTAGGTGCACTTTCAATAGTAAGGTTTAGGGCCGCAATTAAAGAACCAGAAGAATTATCCTTTTTATTTTTATCAATCGCTATTGGTTTAGGGTTAGGGGCTAATCAGACAATTATAACTTTGTCTGCAGTCCTAATTATTTCACTTATAGTTTTTGTAAGGCATATTTCTTTTAGAAAAGATGATGCCCATAATCTTTATATCACTGTATCCGGAAAAATAAATAAAGACCTAACCTTAAGAAAAATAGTAGAAATTCTTAAAAAAAATTCACAGGGAGTTCACTTAAAAAGGTTCGACAAATCAGAGGAGGGAATTTTAGAAGCATCCTTTCTTATTGACCTGAATTCATTCGATAATTTAGACAAAATTAAGGAGAATTTAGAAGGTCTATCACATAATATTAAAATATCTTATTTAGATAGAATTGGAATTTATAATTAAAGTTATCTGAAAAAATGAAGTTAAAAAAAAATGAAGGCCTTGGGGAATCTAATATCTTTAGAAGAAAAATAATTTTAACTTGGAGATATTTTACTTCAAAAAAGTTTAAAATTGCGTTGATTTGTTTAATTATGGTGGGAATATTTTTAATAGGCACTTTAGGAGGATTAATCTTTGGTGGTTTTTTCGGTACAATAGATCACCCCTCTGAAAAAGGCCGATCTTTACTTAGGGCGATCGGAATCCAATCTGGATCAAAGGCAGTTTTATTGGGAATATTAGGTGAAAATATTAGAATGCCTTACAATATGATTAGGGGCCTTTTTTCTAGCCCTGAAAAAATTTACATTGATATCAAATTCAAAGATTATCAACAGCTTCTTTATAAAAGAGACCAAGTAATAAATAATGAAGTAATATTTTATTCTGAAGAAGATTATGTGCCTGCAGTGATAAAATATAAAGAAAAAGAATATAAAACTAAACTTAGACTTAAAGGAGATACTCCTCAAAATTTGGAAGGGGATAAATGGTCAATGCGTATTAATATAAAAAATGGAGAATCTCTATTCGGGATGCATTCATTTTCTATACAACATCCAAAAATAAGGTTGTTCTTAAATGAGCTTATTTTTCATCAGGCATTAAAAAGAGAAGATGTTATAGGATTAAGATACGATTTTATAGAAGTAATAATTAATGGGAAAAATAAAGGTATTTTTTCAATAGAAGAGCATTTTGATACAGAATTGATAGAAAGCAATAACAAAAGAGATGGTGTAATATTAAAATTTAGCGAAGAAAATTGGTACAGGGACTTACTTCAATATGAAGAAAAAAATCTTCAAGGAAGACAATCTTCTCCTGAAGAATTGAATAATATATTTAATATTGGCAATGAAAAAATTACCCTCGATCCAGATTATTTGATTTCTTATCTATATGGGGCAGATTTAGGATTTTTTGAAAGTAATATTGAGGTATTTAATTCAGAAGATGTATTCTCTGACCCCGCCAAAACTGATCAGTTTAAAATTGCTAGAAATTTGTTGGAATCTTTTAGAAACGGCGAATTAAAAACTCATGAGGTTTTTGATATGGAGTCTCTTGCAAAATATTTTGCTTTGACATCACTTATCGGTGCAGAACATGGAGCAGATTGGACTAACATCAGATTTTATTATAATCCAGTTACCTCAAAAATTGAGCCAATCGGTTTTAACGGTTATGCTGGAACAGATAATTACAAAATAATACATAAATATTTTCCTAGGTGTATTTCATTAGAAAATTATGATTGTAAATCATTTAACAATAATTATTACAATTTATTATTTAGCGATCCAATATTTTTAGAGAGATATTTAAAGGAATTAGAGAGAGTATCTGATAAGCAATATCTTGATAATCTCTTTGAAGATTTATCTCCTCTATTAAAAGAGAAAATCGCATTGCTCCATAAAGACATGCCATATTATCATTTTTCTACAGATATATTTTATGAAAATCAGGAGTACGTTAGAAAAATATTAAATCAGGAAAAGGATAATATCCAGATTTACTATCAAGGTATTTCTCCAAATAAAAGAAGTGTTGTAATAGAAGTGGCAAATATAAATCATCTCCCTATTGAGATCGATTCCGTAAATTATGGTTCTCAATTACTAGAAAAAGAACAAGAAAGAATTATTCTACAGCCTAGGCAATATTCAGGCCCTCTAAAATTTAATTCATTTTCTTTTAAAATTCCTTCTAATTTAATTGAGAATATTGACACGTCAAAATTATCAGTAAATTATAGGGTATTAGGCACCTCTAATGCCAAGGCTGAAATAGTGTCGCCTTGGCCTTATAAAGAAGAAGGATTATTAAATAATGGCATTATCCGGCAGAATGCCTCCTTAGAATCCAGCGATTTCCTAAACATAGATAAAGTGGCTAAAAAAATAACAATCAAGGAAGGAAAATGGGTTCTTAATAAAAGTATAGTGATTCCAAGCGGTTATACTCTAATATCAGTTAAAGGAACCACTTTAGATTTAAAAGATGGAGCATCAATTTTATCATACTCTCCAATTCAATTCAAGGGAGAAAAGAATAATCCTATTTCTATCATATCTTCAGATAATAAAGGACAAGGATTGATTGTATTAAATGCAGAAGGACAAAGTATATTGGATAATGTATTGTTTAACGGCCTATCCTACCCTTTAAAAAATGGATGGGCTTTAACAGGTGCAGTTACTTTTTATAATTCTCCAGTAAAGGCAAGCAACGTAATCTTCTCAAATATCCAAGCGGAAGATAATTTAAATATTATTAAGTCAAACTTTGAACTTAAAGGGGCAACATTTCGAGATTCATTATCTGATTGTTTAGATGTTGACTTCAGTGAAGGAATGATCGATACAGTGTCGTGCAATAAATGTACCAATGACTGTCTAGATTTTTCTGGAAGTAAAGCCACAGTTAAAAATGTATTCGGAGAAAATTTAGGGGACAAAGGTATAAGCGTTGGCGAAAAAAGTGAAATTAAAGCAAGTAATATATTAATAAAAAATTCCAATATAGGTGTTGCAAGTAAAGATCAATCTTCATTGTCTTTAGAAAATGTTAGCTTCGAGGGCTGTAATTATGGGTTTGTTGCATATCAGAAAAAGTCAGAATTCGGTCCTGCAAATATTATAGCAGAGAAAGCAAATATAAGTGCAAAAAAGGTTCACATGATAGAAAAGAAATCAGAACTTATATTAAATGGAAAAATAATTTTGGGAACAGAGAAAGGAGTATATGAATCCATTTATCCTGGAGAAAGTTAAATGATAGATCAAATAAATTTTGAAAATGGGCGGCACGAAAGAAAGTTTTTAATTACACATATTACTTTTAGAGATATAGAGAATATTTTAAAATTGAATCAGGCGATGTTTTTAGAAGCATTTTCTCCAAGGAAAGTAAACAACATATATTTAGATTCCATCGATTTAAAAAATTATCAAGATAATAATGATGGAAATACAAAAAGGCTTAAGATAAGGGTAAGATGGTATGGCAATCTTTTTGGGAAAATTGAAAAGCCAGTTTTAGAGTTAAAAATTAAAAAAGGGGAAATTGGAAAGAAGCTTTCATTCCCCCTAAAGTCATTTACATTAAATAATAATTTTTCATTTGAATATTTAATAAATGAAGTATTTGAAAAATCATCATTGCCAGGTTGGTTGTTAGAAAAATTAAAGTCCTATCAAATAGTTTTATTAAATTCCTATAAAAGACAATATTTCCTTTCATCTAATAAAAAGTACAGGATAACAATAGATAGCAATTTAGATTTTATAGAAATACAAAACAAAAATAATTTGTTTAAAAGAAAGTATGAAGATAGAGAGTCATTAATAATTGAAATAAAATATGATGACAAAAATGATCGCGAGGTATCCTTCATATCACAGCAATTTCCATTTAGAATGGGTAAAAGCTCTAAATATATTATGGGCATGAACCTACTTTTTAATTTTTAAGATTTCAACAAACTTGAAATTGAGCCTATTAATTCTTTAGACTCGACCTGTACTATTTTTCTATCTATTTCTCCTGTTTCAGAGTGATAGCGAATATATGACACATGATCCGATCCGGCGTATTTAAAGTCAAATGTAATTATGTCTTCCCAGGTTTTCGCAAGTTTATCATACACTTCCGGATCATTAGGATCAGAAATTAATCCATCTCCTTTAGGCCTCTGTCTTATTCTTTTCTTGGCTTCATTTTCAGAGCAAATGCATTCAATTACTAAAACATTGTGCCCGCATCCTGAAGCAACGCCATACAGCTGGTGTCTTCTAAAACTATATCTGTTTACACTATCTATTATGGCACCTTTTCCATTTAATAATAGTTTTGCAGTTATTCTATCTATTTCTCGGAGAACAGCATCTTGGTTTTTAGGCATTTTTTTCATCCCATGTCCCCTTCTTATATCATTTTGAGAAATAAACTCATAACCGGCCAATGAACCTGCAATTTTCTTGGCTATGGTAGTCTTTCCTGTTCCAGGAAGGCCCGCCATAACAATTAAGGAAGCCATAAAATTTTCTATCCTTCATTATTTATAAAGATTACTCTTCGTTATTGCCAAAATGGCCATCATCGGTGCAGTCACATTCTATCAAGGCCTTCCCATATTTAGCACATTCTTTGGCTTGGCACTTCATAGGCTTATCTGAAACGCCTTTGCAACCGCCATTGCAGACAAAGTGTTTTTTATTTTCCATAAATAAATTAAACAAAGTTAATATAAAAAGATTACTCTAAAAATAGGATCCGATTATAATAACCTTTATAAAGACAATTCTCACTTTATAAATTAATGAGATCAGAAATAAAAGAGCTCACTTCAGGATTATCTCATAAATGGGATAAAACAGAGACCCTTGCGATGTTTGAAAAATTTTGTGATATAAGATATTTTGAATATGAAGTTAAAAAAGCATACGACAAAGATATAATTCATATGCCTGTATATTTATCGATTGGTCAAGAAGCAATATCCTCTTCTTTAGCAGTTGTTCTAAAAAAGTTTAATCCGGCAATTTTTGCTCAGCATAGGGCACATGGAATGTACATAAGTTTTGGGGGTAATTTAGATGAATTAAGGGATGAGATATTGCATAAAGGAACAGGTTGTGCAAAAGGTATGGGGGGATCTGCTTCAATTCATTCACCAGCAATAAGAATGTATGGTCACGATGGATTAATGGGTACACAAGTGCCAATAGGAGTTGGACATTCATATTCGCAAAATTATAAAGCTAATAAAAAAGATTATTCTATAATCGTCATGGGGGATGCCTCTGCAGAGGAGGATTACGTTTTAGGTGCCTTAGGATATGCTGCGCATAAAAAACTACCTATTCTTTTTATATGTGAAGATAACAATCTTTCTATTTTAACAGAAATAAAAGTTAGAAGAAACTGGAAAATAGTCGATGTTGCCAAATCTTTCGGAATGACTGTCGCGGAAACTGTCGATGATCCATGGAGTATTATGTCTCATGCAAAAAATTTATCTAATAATTTGCCCGCATTCTTGAATATCCATACTGCTAGATCCGTATGGCATGCAGGAACTGGATCAGATGGACCCCCAGAGTGGGATAGATTTGATCTTATAAAAAAAGATTTAGATAATATTGGGTTAAAGAAAGAAGCAGAAGAAATAGAAAATAACTCAAAAGAAAAAATGGAGGAATTGTGGAAAACACAATTATAAAATGATGGGTGAAACAAGTAGGGATGTAATTAAAAGATTTTCTGAAAACCATCTGAAAAATAATAATGGAATACTTTTAGGTCAGTGCTTGACAGCCGTTGGATGGGTAGGGCATACCATCCCAGAATTAACTGAAAATGATGGCCTTGTTGAACTTTCAATGGCTGACGTTGCCGGCGGAGGTATTGCAGTTGGAACAGCTTTGTCAGGAAGAAGACCAATATATGTAGTGCGATATCAAGGATTTCAATGGTTTAATGCTCCCATGATAGTGAATTACGCGGCAAAATCCAAAGATATGTGGGGAATTCCTTGTCCACTATTTATCAGATCTATCGCAATGGATTCCAGTGGAAGAAAAGGCAGGGCAATGGGGCCTGTGGCTGGAAATAATCATCATGGTATTTATTTTAGAATGCCTGGAGTCCCAATTGCAGCCCCAATTACTCCAAAAGAATATCAGGCAGTCTGGGATTATTTTATGTCTCATGACGACCCAATTTACTGCAGTGAGCATAGAAGGGGATGGGAAGTAGACTTCGAAATTCCAGATATTGTTGAAAAAGGTGCAGACATAACCTTATTTCCTATTTCATCAACAAGACTCAATGTAATAGAGGCTTTAGCAGAATTAAAAGAACTAGGAATTAAATGTAATGTAATAAATCTTCTTTGGATAAAGCCCTTTAAATTAAATAATAAAGAAAGGCGAATAGCAGAATCTCTTAAAAACTCCAAGTTCGGAGGCCTTGTTATAGATGGAGATTATATCAATGGAGTGGCTAAAGGGATGGCCTATGATTTAATGCACGAGTATAATTCCAAAGTTTATGCCTTAGGTCTAGAAGAAAGAACAGCAGGTTTTGCCCCGGAAAAGGATAATCTTCCTCCAACATCAAAACAAATTATAACTAAAATAAAAGAAATAGTAAAAAGCAGTTTATAAAAAAAGTTTTTCAATTTCATAAATATCTTTTATACAATAATCGGCTTCTTGTATTTCATTTCCCAAATAAATAGTTTTCATTCCTTGGGATTTAGCAGGCAAAATATCTGTTTTTAAATTATCGCCAATATAAACATGCTCATCAGGTTTATATTTTGAAGTTTTTAAGAAATTTTGAAACATAGTACTATCTATTTTTTTTGCTTCTGGAAAAGTGTTTCCAAAAATTAAATTGTTAAAAATATTAATATTAATTCCTATTTTTTTTATTTTTTCCATAGATGTTTCACTAGGGCTTCCAGTTAGTAAAAATAATTCATATTTTTCTTTTATTTTATTTAAAATAATAGTCAATATAGGGTCTTCTTTAATAAGATTGATTACATTTGCATTGGATAAACATTCATGCATAATTTGTTCCGGATTTTCAAGTTTAAGTTTTTTTAAGGTTAAGGATCCACTTTTCCATTTTTTATAATTAGTTTCATATAAATTTCGTGCATTCTTTATATTTCCCAAATCTGGTTTATTTTGGAGTATTCTTTTTGCAATTTCATTTCTAATTCTTTCATTAATTTCTTCATTTGGAGCATATAGCGTTTCATCTAAATCAAATCCAATCGCTTTAATTTTTTTAAATAAGATGTTCATTTAGAAAATTGATAGATATAGCATATAAATGTTATGGATTATTAATAATTAGCAAGTTATTTTTATACCACTCGATAGTTTTATTTATGCCTTCTTCAATTGATGTTTTAGGCTTCCATCCAAATAGATTATTTGCCTTTCTATAATCTAGAACAATCTTAGTATATTTTGATAAATGGGATAAATCATATTCGACATCTATCTTTTTCCCTGATTTTTCGATTATTTTACTAACTATTTCTCTAATTGAAATTGGCTTCCCATATCCTATATTTAAAAGCTCAAATTTAGATGTTTGCCTATCTAAGGCAATATTAATGAAGTCTACAAAATCATCGATATAAATTAGATCTTTATCTTCCTTTCCATCCCCCCATACTGTAATTTTTCCACCATCGGCAGCAGTCATTATTTTTGTCATAGTTGCCCCAAAAACATGGGACTTTTCTAAATCAAATTTATCATAGGGGCCATACACATTAGAGTGCCTTATTACCGTGTATTTTGTTTCTCCTCTCTTTGAAAAAAATTCGCACATTTTCTCTAAATAAACTTTAGTCCAGCCTGCGCCAAAATATTTTTCAGGAATTCCTTTAGATATATCAAAATCTTCTTCTTTTAGAGGTTCCTCTTGAGAAGAGTACATAATACTGCAACTTGGGAAAATTACATGCGGAATTTTATTATCATGAGCGGCCCTAAAAATCAAAGAGTTCATAAGAGCATTATCGGTAACATGTATATGGGGAATAGACTTTATGTCCTTTGCTCCAGAAGTAATTGCAGCCATTTGAATAATAACATCCTTGTTTTTTACAACTTCCTTCACTATTTCTGGATCTCTTAAATCTGCCTTTATCATTTTAATTCTTGGATTTTTTAAAGGTTCTGAATTAAAATAAGTCCCAAATATTTCCAAATCATGTCTGTTGGCAAGAGATTCAGCAATATTTCTGCCCAAGAACCCGGTAGCACCACAAATTAAAACTCTTTTTCTTTTTATTGTAAAGACATTAAACCTTTTATCGGCAGTTTCCTTATTATCTTTATACCACCCTATTGTTTTCTTAATACCCTCTTCCAAGGACGTTTGAGGTCTAAATCCAATAGACTCGGCTCTTTCTATATTCATTACTCGGACTTTATCTCCACCCAAACTTTTAGAGGGCTCATATTCGATAACCGGTTTTTTTTCCAAATTAGATACTATCATGTTTACAATATCTCTAACGCTAAATTTAGTCCCGCTTCCAAGGTTTACAGGAAGATTATATCCTTTTTCAACAACAAGCATCATCCCCCGCGCAACATCTTCTGAAAAAATAAAGTCTCTAATTGAATTTCCATCACCTTTGACTTTTAAGGGATTCTCGCCAGAAATTGCCCTATGAATTAAGGCCGGTATTACCATTGCATTTTCTGGATCAAAGTTATCATGAGGCCCATATACATTAGCAGGCCTAACTATAGATATTTTATCCCATCCATATTCTATTTTATATGCTTCTGCTTGTAATTCGGCCGTTCTTTTATGCCACCCTCCAAAAAGATCATTTGGAGAAGGTAAATTTTTTTGAACGTCATCCTCATTAAAAGTTTCAGCAGGAGCATATACTCCGATAGAACTGGTATATAAATATCTTTGAACATTGCATTTTCGGGCTGCTTCCATCATATTGGTATTAAAGAATAGAGACGGAACAAAATAACTGGCTGGCCTCTCTTTCATCATTTTTGGAGATCCTTTTATTCCAACCAAACTAAAAACAATTTCCATATCTTTACATATATTCATGCAAGTTTGAAAATCAGTTAGATCCGCTTTAATAAATTCTGCTTGAGGGTTAGCACGGGAAGGATCATCTAAAGAGGCTATACGAACTATTGCACCTTCTTTTATTAATAGATCAACTAATGGTTTTCCAATCATCCCAGTTCCACCAGTAACTAAAATCTTTTTACCCGAATAAAAACCCATATAAAAAATCATAGATATAGCTATTTAAATATTATGAATATAAAATTCAATGAAGCTTCATTCTTTCTCTTTTTGCAATAACTCCAGGATTATAATCTTCTCCAGGCGGAAGATAAGTGTTCATATATAACGGTCTTGATAATATTTTAGAAATATTCGGATAGGATCCATGAATAACATTTCCATGCAATACTAATACATCCCCTTTATCAAAATTAATCAATTTATCTTTTCCTTTATGTTTCTCAGGAATTTCTACAGTATTTCCGGGGTTTGTTCCTTTGTCTTCCCTAAAGCTTCTCTTATGTTCTGAAGGCAATAAACCCTCCTTATGAGATCCCGGATAAAGATACATCGTACCGTTTTCAAAAAGAGCCTTTTCCAAAAATAAGTTTGTAGTTATATATAATCCATTTTTATTTCTAGTATAGGCATTATCTTGGTGAGGATTCCATCCTTGAGAAGCATAATTACTTCCTGCTTCCTTAAATATTATCTGACTCATTACACCATCAAGAATATTTCCTTGTAATGATTCCAAAACAGCAACTATTCTAGGATCTTTCATTAATTCAGATAGAAAATTAGAACTTTCGGCAATCTGGGAATTTATTCTGAAATTATTAGGCCTGGGATCTAAAGCTCTCAAAAATTCAGATCTATGGGGATTCATTATAGCAGCAAAATCATGATCAGCATGTCTTTCTATAACGGCAAAAATTTCATCGCATTCCTCGGAGGAATACACACCCTTTAATACTATATAGCCATTTTCTTCGTAAAATTCTTTTTCTTCTTTTGTAGCCTCTCGAGCCTGTCCAGGTTTCCACGTACTTAATTGCAGCATGAAAACAAAAATAAAAAACTCTATATAAACATTATGATAGTATCTTATATATAACCATTTATAAAAACTTATTCATTTATTATTTTTTAGGCCTATCATCTAAAATAAGTTCATTTACCTTACTATTCACATAACTATCATATACCTTTTCTGCTACATATTTAACTTCCATTCCTTTAGTATATTCAGGCTTAGTTTTAATTCTAGTTGGATAAACATCCATTATTCTAATAGGTTTTTCACCAATTTCTTTTTTTAAAGATTCATTAAATCCTCTTGAGCCCCATCTGCTTGCACAATAAACTGCTCTTAATGCTTTGCTTTCCAAACCTAAAATAGAATTTATATTAATAATACCTCCATTATTTCTTTCCAAAAAAATTCTATAAACTTTGTTTATAAGTTTTATCTGTGATAGCAAATTAGTGGTTATTACTTCAGTGAGCTGTTCATCTGTTTCCTGCTCAAATGGTATTCCTAAGCTAGGGGCTCCTGCATTATTTATCAAAAGACCGATATTTTTCTCTTTGATATTTCTAAATATCTCTTCAATTACTTTATTGTCTCTAACATCTCCTTCCAAAATCCATGTTTTTTTCCCTATAGAATTAATCTGTGCAGAAACATTTTCAAGATTTTTCTTGTCTCGGCCTTGCAGAAAAATATCATATCCATTCTCAGCAAAAGTCAGTGCCAATTCTCTTCCTAATCCTCTTCCAGCCCCAGTAATTAATGCAATTTTATCCACAAAAACAAAAATAAATTCTCTTACTTAAATATTTCTATAATGGAATTACAGCTTCATAAACCTTTTAAAACAGGATTTCAACTAGAGTATATGAAAAGAGCATTGATATTAACAGGAAAACTTGTTCAGGATCATGAATTTATCTATCCTTTTTACAGACTAAAAGAGGAGAATTTCACAGTGGATGTAGCCACTGAAGACGGGCAAGAGACAATCGGAGCACTTGGAACAAAGATACCAGTTAATATGAAAGTAGAAGACGTCAAGCCCGAAGAGTACGATATTTTAGTTTTGCCTGGAGGAGCAAAAGCAATGGAGTACATGAGGCAAAATAATAAGATAATTGATATAATTAGAGAGTGGGATTCCAAAGGAAAGATTATCGCATCAATATGTCATGCTAGTCAGTTATTGATTTCTGCCAAAGTAGTTAAAGGAAGAAAATTAAGCGGATATTATAGTATAAAAGATGATATTAATAATGCAGGCGCACTATATGTGGATGCTCCTTTTGTGACAGATAAGAATATAATTACCTCCCCACATTATAAGCATCTAGGTCCCTGGATGAAAGAATCATTAAGAGTATATAACGAAAAAAATGATAAAAGTAGTTAAAAATAGCGAGGTGGATAGGGCAAGAATATCTCATATCTTTACTCCAATAGACACTCATCTGGAAAAATTCGATTTCTCAAACATAGTTGTAAATAAGCCTTGGGGATATGAATACCTAATGTATCAAAACGACCACGTTTCAATCTGGATGTTATATCTTAAGCCAGGATGCTTAACTTCAATGCATTGCCATCTTAACAAAAAAACCTCTTTAATTGTTCTTTCAGGAGAGGCAGTATGCACAACTCTTGAAAATGGATTCCATCTAAAAGAAAAAGACTGCCTTGTACTGGATAAAAAAGTATTTCATTGCACACAAGCAGTGTCAGATCAGGGATTGATCTTAATGGAAGTAGAAACTCCCTCTCAAAAAACTGATCTTTTAAGGTTATCAGATGATTATGGCAGAGAATCAAGGGGTTATGAGTCGAAAGATTTCATGTCAAAAGATATAGCAAGTTACGAATATCTGTCTTTTCAAAAAGAAGAATTTGAGAATACAAAAAATATAAGAAATATATTTTTTTGCCTAAAAAAACTAGAGGATGAGGATAAAATAACCAGTAATATTAGGCATGACGAAAGAAGTCTGTATATTATATTAAAAGGAAACCTTATAAATAAAGAAAATGGAGATTTTTATAAAATAGGGGATATAATTGACTCTTCATTATTAATGGGAAAAGAAAAGTTCATCGCAAATGATACTATAGAACTTTTGCAGATAAAAAAAATATAGCAATATGGAAGATAAAAAAGCCATAATTTTTGATTTCGATGGTACTTTAGCTAAAACAATGGATGATAATTTTCTTGCTTGGGAAGAAAGTTTTAGAGAACAAGGCATAGATATAAGCAAAGAAGATTTTTTCCCTCTAGAAGGTGCAAAATTAGAAGATATAGTAAAATCATTAGCAGAAAAATACAATTTAAAAAATCCTCAAGTAGAAACAATAATCAGAAAAAAAGAAGAAGTTTTCAAAAAAATTAATAAATTCTCATTATACCCTGGAGTTTCAGAATTTTTAAATTCTCTCAAGAATGATATTTCTATATCCATAGTATCTGGGGCTAGAAAAGAGAGGTTATTTTCAACTACACCTATAGACTTTCTAAAAAAATTTGATTTAATAGTAACCTCTGATTATTTAAAAAATTTTAAGCCGCATCCAGACCCATTTCTTCATGCTCTGGAAAAGTTAAAACTATCCCCTAATGATTGTATAGTAATTGAAAACGCCCCATTAGGAATACAATCAGCAAAAAGTGCAGGAATTTATTGTATTGCTATTGCATCAACTATGGATAAATTATATTTAAATGAGGCCGATGAAATAATTGGCAAGTTCGACGAGCTAAAAAACCTAGAAATAATACAGCCATTATTGAAGCAAGACTAAATCAGTAAACATGTTTTGACGACCATACCTGCACCCCTTCTGAATCAAAAGCGAAATTCATTACCTCTCCTCCTGCAGATTCCAAAGCCCTCTTTAAGTCGTTTCTTCTTTTTGGTGAATAAAAAAACAATATATATCCTCCTGCACCAGCGCCTAAAAGTCTTCCGCCATATGCCCCATTCTTAAGGCCGACATAGTACAATTCATCGACAACTTTATTAGAAATGCCAGAGTCTAATTTTTTTTTAATAATCCATGTATCATTTAATAGTCTTCCAAAAGTTTCTAGATGATTAGTCAATAAAGCCTCTCTTATGGAATATGTCAGTTCTTTTAATTTTAGCAAGCTTTCTATCTTCTCCTTTTCATCCTGATAGAATGATTTTTCTTGTTTTTCATGAACTTTTCCAGAATCACGGGAGTTGCCGACAAAACATAGTAGCAATCTGTTTTGTAATTCATCAATTACTTCTTTTTTTAATCTTAATGGGTAAATTAATGATTTATCGGCCCCAAATTCCATGAAATTAAATCCGCCAGTCACACTTGCATATTGATCCTGCCATCCACCCTTTATATTTAACTCTTCTCTTTCAGCCCTATATGCAATTTCAGCAACTTCATAATCATTAAATTTAGTATCCATTATTTGGTTAAATAAGCTCGCTATCAAAACAGCTAGGCTAGCAGAGGAGCCTAGCCCTCTTCCGGGAGGCAAATCGCTATGAACATATAATTCAAACCCAAATTGAGGTTTTATTAAATGAATTATAGCTTTTATAAGATCAAGCTTCCCGTTATAAGGTAAGTTATCCAAAGAATCAACCAGAATATCTTCCGTAGTATCAGTATTTATTATTATTTTTTTATCGGCCCTTTTTATCAAAGTGCCATAACAATATTTATTTATCGTAGCATTGATAACAGCACCACCATGATGTTTAAAGAAATATTGCAAATCAGTTCCTCCGCCAGCAAAACTTACTCTTAGGGGAGCTCTTCCTCTTACAATAGGAAAAGTTTTAGATTCTATTTCACTTTCATAAAACTCTATATCTTTTAATTTTCCATATCTATCTGTAATAGGTATAAAATGTATTCCAAATTTGAAAAATTTTGCAATTTCTTCTTTATTAACTAGTTCTTCCATTAAAACAAAAGGTTCCTTATTCATTACTTTATGGACATGTTCATCCAAATGGCCTCCTTTTAGAATGTATCTGTTAATTTCATCCTGTGTAAGAGTACCTTTTAATCTTTTATCTTCGTCACTAACTACTATCGCATTAATTCCACTTTTGTCTATTTTCCTTATAGCATCTCTAATGGTTTTTTGTTCATCAAGTCTAAGAGAGTCTAAAACATCTTCTTTAAATTGTTGATATGTTTCAGGCAAGCCAATATCTATAAAATATCCATCGTAAATATACCCGTAAAGATTTCCTTCTTGGGCCAATTTCGGGAATACTTCTTTTTCTAAAGAAACGTTCTTATCGTTTTCTATATAATTGAATATTGTTGGTTCAAAAAGATAAACCCCGCTATTTCCTAATTTTTTTTCACTAGCCGGATTATTTTCAAAAGCCATTATTTTATCTTCCTTGACAACAGCCCCTCCGTGAATTCCAGTATCTTTAGTTTCCTTTAAGGCCATAGTTGCATGACCTTTATTTTTTTTATGGAATTCAATAAAGTCTTTAAGTTGAATTTGAGAATAAGAATCTCCATTTAAAACCAAAAAAGTATCTTGTAAAAATCTCTCTGCTTTTTTTATAGCCCCTCCAGTTCCTAAAGGTATTTCTTCATCAGAATAAGTTATATTTATACCTACTTTACTCCCATCACCAAAATAGGATTTTATTTTATTAGACATATAAGACACGCATAAAACAATTTCATAAATTCCTTCCTCTTTTAATAATCGGAGTTGATGTTCTAAAAAAGGAATGCCTGCAATTGATGCCATTGCTTTTGGCCTGTCATATATTACTCTCTTTAATCTAGTGCCAAAACCTCCAGCAAGAATTACTGCTTTCATTTATCTCTTTTTAACCTCATGAAATCTGGAGCTTAAACTTCCTATATAAATATTATGTAGAAAGAATCTATATTAAACTGTAAGCTCAAAGATAACAAACTATAAAAAGTGGATTTTTACAAGTACATTTAATGAACTCTCTAAAACTTTGCATCGAGTCAGCCTTAGCAGGAGGAAATTCTATTTTTAATTATAAACCAAAGAAAGCAAAAACTAAAAAAGACGTTCATGTCGGCCACCATGCAATTGTAACTTCAGCAGATTATAAATCTCAAAAAGCAATATTGTCTGTGCTAAAATCAGATAAAGAAGCATTATTTATTACAGAAGAGCATGTGAAAGATAAATATTTTATAGGTAGACTGATAAAAAATATAGATCAATTAAGAAGCTCAAAAGTCTATATTATAGATGAATTAGATGGATCAAGCAGCTTCAACATAGGACATTACGAATGGAGTATTTCAGTAGGCCTAGTAGAAAATCTTCAGCATAAAGCAGGAGCAGTATATGCTCCAAAAATAAATAATGGCCTTTTATTTTACGCCTCAAAAGATAATGGGGCATTCATTAGAGAAAATGGAAAAGAAACAAAATTAAAAATTCCTAATAGAAAACTCCATGATTCATATATTTTATTCGGCCCAGATTGCTTTCTAACAAAATATCCAAGGCATAATAGTTTAATGCACGAATTATCGGACTTATGCAGAACATCTAATGTAAATGGATCCTGTGCTTTGGCTCTTTCTCTGGTCGCATCAGGAAAAGCAGACGCTTTAATTCAGCCTTTGCAGTGTCCTTGGGACTATGCAGCAGGAAAACTATTAGTAGAAGAAGCAGGAGGCAAAGTTATATTTTATGAAATGAATAATGGAAAAATAAAAGTTTTAGAAAATTTAGAGCCAAAACATTACGATCCTTTTAAGAGGGCAGTAGGTTTTATAGCAGGAAATAGGAATATTGCAGAAGATATAGCAGAGAGATTAATTAAATAAATGCTGATTACTCTTAACAAAATCCTCACATTTTTTTAGTCTATCAAAAGTCCCCATGTCTGAAATAAATTCTTCAGAATTATATCCATAAAAATTAATACCATTTTCTAAAACTTTTGGATATAAATAAGTTTCAAATGTAAATATTTCTTTTTCCATCAAATTTAATATTTTTTCACTCATTATACACAAACCAGCATTAGATAGATCTCCCGCATCAGTATGATCATCATGTTTAGAAATAAACCTCTCAACTTTTCCACTACTATCAATTTTCAATATATCAGAATCATGAGGGTGGCTTGATTTATGCACGAGTACAGTCATTTCAGAATTATTTTTTTTATGAAAATCCAGCATCTTATTAAAATCAACAGCGCAAAGTAAATCCCCAGAAATATAAGCAAACTCACCATCAATATTATTTTTGGCAAATTTTATAGCTCCCCCGCTTCCTAAAGCATAAGGCTCATTTGAATGTATAATCTTCAGGCCAAAATTTTCCCCATTGCCAAAATATTCTATAATTTTTTCAGATTTGTAGCCATTCATCATCACAACTTCATTCACTCCATGTTTCTTAGCCCAGTCAACTAAATGATGTAATACAGGTTTATCTACAACCTTAACTAAAGGTTTAGGTATATCTTTAGTTAAAGGATAAAGCCTCTCACCTTTCCCACCAGTATTTATTAATAATTTCATTTTTTTAGTACAATATTCTGCACAGCCTCGTATAAATCTCTTGCTTCATAATCGGGTGTAGCATCTTTAAATCCATCATCTCCGCCATATCCTGTCTTGACAAGAATAGTCCTGCAACCAGCATTTTTACCAGCTAAAATATCGCTTGTTTTGTCTCCGATTACATAACATGAAGATAAATCATCTATCCCATAATCTCTACGCGCTTCAAATATCATACCTGCTTTAGGCTTTCTGCATTCACATTCTCTTGTATATTGAGGGTTATCTCCTTTTTTTGGGTGATGGGGGCAGAAATAGATCTTCTCAATTTTAGCATTTTTCTTAGCAAGAATTCCTTCTATGTAAGAATGAAGTTCTATAACATCATCAAAACTGCATAGGCCTCTTGCAACTATAGGCTTATTAGTTATTACAATAGGCCTATAATTATTATTATTCAATAATTTTATTGCCTCGTCTGATCTAGGCAGGAGTTCGACATCTTCTTTTTTATAAAGCAAGTCCTTCTCTACGATAATAACTCCATCCATGTCCAAAAAAATATATTTGTCTTTCATAGGTTCTTATAGGGATCGTTTTTTAATAATATGGAATATCCCTTCATTAATTCCTTAATTCCATAGTCAATTGAATAAATAGGATTGAATCCTGTCGCCATTATCTTTTTATTTGAAACAATATAGTTTCGTTTGTCCGGATCCTTTCCAAATTCCATATAAACTGTTTCAAATTTAGGAATGTATCCTTTTACCTTTTCTGCTAGTTCTGCCTTGGATAAGTTTGCATCATCTAGCCCAACATTATATGCATTGCCCTTCATCGTATCAAAGTTAATAATACAATGCTCAAATGCTCTTGCCACATCTTTAATATGGATAAAGTTCCTCTTAAAGTCCTTTTCATAAATAATTATGTAACCATCCTGCATTGCTTTATATACAAAATCATTTACAAGTAAATCTGTTCTCATCCTAGGAGACAATCCAAAAACAGTAGCAAGTCTTAAAGTAATAGCAGGTTTAATTCTGCTTTGTTCTAATAAATACTTTTCAGCTTCGCATTTTGTAGTACCATACAATGAGATAGGGTCTAATGGAGTCTCTTCGGTACAAAAAACATCTCCGGATTTTGTGCCATATCCACTGTTGGTATTTGGATAAATTAATTTTTGATCTGCCCTTCTTACTTCATTAATCAAAAAAACAGCATCCCTATTTGTTGATACTGCTTCAAGAGGTTTTAAATCACAAGCAGGCATTCCTACTATAGCTGCCAATGGAATAATTACATCAAATTTAGGAACTACTCTTTCTAGCAATTGTTTATTCCTTGCATCCCCATAAATAAAATTAAAGTTATCGTTTGAAGCGTATTGAAAGAGAGATTTCTGCCCGTACATTAAGTTATCTAGTACCGTAACTTCAAATCCTTTTTCTAATAAGTGCCCTGTAATAACAGAACCTAAGAACCCTGCCCCTCCAGTGATTAAAACTTTCTCTTTTTTTTGTGCTTCCATAACAATTTTATCTTCTAGTAGTTTATAAATTATATGAAATTGAACTATATTATTCTTTAATAAAAATCTGGATGATAGGTTCACCAATTCATTTAAAATTTCTATCCATCAATCCCTGTCTTTACTTAATCCTATGGCATCTATACCATTTTACTCCAGATTTTTCATCTTCCAAAGTAGAAACACAACGCAAGAATCTAATATTATCTATCTAAAATATAAATCTTTATTAACCTATAATTTTAATATCAAACATGGAAAAAATAGAAATTGGAGGGCATCCTTCTACAATGTTCATTCGTTGTGATAAAAATCCTAATTTAGTTATTCTTGGAGGCTATGACGGAGGATACCCAAGAATAATTTATGCAAGCGCTCCAAATCTTCTTGGAGGCAATCCAGAGCAGGCAGACAAAGTTAGAGGCCCTTATGACGTTCTTAAGCGTGAAGTTGAAGAAGAGATATCCAGAGGAAGCAATGATAAAGATTGGAAAGGTCGCCCAATACAGTGGGCAAATGACGCAGATATTAAACTAATAAGAGATTCTATTTTGGAAAATACCTCTTCTTATGGGGATTATCTTGTTGTACAAGATGGAATAATGGGTAAAAGAAGAGATACAAATGAAAAAGTAAGATTAGGAGATTTAGGAACTTATATCAATAGCGTCTATAAAGCAAGCATTGGCCAAGATGTTCTTGAATGTATACAGGATAATATTAATGCAGGAAAAAGATTCTATACAGAGGGCTTTGTAGGAATTCACAATATGAAGCAGTTGGAAGCAGCAGGAGAATTTTCAACAGCCCATGCTACTGCTCCAATATTAAATTATTATTTCGGAACAAATATTCCTTCACCTCCAGAAATTAAAGTTTCCAAAGTAGGAAATGTCAGACAACTTTATTCACACTATTCTGAAGATTTCCCTCATGCAGAGTCTGTTTGGGGAGCTAAGTAAATTTTTTTAAAATTCTCTTAAATAATTATTCAATAAATTTTAATTCCTTGCCAGCTTCTCTTCTGCAATGATCTAACAAGTGTGCAACACTTTCTTCGAAAGTATATTTAGGTTGCCAGCCAGTATCCCTTTCAAATTTAGAAGTATCTGGAATCTGCAAAGTAACATCGGTTGGTCTTAGTAAAGAAGGGTCTATTCTAGAAGGAATTTCTGTCCTAGCTAATTTTTTTAAAACGTCTAAAAATTCTCCAACTTTTATAATTTTTTTACCGCCCATATTATATACTTCTCCTGCTTTTCCCTTAGTTGTAGCAAACCAGTAAGCTTCCATAGCATCTCGAACATCAATTAAAGTTCTAGTAGAATCTAAATTTCCATGTAGTAGTTCTTTTTGCAGTCCAGCTTCTATTCTTGCTACTTGCATTGCAAACGAAGTTGCAAATAAATCTCTTCTTCTAGGATTTAAATACGCAAACATTCTTGTTCTTATAATTGGCATGTTGTAACTCTTAAAATAAGTATATCCCAAAGCATCTTGGGCTAACTTTGAAACAGCATAAGGATTTACAGGATTAATCGGGCAGTCTTCAGTTATTGGTACATGTTTAGGATCCACCTGCCCATATACTTCTGAAGTTGAGCAAAGTTGTATTATAGGATTCAATCCAGATATTCTAATGGCCTCTAGTAAGTTTGCTGTACCCATAACATTATTCTGCATCACAGCTAGGGGGGTAATAAAAGCAGCCCTTACATTGGCATATGAAGCAATATGAAATACTGCATCAGGTTTTACCTCATTCAATACTTTCATAATGGAACTGAAATCAACTAAATCGCATTCATGGACCTTAACTTTTTCTTTAACTCCTTCTAGATTTTTATTTCCAGTTGTGCTGTGCCATCTGGCGATTCCATGTACCTCGATATTTGGATGATTAAAAACAATGTATTCTGCAAGATAACTTCCTCCGCTTCCACTTATTCCTGTTATCAAAACTTTTTTAATTTCCTTTTCCATTAGTTTATTTTAGTCTTTAACATACAAAACATGATTCTCTAAAGCCTCATCGACCGAGGCAAATTTTAAGCCGAGTCTTGTTTGAGTTATTTGGCTATCCAAAACAAGTCTTCTTGGAAAATTAATATCATTACAATTTTCAGTATTAAACTGCCCCCTCTGAACAGGCAGGTTATTTTTTTGATAGACTTCTAATACTTTATAGGCAATTTGAGCTCTTGACAAAGGCTCTCCATTAGTGGAAACATGATAAACTTCATTATTCCCTAAATTATAAGAGCTTTTTGCAACCTCGAAAAAATCTTCAAAATAGCTCGGCTTTGAAAAAGTATCATTCCAAAAAGGCCAATAATCCTTGCCTTCAATTGCATCCATAACCCTATTTACTATTAAATTGCTTTTTACGCCAAGCATAGTCTGTATTCTAATAACATCTCCTCCTTTGTTTAGAACAATCCTTTCAGCTTCGGCTTTTGTAACGCCGTACGTGTTTAAAGGATTTGGATTGGAGATGTCTTCTTCAGTATAATCTCTTCCATCGCTTCCGCTAAAAACATTATCGCTAGAAACAAGTAATACTCTTCCAGAATTATCAGCCACTTTTCTTGTTAATTCAACGTTGTCTTCTTTGAATTTTGGAAGCCATTGGGGATTTTGATTATATTTTGTATGGATATTTGCAGCTAAATGAAATGTAAAATCATAATTTTCATTGAGCCTATCCACCATTTTGACTTCGCCAGCATAACGAGGATCAACACTTTTAATTTCTCTTTCTCTTTTTAGTAAATGAATTTCTTCTCCTGAATAAAATATTTCACTTAATCTTTCTACAACTCTGCTCCCAATTTGGCCTGATCCTCCTGTAATCAATATTCTTTCCACAAAACATTCATTATATTGGCCTATAAAAGTATTATGGAAGTTAGATATGCCTATTTTTTAGTTTATTCCAATGATCAATAACTGCTGGAATTAAATTATTTAACTGATCCAATCTTTTTTTATAAAACTCTATATCTTTTTCTTCTATATGAGTCTGCTCTTTAGGGTGCTGGTAATTAATTTCTAAACTAACTATTCTATTCTTATCTTTAATAATATCCATTATAGGTATAACCAATATTTCCCAAGTGTCCCCGTATTCCCCTACATAGTCTAAAAAATATTTTACAATATCTCTCTTAAATATTCTCATTCCAGCCCAAATATCTAAATCCTTGCCTGTAAGCTGTTTCCAAAATGCATTTCCAAATCTTTCTATATGCATTTGTGAAACAGGATAGCTCTTTAGTGATTTCCTTTTTGGAATAACCATATCTGCTTTTTCCTTAATTATCGGCCCAACAGCTTTTTTAATCTCTTTGATGAAACTTTCTTTTTCTGGTTCAGTCCAAATAATAATTTCTTTTCCACTTTTATAAGCTTCGCTAAAAACCTGTCTTCGTGAATTTCCCATTCCTTTAATTTTTTGTGGATAAACTTTAACGCCTAGTTTTCTAATTTTTTCTATAAACTTTAAAGGCGAACCGCCATCAACACAAATTACTAAATACCCTTCCTTTTGTGCTTTTCTAAAAGTTCTTTCAGCAATTTTTGCCCTAATTCTATCCGACTTATTATTAAAATTATAAAAAGTTGTAGTTGCTATTACAATTTTACCACTAGCACTCTTTTTCATTATTTCAGTTATACAATTTAAAATTTAAACATTTGCATTTCAAAATATATTTATAAGTATATAAATGATTAAAAGCCATAATAATATCTTCTATCTTATGAGTTATTTATGTGAATTAGAATTTGCTATAAATACTGCGCAAAAAGCAGGTGCATTTTTAATGCAGAATTTTGGCAATGAAAATAAGCCTATATGGACAGCTGAAACAAAAGAAACAAATTTTAAAATTCAAATGGATAAAGAAAGCGACAAAATATTAAGAAAAGAAATAATGAACAATTTTCCAGAAGATGATATTTATTCAGAAGAAGCAGAGGACATCGATAGAGGTAGAAAAAGAAAATGGGTTTTTGATCCTATAGACGGTACAATCCCCTATACTATGCATCAAAATAATAATTGGAGCGTTGCAATTGGATTAGTAGAAGATAGAACGCCCGTTTTAGGAGTTGTTTATATGCCAGAACGAGATGAATTATATCATGCTTTTATTGACGGAGGGGCATTTTGCAATGGATTCCTAGTCAAAGTATCCCAGCAAAAAGAATTAAGTAAAGCATTCATGGGATTTGACGGTGGGAAAGTTATTCCAGGATGGTGGAATAGAGGATCGTTTGCTGAATTAAGATCAAAATTAGAAAGCGATGGCGGAGGAGTAGCAATGTTATATGGTACAGGCTGTGCTTCAGTCCCATTATGCCAAGTAGCTAGTGGCACACCAGATTTTAGGCTTCCTGGAGTCGGAAGAATTGATGGATATCTAGGGGGAGCACTGGAACCTTACGATATGGTGGCTCAAGTTCCAATTATTAGAGAAGCAGGAGGAATAGTAACTCACCTAAATGGAAATGAATGGAAGTTTAGTAAATTATACCGGGGAGATCCTACTATATTAGCTGCCAATCCAGATCTCCATAGAACTCTGTCAAGCTACCTCGGTCCTGAAATTAATAGCTACTATAAAGCAAATCCAAAATTCTTAAATCTTGAGAATAAATAAAAAATCAACTTTCCAAATTTATTTCAGGGATTAAATTTTTCTTATTAAGTTTATTCATTGTTTTAATCATTTCAATTTCTAATTTCTTGCCTTTATACCCTGAAATTCCTAGTCCATCTAAGCATGTAACAAGCATATCTTCTGGCGCCCATACATGCGGATGAATAACTTTTAAATTTTCAGGTCCTAAATATGGGCTAGAATATTGGGGATTATAGATTTCAGGCATTCCATTTATTATTCTTGTTTGAAACACGCGTGGATTATCTAAAACTTCTCCAAATTTTTTATAAGTAATTTCATGAGGGCTTAAAAAATAAGACTCTCTGTTAAAATGAATGAATTTTCCATCTTTCATCATACCCTCACCATCAATAGGTAAAACATCTTCCACACTCAAAGGCAATTTTCTTAGTTGTAGTGCAGTTAAAGAAGTTGAAGATTCCCATAATAAATCTAAAAATGCTCTAGAGCTATAAATAAGAGTGCCGTCTTCTTGATATACCTCTAGTGTGTCTGGAGCGTCCAGAGTTTCAACATTTAGTTCAATAGTTTCTAAACCTAATCCCAATTTTTTAGCAGTTTCTATAGTATAATTTTTAGAATCTTTAGGAACTATAAGCCGTGGAGTAGAGTCTCTTGTGACTAAGAGACATTCTTCTGCAGTTTCTCTTAACGCAGTTTCCATTAATCCTCTTTCATTCCTTGAGCACTCTTCTCTAGTAGGATAGCCTCCGCAAGCGCTATGGTACATTGGATGCGTTGGAGCTCTTGAATCTCTTCGATGAACTAAAATATTTCCATCATTAAAAACGTATAAAGAACCTGCTGCTGCAGGTTTTATAGGATTTTGAGAATCAGCAATTACGGAATACCTATCCTTGATCAAATTTTTAAATACATTAACCCCCCAAGATAAATTTTCATCAAGTCTTCTATTTATTTCTTCCTTTTTATCTGGGTAATATAATCTAACTGTCAAACCATCCTTATTTTTTTCAGCCTCTGCCCTGTAGACTTTAAAATTAATTGTCTCTTGCCCTTGCATGTATTGCCTTACCATGATATGTTTTTAAGTTTTATTACATTAATGTCATCTTGAAAAGTAGAGAATAAACTTACGAAAAGTTTTAATAAGACAATTTATATCAAAACTTCATGAGAATAGATTTTCAAAAAAATATTGCAGGCTGTAATCTTCTTGCATAATACTTATAAACCTAAAGCTTCATAAAAAATAATGCGAATAGAATTTGGAGAATTAAAAATTGGTGAGAAGGCTAAGAAGAATTTATTGCATTGTGTTGAAACAAATTGGGCTTCTGGCGGGCCTAAAGTGGCAGAATTTGAAAAAGAATGGGGAAACATATTCGACTACAAGCATAACGTTGCAATGAGTTCTGGAACGGATGCAGATATAAACGCCTGCGCTGTTTTGTATGAATACGGAGCGAAAAGAGGAGATGAAGTTATTGTCCCTGCGTTGTCTTTTATAGCAACATCTAATGCGGTTCTTGCAGCAGGATTTTCTCCTGTTTTTGTAGATATAGAAAAACATACCCTTAATATCAATCCTAATAAAATTGAAGAAAAAATATCACCAAAAACAAGAGCAATAATGGTTGTTCACACCATGGGTAAGCCTTGTGAAATGGATAAAATAATGGAAATAGCTAAGAAACATAATCTTATAGTTATAGAAGATGCATGTGAAGCTCATGGTGCGAAGTATAAAGATAAGTTTGTGGGCCACTGGGGAGATATGTCTGCTTTTAGTTTTTATGTAGCTCATTTAATCTGCTGTGGTGAAGGGGGCATGGTCTCTACAAATAACGAAAAAATGGCCAATATTTTAAAGACGACTAGATCCCATGGCAGAGAAGGTTTATACTTTGATCATATTCGCTTCGGATTAAATTCTAAAATGAATGACATGGAAGCTTCTCTAGGTTTAGAAGCAGTAGATAAATTCTGGGAAGTTTTTAATAAAAGGAAAGAAAACTTATATTATCTTTTAGATAAATTAAAAGACCTGGAAAAATTTGCATATTTTAATTTAGAAGAAAAACACGAAGTAGTCTGCCCTCATGCTTTTTCAATAACTCTTAAAGACCCAAAATATAATTATAAGGAATTGTATGAATATCTAGAGAGTAATTCTATAAAGTGCAAAAGAAATTTTGGATCCATACCAACACAGCACAAAGCTTTTGCATTTATGAACCATAAATTAGGAGATTTTCCAGAGGCAGAATATGTAGGTGATAACGGCCTGCATTTTGGAATACATCAATTCCTTTCAAGAGAAGATCTTGATTATATTTCAGAAGTAATACATAAATATTTTAGCAAATTTAAATAAAATTTTTCCTTAAATCACATGGCCAAAAAACTAAATTATTTAAATTCTAAACCAGAGAGAAACTTGAATAATAAAAAGATCGTTGTAGCAATGTGGGGATGTGAGGATAGCGAGTTCTGGCCTTATCAATGGTGCACTATTCTTAAGGGATTTATGGGAGAAGTTATATCGTTTGATCCAAGAAAAAGAAAGTTAGAATACGGTTCAAAAAGAATGCAAGAAGAGTTATATAAAATAATAGAAGAAAAAAAGCCTGATTTTTTCATTTTTTTAATAGAATCTAATGAAGTCAATATCGATACTATAAAGAAAATAAATGAATTATCCCCTAATACAAAAACTATAGTTCACTTTGGCGATGACGATTTAAGATTTGAGAACAGATCAAGATATTATTCTTTATTTGTGGATTATTCCCTTATACCTCAGATAGATAAAATAGATTATTACAAAAAAGAAGGAATAAAAAACGCCTATCCTGTAATAGGTGCAAATACAGAAAATTTTAAGCCATTAAAGGTTAAGAAAAAATATGGAGTTTCCTTTGTTGGTCATCCTCTGCCTTCAAGAGTAGAATATCTGGAGTTTTTGTTAAAAAACGGAATAAATGTAGAATTATTTGGACACGGATGGGATAATTATCCTCAGTTTAAGGAGATATACAAAGGAGCTCTCCCAACTGAAGATTTTATAAAAGTTGTAAATGAAACAAAAATAAACTTAGGCTTTTCAAGAAATCATATAGGAGTACCTCATTTTAAAGGTAGAGTGTTCGATATAGCTGCCTGTAACTCTTTTCAATTAGTCGACTATTTTCCTGAATATAAAAAGTACTATAAGGAAAATAAGGAGCTTGTAATGTTTCATAGTAAAGAAGAACTGTTAAAGAAAATAAAATATTATCTCAAAAATGAAAAGCAAAGAGAAAATATCGCTATAAATGCATATAAAAGAACTTTAAAAGATAATGATTTTGTTAAATTGTTTAAAAAGTTTTTTGGTAATATTGTAGAAGAAGAAAAAATTTTCAAAAGAGCACCTCTTCCAAATATTAATAAAAAATATATAACTTTAAAAAAAGAGTTCTTTGAAGAAGAAAAAGGAGATGATTTTTTTAAAGACTATAATTATATAAGTTTCTCCACAGATTCAGTATCTTTCTCAGAATACAAAAACTACCTGCAGGCATATTCTCTTGAGAAATCAAAAAAAGAAATAAGTTGTTGTGGCTATTATGTTTATTCAAAAAAATTAGGCAATTATATGACTTTCAATAATCTAAAATCAATGAAAAATCTTAAAAAAGAAGAGTTCGAGGGCTTGTTTAATATTAACCAGTTGATGGTCAGAAAAGATTTCTTCTTAAAAAATAAATCAATTTTCAAAGATATATTTCTAAATGAAGGGAAAATTGATTTTATTACAGAAGATAATACTGCATTCATAACTATTCCTCTTCTGCATATAGAAAGACTTAGCAAATTAAACTATATTACTTTAAATAAAATGAATGGAGAGACTCTTGATAAAGCCCTTCAGCTTAACTTTATTTTCGAGATTTATACTAAAGTTTATCAGAAAAAGTTAATTTTTGATAGTTATATTTACAAAATAATGCTTCATGCAATTCCTATGAGAAATCATTTTATTTTAAAATCTCTCGTTAATTATATGTTTAAAGAGGAGATTCGTAATAAATTAAAATCATTGTTGAAAAAAACCTAATATATGCTTATAAAGATTAAAAAAGGAACTAAATTATGAAAATTGCCCATGTTTGCCCTGAATATAGGCCTGCTATCAGTGGAGTAGGGCAGGTAGTTGAGGAATTAGCAAAAAGACAAGTTGCACTAGGCCACGAAGTCCATGTATTTACCCCAGATTGGGATAAGGAGCAAAGAATTAAACAAAAAGAAGAAATAATCGATGATATTTACGTGCATAGATGCAGGCATCTTATTAGAGTTGCAAATTTTGAAACAATATGGCCCTCAGTTTTAACTCGCCTAGTTGATGGAAGATTTGACATAATCCACTCTCATCTTTTTGGACATTTTCATTTTGTTCTTTCATCTATAGCCTCAACATTTACAAAAGCAAAGCATATTCATACAACTCATTGTCCCTGGTCAGATGCATATAGATCCGTTCCAGGCAGAATAGGGATGTTAATAAGCTATAATATTTTCAGCAGAATAGCCATAAAAATGACTAGTCGCATTATAGCAATAACTCCATGGGAGCTTGATTTTATAGAAAAATACGGCGGATCTAAAGATAAAATTTCAGTGGTGCCTAACGGAATGTCAAAAGACTTTTTTAAGAAGATTAAGAGTAACGATTTTAAGAAAAATAATAACATAAAAGGAGATTTGGTTTTATTTTTTGGAAGATTAAGCCCTACTAAAAGCCCTGACAAATTCGTAGAAATAGCAAAGTTAATTTTGAAAGAAAGAAAAAATGTAATTTTTGTAATAAGGGGGCCTGATGAGGGATTAAAACAAAAAGTAATAGATATGATTGGAGAAGAAAAAAAGATAATTCTTCTAGAAGCCACTCGCGATAGGGAAGAAATAATAAAAATGTATCAATCAGCAGATATTTTTGTAATGCCCAGTTATAGGGAAGGCCTTCCTCTAACATTGTTTGAAGCAATGGCTTCAGGTCTTCCTGTTGTGGCTACTCCTGTAAACGGAATTCCTTATGAAATGGAGGATGTAAAAAACGGTTATTTGGTTCCATACGAGAATATTGAAATGTTTAAAGATAAAATTATAGGGCTATTGAAAAATAAAAAATTGAGAAAAAAAATTTCAGCAAATAACCTGCTAAAGGCAAAAAGTTACGATTGGGATAAAATATCAAAAAAAACAGAGGAGATCTATAAAAATTAAAGATGATAACAGAATACAACAAGGAAAACGGAGAAGATGTAAATCTTTCTAAATTAATTTCAGATAAAATGCCCCTAGAAAGTTTTATAGAAACTCATAAAGGTTCTATTCTATTATGCCATGATGTTTTTATATTCTATAATGGGGGTGTATTGCTTCTTACAAGAGATAATCTTCCTGCAAAGGAAAATCTCTGGCCGGTTGGGGGCAGAGTACAAAGAGGCATGTCTATAGAAGGTTCTCTAAAAAAGAAAGTTTTTGAAGAATGCTCTTTGAATATTAAGGATATAAAATTAATTGGCCAGGCAAGAACAACTTTTTCTACAGATCCTTTTGATCACGGAAAGGGGACAGATACTTTTAATTTAGTCTTTTTCGCGCAAGGTTATGGCGAGCTAAAACTTGATAGTATGCATAAGAATCCTCTTATAATAAATTCTTCATCTTATGGTGAAGTCTTTAGAAATTCTCTCCATCCTTATGTAAAAGATTTTTTGGAATTATCTTTTAAAATTATTGATTCAAAATGATAACCGCTATAATAACTGCATTCAAAGAACCCTCTACTGTAGGGAAGGCTATATCCACTTTAGGGGATCAACTTCCAATAAAATCCGAGCTTTTAGTTACTGCTCCGGATAAAGAAACACTTTCTGTTGCTAGAAAGTTAATGAAAAAATATCCTGGGTTAAAAATAGTAAAAGATTTAGGAAGAGGAAAATCGGCAGCGCTAAACAAGGCTATTTCGCAAGCTCATGGAGATATTCTAATCCTCACAGACGGAGACGTTCATGTAGGGCCCAATGCAATTAATAATCTAATGAAACCATTCTCTGATAAGAATGTGGGGGCAGTTTCAGGAAATCCTGTATCTATAAATCCAAAAAATGAAAAATATGGGTTCTGGGCATACTTGCTTACAAATATTGCAGATAAAAGAAGAAAAAAGGCATTAATGTTAAAGAAGCGATTTTTCTGTTCAGGCTATTTTTTTGCAATTAGGAAATCCTTATTTCCTATTCTGCCAGAAAACTTATTATCCGAAGACGGTTATATTTCACATTATATTTATGAAAAGGGTTACAAAATTGGATATTCAGAAAAGTCTCAAGTTTATGTCAAGTATCCAAATAATTTCAGAGATTGGATAAAACAAAAGAAGAGAAGTGCTGGAGGTTACAACCAGCTTAAAAAAATGCTTAATGTAGAGATTAGATCTTTCAGAAAAGAATCAGCAGGATTTTTTGATTTCTTTAAATATGCCTCTGGTTTTAAAGAGGCAATATGGTTAATAAACCTCTTCCTTGCAAGAATATATCTTTGGGCCGCAATTTATAGGGATGTCAATTTAAAGAAAAAAACACGTGAAGAACTATGGGAAAGAGTAGAAAGCACTAAATAACAATAAATAAAAAGCCTTCTAGCCACGTTTCAGGATGGAAGATGCTTTAGATAATTCTCTTCAGGTTAATGTTGAAAAAGAAAATAAACCGCAAATAGGCAAAGAAAAAGTAAAAACTTGGCTTAAAGATCCCTATAATATTCTTTTAATTGGGATCTTGTTATTTGCATTTATAGTTAGAGTTTATTATTTCTCATTAACTCTTGATCAGCCTTTTTGGTGGGATGAGGCAGCCTACGGAAGCATGGCCAAAAATTATATTACTCATATTTGGGATTCAAGTGAAGTAATTATCGGAGAAACTCTAATTAGACCGCCTCTTTTTCCAGTAATTTGGAGTCTATTAATGAGAATTGGCTTTGAAGAGGCTTTTAATAGATTCTTTTTGCTTTTAATTCCTTCTATTTTATCTGTTTTTTTTGTTTATTTAATAGGAAAAGAATTGTATGGTAAAAGAAATGGATTATTAAGTGCCTTTATTTTTTCAGTAATGTGGGTTCATTTGTTTTACACGTCAAGAATGCTTACCCATATTCTGTCTTTAGCTTTTCTTTTTGGAGGAATTTTCTTTTTTATAAAATCCACTAAAGAGGAATTTAATTATAAGTATTTCGCTATTTCTCTTGGATTGGCAGGTATTGTGGCATTAATTCGTTATCCAGACGGACTTGTCTATTTAGTCTTCCTTTTATTCTTACTATTAACAAAAAAGGTTAAGCTTGCTAAAGATTCAAAGGCATGGTTAGCAGCATTGGCAGGATTAATTCCACTGATAATATTCTTCCTTTATAATTATCTTACTAAAGGGAATATTTTCCCAGCGTTGCTTGGAAGCGATTATGTTCAAGCAGTTAGCAAAGGCTTTGCATGGAATTTATTAGGTTATATTCAGTCCTATTATCTTGGTACACTCCTTAGTTTAACTTTCCTAGTAGGATTAATAGTATCTCTTTTACAGCTGGGATTGAGTTTTGGATTTATTTCAAAAAATAATAGGTTAAAAGGTCATTTGCTTCACTTATTGTTTTTGGCTGTCTTTTTCTCATTTTTTATATTTTATATCAAAGGAGCAGAAGACAGATGGCTTTTCCCTTTGAGTCTCGCATTCGCATCTTTTTCAGCTTTAGGAGTAGAGTACATTGCAGATATTTTAAATAAATACCAGAAGCAAGCAGGAGTAGTATTAATCTTAGCAGTCCTTCTTGTTGGAGCTTATTCTGGTTTGACATTAGCAGACAAAAATATTAGAAATGCAAGAGATACGTTCTTGCAGGCAAAAATGGGGTTTGAATGGATTGATCAAAACACTGAAAAAGACTCTGTAATAATTAGTTCTGGTTTAGAAACATATGCCATTTATTATGCAAATAGGCAAAATGTAGGTTTTCCTAAAAATTCATCAGATTTGGATACTATCGATGCGGATTATTTAGTATATCATGCATATAAGCCTGAAGCACACCCAGATTTCTTAAGTGAATACTTGCAATCAAATCAAGATACTTGGATCCCATTTCAAGCAATATTTGCAGACGAAGAAAAAAAGCAGGCAGTATTCGTAATCTATAAGAAACAAAATAAATCGTAAACTTATTAAACCCCATCACCATCATTAAAATATGCCCAAAAGAGTGTTAGTAACAGGGGGTGCAGGTTTTATTGGAAGCCATTTAGTGGATCATTTAATTGAAAAAGGATTCGAAGTAACTATTTTAGATGATCTTTCTGGCGGTCTTCTTAAAAATGTCAATAGGAACGCTAGATTTATTCAAGGCTCTATAACCGACAAAGATCTTGTTGAAGAAGTAATGAGAGATCAAGAGATTGTATATCATCTTGCAGCCTATGCAGCAGAAGGACTCTCCCATTTTATTAGAAATTATAACTATAACAATAACTTAATAGGATCTGTAAATTTAATTAATGCCTCTATTAAAAATAAAATTAAATGTTTTCTTTTTACTTCTTCAATGGCTGTCTATGGGTCAGGAGATCCTCCTTTTGATGAAACGCATAAGCCCTCTCCTGAAGACCCATATGGAATCGCTAAATATGCGGTAGAACAAGATCTTAAGGTAGCGCATGAAATGTTTGGCCTAAACTATGTAATAATTCGCCCTCATAACGTCTACGGTGAAAGGCAATTTCTAGGTGATCCTTATAGAAATGTTATTGGAATATTTATGAATCGTATAATGCAAGGCAAATCACCATTAATCTATGGTGATGGGCTCCAGACAAGGGCATTTTCATATTTTTCAGATATAGTTCCATGTATAGCACAAGCACCTTTTATTGAAAAAGCTCAAAATGAAATAATTAACCTTGGAGCCTCAAAAGCCCACAATCTTAATGAGTTAACCTCTGAAGTTTTAAAAGCAATGGGTGCAAATATAAAACCTCAATATACGCCGCCAAGGCATGAAGTTAAACACGCATTTTGTACAACCGATAAGTCTGAAAGAATTCTTGACTATAAAGATAAAACTCCCTTGTCTATTGGACTTCAAAAAATGGCAGAATGGGCGAAGATGAATGGGACTATGGATCCAATAATTTGGGAAGGGTACGAATTAACAGATAAACTTCCTGATTTTTGGAAAAACCTTGATAAAGAATTTCCTAATTCTTCAATGAGAATAAACGCAAGTCTAATTGCAAATCCTAAAAAGTTTGAGAAAGAGTTTCTGACTCCGAGAATAGATTTAAGGGCTATTTATGAAAATAAGTCTCTAGAAGATTAATCATTGTCTATAATAACAATCTTTATATATTATCATTTAAAACACTATTTATGGCGCCCTCTTTAGGAAAAATTTTAGGAGAAATAGGATTAAATATAGGTTTGGAAGTTAGAAATACTATCAATGGGCTTAATTATAAAGAAAGAGCAGACATTTGTCCTTCTATCTTAAAAGGTGAAAAGACTAAGAACGTAGACGCAATTGGCGAAAAAATTTCAATTAAAAGTCTAGAAGCCCTTTCAGAAGAATTATCTATACCAATAAGACTTATTATTGAGCCAACTAAAAATAGTTTTTATGATATTGGGAGCCTCAAAGGGGAAGATAAAATGAACGTTTATCTGGATCCTGTGGATGGAACAATAAAACTTGCAGGCCTGGGAAATAGTCAAGATGTTTTAAGAATGGTCAATGACGGGGTATGGGGATTTGGAATATCATTTACAATGCCAACTAAAAAACCTATAGAAGATTTACAAATAAAAGATTTTATTTATTCAGCAATAGTAGATGGAAATCCTTCTTTACATAATGTTTTTCCAACAAATGCTTTTACAAAGAATCCTAATCGAAAGATCATGACTTATGAAAAATTAGAAAATAAAAAGTTTAATTATCAAAAAAATGAACATGTATTGCTCACGACGTCAACCCAAGAAAATCTTGCGCAAGGAATTATAGGGTACGACGCTTTCCAGGGTTTCGATAGAAATTCCGCCCCTAGAGAAACAGAAGAACTAGCTTTGAAAGTTTATAAAAAGTTATCCAATAGAAATGAAGGGGGCGCTTTTGATTTATGGAGGATTTATGGCGAATTTGGTGATATCTTAAGAACTCAATTAGGGTATAAAGAATTAGAGCCTCAAGGAGTTGGCAGGGTAATATTAAATAATCACTTAGGAAATGCAATTCCTACTTATTCAATACTAATAGGCGCTGGAGCAAGCATAGTTGATTTTTCCGGCAGAGATATAGGGGAAAGAAAAATAAATGAGGGAAGGACAAATATGATTTGTGCTGCTAATCCGGGAATAGAAAGAAAAATATTAGATTTAATAAATTCTTAAGAGAAATTTGAATAATTCCAAATTTTGAGAAGAATTTTCAAATTTCTTGTTAGAGAAGGTTGTTGTTATTGAATTTTGCAAACTTCTCTTAAATCCCTAATATCTGCTTCATCATTTTCTTCGATGTCAGGCTAAAATAAATATTTAACGCAGTGGATAAAAACATTAAAGGAGAATGCAGTAACCATGAAGAATCCCTATATTCTACCGATTTCTTAATACTAATTGGGATATTAGGAAATACGAGCAAATTACTAGCAACATTAATTACAAATTCCTTTTTATCAGTTATCCAATTGAAGTCTTTCTTCTCACTGATGTAGATAGTTGTATAATTCCGAGTCCACTTTACTCTTTTTTTAAGGAAATCATATAATCCTTTTACGTTTTTATGCCAGATTCTCGCATTATTAACAACAGCGAATTTGACAATGTCAGCCTTTGCCAGTCTTGCAATAAATTCAACATCCTGCGCATAATCTCCAACCTTCTTTATTAAAGATTTTCTAAACATAAATCCATTGCTCCCCATGCAGTAAGGTTTATCTTTATTAAGAATCTCTATAAAATAATTTTCTTTTCTCTTGATTAACCTTTGATTAAGCTCTAATTGCCCTTCAATTGATCTTTGTACTGCAAAAGGGTCAACTCCAACATAACTTAAATATCGGTTTGTAAAATTATCTGCAGGGTTTACATATAGCCTTGGAACACTTGCAAATATCTCCTTGTCTTTCTCAAGTGGTTTAAGCATATTATTTATCCATTCATTGCCTATTAATTCTATATCTGATTCAGCAATAACGACAAATTCTCCTGTTGATTTCCATATTCCCTGATCCTTGCCCATTCCAGCACCCTCTGCAAATCCCTTAGGGTTATGGTATATTTTAACGAAAGAATATTCCTTGCATTTTTTCAAAACATCAGGGTTGCTTCCACCATCAGTTATTATAACTTCAATTTTATTTTTAGGATAATTTTGAGATTTTATTGAATCTAATAGTTTAATAACTCTAAAATCTTTTTCTTTCATAGGTGTTACAAAACTTATTTTAGGTTTCATGTCTTTCTTTTTACACTCCCATATATAAATCCAACTCCATAGCTTAGATGAATAGTAATAAACAGTAAAGGCAATAAAATTATTGAAGCGGGATCTTTATTTTTTATGAGTTCATATATGCTAAATCCTAGGCTTAATACGCCATATAAGACAAGAGGGGTAAGAAGTAAAATATTAATTGAAATTAGTGTAGGCAATAAAGCAAGATATAAAACAAAAATACTCGGAACTAAAAAAATAGGTTTTCTTAAGGTATCAAAAAACTTTTCTTTTCTAGGCCTTACTAAACCGTAATTAAATATTTGTCTTGTCAGACTTTTAAAATCGGTTCTTCTTTTATGATAGACATAAATGCTAGGGGCATATGCCACTTTAAAACCAGCATTTATAGCATCTGAAATAAATTTTGGGTCTTCTCCAGGATATAATTCCTCGTCAAATTTAATTTTCTTAAGTACATGTTTCTTGCAGATTAAATTTGCAGAAGTTAAATGTTTTTCATTTGCGTTTAATTTTATTCTTTTAAGTCTATATCTAGTGCTTGCATCAGCAGCTCCAAAGATCGAGCTTAAAGCATATCCGCTTGCCCTTATAAAGGTCTTCTCATTTTTGTTTGTGAGTTGAGGCCCCCCAACTACATCTATTTCAGGATTTTCAATAAAAAACTTTTCAACTTCTTCAACCCAGTTTTCTGGAAGAATTGTATGGGCGTTCAAAAAAGCAATAAAATCAGTTTTAGCTTTCTTTATCCCCTGGTTTCTATTTTTAGAAGTATTTGTTCCTTTTACTACTATCAGTTCTATTTTATCTTTAAATTTATCAGCATTCTCTAAAATTTCCAGTTTTCTATCAGGGGCTACAGGTATAACGGCGCTTAATTTCATTTTAATCTCCATATTTTATTCAAGAGTTTATCATAGACTCTAATTAGATCCTTAAGGGGAGAGTTTAGGAGTCTCAATCTAATAACTCCTAATGCCATCCATGGCCCGGCCTTAAAAAAATTAATGTGCGAATATTCTTTGTCACTCCAATAAGTTGGAACTTCTCTAATTTTAAATCCCTTTTTTTTCATACTATAAATTAAGTCTACATCAAAAGCCCATTTTGACATTGAAAGGGAATTTAAATTATCCTCAATGGTTTTTCTGCTAAAAACTTTAGCACCGCATTGTGTATCGCGGTAAGGCATCATTAAAACTATTCTAATTAGCCCATTGAATATTCGTGAAACAACAATTCTTTGAAAAGTCTGTCTCGGATTTACGATAGAACCAGCAATGTATCTGCTAGCAATGACGCCATCACATTTTTTTAATGAGCTAATTAATTTCCAATATTCTTCAGGAGGGGTTGACATGTCAGCATCAACGAACCCTATAATTGAATTATCTCTAGTTAAAGCATCCTTAAATCCTTCAATAACCGCAAAACCCTTGCCTCCTTTTTTAAAATTAAGGTACCTTATTGATGGATTCCTAATCATGCTAGTTTTTACTACATTTTCAGTATTATCAATTGTGTTATTAATTACCACTAATAACTCATAATCTATTTTTTTATTCAGTTTTAGCCGATTAAAGTACAGGCCATAACTTTCTAAAGTTTTCCCTATCCTTTTTTCTTCATTATAAGCAGGGATTATTATAGAGGCTTTTTCCATCATATGTTAACAATAGTACTTTCTTTTAAACTTATTTACACAATAGTTTATATATCGTAAATACAACTAAAAACCATGGAAAGTATATCTTTTCTAGATAAGGCCATAGACAAAATTTTCAGTATAAAAAAATCAACATTTTATTTAATATTAATTTTGCTATTAGGGTTCGTTTTAAGGTTAATTGCAGCTGTAAATCTTACTGTAGGCGGAGATGATACGCACTTTGTAACTCATGCCATCGATTTCTTTTCTGAAGGAAGGCTAATTACCTATGATCAATCTTCAGGCCTATGGTTCGCTTTTACCAGCATCATGTATGAGGTATTAGGCACTACCCAATTAGCCTCGAGAATGGCTGCATTGATATTTGGATCAATTTCAATTTTAGTTATTTATTTATTATCAAGAGAATTTTTTGATGAAAGAGCATCCTTATCTTCAGCTTTTCTTCTTGCAATAGCCCCTTTTCACATAAAGAATACTATTGCTGAAATGGATGTAATGACAATGTTTTTCGTACTTTTGGGAATGCTTCTTTTTATCAAAGCTTTAAAAAATGACAAAAGCATTTTTTATATGATTAGCGGAGTCTTTTTCGGACTAGCAATTTACACCAAAGTTTACCCGCTGCTGTTTATCCCATCAATGCTTTTATTTTATGTCTATTGGATGAAAAGGGAAAAGAAAGTGATATTTAGCAAAAATAATTTCAAAAATATCTCCCTATTCCTAGCGGCTGCATTTATATTTACCATCCCTGCACTTACCCATAATTTTTTATTGTACCAAGATAAGGGTTTCCTAGATCTTCAATTTACAAGATCTCTAGGCTTAGGGAAGAATATTTCAGAGCAATTTTATGGCTGGGATCATCAATTTAACGCAAAAAACGATTGGAAAGGCCTTATTTTTGGAAATTCACAACATTCCTCTGCTAAAAAACCAACTATTATTTCTTCATTCGAATTCATTTTAAAGGGAGATCCCGTTATTTTTTTATTAGGGTGGGGGGGAATAATCCTTATTACTGTTTACAGGAAGAATTATCGGCCTTATGTACTTCTCTTCCTCACAAGTATATTTTTTGCACTACCATTTTTGGCTTCCATAATATTACTGCCAAAACATTATATATTTATGGAAGTTTTACTAGCCCCTCTCGCAGGATTTATAGTATCAGAAATATCCCATAAAATATCAAAAAGAAATTCAATACAAATAATTTTTGCCTCATTATTTATATTTTCCTTATTTTATTTAGGAACAACACCTCAGCAAAGTCTTGGCGCACATCATTTTTATGGTAAAAGCCACATGGCTCAATTTATGGATTTCAAAGATGACAAAATTCCTCAGAACGCATTAATTATTGCCGACAGCAGAATTTATAGGGGAAGAATTAATTGGCCGTTGCAAGGAAGGCCATATTTGGAAGGAACAGATTTTTTAAATCTTTTATCGAAAAAGGACGAGATTCCAGGAAAAGAAATAACAGTAGATATATATTTTATTGAATGCATTAAAGATGATTGCGGATGGGGCACTATAAAAGACCAGCCCGAGTTGAACGCCACCATGGAATCACTTGTAAATTTATTTAAAATTAATGGCCAATTGATGGAAACCATTTCTGAACCTTATGAAGAAGAGGCCTATTTCCCTGTTTTAAAAAATAGGAAAGAGGATATTTTAAACGTTTATCGTGGGAGTATGACTTTGAAAGACTCAATAATTTTACTTGCAAGTCAGCCTAAAAATTGGTTTCTCTATGATATAGGATACAAACCAATAGAAAGGCAATTCGATTATTATCATGCGCAAGGATTTTATAATAATGCTCTAGATAAATTAGCACATTGGATTGTTGTATTGGCCCTAATAATTACTTCACTAAGTCCAATTTATGTATTTTATTTAATTGTCAAAAAATGAAAATTTCAATAATAGTCCCAGTTTACAATGAAGAAAAAACGATTTTAAAAATACTCGAAAAATTAACATCACTAAATCTAAATTTAACTAAAGAAATAATAATTGTTAACGACGGAAGTATTGATCAATCTGAAAAAATTATAAATAAGTATATTAGGTCTAAAAGTAAAATAAAAAGTCTTCAGATTAAATATATTTCAAAAAAAAATGGAGGTAAAGGTTCTGCAATAAAAAAAGGAATAGAACATTGCACAGGAGATATAATAACTGTTCAAGATGCCGATTTGGAGTATAACCCCCAGGATTATAAGAAATTAATTGCTCCAATTATTAGAAAAGAGGCCCTAGTTGTTTATGGTTCTCGTTTTCTTCAATCACATAAACCAATGTACAAAGTTTATTTTATGGGGAATAAATTCCTGACCTTTTTAACTAAAGTTCTTTATAATTCAAAAATAACGGATATGGAAACCTGTTATAAGGTCTTTAAATCAGATATCATAAAAAAATTAGATATAAAAGCAAACCATTTTGATTTTGAGCCTGAAATAACGGCGCGCATATTAAAACAAGGAATAAAAATAAAAGAAATTCCAATTTCATATTCTCCACGATCAATAGAAGAAGGTAAAAAAATAAATTGGAAAGATGGCATTCAGGCCATTTGGACTTTAATTTACTGGAAATTTAAAAAAGAAGTCAAACTTTCTCTTCCAAATTAAAATCAATCATCTACAAGAACAATGCTTCCCCAGAGAAATGCAGTAGAGGCCGCGACCAATGCTAAAGAAAACTGCACTAGATCATTTGAAAACCAGCTTAATAAAAATATTTCAAGAGCAATAAATACATATAGTAGAAAATAGCCCTTAATTTTTCCTAATGAAAGTTTATACAATAAAATTAAATTTGATATGGACATTAAACTCATTGATATGCCAAGATAAAATAATATGGCTGAAGATTCAATAACTTCTTTTCCAGAAAATACCTTTATTATCAGGTCGGGGATAAAATAAAATAATGCTAATGCCGTAATAATCCCGATTGCTAAAATGACTAGAGAATTTCCAAATAAATTTTCAGATTTCTTTTTATTTTCATTATTTTCTGCTGTTAAGGGAAACATAGCTCGGCCTATTGGTTGTGTTCCAAAAAAAATCGTTTTTGCCAATATCGAAGCTATTGCATAAGCTCCAGCAAGATCATCCGGAAAAAATATTTTTGCCATTATAATATCGATGCTGTAAAATACTAGTATAGCCATCATAATGAAAAATGTTGGTTTTGTATATCCATAAATACCCTCTGTTTGGGCTTTTTCTTCTTTTTTCTTTAGAATATCACTGATATTAATAAAAGAGAGTAGCAATGCAATTATTACTCCTAAAATAGTTGCAGTAATAGCCCCATAAACCGACCATCCCCAGTAAACAAATAAAAGTGCTAAAATAAATTTTCCCAAGGATTCTATAATCATATTTATGCCTAATGCAGAAAATTTCTTTTTTCCCTGCAAAATTCCACGGCCTATTGGGCTAAGAAAAGCCAAAATAATGATTGTTCCATTTAATATCATCAAAGGATAATCAATCTTCATATAATGGGCAAGAGGAATTGCTAAAATGCAGTAAATACCAAATAAAAATATTGAAACTAAAAAGGCTTTTTTAAAAGATTTTTTAAATATATTTTTTATCTTGCCAATATTTTCTTCTTTCGCAGTATATTTGGTTATTATGGTTTGTATTGATTCAGTAAAAACTGCCAAAATATAAATGATTGAAAAAAGAGATGCCAAAACTCCATATTCTACAACACTCATTATCCTCACCATGGCAAAATGAAAGAAAAAATTAAGTGCATTATAAATATTAAAAGCAATTAATAGTACTATACTCCCTTTTACAAGACTTTTATTGATTTGCATATTCCATTATCCCCTTTCCAAATATTAGGAAACCTATTATCACAATTATTATTTGAATACCCCATATTGAAAATACGACTTTTTTTTCAGTTGGTTTGATACCAAGTTTTTTCATTAGAGCTATAGATGCATGTTCTAGTCCATAAATTTTATCATACCTTAAGTCTAGACTCCCATCTTCTTTAGGCAATCCAAAACTTTGCTTAATTAGTTTGCCTCTTGACTTTAAAACTACTTCAATGATATAAGGCAAAAAAAAGAAAAGGGCAATTTTTTCAAAATTTCCTAATATTGAAATAACTGCTATTAGCCCGCCTACACAATAAGTCAATGAATCTCCTGGGAAAACCATTGCTGGATAAAAGTTATAAAAAAGAAAGGCGCAAAGTGCCACAACCATGCATAATCCTATGATAGTAAGCCAGGAATTCCCCATAATATAAGCTACAATAGAAACAGCTCCAATTAAAATTATACCTTGGCCAGCCTCTAGTCCATTAAATCCAGCAAGCATATTAAAAGTGTAAGTTGCTCCAGCAATGCCAATGGGGATCATAATTAATGGATAAATCAATCCTAGATCGACCATCCCTATAAATGGAAGAGAAACTATACTTTTTCCAGCATTAATTGCCATCAATGGTATTGCTGCAAAGGCAACTAGTATAAGTCTAGATCTTCTGGATAATCCCCCCATTCTCCAGCCTAGCAAATCATCAATTAATCCTACACCAGCCAATATTAAAATTACATTTAATAATGCAAAAATTTCAATCAATCTAAAATTGTATTTTCCTAATATAAAAACTACATATGCAATATAAAGTAATACCCCAATAATAAATCCGCAAATAGTCATAATTCCTCCAGATCCAGCAATTTTTTTTGAATTTAATTTATTCATGTCATCCCATACTAGGCCTATTTGTTTCGCCTTTCTAATCCAAAAAGGAGTTAAGAATAAAACTACAAAAAAGCTTGCTAGAATAGGTATGGCTAGAATACCAGTACTCATCTTATTACTTCTAATTCCTCTGGATACACAGTGCTTAGATACTCCTCTTTAAACTCAATATCTTCGGGATAGTTAATTTCCCATATTTTTATAGGGCCTCTTACCCCTCCATAATATATTATATCTTCAACTTCAGGAGATTGAGCTTTTAATTGAGCTACTAAAAAATCATCTTCACTATGGACTAAATTAAAGTTAGATTTCTTATCATCATAAAAATATAGCCTAGCTAATTGAGAGTTTACTGTTCTTTGAGATAAATAAATTAACGCACCATCTTTTTCAAGGCCCAGTTGCTGATTAGTTTGTTCTACTAAAGGCATCAAGTATATACCTGCTTCGAGGCCATTATCAAATTCATATAGTTTCCCTTCAGAGAAAGCGTATTTTAATGGTATTCTATATTGGTTTTCTTGGTAAACATATATCCCATCAACTTTAATTATGACTCCTTGAGAATCTTTCTCAACAAGCAGTGCACCTAGACCTGCCTTTCCAGCTGGAAGGAATAATTTCGATCCATTTTGTTCATAGATAATATCTTGATCTAAATAAATTCCCCCAGTATACAAATAAATTGTCGAGTTTTTGGTTTCCTGTATTTGGCTTTTATCTTTAATAAAAGTAGGGAGATTACTTGCTCTATCATAACTGGTATCACTTCCGATTAATGAAAAAGCGCTATATTTTCCTATATCGCTTGAATCAATTAAAAAATGTGTAGTATTATGTGCGTACAAAAATTCTAATGCTTCTCTTTCATTATTGCCTGTTAAAGCATATCTCCCCATTAAATGATTCCAATAAGATATAGCATTTCCTCCGTCAAGTACTGTTGACCTTTTTCCCATAGATTGCACCCAGTACCCATAATCCCACCAATGGCCAAATATTGAATTCTGTGGTGTATTATCTCTTACCCATCCCATAGCTTTTTGCCATTGCTGTGTATATATCGATGGGGCATAAACAGACGCTTGGGAACTTACTTCTTTGTAAAACTGCCAACCACTAAATAAGGATGCGATTATTACCATAATAGCTATGATCCATGTAAATATTTTAAACAAATCGTCTTTGCTTTTTTTGGTATTGCTGACACTAAGTACGGCAAAATATGCAACTACCATTGAAGCAAAAGGTGCAAGAATCATAACCAATCTTATTAAACCTCTTGCGGAAATTAGTCCAAGTAAAAATAAAATTATTACAAGACTTAAACTAAAGTCTATATTTTTAAATATCTCTAAATTATTCTTTTTATAATTTTTAAAATAATATATGCCGCAAATTCCAATAAATAATATAAATCCTAATGCATAAAAAATAAGGCTAACTTTAGTTGATCCATCTAACACACTATTTCCTGAATATCTGCTAAAACAAATACTACTGATTAAAATAATAAATGCTCCGGTTAAATAGAATCTTTCTTTCTGGCCTAGCGCTTTAATATATTGATAAAAGAGCAAAATAGACCCTATAAAAAATAGCCAGAAAAATATTGGGAAGTTGTTAACAACCGGCCCAAAATTTCCAACCCATTCCACAAAAAAAGGCTGTCTATTTTCTGCCACAGTTTGAATCAATCTAGAACTAATAGGGCTAATCAATGTTTGTACAATATTGCTAATTTGATTAGGGATAAATCCAATGCCTAAAAATATAGTGGCAAGTATAGAAAGGGCAATTGATGCCACAGCAACGCTAATCAATTGAGAAGGAATTTTGTTTAGCCATTTATTTTCAAAATATTTCTTAAATTGAGTATTAAAGATAGTCATATGAATCAATATTATTACAGCAACAATTACTGAACTTTTCAGCATTAGATTTTTTATAGAATACCTTAAAGGAAATGGAATCATTACAGCATAAGCTGCTAAATTCCATATAAGTAATACAAAATAATTTCTTTTTTCAAGATTTCCAAGAAGAAATGATAAGAATACTGCAGCCGCTATTCCAATAAATACATAACTATATCCTCCCCAAATTAATGCCATACTTCCAGTAGATAGACCTGCTAATATGGCGAAAATTATTTTTCCTTTAGTCCCTTCAAATTTCCAGGCACATAAAAAGAAGTAAAAAGAAAGAAACATGAATAAGAAGGCACTCGCCTCTTTTTCCGGAATACCTGCAATAGTTCTAGGCAAAAACACAGGGAGTACTGTTAAAAAGAAACTAGAAATCAATGCTATTATATTTGCCCTAATTTTTCCAACTGTGTCTATAAAAGCTTTTCTTGTAAACAGGAAAAATGCAATAACTGTCAAAGCAAACATAAAAACAGGGTAAATTATTGCAGAATAAGTTATAGATTCGCTTCCAAATAAACTGGCCACTTTATGAAACCAAACCATTAGATATGTATGTAAAAGTAATTCTCCTGTAACGTCATATCCTAAAGGGGCATATCTCATTGGATCTATAGAGAATAATTCCCCATTATCCACGATATATTCGCTCCACCTCAAAAATAAAAATGGATCTAGGTCAGGGCCAAGTGTCCATGAGTCAGTGCTAATATCCCATAGTTTCGGTTTTTGAGTAGTACTATCTATCTCCATAGGAAGTATCCTAATTTGAATAGAAAGAAGGACGATGAGAATTAAAATTGCGTAAACAATTAAAGCATATCTCTTTTTAATGAATTTTAGAACTTTTTCTTTTCTGTTTTTAATAAGGGCTTCTTCAGACAAGTGTACCATGCCCCCCTTATCATCAGTAAAATTATTCTCTTTATTTTCTTCCATTTTAATAAGATTTCATATAACATCTCTTTTATAAATGTTTATTTCCTATTATCCTATATAAAAAACCCATATATTCTTAATCAAAATAACCAAGGGGTAATAAACACCTCTACCAAAGCTGCCACAAATAATACTACTATGGCAAGAATTATCAAATTAAGCGAGTCCTGCAAAACATCCCAGAATTTATCTGATCCAGTTTCATGTTTTATTACTGCAATAGAAACCATGCCTCCCGCCAATGCCACAATGAAATACGAAGCTATTTCTGGAATACCATGAATCATATATCTAACTAGAGCAATCGGCAGAGCACTCAATTCAGATTTAGTGAATATTCCTATTGCTGCCGCAATAACACTTGCATTCCAAGCCAAAACAAAAATAACTCCTGCCCCAAATATTAAAGAAAATATTAAAGTAAATATTAAAACATAAATATTGTTTGTAAATATCAAAAATAATCTTTCAGTATTAGTAAGAAATCCAACCGCACCAGTAGTATCTTGAATATCATATTGATTGACGCATGCCTCGAAGTTTGACGGTCTGTTTATTAAGCAGTAAGTTTCAATTTGTGCTCTAAAACTTTCTGTAGAAGATAAAACCATATACCAAAAAGATAAGGCAACTACAAATCCCATGAAAAGCCACAAGAATGCATAAATTGCTTTTTTGTGCTCTTTAAGCAATTCCCAAGTTCCGTTAGTCTGTGAGATTTTTCCCTCCTCATATCTCAATGTATAATAAACAAATGGAATTGAAAGCATTACTGTAAAGGTTACAACCAAAATTCCAGAATATTGAGATAAAACAGCATCTTGTGAAAATATCCAGTTTACTAATAAAATAGATAAGCTGGCATAAAAAGCACCAACAAAAAATAGTTCCCAGGACTTTCTTTCTGCCTTCCTTGGATTTATTAGCATTTCTAGCATATTTTCACCTCATTATAATTTCGCTCTTCCTGCTTAAATAGTTTTGCTCACTCTTTTCTTATTGAGTCTATAAATTTTTGAAGTTCCTCATGATGGCTTTGAAGCCTTCCTAGAATTTCCATTCGAACATCCGTAAGTCTTTTTATTTGCTCAATTGTAATATTCAATGTATCATTAGGGCTTTTTTTAACTACAACTCCAGCACCAACTTCAACAAATAATTTTTCCTTATCTTCTACTTTGGCTTTTACATACACTCTGCTTCCTAATGTTGACAATATTTCATTTTCGCTAGATTTAATAAAGGATTCAAGGGTATACTTAAACATCTCTAGATCTTGAAGCTGGCCATCAATGATTTGCAGATTTTCCTCTAGTTCACGAGCTTGCTTTTCAATTCCAGCTACCTTCATAAATGTGTTTTCATCCATCTATTCTTTCAATGAATTGCTCTTTTAAAGCTTTTCATTATCCCGAATAATGCTTAACTATTCTTTTCTTTAGACTTCTTCCCAATTCAACGCCCGATTTAAAAACAGAATCGATTTTAGGAGTTACAGCACTTAAAAATAAGGTATAAGCTGATCCAGTTAAAAGGCCTGCACCAAGTCCGGCCTCAATTGGAGAATAACCTTGATGCAATAAATATTCACTTGAAGCAAAACAAGAAGCAGCCCAAGCAAAATATCCTATCTTGCTTGAAGCAAAAAAAGAGGCTGCATCTTGCATAGTGCGTTTCCAGTTTAGCTTCTTCTCTTGAATCAATCTTTCTCTATTAAATATAAGATGCGAAACCAAATATATAGGATTTCTGGCGATTATGTTAGCGCTCATTCCAGCAGCAACAATCACATGATTATTCATTGTTTGATCTGAAGCATATTCCTGCCCAAACGCCATTGCAGCACTTCCAGCTAAAATTGTTGGAATCATAGGAAGTCCAATTGAGGACATTTTTAATTTATTATCCAAGGTTTTTTCTAAATCCGATTCCATTCCAATTAGAAAATATTTGAGAACTTTATAAATATGATGTATTCTAACTTTTGTTTAGTATCTCAAAGCCGTCATTATTGTTAGAAGCAATAAGATCACTAAAGGTATTGCGACTAGACTCCATCTTAATTTTTTGTTTTGAATCCCCTCATATCCTTTGTTTATAAAGAAAAATATTGCTTCAATGCCTACAAAGAAAGGTATCTCAATCGCAGATATGGTAAGACTATTCAAGTCTCCAAATATCATTACATTTACTACTATTGTAGCTAAACTCAAAAATGCCGCACCCCACCAGAATCTCCAGGTAGATATTGTAAATCCAATAATAAAGAGCAAAAAAATTATACCGATCCCATCAGAAAGGCTATCCATAATATTTCTAAAACTTCCACCCATAGCAGTTAAAGTAAGAATCATTAAAAGAAGCAAATATCCAAATCTCATTGCTAACTTAGAAAATATATTAACCTCTTCAACAACCTCCTCTTTCGGCATAAGAGTATAGATTATTTTAGTATATAAATTCTGTCATTTATCTGTGCGCTGATAATTACCAATCGCCCTGTGACCCATTCTATTAAAATTATCCTTTGTTAATCTAACCAAACATGCTAATTCATCCCCCTCTTGCCAATGAGGATTTCTTTCAACAAAATATCTTATATCTGGATTTTTCATTCGAGATTCATCAATATCTGCCACACCTTTTTTCAAACAATCCTTTTCACCATTAAAACTTATAATTCCACTAATAGGGTTATAATGATTAGGAAATTTAGAATAAGCAAAAGCATCTAAAATTTTCTTTTCTCTTGTTGGAAATTCTACATCCCTTCTAGGATAAAATTCATTAAAAAACACAGGCAAAAAGCGATAAGTTTTGTACCCTTTTGACATTAAAAACCAATATATCTCTTTGTCAGGCATTTCATCAATCAATGAAAAAGAATATCTGCCCCACCATTTTGGCAACTCATTCTCTCCCCAATATTCTTTATCAATTATCGTATCTCCAGAAAATAAAGCAGTTATAGGCACATCGTCAACTGTTTGTTCTAACAACATTAATGTTGAAAATCCCTTTATTTGTCCTTGAACACTATCCCTCAATAATATAACGTCTCTTTTTTCTGATAAATCTTTTCTGAAATTAGTTTCATCAACTTTTTCATAATAAGAACTCATTAGATGATACATATCTTCTATCTGTTCAGATGCAAGATTACCAACCTCAACAATTTCGCCAGAAAGACTTTTTGTTTCATTCATTATAATGTTCCCAATTCCAAATACGGAATTCTCCCATTTAAAAACTTTAAGTTTTCACGAGATTTATCAAAAGAAACCATATATATCCTTGATTTGTATTCTCTTGGCGAAAATGATTTGACTCCTTCCCTTAAAGGATCTTTCTCTGTAAGGCCCAAGGTAAAATAGTCATATTCTTTATTTTCCCTATCAGAAGCCATAGCAGATAATAATTCTTTCAAAATTCTAGGATTATTATCTTTTACAGTTGGAAATGCCGCATAAAAATAATGCAATAACTCTCCAGCTTTAGGCAAATGAGGGATATTAGAAAATCTTGAAGCTAAATTAATAAACGCACGGGCAATTTTTGTTTTTTTATCATAATCAACAACTCTTGTTTGTTTAAATGATTCTTGATCCCATTTAGCCACAACTCCAACAATCTTATCATCTTTTGAAGCTATATAAAAATCTTCTTTTTCTAGATTTCTTAATCTGCATGAGCCAAAATCAGTTTCTTGATAATGTGGATAAAATTGTTTATTTTTACCTTCTCTATTCATAAATTCAACTATCTCTTCCAAGGATAAAGAGTCTCCTCTAAAAATTTCATATTCATTTTTCATTTTGCTTCTTTGCGGTTTTATTAAAAAAGTCGATAAAGTATCAATTGGATAATAAAAAGGCATTGCTACTCGTGTTTTCTCAAGGATTTTTTTCGCAGCTATATTATCTTCAACAATTGTTGTAATATAAAAAGGAACTTTTCCATCTTTATCTAGCTCTCTAAATTTTTTAAATCCACGAGCAATAAAAGTACCTCCTCTATATTTAGGATGCCCTCTTAAACTGCTTAAGTATCCTATGTCAACCATCTCTCCATTTACATAAGCTTCTCTTATGCTCCTTACACCAAAACCCATTAAATTTCCATCATCTGTTTTTCCAGCAACTACCTGCTGTTCTTTTCCTAGAACACTCAAAGCATCAAAAAAACTAGGTTCAGTTTCAAAAGCAATAGAAATTGCACCAGGCATTTCATTCAAACGCATACACTCTCTTAATTGAGCGTCATCTTCTTTATCAACAAGGCAAATACTTCCTTTAGTCATTAGTCCCCCAATAAGATAGTCTCTTCTTTTTTGCCCCTATAAATAGGATTTGCATATCCAAAGGCTCCCCTTCCGCTATCTAATTCCTTTCTTTCAATCTCACTACCAACTGGCCACCACTGTCTCTGTGCAATGCCTTTCTTTGAAACTAAATTAGCTGCTAGATATATTATTGCCTGCATAGGATCTCTACAATTTGCCTTGAAATCAAACATTCTTTTAAAAGTTGAACTATAACTATAAAAATCCTCTCTGCATTCAAAACATTTTTCAGCTAACGTTTCAGCGCTCATATTTGCAGGTTTGAATGCAACCTCTCCAAATCTATATTGGGGATTGAGCCACCATTCATTGTCTAGCAGTCTATCTTGCTTTTGTAATCTGGAATATAGCGGAGTGCCTGGAAAAGGCACTAAATGATTAAATGCTGCAAGAGCAAATTTCTGTTCAATTGCAAAATCCAAAGTCCTTTTAAAATCGTCTGGAGTGTCATGATCATATCCAAAGACAAATGTTCCGTAAATAGTCACTCCATGATCTCTTAATTTATTTATTGCTTCAGTATATCCCCTTACAGCAACACCCCAACTTTTTCCCATATCTTCCAAATTTTTTGGATTAAGAGATTCAAATCCGATTAATATATTTGCACACCCACTCTTTTCCATTAATTTAAGGAGTTCAGCATCATTAGCCATGTTAATACTACCATGACTAAACCATTTCTTGCCCAATGGTACTAAAGCCTTACAAAGATCTTTTGTTCTTCTTAAATTTGAAACGAAATTATCGTCAACAAAATATAAAGTTCTTCCTTCTAAACCTTCAATATCTTTAACTATGTCTTTTACATTTTTTGTTCTGAATGATCCATCATAAGATCCCGCGATAGAACAAAAATCACACGTAAATGGACAACCTCTTCCTGTTTCGACCATTTCTAAAGAAACATATTTTCCTTTATCAAAAAGTTCTCTTCTCGGAGATACATGAGGCAATATTCCTTTTCTTGGTTGCGCCGTATATGTTGGCTGTAGTTTTCCATTTCTTAAGTCTTTAATTATTTCAGGCCAGATAAATTCAGAATCTCCAATTGCAACAGAATCTGCATGTGCTCTGGCTTCATTTGGAACAAGAGATGTCTGAATCCCACCAATGACTACAGGAATTCCTCTCTCCCTAAAACCATCAGCGATTTTATATCCTCTCTGAGCAGTGTATGTTTCTGTAGTTATTGCAACCAAGTCACTATCATCATTATACGGAATTTCATCAAATCTATCATCATAAAAATTTATTTCCACATCTTTAGGAGTCATTCCACCTAACACCGCCATGCTTAATGGCTGCATCTGCCATGATTTTACATACTTCTCTCCTTTTATCTTGCCCATACTGGGTTGAATGAAAGTTACCTTCATGAATTCATAACAAATTATCCCTTAATAAATACTGTTATCCTAAAAATTCCAGCGTTTTCTTTAGAAAAAAAGAGGAATTGTACATCAATTCTTCGTGCCCACCTTTTATGCCTTGCAAACCCAAGGTTCTAAAATGACTTTTCAATTTATCTTTATTTCTTCCGAAATCAAAAAATTCATCTCTTTCTTCCTCTAAATTCCCACCATAAAGAATAAGCGCTTCAATATTTTCTTTTTTAGGATAAAAATAATCTAATGAACCATTGTTAGAAAAATCTCGTACAAGTGCTAAATTCTTAGTCAAGTTAGTTAACCCTTTCATAGCATAAAAAGCCTTTACCTCTGGACTAAATAAATGTTTAACTGCCTTTATATTTCCAGATATAAATTGATTAAAACCAATTCTTATAGCCTTAGAACAAAATCCTCCAGGATTATAATCTACAGGCATTAAAGGATTAATTAAAACAGTTTTGGGATATTCTATTCTTTCAGATTGGACACTAGCAGCACCAGTAGAATGCCCTATTAAAAGATCATATCCTTTATCAAATAAAGAACCCTTCAGAAAAAATTCCAAGCTATTTCCCACCATTTCTTGACAGGATTTAAAATTACCATTATCATAGTTTTTTATTTTTACCCCATTAACATTAGGAGCTACAACAAGCGCATCATTTTTAGCGATACCTTCAAGAAATTCTTTATAGAAAATAGGATGCGCCAAGAAGCCTTGAGAGAACCCAACTAATCTCTTCGCCTTCCAATCTCCAAACATCAAAATCTCAACTAAATAATCATTGCAGTTAACAGTAATAGTTTTTTCCTCAACTCTAATAGGAACCATTATCCAATTTTCTTTTCAAGTCCTGCAAATTGAGGTTTTGGATTCCATTTCTCCTCTATTTCAAGCATAACCTCATCAGAATAATTTCTTAATCTATCTCCATAATATTTATAAGCAAAATTAGTAAAAAGAGATATGAAAGGAGAACATCTTGAACCAATAACTCTCTTCATAATAGATTTTGATTTATATGTTTGTTCCCAAGCCCATAATTGTCCTTCCCTTACTTCATCAGGACTAAGGTTCTTGGGCTGAAACACTACATGCTGTGCATCATAAAGTGCCCAATTTTTTGTTAGTATTCTTCCTTCTCTATCTAATCTATCAAAAAGAGCAGTTCCAGGAAAAGGAGTAATTATAGCGTATCTCGGCAAGTCTATATTATTTTCCTGAACAAAGTCAACAGTTCTTTTAAAAGAATCTTTATCATCCGTGTCCATTCCAAACATAAAAGTTCCATTAATTGCAATTCCATTGTCATGCAATTTTTTTACAACTTCCCTATAAGAACCTACACGATTAAAATCTTTATTTATAACATTTACTCCATCCTGAGAAACTGACTCAAAACCAAGAAGCAAACCCGTACACCCGCTTTTAGCAGCCAAACTTACAAGCTCATCATCTTGAGCTATTCTTACAGTCGCCAATCCTCCCCATCTTTTTTTAAGTGGAATCATTGCAGTCCATAACTCTTTAATATACTTTTTATCTTCTGTAGGGCTAGGATCAACAAAAACCACGAATTTACTATCCATTCCTTCTAATTCTTTAATTACATCTTTAACAGGCCTATGTATGTATTGATTTTGCTTTGCTACAACTGCACAAAAATCACATCTATACGGACAACCAAATGTAGCTTGAATAGAAGTTTTTGTTATATACGACCAAGGCTTTAATAGATCTAATCTTGGAGAAGGCAAATTCGTTAGATCTATGTTTGGTCTTTGAGTATAAATTCTTTGCATCTCTCCTTTATCGAAATCTCTTAAAAGTTGAGGCCAGCTTTCAAAACCAAGCCCTGTTACAACAGAATCTGCATGTTCCATTGCCTCTTGAGGCATAAGCGTAGGATGAACTCCGCCAATAACAACTGGAACACCTTTGGATCTATATGAATCTGCAATCGCATAAGTGCGATTAGCTGTCCCAGTAATTGCAGTAATACCCACTAAATCAGGAGAATCATTTAATTTTACATCATCAACTCCTTCATCTGCCAAAGTTATTTTCGCTTCTAATTCTGAAGGAACTAAAGCAGCCAAAGTTGTTAATGTAGATGGGGCATAACGTAATGCTCTTGGAAATATTCCTCCATTTCTATACATTATACCACTTGGAGATATTAGCTTTATATCCATATATCTTATTAAAAAATGTTATTTATAAGCATATCTGAACTATATTTTTAAAACAATATAAGAAAGATAGATAATTATACCAAGTATTTGAATAAAAATCATTCTCCAATTTTGCCCTGATGAAATACCCCATTCCTTTTTAATTTCTTCTCCATATGCAGATCTATACCAAACTCTAATAACTAAAAGCAATGTAAGTGGAAGAAGTAAAAAATAAAACTGGTCAAGGTTAAATAATATCATAAATCCAATGAATCCAACAGCAAGAGCAAGATTACCCCAGGGCTTGAAAGTCATAACTAACTGTTTAGTTTCTCGAGGATTAAAACCATAAAGGACCTTATAGAACTTAAGAGAAAATTCTGGAAAAAATATAGAAACAATACCAGTTATTACATGATAAATAGAAAATAAAAAAAGATAAACCATTGTTATTATTTCGACTATTTCCATTATTCTATTATTTTTCTTTTGTTTATATAATTATATAATAGGCCTGCACAACTGCCGCCTATAGTCCCCGCAATAACAAAAAGTATAGATTCATTAAAGCTATAACTAAATGTTTCATTTTGCACGAACCTCCAAAATATTGCATATACTAATGCCAACAAGAAGCCAGATATAGTCCCCATTAATACAGGACGATATTTTCTTAAATTAATAAAATCAAGCCAAACAACTGCAAGAATAGTTGCATGAAAATGAAGCCAAAAAGGAGGAGTTGCATGTGGAGGTAATGAAAGGCCAGGTGCAAATGTATGTGATTCAAATGTGATAAAAACTATTAAGATCAACATCGTTAAAGTCACTATGCCTGTTTGAGGCATTTTATATGCCAGATAGATAAGATAAAAAGCTGCAAAGAAAGTGGTAATAACTATCCCCCATACTCCAAGAATATGGTGCCATCCAAGCGGTTGAAGCGGAGATGTTAATATGCCTAAAACACTAAAGGCAGATCCAGATAACAAAACTATTTGGAAAAATTGCAATTGATCTTTGTTTTTAGAATACTGTTTAATCCAATCTTGAAGGATAAAAACCATTCCTATAAAAATAGACGCAAAACTTGCCATATGTGGTGGAGACCACACTATTAGAGGAGATATCAATTTCTCTACCCCAAAATAACCATGCCAAAATATATCCACTATTCCGCAAAATAAGGATATTGATTGCGTAAATAATGCAACCGCATATATTCGGTTATTAGATCCTTTATATAAAAATAAAGTTGAAAAAAACAAGATAAATAAGTTAATATAAATAGATACATGCGGGGGTGAAAAGAATCTATCTCTGCCTAAAGCAACGTGCCACCATCCATCCCAATACCATGCAGCTATAAAAATAAAAATAGAAATAGCGAAAAGGCTGCGAAGAACCCTATCAGATAAACCAATTTTTGGCAATTTAACTCTTAACAAAAATCTAAGAATAAAAATTGTTAAAATGCCTAAGATCAAAAGAAAACTTATACTTAGTAAAGGAGATTGAAACAGAATAATATCTGGCGGTTCTAGCCAACTAAAAATAGTTTCATTATTAGGCGAGTTAATCTCATAGGCACCAACTAAACTTATAAGAGATCCAAATAATAATACATAAAATAAAAATTTCATGTTAAAACTCCCTTCTCTTCAACTATAATACTCTCAGAGTCGGAATTTAATATTTCATCATTTTCAGCTTCATACGTATGAGGCAAATTAATTGAATTAGATTGTTGTCCATAAGGATCATGCTTTAGAAAAGTAGCTATAGATAACTTGTTTTGTTGATCATTATAATGGTTAAACATATAACCATAACCAAATCCCACTAGAAATATTATTATCAAAAGTAAGATCAATAAGAATTTTTTATTCATCCCAAAAATAAATTTAAATAGGTTTTTATATCTTTTCTTAAAAATAATATCGACTATTAAACCTGCAACTGTTCCACCTACCATGCTCATCATTAAAAATATAAAAGAATCATTAAAACTATAAGAAAAAGTATTATTGTTAATAAGGCTCCAAAAACAGAAATAAATGAATCCAGTTAAAAATCCAGCCGTTGTTCCTATCAAGATAATTGATTTATTTTTAATATTTATAAAATCTATCCAAATTACGCCTATAATTATTGACAAGAAATGTAGCCAAAATGGAGCAGTTGAATGTGGTAACAAAACAACTCCCGGAGCAGTTGTGAATGATTCAAATGTGATATAGCAATAAACAATCATTGCAGAAAAGGTTACAATTCCAGTTTTAGGTAAATGGTATGCAATATACAGAACATATAACATAGAAAAGAAACTTGTAAAAACAACTCCCCAAGGCCCAAAGATATGATGCCAACCAAGAGGATGAAGAGGCGATAGGGTGATTATACTTAATATGCTAAATCCTGCCCCAGAAACCAGTATTAATCTAAATAAATCCTCTACTTTTGGATCATTTTTATATTCCTTTATCCAATTATGCAACAATATTAAAATTCCTACTAAAATGGAAGAAAAACTTACTATATGTGAGGGAGACCAAACCATTAATGGCGTAACTTCTTTTTCCAAACCAAAATAACCATGCCAAAATATATCTACAAATCCCGAAAAGTAGGTTACTCCTTCAGCCATTAACACATAATAATAAAATTTGCTTTTAGTCCTGTTATATAGATACAGGGTGCTTAAAATTAATAAGGTGTGGGCAACATAGACTAAAACATGCGGGGGTGAAAAAAACATATCAATTCCACGAGCTATATGCCACCATCCATCCCAATACCATGCAGAAGTTCCCAGAAACAATACAGCCGCCAATAGATTCTTTAAAGATTGATTAGACAAAGGTATTTTCGGCAATTTTATTTTGACTATATATGCTAATAAAAAGTAGATCGCTAAAGCTATTACCACTAATATACCAATGCTCAATACAGGCGATCTAAATATTAACCAATCTGGAGGCACGAGAAAACTTTCATTTTCATGTGCCAGTACCTTACTAGAAAGAGATATTATACTCAGGAATATAATAAATAACTTATTCATTTTTCTTTTCCTTCAATATAACTAAAATAACATAAAGACACTTAATAAGACTATTGATTTTCGCTTTTTTATACCCCGCACTCTACTAATAGACATGGGGGATTAACTTATAGGTTTTATTTTTATAATTTAAGTAACTATTTCCAACTGTTCTCTCTAAAAAAAGTTCCTCTAGCTTTATCCTATAGAGGATACTAATAATAACAATAAGTGTAGCAAAAAATCCTAGTTTAGACAGAAACATAAATGGAACCCCTACAGAATACAAAATAGTCCCCAAATAAGAAGGATGTCTTATTTTCTTATATATTCCTTTTGTTTTTAATTCTCTTATTGGCGCTATAGCATAATTGAAATTAGTCCCTAATTCTTTAATGGCCAAATAGCGAATGAAAAATCCAGAAATAAATAATACCAATCCAAAGATGATAACTAAATCATTCGCCCCAGTATTTATAGGGAATAAGTTAAAGATTTTATCTACTATGCTTAATAAACCAACAAAAGCAGAGGCAAGGGTAATAAACCCTCCTGAAAATTTGTCTGTTTTCTTATAAGGACTAGCTTTCTTGAATCTATTCGGATTAAGTTCTATTAAGCTTATAATAGCAAAAACAACTAAGGCTATATAAAAGATCATCATATCCTTTTACTTAATTCTTGGATTTCCTTGATAAAACAAAAACTATAATAGCATACGCTGTAACCAAACCAATATCCATCCATTCTTTTATAGGATTAACATTATTGATTAAGTCAGCAGGTGATGTCGTTATAAAGAACACTCTTTGAATAACGCGCAGCACTAACAACGCTAAGATTACGTTTACAAAACTCTTATACTTGGTAGTACTCGTAGCTGTAACTGCCATAAAAACTCCAAAAATCAACATATAGGCGGCCAATGGATTGATGATCCAATATGTTTGAGGATCTAAAGTTAAATTAAAATTGTAAAAGTTCTTCGCAAGAGAAGCCACTAAGCCTTTAGCAAAAATTCCAACTAATCCTAACAGAATATGATAAACTGCACCAAACCACAAAAGATAACTCAACCACTTATTTTGACTTGCCATTTACTCATCTTATTAAATATTAATATGCTTCTTTATTTATAAACCTTTTGTTAAGTTTTTATTGTATCCTTTTTCGTTCTTATGTATATTAGACTAAATACCAAAAATAAAGCGATAAGAATTACAATATTCAATATCATAAATTCTGATGCAACATTAAAGCTAGTTTTGATTTCATTGAAAAATATTAATGGTTGAACAAATTCTACAAATATCCCTGCCATTGATGCTAGAAGGAACACTCTATATTTTTTAATGTCCTGGGCAATTAATAACGTCATTACACCAGAACCCACCATATATGCAAAGAAAAATTTGCCAGCTGAAGAAAGAATTGGTATAGGGGAGATATCTACATGCCAAACAAGATATATCAATTTAAAGAAGAGAGAACTGGATAAAGAGCCAACAATCCCCAATAATAAATGGAAAAGCCCAAAAAATATCAAAAAAGCTTTATAGATCTTCAGTTCAAATGTTTTAATCATTCTTTATATTAATAAGCTATTCTTATAATTATTTGCTTTTCTTAAATAAATCTTCCGTTAAACTTGCTTGTCCAGCCCATGTGTGAACTTAATGCAGCAGGCTTAACATTTCCTATTTTTTTGCCTCTTGCTCGACCCTCTTCTAAGTAGATATCAGAGGCTGTTTTCCCCCCGTTATTATCTATTAAAAAAATCCTTGTTGCTTCCAATTGTCCTAATTTTCTGCAATATCTATAATGATAATTTTCTTGTAGTTTACTATCCAAATAATTGCCCATCTCGTGAGTTGCATTCCCATTAGGAGACTCAATAAATAAAGTGTAGAAAGTTTCATCACGCTCTAATTTTTCTGGAGCAATCATAAAGAAAGAAGGAGTAATTTCATATTTTTGCAAAGTTTCTTTAATAACACTGCTCACATGATATTCATTCAGTTTTTCTCCGAATAAATCAGAAACATTATTGTTTCTTCCAATAAATTTTAACAAAGGACATTGATCTTTAAATCCAACTATTTGAACAATATCTTCTAGATTATATCTATAAAATCCTCCACTCGTGGTTAAAATTAACTCGTACTGTCTTTCTTTTTCCACTTCGTGTGCTAATCTAACATCATTTGGATTTTGAATATCTCTAAACTCAAAGAAATGTGAATTAACAGACAAAGCAGCACCTTCATAATCTACTAATGGAAATGAAATAAATCCTTCGGTAGCAATTAAGCCCTTGCCTTGAATTTCAGCATTTGGAAATAATTCTTTTAATCCAGCTATATAATTGCTCGCATTCCCATCTGCCCATGAACTTATTAAAGACAAATTTGGCCAGATTCGTTCGTATAAATTACTTTCAGTACCTCCTAAGGCTATTTCTAATTCCCCTCTCCTCTTTTTATCTTTAATATCTTTTATTAAAGATTTAGATAAATCTGGCAGAGGTCTCAACAAAAGTGATAAAAATGTAGGGTTCCAAACAGAAATAAATGATAAATCTCTATTCCCAATCATATGCTCTAAAGTTTTTTCTTTAAATTTATCAATGTCTTGTATCTGCGCTACATCAAAAGGCACAGCAGATAATTGAGAAATGATAGATTTTTGTTTATCTGTAAAATATACTCCATCATCTCCAAATCCTATAGGTATTCCTCCAGAAGTTTTTTCTTGACGATGCATTGCCGGTGTGATAGACCAATAAAAACTTCCATTTCCAATATTAGTTTTATTTTGCAAAAGATCATAAAGCCAGGGAAATATTCCCTTCTGAAATTCTCTCTTTAATGATTCGGTATATGGAATAAATTTGGAGGGAGACGTTGAACCGCTAGTAGGCTCCAGCATTAAGACTTCATCCTTTGTCAAAACTTTCTTCTTACCATCCGCTATTTGTACCACATAATCTTCATAGTGTTCATAGTTTGTTATGGGAACAGCTAATCTAAAATCATCAACAGATCTTATTTTATCGAAATTATGCTTTCTACCAAAATCAGTTTCACAGCTATTAAAAATTATTTTTAATAGCTTTTCTTTTTGAATTCTATCTACTTGCTTTGTTGATGCATGAAATTCTTCACTTGCTTCTCTGCAGCTTTCTTTCAATAATTTATTTAAATTTAAATAGTCTGGCATAAAATTGCGATTATTATCTATAAAGATTTTTACAGAGATGTTTTTTTAAACCTTTGCTTCAATCTTCCAAACTTCCAATTTTTCCATAAAAAGTTTTTTTTCAGCAATCACTTCTTTTTTTAAGTCTAATTCTTTTAATCTTTTTATAATTCTGCTCTTTGGAGTTAGAGAAGAAAGAACAATTAGTATTATTCCCTTAGCTGAAAGACTTTTTTTCGCTTCTTTTAAAAATCTTAATATTATTTCATCCCCCGCCTCTCCTCCGCTTGTTATTCTACTGCTTTCTCTATCCTCCATTTTATCCAAAGGAAGGTATGGCGGGTTAAAAATAATAAGATCAAATTTTCCTTTGACATTAGATAATAAATCAGACTTCAGAGCACTTATTCCTTTTTTCGTCAACAATTTTACCGCTTCACTATCTATATCAATAGCTAAAACCTCCTTTGCCCCAAATTCGATTGCACTCTCTGCTTGTATTCCGCTCCCAGACCCTACATCAAGAACAGTTTTCCCTTTGCAAAATTTAGAAACCTCTTTTTTTAATAGGTAAGAATCATCACTTGGCTCGTAAATCATTTTTATTCCTTTCAAAAACAAATCTGGACATGACTAAAGACAAATACGGCACTATTACTGCCACATTCAAAACTTCAAATGCTATTTTTGGCATAATTCCTTCTAATATCTGGCTTATTGCAAAATACAGAGTTAAAATAATAAGTGTCTCAATATATTCTTTCCTTACCAGCCTAAACGACTTTTTAATTGCATTTAAAATTGAGTAATCATATCCAACTAAATAAAAACTGGAATAACTGAAGAATATTAAAAAAGAAAGTATCCCTCCAATATACAAAATAAAAAATAATACAGCCGCTATTCTAACATCTAATTCTATTGCCTTTCCAATAATGAGCCCAATATTATGAGCTAAATATCTAGTAATATTAAACATTGCCAAAATAATTAAAATAACTGCAAAATTTCTTAGCCAGAATTTATTTGAATATTTTAAGAAATTTTTAGGGCGGGTTTTATTTTTCAAAGAAAGGAAAGAAATACCTATCAATCCAGAAAAAAAGTATGAGATTACGAGTAGAGTGAGGATGCTAAATATTATGAGCCATGAAGAAAGTAAGAATGTATTCTGAAGTTTATAGTTAAGCTTTACAGATATTAAAGAAAAGGAAATAGTAAATATCCATAAAATCAATCCAGGTATAATAACAAAAGGATTTTTCAAATAGTCTGTAAATGACCTGCGAAATAACTTCATTAAATAATTAAGAGACATTTTAGCTAAGTATAGAATCCAATAAATCTTTTCCGAAGAAAATCATATAGGTTAATCCTCCAACTAATAGAAGTAGAATAAATACCAATATAACAATTAAAACACTATTGCCTGACTTTGGCCTGCTTCTATTGAAACTATATTCTTCTCTTCTCTGCATTGGCGGTTGTGAGAATGGTATTTGCTGTTGAAGTTGCGGTGAAGGCATTTGCTGTGCAGGTTGTTGAAAATTTGATTGTAACTGCATATTGCTTTGTGGCTGTACGGGCCTTTGAGGCACATTCACAGACGGCATAACAGGAAGTTCCTTAGGTTTTTGTTGGTTTCCAGACGCTTCGTTTCTAGGAGTCTCCACAGGTTTTAATGTGCTAGGCATATACGAAAGGCTTTGTGCCGCTTGCCTAACTTCTACAGGATTGTACCCTGCAGTAATAAAACTTTGGACTGCCTGCTCTAACGTAGATCCTCTCTCTATAGCATTTTTCAATCCGCCAGCGATTTCTTCTATCATATATTTATTACCTGCCCATTTTGTACTAAATGTACATTTTTATTTAATTTGTATCCCATCTCTTCAGCTAGTTTTGCTCCAGCGCTTGTCTTTTTTAAATCTCCATGAGAGGGAATAACATGCTCGGGATTAGTTAGCTTAATTAAATCCCTCAAATCCTCTCTCCCTCCATGACCAGAGACGTGAACATTATCAAATATCCTGACTTTATATTTCTTTAGTCTTCTCTCTAATTGCTCTCTATTTAATTCATTTATTGGCGTAGGAATAGTTTTTGAAGAAAAAATTATATGGTCTTCTTCATGCAAAGTTAAAGGCACTTGTTTTCTAGAAATTCTATCTAATATAGACCCAGGTTCTCCCTGATGTCCAGTACAAACAACCAAATATTTCTTTTTGTCGTTATTTATTTTTTTCATAACTTTATGAAGCTGATTCCTATAAGTAAACATTTGAATGTCTTTCATAAATGGGGCTTTTCCAACATTTTTTGCAGCACTGACATATTTATTCAAGCTTCTTCCAAAAAAAACAACTTCTCTTCCCAGTCTTTTTCCAAATTCAGTAATAGATTTTAATCTAGCAATATGGGAAGAAAATGTAGTTACAATTATTCCAGAATTCCTATTATCTGTTCCAAAAAATACATCTTCAAGTAATCCTCTTGCAATTTTTTCGGATGGGGTTTTTCTATCGTCTTGTGCGTATAAGCAGTCTACAATAAGCGCCTTCACCCCTATTTTTGATAATTCTTTAAGCCTTCGGTAATTTGGAGGATCTCCAAATACAGGCGAATTATCTAATTTATAATCATTAGCATACAATACAATTCCTTCAGGAGTATGGACAGCGATAATTGCACTTTGGATTGTAGAGTGGGTCATATTAATAAATTCTACTTTATAACTTCTATTTCTTCCCCTAATCATATAAGATCCATTAGGTTCTACTTTAACAATTCTATTCCTCATTTGTAAGTTAGAATCAGCAGCCAAAATTTTTAATACCTCCATTGTAAAAGGAGTCCCTATAATTTCAGCTTTATATCTATAAGCATTGTATTGCAGGCCCCCCACATGATCTAAATGAGCGTGTGAAATTAATAACGCCCTTACTTTATCTCTTAAACCTTTTTTTTCTAAATATAAATCATCAGGCAATGCCCCCAAGTTCCTCATTCCTTTTTCAGTTGGAATTTTTTCCTTTTCAGAAACACCCACAATAGCAGGCAAAAATAACCCAGAATCAAAAACAATAACATCCTCCCCAAGATCCAAGGCAGTCATATTTTTTCCCACCTCACTATAACCTCCAATTGCATGAATTTTCATGTTCATTGAAAGAAAAAGAGGTTTAAATAAGTTCTTAATTGTTTTTCTTTCTAGGTATTAATGCAGTGCCTTGGGCAACCGCAGAATAAATCTTAGTAAATACAGAGGTTGTACATACCACATTACATGAATAATTTACAACAGCTTCTGTTCCTAATGGAACTTCATTTGCGAAATGTTCATATAAATTGAGTTTTGATTCAGTTAGGTTAAAGCCACCCTCAAAATGTACTCCTCTCATTTCATAGTCTTCCAATCTTTTTCCTTCAGATTCAACATAATCTCTGGCGGTGCAAGTAAGTATTTTATCTAGAGTAAAAGTTTTTCTATCCATACTTAAAATATGTAATTTCAATATATAAACTATCAGGCTAATTTGTTACTTTTTCAAGTAACAAAACTTCATCATTGGATTATTTTTTTATTTTCTCTCCAAGAAACCTACGGCTTTCAAGCCGAAGATGAATTGCAGCTACTTTAAAATACTTGATAAGGTATAAATAGCTTTTTGTTTGTATTCTACTTTTATAAAATTGAACAAAAATTCAAAAATGAAAACCAAAGAAAATAAAAGTTTTTTCTTAATGCATCTTGGGGATACCCCTCAGTTAAGGGTACTTGACTTTTTAATACAGTTTCATTTCTTTGATTATCCTATAACTGAAATAGCAAAAGGAAGTAATGTAAGTTATAATTCTTTAAAGGTATTTTTTCCATATTTTATTAATTCTGGAATTATTCGAAGAACTAGAAAAATTGGAAAATCTGACTATTTTCAATTGAATATGGAAAACAAGTTTGTAAGCGACCTCATTAAGCTAGATTGGAGTTTGATAAAAAGAAATATACTCCAAGAAGAACATACTCTAGCCCAATAATAAACTAAAGAAAAACTATAAATATTGATACTTCAATATATCAATATGGAAAAGCACGCAAATATACTCTATATATTAGTATTATTCTTATTAATATTTCAGTTGATCTCTTTCGTATTTGTAACTATTCAATTTTCAAAGTTAAATTCTAAAATAGATGTTGAAGTCTACGAAGCTAAAAAAGGATTAACTGAAAATTTCAATTCCGTTATAGATGATTATAATAATGTCAATCAAAGAAACTTTAACGATTTGTCTTTGGCCATTACAAAACAAGGGGCACAGCAGAAAAGTTTTGAAGATGAAATAAGTTTATTAAAAGTTACCCAGGATGATTTTTCGAGTGTAATTGACAAAGCAGTTAAAAATGTTGTGGCAGTCCTTACAGAAAATTCAGTCGGATCAGGCTTTATTATTGCAGGGGATGGGCATTTAATTACAAATTATCATGTCATCCAAGGAAAAGATAATATCCGTGTATTAACTTATGATAAACAAGCTTTGACAGCTGAAATAATCGGAATTGATAAGCTTAGAGACTTAGCATTATTAAAAATTGAAGGCGATTACGATTATCTGCCCCTGGCAGATTCAGATTCACTTCAAGTTGGAAGAAAAGTAATTGCTATAGGTAATCCTTTAGGGTTATCTTTCACAGTTACTGAAGGAATAATATCTGGCCTTGATAGAGAGGGGCCAAATGGACTTGAAGAGTATGTTCAAACAGATGTTTCATTAAACCCAGGTAATTCAGGAGGCCCATTGATAAGCACACAGGGCGAGGTAATAGGGATGAATAATTTCAAAATAGGCGATGCAGAAAGCCTTGGTTTTGCTTTAGAGAGCAATTCCATCAAAAGCTCAATTAATTCAATGGTAGGCGAAAATTTAATAAAATGAAGCTAAAACTAAAACCTTCTTTAAGAGTCAAAAGACGTTATCTTCTCTTGTCAGCTGAATCAAAAGAAAAAGTAGAAAAACTTATTTTAGATTACATCGGCATTTTAGGATGGGCGAAAGCCTCCCCAGTATTTATTAATTCGCATTCAAAAGATATTATTCTTTCTGTGAATAGAAAATCATTAGATGATATAAAAGCTTCCTTTGAAATGTCTGATTCAAATATAAAAATTCTAAAAATATCAGGAACGTTAAAAGGCCTTGAAAAATAAGTTCCCAATAATAACAGAAACCTTTAATTACATCTTTTCTCTATTTTCTCTATGAAAAAAAGAGGGGATTTTAATTTATCTTTTAGCATGATTTTTTCTATCATTGTAATTATAGCAATAGTAGCAGTAGCATTTTATGTAATCAAGAGTTTTGTTTCTGTAAGTGAATGCACCCAAATTGGATTATTTTATGAAGATATTCAAGAACATATAAGTAAGGCCTGGCAGTCTCCAATTAGTAAAGATACTTTTATAGGGAAGATTCCGAGCGGGATAAATCTTGTATGTTTTGGAAATTTAAATCAATCTTCTTCCAAAGAATATAGGGAAGAGCACAATTCTATCCTAAAAGCAAATATCAATATGAAAAATAGAAATTTATTTCTTTATCCAGCTAATAAGGCGTGCGACTCCACATTATCTTCTATAAAATTAGATCATGTTAAAACAGATGAATTTTTTTGCATTCCAGCGAAGGATTCTAAAATAGAATTAATTACCGAGAAAGACCAGTTTGATTCGTTAGTTACTTTAAGAAAATGAAATTAAATAAAAAAGCTTTGGAGTTTAGTTTTTCGTGGATATTCGCCCTCATGGTCGGAGCAGTAATAATATTTCTAGCTGTTTATTTTGCAAGCCAATTTGTGAAGACCTCGCAATTAAGGCAGGATACTGAACTAGGAAAAGAATTGGGAATAATCTTAACACCTATAGAAACAAATCTTGAAACAGGAAAAATAACAAAAATTTCTATGCCTCAAGAGGCTAGAATATTTAACGAATGTATTTCCAATGAAGGAACTTTTGGAAAACAAAAAATATCAATCTCCACCAAAAATTTAAAAGATGAATGGCCAAAACCAGGTTTTCCATCCAGCTTCAATAATAAATATATTTTTTCTTCAGAAGTGGTTGAAGGAAAAAATTTCTTTGTTTTTTCAAAACCGCTTCAAATTCCTTTTAAGGTAGCGGATTTAATTTATATTTGGCCAGTTTCTGAAGAATATTGCTTTATTAATCCTCCAAATGAAATTGAAGAAGAAATTACTGATCTAAGGCTTAATATAACCATTGCTTTTTCCGCGTCTGAATGCTCTCGCGATTCCAAAAAAGTATGTTTCGCCAGTTCAGGTTGCGATATAGATATCTCTCTAGATTCAGGGCAACTAAAAGGCAGTTTAAAGAAAAAATTCTCAGAAAGAGTTTATTTTGACGGCTCAACTTTATTATATGCTTCTATATTTTCTGATTCACCAGTATACGAATGCCAATTAAAAAGATTAATGAAAAGAACTTCAGAGCTAAGCTGGCTGTATTATTCTAAAAGTGCTTTTCTTTCTCCCAAAGGATGCAGTTCTAATTTAGAAATTGAATTATCTTCATATGCTAATAAAACATTTTCATTAAATCATTCACTATCGTTAAGAGATATATCGTTGGATTCGCAAAATATTAGGAGGAAAAATGATGGATTATCCTGCAAACTTTTCTAAAAAAGCCCAAATAAAGATTCAGCAAATGGCATTTGTATTAGTCGCACTAGTAATCTTTTTAGCCATAGTTTCATTATTTTACTTCTCTATATCATTAAACAATCTAAAAAAAGACGCTTCATCTTTGCAAGATTTAGAAGCAGAAGAACTAGTAAGAAAATTAGCCTCCACCCCTGAATTTTCCTTAACTTCCAAAGATTGCGCTTATTGCATTGATTTAGATAAGGTATTTCTGCTTAAACAAAGAAAAGCCTATCAAGAATTTTGGAATTTGGATTTTCTTCAAATAGAAAAGATTTCCTCTTCTAATAAAATGGAATGCCAGTCAAATAATTATCCTCAATGCAATACAATAACTTTAATTGAAAATGATAAAATAGGCTCCCCAAGTTCAGCCTTCGTATCGTTATGCTATTGGTCTAAGGAAAAAGGAGGCTACACCAAATGCGAAGTAGGCAGAGTTTATGCCTCTGGAAAAGGTCTAAAATGAATATGAATAAAAAAGCACAGGAAGAAATTGTAGGCTTTACCCTAATAGTTGTTATAGTCGCAATAGTAGGTGTGATAATATTAGGTATATCGTTAAAATCTACCGATTCATTCCAGGAAGGCAAAGATATTTACCACTTTTTAGAAAGTGCGATGGAAGTCACAAGTTCCTGCGCAATCAGTTATGAACCGGCCTATTCCAAATTAGGTGAACTTTTTGAAGAATGTCTTAATGGCCTGTCAGTTTGTACTTCAGGGGAAAAACCCTGCCAATCTGTAGAAAAGGCCCTGGCTGGAATAATTGAAGCCAGTTTTAATGTAGCCCCAGAAGCTCACATAAAAGGATATGAATTCCAATCCACATACTCTACAAATACAACCCTAAAAGAAATACTTATAATTTCAAAAGGAAAATGCGGAAATACCATTAGAGGTTCAGAAGTGCTTCTTCCAGCATTTCCAGGTACAATCTCGAACATATTGAAATTATGTTATTAGAGTTTAACACTTATATAAATAGAATCAACTACAATCACAGGTTTTAAGCGCTCTCTTTCTCCGCTTTTTTCAGCAATCAAATCAATAAAACCAAATCTTTCTAAAAGTTTAATGTCTCTTTTAACAGCTTTTAAGTCTCTGTTGAGTATTTTAGCCAGCTCATAAATAGAATTAGGCTTCTTCGTTTTTATTATATTTAATAATTTAGCCTTTTCATTTGAAAGAAGTTTTCTTAAAGCAGATATACCTTCGAAATCAAATTCTTTTTTCTCATTATAAAATTTTTTGAAGAAAGTACTAAAAGATCCCTCGTTCTCGACGATAGTTATTTCTCTTGTCTTTGATTTTGATGCCATGTCAATATATAGGTTCCAGAATGACCCATATTATAAAAATATCTTTATTATAAAAATGTTTGCATAAGAAAAATATCATTATAGGGGTTAGTAAATAACCCCTATCCAACTTGAATAGATAAATTTAAAAAAAATAAGGTGTTGTAAATACAAGTGACATCATAAGCTTTATATACAAACCCTCAAGACCGCACTATATTTACCCATAAAAGAAAAAAATAATAGAAAGCTTTTTAAACAAAATTAATTTTAGTGTTATAATTCAATCTAATGGTATGGAGTTTTTACTCTATGCTATTGGCGGATTGCCAAACAGCAATCTCCTCAAAGAGGGGCTAAAAGCCGCCAAGAAGAACAAAGTGAAAGGAGGTTTAAAAAAAATGAGATTTTCATTCAAAAAAATAGGTTCAGTTCTTGCTAGTACAGCGATGTTAAGTTCAACTATAGCATTAGCTGCAGCAGCTAATTTCCCAGCACCATTCATACAGGGCGGAGCAGGAGATGTTGCCATCGTTCACGGTGGTGCAAACGCTGCATACACTGATTTAGTGGCAGTTACTGATATTTCAAGTTACTTATCAACACAACTAGCAAAACAAACAGCAAAAGGATCAGGAGGGACCACTGCAGATTCAGTTTCTGGAGAGGCATCCCCTTTATTTACTAGCGGCTCAAAACTCTATGTTGATGACGTTCTTAACACAGTTAAGAATACATTAACTGAAACAGAGCTACCTACTGTATTAGTAGATGGTACTTTTTCAGGTAACGTAGAGGCAACCTTTACTCAAAAGATTGAGGTAGGTTCATGGCCAACATTAAATATAACTTATGCTAAGCATCCAACAAGTTCAGATGATCCACAATTCGGAATTGCTTTAAGTACAACATCAGCTATAAGATTTTATAACTCGACAATTACTTTCAGCAAAGCGGTAAACTTTACACATGCTGATTCAGAAGGCCAAGACATAACAATGTTTGGACAGAAGTTCACAATAGCTTCTGCAACTTCTGATACTAATCTAGTATTGTTAAAAACCGCAGAAAGAGTATCTCTATCAAATGATGATCCTTCAGCTGAAGTAACAATTAGCGGAAAGACATATACTATAGAGTTAGTTTCTGCATCCGATACTGCAGCTACCGTAAAGGTAACTGATAGTGATGGTAAATCTGAAACTAAGGAAGTAAATGAAAATGCTTCGAAGAAGATTAACGGCATTACTGTTGCAATAACAAATGCAGATGAAACCAATCTAAAGCTTTCAGCTTCTGTAATTGCAGGCGCAGAGAAAGTAACAATCTCTACTACTGCAGGATCCAATGTAAAAGTTGGAGAAGATGAAAAGATTTTAGAAGGTACATCAACCACTGTAACTGGTGGAACAACCGCAGCAACAGATATGACCTTTGGAGTATTTGCTCCAAATTCAGATAATGATGCAGTAATACCTGGAAAGAGCTTTATAGATCCAATATTTGGAACTTTCAAAGTTGATTTTGCAAGCATAAGCGTACCGGAAGGAAGCACTCTTAGAGAAGATATAATCGTAGCAGATACATCTGATGATGAGGCATCTGTAACATTCATGGAGTATAAAGGAAACTCTAAAACTATTCAGTTTGCTAAAAACAATACTGCAAAAATGGACATGAATATAGATGACGATGGAAGAAATATAACAGTAGCAGAAGGTCAGCTAACATATCGAAATAACTATATTGTTTTAGGTAATGAGGAAGAAGGCTATTTAGTTAAGGTTTCAACCATAACAAATCAAGTAGGAACTGCAGACGATAGAGTCGAATTTACTGACATATTTTCAGGAGATACTTACAAGTCTTCAGGAGTTTCAACTGATGGTATTGCTTCTGTAGTTGTCGGAGGTAAATCTTACACTGTTGCATATAATGGAACATCCTCAGGTGATGCCAACTGGGTTAGAGTTAACTATCCAGATAGCTCTAGCGCAACAGCAGATATGATTGCTTTCCCAACTATTGAGTCAAAGCAAGGCGCAAAGGTAGCATTCTATACGCCATTGTTAAATTTATCCATAAGTGATTGGGATGCAAGCGATGGAAACCAAACTGGAACAGCTCTAGGTAAAGTAAGATTCCCTGATGGAGATGGATATACGGATGTTACATTAAGCGCGACATACGATAACCTTACTCCTATGGTAAACATTACATTCGGTAGTACAACTACTGCTTTGAACTTATCAGGTTATTCCATAACATCTGTTGCTGGAGCAATAGGAAGATTGACTTATAACTTTACATCGGCTAACCAGACAGGTACAAATAAAACTAATGTCTACCTAATAAATCCACAAACACTTTTGAACATAGTGGATCCAGCCTTAGTTATCTTCGAAGAAAAAGATGATAAGACAAACTACGAAGCAATAATTGTAACATTAGAACCAGGAAGTACTGGTGACGATGGTATAGGTATTAACGATGCTGTCAGAACATGGAATGCAGACGCAAAGTGGGACGAAATTTCCTTAGCTAGCGATAGCAAGAAAACCAAAGAATCAGACAGATGGGGCACAATTGCTCTTGTCGATTCTTCTGATTCAGATCAGAAGACTACTACTATAAGTTATCCAGGAGAGCAGGTCCATAACAGTATTTATTTCGGCGCTATTAGCTCTGAAATAAGTGGTGGAACCGCAACTGGAACTGGCGCAGGAGTTGTCGAACTAGGAAGCGTTTCAGTAACTGATGCAGAAGCAACTTCTGTTGCAGGTAAAAACTTAGTTGTTGTAGGAGGAAGCTGTGTAAATACAGTAGCCGCCCAACTATTAGGTCTATCCGGAAAAACATGTGGAGCAGACTTCACCGCGAAAACAACAGTCGGTGCAGGTCAATTCTTAATTGAAACCTTCTCCAGAACTGGAGGAAAGGTTGCTACCCTTGTTGCAGGATATAATGCAGGTGATACCACTAATGCAGCTAAGTATCTAACAACACAAACTGTTGATACAATGGTTGGCAAGAAGTATAAAGGTACATCAGCAACAGCCGCAGAACTTATGACTGAAGCAGGTACAGCTTAAACATATATAATGAAGGATTTTTTTCCTTCTTTTTTTCTTTTTATTTTTTATTTTTTTCTTTCTAAGGAGACTATACAAAATTTAATTTCTCTTTAGAGAAGATTATTATTGCCTAATTTTGCAAACTTCTCTAAAGCAAATATTTTTAAATATCTAAAATAACAATATTTTATGATTAGGCAAATAAAAACAAAGGAAGAATTTGAACGAAAAAAGAAAAGAAATTCAAAAATTCTAAGTGTGTTTATGCTTTCAATACTTCTCTTGAGTACTTTAGGATATGCTTTTTTTATTAATCCTTCCTCCACTGAAAATATTTCAGATCCGCAAATTCAAGATACACCATCAGATAAAGTTAATTTTCAATATCAAGGTGTAGGATTTGTACTTGAAAGTTCTCCTGAAGACATTAAAGATATCCCCGTAAATTTAACTATCTTTTCAGATGCATATACTGGACAACCTATCTATCTCGATGTAAAAAACGACGGTATTTTAACCGAATTATCATCAAATCTTCTAAAAATAACTTCAAAAGTTCAAAAAGCTTGCTACGGCAAATGTGAAGAGAATCTGCCAGAAAAGGATTGTACTTCTAATCTAATTATCTGGAAGGAATCAATAGAAAGAAAAGTCTACCAAAAAGATAAATGTGTCTTTATAGAAGGAGATTTAGCCTCGGCAGACGCCTTTTTATACAGACTATTTTATAATTAAAAACCTAAATATTTATAAGTATCTTTATTCAACTTTCAATATGGCAAAAGAGATAAAAAAAGACAAGTTAGTTAAGGAAGAAACTCCCGCTGCTAATAATCATCCATTGCAAGAAGCAAAAACTCCAAATAGAAAATCAAAAATTTATTTAATTACAGGATTTCTAATATTATTAGTTGGAATATTTTTCATATCTAATTATATCTTTTCAAATTTAAACAATATAGAGTACAATGGTCTAACATTTGCAAAAGAAAGCTTTGGAGAAATACCTGTCTTTAGCTATAGTTATTATATTACTCCCAAGCTCAAATATAATTTATATTTAAGAAATGATCCAAGAAAAAATAATGTTCCTCTAACAGGGAAAGCAATTGATAATGGAATTGAGTTTCTCAAAGAGGAAACAATTTATTTAAGTGTTGATCCTAAAGGCCTCACTGAATGTGAATACGGCAGAGTAGGGATAGGAACTCTAGCTTCTTTCTTATCAGACAACCAATTAAAAGTTGTAGGCGCAGCGCCAGATGAGGCACTAGCAGCAGAAGTCAATGTAAAATTTGCAACATGCGAATATCGCCCCCAAGATAAGGTAATTCTTCTGCAAGCAGGAGATAAAACAGAAATAATCCAAGATAATGAAAACTGCATTGTTATAAATGTGGCAAATTGCGAAATATTGGATGCAGTAGAGAAATTTGAAGTTCAATCCATTATAGACGCAAGAGATAGAAGAATGACTAAATAGTGTTAATAGTTTTTCTTTTCTTAATTTTATTTCTTATGACTTCAATTATTATAGGTATTATAGAAATAAAAATTATCAGCAGGATAAATTCGGTCAAGTTGTCCTGAACAAATTTTATTCTTCCAAAATAATATCCTCCAAATAAAAATATCCCAACCCATGCTATTCCCCCAATTATATTAAACCCTAAAAATCTGGAATATTTCATTCTTCCAATTCCAGCTACAAAAGGAGCGAAAGTCCTAATTATAGGAACAAATCTGGCTAAAATAATTGTTTTCCCCCCATGTTTTTGATAAAAGTCTTTTGTTTTATCAATATACTCTTTTTTTACAAATCTACCTCTCAAGAATATTTTTTCTCCCAAATAACTCCCCATCCAATAATTAAAGCTATCTCCAATTATTGCAGCCACACTTAATAGTCCAAAAAGTAACAAGACATTCATATCTCCTTGCGAAGCGAATGTTCCTGCAATGAATAAAAGTGAATCTCCAGGAAGAAAAGGAGTAATAACTAATCCGGTTTCTAAAAATATTACCAAGAAGAGAATTACATATATGGCAGTGCCATAATTTTGAATTAAAATATCTAAATATTTGTCAACATGCAGTATTAAATCTGTAAATCTAGATATCAACTCCATTTCATTATATAATAATATTTAACCTTTATAAATCCTAGTAGCATTTTCTGATTTTAATTTTAAAATATTTTTAATATCCCCATAAATGGGAATATTTTTTATTTGGAAAATCCAAATACCAATAAACCATAATATTATTACAGCGGCAGTACTTCCAAAATACCACATAAACTTATGTGCCAAATCAAAATATCTAATTCCCAAAGAATAAAAATAAATTAAAATAAATATTCTAATAAGATTGATTATAAAAAAACTAATTATTAAAAATATAATATTCATTAGTCTATTAGATAGTTTCATAGGAGTAATTAAGTTCAAAAGTAAAAGCAAATAATATGCAGATCCAGCAACACATGCCGGCACTATATCTAAAAAAACCCCTCTCCAGAATATTCTGCTTTCTCCTATTAGTACAGCACCATTTAACTCCTTTAATATAAAATAAATAGGATATACAGTCAAAGGAGTCAATATTTTATATATTAACCCAATCCCCAACCCTAAAATTATGGCAATCAAATATCTAATAATCAATCCCAAAATCTCTTTGGTGTTCATTAATTTAACAATTCTTGGTTCTTTAAGAAATTATCTTTTAGGAACCAAAGCAACACCGCTTTGAAAAAAATGATATTCTCCAATAATACTAGATGTAACCCTTGTGTTAGTTACACCAATCATTTGATATTTATAATTATAGTTCAAGGACACTGAATTTTGAACATTTGTGCCTTGACTACCTCAAGAATATGGTAATTGATATTCTTGACGGCATCCAAGAACATTGTTCTTGGTGTCAAGGGAAAGACATACATTTTTGCTCAATTATTTATGTCTTTCACTATAACTACTACTTCCGCTCCACTTGGGACATTTTGTATAAAATCGACAAAATCTTCTTTATTTGAATAAACTCCTAATAATTCAAAATCACACAAAGCCTTTGAGACAGAAGCAACATAATCTTTTACATCTATCTTAAGAACTTTTTCTAAATTAATTATCTTCTAGAAATTCTTGCTGCAACAACAATTATAAGTACAATTAAGATTATATTGATTAATCCAATAATCCATACTAAACTGTTTCCGCCGAAATCGAAGCCAAAAGCAGGTTTTGCTTCAGCTTCTTCAATTTGAACTGCGATTTCTCTTGATTCTAATTTATCGCCTGATCTTACTTCTAAAGCGAAAGTATTTTCTCCTTCAGCTTCAGGGTTAACATTCAATACAACTATTACTTCTTTTGTCTCTCCGCTCTTAAGATTAATTAATCTTTCAGATATTGATGATAATTCAGCCCAAGTTTCAAAGCCAACAGCCGTGATTACAAAATCAGCTTGTGAACTTCCAAGGTTTGTAATTGTAGTCTTAACTGTTAATTCTTCTCCAGCTTTTGCATCTGAATCTAGAGTAGCTGAAATTGCAACATTACTTCCTCCAGCAGGTGGATTTCCAGCTGCCTTGCACCCGAATACTTTTAATTGAACAGTTGTAGAATCATCACTGCTTTCTCTATATGTTCCGCTTCTATAATCATAATCAGCACTTAATTCTAAGTTGTACGTGCCATCAATTGAGTTTTCAGGAACTACAAATTCAAACTCTACTCTCTTTTTATCTCCTTCATTTAAGTCTTCTTTAATTTCTCTTGATAGGTCAACATTTAATTTACTATTAACTAAATTGATTCTTGTTTGATCTTGCTCTTCATTCCCTACATTGAATGCATCTGCGATAATCTTTACATTATCACCGCATACTGCTTCAGTAGGCTGAACAGCAATATTATCAAAGACAATAAATTTACCTTCATCGTCTTCTTCTTTAATCTCTATTTCCTTGAATATTTCTTGTTCGCCGTCAAAATCACTTGATTTATCTGCGCATTGCAATTCTTCTGCATCCTCGCTATAAGCTTTTATAGCTAATCTGAAATTCCCTTTATCTTCAAAGTCTGCAGGAATTCTAAAATTGAATGTAACTATTTCTTCATCTCCATCATTTAAATCTCCAAAATCAATTTCTTCTTCATCTTCATTTTCAAAGTCTAAATCATTAGCAACATTATTTCCGTTAGAATCAAATAAAGCCAATTCAACTAAAACATTCTCTACTTCATCATCTCCCTCATTTTCAATCTCTACTTCAACTGTAATTTCATCTAAAACCTTCCATTCCTCTTCATCTTCACCGCTTGATTCTATTGTAACATCATTTAGTCTTAAGTCGCCTTTAGCTCCAGCCTTACAGAAACTATTTGATATTGTGAATACGGCATTATTTGAAACAGCATTTTCGTTTAAGTCTTTAGCGCTGACAGTTAATGTATTTACTCCAAACTTCAAATTTGATAGATCGCTAGCAGAAACTACTATATTTTTTTCATCCTTTCCAGGAATTAAGTTTAAGTTATTCTTTGAGAATGTACCTGCAATATTTCCTGAAGAAGTTAATTCTATATTAGTTAATGCAACATTTCCTGTATTTGCAACAGTTATTTCTCCATCACCGCTTGAAGTTAATTCTTTAGTTTTTGTTAGAGTTAATGTTGCAGACTTAGCAATTTCTATTGAAACTCCGGCATCATCTGTTTCTCCCTCTTGACTAACAACTTTCAAATTAGCATTAATAGTACCGCTTTGATGTTTTGGTATATTAATAGAAGGAGTAAATTGTAAAGTTACTGAATTTCCTGCATTTATTGTAGTAGGAAGACCGCTTAATGTCCATGTTCCAATATTAGTTGTGCTTCCATCCCAGTTTAATCCAGTTTGAGCAGTTGTACCAGTATTAGTTAATTTGAAAGTAATAGGAACAGTTACTTGTGTGTGTACTGCAGATGTAGGAACACTTACTGTTTCTAATTGTAATGCTGCGCTTACTGTTGCTGCAAATAAAATGCTGAATGCCGTCATTAAGACAGCTATCGTAAGTGTAAATTTTGCTTTCATGTTATAACTCTTGAATTACATCACTTTATAAAGATTTCGATTCTCTAGTAGATATATTTATTTTCAGTAATAAAACATTTATATATAAATAGTACACTATATTCATAATAAAGAGGAAATATGCCAATACGTTCTAGAGAAAACCTAATCGCCGCTTGGGCTTTTTTAATTGCAGTAATTCTAGCAGTAGCTGGAGGAATAGCCACAACCCTTGTGGGGCAGGGCAATAATACTATAAATCAAACACTTCTAGGAATATTATCTATATTCGGTTTAATTGCAGGATATTTTGTTGCTGAAAAGGATGTAAAAACATTTCTAATAGCTTCAGTATCGGTTGTTATTGTAAGTTCAGCAGGCCTTCAAGGCGGAGTATTAAGTGCTGCAATTCTAGGTACGGTTCAGGTAAACAAGCTTCTTGCGAATGTTCTGGGAGCCTTAATGTTTATTTTTGTCCCATCAACAATAGTAGTTGCTCTCAAGACAGTGTTTTCAATAGCTAAAAGTTAAATTAAAAATAACTAATGCTTTACTTCAATCACTTTATTTTGTTGATAAAATTGTTCGTCATATTTTTTATGTATTTTATCTCTACTAGTCCCAAAATATCCAGGTCTCTCAGTTACAACCCATTCCATTTTTGAATAATAAATAATTAACTTTTTAATATTTTAGGTAAAAAACTGATTTCACTCCACAACAAAACTTTTCTCTTCACCCCGCACACTAGATACTACAATATACAAGTTTCGTTCGCCATTCTTCATCTCGAGTTCAACCTTATCACCAGCTATACTAAATACTTCAATTATATCTTTATTATTTACCTCATCATCCACCATTTCTCTGTCAATTATATATTGATCTGTGCATCTAATTACTTCAGGAGGACAGTAAGAATTTTGACTTGCACACTTTCCAAGCTTATCTCCATGTCCTAAATGTCCCTTTACGGCAGATCTTTCAACACTCTTATCCTGTGTACTTTTATCTGCTTCAACATGACACACATCAACATCCTCACCTGTAGAAACAACATGACTATCTCTATTGTTTTCAGATCTATCCCCATAAACAATAATCAGATCTATGTAAGGATATCTATCTAGGTAATAATTTCCAATTTCTATGGCTCTATTAACAGTAGCTGTTTCACCCTCATCCTTTAATACCGCATTATTTATAGCAGTATTCAATTCAAAATCAATCTCCTTGGCAATTCCAGCTAGATTGATGTTTTCGGTTTGAACATTTGCTTTAGTGTATACATAACTCAATCCAGATATAATTAATATTATGATGAATGCAGCAATAAGATAAAACTGGCCTCTTTTTCCCATATATATTATAACTTATAGCCCATTATAAATTTGTCGGACGTTATTATATTTCATATTAAAAAAAATTAATATAATTATTTCAACAAACGAAACAGAATATTTAATCTCTACTCATTGATAAAATCAGCCCTGTCTTTCTTAGGTTCTTGCTGTTCTCTATGTATCTTAGCGAATGATGGGGTGGCAATAATAATATTATCTCCAAAGCCGGCAATTGAACCTTCCAGAGCTTCTATTGTTTTCTTTATTTTAGCAATAGACCTCTTAAGTTCAATAATATCCTTAGCCTTTAAAGGCTTAATGTCAATAACTGCAATAGTATAGCCGTCCCTTAATGAATTTAATATCTCTGTAATATCATCAAAGTTCCTTAAAACGAATGGCCTTACCAAAACCTTATTCTGCTTTGGCTCCATAGAATCAAGATCGATCTCTACATAATCCTCTTCCGATTGTGAACCACCAAAGAACTTTTTTATGTTTAAACCCATGCGAATTCTTATTTTAACCAGTATATAAATATTCCTATACTAAAACAATAATTTACTATAAATCTTATTTTCTTTTGTCTTTTCAAGGTAGGAAATTATTCAGCCCTTCTTCCAAGTGTACCGCTTAATTTTTCTTTTAATTTTTCGCTTTTTTCTTTAAAAATATCTTCTTGTTTTTCCATTGTTCCAATTCTCAAGTCAATTATTTTTTTTCTTTCTTCAAGCTCTTTAATTAATTCTTGTTTGTCTGTTTTGATCATTATCCCAGAAAGAATTTTATAAACTTCATCTTTAGTTTCTCCTAATTCTTTTAATGCATTCTCTACTTCCTGCATTTCAACTTGAAACATTTGTTTTTGCCCAATAATTCCCTGCAAATTATGCTCTGCTAATTGCAATTCCTCTATTATTTTAGAATTATCTTTAGAAAACTCCATTTAAACAGCCTTAAGTTTGACACTTTGCAATCTTGGTTTATAGAAAATCTTGCTTCCGCAGTAAGGGCAGACAAATCTTTTTTCAAGTACTTTACTGCTTATTTGTTTTCCGCAGTTGAAACATTTGTATTGTGCCATGTTTATTAACAGAATTTAGGTTTTTTAAATCTTTCCTCTTCCCTTCATAAATGATATCATCATTCTAGCCCATTATATCTTCAATATCTTCTATAATAGAAAATATTAGATAAATATAAAAGTTATTATCCCATCAGCAAACAATGGGAATGGAAGAAATGCAAAGAATTAAAGAAACATTTCATTTCTTAAATTTGCATCCAGTCTATCTAGAACACGAACCAGTTATCTCAAGCGAAGAGGCTGCAAGAACAAGAGGGTTTGAATTAAAACAAGGTATAAAGACCATAGTTTTAACAAATGGAAGTAATGATTGGGTAATTGTTAACATTCCTGCAGATCAAAAAGTTGATATGAAAAAAGTCGCCTTTCAATTAAATTGGTCTAAAAGTAAAATTAGAATGGCAACAGAGCTAGAAGTAATGGAAAAAACTGGGTGTCAAATAGGGGCAGTCCCGCCATTTGGACATAAATCAACAATTCCTCTACTTGTAGATAATGGTATCTTCAATAATAATTTCAGCGCATTTAATATTGGACTTAGAACAAATTCCGTGAAAATTCCAACAAACGAAATGAGGATTGTATTCAAAAAAGTAAACGCAATCGAAGGCGATTTTGTTAAATAAAGTTACTTAGCTTCTAGGTAGTAAGCTTCACCAGCAAAAACCTTGCCAGTTTTCATGCATTTCCATATACCGGCAGCTATTCTTTTGACTCTTCCTCTAGGATGAAATGGTGATACCTGCCTCTTTCTTTGGATAGATTCGATTTTGTTATAGTTCTTTCTAACTCTAATTCCATATCCTGCCCCGAATTTTCCGAAAGCCTTTGTTTTTTTTGTTTTTGATCCCATATTAGTTTCTATTAAGCGGGGTTTTTAAATGTTCACTTGCTACTCCGTTGATTCTCAATATTATTTTGCAACTGATAAAACTTATAAAATTTTTGTCTTTTCATTATTAAGTCAGAGAATTTTCCCTCCTCAACAATTTTCCCGTTTTCCATAACAATTATTCGGTCAACCCCTTTTAATGTAGATAGCCTATGTGCAATAATCAATAAGGTTTTGTCAGTCAATTCTTTTTCTAATTGTTTTTGTATATACTGCTCGGTTTTGCTGTCTAAATGAGAGGTTGCTTCATCTAATATTAACATTGGACTATTTTTGTACACTGCCCTTGCTATTCCAATTCTTTGTCTTTCTCCGCCACTTACCTTATACCCCTTTTCACCTAGCAACGTAGACAAACCCTTCGGAAGTTTATTTATCACACTATTAAGAGAAGATATTCTAATTGATTTTAGAAGGAGGATTTTACTTCTTGAAGAAGAAGAAATAGCAATATTTTCAGCCAAAGTCATATCAAACATTTCAGAATCCTGTAATACGGGAGTTAAATTATTTGTAATTGAGCTATGTTTGAATTTATTAATGTTCTTTCCATCAATATATATTCCACCAGATTTAATATCATATAGCCCCAACAAAAGTTTAGTTAATGTTGATTTACCACACCCAGAGCTTCCCACAACCCCTATCTTTTCCCCTCGCTTTATAACTAAGTTAAAATTCTTTAAAACTTCTTTGTGACTATAATTAAAGTTTACATTTTTAAATTCAATCTTCTGCCAATTTAGTGGAACTTCTAGTAAGTCATTAGATTCTTTATTAAAAACATCGACTCCAAGTATAGTCATAAGTCTTCCAACCCCTGATTTAATTTCAATAAACCCATCGACCATTTCACTAACATCATTTAGTGAGGATCTAAGCTTATCAAAATATGCCGCGAATATCAGTATTGACCCAAGAGTTATTATTCCTTCTGAAAAATCAAGACCGACCAATAATAAAAATAATGCATATCCTAATGCCGCAAAGGTTTTAGAAACATTCATTTTTGCATTTCCTGTTTTTTTCATGCTTAGCCATATTTTGTAATACTCCACTTCATCACCTTTGGTGGATTCCTGAAATACATTTCTTAATCCTAATGCTTTAACTGACAATACATTTGATGCCGACTCATGAATCTTTCCACTAATCTTTTCAGAAATTTTATGCATCTCATTATTCCAATAACTTAATTTTTTGTTGAAATAATATTCCATATTCAAAAATATGGAGGTATAAATTATACTAAAAATAGCATATTTCCATCCAAGTACAAAGAAAATCGTCAAACTTCCGATGATTCCGACTAAAGTAGATAAGGAGCGGTTATTTGTAAAATCTGAGAAGAATTTATAGACATACATACTTCCCTGATTTATTTTTTGAATTTTTGAACCGCTGCCTTCTTTTTCATGCCATTCTAGTTCAAGATCGATTAATTTGGAAATTGAAAGTTCTCTTACTTTTTGTCTCGTCTTAGCCCCTATTATGCTGCTATTTAATTTTGCAAACATTCTACTCCATACCTGAACCATTCCCAATACTCCAATAGCTGAAACATATAGATAAAATTTGGAAAGTGATTGCCCCTTTTCATAAACCGTAAAGAAATCAATAGTTAAACCCAAAAAGTAAGCTATAACAAAAGGAATAGCTTCAGAACAAATTCTTATCATAATGAAAAAAATATACTTAAATCTATTTCCTTCTAAGAAATTCCACATGTCCTTAGAAAATGTTTTTATGGGATATTGGATTCTTTTTTGGCTCACCATCAGATAATTTTATCTATAAGGTCTAATATATAAATGTTACTATAAAGTAGTAATGCAGACAAAAAGTATATAAAGTCTACAAGTTATATTATAGTCTGAAGCATAACTTTTTTCATCCAGGGCTAGGTTTTTCAAGTAAATACAAGTCAGAAGCATTAAGTAAAATTATAAACAAAAATGGGGATGCCCGGATTTGAACCGGGATTTCGAAGTAGTTTGCAATTAAGATTGACTTAATTGACCCAAACCTCGAGTACTAACCAGGTTATACTACATCCCCAATCAAATCCTGAAACTAATATGCTTTTTAAGTTTTCCCTTTCTATTCAACTCTAGACATACTAAATATTCTATATCCAGGTTTTTCTTCAATAAAATCTTCTAATTTCCCTTCAGTATCGCTCCACACTTTAGCACTTTCAAAGAACTGTGCATTTTCCAATCTAAGACTTATCATTTCTGCAAAACTTATTTTATTATATATAACTCTAGATTCTAAAAAACTATTGCGATATTGAACGTCATATTCAACAGAGATAAATCGACCATTATTTTTTATTTTATCTGCAATATTCCTATGAATCATTAATTTCTTAATAATTTTTTTAATATCATTAAACTCATAACCTCTTTTTCTAATTTCATTTTTTATCTTTCCCTCGCCAGCCCATTTTTTGCTATTTGAGAAAATTTCAGGAAATGTAAATAAAGCTGTATCAGCAATTTGCTTTGGTATTTGCATATCGCTAACGTCTTCTAATAAAAGCACAACCTCTTTAGAATTCAGTAATTTTAAGTCCCACTTTCTTTCAATTCTTGCGGGAATATTCTCTGATTTTAATTTTTCCATAGCGCCTTTCAGCATTTCATATGTTGCATCGCATCCTATCAATAATCCATAATCTAATTCTTTCCAAACCCTCTTTAATATTTCTCCAGTCCCACATCCAACATCTAGTAAAGTACTTCCAGATTCAGGTATATTTTTTATTATATTGTCGTATGCCTCTTGATATTCAGAAGATAAACTTCTTTCTTTCCAATATCCGACTTTACTTTTAGGGTACATTTTAATTATCCTTTTTAACACTAAACAAACTCTTGCTGGAAATAGAAACTTGAAAAATATTATTGCACTTTTCGCATTGCACACTTACTATGCTTGTAATTTCAGTTAAAATTTTGCATCCTTTGAAATTGACTTTAGATCCTAGTTGTATTTCAATTTGATTTCCGCATTTTGAACATTTCATGAAAAATAGATTTAAAAGAGATTTATAAATTTAATCAAATCTACTTCTTTTTCGCCGGAGCTTTCTTAGGCTCTTCCTTCTTAGCTTCTTCTTTCTTTCCAGCCACAGGTGCAGCAGCTTTCTTGGCATCAGCGCCAGCCACAGGTGCAGCTCCCGCAGCAGGTGCAGCAGCTTGTTTAGCTGCCTCTTCAGCTGCCTTGGCTTCTTCAAGAGCTTTTTGATCTTTTTCTTGTTTAGCTTTTCTTATTGCAAAGAATTTATCTAATCTTTCTTTCTTTTCTTCAGCTACTTCTGTAATTTCTCCTTTAATTTCCTTGTCATATTCTCCAAGGGCAATTTCCTTTTCGACTTCAACTGCTTCCTTATTATCAATCAAAACACCTAATGAAACACAAGTCCCAACAACTAATCTAACCCCTGCTTTAATGTCTTTTGCTAAAAGGTTAGGCATTTTTGTCTTAGCAATAGAAATAACTCTTTCGATAGCAATGTTTCCAACTTTTACAGTATTAGGTTGACCTGATCCTTTTTCCAACCCCAGTTCCTTTTTAATTAATTCAGCAACGGGAGGAGAAAAAACTGCAACACTGAACTCTTTTGTTTTTGGATTAACATCTATTTCAACTGGAACTTTTATTCCAACAAATCCTTTAGTAGCATCATTAACGGTAGAAATAACTTTTCCTAAATTAACCCCCATAGGCCCAAGTTGTTGAGCAACAGCTGGACCTGGTTGCATTTTCCCGCCCTCAACAATTAATTTAACCTTCATCTAAATCGTCTCCATCATCTTCGTTAATGTCATCTCCAGTTTTATCCTCTTCCCCTTCTTCTTTTTCACGCCTTATAACCTTTACGTTATCCATCTTAACAGTTACAGGAATAGGTACAGATGCCCCAAGCAAAGAAACTACAACTTCTCCCTTAGCTTTGTCTATTCTTGTTACCTTGGCTTTTTCACCTTTAAATGTCTGCCCTATCATTTCAACAATATCTCCAATTTCAATATTATAATCTTCAATTTTAGGCTCCAGCATATTTTTAATTTCTTCATACTCTACTGTTTTTTTCACAATACCTTTTACATACGGCAGATTGAAAGCGCATTCTTCAGCAGAATCCCTGTCCGCAGCTTCAACAATAATGTATCCTTTTAATCCATGAGGCCTTACTAATGAAAAAACAGCCAAACTTTTTTTAATAGCTCTCTCACTAACCATTTCTATAACTTTGTCTTCTTTATTAGTTGTGACCTTAACAATAAATATCATTTCTTTAGTCTCCGCTACTCCAAAAATTAAGAAGTAGTGATTATCTAAAAAACTCAGGGTTTTTAAGTTTTTCTGCTAGTCCATTGAGCCATGAAATCTTATATCGATCAACATCTTCTCTATTTCACCAAGAGTTGTTTCTAAACTAGATACTGTTTTTTGGAAAGATTCTGGCAAATTTGCATAGTTTTCCCCTACCATTCTCATTAAAGCATGTGAAGAAACTAATTTTTTATAACCAAATAATAGGGTGGCATAACGGCTTTCGTTCATATAATCAAAATCTTTACCCTTATTAAACATAGATCCAACAAATTCTAAAGCTTCTTTTGATTCATTCATATATTTAATCAAAATTTTTCCAAGATTGTCCTTCGGTTCATAAATTCCTTCAGTCATATTAAAAGGATAAAGAAATGTTTATTAAATCTTTCTGTGAACTTTAATAAACTATTTATATCTTATAATGGCAGAAAGATCATGGAAAGTGGAAAGAATCCTGAACATGACAAAATTGCTAAGAAAGAAAATACTTTTTCTAAATTAGAAAAAGTGCTTATTAGAGTTAGATCTGAAGGAGATTCTATTATAAAAACTTTTGAGGAACGTATGTCTACTTATGAAATAATCGATACAAAACCCATTCCGACTGAGCGTCTAGTGTCTAGAGTTTACGTAAGGACTTATGATGAAAAAGTCAAAACAATAAAAAGAATTCCTTACGTGGATCCTCATAAAATGGATTATAATTCTGGTATTGAAGGTTTAGCTAAATTAGATTCAAAATCACCTCCTAAGTCGATTAATTATTTAAAATCTAGATCTGGAAATGATAGTTTTTGCTAAAAAAATTATTCTTTATGAGAATCCAATCTTCCTAAATATTCTTTAATTCTATCAATTGTTTGCGGAATTAAAAATTTCTCAATTTTAATTTCGAATATCTCCGATAATGGCGCAAATTCAGAAATTCTATATTGATTTTCTTGTTTATCTATTAACATAGCATCCCTCAATCTTTTTAATTGCCTCCTGATATTACTTTCAGCTAAACCCTTTACTTCAAGAGAATTGCTTTTCCTTAAATCTTCGACCCTATCTTTAATAGCAAAAGAATTTAGCCACTCTTTATTTTTTCTAGAATCTTCCAAAACAAGAACAATGTCTACAATAATATCTCTTGAATCTCCAGGTTGCAGTAATCCTAGGCTCAAACACACCTTTCTAACTAGTTCTCTTTTGGAAGAATCATAAGGCTTTTCATATTTCCTTAATGTTATCTCTCCCAAAGGCACTTCTCTCACCATAAAAAAATAAGAACAATAATCATTATAAAGCTAATGTTTTTATTTATATAATGAATTTAGTTTGTTTTCAAGGTCTTGATAAAGAAAATTATCCCCAGCTTAATGCTTTAATAAAAAGGGGAGAATGGGAAAAAATTTCTATAGTAAAAAATAAGGAGGCAGATTCATTCATTTCTGGAGATAATATTTCCTCGGTGGATATTAATTCAGCTCTCTCAATTTTAGAATTAAAAGAAGAAATAAAAGAAAAATTAAAACCTCTTCTAAACAGCGACTTTGAAGTTGCTCTTTCATTGGCATCGGGTTCAGGAAAGGAGCATATGGCCCTAATATCTGCCCTGCTTTCTATTCCAGTTGGAATAAGGCTTGTAGTTTACACAAAAAATGGCGTGGAATATATTAATTAATATAATTTCTTAAAAACAATGGCAGACGCTTTAGGCAGGTACTTTTTTAGTATTGGAATATAAAATGAAGAATCGTCTTTATCAATCATTGAATGAGAATCATCTGATTCGAATCTCTTTAATTGCAGGCAGGTCATGTTTTTTGTATAATCCTCAAGTTGAGAATAACTTTTAAAAATAGTTTTAAAGCATAAATTAATTTCCTCATCATTTAGTTCCCTGCAATCATATTCCGATTTTACTTTAACCAAGTCAACAAAATTTCTCATAGGTTTAATCACCTGCCGTAGTCTTTCAACACCCTCTTTATCCTCTTCTGGAAATTCTTTTGCTATTAGAATATTAGAAGGCGTTTGACCTGCAAGCACCATCTCTAGATTACTAAATCTATCGCTAAAATAATCTCTTGAAACTTGATGAGCCCTAAAGACTGAAAAGAGTCGTTCAATTATGCTCGTTACCTCAGGCATAATATCTTTTCTTATGATTAATTCAGTTAGTATCTTTCCAGTTAAATCATTTGCGATTAGTTCTGTATAATTATGTGTGACTAAATCGTAATGCCAACAATCGAGCCTTCCTAAAGTATTATCTTCCATGTTAATAACCTTAAAAAGGCATTAATAAAACTTTGTTTAATTCTTTTTTTCAAGTTCCTTTTGTCTTGCAATTAAATCAGAAGAAGATTGAATTTTATCTCCCAATCCATGAATAATTTCAATGCCCAATTTATCACAAATTATTTTTTCAGGAATCTCATGGCTGAATCTGTCTCCACCCTTAGCAAAAATATTCGGTTTTACTGCCTCAAGAGATTTGCATACGGTTTTATCTTCATCAATGCTTGGAAAAACTTCATCCACACATTTCAACGCCCTCACAATCTCTATTCTTTCTTTAAAAGGCATGAATTCAAATCCTTTCTTCAAATAAGCCTGTTTATCATTATTTACAATCACAATAAGCTTATCTCCCAACTTCTTAGCCTTCTGCAAGTATTCTACATGGCCGATGTGAAGAGTGGGTCGAAGTAGCCACTAGTGGCAACTACTTTAACCATGTATACTCACCTCCCCATCATAGATGTTTTTAATATGCATAATAAAACAAATTAAAAGCAGTATAAATATATTGTTAGTCTTTAGCAAACAAATCTCTCTAAACAAAAATAAACAGCCACTTCACCATCAGTGCAGCAATAATTAATAACATAATATAAGTTGAAGCCTTAAATGCAAACTCCCCAATTTTCTTGCTTCCTGTTAAACCCCAAACAGTTAGATAAAAGAATCTTCCGCCGTCAAAAATTCCCAAAGGAAGCATATTAACTAATGCAACACTCAAGCTTATCAGTACAGTCCACCATAATAGGTGATAAATAAAGAATCCAAAATCTCCTAATGAAGATTCATAATAAACAAATGGATCCCTTATTTCAGAAATGAATTTGTAAGTCCATCCAAGTAGTCCGCCTTGTCTCGGAGGACTAATTCCAATACCTAAGAAACTCTTACCCTCATATTCCCCAAGTTCGAAATCATATTCTCCTGTTTCCCCATTAGTCAATACAGTCTTAATATTTACACTATCCCCTGGAGATTTTTCATCTAATATGACTCTTATCTCATCAAAACTCATTATCTTTTGTCCATCTATTTCTGTAATTGCTCCTTTCAGGCCCTCCCTAAATGCAGGAGAATCTAACACTGCCAATATTTGAGGCCATTTATTTTCAATTGCACTTGCAAGTTGTTTTGGAGGAACGTAAAATACCTGATCATTAAATTCAATTGGCACAAATTCTTTTTCTTTATCAATAATATTAGGGATATCATCAAGCGATGTAACCGTTTTCCCATCAATAACTTCAATTCCTGAAAGATCAACAACACCAGCTGCATATGAGCTGAATATTACTCCTGCTGGAGTAAAAGCCAATGAAAAGAAAAGCCAAAACAACAATCCAAATATCACTGTAAATATAACATTTGCAAAAGTGCCTGCTGCTAAAACAGCCATCTGTGGAAATTTCTTAGCTTTTTCCATGTCCTTTTCATCTTGCTCAACAAAAGCTGCCAAAAAAGGCCCCAAAAATCCAAATCCTGTTGAATGAATTTTTATTCTATTTAGTCTTGCAAAAATGCCGTGGGCAAATTCATGAGGAATTGCAATAATTGCAATAATAAGTATCCAATATGTAAAGTAAAATGGAGGTAAAAAGTCAAGATTAAATATTTCAGGCAAGTAAGGAATTAAAGGTATAATAACAGGAACTTTAAGAGTTTGAGCTATAACGTCAGAAGTAATATAAATGTATGAAAATCTAAGCAAAAGGTAAGTCATTGAAATCATTAAAATAAATCCAGATGTAATTACAACATATTGCAAAGCATAGAGCGTTTTAGGAAATTTCCTGCTTGTCCATTCAATAAATCTTATTCCTACTTTAGTTCTATATAAATATAATAATCCCTGTCTTTGCAAGTTATGTCTTTTTCTATAAAGAAATATAACTGTTGCTAAAGTAAACAAGACTAAAAAAGCCAGATCATATATTACGAATGTTGACACCATCTCTTTATTTTTTCCTTATTGGCCTAAATGCTCTTCCATTGCATCGAGGACACTTAACTTTTTTCAAAATAATTCTAACAACTTGAGTTCTTATCTTTTTACTGCAGTCTTTGCATACAAACACATTCTGAAACATTCTTTTTTGTGCTGTAGGTATTTTAGTCGCCATTTATAGGATCCTCATTATTACTTTCTTTCCTTCAATATCCCAATATTCAACTTGTTGTTCTGCAACAAGCTGTCCGCTTAATTCTTCCATAAATGGAAGGTCAATAGTTTCGTAACTTGTCAAGTTCATAACTGATGCAGACTTATCAGATACACTTAATACCTGTGCTTTATGCTTTTCCACTAAAGGAACTTCAAATCTTTCAGCACCGTTTACGGCAATTACCTTTTTCTTTTGAGTAAAGATGCCTACAGCTTCTATTCTGCACTTGCTTGCTCCATGCTTTCCTGTCTTGCTAATATCATTTGACTTAACAGTGAAGGGCTCTCCATCAATAGTTATGGTAGCCCCAGGTTTTGCCTGTGTTGCGTCTATTAATCTTAAAACCATACTCCTTCCTATTAAGAAACGTTTATAAAACTTACTAATTTCCCCTAATCATGGAAAATAATAAAATATCTAAGAATGATTTCGTAGAATTGAAATATACTGGATATGCAAACGGCGATATTTTTGACTCTAATATTTCTGAAGACTTAAAAAAATTAAATCCTAATGCACAGCCAATAAAGACAATTATTGCAATAGGCCAGGAAATGGTCGTAAAAGGATTAGATAAATCCTTAGAGGGAAAGGAGATTGGAAAAGAATATGAAATAATATTGTCTCCGAAAGAAAGTTTCGGAGAAAGAAAGAGAGATCTTGTTAAAACTATTCCCTTGAAAGCGTTTACTGAAAAAAAAGTTAGTCCTTATCCTGGCCTAGTCCTAACATTAGACGATATAATGGTAAAAATAATTGCAGTTTCAGGAGGCAGGGTGATGGTTGACTTCAACAATCCTCTTTCAGGAAAAGAAATAAAATACAAATTTAATATAACAAGAAAAGTTTCAGACGAGAAGGAAAAAGCAGAAACACTATTTTCAGTTTTATTTAGATTTATTCCAGAATATGAAATAAAGGAAAGTGTAATGATTAAAGGTCCGAAATCCATGGAGGTCTTTGTAAAAGTATATTCAGAAAAATTCAAGGAACTTCTTGGAAAACCCTTAGTTTTGGAAGAAATCAAGCCTGACACAAAAATCAAAAAATCAGTTGAATCAAATGAAGAGAAGCTTGAGAATAAATTAGAAGAAAATAAAGATAAACAATCAAGCTAAAAGAAAGTTTTATAACTATTCATCTCTTATGAATCATATGTCTAATGATATGATTTTAGAGGAATTTAAATCACTAGAAGCAGGCTCTAGTTTTATCTCTGCAAAAATAGCAGAATTTAGTCATAAATATCAAAGAAAGTTTATAGCTGTTAAAGAAGACGAGCTTATAGAAGTTGGAGATAATTTTGAAGAAGTATTAAAAAAGGTTAAAGAAAAAGGATTTAATCCTTCCTCTGTTCTAATTGAATATATTCCTGGCAAGGAAGAAATTATTCTTTATTAAAGATGAGGTTTAATCTAGAAATTAGAGATATGCAAGGTTCTAAAAGAGTAATTTTACCTTTATTGTCTACTTATCCAAGGTCCTTTGGGAGAATTGAGGCAATTATTGATACAGGAGCACCAAAAACAATTCTCTCTGCAGGAGATGCTATAAGATTAAACATTCCTTTTACAAATTTTGAAAGTGCAGCCCCATTAATGGGTCTGGGAAAAGGGAAAACTCCTGTTCTTCTAATTAATAAATTCACATTTTCTCTTAAGGATATAGAGAATAAACCGCAAAATTTTACAATGCAGATCTTGGTAGCAGATGTTCCTAGAATTAGAAATGAGGGTCAAGATAAATTAAATAATGCGGCTAGAATTCCAACTTTAATCGGCATGGATTTTTTAGAAATTAATGGTTTTGATTTATTTGTCAGTATTAATAAAAAAATAGCATATCTAGAAACATTAAATTAATAAAACAATATTTAATATTAAAAAGCAATCACAATAAAAAACTCATTGATTTTCCTCTTTTTTTAGAAATATGTTTTTCTACGGCTTTAACTCTTGAATACGGTCCTCCGTTAAATGCAAAAAAGCCAACAGTCGTTACAAAAATTGATAATAATACTAACAATATGCTCTGCCACCATATAATTACCTGAAAAATCCCAACTAATGAGGATACAATTATTCCTATTACCCCTGTAAACACAAATGCCACCCCTATTATCTTTAGAGAATCATGAATTATCATGCTTTTTTCAGTCATTAATCATTAAAGAACTAAAGAGTTATAAATTTATTCGTAGCAAAAACTACCCCTATTGAATAATATAACAATCCTTATAAACAATCATCTCATATGCTCAATATGGCTGTGGATATTGCAGTAATTCATGAAAATCCCGGCACACAAGCTATAGATAAAGAGCTGGAATCTTTGCTTCAAAGACATTCGGCTCGCATCAAAGTTGTTGGGTGCGGAGGTGGAGGTGGAAATTCTGTATCGAGAATGAAAGAGATAGGGATAAAAGGATGTGAAATAATTGCAGTGAATACAGATGCCCAAGATTTACTTTATTGTGATGTCGATGCTAAAATTCTAGTTGGAAGAGAACTAACACATGGCCTAGGGGCAGGAAGCAACCCTAAAATTGGAGAGCAGGCTGCGAGAGAATCCGAACAAGAAATAAGGAAGAAGTTAAGTGACAGCGACATGGTGTTTATCACATGCGGTCTAGGCGGAGGTACAGGCACAGGTTCATCTCCAGTTGTTGCAGAAATTGCAAAAAAATCCGGCGCTTTGACAATAGGAATAGTAACCCTGCCATTTACTGTTGAAGGCCAAAAAAGAATTGAAAATGCGCAATATGGATTAGAAAGGCTTGCTTCAATTGCAGATACACTCATAGTAATTCCCAACGATAAACTTCTAGAAATTGCCCCAGAACTTCCGATACATACTGCATTTAAAGTAGCGGATGAAATCCTAACTAACTCTGTCAAGGGCATAACTGAATTAATAACCAAATCAGGCCTTGTAAATCTAGATTTTGCTGATGTAAAGGCCGTAATGTCTAATGGTGGAGTCTCTTTAATTGGAATCGGGGAAGCAGATGGCCCAAATAGGGCAAAGGAAGCAATTGAAAAAGCAATCAATAATCCATTATTAGATGTAGACATAAGCCAAGCAACAGGAGCTTTAGTAAACATCATCGGAGGAAATGATTTATCTCTGGAAGAATATAAAAAAGTGATGGAAATTCTTGGCGCTAAAATTTCCCCGAATGCAAAAATAATTTCTGGAGCTCAGATATCTGCAGACATGGATAAATCAATAAAGGTGCTTCTGATAGTCACAGGAGTTAAAAGCTCTCAAATTCTAGGCTCTTCCGACGAAGAAGCAAGTAAATACGGTGACGATTTAGAAAAAGAGCTAGGGATAGATTTTGTGGAAAATAAATAACTTTAAAAACTTTGATCGAATAAATAAAGCATGATAGAAAAATTAAAATCCTTTTTTGTGCAGTCGAAAAGAGTTTGGCATTTGTTAAAAAAGCCAACCGGTGAAGAATTCAAATCAATAGCAAAAGTTTCAGCCATAGGAATATTAATTATCGGCGCAGCAGGTTTTATTATATCAGATGCTATGAAAATAATAGAGAGAATTTTCGCCTAAAGGATGGAAAGAGTTGTTTACAAATCAATCGCACAGGGATTATATAAGCCGCAAGTTTTTAATGAAAATGTTAAAAGTATTGATCCAGAAATGAAATATCTCCAGATGGAGTCTAAAAAATATAACGGAAATACCCTTAATCTCTATTTTTCCCATACCTACTCTCTTTTTCTAAAATTGCACCATATGGAGGGAGACGAGTCCAATCCATCTGGAACAACTATCCTTACAATCTCTGGATATCCAAAAAACATAAAGAGGATAGAAGAAAAAATATCCGATTTAGAAAAAGAATTACAAGCGAAATCTTTAAAAACCCACTAACTATCTGTTAACTATCGTTAAACTACATATCTAGACCATAGAGTTCTAGGGGCCTGGATCATAATGTAGGAGATAAATATGGATGTAAAGAACGCATTAGAAGAATTGTCTAAAGAGAAAAAACGCAAGTTTAGCCAAAGCTTAGACTTAATTGTAAATTTAAAAGGTATTGATTTAAGAAGAGAGAATATAAACGCCATAATTAGTGTTCCCCACAAGCCAAAAGATAAAAAAGTTTGCGGATTTATGGACAAAAAATCAGATTTAGTTGATACAATTACAAAATTGGATTTTCCAAAATACAAAGATAAAAAAACTCTTAAGAATTTAGTTAAAAAATATGACTTCTTCATCGCCATTGCCCCATTAATGCCGTCAGTAGCGACAACATTCGGTAAAATTCTTGGTCCTGCAGGAAAAATGCCCTCACCGCAATTAGGAATTATTAATCAAGAGAGTTCAGATGCGATTAATCATGAATTAAGTAAAATTTCTAAATCTATAAAGATAAGAGTAAAAGAGACTAGCATAAAAGTAAGTATAGGCAATGAAGCTATGCCTCAAGATCAATTAATGGATAATATTCGTACAGTCTTTAATGGAATTGTAAATGCTCTTCCAAAAAAGAAAGACAATATTAAAAATGTAATGGTAAAGTATACTATGAGTAAACCTATAAAAGTGGAGGGAATGTAATGTCAGCCGAATTAGTATCTCCAAAATTAGAAGAAAAAAAGAAGTTAGTTTCAGAATTTGCAAAAAAAATGAAGTCGAGCAAGACGATTCTTATAGCTTCAACAAAAGGCCTTCCAAGTTCTCAATTTCATTCAATTAAAAAAAATTTTAGGGGAAAAGCAGATATACTTGTAGCAAAAAAATCAATAGTGGTGAGGGCTATTGCATCTACAGAAAAAGGAGCACTGCAAAATTTAAAAGATCATATCATTGCAGATATAGCTATTTTCTTTTCAGATTTAGATGCATTCGAATTATCAGGACTTTTGGCAGATAATCAATCTCCAACTAAAGCAAGAGCCGGTGAAATTGCCCCAGAAGAAATTTCTATTGAACCAGGCCCAACTGACCTAATACCAGGCCCAGCAATATCAGAATTGTCTTCTGTAGGATTAAAAGTCGCTGTTGAAGGCGGTAAACTGGCAATAAAGCAAGGAGCAGTAGTAGCCAAAAAAGGAGAGCCAATAAAAGCCAACGTTGCATCTGTACTAGGAAAATTAAATATTCTTCCAATGAAAGTAGGATTTATTCCTATAGCTGCATATGATTCAGTTTCAGACCAAGTATATGTAAATATAGTAATCGATAAAAAAATAGCATATGAAGAATTAAGATCTTCAATAGGAAAGGCCTTAGGGTTCGCAGTAAAAATAGGTTATGTTTGCAAGGAAACATTATCCCGTCTATTAGGAAAAGCTTCAGCAGAAGAAAAAGCAATTGAAAATTTAATAAACAAATCCAATCAAAACCATAAGGAGGAAACAAAGTAATGGAATACATCTACGGAGCTTTACTGTTGCATAAACTTGGCCAGCCTGTAAATGAAGCAAACTTGAAAAAAGTTGTTCATGCAGCTGGTGTTGAAGTTGACGAAGCAAAAGCAAAAGTGTTAATTGCAAGTCTACAAGGCGTAGATATAGCATCTGAACTGGCAAACGCAAGTGCGATGGCAGCAGCTCCTGCAGCAGCCCCAGCAGAAAAGAAGGAAGAAAAGAAAGAAGAAAAACCTTCAGAATCTGCAGCCGGTCTTTCAGCTCTCTTCGGTTAATCTTTTTTTATTTAGTTTTTACCGAAGAGCTTTTTATATTTAGAGAAATAATTAAATAACAGCTCTTTCTTGTGTTGGCATAATGAAAACTAGAGTTGTATGTGCAGGAACATTCGATATATTACACACAGGCCACATAGAATATCTGAAAAACTCCAAAGCCCTTTCTAAAAATTCAGAACTTATTGTAATTGTAGCAAGAGATATTAATTCAGAAAGAATAAAAGGGAAAAAACCTATTAATAATGAAAACATTCGTCTTAAAAATATTCAGTCTCTAAATTTCGTAGACAATGTAATTCTCGGCAGTGATGTAAAATTTAATCCCATAAATACTATTGCCTCGCTTAATCCAGATATTATTGCCCTAGGCCATGATCAATGGGCAAAAGAAGAATGGCTTAGCAGTTCATTAAAAGAAATAGGAATTACGCCAAAGATAGTTAGGATGCCTCAGTTTGAAAAAAGACCTTTGTGAAAATTAAGAGTCTATCTTTATAGGATAAAATTTGATTAACTTTTCATCCCATACGTTTCTTATCCCATCTGCCTTTGTTGATAAGATCTTAATATGTAAATAGCAGTTGTGCGCAACTGCTAGTTCTTCTAAGTTTATATTTATTATTGCAAATATCTTGTTTCAAAAATAGTCAAAAAGTGCCTGTTTTTAAAACAACACAAAAGATTTATATAATATAACAGAGTTGCCTATTTATGAATACAATAAATACTATCCACGAAGCTTTACTTAACAGGGGTAAGATATTCAAAAAAGAAGAAATCCTGCATCTATTGGAAGAATATAAGAAGCTCAAGTTTAAATTTAACAATAAGAACATTATTGAATATTTATCTAAACATAATTACATAAAGAGGATATTTCTAGGATATTACTATATTAATTCTTATGATGAAAGAAAAAAGAATTTTTGCAATTATTCTGATAGAGAGCTTATCTTTGATGTATTAAATAGAGAAAAAATAAAATGGTATATTGGACTTAATACTGCGATTTATGAACAAGGAAAAACATGGCAAACTCCTAATTTAATAAATATAATCAACACAAGAATAAGTGGTAAGAGAAAGATAGTTGGCCTAAATACAAGATTTATAAAAACTAAAGAGAATCTTATTTTTGGATTAAAGGAGTCAAAGACTAAGAATAAAATAAGTTATTTTTACTCTGATCCCGCAAAAACCTATTTAGATAAAGTTTATTTTAAAGAGTCAGAACACTTGATAAGTTTAAAGAATACACGTAATTATCTAAAGAGGTATCCAAAATGGGTTGGAAAGAAATCAACATAAGCAGATATATAGAACAATTGAAACTCAATCTTAATCTCCAGCATAATAAAGACATCTTAGAGAAAGATTTGCTTTTAACCTTAATCTTAGTAGAGTTTGAGAAAAAAGATCTTGGAAAAGAACTTATTTTCAAAGGCGGAACATTACTCTCAAGAAATTACTTAAAATATCACAGGTTTTCTGAAGATTTGGATTTTGTGTATAAAGATTCGAGTAGTTTAAGAGAATTAACAAGAAATGCGAGAGAAAGAAAAATTAAAGCTTTTCTTGATTATTTTGTTCCTAAGCTAAAAGAAGTTGCAGAGATTCTTGGACTTGATTTTAGCGCAGATAGGGGCAATAAGAGATATTGTAAAATGTTAAGCGGAAGAACAGTTTACACATTCAAGATATATTATTCAGAAAACAAGTTTATAAAAGTAGAAATAAACTTTATTGAGAAAATGAATAGCCCTCCGGAAAAAGTTTCAATCAAAGCAATAACCGATCTATTTGACTCTAAAGAGCTATTATTTACGCTAGGGCTTGACATAAAAAATTTCAATGTTTTAAGCTATTCACTAAAAGAAATAACTCTAGAAAAGTATAGGGCGGTACTGACAAGAAATAAACTTCAAGAAAGAGATTTATTCGACCTTTTTTTGATAAAGGGCTCTCTTAAAGCAGACTTAAATGAGATTGTTGAGAAAATAAAGAATTCATCCATTATTAAAATAGATTTTGCTAAATTGATAAGCGAAAAACTTAATCTTCTTCAAAATGGTAAGTTCTTTGAAAGTGAGGAGAAGGTAGAAGAGTTAGCAATAGCTTCTTATGACGAGGAAGAGTTTGAAGAATTCAAACAAAAGATTCAGCCTAGACTTATTGAGATCTGCAAGAGGTTTTTAGTAAAATAAGTAATTTTTTTCTTGCCAAGATACTTCTACTTATGATTAATTCTCGTATAAATAAGTTCAAATATGACAGCTAGTTACTCCTCTTTTTTCCAGGTACTTCTGATGATATTCTTCAGCAGGGAAAAAAGTTGAAGCTTTTACAATTTGAGTAACAATTTCTCTTTCCTTGCCAATCATATCCTGAAATTCTTTTTTTACCTTTTCAGCCATCTTTTTCTGTTCACCACTATAATAAAAAATAACTGACCTGTATTGGCTCCCAAAATCAGGCCCCTGCCTATTTAATGTAGTTGGATTATGATTCTCAAAGAATATTTTAAGCAATTCTTTATAACTTATCTTGCTAGAATCATATTTAACTTCAACTACTTCAGCATAACCGCTCTCGTCACTGCAGACCTGCTCATAAGTTGGATTAGGATATTTTATCTCATCCCCACCCATATATCCAGATGTAGCAGAATTTACCCCCTCTATCTTAGAAAAAAGAAGTTCCACTCCCCAAAAACACCCCATGCCAAATGTCGCAGTTTCCTCTTTCATAATTTATTTAGAATTCCTACAAATATAAATTTTTCTTAATTGTGGCATTCAATAAGATCTTTAAATGTCTTAAATTGAACATCTAATTCTTGAAGCTCATTTAAAAGTTTTAAGAATTCATTATACTTTTCCAGGTCTATATTTTCACTAGACGGTTCAGCTAAATAATCTTGCGGATGAATCATAACCACACATATCCCAGTTTTATTTAAGGATTGCCTGCAGTCTGATATAATCTCTTCTACAGGTATGAATCTTTTAGTGTAAAAGTCATAAGTTCGGGCATTGTACCCAATTGAATAATAATTTTGATCTATATTGTACTCATCTTCTTTGGCAGAAAATATTTTGAAGCCTTGTTCCATTAAAGCGTCTTTTACTTCAGAAGAATATTCATTATAAGGGGGAATAAATGTGGCAGGCACAACCCCTGTGACATTAACTATTTCATTTTTTCCTGCAATAATCTTAGACAAAGCCTCCTCTTCATTTAAATTCAGAAATTCATTTTCTTCATGATTAAAACCATGCAATGAAATTTCAATTAAAGGATTCATCTTTAAATTATTAAGATATTTTACAACTTTAGGATCCTTCCCAAGATTCTGTGGAATTACTCCTAAAGTTACTCCCATATCCCTGCTCAATATTTCAGTAATTATCCAATTTGATATTTCTTTATATCTCCAAGCAGCAATATCATCTAATCTTAATATGATTGTATTATTTTGCGGCTTAAATTCACAATACTCGCCCTGTCCGTATTGTAATAAAACTTTTTCTTTTTCAAATATTTTAGTAATATTATTCTCAATATAATCTATAGATTTCCAGACATTTAAGTTTGAACCTTCATCAGAATAATGTAATCCTGAAGATATAACTGCCAAGAAGAAAACTAAAAGTATAAAGAAAAATACTTTTGTTTTAGTAAGATGGCTATCTTTCATCTTGTCCCCCAAGCCATATTTCTTAAATCATAAAGGGCATAAAGGAGTATATAGGAAAATATAGTCATATTTAGAATAGACCACACAATCATATATTTTCCATAACCTTCCTTAGAATAAATTGTATAATGGGTATAAAGTAAAAAGGAGACAAGCATTATGCCAATTACATAATGGAAAGGTGAGATGCCAAAAATTAGAGGGTTTAGGATTAATGCTTTAAAAGCAATGAATGGAGTTGTCAATGTTAATATAATTAAAGGAATAAAATAAGTAAATGCTACAAATTTATCTCTTCTTATTATTTCAGGAAGAATTCTAGTTGAATTAATAAACCAGCCTTTTTTCCATCTTACTTGTTGTTTAAAAAATTGCTTTAATTTTTCTGGAACAACCGTATAAGCTAGTGCTTCAGCGACATAAATTGTCTTATATCCTTCCCTAATAATCCAATTTGTTAATGCCCTATCATCACCAAAAATTATTTCCTTACCCATGAATTTTTCTTCAATCCATTTATCCAGAACGGGCAAAACATATTCTTTTCTATAAGCTGAAAAACATCCAGAACAGCAGAACACCATATCAAAAATGCTTTCAGTGGCTTTTAATGCTCTAAATGACATGAAATAATAAGCTGTTTGAACTTTAGTCATTAAATTTTTATCTTTATTTGCAGGGTCAGTATGCCCCACTGTAGCACCTACTCTCTTATCAATAAAAGGCATTACAATTTTTTTAAAGGCATTTTCTTCAGGGTAACTGTCACTGTCGATTTGAAGAATAATTTCACCCTTTGCTCTCTTAAAACCTAGATACATAGCCCTTCTTTTTCCCTTATTTTTCTTAAAGTTTATTATTTTAACTTTTCTATCATTATAATCTCTTTGCAATCTAAGCATCTCATCATAAGTATTATCAGTAGAGCCGTCATTAATAGCAATTATTTCAATTTTTTTCTTTGGATAATTAGTTTCTAAACATTTCTGCATTGTATGATATATAACTTTTCCCTCATTTTTGCAGGGTATAACTATGCTAAGTGTAGGCTCGTACCCTGCCCTTAATATTTTTCTTTGGTCTTCATTAAGTCTTTTTTTATAAGATCTATAGAAAAATGAGCCCAAAATTCTGCTGAGCATAAATGTTGTAATAAAAATGGTATAAATATATAGAAAGCTAAAATTTGAAAAGGTATAAATTTTGAATGAAATTACTAAATAAACAATAATAAAAAACATGCAAGATGCAAAAAATGTCCGGATAAATTCTTTCTTAGTGATGTTCATTTTTAATATACCTCATGCCCTTATTAAGCAAAGTGAGAGGTTTTGCAATAATTATTCCATCAATTTTTTTGGTATCTTTTATATTATTTGAACCAGTTGAGTCTAAATCGTCTTTAATTCCTCTCCCAATTCCATCATAGAATGTAACTTTCTTTCCAATATTGGTTTTGGATAAACAATTTCTTCCATCAATAATAATTCTAATGTTTTTCCATTTTTTAATTTTAGTAAATTGTTTATGGTTTGTAGCTATAATAACTCCAACGCATTCATTTAATATTTCATCTAGTTCAGCATTAGACTCTTCAGGGCAATATGGATCATATGTGAAAACATCACAACCCATTTTCTTCAATTTAGAAATCATTTCTAATGAAGGACTTTCTCTAATATCCCCCATATTTGCCTTATAAGAAATTCCTAAAACTCCTATTTTTGCATCTTTAAGAGGAACATCTAAATCATTCAATTTCTTAACTAGTTTATCAACAGTATACATAGGCATGCTGTTATTTATCTTTCTCGCAACTTTAAGCAAGTTATGATTAAATCCATTTTTTGCAGCGTAATCAATAAGGTAATAAGGATCTACAGGAATGCAATGTCCACCAACACCACATCCCGGATAATGTGCCATAAAGGCAAACGGTTTATTTGAAGCACCATTAATCACTTCCATTACATCTATTCCTAATTTATCAAAAGATTTAGCAAGTTCATTTACATAAGCAATATTAATATCTCTAAAAGTATTTTCAATTATCTTTGTGGATTCAACTGTTTTTAGGGAAGACATCACTTTAATTGGTGCATTAATAAAAGTTCTATAAAAATTTCCTATTTTTTTTGTCCCTTCTAATGTCAAGCCCCCAATATTTCTAGGAATATTATAAACATTCCAATTTGCATCTCCTGGATTAATTCTTTCAGGACAATGGGCTAATTCAAAATCTATTCCTCCCTTTAAGCCTGTTTCTTCAAGAATAGGCAATATAACTTCTTCACAAACTCCCGGGTTAACAGTAGACTCTAGTATTATAAGTTGGCCTTTTTTTAAATTTTTAGCAATGCTTTCAGTTGCCCTTTTTACAGGAGTTAAATCTGGATTTTTATTATGATCAATAGGAGTAGGAACGCATATTATAATATATTTCATTTCTTTAAGAGTTGATAAATCCGTAGTGGCATTTATTTTTACTTTTTTAATATCTTTTTGAGCTTGTTTATCTTCAACAGGTGAAATTCTTCTTTTTATTTGTTCAATCTTTTTTTCATCAATATCAATACCATAAACTTCATATTTTTTTGACCGAGCAATTGCACAAGCCAAGGGAAAACCAACGTATCCCATGCCTATAACTGCTACTTTTTGTTTTCTTTTCATTTTAAAAATTTTATTTATTAATTTTTTCATAAATTAGAGTTAATTTACCTATATTTAAATCTTTCTATATGTAATTACTATGTAATGACACATTAGAAAAATTAATTCCCATTTACCAACCTTAATCAACTTTCAATATCTACATCCCAAAACATCCTTTCCAGAACATTATTTCCTTATATATGATATTTTGATATAATCTATGTATGAAAAAGAGGGACTTATTAGTATTTGCCGTGATTGTAATATCCTTAATTGTAATTAGAGTTGAGGCCACTACCCCTGCCTTAATAACCTCTCCTTATCTATATTCTTTTAATACTAATGGAGTTCTCTACGAGGCATCAAGCGACTCTCTAACTTCCAGCCCTTATTGGTGGTTAAATTCAGGAGCAAAATTAAACCTATCAAATGGAAGAGGTAAAACCATTCAAAAAGAGCTTTCAGCGACCGATAAATGGCGTTTGATTTATCTAGCTTCAAATCCAGTAGATACGGATAATGGATATCACCCTCAAAATATTTTTAGATTATTATCCAGGTCTAAATGGCAGAATTTCCAGCAAATGTCTTATTTTAAAATAAATAGGGATCAGCTAAGTAAAAGTCCAAATAGAGATGAGCATAACGGGCTTCTCTTGATGAGTAGATATCAAAATAGCAACAATCTTTATTATGCAGGCATTAGAGTTGATGGTACGGCGATAATTAAAAAGAAACTAAATGGCCAATATTATACCCTAGCATCAAAAAAAATATTTACAGGTACCTATAATAGAGCATCAAGCCCAAACCTTCTTCCTAAAAATGTCTGGCTAGGCCTAAAAAGTCAAGTTACAAACTTAAATGGAAAGGTAAATATAAAATTATATCTTGATAAAGGTTGGACAGGAACATGGGCATTAGTTCTAGATGTAACTGACGGCAGTCTAAGTTCCAAATCTCCTTTATTAAATGAAGGCTATGCAGGCATACGCACTGATTTCATGGATGTAGAATTCGACAATTATAGATTAATAAAAGTCTAAATTTTCTATAAGCAATAATTATCACAGCAGCAACAAAAATAGAAACTATCAAAATTAAAGATATATTTATTTTTCCTCTTTGCAAATTTTCATTTATAGCAAGGCCAACTAAATTGCTATTTTCATTTTCTTGATTAGTATTCTCTTGATTTTCTTGAAAGTTAGATGGTTCTTCATTTTTAGGCGGAGAATTTTCAATTGGAGTATTATTGATCTCTATTTCATCATCATTTGAGATCGTAGAACCGCCCCCTCCTCCACTGCTTCCTCCAGATGAACTTACAACATTATTATCAAATTGCTCTTCCGTGATAATAGCAGAAATATTGCTAGTATTAATTGAGAAAAAAACTTTTTCAGTATAATTCTTAACGCCTAAACTATTATTACAATAAACATTCAATATATAATTTCCATCAGCAATATTATTCTTTATAGTTGTAAATCCGCCATTACTTAAATTAGACACCAAACTATTATTACTAACCCCTCCATCTAAAGAATATTCACAATAGCCGGCTTTATCTAGAGTTATATTTATAGAGTAATTAGATATATTATATGTAATATTCTCTGGAGATATTATATTTACATCTAATATATCTAGAATCAATGATAAATTCAAGTTGTATAAATCAATTATCTCGCTAGAATTCAAAGATCTATTAAATATTCTCAATTCATCCATAGACCCGTAGAAATAACCTCCATGAGACATTCCTCCAAGAATCACAGGAGCGACCCCATTACCCATAGTTATACCATAGCCAGAAATATCATCAAAATCTCTTAAAACTCCATTTTTATAAATAAGAGTATGTGTTCCATTCATAATACCTATAATGTGTATCCATTCATTTTCATTTAGATTATCTTGAAAATATGATCCCGCGCCAATAGAACCTGATAAATTGAACACATAAAAGCTAATTCTTTTTGGCCTGTTAGTGCCTCCATCAACTGCACTTGCATTATATATTCTGAAATACTATTCCCGATTGTTGCCTAAAAAAGAAGAATATTTAGAAATTGGATGAACAGCACATTCACAATCATGATCAAACGCTGTTCCAGCAAAGTTAAAGGTCGATGGTTTTATCCAGAATGAAACTGAAAATGCTTGAGTCGTTGAAGGGCTTAATTCATCTTTATCAGGGATCGAGATATCATTATTTCCTTTAAACTCAAAAGCGCCATCTCCAAAAGGACCTCCAGAACTATTCCAAAAGGGATTTGATAAAAGGGCAGTATTATTATGGCCAGAAAAATCACAAGCTATTAAATCATACTCCCCATATGATGATAGATTATTAAATTTTAAATAAACAATAGCTTTTGAGTTTAAAGGAGAAAAATTATCTACTAAATTAGTCAAGCAGTTATTGAAGTAAGGATCTCCAAATGTAATAAAACCCAAAAATTTTGGATTGTATGCAAATAAAAAAATAACCCATAAAAATACGATAATAATCAAAATTGTTAATGAATGCCTCTTCTTCATCTGCAAGGAACATTTAGGCTATATAAAAAGATTCTAGTGGTAAAAGACATTTTTATTAAATAGATCTAAAAAAATCTTATTCAACCGTAACAGACTTAGCTAAATTTCTAGGCTTATCTACGTCCAAGCCCTTCATATTTGCAACGAAATATGCAAATAATTGCAAAGGTATAACATTAACAAGAGGTGAAAGAATAGGATGTACCGCAGGAACATAAATTATCTCGTCCGCTATTGAGGAAAGTTTATCATCAGTTTTGTCGGTTATTGCAATTATTTTCCCCTTTCTTGCTTTTACTTCTTCTATATTGCTCAAAACTTTATCATAAGTATGGTCATGGGGGCATATAAACAAGCACGGCATATTTTCATCAATTAATGCTATAGGTCCATGCTTCATTTCTGCAGAAGGATAACCCTCTGCATGAATATAAGAAATCTCTTTTAATTTTAAAGCTCCTTCAAGCGCTATCGGAAAATTAAATCCCCTGCCCAAAAAAATAAAGTTCTTGCTATCTTTAAATTTCTTAGCTAGTTCTTCAACTTCATCACAGCTCTCAAGAGAAAGAATTAACTTTTGCGGCAAAGAGGCTATTTCTTTTAATAAATCATTATCCAATTCCATTCCTCTTTCTTTTCTTATATACAAAGCCAATAAAATAAGGGCGGTAATTTGCGAAGTAAACGCTTTAGTGCTTGCAACACCTATTTCAGGGCCTGCATGAAGATAAATTCCTGTTCCGCATTCTCTTGCAATAGAAGAACTAACTGCATTCACAATTCCTATTGTTTTTGCATTGCATTCTTTTGCCTTTTTTATTGCAGCTAAAGTATCTGCAGTTTCGCCTGATTGGGATATGGCTACTACTAAATCAGAATCTCTAATTGGAGTATTTCTATACCTAAATTCAGAAGCGTAATCTACTTCCACAGGAATATTAGTCAATTCCTCAATCACATATTTTCCTATTAATGCTGAATGCCAGCTTGTGCCGCAGCCCAACAATATAACTCTTTCAATTTTCTTAAGATTTATATTAATTGATAGTTTTACGCCATCTTTATTCAAGCGTCCAGTAAGCGCGCTCTTTACTGATTTAGGCTGTTCAAATATTTCTTTAAGCATATAATGCTCAAATCCATTCTTCTCTATGCTTTCTGCACCGAGTTTCAATTCCTCAATCTCATAGTTAACATTCTTTCCATTAATATTTTTTATTTCAAAATTATCTTTTCTTAAAACAGCTATTTCATTATCATTAAGATAAATAATTTTATTAACGTGATTTATTAAAGCAGTTTGGTCAGAAGCAAAAAACATATCACCATTTCCAATCCCCAAAACCAATGGAGATCCTTTTTTAGCTACAACTATTTCGCCGCTTTTCTCGGCAATAACTGCCAGTCCATATGTTCCTTCTAAAAGAGGAAGAACTTTCAATAAAGCTTCTGCAAGATTTCCTTTATAGAATTTTTCCAACAAATGAGCAATAACTTCTGAATCTGTTTTGCTCTTGAATTTATGTCCTTCTTTTTCTAATATCTTCTTCAAAGAAGAATAATTCTCGATTATTCCATTATGCACAACAGCCAGTTCATTTTTACAGTCGCAATGAGGATGAGCGTTCACTTCACTAGGCTCCCCATGTGTAGCCCATCTAGTATGTGCAATCCCAATTTTTCCTCTAACACTTGAAAGGCGAGAATCTTTTTCAAGCTGATCTATTTTTCCCAAATTTTTCACAATACTAAGCCCAAGATCATTTTTAACACAAATTCCAGAACTATCGTAACCTCTATATTCTAATCTCTTTAAACCTTCAACAAGCAAGTTCTTTGCTTCTTTTTCTCCAATAAATCCTATTATTCCGCACATTTTGTTGTAATTTGATACTACTTTACAATTATAACAATATTTAAATCTTTCTATCTATAAAATCCCAAACTAAATCCTATACAATTCAGTAGACTCTTCTCTAACAGAAACATCTATATTAGGTTGAACATCTTTTTTTTGGTTTAATGCAGATTTAAAGGCCATTAAAGCTATTTGCGGAGTATTGTTTGTCTTACTCAGATGGGAAAGAACAATATTCTTCAATTTTTTAGAAGAATTTTCTAAAACACATTCAGCTGATTGTTTGTTGGATAAGTGCCCTACATCGCTTTTTATCAAATTTTTTAGAAAATATGGATACGGCCCATTTTCTAACATTCTCTCATCGTGATTTGCCTCCATAATTAAAAAATCTGAATCTGAAATATGTTTTTTAATATTCTTGCATCCATACCCAGCATCAGTTATTATGCTTATTTTTTTCTTCAAGTAAACATTATATGAAACAGGGTCTACAGCATGATGAAATTTAGAAAAAGCTTCTATTTTCATGTCGGCTATCTTTACAATTTCATTATTTTTAATTATTCTAATCAGGCTTTTATTAGAGCATACAAAGCAATTTTCACTAGTTCCCTTTGTAAGGTATATTGGAATATCAAATTTCCTTGCAAAAACGTCGACCCCTCTTACATGATCAATATGTTCATGTGTAATAAATATTGCCCTTATCCCTTCAGCATTTTTGCCTCTATTGGCAAGTCTTTCGCAAATTTGTTTGCAAGTTATTCCAACATCGATAAGAACTCCTTCCTTGCCATTGCCTACATAAAAGGAATTTCCACTAGAACCTGATGCTAAAGCACATACCTCCATTTTTTTACCTTATTGCCTAATAGAAAAACTGAATATATAATTATATGGTATCTAAAAGAATGGAATTCTAAAACTTTATAAGTCTCTAAATATAGGCATAATTAAGCCGACGTGGCACAATGGTACTGCACGAGTCTTGAGAACTCGCTTCCTTCGGGATATCCCGGTTCGATTCCGGGCGTCGGCGTATTTTAAAATTGAGAATTTCTTTATCTTCAAAACTCTTATATGTAGAATTCCATTCAAATCTTAATAATTAAGCGTACGGGGAGGGGTTAATAAGGGATCGCTCCCCGTACAATAAAACTCCTCATACTGGATGTTTAAACCTTTGCATCAACTTAAATAATGCAAAAACAAAGATTTAAAAGCTCGAAAAACACCTCAATAATATGGAATTTAGACACAGAATTGGAAGCAAAATTTCTCTTCTTGGGGCTAATGATATACGAATATGTATGCGAGAAAATTGAATATAAGAGAAACACCAAGGAACGTACCTAATTATAATTCTTGTAAAAAAGGAATACTATTAATTAAACTACAGGAGGCTAAAAAATGAACGGCGGATTTGGCAGAAGAAGCTTTGGCGGTAACAGAGGCGGCGGATTCAGAAGAGATAACGATCGACCTAGAGAAGAGCACAAGGCAATATGTGCTGATTGCAAGCAAGATTGTGTAGTACCTTTTAAACCAACAGAAGGAAAACCAGTCTATTGCAGAGAGTGCTATAAGAACCATAGGAAATTTTAATCCTATATAAAACACAAATATTTTTATTTTTTATTTAACCTTTCTTATAAAAGGCCTAAAAACCTTTTTTCCAAACTTTTAAAAACTAGTTATTATTAAAATTAATATGAACTTAAAAAGAGCAGTAGGCTTTTCAGTCTTAATTTATATTACTCCAACAATTTTTTAAAAGAATCTCTGGCAGAATTGATTTTCTCATTACTCACTTCACTTATTAATAACTTCATCTTGACTAGAAAATCTTCTGCTTTTAGTATCATCTCATTACACGATTCTTTAGTTACTTTAACTATCTGTTGTGTTTCCACATAATATTGCTTGTCAATTCTTTCTTCTTTAGCCAAAGAAATTATTTTTACCATCTCTTTATCATCAAATAGTTTATCAAAGAGAATTATTGAAGAAGAATGACTCTCAGATTTAATTCCAATTTTGAATAATAGTGACAATAAAGAATTATACATACAATAATAAGCTTCAGAAGTAGAGTTCTCATAAAGTTGGCTTGAAAATAGTATTTTTGCAGATTTAAGGCAGTTATCTGCCTTTATTAAATAAGAAGATTTCATCTCTTCAGAAGACTCAACTAATTCAATAACTCCTTTTTGTTTAAGCTTCTTTAAAAAATTCAACTTTTTCATAAAAATCCTCCACCCCTCTTATGATTATATGATTCTTTATAATTTCCTTAACTAATAAAGATTTTGTATCAAATTTCCCTATTTTTATGCTTAACTTAGAATTTGTTTCTTTCATTTTATTTTTTAAGCTATCGTCATTAGTTTCTAAGTAAATATCAATATCACTATCCTTCTTAGGAATTCCTTTAGCATAACTTCCAAATAAGATTATCATTCCTTTTGAGAAATATTTTTTAATATCCTCCAAAATTATGGATAATTCCGGATGTTTTTTCAGAAGACTATTTAATTTGTGAATTTCGGCCGAATAAACATAATTTTTAGCTTTTAAGTTATTTTTAATAAAAAATATTTTATTTTTACCTTCTCTCTTATAATCTAAGACATTCTCTTTCAATAATTCATTAATCTTTCTGTGGATTGTGGAGTGGGATTCATTGAGAGCTCTTGCTATCTCTCTTAGATGAGATTTATTCTTTAACAAAATCAAGATTATTTCCAATTCTAAATTGTTCTTATTTTGAACCATATGTATCATTTATGAACCAATACTATATAAATCTTTCTTACCCAAAAAACGTGGGAGTGTTTAACCAGCCTTAAAAAAGTAAAAACCATGCTAACACCTACTCTAAAACATGAAAAAATCTTATCTTTGAGAAAGTCTCTATTTATTTCGTAGGCGCATTGAAAGCTAAAAAGTAAATCACTTAGATTTAATATATTCCTTTAATGCTTCTACAACTTCTTTTTGTTTTGAAGGTATAAATGTAATTGCCCCAGCGTTTTTATGTCCACCACCCTCTACAAAAGCTTCAGGAATATGCTTATTCATATATTCAATTAATTCATGAACAGAAAAGTTTGCCTCATCTGTTGCCCGCATTGTCACAGCATCTTGCAATACACCAGCAGTTACTACTTTAGTCAATTTTTTAGATGATTGAATATCATCATGTATTAAGCCAGTACATTTTCCAGGCTTAGGATAAAATCCTCTTCTAAAGTTTTCTTCAACATATAATAATTGTAAAGTTACTTCTTTTATTTTTTCTATTTTCACTGCTTTTTTTGCAATTTCAATTCCTTTACGTTCTTGCTTTTTTATATAAGGATCTAGTAATGCAACTAATTCCTTCTGCTTTTCCATCGGCTCTCCAAATAAAACTTCTATAAATTCTCTCGCTTCCATAAATCTTAATTTAGAAGAAGTAAAGTCAATTACAGAAGCAATTTTCAGTAAAAGATCTTTATTATATCCTTTCTTTTCGGCTATTTTTAAGTATCCTTCTATCGCCTTAGGGTTGTCTATTCTATCAGCCATTCCAGCCATCGCTGGAATTTGCTCAACCTTTGCATCATTATTTATTAATTTTGCAAGTTCAGAGCATAACATCCCAGCTGAATATTTAGCACCATCTTCACCAACTAAAAATGGATTAATATGGACGAGTGTTTGTTCAGAAATAACATCTTCTTCAAAATAATGGTGATCTACAACTATAAAATCAATTCCATGCACTTTTCCCTGTAATATCGCTAGAAGATCTTCCTGTGATGATCCATTGTCTGCAATAATTATCAAGGGCATTTTATTAGAAAATTTAGCCTCATTTGCAAGTGAATGAGCAGTGTCTCTTATAGAATCATCAATTTCATAAAATGGAGCTGCACAAGGAGCACGAGTATAATATTCCCAAGGAGATTTTCCACCGCCATGCTGTTTTTCTATTAATGGTATTATTGATTTCTCTAGAGCATATCCTGCTGAATACCCATCAGCATCATTATGATGCCTTACTATTATAGGCCTATTTTGAATAATTGCCAGCCTTATTTCTTTTGCAGCTTTAATAAGAGAATTTTTTAATTTTTCTAGTATTTTATCCTCAACCATAAATGATTCAAATTTAATATCAGCTCTTCTCATTTCTATTTCTCTAATTTCTTTTATTAAATTATCTTTTTCTTCATGCATTAATTTTTTAATGCTCAAAATCTCCCCTTCTATAGCCTCTCTAAATTCACTTAGTTTTATTTTGACGTTTACTGCATCCCCTTCTCCAATTTCAGGATAAGCTCTTTCCCCAGGACCGACAAATCCCTTTAGTGCTAAAGTCCCTGTTCCGTCTGAAATAAAGAATACAGTTGGCCCTGCTGTCTGTTGTATTTTATCTATGAATCCAACTAGCAATAAATTATTATCTAAATCTTCCTTGGTTATCTCGCCTATACTTCTTTCTTCAGGCTCAGTTTCAAATCTTTTAGGCTTCGGTGAAAATTTATGGCTCTTTTTATTGTTGTTTTTGTTCCATTTCATAAAATAATGTAATTTCCAGCCTTAAAAAAGTTTGCTTCTTTAAAAAGATATATTATTTGTCAACATCGAACAGCTATTTCATTAATTCTATTCTTTTTCCCTCTATTCGATATCATTTTCTGCCTTAGAACCCCGCTATATTTTTCTAAACAATCTTTAGAACAGCATCCGCTATTTTCTTTTTCACATCTAGGGCAAATATTAATTAAATTATTGCATTTTACATTTTTGCAGTTATTATATAAGTCACAGTCTGCAAAACAATGAACACAATGAGTAATAACTTTCGAAGAATCTGCACTAGAGAGTAATCTCTCATCGAATACAAAACATTTTCCTTCCCACACGGTATTTGGTTTTTTTTGGCAAAATGTAATTATCCCCCCCTCTAATTGAGATACGTCTTTAAATCCTTCTTGATTTAGGTACGCGGATGCTTTTTCACATCTTATCCCCCCTGTACAATACATTACAATTTTTTTATCTTTCTTATCTTTGAGCATTTTTGCAACCTTTGGAAATTCTCTGAATGAATTTATTTTAGGAGTGAATGCATTCTTGAATCTTCCAACTTTGGATTCATATTCGTTTCTAGCATCTAAAATTAGAACATCTTCATTATTTTCATATAATTTTAAAAATTCTTCAGGAGAAATATATTTTCCCCTATTATTAATATCAACCTTTTTATCTAGTCTAATTATTTCTTTTTTGACTTTAACCATCATTCTCTTAAAGGGAGGAAATTCACATAATTCCTCCTTAAAAACTACATCTTCAAAACCTTTTATTCCTCTCAAGAATTCCTTATATCTTTCAGTTTGGCCCCTTGTTCCTACAACAGAACCATTTATCCCTTCGTTTGCAACCAATACTTTCCCTAAAAGCCCAATTTCTAAGCATTTTTCTAAATGCACTTCAGCAAATTTTGCTGTGTTTTTTATAGGGGTAAATTTATAGTACAATAATATATGAATCTTTGTCATAAAACTATCAATTAAATATCAATTTAAATCTTTTGATTTCATTTCTGGGTTTAATACCTCGATGCTCTGCATCGGCCAGAAATGAAATTAGAAATTCTCGAGTCAAAAATTTCCGAATACCGCGCCTCTCTGCCCTGGTTAGGTAGGAAACTTTAGAGAATTTCTTTATTTACTTGTATAAATGAGAGTTTTCAAATTCCATTAAGGCATTTTTAATCGTATTCTCAATATAATTTTGTCTATTTATTCTACCGTTGCTCAAAATAGATATTGCTCCTTCATCAGATCCAATTTTTCTATCACTAGTTAGATTAGCTAAGTAAAATGCCTCTTCAAGTGTCTTACCTTCATTAATAAATTTTTCAGCTTTTTGAGGAATTTTAAATCCTCCCCCCATCCCAATAAAATAGTTTTTACCATCATATATAGAACAAAAACATATATTAAATAATCCTGTTGAAGTCTTCATTAACCCTCCTTCTATACCAAAACTTATACCACAATCAAAAAAAGCATTTCTAGATCTGTTTCTAGCACCAATTATAGTCTCCTCACAACTCATTGGCTGTCTTGAAACTCCACTTTCAACTTCTACACCAACAACATCAGAATTTCTTAATATTTCATAATAGGGAATTACTTCACGAACAGCCTTTATTTTTACAGGATTTTTAGAAGCTATATTTATTTTCATAATATAGGCTCAATTTCCATCTTTTTAAACATTTATTAAAAAATACATATAATTTAAATACCCTAATTTTCTTCTTAAAGAATGAGCAGGCATATGAAAATACAGCGATTAACTTTTCCAAAAATGGCAAGGCGTGGCTGGAAAAAAAAGAAATTGGAAAAAAATTTAAGGAAAAGAAAAAATCAAGAATAAATTTAATTAAGCGGAACTTCTACAATTAAAATCTTCGAATTTTCCAAAATATTTATATTAATTATTTCACTATCTTTAATTTCAGCACTATCTCCTTCATTAAGTATATTTTCCTCTATTTTTATTTCACCCTCAACAACAAAAAGGTATACTCCATTAGCTTTCTTTTTTATTATGTATTCTTTTTTCCCTTGGTTAAAATTTCCTAATGAAAAAAATGCATCCTGATGAATGTAAATGCTTTCCTTATTTTTGTTAGACACCATTAAATGAAACTCATTTTCTTTAATATTCTTAAAACTTTTTTGTTCATAACTTGGAGAAATGCCTAGTTCTTTAGGTTCAACCCATATCTGCAATAAATGCGTTTTTTCTATTAAAGAGTTATTAATTTCAGAATGAAATATGCCCGTTCCAGCCGATATTCTTTGAACATCCCCCTCGTTAATAACTCCTTTGTTGCCTATATTATCTTCATGCATTAGTGATCCTTTTAATAATATTGTAATAATTTCCATATTCTCATGAGGATGAGCCATAAATCCTTTTGCAGGATCGATCATATCATCATTTACAACTAATAATGCTCCAAATTTTTCTCTAAAAGGGTTGTAATATCTGTTAAAACTGTAAGTGTGTTTGCTTTCAAGCCAAGGCAATTTAGTTGAACCTCTTTCATTAGATTTTATTAAATTTATATTCATTTTTTCAAGGCTATCAATTCTTTCTTGACTATTTCTTCATCACCAGGGTTAGTCACTCCAAACCATTTTTCTTTTGAATCATAAATCCTCATAGATATTTCTCCAGATTTTATTAAATTCGATAATTCAACAGGCAAGTAACATTCTATTTTTCTATTTCCCTTATTTTCTTCTTTAAATTTTTTAACTATTCCATCTAATGTTTTGATTGTATTTGCATGCAGTGCAAAAATATTCATACTGCATAAATCTTCTCTTTTTATTCCACTTGCACTCAAATCATTTTTAAAAATTCCAATAACTTCATTTATTTCTTTTACATAATTATTTTCTGTTCTAAAAATCCCTCTGTTAATGCTTCCTTTTTCAGGAAGAACCTCCAATATTCTATATCCTAATGTAGCCTCATCATTATTTTTTCTTAAATGATTAGCAAGTGCCTCAAAACCAGTTTGCCCATATAAGTCATCCCCATTACATACTACAAATGGGCAGTCAATTACATTTTTAGCAGAGCATAAAGCATCAGCTGTCCCCCAAGGTTTGTCTCTTTCACTTTGATTATATTCTTGTTTAGCATACAGGATTGGCAATCCCATATAACTATTCCCAAATATCTCCTTCATTGGCTTTTCAGTTTTCTCTCCAACAATTAAGACTATTTTACTAAATCCGGCAGGTATTGCTTGTTTAATAGAATACTCTAATAATTTTTCTCCATCAGGCCCTACTTCAGCAAACTGTTTTATTTTTCCTCCAAACCGGCTGGAGATTCCTGCAACCATATAAACTAAAGCTAAATCTTTCATTTTAAAACAAATAAATTGGCCATTATAAACCTTGTGAACAAATATCCATATTTTTTATACATCAATAAAACCTGCATGTTTCACAACTTTAAATCCCTATTCACAAAACGGCCCCGACAGGATTTGAACCTGCGACCCCCAGGTTAGGACCCTGGTGCTCTTAATCCAGGCTGAGCTACGGAGCCATCACTTAATTTAACTTTTTAACACGATTTAAAGGTATCTATTCAAAAAAATAGCAGAGAGTAAAAAATTATCCAATATCATCTAAAGAATTCTATAAGACTTTATAAGACTAGTCTGTATTTCAATTAATTTTCTTGGTTGTCTTTCAGACTCATCAGCGCAATATCCATGGTAATTATTTCCATGGTGAGTCGCAGAAACACAAGATCTCGGATCCATCAAACTTTACAAAGTTTGAGTATTCGAACTTATACACAGCATTTCGAATCATCCATATAATCTAAAGATTATATATGCGGGAGGGAGGATCCAGAAATACAAGCTTTCTTTGTAAAGAAACCTTCTATGAGTTCAAAGAAACTATTACCTGTTATAAAAACAGTAGTCTAGCGTATGCACAATTCCTTCAGAATTGAATCCCATCTTTGATGGGATAAATGCGGGAGGGAGGATTCGAACCTCCGAATCCACTAAGGAAACAGCTCTTGAGGCTGTCGCGTTTGACCACTTCGCTACCCCCGCATATAAAAACTAAGAATAAACTCTATTTTAAAGCTTCTCTTTTCTAATCTTCATTTATTCTGCTGATAAGCTCTTGGGCGTTAACACTCGAGGTGCCTTGCTTTTCCACCACAATTCCAGCAGCATAGTTAGCCAAATGTGCTGATTCAACTAAATTTAAACCAGATGCTAAACCAAGCGTAACAACTGCACAAACAGTGTCTCCAGCCCCTGTAACGTCAACTACCTCTCTAACTTTAGTAGGTATTTCGGTGAACTCATTGCCGTCATAACAAACCATCCCATTTTTTCCGCAAGTAACTATGATGTATTTACTTTTTACAATTTCTTTTAACTTTCGTGCAAGATATCTAGGCTCTTCAGAATTAGAATCCACAATTTCTTTGGCTTCTTTTAAATTAGGGCATATTAATGTAGAATTTTCAAACGATAAAGAATTAACAGGCTTTGGATCTACTACAACTGGAATTTTATTCTTCTCTCCAAACGAGATTATTCTTTTAGCGAATCCATTTCTGAATAAATGTTTATTATAATCGGATAATATTATAGCGTCTATTTTATACCTTGCCAAATTATCTAGTAAAATATTTTGCGATTCAGTGGTTATTAGTGGAAGGCTAAATTCCCCGTCATCTGTTCTCAAAAGATATTGGTTAAATTCAGATTCTATAGATCTTTCCTTAATTATCATCTCTCCTTCTCTTACGGAAAATAATTTTATTCCATATGAATTGCATAAATCTTCAAATAATTTTCCATTATTATCATCCCCAATAACACATCCTAGACAAGCCTTTCCCTGCAAAGATAAAATATTAAGGGCAACATTTGCTGCGCATCCTAATCTATATTCTTTTTTTTCAATCTTTAAAAGTGGCGCCCCAGGGTTTTCAGGATTAACTCTTTCAACTTTTCCATAAACATACTTATCTATGGCCACATCCCCAAATACAACAATATTTTTATCTTTAAAACTATCAACCACCTCAATTAACCTTCTTTTTTCCATTTACATTCTTACAAATAATTGATTTTTAAGGATTGTGCAAGATCAATCTATATAATAAAAAAAGGTGAAGACAGCATCTGTGCTTCGCCTCTTGTCGGAGACTAACGCAGCAGACGTAGTGAGCTTGACTTCTGTGTTCGAAATGGGAACAGGTATTGCCTCATTACTATGGCCGTCTTCATTTTCATATCTAAATGAAGGTATTTAAGCTTTACTCTCTTCCGAGTAAAGTGTTGAGTATTGAGAGTTTATATTTTTCTTAATTTCAGTCAAGTATAGAATTGAGTTTTCTTTTTTTAGCCCTTTCTCCAGCTTCTTCCTTATTTTTTGCATTATGGCATTTTTTACACAATGCTTGATAATTATCTATTTTATCATATAGCATTTTTTCTCTTCTCATTCCATAATTAATCTTAGCCGTAACCTCATCCATAACTTTCCCCTTACTATACTTATGAATTGCTATCTTATGGTCGACTTCTAAATCTTCAGAATCCTTTTTCTTTCCACATTTCTCACATCTATATTTTGCTCTTTTTTTAACTTCCGCTTTTTGTGTTTGAGTAATACCTCTGTGACCAACTTTAGTAATATAAATATCTCCTATTTTAGGGGAAGCAATATCTTTCTTTCTAAATCCATGAATATTCTTATTTAAACCAAAATCGATATCAAAATCTTTCACGCTACTAATGACAAATTAAACCTTAAAAATCTTACTATCTCTTTATTTGCGTTAGAGAAAGTTGATATTTAGATAGAATCCCAATAGAAACTTACTTAACTATCTACTCATTTAATGAATAATGAAATCTCCCCTTACAAAAAATGAAGCCCAAGAAAAGATAAATCTTTTCTTCGCCAAGCAAAAATTCACTCCAGAAGAGATGAAAAAGACAAGACGCCTTGCCATGAAATATAAAATAAAACTCGGGCATTATAGAAAAAAGTTTTGTAAAAAATGCCTTTCCCAATTAAAAGGGAAAACACGAATATTAAAAACCCATAAAACAATAATATGTGAAAATTGTAATTTTAAGAATAAATTTAAGCTTTCTTGAACTTAGTTATTTCAGGCAGCATATCTGCATGGCCTAGTAAAGTACCTCTACAGCAATATCTATCAAGTCCGAGTTCATCTAAAACTTTTCCAGAATCTTCTCCAGCATCTATTCTTTTCTTATATTCCTGCCATAAGTGCCCTATTGGCTTCCCACAGCTCCAACATCTAACTGGTATTATCATAATATTATTCCTCATTCATGCTTTTTAAAGTTTCCGCATAATGATTTAGGATAGATGTTCTTTGAACGAGCTTCTATTAAAGAAAATAATTATAAATATCCAAAAGGCAAACTGAAAGATATCAGAGGCTATCGCTAAAGAAGCTATATTTATATCTAATGAACCAACTTCGCTTGCCTTCATAAGAGGATTGATATCATTAATAATATCAAGAATATTTTTTATAAGAAAGCCTATTGAACCGAATAACACCCATATAGGCCCCTTGTAATTCATTTTCCAAATATATGTGGCACCAATGAAAACTAAAACGCTTGCGATTATAGCAATTATTCCTATAAATAAATCATATATTGTACTTTCTGACTCAACATTAAATGATTGACTTAGAATATAATTAACTGATTGATACCCCCAGCTTGTGAAAAGTCCAATAGTTATTATGAAAAGTAATATACAAAGAAGTGTTACGAATATGGGCCTAGTACCTTTCATATCATATAGGATCCACCTGGATATTTAAATATTCCTTTTATGACGATTGTAATGATATTATACAAAATGTCCAAAACAGCAACCCTTAAATAGCCATATAATCGCGTATTTTCATGACAAGAAAAATATTTTCAGTTGGAGATCAAGTTATTTATATCGAGAATAATAATATACTTCAAGTTAGAGTAGTAGAAGTAGAAGCAGAAGCAGATAAGGAGAGTATTAGGTATGGTCTAAGAATTAATGGCGTAATAAAATCATATTCGCCGGAGGATGTTCGCTTTGGAGAAGTTTTTTATTATGAAGAAACACCAAATTCAGAGAGTAATTTGAGCCAAATTTCAATTTAATGCTTCTTCTTTTGAGTATCGTCCTTATGATTCTTATTTTTGCCTAATAAATAAACAACCTCGTCCAGCTGGAAGCTTATTTTTTTCAATTTTTTCGCTCCAAAAAAAGCAGAAAAAAACTTAATTAATAGCATAAATCCAATATAAATAATTCCTGCAATTAATAGGCCAATACCTAAATCTAACATTAAAGAAAATTTGTTTGCGTATTCGGCAGGCATTGAACTCCAAAAAGCAGAAAACAGATTATCAGGGCTTATTCCCAAGTCTCCCAAACCACCAGTATTGACTTTGTCTATGTCAATTTGCTCTGCCAAATCCTCTAAGCCCATTTCCAATTTAGTGAAGTGCTGTTTTTATACTTTTTCCGTAAATAAAAAACTACTTAAACCATCTAATTAGATTATTTTTATGACAGAATTAATAAAATTGAAAGAAGTCCATAAGTATTATGAAATGGGGGATAATATAGTCAAAGCTCTAAATGGGCTGGATATAGACATAAACAAAGGTGATTTTGTGGCGATAATGGGCCCATCAGGTTCTGGCAAATCAACTGCAATGAATCTTGTTGGCAGTTTAGATACTCCAACAAAAGGCTCGATTTATCTAGACAAAATAGATATTTCCCATTTTAAGGAATCGGAATTAGCTCAATTTAGAGGCAAAAAAATAGGCTTCATTTTTCAAAGTTTCAACTTAATTCCTAACCTAACTGCCAAAGAGAATATTATGCTTCCAATGTTATTCCAGAACATTAGAAAAGAGGATAGGCTTGAAAAAGCAGAATCTCTTTTAAAATTAGTCGACCTTGCAGATAGGGAAGATCATTATCCTAATCAGCTTTCAGGTGGCCAACAGCAAAGAGTAGCCATTGCTCGTGCTCTTGCGAATGATCCCGATATTATCCTTGCTGACGAACCAACAGGAAATTTAGATACTATTACTGGAGAGAAAGTTATGCAATTTCTCCAAGGCCTAAACAAAAAAGGAAAAACGATTATTATTATCACCCACGAACCAAATTTAGCCCAAAAATACACAGAAAAAATATACTGGCTAAAAGACGGCAAAATAGAAAAAGTTACCAAAAAGGTTAAAGGAAAATGGGTTATTGGTAAATAATATTATATAAGAAAGTCTTAAAAACTTCTTTAACATTCAATTTATATGGAAAAAAAACTTGAGATAGAGGAGATAAAAAAAATAATAAGTCCTCTATTAAAGAATAATGGAGTTAAAAAAGCAGGCATTTTTGGAAGCTACGCGAGAGGAGAGCAAAGGGAGAATAGCGATATTGATGTTTTGGTAAAAATAAATGACGAATTCGGTTTAATAGAAACAATAAGGCTTAAAAAAATTTTGCAAGATGCAATAAACAAAAAAGTTGATCTGGTAGAATATGAAACAATAAGACCTGAATTAAAAGAGATAATATTGGGTGATGAAATTTCCATTTTATGATGAAAAGGGATTACAAGTTATATCTTAACGATATTAATGAATGCATACAGTTAATAGAAGAATACATTAAAGGCATTTCAGAAGAGCAGTTCAACAAAGATAAAAAATTGCAAGATGCAGTAATAAGGCGATTGGAGATTATTGGTGAGGCAAGTAGAAATATTCCCAGGTCTTTAAAGGAAAAAAATAAGCATGTTCCCTGGTTTGAGATGGCCCAATTTAGAGATTTTATAATTCATTCTTATTTTGAAGCAAGTATAAAGAGAATATGGAATACATGTACCAAAGACCTAAAAAACATAAAAGAATCAATGAAAAATATTTCTCTTGTTTAGAAAAAAGAAAAGATAGGTCTGGTAAAATTATTCAATATTAACTTAAAAATAGTAACAAAAACAAAGGTTTAAATAATCAACAAATCACTTCATTTTATGGCAAAAGTACCAAAACAAGAACAAAAATTAGAGCAAATTTTAGCAGAGCAAAAAGTACTAGAAGCAGAAGAGCTAAACGCATTGTTAGGAAAAACGGTGATATTTGAATCAATACGTACAGATGAAATAGTAACTGGAAATCTAGATAAAATTGGAGAACACTATTTCTTTATGAAAAATATATCCTATTTAGCTAACTACTCCATTAGAGATTATTTAAATGGAAACCAATCGATCTCAAATAACACAAGAGCCAAACGTAATTATGGAATTTACAACAAAGCAGATATTACTAATCTTCATTTAATGGAAGAGTAAACACCCAAAATCTTTTAAATCACTCAACATGAAAAACAACATGGCCAAAACAAAATCAGCCCTTAAATTTACACTTTCCCTAGTCTATCTAGTAGCTATATTTTCTGTTTTTTCCTCAGCTATTACAATTAGTTCAGTGGAATCAGAAACATTAACTCCTGGTCAAACTGGAAGTCTTAATATAGAATTAAGCAACGAGTTAGAAGATGATGCGACCTCGGTTTCTATAAGGCTAGACTTAACCAATTTGCCTTTTATTTCAATTGGCAATTCAGAAGATTCTATAGATGAAATTGATGAAGGTGACGAAGAAGAATTCTCATTTAGAATAAAAGCCGCCAATGATATCGCACCAGGAGACTATAAAATTCCTTATGTAATTACATATACTGTAAACACCACTTCTGTTACAAGACAAGGAACAATTGGAATAACTATAAGGGCAAATGCAGATTTATCTTTTTCAGCAGAAACAGAAAAACCAGTAATAGGAACGCAAACCCGCTTAACATTAAAGGTTGTGAATAAAGGTTTTGCAGATGCTAAGTTTGTTTCAGTAACTATCGAACCCCAAGGATTCACATTACTTTCAGATAAAAATGTATACATTGGAAATATTGATTCAGATGATTTTGAAACAATTTCATTTGATGTAGTTTACAGAGATCAAAATTCAGCATTAGTGGGCCAATTAGAGTATAGAGATTTTGATAATAAAATTATAACTAAAACTATCAGTATTCCTCTGACAGTTTACACTAAAGAAAGGGCATTAGAATTAGGTTTAATTGAAAAAAGCAATACAGGATTATACATTGGCTTAATTATCGCATTAATATTAATTATTGTTTTATACAGAGTGTTAAGAAGCAGAATGCGAAAAGCAAAAAGAAATAAATTGCAGGAATCATAAATGATAAGGGATTATATTATCCTAGCTCTGAAAAATATTAAAAACAGAGGTCTAAGATCATGGCTTACAATGCTTGGAATATTTATTGGTATCGCTGCAGTAGTTTCATTAATATCTCTTGGTGATGCACTTCAGCAAGCAATAACCGGCCAATTTGCAACTCTTGATGCCGATAAACTAGTTGTTCAAAATGCAGGAACAGGGTTTGGACCACCTGGCAGTACTGTTGTAAATAAATTAAATGAGCACGACCTAAGAGTTTTATCATCTGTTTCAGGAGTAAAAGAAACTATCCCTCGGCTTATTCGAATAGTGAAAGTAGATTTTAACAAAGTTTCTGATTTCAGTTATATTGCTAGCATGCCTGACAATAAAGTACAATTGGAAATTATTTATGACTCTTTAAATATAGAATTAGAATCAGGCAGGTTATTAGAAGCTAGCGATAGAGGTAAAGTAGTTTTAGGAAATGATTTTACAGATGATAGGTTTGGAAAAAAAGTAAGGATTGGTTCAATGTTAAAAATTCAGGGAAAAGAATTTGAAGTTATAGGGATACTAAAAAAGGCAAGTACTTTTCAGATAAATTCAGTAATTCTAATGGCAGAATCAGAACTAATGGATATTCTAAACATCGATGATGAAATCGACATGATCATTGTTCAAGTTGTAGATAAAAATCAAATAGAAGATGTTGCCCAACGAATAGCAGTAGAACTAAGGGAAGACAGAGATCTCAAAGAAGGAGAAGATGATTTTTCAGTACAATCGCCGGTCCAAAGTGTAGAGACAATTAATACTATTCTAGGAGTTATAAGAATAGTAATAACAGGAATAGCTTCAATTTCACTTTTAATTGGAGGTATTGGCATAGCCAATACAATGTTTACTTCAGTTCTAGAAAGAACAAGGGAAATAGGTGTAATGAAAGCAATAGGAGCTAAAAACAAAGACATTCTTTATATTTTTTTATTTGAATCAGCCTTTCTTGGTTTAGTTGGAGGTATAGTGGGTATAATAATAGGTCTAAGTTTAGCGTTTCTTGCTTCAGGTGTAGCAAGCTCATTTTTAGGAATTGATTTTATTGTTTCAATTTCATTTCCGTTAGTTTTATTTTCATTATCATTCTCATTTTTAATTGGCGTTCTATCAGGAATAATTCCAGCATTTCAAGCTTCAAGGTTAAATCCAATTGAGGCATTAAGAAAATGATTTCCGACTACTTTAAAATTGCAGGTAGAAATCTTCTAAAAAAAAGAGTAAGATCATCATTGACATTAATAGGAATATTAATTGCTGTAGCAACAATTTTTGTTTTAATTAGTGTTTCCTTAGGTTTACAAGGTGCAGTCGAAGAGCTTTTTCGCCAATTCGGAACAGATAAATTTTTCATTGAACCTAGAGGCCAGCTTGCAGGCCCTGGAACGGGAGGGGCAGTTCAATTTACATTAGAAGATGTAGAAGTAATTGAAAAAACTCCAGGAGTAAAAGACTTTTCTTATTGGGTTGGGAGTACTGGAAAAGTGGAATTTAATGATGAAATACGCTATACCTTTGTTATTGGAATTCCATTAGATCACTCATCAGTATTTATAGAATCAGGATTCTATAAAGCCGAAGATGGGAGGCTTTTAGAGGAAGGAGATAGTAATGAAATAATGATTGGAAATCAATACAAAAATGGAGTTTTCTTTACAAAGCAAGTAAGGCCTCTGAATAAATTATTAGTTAACGAAAAAGAGTTTAAAGTTAAATCTATATTAAAAACAGTTGGAAATCCATTCGATGACAGGCTTATTTTTATGCCTCTTGATAATTTTAGAATTTTATTTCCAGAAACAAAAGAGAGAATTGATCAAATTGCAGTGCAGGTAAATGAAAATGAAGACATCAATGAAGTTGCAGAAAGAGTACAACGAAGATTATCAAAATTTAGAAATGTAGATGAAGAAAATAGGGATTTTAATATTAATACTCCTGAAGAAATACTTTCAAGTTTTGGTTCGGTCTTAAATGTCCTTACAACTTTTCTTTTAAGTGTCGCCGCTATTTCTCTTTTAGTTGGAGGTATTGGCATCGCCAATACAATGTTTACTTCAGTTCTAGAAAGAACAAGAGAAATAGGTGTAATGAAAGCAATAGGTGCAAAAAACAAAGATATTCTTTCAATCTTTTTAGTTGAGGCAGGAATTTTAGGCCTTATAGGTGGGATTATTGGGATTCTACTAGGAATAGGGGTAAGTAATTTAATAGAATATATTGCAGTAAATCAATTAGGAACAACCCTTCTAAAAGCAGCAACACCTATTTATCTTTTAGTAGGTTGTATGGCTTTTGCGTTTTTCGTTGGAATAATTTCAGGGTTCTGGCCTGCATACAGGGCTTTAAAGGTAAAGCCAGTAGAAGCTCTAAGATATGAATAATCTTAATTGTATTTCAATTAGTAAACACTATTCAATGTTTTACCCTTAGAAAAGCTATTAATATTTTCTATAGTGGTATCTAATATTCTTTTGATTGCTTCTTTAGTATAAAAAGCCGAATGTGGAGTTATTAAAACATTATCATTTTTTAGCAATTTGTGATTTTGCCTCATTATTTCACCGTTGTTTTTGCTAGAATGTAAATATTTCTTATGTTCCCTCATTTGGTTTTCCTCTTCTAAAACATCTAGACCAGCCCCGCTTATAATTCCCTTATCAAGGCCGTAAAGCAATGCCTTAGTTTCAATTACTTCTCCTCTTGAAGTATTTACAATATATACCCCTCTTTTAATTTTTTTTATATTTCCCATATTGATAATATGTCTGGTTTCTCCATTTAGAGGTACGTGGAGTGTTATTATATCCGATTGCATAAGCAGTTTATCTAAGGAGACGTATGTAAATCCTAATTCTTTTTCCCATCCATTATTCTTATATAAATCAAATGCAATAATATCCATGTCAAATCCTTTTGCCATCCTTATAACTTGATATCCTATTTTGCCTACACCAATAACACCTAACTTTTTTCCTTTTAAGTCAAATCCCATTAATCCTTTAAGAGAAAAATTATCTTTTTTTGTCCGAGCTATTGCTAAGTTTAATTTCTTCGATAAAGATAATATCAATCCAAAAGCATGCTCTGCAACGGTATTTTCTCCATAGGATGGAACATTGCTGACTTTTATCCCATTTTCTTTGCAGTAATTTGTATCAATATGATTAAACCCTGTAGACATTGTGCTTATTAGTTTTATTCCAGAGGTTTTCATTAGCACATCTTTAGTTAATCTAGAATAGATAAAACAAACAACAGCATCTAAATTTTTTATTTTGTGTGCATTTTTAATATTTAGCTTCTCACTGTAAAAAAAAATTTTATGTCCATTCAAATTATTTTTTATATAATCTTGCTCCCATTTCTCAAGTTCAAAAAATCCAATTTTCATAGTTCTATTTTTTTAATTTTTAATTTATTTTTTTGCATAATCTTCTCAATATTTTTCCAACTAGATAATCTTTTTCCAATTCCATCTTCTCTGCTAATTGCAAAAGCAGAGTGAGTTATTGCAGCTTTCAAAGCCCCCTCAATGTTTCCTAATTTTAATAAACCGCTTACAAAAGAACTTGCAAAAACATCTCCAGCGCCAGTAGCTTCCTTAACATTAATTTTTGGAGGAATGTAACTGTACAAATATTTTCCATCATAAATTCCCCCTTCACCTGCCCCATCAGTTATGGAAACAATATTTGGCCCAAGATTTCTTAATCCCTTGTATAAATTTCCGTTTCTAATAAGCATTTTAGCCTCCTCTTTATTCAAGCTTAACACATTGCAATTTTCTAATATTGGCCTTAAATAATCAATTCCTTTTTTGGTATGGTAACTGCTAGGATTATATGCAAGCATAATTTTATTTTTTCTGGCATATATAGCTATTTTCTTTTGTGTTAAAAATGATTCTCCGCCAAGTGAAGTAAAGTAAAACCATTTCGTTTCAAATTTTCCTAAATTTATCTCGCTGAATTTTAAATTATCGCTTGCTGCCTTTGAGCTCACTATAGTTCTATTCTTTTTTTCACTTTCTAAAATAATAGAGTATCCTGTATGCTCTTTTTTTGAAATAACTCCTAAAAAATCAATTTTATTCTTTATTAACTCTCGCGTAATTATACTCCCATTGGCCTTGCTTCCAATTTTTCCCATAAAGCCTGTTTTTAGTCCAAGATGTGAAAAGCACATTGCGCTGTTTATTCCCCCTCCTCCGACAGAAAAAGCTATTTTATCTACTAATATTTTGGTTCCAGATGGAAAATACATCATACCATCTTTTTCCTTAAATTCAGCCCTTACATACGCATCCACTAATCCGCTTCCAACAGTTACTGCATCGTATTTATTCATATTCCCCTCTTTATTTAAATATAAAATATTATTCACTCTTTTTATACTTATTCGCCTGACCATAACTTAGTATTCCCAAAGCCAAGGAAGAAAATAAAATAGATATGTCTCGAAATATTATATCCATCGAGCCGGCATTAAATATTATTATTGATAATAAGTTTAAACTGCATAGTATAGACGCATAAAAAACTCGTTTTCCATATATTAACCAAACTCCAAGAATAATATCTAAAATCGCATGCGAATAAAGTACAACATAGGTAGACATAAATTTAGAAACAATTTTTGGTACAAATCCAATCCATGAATCAGGATTGGTTATTATTCCAATGCCTGCGTACAAGAATACAAAGGCTAAACCAATTCGAATAAAGAATATTGCCAAGTGTTTGCGGTCCATTTTAGAATCTAATTTACTTCAACCGTTCCATACAACCCACTAACCAAGTGGTCATGATAATTCCATTTTCCTTTTTCATTAAATACAAACATATATTTTTCTCCCTGTTTTAATCCCTTGCAAGCGTCAAATATCTTGATTTCTTCTACAGTTCCACATTTTTCTATATCTGAACCGGGATAAACTGTATGTGTTGGGTGCATAGCACTAGCTGGCCAATGCTCCGCAGTATCTTCATTTACAAAAGTTACGCTGTCACCTTGTTTAATCTGTAATGTTTTAGGGCCGAATCCAGCTGAGGTTATAGTAATTACATTTTCACCGGTTTCCTCCTTCCCAGTATTAGTATTATCATTTGTCCCTTCAATTTCATTTTTGTCTTCAGTTGTACTGCTCATTTCACCATTATTTAAAATAAAGTATCCAAGAATAATTACTAATATAGCAACAACCACACCGATTATTAATCCTTTGCCCATTTTGTAATAAAATAACTTTTCTTTATAAGCCTTTCTAAGATTATAAATTAGGCCTATTTCTGTTTAGCCTAATTTCCAAAGTTTTCATATTAGGTTCACGCCCAGATCTTAAACAATCATCTGCATAAAGAAAATAACTACTAACAGCAAAATTAAGTATAAAGAACCTGTCTTCAATATTTTCCTCTTCCATTTCTTTAGTCAATATATAATCTTTAAAACCTTCCCTGAACTTTTCAACTCCTGATTCATTTGCTCTTTTGCCCCAAAGTTTACTTGTTGATTTATCGATTAATTTTCTTAAAATCTCCCCATGGCTTTCTTTTCTTTGGTCTGCATTAACTGCATAAGTTTTTTCCACTATTGGAGAATTGTAATTAAACAATCCAAAATATCTTATTAAGGTTATGAAACTATTGCTTTTTTGCATATAACTTTTAATAAAACAAGCCTTTTAAGTATTGTTCTAAATAATCCAGCTGATTATCCACAATCCAACAGCAACAATAACTGTTACCCAGTAAACCGGTTTGTTCCATGTAATAATTTTTCCCCCATCAAAAGGAATTACTGGAATCATATTAAAAGCTCCAAGTAAAGAATTAATAGTCAATCCAATAAAGAAGAAAAATCCTAATATTCCCTCTTTTCCATAAATTAAAACCCCTATTAAGAATAAAATAGCCAATATAATATTGGTTAATGGCCCAGCCAAAGAAATCTTCCCATTTCTTTGAGTAGTTATCCTTCCCTGTATGAAAACAGCGCCAGGTGCAGCAAATATAAATCCAAATAACGAAAACAACAAAGCAAGCCATAGCATATTATAAAATGCCCTAAATTCAGCTTGTAACCCATACCCTTGAGCCACATATTTATGCATCAGTTCATGAAGTAAAAATCCAATTCCAGCTGTAAAAAAGGATATAATGAAAGCCACACTTAATCCAGCGTCCAAACTTATTAGTGCTTCATACCCTCCAGCTAAAAGGATTGCAAAAGCTAAGGATATCAGTAATCCAGCATATACTAAATCTTTAACTTCCTTTGAACTGAATTTCATTTTAGAATAAAGCTTATAACCTAAATAAATCTACCGAAAATATGATTTCCTGGTTAGAAAAAAACTCAAAAATATCTTGGTTAGTTACATCCATTATAGTAATACTAATATTTTATTTTTCCTCTCTCACAGGAGAAGAATCTTCAACTATTGGGAAAGTAATAGGATTAAATGCACTAGTTTATCACATCTCAATATTTTTTCTACTTTCCATATTTTTATTTATCTCACTCACAAAGGGAAAAAACAAAGAATTAATTTCACTAGGAATAATTTTAGCGCTAACATATGCAATAATAGACGAAATACATCAATATTTTACTCCTGGTCGTTCTTCAGCATTTAGCGACGTAATTTTAGATTCAATAGGTATAATTTTTGCATTTCTTGTTTATTTAATTTCATTAGAGTATAGAAAATAACAGCATTTTTTCTTTTGCACAATTAATCCTTTGGATTAAACCTGTTTTCCAACAGGTTATGCGGAGAGAAGTATCCGAATCAAAACCTCCAGCGGGTTTTGTATCTAGCAACCTTTCAAATCCTTGAGATTTGACATGATCTTTGATCATGAAATGCGGAGAGAAGGATTCGAACCTTCGAAGGCACTAAGCCACGCGAGCCTTAATCGCGTCCGTTTGACCGCTCCGGCATCTCCGCGAATAAAAATCCCAGTAGAATTACGTTTATAAGTTTACTTATTTCATTTCTGGGTTTAATATCCCGATGCTCTGCATCGGCCAGAAATGAAAATCACAAAACCTGAGGGGTTTTGTGAGAACCGGGAGAAATCGACAAGACAAACTCCTGCATAAATATTAGAGATTTCTCACGAGTATTAGAAATTTTAGAGAATTTCTTTATAAAAAATTACTTAATCCTGAACAATGAAGAAAATTTTCCATCAGGATCTCTGACAATAATATCATTTAATCCATCATTGTTAAAGTCAGTTACAATGATTTTACATTTATCAGAAACACTATAATTAGTAGGAATCCCTTTAACATTTAATTTTACTTCCCTCTCAATAAAATTATCGCCGTAATATTGATTAACAATTAGGCGATTATTTTTCACACTTACTAAATCAAGATTTAAATCATCATTCATATAACCAAAGTTGTTTCCATTACCTATTTTTTCAATATTTCCTAAATGTAAAAATGGTTCAAATTTCATTGATTCTCTTTCAATTTGGGGTAATTCTGAATTATTTGATTTTAGTATAGCTTCAGCAATATTGTATTTATCAGACTCAGATTCATATAAAGCCACCCCGTACCCAGCACTTACTATTCCTAGAATGGATAACTTTCTTATTTTTTCTAATAATCTATTTAACATATAAAATTCATAAAAAATACCTATATAAATCTTCCGATTGTCACTACTTTATAAAAATAACACTATTTGAATTGTTTCTCAAATTCATCTAAATTATCAGTTAATGCCTCAATGGCCTTAATCAAAATATCTTTGGCCGGCATGTTTCCAAAAGATTCAATTACAAACAATATTTCAGAAGAATCTTTTACAGCATTCTTATCAATATTTTGAATTTCTTCAACTACTGCCTCATTCAAATCACAAATCCACTTTCCGCCTTTCTTTTCAGCTTTCATTAGTCCTTTAGACTTTTCAATAAGGCCGTCAATTTTAGAAGATGAATTTATTTCAAGTAAGTGTCTATAGTAACACAGTCCTGGAAGATACTTAGCATGTTGGATTGCTTTTCCAAGTCCAGCTGTGGCAACTAATTCAATTTTGCTTTCTTCCCCAAGTATTGTAAGAGGAATTTTTCCAAACACCGGCTCACCATTTCCTGAAAGATCTTCAGCATAAACAATTCCAGGTCCTTTTTTAACTAATTTAAATTCTATTTTTGTCTTTTCGCTCATTCCTTTATCCATTTTCAAAGGAACTAGTCCTAATCTATGAACTAAAACTTCATCATAAAGCGCAGAATCATTTTTAAAAACCTCAACTTCTTCAATTGCCAGAGTAGGGACTTCAGTTACACTCCTCCTTATGGCATTTGCTAAAGGCTCATTAGCCTCCATTCTTATTACAATTTTTTCTGGGGTGTTTTGAACGATTGTCATGTTGATTTATTGTTAAGTGCGTTTTTAAATCTTACACTCTTCTGCCTCTTCGTCCTCCTTTCTTTTTAGGCCCTCCACGAGCAACTTTAGTGGTATCTAAAACACTAATTATTCTAAACCCTTCTTTTCCAAGAGTCTTAACCGCCGCATGAGCTCCAGGACCATGTCCAGTACTTCCAGTTTCTGCCCTCATTCTTATGTAAAGACTTGTAATTCCTAAATCTCTAGGTCTTTCAGCAGCTTTCTTAGCGACAAACATAGCAATAGTCGGATTAGATTTAAGTCTAGAATGTTTAGTAACCATTCCTCCACTGATTCTTGAAAGAGTATTTCCAACTAGATCAGTTACATGAATAATAGTATTATTTCTCGAACTGTAAACATAGGCTATACCAACTCTTTCTTCCTTTACCTTTTTCTTTAAATCTTCTTTCTGCTCTTCAGTTGCTTCTTTTTCAACTATTTTTTCTTCAACTGCACTTTCCATTATACGCTAACCTCCACAGGTGCTTCTTTTTCAGCATTCACTTCTTCTTTTTTTATTTTGTTTTTCTTTTTTATTTTTATTTCAGATTCAAGATTTATAGGGACAATATAACTAGGGGCGTCGATTACATTTTTTCCGACAATTATTTTTTTATGAGCTATCATCTGTCTCGCCTGCTTTGGAGTGGTAGCTAATGCCTTGCTTACGACCACGCTAGATAATCTTCTTTTAAGTAAGTCTTCTATTTGCAGGTCTAATATATCTGCTATTGACTTTATTTCTAGTCCTAAACTTTTTAGATAATTAAAAAACACTTCCTGCTCTTCACCGCTTGATTTAGCAAGATCTTTAGCTCTCTTTCTAAAGTAATTTATTTTAGCAAGAGTTTTCCATATTTCTCTCTTGCTTTTTAAACCGTATCTTTTTACAAGGACATTTTCCTCTTCGATTCTATCTTTCTGATAGAGTTTCATTGGTCTTTGATATAATTTTCTTTTCCTTATCATTTTGCAGCAACCTCTTTCTTCTTTTCTCTCTTTAATCCAGTAGTTTTCTTATTCTTTCTATTTCTGAAGTGGGATCTAGTTTTCTGCCCTCTAACAGGCTGTCCTGTTGCATGCCTTATTCCCTTGTAGCTTTTCATTTTAATTAATCTTTTAATATCAAACTCTTTTTTCATATCAAGATCAGCTCCATAAAAATGTTTAGTTTCTCCAGTTTCAGGGTCAAACCTTCTATTTTTCAAAAATTCTGGAATTGGAAGCTCTCTCATAAAACTTTCAATTTTATGAATATCATCTTTACTAAGCTCTACTATTTTTTTTGTTTTATCAAGATTTAATTTAATGCATATAGCATGAGACAAAGCCCAAGAAACACCTTTGATATAAGTTAAACCTAAGTATAGATTTTTAGATCCAGGTATATCATATCCAAGTATTCTAACTAGTGTTTCTGACTCCACTTCCTGATGCGGATTTCTCTTTACTGGTTTTTGTTCTTCTGCCATTTTATTTTACGAATAGGTTGAACCTTTGCTTTTGAGAAAGTTCATCATAAATTCTGCGCTCAATTGCTTTCTTAGGGTCAGGTATGTTATGAACCCTTTTCTTTATGTCCTCAAAGGACTCAAAAGGTTTCTCTTCCCTGGCCTTAATTAACTCTTGCGTATGTTTTTGTCCAAATCCTGGAAGAAGTTCAAATTGGTGTAGTCTTGTATTTATTGCTTGGGCATTGTTAAAGAAATCTATATATTTCTTTTCCTGCTCCGCAACTACTCCTGAAATGTATTCCTGCAGTTGGATCTTCGCAGTCTCTGTGACTTTATCAAAAGGGAGTCTCCCCCCTATGTAATGTATCTTATCTCTTTTATCCGGGCCTATATAAACCTTTTCTTTTTGCTCAATTACAGTTCCTCTTCTAGGAATCAATTCAAGTAAAACTAAAGTATTTTCTCCGATAGCTTGAGCTATTGGAATTGGTTTTCCGTTCATGGGATACCCATAAGGTAGATAATCTAATACTATTGCATATTGGTCTTTTTCGATCATTTTCAATTGCCCTTCAAAATTGCGAGGACAGCTAAAACTTCCTCTTCATTTAGACCATTTTCTAAGAATATTTTATTTAGATCTTCCTGGTCTTTCGGTATAAAATCTATTATTTTAACAATGCTTTCATCTTTTATTTTAGGATTGTTCAGTCCAGAAATAGCTTCCTTTAATTTGTCAGCTTTATCTTTTGAAACCTTCCCAAACTTTTTTAAATATTCCAAGACTGCTTCCTTAGTTTCTCCTTTTTGAACATATTCTCCAACGTCTGCTAATGTTAAAGGCTTCTTTCCTAGTATCATTTTATTTCCTCTATCTTTTTAAGATGTATTGGCTTAATAAAATAATACTTTTTTTTATTTAAATCTTTAATCTCAACATGGTATGACTGGCCCTGTTTAGCAATTACTCTTCCAGTTCTTCCCTGCATTCTTTTAGAATAAGCCAAAGGCACTCCTAGCTCTCTTACTATGGCTACTGAATCTCCTTCTTTAAATGCCTGAAAGTATTTACTGAAAGATATCTTTCCTTTAGTTCTTGGTGACTTTCGCTTTAACATAGAATTAACTAAAAGATAGAGTTTATAAACATTATCCTATTTAAATAGCCTTCCTGAAATGCTGATCCTCTGTGACTGAACCCTGATATAAATCTCCGACCTGCTTTGCTTTCTCCATATTTTCTTTAATGGCATTAAACATCTTTTCCCCCCAAATTGCATGCCCGCATTTTTTACATACCTCAAATGCTGGTTCATCAGCAAGCGGTTGTTTGCAAAAAGAACATTTTTTCATCATATTTTTCTCTTTTATTTATACAAGATTCTGTGATGAAGACTATATAAATATTTCTGCATAAAAGTGCTCGTCTCATTAAACTTATATATTTAACAATTCTAAAAATAATATGAATAGAAAAATAAGTTTATATTTGGGAATTGCAATTATTTTAATTCTAGCAGTATCCTATTTTATTAAGATAAATGTCGAACAAGGCTCTAATTATATTGTAAATTCCCCTCTGCTTGCCTTAATTATTTTTCACAATCCTTTTATTTTAGCTTTCTATATTTTAATTGCAGTTGTTCTTATTTTCCGCTCTAAGAAATAATCATTTCTTGAATTTATCTTCAAATTTTTTTACTCTTTGTTCTATTTCATTCATTTTTTTCTCAAGTATATTATATCCCTTCACCGCATCCTTCCCCATAGTTTCTACAAAGTCAGCAAGAAAAGCATTAAATAATGTGCTTAATTTTCCTCCGAAGAGTGTAAGCTTAGTTTTCGCTTTATCGAGTAATTCTTTATCTACACTTATATTAACCCTTGTCTTCTTTTTTGCCATACACACTTATACACACTTTAGTATAAAAAACTTTCTACATAGATAGTTTTAAATACCTTCATTAAATCAATGCCTTTATGATATCAAAAAACAAATTAAAAATAAGATTAAGAAAAAAAACAAACCCAGAGTTAGCAGAGACAATAAGGCTTGCAGTAAAAAATTCTGATTGGAGTAAAATTGCTCAAATATTATCTGCATCAACGAGGCAGTTTTCAGCAGTTAATTTATCTAGAATAAACGAAGAATCAAAAGCAGGAGATACGTTAGTTATTCCAGGGAAAGTATTAAGCAAAGGTAATTTAACAAAGAAACTAAAAATTTGCGCGTTGGCTATTTCAGTCCAAGCAAAGGAAAAATTAAAAGAGTCAAAATCAGATTTTGTCTATTTGGCCCAAGAAATAAAAACTAATCCGAAAGCGGAGGGTATTAAAATAATAAGATGACTGGAAAAATAATTATTGACGCATCAAATGCACCACTAGGAAGATTGTGCAGTGTCGCAGCTAAAAAAGCACTTTTAGGAAATTCCGTAGTAGTTGTTAATTGCAATAATGCGGTAGTCTCTGGAAGAAAAAGAGGCGTTATAGATAGTTATAGGGAATCTAGAATGAGGGGAGGATCTTCGCTAAACGGCCCGCACTTTCCTAAAAATCCAGAAAGAATAGTAAAAAGAACAATAAGAGGAATGCTTAGCTACAAAGAAGGGAGAGGAAGAGATGCATTCGGTAGAATAATTTGCTACAACGACACCCCTGCTGAATTTATAGAATCAAAAAAATTAACTCTTGAAAAAGAATTTAAGGTAAAAACTATCTCGCTAAATAATTTATCTAAAGAAATATGACAATTAAAAAAAACTTGCCAACAATTTCAGGAAAAAGAAAAACCGCAGTTGCAAAACTAAAGGTTAAAGAAGGAACTGGAAAAATATTTTATAATTATTTATCCTATATGGAATTATCCTTGTTCCATCGTTTAGCACTTCTAGAGCCTCTAAGAATCTATCAGTCTGAATTAGGCGATGATTTGCAGTATGATTTCCATATTCATGTTACAGGCGGTGGAAAAGAAGGCCAAATACAGGCAGCACGATTGGCAATTGCAAAAGCTCTTCTAAACATTACAGGTTCAGAAGTCTTAAAGAAAGCCTTCGTTAAATATGATAGAAATATGATTGTTCCAGATTCAAGAAGAAAAGAAACTAGAAAGCCTGGAGATTCGAAAGCCAGAGCAAAGAGACAGAAGTCATTCAGATAGTTCTATCTTTTAAAATATTAATTTTACCAATTAGTTTCTTTGTATATCTTCTCTAAAACTTCTCTCATGTCCTTACCTGATAAACCTAATCTCCTCTAAAGAATACATTTTGTTTTTTCTTTCACTTTGAATCGTTATCCAGCACATCTAAAGGATTTTTAATTTTCTTTATTTCATCAGTTGAAACATGCGCGTAAATTTGAGTTGTAGCAATACTACTATGCCCGAGCATGCTCTGAATAAATCTAATATCTGTTCCTGCCTCAAGCAAATGAGTCGCAAAAGAATGCCGTAGTGTATGCGGTGTAACTTTCTTATTTATTCCTGCCCTAATCCTGGTTCCTTTAATTATCTTTTGAATATTTCTAGTAGTCAGCGGTTTATCCTTGGAAAAAACATAAACTTTGTCTTTTCCTTTCATTTCAAAATAATCTTTTAATTCTCCAGCCAAATTTACAGACAATGTAATGAGTCTGTCTTTCCCTCCCTTTCCTCTTCTAACCCAGCCAATTTTCTCTTGCAAGTTTAAATCATCCTTCTTTAAATTTACAAGTTCAGAAACCCTTAATCCGCTGGAATAAAGCAGTGAGATAATTAATCTAGATTTTATATTATCTGCACTTTCTATTAATTTTCTTACTTCCTCTTTAGTTAAGACTTCAGGTAATTTTTTATCTTTTTTAGGCATTTTAATCTGCGAAAATTCTTTGCCTAATATTTCAGTATAAAAAAATTTAAGAGAAGCAGCAGCAAGCATAATAGTATTTTTCGATTTTGAATCAAAAAGCTCCCCTAGGTAAGCTTTCGCATCATCTTGTGTAAGATCGTTCTCATTTTTATTGGACTTAAGCAGAAATTTTTCTACAAAAAATGAATAATTTCTTAATGTCAAAGGTGAAAAACCTCTAATTTTTAACTCTGTCTTAAGCTTTTTTAAAACCTCTTCCATATATCCTCTTATTGAATTCTAAGCTAATATTTCTTTTTAAAGTTTTATATTCTCTTTTAATTTAAGAATCCCATAAGATTTATATAATTCCTTCTCTCCAGATGACCATGAAAGGTAAAAAGGGGATAATATTTGCTATATTTATCTTCTTAATTGTGGCCTTGTTCGTTATTGCGGGCTTAATATACTTTAAAATAAGATTTCTAGGAGGATTCGAATATAAAACAGGAAATGTTATCTTCAACATAGATTATGAAAAAGAAAAATCTATCCCACTATCTCCACAAAATATTTCACTCAATATGACTAATTCAACTCTTTCGCAGAATGTCTCTTTAAACGACTTCAATATAACAACTGACTAACTAAATCTTTTTAAGCATCGCTAATCTAACAAAATTATGAAAGAAGATGAAAAGAGGCTTAAAATGGCAATAATTTCAGGAGCAGCACATGCCCTAAAGTTCAAAACAGAAAATCCAAGAGCTAGTGAGCAAGAAATAATCCAGCAAGTAGCATTACAAGCGAATGAAATCTTGCTAAAAATAGATGCTGAAGTTTAATTTCTTAATTGACTCGTATTTCAGTATAAGAAATGTATCCTTTATTCTTTCCCCATGCTAGCCAATCATCCCTCATTGAATTATAAAAGCCATAGTGATGTCTAGGAACAGGATCCTCTCTACTTATTGTTTTTAATATATAACCCCAATCCCCATATTTAGAATTCTTAATATCTTCTAAAATAAATGGGATAATTGGTTCTCCCATTTTGATTAATTTCTCACAATTAGGATGGGAATTTATAATTTCAGGATTTGAATGAATACAGGTATCTTCATACCATTTTAGAGCTAACTTCTCAAATTTCTTTTTTAAGTTATCTTTTCTCATATCTTTCCCCAAACATTAAGCTTTAAAAATGTTGGTTTTCTCTAGTTTTAATGCGGGGGTAGCGAAGTGGTCAAACGCGCAAGACTTAAGATGTCGCTTTCTCGTTAGAGAAAGTAGCTTAACAAGATATAGGTTATCTTGTGGCTTAGTGCCTTCGGAGGTTCGAATCCTCCCTCCCGCATATATAATCTTTAGATTATATGGGTGATTCAAAATGCTGTGCATAAGTTCGAATCCTCAAACTTTGTAAAGTTTGACGGATCCGAGATCATAATCTCGTGAGCCTCCCTCCCGCATCCTTTATAAATATCAAACTCCTTTCAAATAAATGAAAAAAGAGATTGCGATATTTCTAATAATATTTATTTCACTTTCATTAGTATCAGCAAAACCTATTTGTTCAGACGGAACTACCCCAGACTCATCTGATGATGAATTAGAGATAGGATTAAGCAAAGTAATAAATGGATTGGGAATTGGACTGACTAAAACAGAAGAAAGAGTTTTCTATAAAAAAGTAAGTGCAGATTTGATTATAGACGCAAGAAGAGTTGATTTATCAAACTCGAGTTCTTCTCAAGAAATTGAACTATTAACAGGTAAATATACTGTTAAATTCGAAAATTCAACAGATACAAATGCGCAATTATCTATCGATGGGGAATCCAAGACCCTGGAGGAAAATGAAGTAGAAACAATAAAAGGGCTTTTTGTCATGGTTTCAAATGCTGAAGTTACTGAAGGAGGAAAAGTAAGGGCAGTAGTTGGAGCAAAACAATTGACTTTATCAAACACCGAAAAGCCTGAAGAAAAAATATCTTTTGGAAACAAAACATTCGTCATTGAATTAAACACTGCATCTACTTCAAATGCTCTGTTAACTGTATACAAATGCTTAACCGGAGAAATTTCCATATTAACAATCCAAAAAAATGAAACTAATAATGAAACAGCATTAAATCAATCCTCGCAAATTAATCAAACGGCTCCAGTCACAAATAACGAATCAATTTCAGAAAATAATTCTTCAGGCGGTAGGCAAGTTACGGTAGAAGAAGCAAATGCTATTATTAACAATAAATCAATGAATTCTTCAAATAATGATACCATAATAGAATCTCAAAATCCAGAATCAAACAATCCTGGATTTTTTTCTCGTCTATGGAATTGGGTTAAAGGCCTGTTTAGCTAAACAGCCTGTAATAATTCTTTTCAATTGCTTTTTCCACATCTTTTATTTTCATATTTTTTAATTCAGCAATTTTTTTATAAGAATAAATAACATTAACAGGAGTGTTGTCTCTTTCTTTTAATGGATGCAAATAAGGCGCATCTGTTTCGCACAATAAATTTTTAATATCTATTTTCTTAGCAATATTTTGAAACTGTTCGCTGTGGTTTACATTTCCAGGAATAGATAAAAACCATCCATTGCGGGATATTCTTTCAATAAGTGAAAATTTCCCAGAAAAACAATGCATTACTACTTTTTTAGCATTCAACTCTTCTAAAATTTCAATACATTCCTTTTCAGCTTTTCTTGAGTGCACAATTATAGGTTTATTTAATTCTATACTTAAATTGATAAATTTGCGGAAAATTTTCTTCTGCCTATCCCAATTTTCAGAGTCTTCCTTATAATCAATTCCAACCTCCCCAATTGCAGTGACTTTATCTTTATTCTTTCTTATAAATTTAATTTCTTCATCAATTTCTCCGTCAGACAAAGCTAAAGCATCAATAGGATAAATCCCCATTGAGCATTTAACTTCTTTATATTTTTTAGCCAATTCTAAAATTTTTCTATTAACACTAGGTTTAACTCCATTAGAAATAATAATTCCTATTTTTTTCTTTCTAACTTCTTCAATAATTTTATCAATATCTTTGCATATATCTAAATGGCAGTGAACATCAATATACATGGCATTACGAAAATGTCCTAATTTAATAAATTATCCTTAAAATTAGAAATATTTATATAATAGTTATACATATATAACTCATGGAAAGAACTATCGTTCACGTAAAAAAATGGGGGAATTCATTTGGAATAGTCCTGCCTATGAAAATAGTAGAAAAAGAAAAATTAAGTGAGGGAAAAGAAATAATTATTACTGTAGAGACTAAAGATAAAACAAAGGTCAGAGATGTTTTTGGGATGTTAGCAAAAGAACTAAAGAATATTAACACTCAAAAAGCATTAAGAGATGTTGACAAAGCTTTTTGGCCGGAAGACTAGAATGAATTACTTCTTCGACACTTATGCGATTATTGAGATACTTAAGGGTAATAAGAGTTACCAAAAATATGCTGAATTAACTTTTATAACCACAACTTTAAATCTTTCAGAATTTTATTTTTACCTATTATCTAATCTAAATGAAAAAAAGGCCGATGAAGTTTTAGACAAGTTTAATTTTTCATTTTTGGAAATAGATAAGGAAGTTGCTAAGGAAGCTGCAAAATTCAGGAAAATAAATTATAAAAGGAAATTAAGCTATGTTGATTGTGTTGGATATATTTTATCAAAGAAAATAGGATTTAAGTTTCTAACAGGTGACGAATTTTTTGAAAATCTAGAAAATGTGGAGTTTGCCAGATGACCTCCAAAATACTTATAAATAATGTTATTTTAATTATGAAATGATATTAAAAGTAATTAAAAAAGTGGAGTATGTATTAGACCCTAAAGAATTTCATGAGGAAAAATCTAAAGTCCAAAGAAGAGGGGATTATATTGAAGATAATTCCAAATCTTTTATAAGAGACCTTGAATTAGGCCATTTAGATCGATATAATCGTTCTTTTGTAGCCTATAAAGAAGGAATTTTGTGCGGTCATAGCAGAGATGAAGCCACACTTAGAGATCATGTAAATTTTGTATTGTGCACACCAAATGTTTCACTATATAGGGTAGAAAGAAATGAAGGATTTTGAAAATGTAGTATAATAAATACACCTCTTCTTTTTAATTGATTTTGATGTATATTCAAAATGAAAGATTCAAGAAATCTTTACGACCTCTCAATAAGTGTTCAATACAAACTTCTGAAATTTTATAAAATCACTAACAAAACTGATTTAATTAAAAAAATTAAAAAGTCAATAGGTGAAAGTAACATTATTAAATATAATATCTTAGTAAACAGATAATTCTTATTTTACTTGTCCTTCATCTTAACCTTGGACAAAGGAGTCATTTGGCTCCATGTATCAGAAAACATCTTTTCCAGGACTTGGGAGAAAAACTCGCTTGAAAGCCAAACTCCAACATCATAATTAGGGTGTACTTTCTTGTCATCTAATAACATAAATAAAAGTTGATTAGAATCTACAATTGTAAACCTTCCTCTTAAGCTAGCTCCAGAACAATCCCTTACATCGGCCACCTTGGCCAAATCCTTGGCTATTTTATGATTTTCAGGCCCAATAGGAGCAAGAATTTTTATTTCAACCCCTTTCTTCTTTGCTCTTTCTAGCGCAGGCATTAAAGCTTCAAACTTTCTATTCAGTCCCTCGTGTGTTGTTACAATAGTAATTCCTTTTTCAGCAGATCTAATCATCATATCAAGATGATTGTAAACATTCTGTCTTCCTCTTAAACTTCCAGATAAGTCAGAAGGTTCAATAAATTTAACTCCATTAGTATACAAAGAAGTAAGTTCAATCAAAACATCATCATTTTTTAATTGTTCTAATCTCTTTGTTTTATTTTGAGCCTCAACAACTAAGTTTCTTTTAACTCTTTCAACAACCTCATCAGGCTTTAATGCCACGAACTTGATAGGCTTTCCTAATCTCATAATCACAAACCCCTTTTTCTCTAAGGATTCTAAAATATCGTACGTCCTAGATCGAGGAACATCAGAAATATTGCTTAATTCTCCAGCGGTCGATACCCCTCTTGAAAGCAAAGCAGTCCAAACTTTAGCCTCATATAAGTTAAGGTCAAATATTTTTCTTAGTCTGCTTAAAAATTCATCTTTTATTATCATGAGCTGTTTCAACCTCTTACATAAATTAAATACCAATACTATTTAAATGTTTTGCGGATGTGCCCCTATTCAATTACGAAAAAAGTATGCTTATTTTGTTTTCTTTAATAGTAAATTCTCCAGTTTTTTTGGTTTTATCGTCGACAAATTCAATTTTTTTTGCATTTACTCGTTCCTTTATAAAAGCGGCATGTTTAATTAACATCGAGGCTATTTCCTTGCTTGCAGTCACTTTTAAGTCTATAAAATCCCCTTTTTGTAAACCTTCTTTCTTTCTTATTGCCTGAACATTTCTTGCAAACTCTCTCGCGTAACCCTCCGCTTCTAATTCTTTCGTCATAGTTGTATCTAATACCACACCAGTTTCACTACTTGTTTTTAGTTCTAACTTTTTTACGTTTAATTGTCTCATTATAATTTCTTCCGCCTCTTTAGATAATTTCATTTCTTTAGTTAAGTTTATTACTGCTTTTCCAAGAGGCCACTTTAAACCTATCTGAACTTTATCTCTTGCGAATAATCCTTTCTCAATAATTTCAAAGACGTGTTTAAATTCTTCCTCAAGTTTCTTATTAATTTTTTTCTTTTCAAACGTTGGCCATTCTGTCAAGTGCACAGATTCTTCTTTAACAATATTCTTCGTTCGCATTTCCTGCCATATTTTTTCTGTAATAAAAGGAATCAATGGAGCCGACATTTTAATTAATCCAATATATATTTCCATTAATGTTTTGTTAACCGCAGGATTGCCATTAGCTAATCTATCTCTTGCTAGTTGTATATATTTTCTACTTAAATCTCCAAGCCAAAAATTCTGCAGTTCCCGGCTTGCAATATGGGGATGCAGGTTTTCTAATTCTTCTGTAACTTTTTTTATTAAAGAATTAAATCTGCTTAATATCCATTTGTCTTCATAACTCTCTTTTCCAGATTTATCAGGTTTATTAATTAATTTACTAATATTATATAGTATATTTAGGTTATTTTTAGGTTCATTTGCAGTATTAAATCCAAACCTCATTTCTTGTGATGGATTTTGTAGAACATATAACAATCTCATAGGATCAGCCCCTATTTTTTCTACAGCCTCGTCAAACCATATAGTGTTGCCTTTGCTCTTATGCATTTCCTCTCCCTTCTCATCTTTTAATGATTCATATCCTAAAATTGATTTGAATGGTGCTTTTCCAGTTAATGAAACACTTGCCCACATAAGAGCATTAAACCATCCCCTATATTGTCCAGGCATATTTTCACATATGAAATCAGCAGGAAACCACTCCCCCCAGTTTTTTTTATCATTCAGGTAGTTCAAAGTAGAAAATGGCACAATTCCCGCGTCGAGCCAGGCATCTCCTACATCTTTGACTCTTGATGCTTCTTTTCCACATTTGGAGCATTTAATTTTAATTTCGTCTATCCAAGGCCTATGTATTTCTGGCAAATTCTCTATTTTCTTTTTATCTATCGCTTTTTTCTTTAATTCTTCGAGACTGCCAAATACTTCAGTCTCTCCACACGGACACTCCCAAATTGGCAAAGGCAAACCCCAATATCTTTTTCTTGAAATGAGCCAGTCTCCCATATTCTTGAACCATTCTTCTTGTCGAATTTTTCCGTAATCTGGATACCATTCGATTTTTTTATTTTCACTGATAAGTTTTTTCCTCATTTCAGAACTCTTTATGTACCATTCGTCAACAAGTCTAAAAACCAATTCCTTTCCGCATCTCCAACAATGAGGATACCTATGCTTGTAAGGTTTGGTCTTGTAGACAAATCTTCTTTGTTCGAGATCTTCTAGTACTTTTTTATTAACTTCAGTATATTTTCTTAAGCTAAATTCACCATAACCTTCCTGGTATATACCGGCTTCTGTCAATGGTGAAATCGAGGGCAATTTTTCTTTTTTACCTAGCTGAAAATCTTCAGTTCCGCACCCTGGAGCAATATGCACTATTCCAGTTCCCTCTTCTTCAGAGGCTAAATCCCACAAGACTACTTTATGGGGAGATTTGCTTTGAACTTCTAAGTCACTATAAGGCATCACATATTCTAAGTCTTTCAAACTGCTTCCTTTCTTAGTTTCTAATATTTTGTATTCCCCTTCTAATTCAGCAACTCTTTTTTTTGCAATCCAATATTTGACCCCATTATTCTCAACCTTTGCATATTCTATTTTTGCATTGACAGCAATGGCCACATTCGCTGGAACTGTCCAGGGAGTTGTAGTAAATATTAAAAAATATTCATCTGGGTTATCCTTTAATGGAAACTGCATGAATAATGCTGTATGGGTTACTTCTTTGTAGCCTTCAGTAACAATATCGTGCTTAGAGCTCGCCGTTCCGCATCTCCAACACCAAGGAACCGCATCCTTTCCCTTATACAACCATCCTTTATCATAATAAGTCTTCAATAAATGCCAATTATGCAGATTGTTATTATCTGACATCGTATAATAACTATGAGTCCAATCCATCCATTGGCCTAGTTTTATCGACTGATCTTGTTGTATCTTTGAAAATTTTTCTACCCTCTTTCTACAAGCCTTAACAAAATTAAGGATCCCAAATTTTTCAATGTCCTCCTTAAATTCTAATCCAAGTTCTTTTTCTTCCTCCCTTTCTACCCATAATCCCTGGCAATCAAATCCATTTTGATATCTTTGATCAAAACCTTGCATTGCTTTAAATCTCTGAAATAAGTCCTTGTATGTTCTTCCCCATGCGTGATGTACCCCCATAGGATTATTTGCAGTTATAGGACCGTCAATAAAACTCCATTTTTTATTTCCCCTATTCTTTTTTCTAAGTTTGTCAAAAATTTTATGCTTATCCCAGAAATCTAGTATTTCCTTTTCAGATTGTTGTGTATTGTACATCTTTCCCCCATAGATAATCTAAGATTTCCCTTTTATACTTTCCCATCTTAGGTAAAAAATCATTCCCAAGCAAAAAGTTAAAATCTGAATCCATTTTTTTAAAAGTATTTAGCTATCCAACTAAATTGTAGAAATAATTTCGATAATGCTTATCTTTATGTAAGCCATACTTATCAAGATTAATGTTAATATTTAAACTTTCCTAGTCCATTTCTTATCATAACTTTTGAGTAAGCTTATAGATGCTACAATAGCAATGAATAACAGTGTAAAACCGATATAGGGCTTGTCAAGAAAACCAAAAACTATCCATCCTATAATTGAAATAATTATCAATGCCTTAAACCAAGCCCTTCCTCCAGTAAGTTCATCTTTCGCGAGGTAAGCTATTAAGTATCCAACTGGAACACCAATTAACAAAAGTAAAATATACCATATCATTATTAAAAGAAAAATTCCCCATCTAATTTATCAACATTTGCAGCTATATCAGTCATTGAAATTATACCAGTAAGTTTCTTCTTAGAGTCTATAACAGGAAGGCGTTTTATTTTATTCTCTTTCATTATTTTTAGGGCATCATCAATACTATCGTTTTCAGAAATACTAAGAATATTTCTTGACATAATTTGAGTAATAGTTTTGTTTTTTCCAAAATTTTTCAATAAATCACTTTCAGTAAGAATTCCTTTAAGTTTTCCTTTTAATACAAATAATAAGCTCCCTATGCTCTTAGAACTCATTATTCTTGCAGCATCGCCTAAACTTATATCTTTATCAATTACATAAGGCCTTTTCATTAACTCTTTTATTTGCATAAGCATATATAGAATTCAACTTTATAAATCATTCTTTGAAGTATTTCTCGAAGCTCTGAAAAATAAATGCCTTTTTATCTTTTCAATCATACATAAATTAATAGTCTATTTTTTTAAAAACATGAATAAAAAACAAGCAGTTTCTTGAGCCCTCTTGCCATTTTTTATAATTTCCTTTTTAATCTTCTTAAAGATTAAAGAAGATTAGCTATTTCGCTTTATATTTATCTATTATATATTGGGGTAAATCCCCATTAGAAACCAATGCATCAACCCTCTCTCTTACTGATTTAACTTTATCAATTTTGCCTCTTCCTATGGCATGCTCTTCTCCCAAACAATAATCTTCAAATGAAGACAATAAAGTATAAAGATCTTTTTCTTTAAATTTGAAATCAAATACCCCTCCTTTTTCAACCATTTCTTCAATTTTGCTTATATCATCATCATTTTCTATTTCCAGTGCTCTAATTGGATTATGTGTTAAAGTCGCTGCCGCAGATCTATGATTGCCATCTAAAAGATAATATGGGGATTTTTTAATGAGCACAGAAAAAGTCTCAAAATCTTTTTTAACAAGAGGAAGAAAGTATCCAGCATCAACAGCCCGAAATTCTTTTATCTGCCTATTAAGCATCTCAATTTTTCTTTCAAATCTTTCTTGCCTTTGAGATTCGCTTATAAAATCTGCTCTCGCTGTAATAACAGGAGGCAAATCTCTTCCATGATCTCTATCAAAAATTCTATAGTAAATCTTCAAAATAGATTCGTTTCCTAGTTTATACTCTCCAGGTACAAGTATTTGCTCAGGCTGTAATTCTATCTCTCTCATAGAAAAATAGTCCAAAAAAGATTATTTAAATCTTTGCTTTTGTTACTACTATCCAATCACCCCAACTTATCAATCTCTTCCGCGACATCAAAATCCCTTAGTGTTAGCCCTTTAGCAGTATGTGTAGTTAAAGTCATTCTTACATTATTATAGTTTATCAAAAGCATAGGATGATGATTGTGTTTTTCAGCAATTTCAGCAACTTTGTTGGCAAACTCCATGCTCTCTTTAAAATCTCTAAAAATTTTATCTTTAGTTATAGAATTTCCATCTAAAGCCCAATTTCTAAGCTTTGACATTCTTTCATTAAGAGTCGAAAGTGGCAGCATATCATTACACTTATTTCATCTTAATAAGACTTTCTATCTTTCCACCGTTTTTATTTTTCAATCTTGCCAGTATTTCTTCCTTTAAATCTGGATAACCTCTCTCTAAAACTTTTAAAGCTCTATCCCTGTTTTTATTATTTCCATCTAGCAATTCCTTTAGTCTTTCAATTCCCTTTTCAGATAAAAGCATCTCCCTAGCCCATTTTTCAGGGTCTTTTTTTCTTTTTGATATAGATTTATAATTTTCTTTAGTAATATACTCTCTATCTAAAAGATACTTCCAAGAATTTTCATCTAAATAAACTAAAGCATACGATTCTAATCCTATTCTTTTCATTACTTGCTTGCCTTCATCGCATTTTTCAACATAGAAGAATACCGTCTCAATTTTTCCCCCTTCTTTTTCGATTATTGGTTTCCAATGTTTTTCTATAGAGCTTCCTTCATTATTAATATCTGCTACATGGATTATTTTTTTATTTTTTAAAGGTCCACCAATATATTTTCCGTCTTTGTAAAGCATTACGTGAGCTTTTCCTAATTTTTGTGCAGTTTGAAAGGAAAAAACCCAATCTCTGCTTTCCCCTCCGGAAATAAAATCGTATTTTTCAGCTGAAATTTTATTTCTTATTAATCTGGCTAGGTCTTCAATTGCACTATCATGGTGATCTCTATTATGGCAGACCACTTCAGCATTTACAAATTCAGGTCCGATTTTTCCAGAAGTATAAGGAAAGAATGTATCACTGAACTTAAACCCATTATTTGAAGCAATATTTTCTAAATTTCTTTCCTGTATTACTCCGTCATAATCCATAATTAAATAAAATAATCTTAATATTTAATTTTATATATACTATGTCAAAACTGTTTCCTGACTCTTTTACATAAAACTCTTTTGCAGGATAAGCATCTAGTCAATGAATTGCATGAATCGCATTCACAGGTCCTTAATTTATAATATTCAGATTTCTGATATAATTTTTTACATGCATCGCACTTTTGAGTGCATCTTGGGCATGCCATTTTTATTCCAGCTTTTACAAAAATCTTTCTAGAACAGTTTTCACAGGCCTCGCTTCCACATGACGGACATTTAAAGAAATTCTTTTTGATCCCGGCCTTACTGCACCCAATACAAGAGGCAAAGCAGGATAAACAGGCATGTTGATTGTCATTTATTTTTCTTATATGCATTTCACAAAAACCTTTTCCGCATCCATTGCATCTTAAATAGCATTTCTTGCATATATCTCTAAAGCAAGATGAGCACTTTTTATCAACGCAATTCTTGCAATATTCCTTGCTGCAGCATAAACATTTCATTAAGCACAACCTACACGAAGCATGCCCGGATGAGCATAAATAAACATCCATAATTTCTCTATTGCACGCCCTGCAAAAAGGAAAACTTAATGATTGTATATGGGGATTATATCTTACTTCAAAGTTTCCTTTGCTTTGGCTGTTTATCACATTCACATCCAATATAAAAGTCGGATAATAAACTATAGTTGTATTTATTAATTTGTTAGAAATATTTAATCCATGCTTTCTTATTTCATCATTAATTAAAAAATCTTCTTCTTTTTTGGTTTTATTAATTAAATCTGAATTTTTAATAATTTCAATATCTTTTTTTAGCTTCTCAATTTTATCTTGAATTTGTTTTTTCTCATTTTCTGCAGTTTTATTAAATTGTTCTTCTGCTTTTTTTAATTGTCTTTCTATACCCCCTATTTGCTCTTCTTTTTCTTTAATTTGTTTTCCATAATGATCTTTAATTCTAACAATTTCTTTTTCTAATTTCTCTTCTATTTTAGCTCCAATTTTTTCAGTAATTCCTAAAATAATTTTTTTTAATTCATCTTTAGCAATTTGATGGTCCCTTTTTATATCCCCTATATTAACATCATCCTTTCTGCCTTCTACACTAGAGTATTTAGAAATATCAAATTCTGCAATATTGCCTCGATCAACATAAATTGAATTTAGAAATCTTTCTTTTTCATTTAAGTATTGAAATATTGATGAAAAAGTAAATCTTTTTAGAACATTATATTCTTTCTTTTGTATAACTTGTTCAATTTTGCAATTTCCAAGTTTTATTCTTTGCGAGACTTCTTTTACTGGATCAATTTCTATTGCTAGCCTCAATAAGGAAGTTTGGCCTTTTCTATCCAAGTAATCTTGCATGCTCTTAAGCAAAGTACTCCCAGCACCCACAAACTCTCCCCCTTCAACATTTTGATCAAATACCAATGTATAAGGTCCTTTTTTCCCATAATACTCTTCAAAGTCAACAGGAATTTTATTTATGATAAATATACCCTTATCCATTTTAACCTCACAATCCAGGTTCTTAAAAAAATCCAAAGTAAAATCTTTAATGTCAATTAGTTCCTTGTTTTCCATCGTCTAATAAAGCTGAATTATTATCTTTGGTTTTCATATATTCTTCTATTCCCTTGTCAAGTAAGTCTTTGATTCTAATAACATCCTTTGCAAATTTTTCCAAATTATTTTTAGAATCTATAAAGGCATTCAAAAGCATCTCTTCAATTTTACTTAGTCCAGATTCATCTTTGCTATCAAGGCCAAGATTAAACAAGATAATCGGTAATTCACCAATTACAAGTCCTATACAGCACATTTTATTAATTATTAAATCAACTACATGCTCTTCCATTGTATTTTTTTTTGCTAAACTATAAATGTACATGTCTTTTTTCTGACCTATTCGGTCGACCCTTCCAATTCTTTGCTCTACAGCCATTGGATTCCATGGCAGATCATAATTTATCAAATTACTGCAAAATTGGAAATTTAGTCCTTCAGCTCCAGTTTCAGTGCTTACCATAATATTTACATCCGCTTTAAACTCTTTTATTTTTTCTAATTTTTCTTCTCGGCTCATCCCACCAATAAAATCAATAAGTTTTAATCCCAGAGTGCTTAACTTCTCAATTATATATTTGGCCGTAGTAGGATGTCTAGTATATATCAATATTTTAGCATCCCTATCTTCAGAGTATATTTTTTTAACAATTTCGGTTAATGCTTCAATTTTAGAATCCTTTTTTAGATTCAAACATTTATTTAATATCATATTGGCGAATTCTCTAGTACCATCGTGATATTTGGGATTGTTTACAATTTTAGTCAAAGATTCTATTGCCGATTTAGAAGAACTTGTAATTTTAGGAAGAAGAGAATAAATAATTAGCTTCCCTCTAATTTCTTCACCCTTCGCAGAGAAATATTTAGTTTGTAATAGTTCGGTTATATCCTTATAAATTTCCTCCTCTTCTTTTGACATCTCAACTGCAACAATTCTAGGAATTCTCTTTTTATAGTCAATCCCTGTTTCATCTCTCCTTCTTCTTACCATGACTTCCTGTAATTTATCTTTTAATTCATGAGGGTTTAAAGGATATCTTTTATTTCCTCTAAACAAAAATTTCTTCTTAAATTCCTTAAGAGTTCCTAGATGTCCTCTTTTCAAAAGATTTAGTAAACTATAAAGTTCAAGCAGGTCATTTTGAAATGGCGTTGCAGTTAAAATTAAAAATCTTTTTTTAGGAATTTTATCAACAAATCTCCATCTGACTGTATCCCTATCTTTTAGTTTGTGGGCTTCATCAACGATCAATAAATCCCACTCAATTTCATGAACTTTATCATGCTTGAATTTTCCTTGTGCCTCATCATATCCTTTAACTCTATCTATGGATGCTATAGCAAAGTTTATTTTGTCCCATTGATTTTTATTTTCAATAATCTCAAAATCTAAATCAAATTTAAATTTTAACTCTTGAGCCCATTGATCAACAAGTGATGGCGGAGTTAATATCAGCACTCTTTTTACAAGTCCCCTTACAATGCACTCCTTGATTATCATCCCTGTCGTAATAGTCTTTCCCAAGCCTACTTCATCGGCTAATAATGCCATGCAGTTCATATCCCTTAGAATTTTAATTGCTCCTTCTCTCTGATGCGGGAGCTCATATTCTAAATTTTTCTTTATAGAGTTATATGAAATGAGTTGATTAACTTCAGCCTCTTTAGACATTTCTTCAGCATCTACTCTAAGCTTCAAAACCTCTCCTGACTCGAACTCTTTCTTTTCGACTTTGTCTAAAATACTCTCGTCTTCAGAAAAAACTTCGTTTATTGTTATTTTCATCTCTTCTTAAAAAAATTTAGATAGAGTAATTAAATTAGAATTTCGATTATAAACCTTTCTCTAATGCAGAATACTAATTAATTTAGGCTTTAAACTTATATAAAAAAACTTTAAATATGAAAGCAGACTAATAGCTTTATGAAAAAGAGGGTATTAGGTTATATATATAGTGATAAAAATCCTGGAAAGGATGAAAAAGCATTCATTAAGGTAGCTAAAAGAAAAGGGATGGAAATGATAATGTTTAATTTATCAAAAGAATTAAACGAACAGGATCTAGAAGAAAAAGCGAACAAGTGTGATATTATTTTTAACAATTCTGGGGAGGATTTTGCATTTGAAATTATTAAAACTTTTGAAGAACTAGGCAAAAAGGTAATAGAATCTTCAAAATCATTATATTATCCTGAAGATAAGTGGGTATTTTATATGGAATGTAAAAGAAATAACATTCCAGTGCCAGAAACGATGCTCCTTTCAGAAAATATTTTTCTGGCAAAAAAAGAACTTAACCATTTCGGCCATTGGCCTGTAATATTAAAAAGGGTATCAGGAACATGGGGGCAATATGTAGAAAAAGCAGAGAACATTAAAGAAGCAGAGGCAATAATAAATAAATTTTGGGGTAAAACTAAAGAAAAACTTCCGATTATTGCTCAGCAATTTATCCGTTCACCATCATACAGAGTAACTTTAGTAAATGGGGAAATTGTTCAAACAGCATTAAAGGAAAATAAAGGTTGGAAATCTACAGGCGTATATGAAAAAAGCTTTAAAAAATTCATTGTAGATAAAAATCTCGGCAAGATAGTAAAAAAATTAGCAAAAATAACAAACATAAAAGTTTTAGGAGTGGATTTATTAAAAAATGAGGGCGATTGGATAGTTTTAGAAGTTAATTCTACACCTGCTTTTGACTTCTTTGAAGATGAGAGAGAAATGCTTGCAGAAAAAATAATTGACTATCTTAAAACCCAGATCTAGAAGTATTTATTAAATTAGCCTAACAATTAAATTGATATCCAAAGAGGTTTTATTTAAATTTGCGTCTTATGGATTAATACTTCTAGCAATGGCTTTAGATACCTTTGCCGGCATATATGAAAAAATGGCCTATTATGAATAAAAATTACTTCCTGATAGCAGGTATGGCTCTTTATCTTATAGGCTCACTTTTTTAGGCATTCTCATTAAAGTATCAATTCCTTTCAAAAGCAGTAATAATATTTAATGTTCCCAATATAGTTACAATAGCTCTAGCAGGTATAATTCTATTTAAAGAGGACCTTTCTTTAATCTTCAAAAGAATTTAAATAATCTCATTAATATCTTTAAAAATGCAGGAAAGGGGACTATCAAATAAAGAGGCTGAAGTTCAACTCTTAAAATATGGCAAAAATGAAATAAGTGAAAAACAAAAAGTATCGGTTTTTCAAATTTTTCTCCGTCAAATAAGAAAGAATTTTATTCTATATCTACTTCTTTCAGCTGTAATAATATCTTTTATCGTAGGAAAATCAATTACAGCATACACTATTTTGGCAGTCATCGTTCTAGTGATTATTGCAGGATTTATTCAGGAGTATAAAGCCGAAAAGGCAATTGCCGCTTTAAAAATGCTTGTTATGCCCGTATCAAGAGTCTTGAGAGATGGGAAAGAACATGAGGTTTTATCAATTAATATCGTCCCTGATGATATTATAATTCTAAGGACTGGTGAAAAAATTCCTGCAGATTGCTTTTTAGTAGAAGAAAAAGATCTTTATGTAAATGAATCAATTCTTACTGGCGAATCTGCTGAAGTCAAAAAAGTACTTCCTAAAACCCAGGATAACTTAAAAGATGAAAATATTCTTTTCATGGGGTCTTTCATAGTCAATGGTAGATGTTTAGCAAAAGCAATTCATACAGGAATGAATACAAAATTTGGAAAGATAGCCGGTCTAATTTCAACAGCAGAAAAGGAACTCCCATTACAAAAAAAGATAAACAAAATAACCACATATATGGTTTTCATTGCTTTATCAGTATCTCTATTGACAGGATTATTCATGATTTTTACAGCGCCAACATTGGACAAAGAATTTCTTGTGAATGTGTTAATCTTAACTCTAGCCCTCGCTGTTTCAGCATTTCCTGAAGGTTTTCCGGTAGTAATAATAACAACTCTAGCTTCAGGTGTATACGCAATGGCAAAGAAAAATGCCATTGTCAATAGAATGTCAATAATTGAAACCCTAGGAGAAACAACCGTAATATGTTCTGACAAAACAGGCACTTTAACAGAAGGAGAAATGACAGTAAAGAAAATTCTTATAGATCATAAAATAATCGAAGTTACAGGGGGAGGTTATGAAGCTCATGGGGAATTTATGTTAGACAATAAGCCTATTGATATAAAAAATAATTATCAACTATCCCTATTATTAAAAGCGGCAGTTTTATGCAATGATTCTCAAATTGAAAGAACAGGTGAGGACGAAGAATATAAAATAATGGGAAATCCAACAGAGGCCTCTCTTTTGATTTTAGCAGCAAAGGCACGTCTATTTAAGGAAAATTTTAATTTTAAAAGAGAAGAAGAAATCCCATTTAGTTCCGAAAGGAAGTTAATGGCCGTTTTATGTTCAGACAAAACAGGCAGTCATGTATATACAAAAGGAGCATTAGAAGTGTTATTATCTAAATGTTCATATATCCAAAACAATAATAAAACTTTTACTCTGACAAACAAAGAAAAAAGTCGAATTCTTAATATTAATAAAGAGTTAACATCCCAGTCCTATAGAGTATTGGCTCTTGCTTATAAGAAATCTTCCTCAAATAACAAAAATGATCTTGAAAAGGATCTAATATTTTTAGGAGCAGTAGCTATTGAAGATCCACCAAGGCCAGAAGTGAAAGCCTCCATTAGGTTATGTTTAAATGCAGGTATTAAAGTAAAAATGATTACAGGCGATAGCAAAGAAACTGCCATTGCTATCGGAAGACAAATCGGCCTTTCTGGAAAAGTTTTAGAAGGAAGTGAAATAGATGCGATAACGGATGAAGAATTGCCTAAAATTGTTGATTCAATAATTATTTTTGCCAGGGTAAAACCAGAGCATAAGTTAAGAATTGTAAAAGCACTCAAACAAAATGGGGAGATAGTAACCATGACTGGAGATGGTGTAAATGATGCTCCTGCATTAAAAGAAGCTCATATTGGAATAGCAATGGGAAAAAATGGGACAGATGTTTCTCGTTCTGTTGCTGATTTAACTTTAAAAGACGATAATTTTGCCACAATTGTAGCCGCAATTAAAGAAGGAAGAACAATATTTAACAATGTTAGAAAATTTGTTACCTATCAATTGTCATGTAATTTTGCAGAGCTCTCGCTTCTATTTATTGGCGTCTTAATAGCTCCCTTATTGGGATGGCAAATACCGATCCTACTAGCACTTCAAATTTTATTTATGAATATAGTTACAGATAATCTTCCAGCAATTGCTTTAGGCTTCAATAAGTCATCCGAGGATATAATGAGGGATGGGCCAAGAAAAAAATCATCTATCCTAAGTAAGAATCTTTTATCAGTGCTTATATTTACGGGTTCGCTAATGACCCTGCTAGTTTTAGGATCATTTTACATATCTTATAATGTATTTAATGAAGACATTGTTACTTCTAGAACAATTGCGCTGGTAAGCTTGATATTTATAGAAATTGCAAATGCTTTCAATTTCAGATCATTTAGAAAAGGAGTTCTGACACGTTCCCCATTAGTCAATAAACCTCTTTTCTATCTTTCCCTAATTTCAATTATTGCAACTTTAACAATAATATATACGCCCTTAAATACTATTTTTGAAGTTGTTCCATTATCACTCAACCAATGGGCTTTACCTATAACATTATCCCTATTTGTAATAGTCTTGTACGACTTAATTAAAATTATGCTAATAAAAACAAGGAAAATTGATTTAAACCTCTAAAGTAAAATTATTTATCCTCTTCGACACTTTCTTCTTCCTCTTCATCCTCTTCTTGGAGGTCTTCGTCGTCAGATTCGTCTTCTTCAGACTCATCATCGATACCTTCTTCAATATCATCTCCAGTATCTAGTTCCAGGTTTTCTAGTACTGCAAGTATTCTATCAAGCTTTGCATTCATTTGATTTAACTGCATTGAAGAAGCTTCCGAATTCGATTCATTATCTCTGCTTCTTTGGCCCTCTACTTTTTTGAAACAATCACTGCAATAAACAGGTTTGCTTCCTGTAGGTTTAAATGGAACCTGGCACTTTTTATGGCATTTACTGCAAACAGCATCATACATTTCATTAGTTCTTCTTTCAGAACTTCTATCTCCTCCAAAGTTTCCTCTATCCCTAAATCCTCTGGGTTTTGAGCCAAAGCCTCCGCTGCTTCTTCCTCTAAATCCTCCTCTACTGTTCTGTCTAAAGTTTCCCATAACTATCTTATTTAAACATCGGTATATAAAGCTTTAGGATTTTGTTTTGGATGAAACGTATTCCTTTGCCAAATCTTTCGCAATAACTGGATTTTCTTTTTTGAATCTTCTTATGATTCTACTAAATAAAGGAGCCTCGCCGCTTTTTAGATAAAAGTACCCTACTAAAGAGGCAAATAAAGCTCCCGCATTATTGATAATAAGATCCCCCATAGTGTCTACTAATCCTGACTTTTGCATATTGAAGCCAAATATCTGGTCCATCCCAAACTCAAAAATCTCCCAAATTCCGCCAATAGCGGCTGCAAGAGAAAATGAAAACAGTGCAATGCTCGCTGGAGCAGCAGTAACCCTTTTTCTTCTATAAAGTACAAGTAAAATAATGAATCCTATCAACCCAATAACAGCCCCAGTAAGGGTGTGTAAGACGAGGTCCCACCACCAAAATTTAGCATAATACCCTTTAACCTCACCAAGGAAAATAGACCCATATATAAGTATCACAATACCTATCTCAAACTCTATTGGAATATCTATTTTATAATGTCTCTCAATAAAAAGGCCAAGAAAAGTTAGAATAAGTGCAAAAAAGCAAATTCCCAAGACATACCAATTGCTTGATAAAATAGATCTATACATGGCTAGCAAAAGAGTAAGGCGGACAAACCATATAAAAAAGAAATGAAATTTTTCAAGAAAAGGATCTTCTCTAGCTAAAGGGGGCTTAATTGTTTTTTTCACAATCAAATAAAGGCCTGCTCATATATAAAGAGTATCAAATCTGGAAAACAATAAATCATCAAAAAGAAAACACACTCCGTCATAACAAATATATGATTATTGAAATTCATTAGTTCTATTTATTACAACAAACACACTGACATTTTACACCAATGATAGTGCCAAGAAAGTCATTTTCAGATTTACATCCCAATGTATTAATTTCTCCACCATTTTCAATACATTCAGTTGTAGTTATATTGGGAGATTGACCATAAAAATTTATTACATATAAACTTGAATAATAAAATATTCCTGAAATCAATATTAATAATAAAATTAATAATATAAGTAATAATCTAAACCTCATTTTCATATAATACTTATACCTACAAATTATATAAATATTCCTTTTTAGATAAAATGTAGGACAAGACGCCCGAACCCAGCCAAGCGAAAAAGTCTGAAGCCCTTTTTATGAGCTTTATTTTTCTTATTTTATCGAGGCTGTTTTGATATATAAATACCGATATATTCTAGATTAACTTTTAATATTTTATTCATTTTTCTAGATTCTTCTGATATTTTTTATAGAAAGTATATAATATAACTCAAAGGAGTTTAACAGATTAATAAATCGTCGGTGGGATCGGTGCCCTCTGCAGGATATGGTTCAGGTAATTGCTTATCTCCCTTAAATAAGTAATTCAATAAGAAGATAGCATCTGTTAAGTCCATTTTTCCATCATCATTTGTATCTGCTACATCCTGACAAAGTGGAGAGGGCTGGCCTTGGAATAAATATCCTAAAATATAAACAGCATCGCTTAAATCAACTTTCGAATCTTCATTAGCATCTCCTCGAATAAATTTAGGTTCTGGAAGTTCTAGACAAACGTCTTTTCCACATCCCAACTCACATAGTTCACATTCCGCTCTTTTGATACCTACTACAACACACTGTGATTCAGGAGTCCCAGGATTTTCACACTTAAATTCTGCACTCTCTGAACACGCCTCTAATCCATCTTTACTACAATAGCTCACAGATTGAGAAGGGCAGTCTTCATCTCTATTACAAGAAGGGGCAACACAACTCCCATCTGAACACAAACGACAATAACGAACATTAAACTCAAATTGACTACCTTTACATGTCCATTCAAATAAAGGATTTCCGTCAGCCCCATGTACGCCGCAAAAATCAGTCCTACTGAATTCATCAGAACTTACTGTTCCTTTATTAAAATAATTGAAACCACCATCGCTATCAGTACATCGTGTAATTCTAAGGGGGCTACCAGCACATTTACCAATATATCCCCCATTTTCAAAAGCACAACCATATCTACACTCAAAAGCGTCCGACATAATCTCACCATCTTGACAGTAATATTCATTAACACTCATAAAAGTTCCCCCTCCTACTAAACAAAAATCAGTCTGCTCACTAGTTCCATCATTAATAGTTCCAACTTTGAAATAATCTATTTCTGTATTTACCCTAATTGTTGCAGATGTATCTGTTGCAGAAATTAGTTCAAATATATTAACCCCTCCTGATGTAATACTTCAGTATAAGGGATTATTTGAGGAAAGAGTTATTGAATATAAGTCATCTATATTTAACTCAACATTCAACTCACGATTAGTCTCATCAGCGGAATCTACTCTTATATCAAATCCAGAAACAACATTTGACTCCCCTTCATTAATTTCCTTTATTTCAGTTACACCATCACTATCTAAACATTCAGATTGTTGTCCCAAAACACCACTAACTAAAAAAGTAATAATTACAAAAAGTTCAATAATAACTATCCTCTTTTTCATTAACAAAACAAGCAAATATACTATTTAAAATTAATTGAATTTTTGCTATTCTTATGAAGATGTTTCACACTCTGCATTTTCAAAGTCTCCTAAAGCTTCACAAACATACTCTCCGTTTATCATAGAGCAAGATAAACCGCCCTTATAAATTCCTTGTTTCCATCTGTTTAGGATAGAATTTAGATTATCCGTCTCAAATTTACAAGTTGATGCTATTCCTACTGTTTCTTGGGCAGATTTATTAGAGATTTGCTGTTGTTGCTCAATTTCTTCCTGAGTTGCACCTCCATTTAACATTTGTTGTTTTAATTCATGGCTAAGTTCCACAGAATTGCTCTCCACTCTTTGATAATAAATACATCTTCCATATGGATCTGTATAATCTGCCCCCTTCAGTTCGATATAAGTTGTGGTTGTAGAAAGAACCCCTAAGAAATCAGCAGTTATTGTATTTAGGAATTTAGATGGCAAACAATTTTCTGAGGCCTTAATAAAACAATCAAAATTAGGTTGGTTTCCTACAAAAACGCCATCCACAACTTCTAATGTTTCTTGAGATTGAATGTTACTCCCACAATCACGAGTCTCTTTGGTGCAGCTTTGTTGTTCAGAAGGTTTATTTTTAGTTGTTCCGCAAGAATTTAAATCTCTACAACTTCTTATTTTTTCTCCAACTACACAGGAGCTAGTAGATAAAGCGCTTTTGTCGATATCTGTTGTAGTGCAAATTCTTGTTTGCTTCTCATCCAGATTACTGCAATAAGTCCAGTCAGTGCAATCCCAATTCTCAATACAAACAGGAGTACAATTTTGGCTTATAGTAGGTTTATTCTCATTTTTTCCACATTTATTCAAATCTGTACAAATTCTTGTTTGAGTTCCTTCTTGAGAGCAGGAACCCCATTCTTCACAATTCCAATTTTCTTCACAGGTATTAATTACATAAAAACATGCAACTTCTCTCTTTTCTTTGTCAATCCATGCTGTTGCCTTAAAATATCCATCTGTAAAAGATACTTCTTCATACCTTTTTACGCTAATTTCACACATTTCTCTAAACTTTTTATCGTAAGCAACATAGCTCCCATGACGAGATTCAATTTTCAGTTGTGCATTTGGATAATCTTCTAAAAAATTAATTACTTGCCCATCTTTTTTTGCTATGGTCTCGGGGTTTGAAGCTTTTTGCATAGCATTGAATATGAAGATACCCACTATTGTCAAGATTGAAAATACAATTACTAATGACAAAATTATTATTTTACCCATTTTTTCTTCTTTGTACCTCATCTACAAAATATTCTTTGTTGAGAACACTAATTAAATAAGCAAAATATTTTCCTTTCAAGTAAATAGCATTAGCAGGATTAATAGTATTCATATAATATTGAGGATAAGGAATTTTGTCTTTAGCAAAATCCATCAATCCTTTCATTTGAGAAATACCTACTGTATATTGACTTTTGTAGGATTGCATAAGGGAAATATATTCTGCACCATTAGGTATTTTACAATATTCAATTTTAGATAGAGGGATTCTAGCGATTTTCTTTTGCAAGGGATTGAGAGGAATTTCTAATAATAAGAAATCTCCGTCGAATTGATATTTTAATCCGATGTTTCTCGTACTATGCTTAATCTTTCTGCTAAGTAGTTTATACGCTGGCCTTATAGCTAAGAAATACAAAGCTAAAAATCCGAAAGTGTATAAGGTATGGAGCTTGAATTCTAATCTTCCATTAAAAGCCATGTATGCTATCCAAAGCGCCAGCCCTATCAAAAGAATAGTGGAAAAAATAACTCCTTTAATACCTTTATAGATAGAATAACTCCTTCTTACTGTTAAAGCGGTTTCGTCAAGAACATTTGAAGGTTCAAGTTCCCCAATGGTAAAAGTCTCGGATTCTCTAATACGTCTTAAACTTGCCTCTATAAATATTAAAGGAATGAGTTGCGCTAAAGGATAAAGCCAGGGTTTACTTGAAGCAATATTTGATCCTTTCACTACGCTACCAAAAAGAATAAATAATTCCGCTAAAATTCCCACAAGAAGAAAAGCATAGCCTATGGTTTTGCTTTCGGTTTTTGCTAAAGTTAATGCCATATTCAATTCACCTTTTTTATTATTAAACCATGATTTTTACACTTATAATACTTTCCTCTGGTTTAGAGGACAAGTGTAAACTTAGATTTTTCTAACCTTTCTATATTCTCCAGAATCTTCTCTTCTAATTATATAAATTCATTTTTCCTTTCTACAATCGCTGGCCATTAAACCAGTGATATGAAAAGGGTTTCGAACTTTTTCTAGACGCCCGGACCAAGAATCGAACTTGGATATCCTTGCGGAAAGTAGATCATTGCGTGTTTTATCCAACCCCCATTCTTAAGGAGGATGAACATCAAGGAACCATTGGTTCCTTACGTAGCAATCTACCGCAGTACCATTGTGCCATCCGGGCATATTTTTTCTAGGAATGAGTCCCTTTTAAAAGTTTATATTTTGCAAATTACTTTCTTTTTAACAGTTTAATTAATAAAAAAGCAATTAAATAACAATATACGAATTGCAATACCCACGTAAGAACATCAATAATTTTTACGCTTGAAATGCCTAATAAATCCTCAAAAATAAAATTAGGGGGAGAGACAATAAGGTTAACAATTTTAGCCCCTAAAGTAGAACTCTCAAAAACAGGAATTAATTGAAGAATAATTACTATATTAATTACAAATATAATTAAAGCAAGTATAAATATTTTTAAGAAAAACTTAGGCCTTTGCATCATATCTGTCTTTTCCTTCTAACCCAATAAGAAGCTATAAATGCTCCTGCTAAAGCACCAGCCATATTAAATATCAAATCAAGTCCAGTATTATATACATCGCCAACTCCAGTATTCTTAACTACAACGAATGCAATAAATTCCACGACTTCATTAAGCGCACCTAGCCCCATGCTTCCAATCCAAGCTATAAATATTGCTAATTTAGATTTTTTAATTTCCTTAAAATGAGGTGCTATCAATTGAAACACAACGATTGCTGCAACCAAAAAACCATAAAAATGAATTGCTTGATCCATTTTTAAAATGTAAAACTGTCCGCCCTTATCTATAATGTCTATCAAACGAAGTGAATAAAGTGTATTTCCAGCAATTTTTACTCCCCCGCCCATCATGTGGAGAAGTCCCCAAATAGATAATCCCCATAATGCCAAATAATCTAATTTGCTCTTCTTTAGAGTCGAAATAACAATAATTCCAATCAAAACTAATACTCCAATATAAATTAAAAATTCATAATTTTTTCTAAGTAAATAAAATATAGTAAAAGGCAAAATATAAAACAAGTTAAATAAAAGTAAAATCCATTCTTTTTGTCCAAATTTCATAATCTATTTTTCTCCTTAAATTTATTTTCAGCTCTCTCGATCATATTCTTCTTTAAACCTAAAAACACGCCTCCAGTTTTTCCTCCAACATAACTGTTCTCTCCAGGTTTAATTATATCATTTAAATCATCAAGTTCAATATCAATATGCGTAACGCTTGCTCCTGATTTTCCCTTTAAATGCAAATATACGTTGGCTTTTCCAATCTTTATCTTTCCCTCACCAGGTCCGCTCATTTCTTTCCCTCTTCAATTCTTTGCACATCATATATATAATAGAAACCAGAAACAATTCCGAATATTCCTACTGCAATAGAAAGAGGCACAGATAAGTACCCCCATGCAGGATAAAATACACTTAGTATTAAGGCAGGCATTGCGAATCCCTGCAAGAACGTAGTAATCTTTGCTACATATCTTGCTCTAGGAAATCCTTTATTTAAGAACATGGCAACTATAGCTGATGGAGCAGAAACTATTTCTCTTATCATAATTAATAACAACTGAATACCATGAGTACTATCTATCTGTTCACGAATACCATATACTATGAAAAAGACTAAAGCAGTGCCTATCCATAAAAATCTATCTGCAGTCATATCTGCCTTTGCACCAAAACTATTCACTAAATTATACTTCCTCGCAATTTTTCCATCAAACCAGTCAGTAAGTGCAGCTATTGAGAAGATAGTAACTATCCAGATTACAGAATATTCTACAATGATTAAGTAAGCGACCACAAAAGTTAAAAGAATTCTTACAGTATTAAGGAGAGTTGGTACCGTCAATATTTTACCCCTATTCTTATTAAGCTCTTTGAATTCTTTTTTTACCTCTTTTCTCACGCTCTTTCTAGCCATCATGTATTGAGGATGGCAAGGTTTAAAAGTCCTACTATCAGGATATAATTATAGCGGAGTAGAGAAGCCTGGAGTTCTCGCAAGGCCCATAACCTTGAGGTCGCATGGTTCAAATCCTGCCTCCGCTACTTATAAAAATTTCTTATTCTTTTCTATATGATTGGGATTTGAACTACCAATTAATTCAAACCATTTTTTTAATTGTTCTTTTCCCAAGTTTTTTAAGATTTTTATTACACCTCCATCTCTAAAGAAACATTTAAATATTGTTATATCTATTGATATAACATGAATCAGGCACTAGAAGATAAAAAAATAAAAGGTATCTTAAGATTTCCTAGATTAGATACTGTTTTAATGGTTGAAGAATTCATTAAAGAAAATGATGGAGAATATAAGAAAAGAGCCTTGTGGGAGCATCTCCCAAAAAAAACTATGTACCAAACTTTTTGTGTAATTATTGATTATTTACTTTATTCTAGAAAAATATCTATAGACTCAGAAGGGAAAATAGGCTGGATATATTACCCCGATTCTGCCCATTACTATTTTGAGAGAAAAGATTTAGCTAGAAGAAAATGATTTTACCCTCAGAAATAAGATTTGTTGAAGAAGCAACCAAGGAAGCCTTTTACAGATTGCAAAAAGGAGATTCTTCTGAAAAAGAACTATTTAGATTCATTAACCAAGCAATTGATAATATTGAGAAAAATGCTTTTTGTGGTATACAAATTCCTAGAAAACAAATTCCCAAAGAATATGTTAAGAAATACGGCGTAGTAAATCTTTGGAAATATGATTTGCCAAATGCGTGGAGATTAATCTACACTATTCGTGGTGGGAAAGCTGTTGTTGTTAGTGTTTTATTAGAGTGGATGACCCATAAAGAATATGAAAGAAGATTCAACTATTAATAATATTTATAACAAGCTAATGTTTTAAAGATCCATGGTCAAAAGACTCTTCATAATTCATGGCTGGGGAGGAAATCCCAATGAATTACTGCACCGATGTTTGAAAAAGAATTTTTCAAAAAATGGGTTTAAAGTGATTGTTCCGCATATGCCGAATAAAGATGAACCCCTAATAAAAGAATGGGTTTCATGTTTGAATAAGATAGTAGGAAAAGCAGATGAAAATACTTATTTTATAGGACATAGTATAGGATGTCAGGCGATTATGAGATACTTAGAAACTCTTCCAGAAAAAACAAAAGTTGGAGGATGTATATTCATTGCAGGCTGGTTTAATTTAGATAATATGGAAACTAAAGAAGAAGAAAAAATTGCAAAGCCCTGGATAAAAAACAAAATAGATTTTAATAAAGTAAAAGATATTTCTCAAGAAATAAAAGTTTATCTGTCCAGCAATGAATATTATGGTTTTATAGAAGAAAACGTCCAAACGTTTAAAGAAAAATTAGGGGCAAAAGTAATAATTGAAGATAATATGGGGCATTTTACAAATGAAGAAGGTGAAAGTAAAATATATAAATTTGCGTCTAAATTGGATTTTTAAATATGGATAAACAAGGCCTTTCAGAATCGGATATTTACGAAGTGCTAAAATTAGTAACGAATAGAATTAGGGATAAAAGAGGAATCTGGCGGTTAGAAGGCAGCGCTAATCTTAAGGTACAAGGGGTGGATGTTTCAGTAAGAGATTTGGACATAACTGCAAATTCAGGAATAATACCTATATTTAGAGAGGCACTGAATGAATATCTTAAAAAAGATTTCTATAATAAAAAAATACGTGCCAATTCACTAATATTCAATATAAACAATTCAGAATTAGAAGTAAATAATTATGATAGTGAAAATTTAAATTTCTTTGATAAAATAAAATTATTTCATTGGAAAGGGCTAGAAATACCAATTCTCCCTTTAAAAGAAGCTAAACAATTTTATAAAATTATTAATAAAAAAGAAAAAGTAGATTTAATCGAATCATATTTAAAAACCAAAAAACTTAGTTGATATTATCCATAATAAATTCGCATACCAGTTATTTCCTCATAAGCATTTATTAATAAATGAGAATTATCTCTAACAGACTTGTAAGTTTTGCCATAACTTTGAATGTCAGTTAGATAATTAACGAACTCTGTAACTGGATCTTCAACAGAGCTCATAAAAAAACTATTCAGAAATTCTTCACATTCTGGTATCGCTTTCGTCCATTCAACAAGTTTACTTTCTCTATATTCCATTAAAAATATTATCTACTAAACCTTTTTATATTTACCATTTATAATTAATGCATGTCATACTTAATACTGGGCATAGATGATGCGGGGAGAGGGCCTATCATAGGCCCAATGATTCTAGCAGGAGTTCTTCTTGACAAAAATGGTGAGGAAATTCTAAAAAAGCATAATGTTCGAGATTCTAAAACAGTTCTGCATCCAACAAGAGTAAAACTTGCCGAGTTAATTAAAGAAACCTCATTAGGGCATCATCTGGCAATAACTTCTCCTGATCAAATAGACAAGGCAATAAATACAGGTACAAATTTAAACACTCTCGAAGCTATAAAAACAGCAGAAATAATAAATGCGCTAAACAATCAAAAAGATAAAATAAAAGTAATTGTTGATTGCCCATCTGTGAACATTAAAGCTTGGAGAGCCACACTTTTAGGATTTATAAAAAATAAAGAAAATCTTGAAGTTATTTGTGAGCATAAGGCCGATGCTAATCACGTTTCAGTTTCAGGGGCATCTATTTTAGCAAAAGTAACAAGAGAGGATGAAATAGAAAAATTAAAATCACAATATGGAAATTTTGGAAGCGGTTATCCTGCAGATCCGTTAACCAAAAAATTTCTAAAATCATCCGGCAGTAAATTAAAAGATTCAGGACTATTTAGAAAAACTTGGAGTACATGGAAAGTTTTGTTCCCAGATAAAAATCAAGCCTCATTAAGAGATTATTAAATTAGTCAAGTCTATCTTCCAGTAGACTAATAAATTCATCAACCTTATTTTTAGAATCATTCATGAGTTGAATTTCACCCTCGCTGTTATCTCTAAGGGCAGCAAGAAACGCCATTCCATCAACTTTATCATAGCTTCTAGTTGAGGGTTTTCTAAAACAATTAAAAGATGTTAATACACATCCTTTTTTCATATATTCTTTCCCTGGATTTATCTGTCCGTTTATTTCAACTCCTATAACTATAGGATAAATATGATTATTTTTAGAATATCCAACAAGAATTTCCTCTGTTCTGTTAATTGAATATCTAATAGTCGAAGATAAGCTTTTTGCAAGATAAGTAAATAGTTCTCTCATTTCTCCTTCTCCAAGAGACATTCTAAATTCAATAGTATTATACTTTTTAGAATCGTTAGAACCATACTCCTCTAGATTTAGTTCTTCCATAAATATTAATCAAATTTGCTATTTATAATGATTATTGTGATTATAATCAAGCTTCATTAGAAGGATTCTGATTATCTTCAACACTCTTTTCAATTTCTTTTTCTCCTGCATTAACACCGGAGTTCTCTTTAACCTCTCCTATCTTTAAGCTTAAAATCTTAGAGACTCCTTCGTGCATACTAACTCCATAGAGTACATTTGAATTGATAATAATTGCATCATTATGCGTTATAACAATATACTGCCCTGACTTCATGTATTGGCTTAATAATGCCGATAATCTCTCTGAATTTCTTTTGTCTAATGCAGCATCTATTTCATCGAATACATAAAAGTGATAAGGTTTATACTCTTGAATTGCAAATAGCAAAGATAAAGCGACTAGAGTCTGTTCCCCTCCTGAAAGTGAGGTAACATCAAAATATTTTCCTTTAGCCAGTCTAACTACAATAAATATGCCTCCAGCAAAAATGTCCTCCTGATTCTCAATTTCTAAGTAAGCAACCCCTTTTGAAGATAACTTTGAAAAGTTTTCAGAGAATAATTCATTTAGAGATTTAAAAGTTTTCATGAAAGATCTAGTTTTCTTCCTGTCAATCTCTTCAATTATTTTCATGATGTCTTCTTTTTCCTTTTGGAGAATATCTACTTTTTCCTGTACAATATCATACTCTTTCTTTATTTCTTCATATACTTCAAGCGCCCTCATATTTATCGATCCTATATTTTGCAGAGCTTCCTGTGCTTTTTTCAATCTATCTTCTATAGATGCTGCACTTCCCTGCAATAATTCAATTCCAGCATATTCAGAAAATTCCATTTCAGAAGCTTCTCTTTCTGCATCTAATTTAGCCTTGCCAATTTTTAAGTAATTAATTTGATCTTCAATCTGCCTATATTCTTGCTGCCCTTCGCTATATGAAATATTCTTCTCCTGTATTTTCTTTTGCATAATATCTCTTTCTTCAAACATTTTCTTGAATTGTTTTTGCAGTTCTTCCTCCGCTTCTTCCTTCTCGTCTAAACTATTAGATTTATTTTCTAATTTCTCACTAATTTCCCCTATGTCATTGTCAATATCTTCTATATCCTTAGAGCTTCTTTTAATAATATTCTGAATGTTTTCTATTTCTCTTTCCTTATACAGTAAAGTTGTATCAATATCTTCATTAGTTCTTGAAGATATTTCCTCTATCTCCATCATCTTTCTGTGATACTGTTCTTCAATACTTTCTATATCAAATGACCTGCTTTCCAATTTCTTCCTTTTATCCTCTATTTCACTTAATTCGGACCTCAAAACTTTTTCTTCAGCAACAATATTTTTCAACTGCTCTTTTTTCTCATTCATATTTCGGTGGCTTCCGAGTTCAATTTCTCCTTTAGAGAGATCCTCTTCAAATTTAGCAATTTCTTTGCTAAAAATTTCTCGATTAGATCTAATTATTTTTAATTCTTCAATCGCCTTTTCCCTATTTATCCTAGCCTTAATTATTTTATCTTCAGAATCAGCATAAACATGTTTTTTATGCTCTTCTGTTATTTTACATTGGCATAAAGGGCATATGTCAATTCTATCTACATCCTTTCTAATTTTTTCTGCATGGAAAATTGATGCATCGCTTACGGAGATAATCTTCTCATTTTCTAATTCTTTTTGATGCAGTTCTTTTATTCTTTCTTTTTTATCTATAATGCTTTTTCTTATATGTTGAATTGCTTTTAAGCACAAAGCTTCATTTTCATAATTTAATCCAGTAGAATATTCTTCCAATCTTCTTATTAATGATTCAGATTCAGCTATAACTCTTGATAATTGCCTTTCTTTATCCCTTCCTCGATCCTTAAAAGCCTGCAATTCAGCTTTCCAAGTTAATAATTTCTTTCGTTCATTTTCAATTGCACTTAAATCGTCCTTCTTCTTTTTTAGCTCACTTGCTTTTTTTGCCATTAAAGGAGATTCTTTTCTTAACTCCTGAATCTCCTTCTCTAAGTCTGGCCTTGATTTTGCCATCTGTTCAATTCTTCTCTCAATTTCCTTTCTTCTATTTTCATAACTTTCTTTTCTTACTCTTAAACCCTCAATTTCAGCCCTTAAATTCGCAATCTCATTATGAAGATTTTCCTGCTCCAGCCCAGTAGCCTGCCGTATACCTCGGTTTATATCGTTTATTTTTTTATTTAACTCTTCAATTTCTTTTTGAATACTTTCGTTTTTCTCTCTCATTTTTGACTTTACAGCGTCTTTCTCCCCAATGGATTTCAATACCCCATCTAATTCCTTTTTCTTCTCATCTATTTTCTTGCTTATAATCGAGGCCTTAGCTCTTCGAACAGTTAGTTCAGAATGTTTGTATCTTTCAGCTTGCAATTTTTCTCTCTCTAAATTTTTCAAGTAAGCTGTCCTTTCCCTTAATATTGTTGAAATCTCTTTTAATCTTTCATCAGTTTTTGCCAATTCATGCAATGATTTTTCTTTTCTTGATTCATAAATAGATATACCTGCTACTTCTTCAATGACTTTTCTTCTTTCATCTGGATGCATTTTAACAATGCTTTGAATTTGCCCCTGCAATATTAAATTAAATCCATAAGGATCAATACCAGCTTGTGCCAGCATCTCAATTACTTCGTTTCTAGTTTTTATCTCCCCATTAATTTTATATGCGCTCTGCCCATTCACCCTAACCATTCTTTTTAAGCTAACTTCTCCAGTTTCAAGAGAAAAAGATTTATCACTATTATCAAAAATCAATTCGACAAAAGCCTCTTTAGCAGGTTTTACATATTTTGATCCCATGAATATTAAATTTCTAGCCTTCGCAGCTCTCATTGATTTTATCGATAATCTTCCAAGAACAAAACAAAGTGCATCTGCTACGTTACTCTTGCCCGCACCGTTGGGGCCGATTACGATGGATATTCCAGGGTCAAATGGGATCTCTGTCCTTTTTGCAAAGCTCTTAAAACCCTGTATAACCATCTTTTTGATGAATGCCATGTCTAAAATAGGAAAAACCAGATATATAAAACTTCAGATAAGCTATTAAATCGAGTTTATAAGTAAATTATATATTTTATGTGTAATTTTAAAGATATTAGAGTTGCAACTACTTTAAAAAATAAAAAAAGAAAAAATAAGTTAAAAAAATAAAAAAAATAAAGTTAAGAAAGTTTAGTAATAACTTTCTCCGAATTCTTCAGACTTTTCAGGTCTCCTTGTAAGAAGAACAATCAAAACAATCAAAAGTACTACGAAAATAACTGCCAAAACCACTGTCAATAAAACAGTTGGACTTGTTCTAGTTATACTTCCGCCATTTGTACCTTCAACTTTTGCTGTAAATTCTTCTCTTGTCACTAGCTCGCCGCCAGAGTGTACATTAACTGCAAAATTATATGTTCCAGCTTCTTCAGCTTTAACATCTAATGTTACAGTTTTGCTTGAGCCTGCAGGAACTGCTACAACTGGGTCTGATACTTCTACTGTTACGCCAGCAGGTGATTCAACTACTAGTTCGAATACGCCTACTTGGTTTCCAGAGTTTACCAAAACCAATGTATACTGTCCTGTGTCGCCAGCTTCAAAGGATCTTGTGTGAACAGGGGCAACAACTTGAGTTTTCATTTGTGCGCCAGTTACAACAACCTTCTTTGTAATTGTGTCTACTGAATCATCGTTAGATGCTTCAATTTCTACAACGTAAACACCAGCCGGAGCATTGGAAGGTATTCTTAAAGATAGTCTTCTTTCGTTGCTGTCTTCCTTATCAGGATCGTCTTGATCCATAGGAGTTAAGTCGCCGAAATAAGCTCTGTCCTCAACCTTCAATGCAGGAATTCTAGCTACTACGAAAGTATCTTCGGAAGTTTGTCTTCCTCTGTTCTTTATTACAACATCAAGAGATAAAACATCTCCTGCGTTGATTTCGTTGTCCATATCTACGTCAAGAATCTCAATCTTGTTGGATTCTCTTTGTAGGGTTAGGTCAACTCCAAAAGAACTAGCTTGACCTTCTTTTCTGCTTTCAACAGTTACGAACAAATCAATGTCCTCTTGTAAGTCTTCTTCGTCAAGGCTTTCAGGCATCTTGATGGTTAATAACCATCTATATAGCCTACCTTCAACTACAGAAAGTTCCTTACTAACTGCTCTCAAGTCAGGTTCGCCAGCAATTCTAGCTTCCACTCTGACATCTTCGATACCCGCGGTATCGTTTTCGAAGTCGTTAAAGTCTTCATCAGCTCTGAAGAAAACTTCAATGTTTAATGTTTCTCCAGCTTCAACAGCAATGTCTTGGCTTTCAAAAGCATTTACATCATTAACTTCTACTTTAGTGATGATTCCAAAAGCAGCAACATTTGCAACTGATAAAAATACCAGTGCTAATACTGCTACAAGGGAAACCCAATTTTTTGTTGATGTCATGGTTTTTGTATTAAATTTAGTTAAACTTACTACAACTAGGGCTTTTATAAACTTTGCGGTAACAACAAAACTACCATCCCTTAATAGTTATAACTCTTAGTAGTAACATAGACACCAAAAACTTTAATAAGTATACCAAAGTATCCAATAGGTGGAAATTACGACGATAAAATTGCAGAGAGATACAAAGAAGCGGTTGGACAAGCTTAAAATCCATAAGAGAGAAAGCTATGATGAAGCAATTCAGCATATCCTAGAAATACTAAGCCTCTGTAGAATGAATCCAGAAAAGGCTAAACTAAAACTAGCCGAAATTGATAAAATGCATTCAAAATTCAATAAGCAAAAAGAAAAAACTTTTCAATCTAATAAATCTTCTTAGATAATTTCAATCCTTCAACCGAATCTTCAACTAAAGTAGGCGATTCATTAATAATTACTATATCTTTATCTTTAGGGAGATTTTTTAATAGAGTTATCCATTCTTCTTTTTCAGTAGTCTTATGATGTTTCTCTCCTTTTTCTCCATAAACAATTCCGGAAAAATGAACGTGCCAGTTCTTTTGCGGAAATATCTTCTTGACTTTTTCATAATCTACAACTTTATCTCTAGCCAAGATATGTGCAAAATCAATGCAGAAACCACATCCAGTTTCATTTACAAGTCTTGAAATTTCTTCAATAGACCCAAACACATTTACTTTTCCCATTGTTTCAGCCCCAATTTTAATATTCCACTTTCTTCTCTCAATTTCTTTCATGATGTCTATAATCCCATCTCTAATATTCTTATAACTCTCCTCTCTGTCTTCACTATAGTATCCAGGATGAAAAACTACAATTTCTGCGCCTAGCCATTCTCCAACTTCACAGCAGTCTAATATTCTTTTCTTAGTTGCTTCCTTCTTACTTTCTTCAGCGGAATTAAGGTTTACAAAATAAGGCGCGTGTATGCTTAACCTTATTCCAAGATCCCTTGCCTTTTTTCCAATTCTAATAGCATCCTCCTTATTTTTAATATAAACACCATGGGTGAATGCTAATTCGCATGCTTCTAAGCCTAATTTAGAATATTTCTCTAAGGTTTTCTCCGCATCTTTTGTGCTTCCAAGTCCCGCAGGACCAAATCTAATCCCCATTATTCTAGGAAATTAAAGGACTTTTAATATTTAACTTGTTAATACTTGGAGTAATTCTAAATATTAAATAATGCTATAATATACTCTCCATTTTTTGGAGGCTGATATCCAGGACATCCATCAGATTGCTGTTTGAAACCATATTTTTCCATCCACTCTGTAAAGCATCCATCTCTATCCCAATCAAACTTTTCACAATTAACGCACATATAAGCTTCTCCATTGGTTGACCCACAACGAGCTAAAAAATGAGCAGGTTGTTTTAAAGTATCATCTAACTCATTCTCTAATTTTTTATTATCCATATTTATGATCTTCTATAATTGTTTATAAATATTTCCGTTTTTTCAACAGAGCCTATGGCAATGTGACCGAGAAAATAAACCTCTTAAATTGGTATTTTTCTCGACTTTTCAAAATAAATCCATTAAAACTTCTACCTGATAAAAATACTAACAATCATTCCCAACATACCATTTTCCACCTAAAAGACCAATTTATCTAAAATCCTAGGCATCTGAACTATTAAGTAGTAGTTACAAAACGAAAGATTTAAATACCCGCAAATACTAGAAATAACATGAACGCAAAAACAAACACAATGTTGGCTATAATGGCCTCGATATTAATTTTATCAGTAACAGCAAATGCCATGCTTATTCCTTTAAATGAAATAGCAAAAGAAAATTCACAAGCTCCAGGTAATTCAAATGCAATAGATGAAGATTGGAATATACAGAGGCATGATTTTATTCATTACGCTAGACCTTCAGGTCCTGGTAAGAATCCTAAAACTGCATGTTATGTTCTAATAGGTGCTAAATGGCCAACATTATCAGTAAATTATGTAATAAACCCTGCTAATCCTCAATCTCTTTCAGAATCATTCATAACATCAACTTTATCTAGTTCAGCTGAAAAGTGGGATAATGCCACATCTAAAGAACTGTTTAATAATTCATACCAAGTAGATTATAATACTCAACCAGGGGTAAGAGACAGTAAAAACACATTAGGATTTGGTAATTATGGGGATAATAATGTAATAGCAGTTACATCATTATGGGTTTCAAACACAGGAGCAATAGTAGAGGCAGATGTATTATTCAATACTCTTTACACATGGGGAGATGCTTCAATAGATCCAAGTCTAATGGATCTAGATAATATAGGAACTCATGAGTTAGGCCACACAGTGGGCATGGGAGATGTTTACAATTCAGCTTGTCTTAGCGTAACAATGTTTGGATACTCTGGAACAGGCGATATAGAGAAGAGAACTTTAGAATCTGCAGATATAACAGGCTTAAGAAAAATTTACGGCAATTAAATTCTTATTTAAAATCAATTTAGAAATTTTTCCGATATAATTTTTCCGCAGTCTTCCATAAATCTTCGCCTGGTAATTCTTTATTTTTGTTGCAAAATTGGCAATACCTAATTACGTTCCCCTCACACATCTCCTTTCTGCAATAATCAATTGCCTCCCTAATCTCATTTCTGCAATGTTGTAAATCAAAATCTTCAATATATTCTTCCATACCCATCTCCCTTATATTATATACAATATGCCCCACCCATAATCTTTCAACCCCTATACTAGGTTGCCCGCTTACAAAATTCTTTCTAGATGTAATAGTCATAGAAATAAATAATAATCTTGCTTTTTATTCTTTTCGAGTAAAATTATTTCTTAAGCATCTTCCAGGCATGTTGCTAATAGTTAAATTCATCCACTTTACAATCATAATTAAGTTTAAATATATAATAAAAAATTAGATAGTAATGGAAAACTTCGATAAGAATAAGGTCCTTGAAAGAATTTTGCAGGATGCTCCAATCTTAACAAATATAAAAAAACTAATCACAATATCCGTTAACAATTATAATAACAAAGGCGATCTAAACGGAAAAAAGAAAGTAAAAAGTCCAATTTATGCATTTTATGGAATTAGTAATGTGGTTTCGGATCCAGAGTTAAAGTATGATAGAGAAAACAATCCTATTAAAACAACACCTAATTCATCATTAAGTGAAATATATTCATTCTGGAACCCTCATGTTAAAGGAAATATAGAAAGAGGATGGAGCAATTGCCCATTCATGGACATGTGTCTTCCAGAAGATGCGCCTGCCAATGCCAGAAAAGTCGCTAAGTTTGAATTTAGGAATTCAGGCTTAACGTTTACCAACCATTTCAATGCAATATGCGAAAAATTAAAGTATGAACCAAGACTTGTAAATGAAATTGAGAATGGGGATCTATTTTTTTGGTCTGTTGAAATTCCAAGCGAAGTAACTTTAGATTATAATGGAAAAACTTCAAGACATGATTCTTTTATTAGTATGCCGGTAGGAATAAATTACAATGTGGAAGATCCTCCCCTTTCCAAAGTAATAAACTCCATTTCAAAAGCATATGATAAACTCAATAAGAGAAAATTTTCTTCTGTCAATGTAAAATTAAATAGTTAATATAGTTAAGGACACTGAATTTTGAACATTTGTGCCTTAACTATTTAGGGGAAGACATGCATTCTTATCCAATTATCTATGTATTTCACTATACTTCAATCTTTCTTGAATCTAAAAAAGAGTTTATATATTGCCTATATTTATACAGTTTATGAATAACCAAATAAAAATTATTTCAGTTGCTGTAATTGCCTTTTTACTATTAGGTTCAATTATAGCATTAAACATCTCCCCTAAATCTCAAACCCCAGAAATTAATAGTTTTGAAGAATGCGTATTCGCAGGATATCCTGTTCTTGAGACATATCCAGAACAGTGTAAAACTCCCGATGGAAAAACATTCGTCAGAATTATTTCATTGGAAGATTATTTCTTTCAGGAGATGGTTAAAATAGGAAATGAAAATCTAGGGGCAATGCCTATAGAAGGTTATGATCCTGATTTATATATGGGGGCATTTAATGGTTTAAAGAAAGAAGATTTTCATGAAGTTGAAGCCATAGGTGGAATATGGAAACTAAAAAACAATGAATTAGTCTTCGAAAGAACAGGTCCACAAGGTCAAATAACATCTGCTGACGGAACAATAAATGAGAAAGGAATGAAAACCCTTTTGAACAAATTATCAGAAAGATTAAATATTAAAGTATCCTCACAAGAAGATGTTGACAAAGTAATTGACTCGATTGATGTTTAGATCTTTAAATGAATCAAAAATAAGTTCATTTAAGATTAGAAGGGAGTTCTTACTATTTCAAGATAATCTCTATATTCTATAATTGAATTATACACTTTTGGTATTTCTCTTTTTAAAATTTCCATAGGAATTGTTCCAATAAGTTTTGAGTATTTTATAGGTTTTGTAACGCTTACTGATTGATAGGCTCCATATGAAAAATCATTATAATCTCCGATGGCAGCAAAAACGGGTATTGTTTCCGTATTTAATAGCCCTAACAATCCTCTTCCAAAATCACTTATGGGTTTTGAACGATCATTTTTTTCAATTACAAGCCAATTTTGACATTCTCTAAATGTTTCAGTATTTATTGCAAAGTTTATTTCCTCTCCAATTAAAAAGTATGGTGAAATGATGTCTCTCCCTGTTTGGTGATCAATTAAAGTCATAATTGTTGCAAAATGCAATAATTAATAAATATTTGTATTAATTACAAACTAACTAATTTTAATCTTGTATCTTTAACATTTCCAAAATTAGTAGCTCCCAAATAAGTAACTCCAAAGTCCTCGCAAGTCTTAATTAAAGTTCCAGTAACAGTCCCGTCTAATACTATTGCAAATACCCTCTTCTTAGATAATTCAATATTTTTTGGTACTTCTCTATTTCCAACTTTCCTAATAACATCAAAATTGTTGTCAACCAATAATGCAGATTTACTTCCACTAATTCCTTCATACAATCCTCTTATTTTTTTCTTTGCAGTGTCCTCGTCAACACTAGGGGGCTCTTCTTTTATCTCTTCAGCAGCCTCATAGCTGTTATATCCATTTCCACTGCTGTTAAGCCTTCTTAAAAATTCGTCAGTAGGAAGTTTTTTTCTTAATGCTATCAATATTTCTTTTCCAGCTAATTCTTCAACTTCCTTTCCATCAGGAGCAACTGCAACATAAACAATTTTAGCATTATTAATAACATTTCTAGCTATTAATTTCCCTCCTCTGTCTCCATCAATAAATAATGTTAGTTCTTTATCCTGCCCTAGTCTAGCTATTTCAGCTGGAAGTTTAGTTCCATTCATTCCAATAACATTATTTACTCTATTTTTGAGTAAATTTATAACATCAGCTCTTCCTTCAACAACAATAATTTCATTTCCTGTTAAATCTCCCGCAGGTAATTTCTCCCCCCCATACTCTTGAATCTTAGCAGCCCTGCTTTCTTCTTTCAAAGCTCTTGACATTTCCCCTAAGTCTCCCCCGCTGTCAAGCCCTTCTAAAAGTTGTTTAGCTCTGTCAATAATAAAGTCTCTTTTACTCCCTCTAACGTCCTCTATTTTAACAATCTTAATTTCAGCCTCTGTAGGCCCTATTCTATCTATCGTTTCTAGTGCAGCAGCAATTAATGTAGTTTCAGACTTATCCATTGCAGTAGGAACATTAATTTCCCCAATGCTTTTTCCATCAACTATTTCAAGATCTACTTCTATTCTACCTATTCTTCCTTCTTTTTGTAATTCTCTCATTTCAAGCTCGTTTCCAAGCAATCCTTCCGTTTGCCCGAATATAGCTCCAATTACATCGGGCCTTTCGAGTGGGCCTTCCGCCTTAAACGAGGCATGAATCATATATTTTATTGATACTGGGCTTATTTTTGCCATTTTCTATTTAAAGTATTCTTTTCAATACTTCCCTACTTAACAGAAGAAGTTTTAGTCGTGTCCAACACGGACGTGAATATGAAGTGAAAGATAATATTACTTCCTTCTTCCAATTAATATACAATCTATGAATTGCACCTTTTTAAAACTTTCCCCGGCTATTATGTTTCTCTTTCAATTCTAAAAAGTAACCTTTAGCCTCTCGTATATTAAGCTCCCCCAGTATTTCTCCTCCAAGCACCCTTATAAGATATCTAGTATCGCTCCTGTATCCCGTTGAATCTTTTTCATTCACGTGGCTCTTTTCTAGCTGTAGTCTTAAACCCTCTGCATTTACATTTTCAATTTTAACATTAAGAGGAATAGTATACGTTTCTATTTCTGTATAAATTCTTCTATTCTTTTCATACTGCGTTTTCTTTTCTCGAGAGCATCTTATATCTTCTAGCGTTGTTTTTTTCACAGCCCCTTCTAAAATGAGCACAATTTTTTCCAATAATTTATTATCTTTTCCCATAAAAAACATTGAAAAGAAGACTATTTAAACTTTATTATTGTCACTACTAAATAATTAAGATAAATTAGATTATTTATATTAATTTTTCAAAAAAAGTCAGAAAATAAATACAACTTAGAATATTAAAACCTTCTTATCAGTTTTTTTTCGATTGTTCCACGACAATAACATTTATATATTCTACAGGTTAAGATAAAAAAGTTAACATGAATAGAAAAGAGGTAGATAAAGCAGATCCTTTCGAGGAAGCCGAAGATTTAGATCTTTTAGATCATGACGAGCTTTTCGATGGGCTAGAATCGACAAAAGATTAATATTTTTGCCTCCCTTGGAGGCTTTTTATTCTTTTTAATTGGATTAGTTAAACTTTTATCCAAGACTTCTTAATTCTAAATCTATTTTACTTCTTTCCAGATCAAGTTCTTTTTTCCTATTTTCAATTGCTGAATATTGGTCAATGATAAGTCTCTCTGCTTCAATCAATCCTCTTTCTCCAAATGCGAAAACAGTAGCAATATTTGGTTTCCAATGACCCCCGTTACTTAATCTATAATAAATACTAACTCCCTGCTAGTTTAAATGAAAAATTGCGAAACCATAACTGGCATGGTTGCTCTTAATACAGTCTAATATTATTTCTCCACTTTTTCCACTTATAAAATCTCTGAATGATTCATATCTATAAAATCCAACAGCATCACCCTGATAAATCTCTTTCCTCATTTTACATTGCCTTCTTCAAATTATAATATTCCTTTATTTTCCCTAGCCTATCATATAAACTCAAAAGTTTATCCTGCACTTCTTTTCTCTCACTTGGTGCTAAATTCAATTCTATCAATTTTTCAAAAGCGTTGACAGCATTATTTCTTTTATCATTCTTTAAGTAATTTTCAGCCTGGCTTTTGTACATATCTATCTTAATTTGTTTTATCTCAAATCTTTGATTATCTCCAGCACAGCTTAACGCCTTTTCAAAAGCAATATCTGCATAATTAAAATTTCCAGCCTTAACAAACATTTCAGCTGAAAATATATGATCACTAATCATCGCCCTATTTGTAGTATTAATAGGGGCAGCATTTTGCATCATTTTTCCAGATTCTAAGAACATTTTTTTCTCCTTATATAATTCAGCTAATTTAACTAAAACATATCTTTTTGTATCGAAATCAATAGGCTGTTTTAAGCAATTAAGTAGATAATCAATCTTGACATAATTTCCCAAACTCTTTAGCTTATCATCAATTTCTCTTCGGTTTTTCTCTTTTACAAGCATATAATTTTGTATTATTCCTCATTTATATTATTTGCTATACTTGATTAATAGAATATATCTTTCAGCCTCTTCTTTTTCTTGTAAATTTAAATAAATCATTACAAATAAAAATAAATTCAATTAATAAATCTAATTGTAAAAAATCACTTTTTAGCCTTAACTTCAATGCAAACACCAGCAGCAACTGTTGCTCCAGCATCTCTAATTGCAAATCCAGACATATGTGGGTTTGTTGCCTGTGATTCTATAACAAGATTTCCAATAGGCTTAAGTCTTACTTTAGCAACATCTCCATTCTTTAAGAAATCCGGATTAGGAGTTTTCTGCCCATCTGGACTTGTTTTTTCTATAAGTTCAATGAACTGGCATGGAACTTGAGCTGTGTGAACGTGGAAAACAGGAGTATATCCTTTAGCAATAACAGTTGGGTGTGAAATAACTGCGATTTGAGCCACAAACTCTTCAACAACGTGAGCTGGACTAGCAGCGTCGCATACAACATCTCCTCTAGCCATATCTTTCTTTCCAAGGCCTCTTAAGTTAACTCCAACATTATCTCCAGCTTCTGCTGTAGTCATTTGTTCATGATGCATTTCAATACTTCTAACTTCTCCATCAATTCCTTTTCCACTTCTTCCAGGAACAACAACTATTTTTTGTCCAATCTTCATTATTCCAGTTTCAATTTTTCCTACTGGAACTGCTCCAATACCTGTAATTTCATAAACATCCTGTAATGGCATTCTTAATGGAAGGTTAGTTGGCTTATCAGGCGCCTTGAATAAATCTAATTGTTCAAGTAATGTTGGTCCTTTATACCAAGGTAATTTATCAGATTTCTTAACAAGATTTTCTCCCTTAAATCCAGAAATTGGAATGAAAGCAACTTCTTCTAATTTATATCCGGCTTGCTTTAATATTACAGAAACATCAGTTTTAACTCTATTATAATCTTCTTCTTTATATTCTACAGTATCCATCTTATTAACTAATACGGCAATTTGTCTAACGCCCATTGTTCTTAAAAGCCAAACATGCTCTTTAGTTTGTGGTTGGACTCCTTCTTTAGCAGCAACTGTTAAAAAAGCAGCATCAGCTTGAGATGCACCGGTGATCATATTCTTTACAAAGTCTCTGTGTCCAGGAGCATCAATTATTGTAACATCGAATTTATTAGTTGGTAATTTTTCGTAAGATAGATCGATTGTAACTCCTCTTTCTCTCTCTTCTTTAAATTTATCCATATAATATGCGAATTCAAAACCTACTTTTCCATGCTTAACAGCTTCAGCTTTTAACTTATCAAGTTCTTGCTGTGGAAGCTTTCCTGATTGGAACATAAGGTGGCCTATAGTTGTAGATTTTCCGTGGTCTACATGCCCAACGAATGCGACGTTAATTACTGGTTTTTCTTTTGCCATTTTTACGTGTGTAATCAATCTTATTTTAGAGGGTATTTAAAGTTTTCTGTTGGCCAAGTAATATTTTTCACAACTTTAAATTGAGAAATATCTTTTCATCTTTTCCCAATAATATTCTTTCCATCCTTCTGAAACATCCTCGTAAAATTCATCAGGCACTTCAGTCTGCGTGAATATTAATTCACAACCATTTTCAGTTTTTATTAATTCGAATGTGGCAATAGAATAAATTCCTTCTGGCCAGTCTCCCCCTCTCCATTTCTGCACGATTTTTTTATCTTTAATTAATTCAATATTTTCTCCCTTAATCCAACCATCATATGCTGAAATCTTACCTCCAATTTTTCTGCTTATTTTAGCATCACTGTCTGTAAATGCACTATGCTTTTTTGAATCCATTAAAGCTTCATATACTACATGAGGCAAAACTTTAAATTTTATTTTTTGTTTAATTGTTTTCATTTTTTTTCTTCAATCCTTAAAAAATGAAAGCTTAAAATTTTTAATTTTATTGTTTTCATTTTTTTCTTATGTTCTTAAAAAATGAAAGCTTAAAATCATAGATTTTATTGTTTTCATTTTTTGTCCAATTCATCCAAAAGATCCTTAACATTTAAAGATTTAGTTCCCATCAATAAATTTCCATTTCTATCTCTTGGCCATTCATTTTTCGGCCTATCTGCATAAAGCTCAATTCCATTGTAATCAGGGTCGTGTAAGTAAATCGCTTCAGAAACCCCATGATCCGCCATTCCATCAATTGAATACTTTGCATCTATTAACCTTTTCAAAACTTTTGCCAATTCTTTTTTAGAAGGCAAAAGAATAGCAAAATGATAAAGGCCAGTATACCCTTCGCCTGGAGGTTCGCCATCTTTACTCTCCCATGTATTCAGTCCAATGTGGTGATGATATCCTCCAGCAGATAAAAAAACAGCCTCATCACCATATCTTTGGGTAATTTCAAAACCTAAAATATCTTTATAAAATTTTAATGCCCTCTCAATATTTGATACTTTTAAGTGCACATGGCCTATTCGAGTTTCAGGATGTATTTTGTTTTCCTTCATACCTCATTTAGTTAATAAAACTATAAATACTTTGATCTCTTTGAAAAATGATGCAGGCTACTTTCTTTTCACAAAAATAATCTCACTGCCAGACAGCTAAAATTCCACCCATTAATAATATCGAAACAAAATAATATCCAATATTAATAAAGAAAAATTTCATGCTCTTGCCTTCCCATAAAACTGATCCAAGTGATACAGGAACAATAAATCCAAGCCAAATCCACATACCTGCTTGCATCCCTTCCATGAAATTTGCAGCAGTTAAATATTTAACAAAATGCGCTAATATGTAAGCCGTTAATAAAGACCCTAAAAAAGTAATAATGTACTTATTACTCATTCCTTTCTGACTTGCCTTTTTCATGTCTTTAATATTCATGTTACTACCTTTCATCCATGCATTTCCAAAAAGTAAAGGGGAATACCATAATCCGCCAATAATAAATGCAATAACTCCAGAAACTAGAACTGCTAATAAATTAACATCAACATTTGGTACAGCCATTTTATCACCTCTACCATAAAAGCCAGTCACACCTTAAATATCTTTCTAACTATTTAATTTCTAATTTATTATTTATTTTTCCGCCACTTTTTAAAACAGCTTCAGCGTTTCTTGCTTTATTAATTTCATCATAATCAATTTTTTCAACATTAAACACTTGTTTTTCTACTCTTAATGGAACATTGCTTACTATATATTGTCCATTCCATTGAAAGTACTGCCCTTCTGGAGTAAACCAATAAACATAAGGATCAGAGCCTCCATAAGTCCCATCTGCAGACATAAGTTCGTTTGTACTATAACGAACATCCCCAATTGTAGAGTTAATAGGACTATCGGCATCTACAGAAGAAGGCTCCAACCTTTTGCTAGAGGAACTTACTTTTCCCAATACGGGTGAACTAATAACTACATCACCATTCATACCAAGGCAATATACCCACATAAGTTGATTTGGATCATTTGATAATTTTAATCTTTTATTAATGTTATCTCTCTCAAGAGAACGCTCGACCTTATATACCGGCTGATTTTTATTCATAAGGTCTGCTCTTGTATCAGAACATCCATTTAAAGGAAGACCACAAAACAATAAACCCATTAATGTTTTTTTCATATTTTTCAATATTGTTTACATTATATAAATTTTATTGGCAATTTTCATTTATTAAAGTGACAACAAATGCTTATATAGAAATTATTTATGGGCTAGCTTAAAATTAAAGTCCAATAGAATAAAGTTGCTTCTAATCTTATTTTTGTATAATATATTGACAATAAAATAATTTAAACATTTCAAAAAGTTTACTCTTTTCTTCCATCATATAATCGTTCCTCATAAATTTTACAGTGTTGTGAAAACTCCTCCCTAGGTGGAAGTTCAGGGCATTTAGAAACATCTACATTATGAATTAATCCTAATGCTATAAATATCTCTGGATAATACCAGCATTGATTGTGGCCTTTTTTATCTACCCATTCTTGAATAAGATTTTTTGTAAGTTCATTTCTTCTCTGCAAATCCCCAATATCTATTGCCTCTCCCACTCTATCTACTACCCTTGATTTGATATCAGAAAACACCTGATCATAAAATAAATATTTAGATGCATTTCCCATTAATCCATTCTCCCTGCATTCTAAATAATCGCAAAGAATTTCATGGTCTCTTCCTTTTAATCTATTCACTTCTATTAGTTTTCTGAATAAAGTATAATATTTTTCATTATCTGATAGAACTTTTTCATATAATTTTTTATCTTCTTTAGTCCCGCTCATACTATTACCGCTCTATAATTCTCGCTCATTTCAAAAACTCTCCTTCTTCGTTTATGCTCTTCATTAACTTCATCCTCACTCATTTGAGTAGATATAATAGCAAGGTGGTCACAAATACCCACTTCATGTTCAGTTCCATTATAATCCATAATTTTTAATCCAGGTCTTTTCTCATAAATACTGGTCTGCCCAGGGAATCTCATTATTGTTATTTGAGTAGAACCATCCATAAACCTTTCTCCACTCCCAATCCTTTTCCTTTCTTCAGGAGCAATTTTACTTTCTCTTTCGTATAATTTCCCTATTTTATACAATTCCTTAGAACTCAATTCTCTTTCCATACAATATATTAAACAATCTTATTTATATATTTTGCTTCAATTTCTCATTTATATAAACTCTAGGAGTATAGCTTAAATCATATATTTTTCTTAAATCTTCAGCAATTAAACCTGCTTCCCCTGAAACTTTTTTCCGGCCATTTTTATTTGAAAAAACCATACTTAGGTTTTCATCAGAAAATCCTTTTTCTGATTCCTTGCCAAAATGAACTCTCCAGATATTTTCTATTGCATATACATTTTCTTTTCTGCCTTCAAAATTATCATATCTAATTATTTTATTGGGATTTTCTTCAACCTTTCTAGTTAGATTCAAAGCAATTCGATCTTTTCTCTCCTCCCCAAAACTTTTTTCCAAAGCATTTTGCAGTTCACATCCTGCAGTAAATATACTATACAATACAGGATGTAAATCTTCTAATTTTATTTTTGACATAATCAGAATATTTTAAATGGCTTTAAAAGTTTTTATATACTAAAGAAATTATTTTGATAGTCGAGAGACACTTCTAAAAAACCTAATTGTCAAAGGGGAGGGGTAATATGGGCAAGGGAGGGTTTGGATCTCTTACCGCATTCTGATTTACCAATTTTTTTTCGCATTCTCCAGTTTCAAGATCTATCAATCCCATAGTAAATTGAGTATTCCCAAGGTTATTTTCTGTTACGTCTATAGAATAAGCTGTTAAGCAAAGAGTGGTTATCCCAAGAGAAGGATAGGTTTTTTGACAGAAACCAAAATTCACTTTCTCTTCGTCGAATTCTCCGATACAATATCCTATGATCTCTAAGGCTCGTTTTTTTTGGATTACTTTTGTAATATCTGATATTTTTTTAAGACTCCCTTTAACAGAATGAACATTAATTATTTCATGCCGATCATTATCAGTTGTTCCTACATCATCCTCTATTATTTTCTTATATTCACCTATAGCATAAAGCCATCTCACTTTCCTATGGCCTGGTTCGTCAACCGCACAAAGGAATCTAAAATGATCCTCAAAATAATTTTCAGTATTATTATCTTCTAAAATTACTTGTTTTGATTCAATTACTAAAAGATAATTAGGATCAAGAATATTCTTTTCATTCCCATAAGGAAGAGTACATATAGTGTAATTCCCGTCTAACCCTTGAAGAAGCAATTCGCTTTCTTTTTCTGTTTGAGTCTCTGATTTTTTAAAAAAATAAAAAGATAATGAAGCTGACAAGACAAGAACTATAATAATTAAGTACAGCACTCTTTTCATAATCATTACATAGTCATCTTTTTTATAAATCTTTCTGAAATCATAGACATCTGCAATTTCGTTGAACATTACCATATCATAACTCTAGTTACGATATTGTACCATATAGGTATAAAATAGCAACTTTTATATTTTACTGATTTTCACTCAAACCTTTTCTTTCTCTGATTTTTCTTATAACATTTTCTTGAAGTTCTCTAGGAAGTTTCTGGAATTGCTGGTCTGCCAAAGAAGATATTCCTCTTCCCTCTGTTGCTGATCTCAAATCGTTGCTCCATCCTATCATTTCTGCAACTGGAATTTTCGCCACTATAACTACATCAGGCCCTTCTTGTTCAACATTGATCAAAACTCCTCTTTTCCCTCCAACTAGTGATGTAACCGTTCCCATAAATTCTACCGGAACTTCTATTCTATGGGTCTGTACAGGCTCAACTAATCCAGCCCCTCCAGCAGTCATAGAGTCGAACATTCCGTTTCTTACAGCAGGATAAATTTGTGCAGGGCCTCTGTGCATGTGGTCTACGTGTAATTTAGCATCGTGCAATATTATTTTTGTTTTCATTAATGGCTCTCTAGCAAGCGGACCAGCATCAATTACTAATTTCCATCCATCCATAATAGAATCAATAACTTCCCCTAACAATACAAGTCCTCTAGTTCTATCTTCAAAAACGTTTCCTTTGTAAATTTCTTTATATTGTCTTGCTTCTTCATTGCTTATTCCAAGTTCAGAAAGTTTCTTCCAAGCAACTTCTGCTCTCTTTTTTAATCTTTCTTCAGGAAGGTCCCCTCTTTCTATAGCATTGTAAACTTCTTCTTCTAATGGTTCCATGCTAAAGAAGAAAATATTATGTCCATTTGGTGTTCTAATTTCCAATTTGGAGCTAGGTTTTGTAACAGTCTCCCTATAGACTACGATAGGGTTTCCTGTTTTAACCTCAAGCCCTTTTTCATTTTTAATTCTGCCTTCAATAATTTCTAAGTGCAATTCTCCCATTCCAGATAATAAATTTTCTCCAGTTTCTTCATTAATTTCTATTTTTATGCTAGGGTCCTCTTTTCCAACTTTTCTTAATACTTCAATTAATTTAGGCAAATCTGCAGATCTCACAACTTCAATCGATTTAGTAATTACCGGTTGAAATATGTGTTTTATTTCCTCAAAGGGAGTTTGTGGTTGCAATGTAATTGTTTCTCCAACATCAACATTTAATCCAGTAATAGCCAAAACATTTCCTGCTGGGACTCTTTCAACTTGTTCTGGTTTTATTCCGTTGTAAACTAAAACCTGTTGTATTCTAGCACTTTTCTTTGCATTATTTGCGTAGACCTCCATCCCATTTACAATAGTACCAGAATATAATCTTCCTGCAGCAATTTCCTTTCCAGATTTTGGATCTATTATAATTCTAGTAATTACAAATCCTACTTCTCCTTCTTTACTGCAAGAAATTAATTCCTGCCCAAATTTGCTTTCAGGATCTCCCCTCCATATTTTAGGAATTCTATATTTTTGAGCTTCTAGAGGGTTTGGGAGATGTTTTACAGCTATATCTAAAATAACATCATGCAATGGAGCATTTTGCCATACCCACTTCTTTCTATCAGCTTCTTCCATTTCATAAAGCTTAATAATATCTTTAAAACTTACATTATTCTTTTTCATAAAAGGCAATGACAATGCCCAATTATCTCTTGCTGACCCGAATGCAACGCTTCCATCGGCAACATTAACTTTCCATTTTTCTTTGAATTCAGGTTCAGCAATTTGCATAATAAAATTATTAAATTGCTCAATAATTTTCATAAATCTTTCTTGCATTCCTTCAGGAGTTAATTTTAATTCTCTTATCAATCGATCAACTTTATTGATAAAAAGAACAGGTTTTACTCTTTCCCTAATTGCTTGTTTTAATACTGTTTCAGTTTGAGGCATAATTCCTTCAGAGGCACAAACTAATACGAAAGTACCATCAATAGCTCTCATGGCTCGAGTTACATTTCCGCCAAAATCAACATGTCCTGGAGTATCAATTAAATTAATTAAATATTCTTCATCGGCATATTTGTGGGCCATAGAAACATTTGCAGCATCAACAGTCATTAGTCTCTCCTGTTCATCAGCATGCTGCCAAGTTGTCATTCCCTGTTCTAAATCTCCAGCAGCCTTCTCTGACATTAATCCAGCTGCAGCTAAAAGCACATCTGTGAAAGCTGTATTATGTATAACCATTCCTTCAGCAACGAAATTATGATTTTCAGGTATGGTAAAGTCATAAACTACTTCTTCAAATGAAGATTCTATTTGATTAACTTCAACATATGCTAATTCATTTGAAGAATAATCTTTTACTTTTTTATTAATTAACATGACCTGATCTCCAACTTTAATTGTATCACATACAATACTCCCTGAAACCTTACCGACTAAATTTCTTAATTTTTCAGATTTTTCATTCATTACAAATCCAATTTCTTTTTGGAAATTAATTGCAGATGTTCCAGAGATAGATATAGTATTATCTTTTTCTTTAATTGATATACAGCCAAATCTTAATAATAAAAGATGTAAATCTTCGATCATTCTTCGACTTGCTGAAGAAATAGTTATTGCTCTTCTGGATTTCTCAACACAACCATCGGTATCAAAATATCCTTTCAATAGATGAGAGGTATACTCATTATTACTTTTCCAAACGAATTGAGAAATTTTAACATTATGGGACTTCTTTTTTAAGGGGTAATCAAATAAACTATTAAAAATTTGTACTAACGTTAAATTATCAGTATGGATTTCAGGCGTTCTATCTCTTCTTTCTACTCTTCTTGTTTTAATCAAAAATTTACGGCATATATCCTGCATTATTATTGCAAGTTGGTCTTTTCCAGCTATAAACTTCCTTCCAGATCCATCTCCAATAAACAAGCCAGCAAGGTAGAATAATTCTTTAAATTCTTGTTCAGTTTTTGGTAATCTCATTGTACTGGCATTTTGCCCTCTCTGTTTCCCCGATCTATAAAATATCAAATCAATTTTATCATATGCATCATTTAAATTAATTTCAAATGTTCTGCAAATCTCTAAGTAGTCTTTAATATTATATCTATTTTTATTTATTCCATCCCTAACAGATGCAGGTTTAATAGTAGTTCTAATATTTTTTATGCCATAAGATCGTATCTTATTTTTTAATTCAAGATTAAACTCATTAGAAAGCTTGACATAAAAGTTCTTTTGGGAAAATAAATTAAGAGCATCTTTTTTCATCTCTACATTACTGATTATATCTAATTTTCTAGAACAAACAACTCTATCTCCAAGTCTCAAATCTTTAGCTTCCGCATCAACAAAACCATCCCTGAAAACAATATATTTATGTTCAGGAGTAGTTGTAATTTCAAATCCATTTCTTAATTTTATCTTAATAGTGTTTCCGCCTTTTAATCTCCATACATATTGAATATCTTTTTTTTCTATTTTCCCTTCATTTTTATTAAGTGAGAATATCTCTATTTTTTCTTTAGGAGCATATACAGTATGATCCTCATTTTCTTCGTATATGTCTCCATTTTTGGAGACTTCATCAAAAATATCCTTAGCCAATCTAATATTTCCATCAGTAAGCATAATACGAGAGTCCCCGCTAATACACTTCCCGTGGTGTATATGCGCACTCGTTGCTACGTTTCTTATATTCTTCTGTGTCGAAATAAGTCTTTGAATTTTCTGTAAGCTTGTTTCTTTCTCTGCCATTTTCAATATTTCTAATAATTTTTAGATAAGTGATCATAATAAAGAGGGTTTTTAAAATTATCTGAAGAAAAGTTTAAAAGTATTAGAATTGCTGTTTCTTTATGCTATATAAACAATATAAAGTAAAGATTGGAAAGAAAGAATCTATATTAGGGATACTAGGAGAAAATCATTTTCCTTTGCCTTTAGAAAGAGATTTTGCCAGGCCAATCGTACAGGAATATAATTATATAGCACTAGAGGGAACAGACAAAGGCAACCTTGTAGATATAGCAACAGGTTTATGCAGTATTCCTTATATTATCTATACGTTGTATAAAAATGATTGGAACACAACAACTGTAAAACATTTAGCAAATGAAGAGGGAAAACCTCTTATTAGGTTTGAAGATCCTCATCCTCCTTACAAAATGGCTTTAATAGGCTTAGGACTATTAGCTTGTACACCAGTTCTTCCTTTTAGAATAGCCAGGGATTTTTTAAAAGGCGAGCTAAAAAGGAAAAGTAGACCTTACAAAACTCCAGAAGAAGCAAGCAAATTTGCAGTTAAAGTTGCTTCAAATAGATTTAATAAATATTTTGGAGAGATTGAAAAAAGAGACAAGTTTATGTCTAAAAAAATATATTCTTTAATTAAAGAAGGAATATCTCCTTTGCTCGTGAATGTTGGTCTAAGTCATGTTCCAGGCATAACTAGAAATTTAGAGAGCCTGTTTGATGAATCCTATTTAGTGTCTGAAGAAACTCCCCCATATAGCTCACCATTTATGCCAGAAAGTAGATAAAAAATTTGAGAATTAAACTTATCTCGCAGAATCAGCCTGCTTTTCAGCTTCATTCTTTTTTGAAACAGAATAGCTTTCCATATTTGCTTGAGAGGCTTTTATAATTTCATCAGCCAAGCTCTCGCTCATTTTCTTTTTCTTTCCAAAGCATCTTTGATAAGATCCTTGAACCATCCATCTTAAAGCCAAGTCAACTCTTCTCATGGGGGAAGCATCAACCGCTTGAGGGTATCTAGCTCCAGCTTGCTCAATAACAGTAATCTCATCTTTCGGCGATCCATTTCCGATGGCATCTACCAAAACTTGTATTGGATTCTTTTTTGTTTTTTCAGCAATAATATCTAAGGCTTTCAAAACAGTCGCCATATTTTTATTATATTTTCCAGAAGCCCAATTTGTAATTATTTTATGCTTCTTTCCGCTATGGCCTGGCACCCCTAATCTATTGGCAAGCCTTTCAATAATATTTACTCTAACTTTCCCAAACTTTTCCAAGTTTCTTCCTTGAGATTTTAATAATAACTTTGGCTCAATATTAATATAGGGCTTTAGTGCAGGATCTTTAATTTCAATATCTACTGAATCATACTTATCAAATATTTTCATTGATGATTCTTTTTTTATTTCTTGAATTTGTTCTGTCATTTTACCTTCTTCCCTTCTCTATCTCGCCTTTCCATAATCTCTTTAACGGCTGATCATTTACTTTAATAACTCTAAACCTAATTCCAGGAATATCTCCCTTTGAACGCCCCATTTTTCCGCCTATTCTTTCTATAAGAACTTCATCGTGTTCATCAACAAACTTCTGCGCCAAATTTCCAGGAATGAATGCTCCAACTTGAATTCCATTTTTGATTAATTGAACCTTGCAGCATTTTCTCATTGCGGAATTAGGCTGTTTAGCTTCTTTTTGAAATTTGCTAATTACAATTCCTTTTGCCTGCCACGATCTTCCCCCTAGTGGATCTGATTTCTGCCTTAGTTTTTTTATTCTAGATCTATATTTATGATCGCTCCATCTATCTTTTTTTCTTTTTTTCATAATTCTTCGAGCACCCATTATTCCCATGTATCTCCAAGATTTTGAGGGTTTTTAAAGTTTTACTTTGTTTTTAAGAAAAATGAAGATGGTAGAGATTTATTTTAAATGAATCTCCGAGATTTTAACTTCCATTTTAAGAGCCTAATTTACTAAAAATATATTATTAATTATCCACTTCAATCTATGCAATAGCGGTCCAGGCCAATCGAAATACGAATAATAACCCTAAATTTTAATCTCTGCCAAAACTAAATTATCTTCAATTCCATACTATAAACGTCTTGAACAATTTTCTGAAGTTCCATAAGCCTTCTTTTATTTCTTCCAAAGAGAATTGCCTTAGTTTGATTGCTTCCTGCATTAATAATAAAACAATTATCTTTAATCTCTAACGATTTAAACTTTCCAGGATTTATTAAATCATGAATGAATCTATTAGCATCTCTTAATCCTTCTGGCTCTTGAATAATTCTTACTTTTTTCCCAAGATGTTCCTGTATTCTTCTAACATGAACCGCAGCCGGCCCAATTGCTCTAGAAATCAATTCTTTAGGAACTGCAAAAAATATAGTGTTGTTATACATGAAGCATTGTTTTGTTTTAACGTTTGAGGCTTTATCCAGTAGATTTATGTACCTCATTGTCTGCATGTCTATCGTCGCCATTTTAAATTTTTAAGAATATTTTTCTTAACTATCATTCCTCATTTGACTTTATAAACTTATCTTTTATCAACAACATTTTGTTTAGTTCGGGTTAATTTTATGAAAAATCGTCGAATATTTTCTAAATTTAAATCCATTCCTCATCATTTATTTTTCTACTTTCATCAATTTCATATCCAGCATTTTTTAATAATTTAGCGTATAACCAAAAACCATTTTGATTATCTTTAATAATGTTGTTTTTTTTGAAGTCATAAAACCCTTTAAACAAATGCCTTCCATCACTAAACCCTTCATAGACTAGATTTCGTGTATCTATATCATAAAATATATTTAATGAAGGGTTTTTTTCTCCACTATTATAAATTGGAATAATAAATTGTTGTGTTTGTCCGATTTGGAAAGTTGCACGATCTTCGAATTTTAGTACATTAAAAATTCCTTCAGTATTTTCAAATCCATTCTTAATTTTTTCCTCGATGTTTCTCAAATAAGAATAAACAAATTTGTCTCCACCACACAAAAACACTAATTCTCTTATAGATTTAAATCTTGATTTCAACTCTTCAGCATCTTCTTCAGAAATTGCATTTGACAATATAACTTTGTGCCCAATAAAATCTCTAACATCAACCATAAAAAAACATATAATCAAACCTTATTTAAAACTTACTCTTCCTTTTTCTTTTTCTTTTTCGGCGTTTCTTTAATCATTTCTTCTTTAGCAACCAATGGTCCAGTAATTTTAACAAGCAAACCAGGCAATCCAGTTCCAACAGGAATTGGCTGATTCAAAAGTATATTTTCTATAACTGAATTTAGTTCCTCTTTAGATCCTTTCAATGTAGCGCCAATAAATTGCTTATCAGGAGTTTCGAATGTTGCTCTAGCCAAAATACTCGCTTTGTCCGAAATTATCCCCATTCTTGTAACTCCCTTAACCGTGCCAGCAGATGTCATTGCGTCAGCAATCAATTTAATGTGTCTTTCATTAATATCAAGTCCTTGAGTTTCAATAACTTTCTTTATTTCATTTATAATAGTCTGCCTTGCTGCCTCAATTCCCAGTACATTTTTCACGTCGTGAATATCGTTTGAGGTAACTTTTTCTCCGTCAATTTCCTTTATAGTCATTAAATCTTTCAAATTAGAGCCTGCTGTTCTAATAATAAATTCTTTTCCAACTTGAGCAACTAAAACTTGAGCTATACCTTTAAGGCCCGATATTATTGTTTTCTTCAGCTTCTCTTTTAATTTATAAATTGCTTTAAAGTCCATATCGGCAGCATCCAAACTTATCTTCAAATCATTTCCTTTAACCTTAAAACCCTTATCTTTTAATCTATCTAATATAGTTTGAGCTCCAGCATGGACACTCTTTAATGCTCTCGAGTCTAATAATATTTCTATTTTTTTATTTGCAAAGTCAATTTTAATTTCCGATAAAATCTCTTGAAGCTTTACTTCCTTTATTTTTTCCGCGACTGTTTTTGCATCCTTCTCATTATTATATTCTTTCTTTAGATAAACTTCCATTAATGGTGTTGAAGGCTGTTTTCTAGCGTCAATAATTTCAATTAATCTAGGAAGTCCTTGTGTAACCTGCATTTGTGCAACACCTGCGTGGTGGAATACATTCAAAACCATCTGTGTTGACGCCTCACCGAAGCTTTGTGCAGTAACAACCCCTACTGCTTCTCCAGGCGCTACTTTATTATCTGTTAAATGTAGTTTCGCAACATCTTTTCCATCATCACCATATTGGAATTGTACTATACGTTCAGAAGCGTCTCTGACAGTTCCATCATATTCCACTTTCAAATCTTGCAATGCATAAATTAATCTTCTATATAAGTATCCTGATTTTGGTGTTCTTAACGCCGTATCCATTAAGCTGTCTCTTCCAGTTATTGCTCCAAAGAAGAATTCACTAGGAAGCAGCCCTTTAAAGTATGAACTCTTGATAAAGCCTCGTGCTTCAGGCCCTAAATCCCCTTTTTTAAAGAAAGATAATGTTCTATTTACATAGCCAAATCCAATTCTTTTTCCACCAAGTGCCTGTTGTCCAACACAGCATCCAATTTGCCCAATATTTAATAGACTGCCTTTAGCACCAGGAGCAATCATCTTGTAAACTTCACTGTCTGTTGGAAAATGCTCTTTCAAAGTATTGCCAATTTCAGTTCTTACTTCATTTAAAATTTGAAGCATCTGAATTTCTCTTGATTCATTAACGCTCTTCCCAGGCATAGGTTGTGCCTTGCCAACTTTATAGTCTTCAATGACATCCCTTGCCTTTTGTTCAGATTTGCTCAATAATTGGGCTGTAATTTCTCTTACTTTATCAGAAACATTCAGATCATCCAGCGACATTGTGTATCCTTTCATCGTCAAATATTGGGTTCCCAATTTGAATGCCTTATTTATACAATCAATTGTAGTGCTTCTTCCAAATTCTTTGTCGAGAGTTTTTACCATTATTCCTTCTTCAGCACCAAAACTATTCTCACTTGTGATTACATTCGGAATACTGATGCTTGATTCTTTAGGTATAATCTGGGCAAATACTTCTCTGCCTGCTATTTTTTTCTTCTTGCTGTTATTTACAATATCTGCAGAAAATAGCAATTGATCAGCATCAGATTTTTCTAACTCTTCTTTTGAAAGCAGGTAAGCGCCAGTAATAGCATCTGTAATAGTGCCTACTAAATTTGTGTTATTCTTTGAAGAAATAATATTATTGTCGATGTCAAGCAGCACTCTAGCTTCAGATTGCGCCTCCTCACTCTGCGGTGAGTGAATATTCATTTCATCTCCATCAAAATCAGCGTTATAAGGCGCAGCGGAGGCAGGATGTAATTTGAATGTTCTATCCGGCAAAACTTTAACCTTATGCGACATTAAGCCCTGCTTGTGCAGTGTAGGGTGTCTGTTAAACAAAACAACATCCCCATCCCTTAAATGTCTTTCAATTTTATACCCAGGCTGAATTTCAGCGCAAATTTCTTCCTTTAATTCTTCTGTGATTCTTTTTCTCTTCCCATCTATCCTGATCACATAGTTAGCACCAGGATATTTATCTCCTTTTCTAATGATATCTTTCATATATTCAATATTTGTAGTTGTTACAGGTTCAGCAACTGTAATAACTTTGGCAATTTCTAACGGAACCCCTATCTCATTTATTTTCAAATAAGGATCAGGAGAAATAACGGTTCTTGCAGAATAGTTAACTCTCTTTCCAGCAAGGTTAGCCCTAATTCTTCCTTCTTTTCCCTTAATTCTTTCCGTGATAGTTTTTAGAGGCTGGCCGGATCTATGCCTAGCTGGAGGAATTCTCGAAATATTATTATCAAAGAAAGTTGTTACATGATATTGCAGTAAGTCCCAGAGGTCTTCTATAATTACTTCAGGCGCGCCAGCATTAAGGTTTTCCCACAATCTCTGATTAGCCCTTATAATATCTGACAATTTGTGAGTCAAGTCATCCTCGCTTCTCTCTCCAGAATCTAAGGTGATGCTTGGTCTTACAGTTACCGATGGAACAAGTAGCAATGCAATTACTGCCCATTCAGGTCTTGCAGTTTTTGGATTTATTCCTGATTTTCTTAATTCATCATCAGGAATTTTTACAATTCTATCTCTAACTTCAATAGGACTGACTCTTCTTTTTCCTATCATGAAGGTACTTGGTTTTTCGAGTTTTATCCTATCTATATTTTCACTGCAATGAGGGCATCTTTTCGCATCTCTTGCTTTCTTTGCCCTCTCACTAGGACTGTAAATCTTTTGTTTCTCGTCAGATAACGTAAGCCTTCCGCAATTAGGGCAGTAGCTTCTCAAACAGTGCTCTACTAATTGTATATATTTAATATGGAAGACAGGCCTTGCAAGTTCAATACTTCCTGGATGGCCGGGACACTCCTTAACTCTCTTTCCGCATGTTCTGCATCTGACTCCAGGATCTATAGCCCCCAGTCTTAAATCCATTAATCCTCCGTCTACCGGAAATCCATCAATATCATATAATTCAGGTGTAACAACTTTTGCAGAACTTAATTTTTTAATCTGTTCAGGGCTAAGTAAGTTAAATGCCAAGGATCTCACTTGCTTTCTAAAATTATCCATTTTCATTTTTATCTCTCGTACTTGTTCTTCAAGCTAAATTTAGTTAATATTCCCAATCCCAACAATTCATCTACCAATAGTTTGAAAGCATAAGATATCTCAACAGGATCTGAATCGCTGTTTCCGCATAATTGGCAGGGAGTTTTATTTCTTATAACATCCTCATAAGTCATATTTCCGCAATCTTTGCAGATGTAAACAATAGTTTTATCAGAGCTGTATCTTTCTTTCAATAATAATGAAGCGCCATGTCCAGCTAGTGCTTGTTGCTCCATTTCTCCTAATCTTAATCCTCCGCCTCTTGATCTTCCTTCAATTGGCTGTCTTGTTAATAATGCAACTTTTCCAGAAGCTCTTGCATGAATCAAGTTTTTAACCATCCTCACTAATTTAAGATAATACATATTTCCAATATATATTTTAGCATCCATCTTCTTTCCATTAACACCGTTATATAATGTCTCTTTTCCATCTGGTCTAAAGCCCATTTCTTTTAATAATGATTTTAATTCTTCAACGCTTTGTCCAGTGAATGGTGTTCCGTCAATTATCTTTCCTGTAGATCCAGCAGTTTTTCCAGCTAATAATTCTATCAAATATCCTACCGACATTCTGCTTGGAATACCGTGAGGATTAAACATTAAATCAGGCCTTACTCCTCTTCTTGTAAATGGCATGTCTCTTGAATCCGCAATTAATCCGATTACACCTTTCTGTCCGTGCGGTGCTGAATATTTGTCTCCAGGTTCAGGCAGTCTTTGGTCTCTAGTTCTCACTTGAACTACTCTATTGCCTTCGCTATTTACTGTTATGAAAATTGCATCAACAATTCCCTGCTCTTCCTGCCTAATTGCGACGCTCGCTTCCTTCTTTGATTGAATGCTAATATCTTTTGCTTCACTCAAGAATTTAGGAGGGGTTACTTTGCCTATTACAACCTCTCCAGAGGCCATATACGCTTCAGGATATGCAATTCCATCATCTTCTAAAAATCTATATGAGTTTTCAGTTCTATATCCAGACACATCCTTTTCTGGAATTAAAATTTCATCGCTTAATCCTCCAGGATATTGAAGTTCAGTTGAAACATAAGGTCTAAAGAAAGTGCTTCTCCCCAGTCCTCTATCGACACTATCTTTGCTTAATACAATTGCATCTTCCATATTATATCCTTCATAAGGTGCTATTGCGACAATTAAATTTTGTCCTGCAGGATAAACTTCTAAAGTATCATAAATAAAGCTTCTAACAAGAGGCTTCTGCGGATAATGCAGAATAGAAACGTTGCTGTCTAACCTTACTAAATAGTTAGCGGCATAAATTCCCAAGCTCTGTTTTAGAGTCTTGCTTCCTTTATTCAGTCTAGAGCTCTGGTCATGGTTTGCATAAGGTACAAGGCTTGTTATAAGTCCAAATAAATCTATCGGATGAATTTCTAAATGAGTATTTTCTGGGCCGATATCCTCTTGTTTTTGAGAAACTAGCGCGTTATCTTCTTCAGCAGCATCAATGTATTCTATAATTCCTTGATTTAGCAAGTCTTTCCAAGATATTTTTCCTTCGCCTAATTCTACGATATGCTCATCTTTTAATCTACTTGATCCATTTTCAACTACAATTAAAGGCCTTAATACTCTTCCAACTTCTGTAGACATAGTAATTTGATCCAATAAAGTATCGAATCTAATGCTTAATTCCGAAGGTAATTCTCCTCTTCTTCTAATATTCCTAATTTCTTTTACAAATGAAAGAGGATCATCTGTAAATCCAATAAATCTGCCATTAAAGAATACATCTTTTCCCTTCTGATCCTGCAGTCCAACATTCTTCAAATTTTTGATCATTACTTTATCATCAAAATTAATATCAGTTGAAACCTTTGCAAGCAAAGAAAGATTTTTTCTTAATCCTATTTCAATTCCTTCAGGTGTTTCCGTAGGGCAAAATCTTCCGTAATGGGTTGGATGAAGTGTTCTAGCGGCAAAATTTTCCTGCTCTCCAGGTAATAAACTTGTAACTCTTTGTAATTGAGATAATACCGCTAAATAATTGTTCTTTTCCATGTTTTGAGTAACTCCTGATTTTTCACCTATCCAGCTTCCTGTAGCAATTGCGCTTTCAATTCTATGGGAAAAAAGAGTAGATTTGGAAATTGTTTTTAATGAGTAAAACTTCTTTCTCTTTGAAACTTTTTGCAGTGAGTATTGAATATCTCTTATCAAAATTCCAAAATTGACTCTGAAAAGGTCTGCCATTAAATCCCCTGATAGCTTTACTCTCTTATTTCCGTAATGGTCCTTATCCGTTCTAATGCCATCATTTTCTTTAGCCCTTAGGTATAACCTAATAAATCTGCATAAACTCATTGCTTTTTCATTTCTCGAATTTTTATCCATTCCAATATGTGTTAGGAAAAATGAATCAATTCTTTGTTTTACTCTATCTAAAATTTCCTTTTTAGTGCCCTGTATTCCTGACTTTTCGGCAATATATATCATAGCATCTTCAGAACTTTGAATATTGGTGTACTCATAAAGATTAACAATTAAACAATCATTTTCATAATCTATGTTCTTAGCAATATCTGCCTCCTTTACTATACCCAAAGCTTTCAATATAACAACTGCAGGAATATTTCTTAATCTGCTGAAAGTAAGCTCCAAAATTCCCTCATTTGTTTCAGAAATAGTTGTTGGAATTCTATATGATCCTCTTTGTGAAAATATTCTTAATGTAAGCCCTAATCTTCCATCTTCTATAAATGGCTGATTCGGGGCTAAATCTTCAGACATAACAATTACTCTCTCATTTCCATTTATTATGAAATATCCCCCAGGCTCAAGTGGATCCATTAAATTATTTTTTAATTCATCTCTGCTCATGCCATATGTAGTGCATGCAGCACTTCTTACCATTATGGGAATTCTCCCTATTTCTACTTCAGCATCATCTGTTTGGTCAGCATATTTAACGCTCAAATCTACATATATAGGTGCAGAATAAGTTAAGCTCCTCATTTTAGCCACCATAGGAGTTAGAACACTCGAACTTCCATCAGCCTCAACAATATTAGGTTTTCCTACTTTTACTCTTCCAATTTTAATTTCTATATCCTCATGATTTAATGACTCATTTATTTCATTAACTATATGCTGTAATTTATTATGGAGAAAATCATTAAAAGATAAAATATTAGATTCTACAAGCGAATGCTGTTTAAGGTATTTTTCAACTAAAATATTTTCTTTTTTAACAGCCATTATACTAGCACCCTAAAATAAACATTTATCTTATCGCCGTCCTTTCTTTCTATCCTAACAACGTCGCCTTTAACTGAACCTTCTGGAAGAGATGGGTCTCCAATTTTAATAATAGGCAATTGAGAAATAGAAATATTATACTTTTCAAGTATCTTTTTCACTTCTTCTGATTTCAGTTTAGTATGTTTAGGCTGTAGGATATGCATAGGGTGGTTGCTGAATGTGGAATTTAGTTTTCTACTATCAGATAATAAAAGATTTGTGTAAAACTGGCTTTTTAAATCTTTCTACCACATCCTAAAATGTCAATTATTTAAGTCAGTTTACTAACCCTAAATTTTTTATAGTCTAGTTAACTAAAGAAACCATGTTTAATGCATTTATATCAATAATTTCTATTTTAGGTGCACTATTTTCAGTGTATGCTTTCAAGGTTGAACTTAAGTCTTCTCGTCATGAAAACTATAAAGCAGTATGTGATATACATGAAAAAATGTCATGTACAAAAGCATTTACAAGTCCTTACGGAAGTATTTTTGGAATTTCAAATTCCCTTATGGGGCTTTATTTCTACTCTCTAATATTTGTTCTTTCATTTTTCAGTCAATTTAAGGCAATATTTTATTTATCTATTTTAGCAGTCATAGTCTCAATCTATCTCGCATATATCCTTTTCATAAAGATGAAAAACTTCTGCATAGTCTGCGCATCTATAGATATAATCAATGTAATTTTATTGATTGTTTCTTATATCATCGTATATTAATTAATTTAAAATAGAATAGATCATGCAAAACTAATAATAATTTTTTCGGATTAATTTTATTTATCTTTTATTTCCAATATAAAAAGTCTTATCATAAGATAAATACTCAAAATTACATAAAAGTTTAAATATTTAATTTATCGGATTAAACTATGGTCAGAGTGATAAAAAATTTTCATGAGGAAGGGTCAGATATATTTGATTTTCCAACACTTGAAACAATTTTCCAACTAGGTCAATTTCAAGTTCCTCCTGCAAATTATTCTGATTTTCTTATTAAAACAGTTGAATCTTTTGTAGAGGTTCTTAAAGATCATCATCAAGTGAACGATCTTGAGGGAATTGCTGAAAAGTCACAAGCAAGACTTATCGAAGCTAACCCCGATGCAGATGATCAAACACTTGGAATGATTCATGGAATTTCAAATCCCATTAATCTTTATTTTCATGCAAGGCTCAATTTTCATAAACCAGAAACAGAGGATCGAGTTTCAGGAAAGGTCTATCAGTCAAGAGAATTTATCCAAGATTTCTTTAATCCACATCATTACAATAATTTTATTTCATTTAAAAATTACAGAAAAGAAATTCCATCACGCCTTAAAACCCTTAAAGCAAGTTTAGATCAATGGTATCCAAATGGTACTATTCCTAACCTCGATATGGCTCCTGAAAGGAAGGAAAATGAGGATATCCATAATCTTGTTGATGGATTTAGATTTACTCTCCAGATTGAATCTATTCCAACAAGACATTTAGATGCATATGTAACGCTAAGAGATTATGGTTCATTGGGTAAAGGACCAAAGATGGAAGAATCTATTCATATTCCTGCTATTAGTATCGAAGCAAAAACAACAGGCGGAACTTTAGCTCTTCCAAAGAAAGTAGTTAACGCTTTAGGAAAGCTTGTGCATGAACAGTATAAAGGATTAGGGCAAATTGAACATAGGCAGAGTTATGTTGAAAATCGCTATCGTTGACTTTATTCTTCTGTCATATTCATGATATCTGATGTTTTAAAAATTTTAATTTTATTTTGTTTTAGAAAATGTTTATCATCACTCCAAATAGAGCAATTATACGCTAATGCAGTTGCAATAATAGGAACATCATCCTTATCTATAGTGCCAATTAGCTCTTCAGCTTCTTCTAAGAAAAATAATATTTTATTTGATTCAATAATGCTAAAATAATTGCTAAGAGTAGAAATTAAAGTAGCAAATTCCCCTGCAGATAATTTTGATTTCTCAAGTAGTTCTTCCTTATGTTCTTCTATCTCTTGAAAATGAATATCTGGAACAAGAAGCCTATGGGGACTGTTCACTATTAATTCTCTAATTTTACCATTTTTTAAGAGAGCAGCAATAAGAATATTAGCATCAATAACGATGTTCATGCAGTTTTTTGGCAGCAGATGCTTTTATACTTTTACTTATTTCTTCCACATCTTTTTCTGTAAGTTTGCTTTTTGAAGCTATTCTATTCATTATCTCTAGATCATTTACTCTTTTTTCAATGGCTTGCCTTGCTACTTCGCTCCACCTTATTTCTGGAAAAGCTTTCATTTTCTTTGCTAGATCTTCAGGTATTGATAAAGTCATATTAGTCATACATAAATATGTGTTCGCACATATTTAAATATTTTGGTTGACTAAGTAAACTTAAGTAAAAATTTATTTTTTTAATATTTCCCATAGATAACAATCAATAGCTTTACCATCAATTATTCTTTCTTTTTGCATGATGCCTACTTCTCTAAAACCAACTTTTTTAAGTAAAATATTTGATGCTTCATTATCTACCAAAGTATCAGCCGATAATTTATCTAATTTTAAATTATTAAATGCATAATTTATTACTGCCCGAACAGCTTCCGATGCTAGTCCCTTTCCCCTATATTTCTTGCCAATCCAATATCCTATTTTTGCTTTTTTATGTTCTTTTTTAATACTATAAATATCTATTATTCCAATCACTTTATTTTCTTCCTTCAATCTTATAGAAAAACCTACATTTCCCTTTTTTTCATCTAACCAAAATTCTTTTATTATCTTTTTAGCATTATTTTCTGTAAAAGGATAAGGAATATACCAAGTAAAATAAGGCATAGACTTTTCATTACCATTTTCAGCAAGGTCCTTAGCTTCTTTAAGGGAGGGTCTTTGAAGTATCAGTCTATTGGTTTCTATTTTCATGTTCATGATAAAATATTATTTTCTTATAAATATATCTGAATGCCTAAATCCCTCTCCAGAATAAAATGGCCCCGACGGGATGGTATCAAGAGTGAAGATGGCAAGTGGATCATCCATAAAACCACGATCACTGATATCAAGCCTGTTTCTTATTTCGAAAAAGTATTAATGCAGTAAGCTCAATGGGAAGAGGGGTGATATTTTATTTAGCCATTTTCGCGATTCATATAATCGTTTCCATAAACATTAAAATACTTGTTTTCCCCTAAAAAGGCATGGCTGACAAGGAGTTAATTGCTTATATTGTAAGGACTTATGATCTTCCATCTCCTTTAGAAGAAAAAATTACGCGTAAAGCAATAAGGAGAATCGACGAATTATTTATTGACGGGTTTGATAATATTTATGAAGAGGTCGATCAATTAGTTCAAAGATTTACTAATGGACATTCTCCTGTAAGTCTTGATCGCCCTATTAAGCCAGGGAGTGGACCTCTTTCTACTTTTATAGAGCAAAGAAGCGTCTCGGAACTAATGCCAGAAAAGGAAGACCTTTCAAGAGATCAAATTTTAAATGTCCTCGAAAGAAGAATAGATCCTTGCCTTTTTAGTGTATTGCAAAACCTATTAGATCAAAATGGAAAGAATAGAACTCTTCATCTAAACATTTCTCCCCAGGAAATTGAAAAAAGTACAGAGGAAATACAATATAAGCTAGAGGAACTAGTACATAAGTATGAACAAAGAGGGACAGTAATTATTCCTACTAGACCAATTATCCATGTGCAGTTTGATCCTTTAGAAATTAAATGGGGCAATAGACGTTATAATGGAAATCCTCTCGGTTTCTTTAAAGAACACCAACAAAAATATCAAGGAATGAGCAGAGGAGAATTATCTCTTTTTGACTCTGGCCTTTACAATAGTCTACTAAAATGTCATCAATTAAATAAAGCAATACCTTTTACTAAAAAAACAAACAAAAATAGGCATTTATCACAAGAACAAAAAAATGAAATAAATAATTCTTATGCCGATTATAATGGGAACGCTAGGGAAACTGCTCGACATCTTCATTATACTGAGAACACAATTATAGGGCATTGGAGAAAAGCGGGGTTCGAGATTAAGAAAGCTCATCGTTCACTACCGCAAAATGTGTTAGAAACAATAATCGAGGCATATTCAACTTTTAATGGAAATTCAACAAAAGCAGCAGAACATCTCAAGAGAGGAGTGAGGACTGTTAGAAAGTATTGGAGAGAAGCAGGATTAGGAATAAAAACGCGCAAAGAACATAGTAACAATACATTTTGGAGAGAAGATGAATTAAAGAATGAACAGAGTGTTCCTACCCACCAAATAGGAAGTTGGCGAGGATTTTCAAGCCCCTTAGAGTACTTTAAGGCCAATAGTGAGAGATTTCATGGATTAGGAAGAACTCAACTTTCACGAAGCGATATTGGACTATATCACGCTCTTCTAAAAGCGCATCAAATGGATGAGGCTATTCCTAAAAGTTTACAAAAACGCAAACCAAGAAAATTTAATGGAAATCCTCTTGCATATTTTATGGCTCATGAATCAACTTACAAAGAAATGACACGCGGGCAGTTAAGGGCTTTTGATCAAGGGCTTTGGTTAGCCTTGTCTAAAGCAAAACAATTAGACCAAGCGATCCCAAAGACAGGATATAGAGGATACCGAACGCCACTAGAGTATGTTCATGCGAACCCTGAGCAATTTAAAAATCTTACAAAGTCTCAATTAAAAAAGAAAGATAGTGGGCTGTACAAAACATTACGACGTTTAGATCAGATTGATGAGGTAGTATCTACTCCAACCTTGCCTTACCGAGGACATGAAACCCCTCTTGATTATTTTAGAGCACATTTTTACAAGTATGATGGAATGACGAGAACTAGGCTTTCTTTAACCGACAGTGGTCTCTATAGAAGTCTAGTAAGGTATGGACAATTAAATAAAGCAATACCTGCACCTATTGAGGAAAATACTATTCGCAACTAATCTCTCGTGCCTCACTTTGCTAACCTTGTTTAGTTTAAGAATCACGTAATCTCATTGCTTCAAATGTGCTAATACCATTTGCCTCTAAAAAATCCCAGTCTTTTGGGCTAAAAAATGGATGAAACATTCTTAGTTGCGTACTCTCATGTACTTTTGTTTTTCCATTACTATATTCTGCATCACAATAAAGTCCAACATATGTCGAACCAACGCCTCTCCATTCTATTTCTCCAAAACAACGCCCTACTGATAATTTACAATAATCCAAATAAGGGAGAATAATTATATGCTCGCGTTCAGTATCAAACTTTGGATCACGTGGGAAGACTAAATATCTATTTATTCCTTTTTCCTCTAAAATTTTTAAAGTATCCCCTACACTAACGCCGCTAACTTTAGTAAATCCTTCAGGCACCGGTTCGATAGTAATTTTTTCTAACATTGTTTTTTATGGCCCCGACGGGATGGTATCAAAACTGATACACTACCATTAATATAATTATCTTCCACTCTCTGCAGCAATTTTTCTACCAAGATACTCCAATGACCTGCGAACATTATTTATAATCTCCATTCCATATTCAGCATCAGACTCGACCTTTATTTGAAAATTAGGAACATTATAAGTTGACATTACACTACCTCGTTGAGAATTTTTTAAGTCGATTTCTAACCTTCCTTTTTCATCATGATCTCTTAAAATATAACCAACAACACTCAAATCTTGTGTATCTATCCCAATAGGAACAAACGATTCCCGAACAGTCCTATTATGGGGATGAAGTTCTAAACCATAATTCACAACCTTTTCAGAAATTGCTGGATCAATTTTTATTCCATTACTTTCAAGCGTTTTAATTAGTTCATCAACATTTACAGACTCTACACCCCTTCTATGTTCAAAAGTAACTTTATCTGTAATTTCCACAACATCTTATCTTATCTTTAGTTTTTAAGTCTTTATATGATAGAAAATATATTTTAACCCTCGTCTCTCTCAAAATCTCTCGTCTCTCCTGAATTTAAAAGCCTCTTCTTTCAAAATGTGTTTTGCCTTCTTTCATTAACCAATTCTTATTTGGCTTATTTTAAAACTCATTCCTCTCAAATTACTACTCAATCTTAAGCTCAGTCTTATTAAACAGCTTTCACTTATTTATAGGCATTTTCTTCCTGTTTTCCTGTATTTTTATTCTCCCAATACTTTTCTTCTAGCATTTCTATACTATATCACTTTTGCTCGATGGCCCCGACGGGATTTGAACCCGCGACACCTGGCTTAAAAGGCCAGTGCTCTACCAGACTGAGCTACGGAGCCGTTATAATCATAAAAAAAGTTCTTATTTAAATCTTCCTCAAACTAAAAGTAACGAACAATTGTGTTTATTTGTTCAGAGTCGCATTTAGATAAAAAAATTACATTTCTTTTTGGGCCACGAACGCTTTTTGACACTAATTCTTTGAGAGTAAAACTCTCTATTCTTCCCCTTGAATCCAATTCTATTTTTTCCTGAATTCTTTCATTCATGTTTAAACTTGCGTAACTTTCATCCAAATATTCGACACATCTATCTATTATTTCATCTTTGTAATTATCTGAAAACCCCCGTCCAAAAATATAATTGGAATCAGAATAACCGGAGAATACTAAAAAATTTCTTCTTCTTTTAAATAATAGTAAATCAATATTTTCTTTAAATTTACTTCTTAAATCTTTAGTATTATTATACGAATTGCACTCGAATAAATCAGGCCTCCCAATACCAGACAATCCCAAAATTTCATTAATTTTTAAAACAAAGTTATTTTCACTAGTCATTCTTAATTAAAATTGCTCTCTATTTTTTCCTCGAGTTCTTCCTTTGATAATGCTCCAACAACCACATCAACTTCTTCCCCATTTTTAAAAAACATTATTGTAGGAATGCTTAAAATTCCAAATCTCTGTGCTAGCTCATTATTTTTATCGACGTCAATTTTAGCGAACTTTATATTTTTATTTTCCTTGGAAGCTCCTTCAATTATAGGGGAAACTATCTTACATGGTCCGCACCAGTCGGCGTAAAAATCTATAATAGTATTTCCAGATTTAATAAATGAGCCAAATTCCTTCTGTGTTATCTTTTTTACTCCTTCCATACCTTAATAAAAAATCAAAGGTTAATAAATATTTTGTACACTTTGTAAATAGTTAATAATAGAAATAATTTATCAGTTTATCAGATACGTTTAAAATACCAAATCTTTAAAAAACACTCCTTCTTTCATTTCACATGGTAAATCTAGAAAGGCATTTCATTTGTGCCTACAACTCTCCCTATAAAGGAGTAGGTTCACAATTTTTTATTTACCCTAATGTTTATCCACTTTCTCCAGTATATCGATTTTTATTAAATAGAGATAGAATAGAGTGTTATTCTGGTCTAGATTCCGTGGAAAATGAATTTAAAAAAGGCAGAGATGCTCTTAAGGAAATATTATCTAATTCTGCCTTTCTTGATAAATCTCTTGCTTCCGAAAAAGAAATGGATATATTGTATAAAATTATGAAAGATTCAGAGATTGGAGAAAAGATCTCCCTTAAAAAAAGAGGGAGAAAGCCTCTGGATTTAAGATCTGAAAATAAAATTATAAATCTAAGGAGAGCCTTTGATGATGAAGAATCAGAATTAGCCTATCGTAAGACATTAAATGCTAAATCAAGGTTACTGCAATAAATCCCAAACATCGATATCCCCGCCAGAGTGAATATCATATTCGCCAGTAGCCGCATTGTAAATTATTTCTCCGACTTTATCTGCAGGAACTCCTTTAAAATTAGTCATTTTTGTTGCTGTGCTTCCAGGATTAACACTAAAAACATTAACACCCTCGAGTTCTTCAGCAAGAGACTGTGTAAAACCCCTAACTCCGAATTTTGTTGCACTATAAACACTTAACCCGCCAAATCCTCTTTTCCCAGCCCCGCTAGAAACATTAATTATACTGTCTTTAATAAATGGAATTAATCTTTTTGTTATTTTAATCAATCCCTCCAAGTTAGTTCTTAATTGATCTTCTATTTCCTCATCCGTTTGTTCCTCTAGCTCTTTAGAATATACAACTCCAGCATTATTAACTAATACATCAATTTTTCCAAATTTTTCTATTGCATTTTCAACTACCTTATCAACACTTTCATTATCTTTTAAATTCAAATTTAAAACTAAAACCTCCTTTGCTCCTAAATCTCTGCATTTTTTTTCAGTCCTTTCAGCCTCTTCTTTATTTTTATAATAGGTTATGACAACATCCCAGTTGTCCTTAGCAAACCAATAAGCAGTCTCTCTTCCAATTCCAATGCTAGATCCAGTAATAAAAACAACACTCATTATTTATTATAAATAAATCCATATAATTAGTTTTCTATACTTAAGAATAGGGTAATAATTAAGCGGATTCCAGTTGTTTGTTCTTTTGTGAAAACAGGCCATAATTTATTTTTTCATCTGAATATTTACTTTCAGTATAAAGAGGTTTACCTATCGAATTTATAATATAGGGCGAAATTCCTATTATATTATAATTATCATTTTGTTTAACGCTATTTTCTTTATCATTATATTTACTTTCAGTTTGTTTTCTAAAGCCTTCTATTCCTCGATCTCTAATTAAGCATTCGTCCTTACATAGCTGTACAAAAGGCATTCCTCCATTCTCTTCTCTATCGACTTCTACTTTACACATAAAAATATAATTAAAAATAGCTATAAAAACCTTTGTTTTACAAGAATTCTAAGTAAAGGAGAATCCCGCGGTTTTGTAAGCTGCGTTTTGCACATCAAGATATCTAGGACGATCAATACTGATACGAGAGCTAAAATATATTTGTTTATCCATAAAACTATTTATCCATATACTGTTTTGATATCCTTTTTCCGCTTCTGTTTCTAATTTTAATTCTCTTAGTCTTGCCTTAGGGGAAAGAACGTGTTTACTTATATTGAAGGCATCCATTAAAGAAACCCTAGCAGTAATATCTGTCTTTGGGGATTTATTTTGATACCAATTTCTACAACTCTCGATTGCAGGCTCAGGATTTTTTGCATACGCTTGTGCAACAAAAGCAATAAGGTGATTTTCTTTTTTAGATGAATCATGATATACTTTTTCGAAAGTTTCATTTGGTTGATATCCCTTTACTTTAAGGAATTCAATAGAATCGGATAAGGAAAGCCGATCCCAGATTTTTACGAGTTCTTCGCCGAATTGGTCCTCAGCTAACCATTTAACATAACCTTCTGTGTTGTTATGAAATTCATTATCACAGCATCTAATTACTTTTTGTAGCTCTTCATCAAATACTATTTTCGCTTTTTGGTTTGTTATTAAGGGATAATCATACATTAAACCTGTATCCAGTTTTGGAAGCTGTTCTGCGAGATTCTGTAGGTCTTTTATCTGCTTGCCTTTTGAGAAAAACCCATAAAGTTTCCTAAATTGAGTAATATGGCTGGACGAAGTGTATTTAGGGCCTGATAAGGATTTCCCCAATATTTCTTCGTATAGTGAAAGTGATATTGCTGGGATACTAATTAAAATTTCCTCATCTTTTTCTATATCTATTCCCCCACTTAAAGGTGAGAATTTTATCACTTCTTTACCACTCAGTGTTAAAGCTTTTTTATAGACATTTTTCAATATTCGAGGCAATGAGGTTTTATCCATCTCCTTTATTAATCTTTCAGCATCTTCTCGTGTAATATGGAGTTCTACTGACTGCGCCCCTACAAGAATAGCTAGTCCCCTCATGTGCTGTCGATACCACCCAGTTGACTCAATTGTTAATACATTATTTTCTAAATTGATATTTATATTGTTTGAATTACCTCCCCCCTGTTCAAATCTATTCTTTAAAGGATCTTTTGAGGTAGTATAGTTAAATATACTGAATTCCGCAGGATGAGGGAAGTGATTTTCATTAAGAAAATCTTCCCTGCCCCAGGCAAGTTTATATCTGCAACTGGCTGTTTTTTTAGGAAAAGTCTCTTTCTGTGCAGCTTGCCAGGTTGCCTGTGCAATGGTTTCAAGTTCTTCTTGTGAGGCTACAGGGTAGATCATGATATCGATATGATGATGGGGATTTTTCTCTCTGTCTTCAGAATAATAATTATGATTTGATAATCCGAAAGAATTGATTTCTCCTTCTCTATTAGGTAATTTGACTCTCTTTTTCAAAACCTCCTCCATATTATCTAGATTAGGCACATTATCCCTTATTTCTTGTATTACAGACGATAGACTCATAATTTTTTAATATAATAAAGCTATTTAAACATTATCTCTTTTTTTTATTTTATAAAGTAGTAATAAAACTCAAAAACTATTCCCCGCATCCGCTTCTTTGAGTTTGATTACAGCTTGTGCACCTTATTGCACAATTTCCAATCCTTTTTGCAGGCCCACCACATAGTCCACAAATTAATCCTTCATTGCCAAATTCACTAAGCATTGCCTGCTCTTCTTCAACATTATCAGCAGATTGTGTTTCCAAATCCCCACTAACCTCAACCTGTATTCCAGCAGCACTCTCTCCGAAATTATTCAGCATAAATTGAGATACATAATCCACGAAAGACGAAGCAGTTCTGATTGCCTTTATTTTATTATCAATACTTCCTCCACCCTCATTTTTCACAAATCCAGCAGGCTCAAATTTCTGATGCCTGAATTTTCCGAACAAATCGTTAACACTAGCGCCATATTGAAGATTCATTGAAATAGATCTCGCCCAGGCGTCCATTAATCCTCTTATTGTAGAGCCTTGTTTGGACATGGTGACAAAAATTTCACCTGGACGACCATCATCATACAAACCGACAGTTAAGAAGCCAGTATGACCTGCAATCTCAAATTTATGAGTCAAAGACTTTCTAGTTTGAGGCATAGGAATTCTTTCTCTAACTAAAACCCTCTCAACTTTTTCAGTCCTCTTAACCATTTCACCTTCAGTCCTCTTAGTGTTTAAAGGCTGGCTTCTCTTGCTATTCTCCCTATATATCGCAACTGCTTTCAGTTTTTTCTCCCATGCATAGATATAAGCGTTTGCAATATCCTCGACAGTAGATTCTTCAGGCATATTAACAGTCTTGCTTATTGCTCCTGAAATAAATGGCTGGGTTACTGCCATCATATCTATATGGCCTTTATATTCAATAGATCTCTTTCCCTTAGCGGCCTTGAAAGCACAATCAAAAACAGGTAAATGCTCCTCTCTTAAATTTGGAGCACCCTCGATCGTATCATTTTTATCTATATAATTGATTATATCTTTAATTTCTAATTGGCTATATCCTAACCTTTCGAGAGCTAATGCTACTGATCTATTTATAATTTTCAGCATTCCCCCGCCGCTAAGAACTTTGTATTTAACCAAAGCAATATCAGGCTCTATTCCCGTAGTATCACAATCCATTAGAAATGCAATCGTACCTGTTGGCGCCAATACACAAACTTGAGCATTTCTAAATCCATATTTCTCTCCTATCTCCAATGCCTCACTCCAACAATCCCATGCGACATTAACAAGATCTCTTAAATCAGCTGGAATTTTTTCAACATCAATATCCTTTACATGATTCCTTTGCATTTTAATAACCTCAAGCATTGAATCTCTATTTTCCATAAACCCAGGAAATGGACCAACCATTCTAGCAAGTTCAGCTGAAGTCTTGTAAGCCTCTCCGCACATTATTGCAGTTATTGCAGCAGCAACAGCCCTTCCTTCTTCCGAATCATAAGGTAGTCCTAGACTCATTAATAATGCACCAAGATTAGCATAGCCTAAACCAAGAGTTCTAAATATATGCGATCGCTCTGCAATTTTTTCAGTGGGATAGCTTGCGCCATCTACCAATATATCCATCGCGCTTATGAAATATTTAACAACTTTTTTGAAACCTTCAACATCAAATCCTCCCTCATTTGATCTAAACTTTAACAAGTTTATCGACGCTAAATTACACGCCGTGTCGTCTAAAAACAGATACTCACTGCAATTATGAATAGTTACTCCATTAGCTACAAAGGAATGAGTTAATGGTTCTGTAAGATCATATACCTCTTCTTCTCCTATATATTCTAAAGTGTTTATTGCATCAAAAGGTTTGTCGTTATAAGTGCTTACTTGTTCATTTAATTTTCTAAGTTTTTCAGCCTTTTTAGATTCCGGCATAAATCCTATTAGCTTTTCAAATTTAATTCTGCCTGATCTAGAAATTCTCAATGAGTTCATCTCTTTTAAGTCATATTCTTTTAGCCCGCCATTTCCATCTGGAAGAAAACCTTTCAATTTTCCAGCTCTTCTATTTTTATACAACTTGCTTTTTATTCCAAACCCTAATAAAAGTATTTGAACGTCTTTCAATAATTGCAGGCTTGTAGAATCTAGTGACACATATTGTGCTTTTTCCCCATAATTTGCAACTGTTCCATCAGCAGTAAATAAACCTTGAAGAATATATTTCTGCTCGCCTAAAGGCAAATTAAAAATATGCTCTGAAATACATTTTTGATGTCCTAACAATGATAAATTAACTACTTCACTAAATTTTTTAACTACACCTATATTAGTAATTTGATATTTACAAGAAGTGGGTGTAATTCTTACAGTGGCAGGATGATTTTGATGAGTAATTCTTTCATAATTGCTTCCAACATATTCCGCAAATTTTTCCAATATAGGCCTTTCATTTTCTTTGTCCATGGTAATTTGAATACCTCTACCGCTTCCATTGTTTCCATGTCCATCCCCTAAATACACTCCTACCATTTGATAGAATGTTTTATCTTTTGGCTCAATAATAGCTCCAACTTGATAATTAGGCAATAAAACATAATCATCCTTTGTTAACTCGCAAGCCTGAATAAAACCTCTATTAACGGTAAATACCTTATGATCCGCAGTTAACTTAATTTCATATCCTGATTTTGTAGTTAATCTATAGACCGGTTTTTTACCTGTACTAAATGAACCATTAATCATCGATTCTGCAATAATTCCAGTATTAGTTAATATTTCAATCTCCTCCTCTAAGAAAGAATCTATCCTTCTCCATTTTCCATCTTTCATTAAGACCTTAGTATCTCCAGTAACGCATGGATTAGTTGCATTTATTCTTCCTGAATTTTTACAAGTGTGGTATTTTTGAATAACACCATCACATTGCACTCCAGGGTCACCGCATATCCAAGTTCCTTCCGCAATTTTATTTAAAATATCTCTCGCTTTATGAGTTTCACAGACTTTTTTATCTATTACATTTAAGGTGTTCCATTCACCATTTTTTTTAACTTGTTCCATAAATTCATCACTGACCCTTACAGACATGTTGCAATTTTGAAAAGCAACGCTCCCATATGCTTCCCCATTCATTCCGCCAGTATATCCTTGTTCAATTAAAGCCCACGCCTTCTTTTCTTCTTTTTGCTTGGACTCTATAAATTCAATAATATCAGGATGGTCAATGTTTAATATCTCCATTTTTGCAGCTCTTCTTGTCTTTCCCCCAGATTTAATAATTCCAGCATATGCATCATATCCTTTCATAAAACTAACAGGGCCCGAAGCTCTTCCTCCCCCAGTCAATCTTTCTTTGCTTGATCTTAAAGGGGATCGATTTGTCCCAGTTCCAGATCCCGCTTTAAACAAATTAGCCTCTGCAACTTGTACAGCCATAATAGAATCCATATTATCCTCGATGCTCAATATAAAACAAGCAGAACATTGAGGCCTATCCATACCCTTATGGGATTTAATTGCACTTTCAGTTTGAGAATCCCATATATAGGCCGACACCCCTCCTGCTTCTGGATTATACTCATTAATTCCTGCATTGAACCAAACTGGAGAATTAAAAACGCAAAGTTGATTTAAGCATATAGAAGCTACTTCATTCTCTAAGATGTTGCTTTTATTTTCATCAAAGTACCCTTGTTTTAAGGCTTGCCTTCCAATAAATCTAGAAACTCTTCCAACTAATTGTTCAGCGCTATTTTCCCTTTCCCCTTTTAACTGATCCCCCCAGAAATATTTACTTGCAACTACTTTTATTGCCAAAGCGCTCCAAAAATCAGGTCTTCTAACATTAGGCTGGGTGAATACAACTTTTCCCATATCATCAGTTACAGTAACACTTTCTGAAAGCCATTTTATCGGTCTTCCAAACATGTCAAATACGAAAGGACTTTTTCCTTCTTGAGTGAAGTATCTATCTATTTGCATTGGTATTTTTACAAACTCTGTTTTTTGATTAAAAATAGGTTTTTTATCATGATAGCCATTATCTCCATTGCCATTTTCATGATAACCATTCCCATTCACCTCATTTCCATTATATTCGTTTGCCATTATTTGTTTATCAGCCCCTTTATTTCATTCTTAAAGTCTTCAAGATCAGCAAAATCTTTGTAAACTGAAGCAAACCTAATATATGCTATTTTATCAGTCTTTTTTAACTCCCTGGCAACTACCTCTCCAATAAAACTAGTTTTAATATCTGCTCCTTGCCTTCGTATTTTCTCCTCAATTTTTCCTATCATCTTTTCAATTACCTCATCGCCAATAGGCCTCTTTTCACAAGCCCTCAATATTCCCTTCTTTATTTTTTCCCTATTAAACTCCTCTCTTCGGCCGTCCTTTTTTATGACTCGAAGTTCAGCTCTTTCAACAGCCTCTCTTGTGTTAAAGCGCTTTTCACACTTTAAGCACTCTCTTCTCCGTCTTATTATTTCTTCTGTATTTCTTTTGTCTATTACTTTACTATTATCGTGTAAGCAGTAAGGGCAGAGCATACATCTTTCACTTCTTTTTTTAAGCACAATATGTTGTGTTTTTTTATTATTATACCACAAGTTCTTGTGTTATTGTTAAATTTATTCACAATGATATTTAAACATTTCGTTATAAATATTTATATCGTCGAAAAAAAACAAAAAGAATTTCGTCTTATTTTTTAAGTGATAAAAAAATTCTTTATAAACTAAAAAAATTATCAAAAACCTTTATAAGCAAAAGGGGCTTCACTTGGACATGGTACTGCAAACTCTTGCTGATCAATTAAACATCTCTCCTCAAATTCTTGGAATTTTAATTATTTGGAGCCTTATTTGGAAAGGCCTGGCATTATGGAAATCAGCTAAATCAAATCAGCCAGCATGGTTTGTGATAATGTTAGTAATAAATACGATAGGAATATTAGAAATAATTTACTTAATGCTATATTCGAATCATTCCATTAAACCATCGCCAAACTCTATTAAAAGTAATAAAAGAAAAATATCTAGAAGAAAGAAACATTAATATGCAGACTAAATTCAAGCGCCATCAAAAAGTAAAGCTTCTCCAAGATCCTGATCCAGAATATATTGAATATCATAATTCAGAGGAAGATTTAGAAAATCCTCCTAAAATAACCAAAGGCATGATTGGAAAAATTAACATCCTACTGCCCAACGGCCGTTACCATGTTGAAATACTGGATAAAAAAGGCAATACCGTTGCCTATGCTCCATTTGACGAAGACTCCTTAGAAGCTGTAGTTTAAGCTTTTTTATCTTTTCTACTATTTCTTAAAAATTCTAAGACATCTGCTTGTTTATACTCATTAATATCCTTTTGAGTTCTTTCCCTACATCTATTTTTAGTAGGATCATATAATAAAAATATCTGCCCTTCATTTTCTTTCCTTAATTCTATCTCCATTATATATCCACTAATTCCACCCCTGTCTTTCCTACTATGTTCATGAAAACCTTTGCCAAAGTATTCCGCAAGTTTCTCGTCTAAATTTGCCATAAAAATAGATTATTTTAAGGTTTATAATTATTTCTTAAGTCTTTTTCTGCCTTTTCCCTTGGACAATTTCAGCAGTCTTCTTTTTCTTCTTGATTTTCTTATTGTCTTTCTCATTTTCCCCCCTTATCCAGCTATCTCCTCTTGTGAAACTAGCAATGAATTAAAGTCATCAACCCCTATGTCGGGATTATCACCGACATCAAGACCATCTATCTCGTTTACTTCTTGATCATCGGCGGTTTGGTCATTATCATTAATATTACTTTCTTCTTTATCTCCCCCCTTGAACGCAAAGAATAAAATTCCCAATATTATAACTATGGAAACAATCCAAATTAACTTATTGCTTTTCTTTCCATTATTAACCGTGTTATTTTGTTCTTCTTCCATTTTATACTCTTAATTTTTTATTTAAATCCTTTAGCATTTTAGCAGATTCTTTAATCGCACTCCACACGGTATCAAATTCACCATCTTTATATCTCTTTCCTGAAATAGCTAATTTTCCAGCTTCATCTAATCTTGCATTTATGGCATCTACTTCTGTTTGGAATCCTTTAGCCACTGCTTCTTCCTCTATAGACATCAAATAACTTTCTATTCTTGCAATTTCAAATCTAGCCCATAAATGTAAATGTAAATTCCTAGCGTTTTCCATAGCAGTTTTTCTTGCTTCTTTTGAACTAGCGTTTTTTATAGTATCCAAAATCGGCATTAGTTTACTTTGAGCGTCCATAACAACAAGTTCCATTTCAGTCGTATTATGGCCTTTTTCTTTCATTTTAGATATAACATTATTCCACTTGTTTATCCAAGCAGTTAAATGTCCAGTTCTTTTTTCAGATAAGTCCTTATCAGCTTTGTTAATACAATCGGCATATTCCGCGATAACTTTCTTATTCCCATCCCTGACAGTTTTCTTTTCATCAGAAGTTAAATTACTCTTTCTAAAATCTACTTTAGCCTTATTTACTGCCATTACTGAATTTTTTAAATTTTCTTTAAATGTGGTGGTAATATAAGTGCTAAATTCCTTATGGTTCATCGCATCAGCAAGTTCTTTTAGCTTAGCATAATCCGCATCAAGTTTCTCTTTATACATAGTTAAATTAGGGTCAACATCAGACAATAAATCAATTTGTCCATTAGTCAAGTCAACTCTACAGTTAATATGGCCTAATCTCGCATTATAATCATTCCTTTTAGTTTCTTCTATTCCATTATCTGTTTCAAGTGCAATTACAAAAAAACTAGAAACAAGCAATACGGCAATAGCAAAACCCGCTAATCCAAATATTCTCTTTTGCATGTTTCATTAAGTTAAACTCCATATTTAAATTTATCTGAACCTTTTTAAATTCATTAAGTTATTTCTAATAATGATTCAGCAATTGAGATATCTTATAGAGAAAAATAAAGATAAAAGAATATTAGTTTTAGGTACAACCTGTATTGGCAAGACAACGTTAGTTGAAAAAATTGAAGGTGCCCTAGATATGGATGCATTAGTCTTTCCAGCATTATCTAAAAAAGAAAAGGAATATGTTTGTCAATCCCCTTGGACAGTTGAGATAGGTAATTATATGACTCAATTAGTAAATCAAAGAATAAAAGTTGTAAAAAGCAGGCCTTTATTTGGAACGGTTGTCCTAGACTCAGACTTCATCATTTATTTAAATATTAATAATAAATTATTAGAAGAAAGATGCCAAAAAAGAAATGTTGACTTCATCGATGCAAAAAACATGCAAAATTATATAGAAAAACAAATTAAAATATCAAATATTAATTGCATTAAATACAATATAGACTAGTTTAAATCACCCAAAACTAAAAACATAAGCTTTCATTCTTTTAAAAGGAATAATTTTCAAAATACCTTCTATATAATCTCCTTTATTATTGACTAAATTATACATATCATCTCCTTCTACTTTGACATAGCTTTTCTTTCCTAGAAAATAAATATCTTTTCCAGCGTTTTTTTTATTTAGAGGCGCTCCATCGAGTAATATTTCAGCAGTTCCAATTCCAGATAAAACTAAGTTAACTTCTGATGCATAAAATTTCAATGCGATATATCCATCTTTTCCTTCAAATTCAATAAATTCTTTATCAGGATTCCATTGCCCTTGCAAATTAACCTTATCTTTTTCATATCTTCCAATGTCAATATATTCGTTGCAGGTCCCAGGCTTGCAAACAACCCTAGAATTAAATCCTTTGGTTCTTAATGTTCCTAAATAAGTTTCTTTTGAAAGACTTTTATCATACTGTTTCATTTCGTCATTTATATTATTAATGCTTTCTTCATCAATTTCATTTAGCCTAACTAATTCTTCGATAATTTTTTTCTCAATTTCATCATACCCTCCTTCTCCAATGTGGTCAAAAATAACTTCCCCTTCGGCATTTATCAGCGCAGCTCTTGGCCAATAACTGTCCCCATAATTATTCCAATTTTTTCTATCAGGATCATTAACAACCGGGTATTTGATTCCATGTTTTTTAACTGCAAATTTAACGTTTCCTATTTCTTTTTCAAATTCAAATTCAGGAGTATGAACTCCAATAATTACAAATCTTTTATTCTTATATTTCTCCCAAATATCTTTTAAAGCAGGCAATGTTCTTATACAGTTTACACAAGAGTAGGTCCAAAAATCCAATAGTACTACTTTCCCTCTTAACTTTTCCAAACTTAAAACATCTGAATTAATCCATTTCTTTGCTTCTTCAACGCCAGTAAGCTCTGGCGCCTTCTTTTTTCTAAAAAACAGTCGCATAAAAAAGGTAATTTTAAGGGTTAATATACTTTATGGAATCATCTCCTTATTATCTCTTCCACACCATTAATTAGCTTTACAATCGTACTGGGATTTCCTTCAATATTTCCTTCATCGATTGCATAATCTATCTCATCTTTCATCTCTGGCGGAACATTATCTATATTTTTTATAAATGGTTCACCGCTAATATTAACTGAAGTTGTTACAAAAGGCTTTCCGTAATTTTCAATAACCCTGCTTATCCAATGATCAGGAATCCTTACTCCAATGCTATCAAATCCAAAATTGACCTTATCACTGACAGCAACCCAGTTTCTTAACTCAAGTATTAACGTGTAAGCTCCAGGCAATTTATTCAGCCATTTTTCAGAATTATCATCAACAACACAATCTTTCTTTATCCAATCTTTGCTTGGAGCAATGATTGAAAATGGCTTTTCATCTCTTTTCTTAATTTGCCTTATTTTATTTACCGAATCATCATTAGTTGCATCGCACCCTATTCCATAAATAGTATCGGTAGGATAAACAAATATCTTCCCCTCCCTTATCTCTCTAAAATAAAATTCCAAATTCTCTAAAAATTCTTCTTTTTTTATTATTTTCATAAATTTTACTTTGTCTATTAATATTTAAAATTAGCCTTCCTATACTTTCCCTAATTTCTTTGCCAGCTTTTCAGCCTCATTCAATAAATCCTCAACTTCTGCTAGCCCTTCTTCCCAAAATTTTCTATTCCCAATGTTAATTCCCATTTTAAGAAAAATATCTTTTGGGGAAGAAGACTTTCCAGAAGACAAAAACTCTTTCACTTTTATAATAAATTTTTTATCTTGTCTAACTGCGCGTTGCATGGCCTTAGATATTAATAGTCCTGAAGAATAAGAGTAAACATAAAAGAAATTTCTAATGTGATTCCAGTAAACCCACCAATTTTCACTTCCGCTAGATTGTTCAACCGCATCACCCATATAACTAGCCATATTTTTCTGAAATATTTTTCCAATCTCTTCTTTGGATAAATACCCTTTTTCTCTAAATCTGGAATGTAAATCTTTTTCAAATTTATAGCAGGCAGTCTGTCTAAATATTGTAGAAATATCATTATTAAGGGCATTCATCATAATAACAAGTTTCAATTCATCATTCGAATCCTTTTCTAATTCTCTTAAAACAAAGTCCTCCATAAAAGTACTTGCTACTTCTGCAGTTGATAGTGGCGTCCCAAAATTCAATGCATTTTGGTTTTTTCTCATTAATTCATTATTTATTCCATGTCCAACTTCATGAGCAATTATTCTTACATCCTCAAATCTATCCGTATGGTTCAGCATTAAATAGGTAGGCTGTGATTTTATGTTATGACAGCAAAAAGCACCGCTCATTTTTCCTTTTTTAGGATAAACATCAATTTTTCCGCTTTCTACAAAATCCTTGAAAATCAATCCAAATTCCTTATCCAAATTATTAAAGACTTTATCAACTAAAAGTACAGATTCTTCATAAGTATATTTCTTCTCGATTTTGCCATAAGGAACGTTTCTTTCATGATATTCTAGTTTATCCATTCCAAGTAATTTGGCTTTTAAAGCATAAAATCTCTTCGCAATATTAAATTTTGAAGAAACAGTATTTATTAAAACATCCACTATTTCTGAATCAATATCATCTCCTAAATGCCTTGAAAAATCAGGCCTCGGCATTTTTCTTAATTCATCTTCCGTTTTTTTTGTAGAAAGTATGGCATTTATTTCTGCTTCAGCCGAATCTGCATTTTTTGCTAAAATTTCATTAAATGCGCTTCCAGCATCATCCCTTACTTTTTTATTTTGGTCGCTCATCATATTCAATATTTCAGAAAAGCTTTTCTTATCCTTCTTACCTTCTTTATTTAAAATTTCTTTTTCCTCTTTTGCGAGGAAACTGGAGACCATATCGACCCATTTACTATAAGCACTAGAAGACATTAAATTCATTATCTTCTCTTCATCTTCGGAAAGAAGATATTTTGCGTTTTTAAATGACTTTTCAAGCCAGTGGCTATAAGTTTTCAAGCCAGAATAATCTAAAAATTTCTTCTGTTCTTTTTCAGGAATTTTAGATATTCTATGGCTAAAAAATTGGATTTCATTATCTATTTTCCTTCCAAACTCTTCCATTTTATTATTTTCCGCCTTAATTTTTGGATCAATTTGATCCTGAAAGTTTCTTAAATAAAAGTAATATCCGGCGTTTCCAGAATTTCCATAATTCTCAATCAAATCATTATAATCATCCAAAGCATCTTTGAGAACTTTAGGATTTTTCAAATATTCATCTCTATTTTTCCATTTCTTTACAAATTCATCAGATCTCTTTTTAACTCTTTCTTTATCTTTCTCTACATCTTTCTCGCCCCCTTTGAAAAACAAGTCAAGATTCCATTCCTTTTTTCCTATTTTTATTTCTTGCATGTAAATCTATAGATTCAGATATTAAAAACTTTGTTGATAGAGTTTCATAACCTATCTTTAAGTTATATGAATATTTATTAATGAACATCTATTAAATTAATTATGGCAAAATATAGGGATAATGAAGATGAAAATCTCACTCCAGATGAAAAATATTATAGGGATCTTCTAGGTTTAAATCCATCATATGGAGAAAGTTTTGATCAATCCTATATAGATTCTGTTAATAAAATAGATAATAGAAAAATAGCAGAAAATCGACTGAAACAATTAAAAAAAGAGTTTTATTCAAAGATAAAAGATATAGGTCTAGCCATTTTTGGTTTAGCATTAATTTATGGTTCCGTTAGTAATATCAATTACCGAGATTCCCATTCAGAAAAAAAGTATTCAAGTTTAAACAAATCCATAGTAGAGTGTCTAGTCTCTGAAAAAATTGAAGAAAGATCGTTTTCAAATATTAATAAAGAATTAGAAATGATTATATTGAATAACCCTATTTCAGACAATTTACCAAAATTAAAAGATATTGAGCAAAAGTTAGGCATAGCATCTAAATCTTCTGATTCAATCTATCAAAGAACAATTTTAGTAGATTCAATGGATCAAATAAAAAAGATTAAAGAAAAAGAGGGCAATCCTTCACTTTTATCATCATTGATGATGACAGTAGGTTTTGGTATATTAGGTTATTGCAGTTATGTAGCCGTATCTGATCTATTAACCTTTAAAAAGAAATATAGAAAAGTCCATGAAGACTAGTTTTATCTCTTACATTCTCAATTTCCCAACAATCTGCTTAATTTCCCTTACAACAAAATCAATTTCTTTTTTAGAAATATCTCTATTTAGGCTAATCCTTATTGTACCTTTTCTATAATTAGCATCTAATCCAATAGCTCTCAAAACCCTGCTTTCATTTTTTTTCTTAGAATCACACGCGCTTCCTGAAGAAACATAAATTCCTTTATGGGACAAAAATGCAGTCAAACTCTCCCCATCAATCCCAGAAAAACTAACACTTATATTATTGTCAAGCCTCTTATGTCTGTCTCCATTAATTTTGCCGTCAATCTTTTCGAGTTCTAAAATAAAATAGTCTCTTAATTTTTTAATTTTCTTGCCATCTAATTTATGGCAAATTTCAATACTTTTAGCGAATCCAGCTATAGAGGCAACATTTTCAGTTCCACCTCGTAGCCCTCTTTCCTGTCCACCGCCATAAATTAATGGTTCAATTTCAATTCCAGAATGCAAGTATAAAAATCCAATGCCTTTAGGGCCATTGAGTTTGTGTGCTCCTGCGCTCAATAAACTAATATTATCTCTCTTAACATCTATTTTTATTTTCCCAAAGCTCTGGGCGCAATCACTATGAAAATAAACATTTTTTAATTTGCAAATTTTTCCTATTTTTTCCAAATCCTGAACAACGCCTATTTCATTGTTTGCATGAATTACAGATACGATCAATGTACTTTTATCAACATTTTTCTCTATAAATCCTAAATCAACAAAACCTTTAGAATCGACCGGAATTTCTATTATTTCATATCCCTCCTTAGATAAAGCATCACAAATCTCAAATATGGAAGAATGTTCAATCGATGAAATTAAAATTTTTCTTTTAGTTTTATGCTTTTTTGCTAATCCAAAAAAGGCCAAATTATCGCTCTCTGTAGTTCCAGAAGTAAAAATAATTTCATAAGGTTTAGAATTTATTTCTTGCGCTATTTTCTTTCTGCTCTCTAAAACTATTTTTTCAGCCTTTTCTCCTAAAGCATGCTGGGAGCTTGCGTTTCCGTACTCTTTGAGGTGAATATTATTCATCTCTTTAATAACTTCTTTTGATACCGGTGTGGTTGAAGCACTATCTAAATATATTTCCTTCATATATTTAAGAATAAAAGTTAACTTTTAATCTTTTCTAAGCGCAATAAATAATTTAGAAAATACTATTCTTAATAGAAAGGAATATATTTACTCCTTTTGTTTATACTTTGAAACATTATAGATAAAAAATAAAAATCCCAATCCAGCAAAAGTGGCAAGAAGCATTAATGAAATAAGCAAAACATTCGGCCCATTACTTTCTGTTTGGGTGCTCTCTCCTTTTGAGTTTCCATTGTCCAGTTTAATAGGGCCTAGTGAATCCAAATCCCTCAATTCATCTAGAATTTCTTCCTCACATTCAATATTTATTGATTTTGTCTCTACTATATTTATTAAAGTGCCCCTTATAGTTGCAGTAACGGTAAATTCTCCAGAATTTAGATTTTCTGGAATAATAAATTCAAATTCTTTAGAGAAGCTATCATCTCTATCGAATTCTTCTAATTCAATTGTCGCAATGCTTTCATCTATATTTAGCCTGTTATTTTTTAAAGTAAATGAGACATCTTGCTCTTCCGATCCATAATTCTTTATTTTTATTTTAGAATTAATATTTTCTCCACAGCTTGCTTTTTCAGGCAGTGTAAATTCATCAATTATAACTTTATCTTTTGGCCTTTCAATGTCTAATTCAATATATTCCTGCGAGCAAACTTCGTCTTCTGCAACAGCCAGTAAAACATATTCATTATCTAGATCTAAATCATTAGGTATCTCTAAATCGAATCTTAAAACCTCTCTTCGGCCTTCTTCTAAATCTACGTTCCCATCTGCTTCGCTAATGGATTTATCATCCGTTAAATCGTATAAACTGACTCTAACATCTAAATCTAAATTCTCCTCATTTTCTCCTTCTATTCTAATTTCAGCATCAATATTATCCCCTAGCTTTAATGTATCTGCAATATCAGGGGATTCAATATCTACAATCAATGAATTGTTTATTGTTTCACAGCTTTCAAAATCTTTAAATGCAGGAGGTTTCGATGCACATTGCACACTACAGCATGCCAAATTATCTATAGTTGAAAAAGTTGATGAAGGGCAAAATTGAGTTTCACTACAGCTAAAGCCTGCTTCAGCACACATGAATTCACTTGAATCAGCCACTAGGACACTCCAAAATATTTCATTATCTAACAAACTATCTGAAACTATTCCTCTCAAGCTGTAAAGCCCCTTTCCTTTTTTAAAATTATAACTAGTTCCATCTCCTTCCTTAATATTGTTCAATAGCCATTTGATATTAATGCTATCTCTTTCGGGATCTTCTGCTTCTATCTTGAAGCTTTTATTCATCCCTTCTGGTATTTTAATAAATCCTTCAATAGGCAAATGACTCTTAATTATAGGGGCATCATTAACACCTGAAATATTTACCTCTAATTTTTTAACATCCCCCCCATCATTGTCTGAAGCAATAATATCACAGCTTGCAATCCCATTATAATTTTCTTTTGAGTAATATTCTAAATTGTTGCCGTTAACAACGCATTCCAAATTGAGCTTATTTCTAGTGCTAAATATAATGCTATTATTTTCAAAATCACTTGCATTTAAGTTGCAATTATATTTTTGGTCTTCAATAATATTTCTCTCGCAAATTAATTCTCCCAAAACTGGAGGCTCTCCTTTTTCATTAATCTCAAGTTCAATTTCATTTGAGTTGATTGTAAATTCAGAGTCTTTAGCTGTGAAAATAACCCTCTCTTTTCCAAACCAATCTTTCATGGTTGAAAAGCTTGCCTTTCCATTTTCAATTTTAATGCTTATATCTTTATTTCCGCTTGCACTATATTGCAAAATGGAATCCACATCTTCAAAATAATCATTTAAATCTAAATGATTGTCCAATTTTGAATCTTCATCCCATTCCATATTGGAAATATTTTTAATTAATCTAGGAGAATCATTTATAGGAGTTACAATTAATTTAATTTTATTGGACAGAGCCCTATCCTGGCCATCCGACGCCCTAAATATGACCCAGTCCTCGCCATTCCAATCTTTTTCAGAAATAAACTTGAAAACTCCAGGAGAGACAATATCGGCACTTATGGCATCATTGTCAGACGTTTCAGCTATTGAGAATGTGAGTGTAGATCCTTCCTTATCACTAAAATACTTATTTAGATCTAACTCTTTTGTCTCATCTTCTTTCCAGCTAATATCAGGAATAATTAAAAAATGGGGGGGATTATTTTTAATTTCAATAATAATATTTTCAGAATCACTTAACTTTCCATCTGAAACCGTTATTTTAAAGATATATTCTCCATTATCGTCTAGTTTTGTCTGCCAGCGAAATTCTTTTTCAGTTTCAGAAAAGATAAATCTAGAGTCATCAATTGAATAAATTAATTTATCATTTTCAGGATCACTTCCATCAACCTTTATTTTAACTAAATCTCCACTGTAAAAAGTTAATTTTCTCAAATCATCAATTTTAGGCGCATCGTTTCTGCAGTTAAAAGATTCATCATTTGATGCAGGATTTATTCTCGGATCCCTATCATTGCAATCAACATCAGATAAAAATCCATCCCCATCTAAATCTGCTCCTTCTATAACCCAATTTAAAGAGTTGCTGAATATTTTTTTAGCATCTTCAGTCCAATATTGTGCTCTTGTAATCCCAAAAAATAATGCTCTTTCTTTTGCAATTTTGCCATTAAGGTAAGTGCTTCCTGGCAAAACAGTAGCTACGACAGCATCACTATTCAAGCTTCCTGAATAAACAATAATTTCTATACCTGTAGGTTTCTGCCCCTTCAAAATAGATGTTTTAACCCCGCTATTATGTATATTATAAGCATTAAAGTCTTTAGGAACACCTTTAGTAATAGGATGAATAGCATCTCTAACGTGCAATACTCCAGGACTTGAGACTGCACTTATTCTAGCACTCCACCCTAACTGCCAATTTGAATTAGATTTATAATAATTGTAAGAATTAATTATTAAAGATTTATATTTATCAACAGGTAAGTTTGCTGGATTATTTAATCTTTGATTTCCAACTAATATCATATAATAATCATCAAAGTTAGTATTTACAGCATTAACTTCATAAATAATTTCATAGCTGTATTTTTCAGAATCTAAATATTCTAACAAGAAATTGTCAACTCCACTGCTATCTTTTACAATATAAGCGATATCTGCTTTAACATTTTTTGGGCCTTCATTTTGATCAGTTTCACTTCCATTATTGCTGGATTCATCATTCTGCAGGCTAGAACATTCAATTTCTGCTTGGGAATTGCAGTCATTTATATTAGCAGGGCAGTATATTCCGTTTTGCGAATCAAATGTTGCGCAATACTGGCATCCCCCGCCCGTGCAAGTTCTATCTTGCATAGCGGAATTACAATCAGAGAACTTTATAGTCTCTCCATTATTTAGGCAGACTAATTGTAATTCACCTGCCGATACATTTACAATAATTAATAATAAAGCAATTACACCAAAGACATACCTACGCATTCATTTTGGTCACTCTTCTCTTATATTTAGTTCCTAAGCTCAAAAAATAAAGAATTATTAATATTCCTAAAAGAATAGCAGTAGAGATTATCAGTATATTAGCACTAAAAATCTTTCCTTTGTTAGAATCAACAGTTTTTCCACTAATTTTACTTGAAATTCCATCTTTATTAATTATATCATTATTTCCATAATAATTATCATCATCTTCTGATTCAGTCTGTCCTTTATATTGATCATCAGCTATTACCGTAATAACTGAACTAAATCCAACACCATTGCCTTCCCCTATTCCCTCTTCAATAATTGGAACAAAACTAAAACTAATTCTACTTTCTGTTTTTCCAGCTTGATCAGCACTAATCAAAAAATAGACTTTCCTTTCTTCACTAGGTTCTAAATTAAATGAACTTTCCTTTAGTATAATGTTTTCAGCCAAATCCCCTAATACTGTAATATTAATTAATACTGGAACATCATTAACATTTCTGACTAATATGGATTTCTGAATTTCTTCTTCTACTCCAACTCTCAAGACCATTCTTGAGTTTCCTATACTAGCACTAAGCCCAGAAGTTAGTCCAGATATGCCAACAACAAATAATAGTGCGAACAAATATACCGATCTTTTTGTTATCATTTCTAATAGAGTCAAGAAATTAATATATAAACAATGTTATCATATGAAGTATGTTTTGAACAATATTGAACTGTTTCTACTGATTTAGATAAAAAATAAAGAATTAATCTAAAAATTCGCATAAAAAAATTATCAAAAACAGGGTATTTATTTTTTTCAAAAATAAAATTAATTTTACCGTCGGAAAATACTTTTCATTAACTCAAAGTAATTAAAAAAAATATGCTTTGTAAGACAAACATCTTTAAATACAAAATCAAATTCTGCTCCTTATCTTCCAAAAGAAGAGAGGTAACTGATGAATTACAACAAAAAAGAGTCATTAAAAAAGAAAAACACAAACAATTACACCTTATTCATAATAATAGCTGAAAGGAGGTTGAGAAAATGAGAACCTTATTTACAATACTGGTAGCAAGTCTATTGGTGCTTTCAGCTGTGCCTGCTGTACTTGCAGTAAGTACATCAGTTTCTACTGGATTAGACATAGATGTTGAAGAATTCGCTCCTCTAGTAGATCTTTGTGGTTCAAGAATTGTCACAGATGATAACGTAGAACCTTGGAGAGTATCAGATGGAGGTCAATATCTTGTTGAAAGAATTAACAACTATGCTTTCGAAGGTGAAAAAATTAGTTGGTTAGTACTTGTCATGGATAAGAACAAGATAGATCAAAATATCGATGTTTATGCTACAATTGGTGACTCTCAAGGTGAGGGCAATGAAATTGAAGCAAACTGTTTAAGAGCAGATTATCAGAGTTCAGTTGCAAAACAAAATTTTGACAGCTGTAATGCTGAAATCTTAGAAGAAGAATTGGAGTTCAATCCGGACACAATGGCTTTCTTCGAATGTACTCTTACAGTTGAAACTCCAGCAAGCATGTATGGCGAATACTGGGTAACAGTGGAAGCACAAGACGGATCAGGATTGATGGGTACAATGGATGAAAACGAGTTCTGGTTCTTTAACCCTGTCATTGCTTTAAGCATTGATGGAGAATTATCATTCGATAATGTTAGACCAGGATCATCTAGTTACTCAGATACCTTATTAATAGGTAACGACGCTGATGCGGGATCAGGAGTTTTGCTTGATATGTTTATATCAGGTACTGACTTTTACGACTCTTCATCTAGCGGCGCAAGATGCCCTGATACAAACCAGCTAGCATTGACAAACTTCAGATACTTTATCACAAGCGGAGCTTACAGTTCATTTGATGATCCAAGATCTGCTTCAGACCCTGAAGGAGAGAGTTATGTAGCCATAAACTATGGAAATAGCTTTGGCAACGTAGGAACAAATAATCCTTTCTACGGTACACATGAAATCTTACAAGCTGGCGGCCCATTCGTAGTGGGAGGCCCATTTGGAAGCGCTGGATACAAGGCTAATATCTTAGTTCCTGGAGCTGAGCATGCTTTGACATTCAGATTAGACTTGCCAGAACCATGTAATGGAGACTTCGATACTGGAAGTATATACTTCTGGGGCGAAGCAATTTAAGAAGAGGAATTTTTATTTTTTTATTTTTCCTTTTTTAAAAAAATCATATTCATAATAGTAAAAATCACAAAATGAAGCACAAAAAAAATCAAACAAAGGCAATGGTACTTTCAATTGCAGTAATAATTGGAATTGCAATAATTGCAAATTTAGCATCAGCAGAATCTTGGGCATGTTTTGGAAAAAGCCAGAAAATTGATTTCTGTAATCCTAAGACCCCAGATAGAACATGCGCAAACTCAAATTGCATGTATTGTATAGAAGATTACAATGAAATAGATAAGTGTTATAATCAAGGGAATTTTAATACATGCAATTCAATAGCTCCTGAATGCACTGTATTTGGTGATGGTTCAAATATTGATTCAGAACCCCCAGTATTAAATATAATAAACCCAACAAAGGGAGGAATTTATAGGGAAAGATCAATACTATTAAAATTTACAACAAATGAAAAATCGGATGTTTCATTCATAAACAATGCGGATCCAAGAAGGTCAACAAGAATTTGCCAGGATTGTTTAACCCATGAAAAGAAAAGATCATTCAAAGAAGGATTCAACAATATTACATTTATAGCAGAAGATGTTGTAGGAAATGCAGTAAGTAAAATTGTTTCTTTCTTTATTGACAGCCAGGTTCCAAGAATAACTAAAACATTCCCTAAAAAAGGTTTTGCATCTGGAATATTCCAAATTGAAGTAAAAGAAGACAATCCCCAAACCATTATGTTAAACTATGGCAATGGGAATGAAGGCTTTAGAACATCCAACTTAAACATTCCTAGTCAATGCAGTACTAATAAAGGCAAATACAAATGTAACGCCACGGTGGATTTATCCCAATTTAACAATAAAACGATTACATATTGGTTTGAAATAAAGGATATAGCATCTAATATTGCTATAAGTAAGCCTCTACCCCTAATGGTGGATACTCAAGCTCCCTTAATAGATTCTTTTAATTATGAACTCCATGAAAACCATTTAATGTTCGAAATAAAAGTAACTGAAGAAAATTTTGAATCTATTGAATATAGGGACAATTCAGTTCTAAGGCCTGCCTGGAAAACTATGTGCTCACGCCTTGATAAGAGCGCTGTATGTAAAAAACAACTAACCTTTAAGGCTGGAAGCCACGATATCGATATAATGGTCAGTGATGAGGCGGGAAACTCCATCAGCAGGAATGTGGATATATCAATCTAAATATATTTTCAAAAAAGATGGTGAATAAAAAAAATAACATCTTGGTTGTGGGGGCGCATCCTGACGATGTGGAGTTAGGCTGTGGAGGAACCATAGCAAAACATCTCTTTTTGGAAGATAATGTATTCATTCTTGTAATGACAAACGGAGATAAAGGCAGTCATACATTGGACATGCAGGAATGTCTTGCCTCAATGAAGGTATTGGGAATATCAAGAGAAAATATTTTCTTTGCAAGTTTTGAAGATGGTTTCCTTGCCGACAGCCAAGAAGTAGTAAATTTAATTGAGTCCTACATTAAAAGATTAAACATAAATAGAGTTTATACCCATCATCCAAATGATAGGCATCAGGATCATAGACATTGCAGTTATGCGGTTTCTTCAGCAGCAAGAAAAATAGCAGAGATATTCCTTTTCCAGGGTCCATCTACCAAACACCCATTTGAGCCTCATTATTTTGTTGAACTATCTCAAGATCACCTAAAGAAAAAAATAGAGGCTCTTAACTGTTATAAATCTCAAGTTGAAAAGGGAATTGTTGATGTAAAATGGATAGAGCATCTTGCAGGTTTCCATGGGATTCCACAGCAATCAAGCTACGCTGAAGCATTTGCAATAAATCATGTTTTTAAAAGAGGGGAAGATGTCTAAAGTCCTTTCAGCTCATCAGCCAAACTTTCTTCCCTATTTAGGTTTCTTCGATAAAATGCAGTCATCAGATATTTTTGTAATTCGTGATGAGGTTCTATTTATTAAAAAGGAATACCATAACAGAAATAAAATAAGAATTAACAGTCATGATAATGTAAATAATCCTATGTCAAAATGGATATCTGCCCCAGTTCATCATCAAGATGATTTTATTAAACACATATTAATTCAAAAAGAAATTAAACAAAAAAATATACAATGGTATCAGTCAATTTTGCATGAAATAGAGGCAAGTTACAGTAAAGCTCCTTACTTTAAAACCTTCTTTCCAGAATTTCAAAAAATTTTCAACAATTCAGAAACTCATTTATTATCCCTTAACATGAAGGTAATAAATCTCATCAAAGAGATATTCCAAATTAAAACTCCTATAATCTTAGCTTCACAGTTAAAATTGAAACCAGATCATTATGAAAAATCTGCTGCATCCGTTGATATTGCAAATATCTGCCAAGCCCTTAATGCCGATATATACCTTTCAGGTTCAGGAGGAAGAACTTATCTAAATTTAGAGCCATTTAATAACAGAAAAATCAAAGTAGAATTTCAAGATTATCATCATCCTAAATATGAACAGCATCTTCCAGGATTCCTTCCATATATGGCTTCAATTGATGCTCTTTTCTGTATAGGCCGTATGCCTCAAATTGATTCACCCACAATCTTTATTTCAAATACGCATTAAAATGATAACTTTCTAAAATTTATAAATTCCTTAAAAAATTATAGGCCAAAGCTATTGTTAAACATGTAGGTGTTTCTGTAATTTCACTTCTTTTTACCATTTCAAGTGCGTCTTCCAACTTAATTCTTTTAATTGAAAGGTGATTTTGTTCAGTATCTTCATGTTCTGTTTCATAAAAACTTAAATCTCTTGCTAAATATAACCTTTGAGGAGAATCAATAATGTGTGGCGCAGGATCTGTTCTTTCCATTAGAGTATCCCATATATTTGCCCTTATGCCAAGTTCTTGTTTTAATTCAGCGCTAGCAAGATCTATAAAATCTTGGCCTTCTTCCATTCCACCGCTTGCAGCTTCCATTGTCCACTTATTTGCTGGATATCTAAATTGGCGAACTAAAAATATATTTCCATTATCATCTAATGGCAAAACATAAGCCCCGCCATTCCCTCTTAATTTTAAATAATCATAAATTCCTTCACTTCCATTAGGTCTTTTTACCTCATCTCTTATGAGTCTCAATCCATATTTATTAGAATGTAAAATCTCTCTTGTGTTCGTGAACCATGGCCCTCTTGGCTGATTAATCTCTTCTTTCATTTTATTTACTCAACAACTCTCTATCATCACCAACTAACTCATCTGGAATTCTGATATAATCTAAATTCTTTCCTTCTAATTCTGATCTATATCCTGCATCAATCAAACCATGATATGCATCTCTCGCTTCAGGTGTAATCAATTGTTTTATCATATCTCCTTTTTTAGGGTAAACTAAAATTGTTCTGTGAATATTTCCAACTAATGTATCGATAATTCTATAATGATCAAACTGCCCTTGGAAACCTGTTTTGTGATAATCCTCGTAAGAAACTCTAGGAGAAGTTACAACAACCTCAATATCACGTGCTACCGCCTTCCATGTTCCGTAATCTCTTCTTTCGGCAGAAGGCATATGTACAGACATAATTCTTTTAGGTCTTTCCAAACCCATAGAAGCAAGCATTTCCAGAGTGTTAATTACATTTGCCCTTGTATGTTTTGATTCTTTTTCAAGTAATATTTGGTCTTCAGCAACACCGTACTTTACAGCTATCGCTGCTAATTGTTCTGCTTCAGTCATTCCAGCCCTTTTAATTTCTTTTGGAGAATCATCATAGAATCTCCCGCCAGCACCACCAGCACAAATGAGTTTTTTTCCAGTACTTAATCCTTTAAGAAATAATTCAGCCCCAAATTGAGCAGGAAGCATATCATTTGACCCCAAAACCACAATATAATCAACCTCCTTTAATTCATGTCCTAACTGAAAATAATCCCAGTTTGTTTTTCCTAATTTGTTTTCTCCTTCCGTAGGAATTCTTACATTTCCATGCTCTGTTTGTTTGTAAATAGGCATATAATTTTATTCATTATCGCATTTATAAGCATTTATCGTCTATAAGACAATATTTTCTGTATCTTGTACAGTAGTAAAACTAATCCATAAAAAACTTTTTTATTTCTTTAAATGCCATATAAACATTTCTATCTACAAATTCCTTTCCAACATCGTAATCAGCTATAATGCTTCTTCTTTGGAGAAATAATCTTCCATTTTCTTCACCGCAATATTCTCTAAGTTTAGTATATCTTTCCCCGCCCAATTCAGGGAGAACATATCCCGCCAATCCCATAAGTGCAGGCCATTTTTTTAGAACATTTATAGGATGTTTTTTTGCTTCAATGTTTAATTTTTCAAACCCATTCTCATTCAAAACACCCAAAAATCTTGCGATAGAGTGTTCGCAGTCATCAGCATGGCTTGGATTAATAGCGTCATGTTCGGGATGTAATACCCTTATTCCAGCAAGCGGTGATATGTATAGAAAGGGAATTTCAAGCATATTTCCTATTTTATCGCTATGATCATTCAAAAAATTATTTCCGCCATGTCCACTAATAATTATACAATGAGAAAATTTACCAACTAGTCTATTTTTATCTCTCTCAACATCTTTTACAATGTTATCTATCATAAGATCCATTTCTATATAACTATGATTCCAATCTCTAGCAATTTCCCCAACTCTGTCACTAGAATAAGGCAAGTGCCCAATATAATCTGCTCTTAACCTTTCAGCAACATTAACTGAAACTCTTTTGGCAAAAAAGTCGTCAATATTAACAGGCAAACCAGGCCCATGCTCTTCATTGCTTGCACCAATTGAATAAATTTTAACCCCGTTATAATTATTTTCCATGAATCTACCCTAAATTAAAGATTTATAAATATTTAGTAGAATTAGCAATATATTAAATTATAAATATAAAACAGCCAATTCTATTTAAAAATCTCATAAGCAATCCCAGTAGTTTTATCTTTAACTAACTGCTCTGCTCCAAATCCTCTTCCAATCAATTCAGTATAAGCTTCTTTAACTTTATCAGAAGGCAAATCCAAACCTAATTCTTCCTGTGAAAAAATATAACTAAATTGAGGCCTACAATGAACAAATACTCTCTGGAAATCTCCCAGCATATCATTTATTAAATCTCTCCGTGAAAAAGTACCTTGATATCCTTCAATATGATATTCCCTAAATCCGACATTCGGGGAAGTCATTATAAATTCAGGTCCAGGCCATTGTTTTCTTAAGCTAGCAAAATCCCTTCTTTCGGCAGAAGGCATATGCGATACCATTATTGTTTTTGGTTCTATTCCACTATCAGCTAAAATTTTCTTGCTGTTTCTTATATTTTCACTTGTATTTTTTGCTTCCTTTTCTAAAAGAATTACAGATTTCGGCAATCCATACAAAATTGCCTCTTGAGCCAGCATTTCAGCTTCAGTAGTTGCTCCTCTTGATTTAGGCAAGGAATCATAATTTCTACCTCCAACTCCTCCTGTAAATAATACGTTAGGGGCAAAACCTTCAGAATATTCTTGGGCAGCATTTCTAGCAGGTAAAAGATCAATACTGCCTAAGACAAAAATTAAATCAGCTTTCTTTTTGGGTTGGTCTAATTTCATATAATTCCAAATTCCCTCGCCATATTCCTCTTCTCTTTCACTTACCGCCCTAATATCTTTTTCCATTAATCAATCGATCATTAATCTATTTATAAATAATATTATTCTCCAAGACAATATTTTCTGTACCTAAACAAGTAGTGAATTAAAATATCTCATAAGGCTTCAAAGTTTTCTTATCTAGCACAAGTTGTCCTTTTCCATATCCTTGGCTTATCAAATATTTATAAGCCTCTATTACTTTTATAGAAGGCTCTTTTAGTTTTAATTCTTTTTGAGAAAATATATATCCAAATTCAGGCCTGGTATGTACAAACAGTCTTTGAAAATCTCCTAGCATATCGCTAATAAGTTCTGACCTAGACATAGTTCCTTGATAACCTTCCTTATGGTATTCTTCAAAATCAATCTTTGGATGATCCATTATAAATTCCATGCCCGCCCATTGCTTTTTCAGAGTACAGTAATCCCTTCTTAATGAAGAAGGCATATGTACAACAATTATTCTATTAGCTTGAATTTTTAATCTTTCTAATAGTTTTTTGCTAAAAATTGCATTTTCTCCAGTATTAGTTGATTCTTCCTCTAAAATAACTGCGCGCCTTGGAATTCCATATTTTATTGCTTCTAAGGCTAACATTTTAGCTTCACTTATTAATTTAGGGTTATTCCTCAAAAGGCTGTAGTTTCTTCCTCCAGCACCACCGCTAAAAAGTATCAATGGAGCGTAATCCTTTTTATATAAGTGAGCTGCACGTCGAGCTGGTAATAAATCTATTGATCCTAAAACCATTATTAAATCTGATTTTTTAAGTTTATGATTTAAAATCATATAATTCCAAATTCTTTTTGCCTGCAGTTCTTCATATTTTGTAGGTTCTATTTGTTTAAGCATATCCTTTTCATTTTTCTCGATTTAAAAAACTTTATTATTGAATTATATTAACAACGTTTTCTATTATATAATTAACATCCTCATCCGTTAAAGCGGGATATAATGGAATATACATAGTGGTTTCATGAGCATCTTCAGTATTTTTAAAGTTTTCAGCATCCAACCCTAGATATCTATGCAAAGGCCTGTAAACTGTTGGATAAATTGATATCCCTCTATCTTTCAAAGCATTTCTAAAATCTTCTTTTTCTCTAGGGCTATTAAATTTTATTAAATATCTAAATGGAAATGCTCCTTCTTTATATTGAAATATCTTAAACTTTCCATTTTCAAACGCTTCATTATATTTCTTAGCTAATTCTTTTCTTTTTTCCATAAAGATATTTAATTTATCTAATTGATATATACCTAAGGCTGATTGAATATCTGTTAATCCATAATTAAAAGCAATATTATAGGGTTCGTCATGATTCTCCCTGGTTAATCGATCAATATTGTTTTTAATCTTTTCATCTGATGTAACAATCATCCCCCCATGTCCTGTTGAAATTACTTTAGTGGCATAAAAAGAGTAAATTCCAATTATTCCCATACTTCCTATTTTTTTTCCTTTATAAGAAGCACCTATACTTTGACAGCAATCTTCAATAACAGGAATTCCTAGTTTTAAAATTTCATCCATATCAGCAGGAATTCCAAAAAGATGAGGGACTATAACTGCTTTTGTATTTTTAGTAATAGAAGGTCTAATCATTCCAGCAGAAATATTAAACCCATAATCAAAGTAATTAGAATCAATATCTACTAAAACAGCCTTGGCCCCGCAATAATTTATTGCATGTAGGACATTATTGCAAACATAACTGGGTATAATTACTTCATCACCTTCTATTATTCCTAAAGCCTTTAATCCTAAATGTAATGCAGTTGTCCCGCTTGTTGTAGCTTTTGCATATTTAACCCCTATATATTCTTTAATTTTATTTTCAAATAATTCAGTAACTTTTCCTGTTGCATGCTTTCCTGATTTAACAACGGAAGCCACAGAGTTAATTTCATCATCACTAATAAAAGGCTTGGATGGGGAAATTTTCTTTGAACTTATTGCATACCTCTTATCGGAATTAATAATATCATGAGTTGCAGGAATTAATTCTACTCCCAAAGACTTGGCTATTTCTTCAGCCCATTTTTTATGCTTATCTCTAAGTAATCCATAATATAATTTCCCTTCATGGCTGTCATAAATTAGATAAGAAATGAATTTTCTGTCCACTCTACTCAACCCGTCTATAACTGATTTCCATAAATCCTTTTTCTTATCATAATATTCAACTCTATTAGTTGGAACATGTATCCCGTCTGGCGAAGTTGGTCTAGATGCAATTCTTTCTTTTGCAACCTTTTCAGGGCAAATAACCTCCATAAAAATTGCTTCTGCGTTTTTGCTCTTTGCCAAATCATAATCGGGTTTTCTTTGTTCCTCATTTAAATAAGTAGATTCTATTATAACCCCTTTATTTTCATCAAGTTCTTTAGCCGCTTTCCAAAATAATGTCCCCCATATAACATCCCCATCTTTAATATCATAATTTTGGAACTCAAGTTCTCTTCTAGTAATATCAGAATTAAACCTCTTATACCCAAGGGCTTTTTCTAATTTAATTGAAAGAGTAGATTTTCCAGTTCCATAAAATCCACCCATGAAGATTACTTTCCCATTTTCTTGATCTTCACCAAATTTATTTTCTTTCAGTAAATTTAATAATTTTTTATGTCCCTCGCTGTTACTGCTTGCGACCATATATCCCTTATGCATTAATGGGTCAATATCTTTGCCTTCTAAATCAGTTATTACTCCTCCAGCTCCCTTTACTATTAAAAAAGGACCAGCGTAATCTTCCATTTTTGCTTCCCTATCACAATACATAATAAAGTGATTGTGTGTACCCTTGGCAACCTGTGCAAGATTGTATGCTGGTGAGCCACCCTCAACAACTTTTTTAACTTCTCCTTCTTCTCTCAAAGATAGTAATATGTTAATATCATTTAGTTTTCCTTTTGGAGCCTGAAAATTTAAAACAGGCTTGTTGTCAGCCCTATATTTCTTTAAAGGAAGTGCTCCATTATTCATTTCAGAAATAAATCCATTAGAACTAAACATTTCATTAGTAACTGGATTGTAAACTGTTCCAATAATAGTTTCTTTTCCTTTGAGCAATGCGATATTTACGCAAAAATTATTCTCATGATTTAAATAAGCTGAGGTTCCATCTATTGGGTCAATTGTCCACAAATAATCGCTGTTAGACTCATTATTCTTAAAACCAAGTTCCTCTCCAACAAAATTATGATTTGGATAATATTTACTTATATAATCGATCACTAATTTTTCAGATTCAATATCAGCATTGCTTACCAAAGATCCATCGCTCTTCTTAGAAAAATCAAGTCCTTCTTTCCTTAATTTAATAATGTGTTCTCCTGCTTTTTTTGCAGCTTCCTTGCCAATTTCCAAGAATTTTTGCATTTCTGGATTTTTTAAAGTAGCTAGCACATCCCTAATCCTCGTATCATAAAAATAACTTGGTAGGCCATCACCCCTTCCATACTCAATCCCCTCTTTTCTGCTAAATTTTAATTTATCATAAAATTGTACAGCAGGGTTGTCTGTTCTAACTCTAAAAATTATTCTCTCAATATTATTATTTATGCACTTATCTAAAAAATCTTTTAATAGATTTTTTCCAATTCCTAATCCACGCTTATCTTTATTTACGATAATTTTATTTAAAAAAGCATTCCCCTCTTTCAAAGATCCAATTTGATATCCAACTATTTTTCCTTCGTGAATTGCCAAGTGGCTTAATTCCCATTTCAATGGAAGCTCAAACATTAATTTATTTATATCCCATGGGCTATCTCCAATTTCAACCCAATTATTTTCCAAAGCCAAGAGTTCATTAGCTTTGCTAACAGCCAGCTCTTTTGTTAAAGCAATAACCTCCATATTATTTCATCCCCATATCACTTTATATTATTTGCCCCTATTTTTTGTAAGTTAAAGTAGTGAATTTCGATTCTGAACAATCATAAGTGGAAAATTCTAAAATAAATTTATAATATTTTGCAATGTTAATAATATCTGCAAGTATTTTTTCTTTCAGATCATCTCGTTGTGCAGGAGTAATACTTTGTCCTCTATAAGTTGGGTCAAGGAAAATATAATCCCCATCAATGCTAAAATTAGAAACATTATATTCAGAAGGTATCTTCTCCCTTAATTTTTCAAGTTCAGGTTTAATTAAATTGCATAGTTTTCCCTCAAGATTTTTCATCTCTTTTTTATATTGGCTTTCCAGACCCCAGTACTTTTTCATTTCATTATCCAAATATCTAATTTTTTTCTTTAATCTATTTACCTCTTCGACTGTTGTTGCTAAACCCTCCATAAACATTTTTATCTAAAAAACTATTTAAAATAATGACGTGTAAAAAATACTTCAGCAAATTTTCTTAGAGAATAGTAGTAAAATAATTTTGTGCAGTAAAAATAATACTGCCAGGTTTATTTAATTCAGGTAGTAACATACCTTTATATTAATGATAACACTAAAAGTTAAAAAGAGATGAAAATGAGGAAAATATCCCTAGTCCTATTAGTTAGTATTTTTCTGATTAATACTGTCTATGCTCTTCCCCTATGCCAATTCGCATCATCAGCTTCAGCATCATCACAAAACAATCAAGGCTCTTTAGCTCAATATGCAACGGGTTCGCCTTCAATAAACACAATAGAATGTTCATCATGGTCTGGATTTGGTTTATCCTGGACTCCAAGCAATTGGGATGTAAAAGGAATTTTAACATTAACCTATCCAACTCCAGTCTATGTTTCAAATTTAACAATCTTTGGAGATTATGATATCTGCTGGAGTAAAATCTCAATGAAAAACTCGCAAACA